>NZ_ML708620.1 GCF_008831305.1 Kocuria coralli
AACAGAGCACACAGGGTGGCCAGGCCGTCATCCTCCGGTATCACCCAGACGTCGCGGCGGCGCCTGGCCGCGGCACAAGCCCGCCGGTGGCCCGCCGCACCCAGGGCAGCGCGGCGGCGGCGGGCGTAGTCACCCAACTGAGTGGCCGTTACTTGCGGGGCCCGGACCAACAGCTCCGCCACGAGGGTGGTGGCCTGTTCTTCCAGGCGACGGGCCACCGCCAGGGCTGCCTGGCGGTCGTTCTCGTTCATCCGGGCCAAGGCTCTGGGGGTGGGGGTGTCTTCGATGATGGCCCGCCAGTGAGTGAGGATCACCCGTGCCTGGGCCCAGGTGATCTCACCGGCCTCCAAAGCGGCCAGGGCGCGGGGCAGATCCGTGGCGAAAATCAACGCCTCAGCCACCGTCGCCTGGGCGGTACCGGCCGGGAGCATCAAGGCCACCGCGATCTCCGCGGCCACATCACCAACCACCACATCCGCCGACCCCTGGGCCAGAGCCGCCGCTGCCCACGGCCCAGCGGCAGCTAGGCGCTCGGGCAGGGTCTCACCCCGGCGTGCTAACGCCGCCTCGTACAGGTCTGCGGTCAAGCGTAGGAGGCGTCCTCGGGCGGCGGCCTCTATCCGGGCCGCCGCCTGAATACCGGCCACCAGATGCTGAGCGGTGGCACCGTCGAGGAAGGAAAGCTCCAGGGGCTCCTGGGCCGCATCAGTGCCACTGGTCTTAGCAGCGCCGGGAACGCCGGTCAGGGGTTCGTCGTGGCCACCGGCATCGTCGTTGCCTCTGCCAGCACCGGCAGTGTCACCGGCGGGGGTGTTGGCGGGGCCCTGCCCCAGACCGCGATGGACCCCGTTCCCTTCAGCGTCTTCGAAGGGCCCGAACCCCTTCTGACCTGCCCCGTTCATGCTCCCAGCCTCCCACGAGGGTCGGACAACACAAGCCCGAAAACAACCCAGAACAAGCCCCCGAAGACAATTCACAAAAGGAAATTTCCAGAGTTCAGAGCCCGGTGTTCAGCTCCCTCAGCTATCGGCTCATCCGGTCTTCACTGCTTGGCCAGCCAATCGGGAACTGTGCTGTTCCGCCGGGCAGGGTCCGTATCCGGCAGGCAGAGCCCGTACGCAGGACTCACACGTCGTGCATGGGCGGCCCACCGATAGTAGGTGTCTGCGCGGGGGAGTAGCCTGGGCGAGCACCTCACCACCCCTCGCGCAGGAGTTCGTTTCACCATGTCCTTGACCGGTCTGGCCTCAGTGCTGACCCAAGAGCGCTCAGTCGACAATGTCCGAGCGCAGGCTGCGCTGCCGCCGGCGGAGCGGTCGGCCGAGACGATCATCAGCGTCACCGACGGCCTGCGGCCCGCTCTCTTCGGGCAGCTGCTCGAAGGGATGCGGACGGCGCCCGCCTCCAGAGACTCGGCGCCCGACGGCGCCCGTCCCGTCCTGCTCATCGTCACTGCCACGGGCCGGGAGACCGAGGACATCGTTGCGCAACTGCCTGCGTGGGCACCGGAGGCGCAGATCACGGACTTCCCCGCCTGGGAGACGCTGCCGCACGAACGGCTCTCGCCCCGGTCGGATACCGTGGGCCGCCGTCTGGAGGTCATGCGCCGGCTGACCCACCCGGGACAGGAACCGCTGGACGTCGTCGTCGCTCCCGTCCGCTCACTGCTGCAGCCCGTCGTCCAGGGGCTGGGAGACCTCACTCCTGTGATCCTGGAACAGGGCACCGAGCGGTCCTTCGACGAGGTGGTCGAATCACTGGTGGCCGCGGCCTACGGACGTACCGACATGGTGACCCGGCGCGGCGAGTTCGCCGTGCGCGGCGGGATCGTGGACGTGTTCCCCCCGACGGCCGACCATCCGGTGCGCGTGGAGTTCTTCGGCGACGAGATCGACGAGCTGCGCTGGTTCGGAGTGGCCGATCAGCGCACGCTGCAAGGCGTGGACCATCCGCAGCGCATCGTGGCACCTCCGTGCCGCGAGCTGCTGATCACCCCCGACGTCCAGTCGCGGGCGGCCAAGCTCACGAGTCGGCTCCCGGGTGCCGAGGCCCTGCTGGAGAAGATCGCCGGCGGCATCTACGCCGAGGGCATGGAGTCCTTGGCCCCGCTGCTTGCCGACCGTATGGTGCCGTTCGCTTCGCTGCTCCCCCAGGACTCCCTGATCGTGGTGATGGAGCCGGAGAAGGTGCGCACGCGCGCGGCCGACCTGGTGGCCACCAACGAGGAGTTCCTGGCCGCGGCGTGGGAGTCCGCCGCCGACACCGACGTCGCGCCGCTGGACATGGCCGGGGTGGGGGACCAGGGGCGCACCCTGGACAGCGGTTCGTTCCAGACCCTGGAGCAGGCCCGGGAAACCGCCCTGGACTATCGCCTGAGCTGGTGGGCCACCACCGCGCTTCCCGTGGATTCCTCCCTGGCCGACGTCACAGCGGACACCGACGCCGAGGTCATCCGTCTTCTGGATTCCGACGCCGACACCCTCACGGTTGCCGGACGAGAACCCAGGTCATTCGGCGGCGACGTCGAGGCGGTGCTCGACCACCTGCGGGAGTCGGTGGGCGACGGCTGGCGCGTGGTCGTGGTGACCGAAGGACCGGGCCCGTTGCAGCGGCTCGCGGAGCTCATGCACGACGCCGACGTGCCGGCCGCCCGGCACGATTCCCTCACGGACGCCCCCCAGGCGGGGCTGGTGGAACTGACCTGCGCGACCGCCGGTACCGGGTTCGTCCTGGACGGGACCAAGATCGCGTTCCTCACGGAGCCGGATCTCCTGGGCAGGTCGTCGGCCTATGCGGCCAAGAACTCGCGGCAGTTGCCGCAGCGCCGTCGTCGCAACGCGGTGGACCCGCTGGCGCTGAAGGCGGGGGACTTCGTGGTGCACGAGCAGCACGGCATCGGGCAGTTCGTGGAGCTGATCGCCCGGCCCATCGCGGGCGCCACGCCCACGGCGGGGCAGCCGCGGCCCATGCGCGAGTATCTGGTGCTCGAATACGCCGCGTCCAAGCGCAACGGTCCCAAGGACCGGCTGTTCGTGCCCACCGACCAGCTGGATCAGATCTCCAGCTATGTGGGCGGGGAGACCCCCGCGCTGTCCAAGATGGGCGGGGCGGACTGGAACCAGAAGAAGAAGGCAGCCAAGCGCGCGGTCAAGGACATCGCGGGCGAGCTGATCCGCCTCTACTCGGCGCGTATGGCCACCCGCGGCCATGCCTTCGGCCAGGACACCCCCTGGCAGCGGGAGCTGGAGGACGCCTTCCCCTACATCGAGACCCCTGACCAGATGACCACCATCGACGAGGTCAAGGCGGACATGCAGCGCGAGGTGCCCATGGACCGGCTGATCTCCGGCGATGTGGGCTACGGCAAGACCGAGGTGGCCGTGCGGGCGGCCTTCAAGGCCGTGCAGGACGGCAAGCAGGTGGCGGTGCTGGTCCCCACGACGCTGCTGGGTCAGCAGCACACGGAGACTTTCGGCGAACGGTATTCGGGTTTCCCCATCCGGGTGGCGTCCCTGTCGCGGTTCCAGACGCCCAAGGAGTCCCGCGAGGTCCTGAAGGGCCTGGCCGACGGCACCGTCGACGTGGTCATCGGCACCCATCGCCTGCTCGGCTCGGAGGTCAAGTTTAAGGACCTGGGGCTGGTGATCATCGACGAGGAGCAGCGTTTCGGCGTCGAGCACAAGGAGAAGCTCAAGGCCATGCGCACCAACGTGGACGTGCTGGCCATGTCCGCGACCCCCATCCCGCGAACCCTCGAGATGTCGCTCACCGGCATCCGGGAGACCTCGACCCTGGCGACCCCGCCGGAGGAGAGGCATCCCGTGCTGACCTATGTGGGTGCCTATACCAACAAGCAGGTCACCGCTGCCGTACGGCGCGAGCTGATGCGCGAGGGGCAGGTGTTCTTCGTGCACAATCGCGTGTCCTCCATCCAGCGCCGGGCCGCGGAGCTGCGCGAACTGGTCCCGGAGGCGCGGATCGCCGTGGCCCACGGGCAGATGAGCGAGAACGAGCTCGAGCAGATCATCGTGGACTTCTACGAGAAGCGGTTCGATGTCCTGGTCTCCACGACGATCGTGGAGACCGGCCTGGATATCGCCAACGCCAACACCCTGATCGTGGACGGGGCGGACAAGTACGGGCTGTCCCAGCTCCACCAGCTGCGCGGCCGCGTGGGACGCGGCCGCGAGCGCGCCTACGCCTACTTCCTCTACGACGTCGAGAAGCCCCTCACGGAAACGGCCCTGGAACGGCTCAAGGCCGTGGCGGCGCACAACGAGCTCGGCGCCGGCCTGCAGCTGGCCCAGAAGGATCTGGAGATCCGCGGCGCCGGCAACCTGCTGGGCGGCGAGCAGTCGGGGCATATCGCAGGTGTCGGGTTCGATATGTACCTGCGCCTGGTGGGCGAGGCCGTGGCCGAGTTCCGCGGGGACGCGGAGGAGGCGCCCGCGGAGATGAAGATCGAGCTGCCCGTCAACGCGCACCTGCCCCACGACTATGTGCCGGGGGAGAGGCTGCGTCTGGACGCCTACCGCACGCTGGCCAACGCCGCGGATGAGGCCGGGATCCAGGAGGTGGCCGACGAGCTGCAGGACCGTTACGGCGAGCTGCCCGAACCCGCACGGCTGCTGCTGGACGTCGCCCGCCTGCGGATCAAGGCCAGGGCCGCCGGGCTGGTGGACGTGGCCGTGCAGGGGCCGAACATCCGCTTCAGCCCCGTCACCCTCCCGGAGTCGCGGCAGATGCGGCTCAAGCGCATGTACCCGGGCGCCAAGTACCTGCCGGTACCCAACTCCGGCCACCACGTGGCCCTGGTCCCCAAGCCCAAGACCGCACGGATCGGAGGGAAGGATCTGGTGGACGGAGCCATCCTGACCTGGGCCGATGAGGTCATCACGGCGGTGATCCAGGAGCCCGCAGCGGTTCCGGTGAGCTGACCTCCCGCTACGGGCCGCGGCGCGGCGGGGCGACCTCGCGCCGCGGCGCAATGGAGGACGGGAACGGTCCAGCAGCTGTGTTACATCACATGACATGGAGGGCGCGCAGAGGTGCCAGCCGTTATGTGGACGTATCAACCAAATATGACGGGGCCGGGGACAGGCCGAAGGGTATTTATGGGGACAGTGGCCTCTGAGGATCCTTTGCAGGGTGATTTTTCATCATTGGCGCTCTATCTTTTTGTCTTGGAACAGGGAGAGCGCGACTGCTTCAGTCAGCACCGGATCCACGCCGCCGGAGAGTATTGGGGACTCCGGGGGTGCGGGTGCGCTGAAGATTCTGCAGTGTCGCGCGGTTCGCGAGTGGCTCTTGGGGGAGCTTTAGGCTCGCGGGCACCGTCTAAGGCGGATGGCGAAACGGTCGCCACGCCACGGTAAGAAGCCCCGCACCAATTCCGGTGCGGGGCCTCTTGCATTCCGGCCTGGCGGCGCTGCGGCGGCCAGCGCCTCAGGCGTTCGAGGTGAACTCAGGCGTTCGAGGTGAGATGGAGGTGAGCGACGATCAGGCGCGCGCTTCCTCCTGGTTCGGCGCCGACTCGATGGAGGCGGGGACGTCGAGGGTCAGTTCCCGGCCGCCGGTCGAATGGGATGCGGTTTTGCGGGTGAAGATCAGGGTGGGGATCAGCAGCGCGGCTCCGTAGACGAGGATCCCCACGCCGAACCACCAGGTGTCCGGAAGGGTGAAGAGCCAGAAGCTGACCAGGATGGCGGCCACCGGCAGGACCCACAGGATGAAGCTGGGGATGAGGTCGCCTTCGCCGGAGTAGCGGCGGATCTTGCGTCCCTGTTCGTCGGTAGCCATGGTGCCTCTTCCTTGTGGTGCGGCGCGATCGGAGGCGGGGCGACGCCCGCACGGCGTCAGGAGCCGATCGCTGAAGGTTCTCGTGTCAGTGTAATCGTTGATGGCGACGAACTGTCAGTCCGGCCCGGCCTCTGGCAGGACTATCTAGACTGGGGCCATGGCGACCCATCACGCGCCCATCCTGACCGTCACCCCGAACCCCGCGCTCGACGTATCCACCTCGGTGGACCGTGTCGTGGCGGAGCACAAGATGCGCTGCGGGTCCACGCGGCTCGATCCGGGCGGTGGCGGGGTCAACGTGTCACGGGTGGTGCGCAACCTGGGCGGCCGATCGCTCGCGGTCTATACGGCGGGAGGGCCCACGGGTGCTGCCTACCGCGAGTTGCTGGAACGGGAGGGCGTCGCCGGGCGGGTGGTCCGCATCGGCGAGAGCACCCGGGAGAGCTTCACGGTGGACGAGACGGGCTCGAGAGAGCAGTTCCGCTTCGTGCTGCAGGGCCCGAGCCTCACGGAGCCGGAATGGCGCGACATGCTGGCCGCGATCGCCGAGGACATGCCGGACCACGGCTTCGTGGTGCCCAGTGGCAGCCTCCCCCCGGGAGTGCCCGTCGACTTCTACGCCAGGATCGCGCGTCTCGCACGCGAGCACGACACCCGCTGCGTCGTCGACACCTCCGGGGAGTCGCTGCGAGCCGCGCTCGACGAGGGCGTCTACCTCATCAAGCCCAGCAAGCGGGAGCTCGGCGAACTGACCGGCGCATCCCTTGACGACGACGCCGCCCTGGTGGACGCCGCCACGGAGCTCGTGGACGCCGGGCGCTGCGAGGTCGTCGCGCTCACCCTCGGCGGCGCGGGGGCGATCGTCGTGACCGCGGAGCAGACCCTGCGGCTGCCTACGCCCCGGGTGGAGGTCCGGAGCACGGTCGGCGCGGGCGACAGCTTCCTGGGCGGCTTCCTGCTGTCGCTGGCGCGCGGAGGCGAACTGCGCGAGGCGTTCCGTACCGGCGTCGCCGCCGGGAGCGCGACCGCCGCGCTGCCCGCCACGGAGCTGTGCGGGGCCCGCGCGGTGGCAGAGCTCGCGGAAGGGCTCGATCCGGCACCGGTCGCGTGATGCCGTCTCGTCCACCATTTGGCGGTTGTGGAGCGTGAAACACTTTTTGCATGGTTCAGCAATACACTGCAGCGCGCCCGCGGAAGGGGCGGGGGCGCGATCTCTCCATCGACAGCCTTCGTGGAGTGGCCATCATCCTCATGGTCGCCGGAAACGTCATCGGCGGTCACGCGACCATCGGCATGCAGGTGGCGGATGACTCGGGGTGGCGGTATTTCTACGAGATGCTCGCGGACCTCAGGATGCCCCTGTTCGCCGCCCTCTCGGGGTTCGTCTACGGTCTGCGGCCGCTCAGAGATCCTGGTCGGGGCAGGCAGTTCGTCTGGGGCAAGACCAGGCGGCTGCTCGTTCCCCTGGTGACGGTGGGCACGGTCTTCGTGCTGTTCCATTCCCTCGCGCCGGGCACCAACAGCGACCTCCAGGTCGGTGAGGCATGGCGGATGTACGTCTTCGGTCTCGGCCACCTGTGGTTCCTGCAGGCGATCTTTCTGATCTTTCTTGTCGTCGGTTGTGCGGACGCCTTCGGATGGTTGCGCGACCGTCGTGTCCTCTTGCTGGCGATCGGGGCGACCGCGCTGCTCTCCGTCGTGGTCAGGATCCCGGAGGCGTGGGACATCTTCTCCGTGAGCGGGTTCTTCCAGCTGCTGCCCTTCTTCCTGCTGGGCTACTTCTGCTGCTCGGCCTCCAGGCCGGATGATGTCTCGCCCGACTCCATGCCGACCGGGCGGTGGACGCTGCTCGCCGTCGCCGGGGGCCTGCTGGCGGCCCGTGCGGTGGAGGTGTTCACGCCCGTAGAGCTTCCGTCCCGCCTCGACATGGCGCTGGGCGTGGCACTGGGGGTCGCCGGGATCTCCTCGCTCTTCGCCTTCCGGGAGGCGATCGCGTGGCGGCCCCTGGCCTGGCTGGGCTATTTCTCCTTCGCGATCTACCTGCTGCACATCTTCGGTGCGGCCCCCGCCCGGATGGCCGTGATGCGGGTGCTGGGGATCGAGTCGGATGCCGTGGTCTTCGTGGTGGCCCTGGTGGCGGGGCTGGCGCTGCCCATCCTGTTCGAGGTGACCTTCGGGCGCATCCGGTGGATCAGCTGGGCCTTCCTGGGGCAGAAGCCGTACGTCCGGCCCACCTGGCCTGCCGATGACGAGCACCGGCGCCGCTCCGCGGGATCAGCCCAGCAGCGCAGCGCCGGCCGACGCGCCGATGCGTGAGAACCCGGGGGTGGACGCACCCCGGGGGAATCCGACGACGGCGCAGGTCAGGGGCGTGGCCCCAGAACCTCGGCGAGCTGGTTGATCATAGCGCCCATACGAAATCGCTCCGGGACGAGCGCGGGGATACCCGCCCGTTGCAAGGGGGCTGCGGTCACCGGCCCCACGGTGCCGGCCACGACCGTCCGCGCCTCCTGGCCCTCCGGCGGCGGGCCGAAAGCAGCCACGAACTCCTTCTCCAGCCCGAGCTCCGAGGCCGTGGACAGCACCGCGTCCGAACCCGCCGCCGAGGTGAACGTGACGGCGTCGATCTCCCGGCGGCAGACCTGCCGGATCATCCGGGGAACGGCGCCCGCGTCGTCCGCGTCAGCCCAGCGGTGGGGGACCACCGTGTGCACCGAGGCCCCGGCGTCGACGAGACGCTGGCGCTGCTCGCGATCGTGGTAACCGTTCTCCTGCCACCCGATCACCGCCCCGCTCAGGTCGTGGTCGTAGGACTCCAGAATCTCGTCGACCAGGGGGCCGATGGTCTCGTCGGGCGAGATCCCGACGTCGTGCAGCTCCAGCCCGCGGACGGCGGCGCGCCCTTTGGGTCCGCGGACCCAGATGTCGGCGGCGGCCAGCATGGCATGCACGCCGTCGGCCTGACCGGAGGCCTGGACCACCTCCCACCAGCGTTTGAAGCCGTAGCCGGTGGTCACCACGACGAGGTCGGGATGGGCGGCGAGCATCTCGCGGGTCTCCGTGACGACCGCGGAATCCTCGCCCACGGGGACCAGCTTGAGGGAGGGTGCTGCGATGGTGGCGGCGCCCTTGCGCTCGAGGGCTCCGATCTGGTCGTCGGCGCGCCGGTGCGCGGTCACCGCGACCGTACGTCCGGACAGGGGGCCAGGCAGGGCCCCAGTCCTTCCCGCTGACCGGGCCGGGGTCCCCGGGTCTCGTTCTGGCGTGGTCTGGGTCAAGGCGTCCTCCGGAGGGGTGCTGATCGGACTGCTGTCAGGGGCCGGGTACTGCCGGGCGATGGCCCGATGCGGGGTCAGCTCGCCGAGGACCCGCTCGCGGTCCTCCGACGCCAGCGCGGCGACCGGCCCGATGACCGTGACGGCGGGAGACCCCGCTGCCGCCAGATCGACGACCGCCGAGTCCAGGGTCGAGGTGTAGACCTTCTGCTCGGGGCCGAAGCCCTTCTCGACGAGTGCCACCGGCGTGGTGCTGCTGGCGCCGTGCCTGGCCAGACCCGCTACGAGCTGCGGCAGCGTGGCCACGCCCATGAGCACCACCAAGGTGGCGCCGGTCTCCAGCAGGCCGCAGAAGCCGCGCAGCTCGTCGTCGGAGAAGGGGATGTGACCCGAGGCGACCGTGAAGGTCCGGGCGACGTCGCGGAAGGTCACCGGGATCCCCGCGGCGCCGGGGACGGCGACCGCTGAGGTGATCCCGGGGATCACGTCCACCGGCACGCCCCAGGACTCGCAGTCGGCGGCCTCCTCGCCTCCGCGGCCGAACACGTAGGGGTCCCCGCCCTTGAGCCGCACCACGTGGTTGCCCTGCCTGGCCGAGTTGAGCAGGATCGACTGGATCTGCTCCTGCGGCACCGGGTGGTGGCCGGGCCATTTCCCCACGCGCACGATCTCCGCGTGGGGGGCTTGGGCCTCCACCACCCCCTGGGGCGCCAGCCGGTCGAGGAGGATCACGTCCGCGTCGGCCACGGCGGCCAGGCCGCGGGCGGTCAGCAGGTCGTCGGCTCCCGGTCCGCCGCCGACGAGCGTGACACCGGTCCTCTCCTCGCCGACCGTGGCCACGGGGATGCCGCCGAACCGGTCGCGCAGCGCCTTCAGAACCGGTTCCCATGGGGTGCGATCGCCCACCACGACGACCTGGCCGGGCCGGGCGAACGTCCCCTCCGCGGCCCGGACGGCCCCGTCCGGATCCAGGTGGCACTCCACGACGGCCCCGGCCGCGCTCAGGCGCCTGGCAGGGCGGGACCCGGCCTCCGCACCGAGGAGGAGGATGGGTACCTGATCGAGGTCGGTGTCCAAGAACATGGGCTCAAGCCTAGAGGGAGCGCCCCGTCCGCCGAGATTCCTCGAACGGTTCCGGGGAGAGGATTCTTGCGTTGTTTACACCGTGACGCCGACGGCGCCGCGCCCTGCAGCGAGGACGCGGCATCGCAGGCGCGGCGCGGATCTATACGGTTCCGCCCACGGGAATCCGAGCCCCGGAGATGAGCACGGGCCCGTCGCCCGCCTCGGCGGCCTCGATCTCCTCGCGGGTGGCCGGGCGGATCTGGTCGCGTTCGAGGACGTACTGACGCGAGGAGTCGTCCCGGGCCTGCGGCTCGTTGACGAACGGGCGGAAGCGCCGCAGGCGCTCCGGGGACTTCAGGGTCGCCGCCCATTCGTCCTCGTAGCCCTCGACCTGGCGCTGCATGTCCTGGTCCAGGTCCTCGCAGATCCCCAGCGAGTCGTCGATCAGCACGGATTTCAGGTGGGCCATGGCGTCGCCGTACTCCTCGTCCAGGTCCTCCAGCCACCGGGCGGTGCGCTGCAGTTTGTCCGCGGTGCGGATGTAGTACATGAGGTAGCGGTCGATGTAGCTGACCAGGGCGTCCTCGTCGATGTCCTGGGCGATCACCCGGCCGTGGGCGGGATTGGCCCCGCCGTTGCCGCCCAGGTAGAGGGTCCAGCCGTCGGGGGTGGCCATCACGCCGATGTCCTTCCCCTGGGCCTCGGCGCAGTCGCGGGCGCAACCGGAGGAGCCGATCTTGAACTTGTGCGGGGAGCGCAGGCCGCGGTACCGGTTCTCCAGCTTGATGCCCATGGCCACGGAGTCCTGCACGCCGAAGCGGCACCAGGCGGAGCCGATGCAGGACTTCACGTTGCGCAGGGCCTTGCCGTAGGCCTGCCCGGACTCGAAGCCCGCGTCCACGAAGCGCTTCCAGATCTCGGGCAGTTCCTCCAGCCGGGCTCCGTACAGTCCGATGCGCTGGGCTCCCGTGATCTTGGTGTACAGGCCGTAGTCCTCGGCCACCGAGGCGATCACCGCCAGCTTCTCCGGGGTGACCTCGCCTCCCGGGATGCGCGGGACCACGGAGTACGTGCCGTCCTTCTGCATGTTGCCCAGATTGCGGTCGTTGGTGTCCTGGAGGGAGCCGCGCCCTTCGTCCAGGACATAGGCCCTGGGCTGAGAGGAGAGGATCGAGGCCATGACCGGCTTGCAGATCAAGCAGCCGTCGCGCCCGCGGCCGAATCGCTCCAGGGCCTCCGGGAAGGTGCGGATGCCGCTGGCCCGCACCGCGGCGTAGAGATCCTGCCGGGACATCTCGAAGTGCTCGCACAGCGCCTTGGAGACCGTGAGGCCGAGGGAGAGCATGGTCTTCTCCATGGTCTTCTGCAGCATGGGAACGCACGACCCGCACTGGGTCCCGGCATTGGTGCAGGCCTTGAGCTCGGGGACGGACTGGCTGCCGTCCCTGACCGCCTCGCGCACCGTCCCGAAGGACACGTTGTTGCAGGAGCACAGGATGGCGTCGTCGGGCAGCTCGGTCTCCGGCGCATCGCCGCCCGCCGCGGACAGGTATCGCGCCGGTTCCGCGGGCAGGGGACGGCCCTGGAGCGGCCGCAGTGCGTCATAGGGCTCGGCGTTGCCCACGAACACCCCGCCCAGCAGGGTCTCCTGGTCCTCGCCCACCACGATCTTCTGATAGATCCCGGCGACCGGGTCCGTGTAGTTGACCTCGATGCATCCCGGTGTCCTGGCGTAGACGTCGCCGAAGGAGGCCACGTCCACCCCGGAGAACTTCAGTCTGGTGGACGTGTCGAAGCTCGTCACCCGGGCGTCGCCGCCGAACAGCCGGTCCGCGACCACCTCGGCCATGATGTTCGCCGGGCCCACCAGGCCCCAGGTCTGCCCCAGGATGTCCGCGACCTCGCCGATGGCCCAGACATGGGCCACGGAGGTCTTGCAGGCCTCGTCCACGACCACGCCGCCCCGGGCGCCCAGGTGGAATCCCGAGCGGCGGGCGAGGCCCGAACGGGCCTTGATCCCGATGCCCAGGACCACCATGTCCGCCGGGATGCGCTCCACGGCGGCATCGTCGCCGGGCCCGTCCTTGGCGATGACGCCGACGACGTTCTCCTCGTCGTCGAGCTCCACGCCGGCGATGAACCGCTGGCAGCGCACGTCCAGGCCCTGCTCGCGCATCAGGGAGTTCACGGCCAGGCCGCCGTCGCGGTCCATCTGCGTGCACAGCAGGAACTCGGCGACGTCCAGGATCGTGGCCTCGGCCCCCAGGTCCTTCAGGCCGGCGGCGGCTTCGAGTCCCAGGAGCCCGCCGCCCACGACGACGCCGCGAGGCGTCCGCCCGAGTCTCCGCCGCAGCTCCGCGACCTCCTCGACGATGCCCCGGACGTCCTCGACGGTGCGGAAGACGTGGACCCGGTGAGCACCGGGGATGTTCAGCGTGGCGGCCGAGGAGCCCGTGGCCAGGACCAGCTCGTGGTAGGGGAAGTCGAGGCCTTTGCGGGTGTGCACCACCTGCTTCTTGACGTCCAGATCCGAGGCCCTCATGTCGGTGTGCAGGGTGACCTGGGGGTGCTCCCAGAACTCGGGTCCGCCCAGGGAGAGGTCGCGGTACGGATCGTTGAAGAGGGTCTCGAGGGCCACGCGGTCGTACGGGGACCACGGCTCTTCGGCCAGGACGGTGACCCGGTCCTCCCCGAGCCCCCTCTGGATGAGCTTCTGCACGAGGCGGTGAGCGGCCGGTCCACCCCCGATCACCAGGATCTCGCGTCCGGTTCCGGGAGCTGGCGTGTGTGGCATGAGTGTGACGCTTCCTAACGTGTCCTGGCATTCACGTGCATTCACGTGCATTCGCGAGCGGAAATCACCGGCAACGGTTTGGGCAGTCCGCTCGACCTTTGCTGACATAGAAGCATCTCCGTAACGCCGAGGTCATGCGGTTGCCGCAGGATGCTTGGGTGCGGATGTACGAAGAACGCAGGACACGGTCCGGAAGACCCCACACAGAACGGAACCACCACCATGAGCACTGAGCCGGCTCCGGCGAGCACCCGGGGTTTTGAAGATGTGTGCGCTGTGAGCGACCTCGAGCCGGACTGGGGCGAGGTCGCGCTGATCGGCGAGCATCAGGTCGCCGTGTTCAGGATGCAGGACGACACCGTCTACGCCTGCGACCACGCCGACCCCCGTTCGGGGGCCCTCGTGATGGCCCGGGGCCTCGTGGGGGAGACCGTGGACGGCGTGCCCACCCTGGCCTCCCCGCTGTACAAAGAGGTCTACGACCTGCGAACCGGCGAATGCCGTACCGGCGCGGAGCTCTCCTTGCCCGTGCACAGGGTCTCGATCGACGACGGCCGCGTGCTGATCGAGCTGGGTTCGTGAGCGCCCCGCAGGATCCGGTCCTGCTGCTCTGCGCCCATGGATCCACGTCTCGGTCCGCGCAGATCGCGACGGAGGAGATCACAGCCTCCGTCGCGCAGGCGCTGCCCGGCATAGACGTCATTCTGACCTGGGTCGACGTCCAGGAGCCGGACGTCGTCGACCGGTGCGAGGAGTTCGCGGATCGTCCCGTGGTGATCGTGCCCCTGCTCTTGTCAGCCGGGTTCCACGTGCACCAGGACCTGGCCCGGGCCGTGGCGGGGCGGTCGCATCACGTGGTGACCGGGGCACTGGGGCCGGATCGGAGCCTGTCCGAGCTCATGGCCCGGCGGATCGCCCACGCAGAGGCCCGTACCACCGCGGTGAGGCGCCCTGAGGCCGCCCCGGCACTGCATGAAGCCCTCGTGGCCTCTTCCGCGGAGACGGCAGCGCCCGCCATCGTGCTGGTGGCGGCGGGATCGTCCGACGATCGTGCGGTTCAGGACGTCCGCCGGCAGGCAGCCGACCTGGCCGAGCTCACGGGCCGTGACGTCCGCACCGGTTTCGTCTCGGCCGTGGAGCCCAGCGCCCATGATGCCGTCGCCGGCGCATGGAGAGACGGGGCCCGGGATGTCACCACGGTCTCCTTCCACGTGGCTCCCGGGGTGTTCCACGCCGATGCCGTCCGGGCCGCGCAGACGGCAGCCGAGGGACTGCCCGCCACGTCTGCCCGGGCGGGGGGCAGGGTCACCGAGCCACTGCTGGTGGATGGCACCGAGGTCCCGCCCGAGCTGGTGGACGTCGTGCTCAAACGGTGGGAAGAGGGCAAGGCCCTGCTCCCGTAGCACTGAGGGTCCGTTGTTGCCTCACCACCTGCGTCCCTCACCACCTGCGCCGGGGTACGTGAGCAAAGCGTCACCCCCCAGTGACGGCCCTGCGACATGCACGGCAACAGGGAGTTCCTAGGGTCGGGAATAACGGCATCCCAAGACTCCTCGCGGGTGCCTTCTCGATACTTGGAGGCTTCTGTGAGCACCGAACTCCAGCACTCCGGCGTACAGAACGCCGGGGCCCCTCAGGCTCTTCCCAAGCTCGCCCTGCGTGAGCGCCCTGGCCGATGGCTGGACGGCTACGATCCCGAGGACCGGCAGCAGTGGGAGGCCCAGGGACAGGCGATCGCACGGTCCAACCTGAGATGGTCGATCTTCGCCGAGTTCCTGGGATTCGCCGTGTGGCAGCTGTGGGCGATCACCGTGGTCTTCCTCCCGCGGGCGGGTTTCGAGTTCACCGACTCCCAGCTCTTCTGGCTGATCTCCATGCCGTCGCTCGTGGGCGCCACGCTGCGGGTCCCGTACACCTTCATGGTGGGGCGCTTCGGCGGGCGCAACTGGACCATCATCTCCGCATTGCTGCTGCTGATCCCCTCGATCGGCCTGGCACTGGCGGTGGCCAACCCGGCGACCCCCTTCTGGCTCATGCTGCTCGTGGCGGCCACGGCCGGTTTCGGAGGAGGCAACTTCGCCTCCTCGATGGCGAACATCACCTACTTCTATCCCGCCCGTGAGAAGGGCTACGCCCTGGGACTCAACGCGGCCGGGGGCAACCTGGGGGCCGGGATCGCCCAGCTCGTGGTCCCCCTGGTGATCACGATCGGTGGTGCGGCGGCCTTGAACCTGCCCCTGGCCGGCTGGTTCTGGGTCCCCTTCATCATCGTGGCGGCCTGGGGCGCCTGGAGGTTCATGCACAACATCTCCGACGCCAGAGGCGACGTGGCCGGTTCGCTGGCCGCGGTCAAGGAGCCGCATTTCTGGGTCATGTCCTTCCTCTACATCGGGACCTTCGGGTCGTTCATCGGCTACGCGGGGGTATTCCCCAAGCTGATCGCGGACACCTTCCCCGAGTTCTCGACCTTCTCCGTGGGCGCGGCGTCGTTGTCCCTGGCGTTCATGGGCCCGATCATCGGCTCGCTGGCCCGCCCGTACGGCGGCAAGCTCGCGGACCGCTTCGGCGGTGCGCAGATGACCGTGTACGCGTTCGCGGGCATGGCGCTGTTCGCCCTGGTGGTCGTGCTCACCCTGCCGTTGCAGAACTTCTGGCTGTTCCTGGTGCTGTTCCTGGCGCTGTTCATCTGCTCGGGTGTGGGCAACGGCTCGACCTACCGGATGATCCCGTCCATCTACCGCATCCGCGGCGCTCTGCGCGAGGCGAGGGGTGAGGACACCGCCGGGGGAGTCTCCACCGCACGGCGGGCCTCCGCGGCCCTCGGTCTCATCTCCGCCGTGGGAGCCTACGGGGGCTTCGCCATCCCCCAGGTGCTCTCCGCATCGAAGTCGGCGACGGGTGGCTACGAGATCGCGTTCTTCGGTTTCGTGGGCTTCTACATGGTGGCCCTGGTGCTCACCTGGGCGTTCTACCTGCGTCGCGGCACCGCGATGGCCGCGGAACATGTCTGAGGGGGTCTCCGCGACGGCCGAGGCCGTCGACACGCACTGTCCGTATTGCGCCCTGCAGTGCGCCATCACGCTCACGCACCGGCAGGGGAATCGAGCTGTCACCCCGCGATTTCCCGACCAACCGCGGCGGGCTGTGCCGCAAGGGCTGGACCGCCGCCGAGCTGCTGGACGCGCGGGACCGGCTGACGCATCCGCTGCGCAGGGTGGGCGTCGACGCGGACGGCGAGCCTCTCTTCGAACCCGTGGCCTGGGACGATGCCCTGGATCTCATGGCCTCCCGCTTCCGCGCGATCCAGCACCGGGAGGGCGAGGACTCGGCCGGGATCTTCGGCGGCGCCTCGCTGACGACGGAACGGGCCTACCAGCTGGGGAAGTTCGCCCGCATCGCTCTGCGGACCTCCCGGATCGACTACAACGGCCGGTTCTGCATGTCCTCGGCGGCCGGGGCCGCCAACGCGGTACTGGGCACGGACCGGGGCATGCCGTTCCCCCTCCAGGACCTCGACGCGGCGCACACCGTGCTCCTGTGCGGTTCGAACCCCGTCCAGACCATGCCGCCGTTCGTGCAGCACCTCGCCTCCGCCCGGGCCGCAGGCGGGCTGATCGTGGTCGATCCGCGACGATCGGCGACCGCGGCCCTGACCGACGACGGCGGCGGGATCCATCTCGCCCCGCGCCCGGGCACCGACCTGAGCCTGCTGCTCGGCATCACGCATGTGATCCTGAGCGATGGCGCTGCCGACGAGGGCTATCTGGCCGAGCGCACGTCCGGTACGGCCGCGGTCCGGGCGGCGGTAGCGGCCTGGTGGCCCGAACGTGTGGAGGCCGTCACGGGAGTGGCCGCGACCGACGTCGTCACCGCAGCCCGCCTGCTGAGCCGGCGACGCGAAGGGACGTATGTCCTGACCGGCCGCGGAGCGGAACAGCATGTGGACGGCGTGGACACCGTGATGGCGGCGATCAACCTGGCCCTGCTGCTGGGCCTGCCCGGCCGGGAGAACTCGGGCTGGGGCACCCTGACAGGACAGGGCAACGGCCAGGGCGCCCGTGAGCACGGGCAGAAGGCGGACCAGCTTCCGGGCTACCGCCTGATCACCGACCCCGCCGCCCGCGAGCACGTGGCCCGCGTCTGGGGCGTGGACCCTGAGATCATCCCGGGCCCCGGCATTCCGGCCGCCGAGCTGCTGACCACGCTCGGCGTGCCAGGAGGCTTGCAGGCGCTGTGGGTCAACGGCTCCAACGTGGTGGTCTCGGCTCCGGACGCGGCGGAGGTGGCCCGGGGACTGGACCGCCTGCAGTTCCTGGTCGTCTCCGACTTCTTCATGTCCGAGACCGCCCTGCATGCCGACCTGATCCTCCCCGTCCCGCAATGGGCCGAGGAGGAGGGGACGATGACCAACCTGGAGGGCCGGGTGCTTCGCCGCCGGAAGATCCAGGAGCCACCGGGACAGGCGCGCGACGAGCTGTGGATCATGGCGGAGCTCGCCCGCCGTCTCGACGCTCCGGGCACGTTCTCGACGAACGCCGCGGAGGTCTTCGAGGAACTCACCCGCGCCTCGGCGGGAGGCAAGGCCGACTACTCGGCACTGAGCCACGCCGGACTGGACGGGCTCGAAGGGCCCGCGGAGTCCAGCGCTCGGCAGTGGCCGGTCACCGCCGCCGCCCCGGAGGGGACACCGCGCATGTTCCTGGAGAGGTTCGGCCACGCGGACGGACTGGCCCATATGAAGGCCGTCAGACCGCGAACAGCAGCGCGACGCGCGGAGCTCGGACCCGCGCACGACCGCGGCTCGATCGCCGAACCACCGGTACCCCCCGACGCCGGAGGGCCGGATATCGAACTGATGCTCACCACGGGACGGCTCCTCGAGCACTATCAGTCCGGCACCCAGACCAGGCGCGTCCCCTCGCTGCAGGCCGCCGCTCCGGAGGCGCGGGCGCACCTGCATCCCACCGTGGCCGCGCGCCTCGGCGTGAGCGACGGTGACCGCCTGGCCCTGGCCTCCGCGGTCGGCAAGGCCGCTGCCGCTGTGGCCGTGGACACCGATATCGCACCGCACACGGTGTTCCTCCCGTTCCACTTCGCCGGTGAGCAGACCGTGAACCGGCTCATCTCAACCGTGGTGGACCCGGTCTCGGGCATGCCCGAGTTCAAGGCCGTGCGAGTCCGTGTCGCACGGGCAGCACCTGCGCCGCCCGGTGCCCCCGGACCGGCCGGAGCGCCCCGCATCGACGATCCTCAGGAGAGCCTCACGTGACCGATCGTACGGACGTATCAGGACCAGGCGCCACCGTCTCGTCGGCCGGTCTTCCGCCGGGTGGAAGCAGGCGCCAAGACCCGCGAGAGGCCGGGGCCGGGCTGGAGCCGGCTCACGGGCAGGACTCCGTCGCCTTCCGCGCTCGCAGGGTGCGGGCACGGGTCCCGTTCGACGTCGGCGAGCACGTCGTGGTGGTGGGCTGCGGTCCTGTGGCCGCCCGTTTCGTCGACGATGTCCTGCCCCTGGTCGAACGCGGCCTGCTTCGCGTCACCGTCCTGGGGGCCGAACCCCACATGGCCTACAACCGCATCCTGGTGGGCGAATACGCCGTGGGGCGGGTCTCCCGCGAGTCGCTGACGGTCGCCGACCTGGAGACGTGGCGCGCCGCGGGCGTCGACGTCCGCCTCGGCGCCGAGGTGCTGAGGATGGACCGCACGCGCAGGCGGATCACGGTTCGCGTGGCTGCCGCAGGCCCGGGGGAGGCCGCCGGGGAGAACGCCCAGGAGAACGACCAGGAGAACGACGGGGCGAGCGAGAGCAGCAGCGACGCCTCCGCCGGGATCTCCGGGCTCTCCTGGGACCGGGTGGTGCTGGCGACCGGCGCCCGGGCGGTCCGGCCCAATCTGCGCGGACTGGATCCCTCACCGGATGGGGCCGTTCTCCCGGCAGGAGTGACTGCCCTGCGGGACCTCGACGACGCGCGGCACATGCGAGCTGTTGTGGCCGAACGCGGGCACACGGTCGTCCTGGGCGGAGGAGTCCTGGGGGTGGAAGCGGCCCTGGCCGCGGCCGAGACGGCCGGTACGGCCACTTTGGTGCACACCGGCGATCATCCGCTCGGGCGGGTGCTGTCCCCGGGCACGGCGCGGCTGCTGGCAGAGCGGCTACGGCAGGCGGGTGTCCGGTGCCGTTCGGCCCGTGCCGTCGCAGTGGCCACCGACCCTGGCGGCGGCTTCACGGCGCTGGAGCTCGCCGACGGGGGATCGATACCGGGGGATCTGCTGGTGCTGTCCTGCGGGGTCCAGGCGCGAGCCGGTCTGGCCGAGGGTGCCGGCCTGCGCGTCCTCCAGGGGATCGTGGTGGACCACGAGCTCCAGGCGGACGTGGAGGGCCGGGTCTTCGCGATCGGGGACTGCGCCGAGGTCCTGTGCCGGGATCCGGGATGCGAGCCCTGCCTGCAGCGCAGGGCGGGTGAACTCCGGAGCGCACCGGCGGGCATGATCGCGCCGGGCTGGCGGCAGGCCGAGTACCTCGCGGCCCGGATCGCAGCCGAGGTGAGGGCCCTCGCCGACCCCCGCCTCATGACCGGCCCCGTCGAGCCGATGCCGGCCCACGAACCGTCCGTGTTGCGGCTCAAGGCCAAGGACATCGACCTGGTAGTCCTCGATTCCGGTCTGCCCGTCGCCGGCGATCCCGCCAGGCGGATCCGGTTCACCGACGATGCGCTCTGCCAGGACCTTCATGCGGAGTTCGCGGACGACGGCCGTCTACGACGCGCCGTGGCACTGGCACGGCCCCGCGCGATGGCTCAGCTGACCGCGGCGGTCGAGGCCGGGGAGCCGCTCCGGGGCGACCTCACCTGGCTCCTCTCGCTGGACTCGCAGTGGGCCGCTCCCGAACCGGCCGCCGCTGGTCCCGCGGACGTGGTCTGCCGTTGCGCCGGGGTCACGCGAGGCGTGCTCGAGGAGGCCATCGACGGCGGTGCCCGGACGGCGGAGGCCATCACGGCGGCCACCCGCGCCTGCACCGGGTGCGGAACCTGCCACCCCGAGATCCAGGCGCTGCTGGCTCAGCGCGACGCCTCCATGACGACCTGACCCTTCCCGGCGCCGATGCCGGCATCCGTCCCCCCATCGTTCGGCACGTCCATCGCACGCGACCGATGGGAGGAGGTGATGTCCAGGCAGTAGCCCCGCTTGACCACGGTGCGGACCAGGGGCGCCGGCAGCTTGCGCCTCAGCCTGGAGACCGTCATCTCCAGTGCGTGCGCCCCTTCGAGTCCGGGCACGGCCTTGATCAGCTCAGGACGGGAGATCACGGCGCCGTTCGCCGTGGCCAGGGCGCGCATCACGGCGACCTGCTGAGGGGTGAGCCATACCTCGTCGTCCTCGACCGTCAAACGTGATCCCCGCAGCTCCAGGTGACCGTGCCGGGTCTCGACGTGCAGACGCTCGTCCTCTGCCCGTTCACACAGCAGCCGTACGATCTCGGCCATCCTGGGGCGGTCGGGCATCACGGGCTCGACCCCGGCGTCCTGCAGCGGCCTGGCGCATACTTCGCCGACGACCGCCGGCACCACCGAGCCGTCCTTGAACGCCCGCAGGAGCTCGTCGTAGAGCCCCGCATCGCGAGCCACCGCGAAGACGGAGTCCACTGCCGGGGCGGCGATGAAGACGATGGCGTTCAGCCTACGGGCGCACGCCTCCTGGACCAGTGACTGGACGGCAGGCCGTCCCGCGTGCTGCAGGCGGTAGGGCACCAGCGTCTGGACATCGCGGCCGGCCAAGAAGAGGCGCTGGACCGCCGCGTCGTCATGGACGCCGGAGAGCTGGACGGCGACCCGGCGAGCCGTGCCGTCGATGATCAGGTCCACGCCCTCGTCGACGCGGGTCACCACCGTCATCGATTCCGGTTCGAGGTCCAGCGCCGCCACCTGCCCGGCCGCCTTCGACCCGCGCACCACCATCTCCAGTCCCGCGATCACTTCGCGCAGGTGGCCGCCGAGTCCCGTCGCATCGGCCGTCTCCAGCCAGCGCCGCAGGCCGTAGCCGGTGGACACGAGCAGGGCATCCGGCCTGCGCTCGAGCAGGGCCTTGGTCGCGTTGATGACCGGGATGTCGTGCTCGGCCGGCACCACGGACAGCGCGGGTGCATGCAGGACCTGAGCCCCGTGCCGCTCCAGGGCCGAGCACAGGTCGCCGCCACGCCGGGAGGCGGTCACGCCGATGCGCTGTCCCCGCAGTTCGTGGAGATGGCCATCGGCGAGCGCAGATGCCTGGTCGCTGCCCGGATCGTCGTCCTGACTCCTCGCCATCCCTCAGACCTTCGCTGGAGGCCCGACCGGAAGCGATGTGCCGGCCACCATGACCGGATCCGGGACGCCGAGCCCCGCCTCGATCTCCTCGGGGGTGGCGGGGCGGTGCTGGTCGCGTTCGGCCACCCACCGGATGGAGTCGTCGGTCTCGACGTCGTTGACGAAGGTCCGGAACCGGGCCAGGCGCTCGGGGTCCTTGAGGGTCGCGGCCCATTCGTCCTCGTAGCTGCCGATGTGCCGGGCCATGGCCTCCTCGAGGTCGGCCGCGATGCCCAGGGAGTCCTTCACGACGACGTTCTTGACATGCTCGATCTTCCCGTCCAGCTCCTCCTGCCAGCGCGCGGTGCGCTGGAGCCGGTCGGCCGTGCGGATGTAGTACATGAGGTAGCGGTCGATGTAGGAGATCAGCGTCTCGTCGTCGAGGCCCTGGGCCAGCAGCTCGCCGTGCGCCGGCGTGGCTCCGCCGTTGCCTCCGACGTACAGGTTCCAGCCGTCGGAGGTGGCGATCACGCCGACGTCTTTGGCGCGGGCCTCAGCGCACTCGCGGGCGCACCCCGAGACGCCCATCTTGAACTTGTGCGGGGAACGCAGGCCGCGGTAGCGCAGTTCCAGCTGGATGCCCATGCCCACCGAGTCCAGCACGCCGTACCGGCACCATGTCGAGCCCAGGCAGGACTTCACGTTGCGCAGCGCCTTGCCGTAGGCCTGGCCGGACTCGAATCCGGCCTCGACCAGCTCCTTCCAGATCTCCGGCAGCTGCTCCAGGCGGGCGCCGAGCATCGTGATGCGCAGCGCCCCCGTGAGCTTGGTGTAGAGCCCGTGCTTCTTGGCCACCTCACCGATCACGATCAGCTTCTCCGGGGTGATCTCACCACCCGGCATGCGAGGGACCACCGAATAGGTGCCGTTGCGCTGCATGTTCGCCAGGGCACGATCGTTGGTGTCCTGGAGGCCGCCGCGGCCGGGGTCCAGGACGTATTCGTCGCGCTGGGAGGCCAGGATGGAGGCGACGGCTGGTTTGCAGATGTCGCAGCCCAGCCCCGTGCCGAAACGTTCCAGGATCGTGTCCCAGGAGGTGAGCTCCAGTGCCCGGACGGCTTCGAAGAGCTCCGCGCGCGATAGCTCGAAGTGCTCGCACAGTGCGTTCGAGACCTCGACGCCGGCTTTGGCCAGTTCCCGGTCCAGGGTCTTCTTGAGCATCGGGATGCAGGATCCGCACTGGGTCCCCGCACGGGTGCAGGTCTTGAGCTCGGAGATCTCATGCACGTTGCACGAGACGGCCTCCCTGACGTCCCCGAAGCTGACGCCGTTGCAAGAGCACAGTTCGGCGTCGTCGGGGAGCTCGGAGTCCGGAGCCTCCCCGCCGGCTGCGGAGAGGTAGAGGCCGGGTTCCCCCGGGAGCTCGCGGTCCAGCAGCGGCCGCAAGGACTGATAGGGGGTGGCGTCTCCCACGAAGACACCACCGAGCAGGGTCTTGGCGTCCGCGGTGGTCACGATCTTCTGGTACAGGCCGCGGGCGGGATCGGCGTAGACGATCTCCAGGCAGCCCTCGGCCTCACCGTACGCGTCCCCGAACGAAGCCACGTCCACCCCGGAGAGCTTGAGCTTGGTGGCGGTGTCGAATCCGTCGAAGCTCGATGCTCCGCCCGCCAGGCGGTCCGCCACGATCTCCGCCATCGCATTGGCCGGGGCGACCAGGCCGACGCACTGGCTGTCGAAGTTGGCGACCTCGCCGATGGCCCAGACGTGCTCGGCGGAGGTGCGGCAGGCGTCGTCGATGACGATGCCTCCGCGGGCAGCGGTGGTGATCCCGCAGTTGAAGGCCAGCCGGTCCCGTGCGCGGATGCCGGTGGACACCACCACCATGTCGGCGGCGAGATCCGGGGAGTCGCCGAATTCGACGGCGCAGACCTCGTTGCTTTTCTTGTCCAGCTTGATCCCGGAAGGACGCTGCCCCATGTGCAGGCGGATACCGCGTTGCGAGATCAAGGCGTTCAGGGCGCGCCCGGCACCCTGATCGAGCTGGGCGTTCATGAGCCACTGGCGCGAGTGCACCACCGCGGACTCCGCACCCAGCTCTTGCAGTCCTCCAGCGGCTTCCAGGCCCAGCAGGCCGCCGCCGACCACCGCCGCCAGGGGAGTGCGGCCCAGTTTCTCGCGCAGACGGGTGACCTCGGCACGGATCGCGGCGACGTCCTCCAGCGTCCTGTAGACGAAGGCCCGCTGCGCCCCGGGGATGCTCAGCCGGGCGGCATCCGACCCGGTGGCCAGGACGAGCTCGTCCCATGAGAACGTCTCCCCGGCCTCCGTGAGCAGCGTCCGCCCGTCCGGGTCGATCTCACGCACCTTGCACCCGGTGCGCAGCGTGACGCGCGGATCGTCCCAGACCGATGCGCCCAGGGTCAGGTCCACCTCCGCGGAGAGGGCCTTGGACAGCTGCACCCTGTCGTAGGGGACATGGGGCTCGTCGGCGAAGACCTCGACCACCGCATGGTGGTCGTCGCCGGAGAGGACGGCCTCGGCGAAACGATGGGCCGCCGGACCACCGCCGACGACGGCTATGCGCTGGGGATGGCTGGGCGAAAAAGGCGAACGGGACACGGGAACTACCTCCTGGCACCACGGGGTCGACCGGGCGTTCCCAGACTAGGAATCAGCGATTGCTCGAGGCTTTCCCCTCTGTTGCGTATCTGTTGCAAGGTGCTACCCGGTGCGCCGGCCGATGTGAGGTGATCGTCCCCGTCCCGAAATCCGGGAGTCGAGCATCGGCAATACGCAGCGCCCACAGTGTTGCGAGCAGTGACCACGCAGACTGATCCCGGGAGGATGCCATGACCGCAGCCGAGGCGGAGCTCGATTCAGGCGCCGGCGTCGGGGAGGAACGGGACGGGAGCCTTGAACCGTCCTCCGGCCGGACGGGTGACCTGCCGGTGACCGGCCGCTCCGTGGAGGTGTGCTCCCTCGAGGACCTGGAACCCGTGACGGCGGCGGCCGCGCGGGTGGACGGCGTCCAGATCGCACTGGTCCGGCTCCCCGGCGACGTCGTCTACGCCGTCGACCACCGGGATCCGCGGACCGGGTCGTGCACCATCGCCCGAGGGATCGTGGGCTCCAAGGGCGGGGAGCCCACGATCGCCGCGCCCTTGTACAAAGAGGTCTACTCCCTGGTGACCGGCCGCTGTCTGTCCAGCCCGCAGTACCGCCTGGTCACCCACGTCGTCGATGTCCGTGACGGGCGGGTGTTCGTCATGGTGCGGCAGCCGGCGCCTTCCGGGGAACCCGACCCCGGCCCGGCGGCCGGCTCCGGCATCTAGATCCTGCGGTCCTTACCGCATCCTCCGGATGATCTCCGCGAGGAGTCTGGCGATGCGCGGGCCGGCGGCCTGGCCGGCCTCCAGCACCTCCTCGTGCGAGAGCGGGGTCTCCTGGATGCCCGCGGCGAGATTGGTCACCAGGGAGATGCCGAGGACCTCCATGCCGGCCTGACGGGCCGCGATGGCCTCCAGCGCGGTGGACATGCCGACCAGGTCGGCGCCGAGCACACCCGCCATACGGACCTCCGCGGGCGTCTCGTAGTGAGGGCCCGTGAACTGCGCGTAGACGCCTTCGTCCAGGGACGGGTCGACGGAGCGGGCCAGCTCCCGCAGCCGGTGGGAGTACAGGTCGGTCAGGTCCACGAACGTGGCGCCCTCAAGGGGCGAGGTGGCCGTGAG
This sequence comes from Kocuria coralli, assembly GCF_008831305.1. Classification (GTDB taxonomy): domain Bacteria; phylum Actinomycetota; class Actinomycetes; order Actinomycetales; family Micrococcaceae; genus Kocuria; species Kocuria coralli. Next base: position 24,950 of record NZ_ML708620.1, read on the forward strand.
GTTGATGTGGTCGGAGATCAGCACCGGGGTGCCCGCCGCCCAGCCGGGGTTCAGCCCGCCGCACCCGTTGGTCAGCACCATGGTCCTGGCGCCCGCGGCGGCAGCCGTGCGGACGCCGTGGACCACCGCGCGGACTCCGCGGCCCTCGTAGAAGTGCGTCCTGGCGCCGATGACCAGAGCATGGCGAGGGGCGCCGTCCTCGTCGGAGGCGGCCAGCCTGATCGAGCGCAGGGTCCCCACGTGCCCCTCGAGCGCCGGCTTGGAGAAGCCGGGGATCTCGCTGGCCGGGATCTCGGCCACCGTCTCGCCCAGGAGGTCGGCGGCACCGCCCCATCCGGAGCCGAGCGTCAGGGCGATGTCGTGGACCTGTAGCCCCGTCCGCTCTCGCAGCGCCTGCGCGGCCTCCTGCGCCACGACGAAGGGATCTGCGGAATCGATAGCTGCCACCACGGCTGAGGCCTCCTGGTTCGGACCACGCCGGCACGGGATCTGCGCGGCGGGGGAGTACACGGATCGTCGCCGGTCGCGGAAGGACCGGCGACGACGACGGCAGGTCACCGCCGTCGTCGTCCATCCTGCCACCTCGCCCAGGCTCCGCCTAAGGCGGCGGGCGGTCCTGCGGCTAGCGCTTGCGCTTCTTGACCCGCCGGATCGAGAACACCGAGAGCAGCAGGAACACCACGCCGAAGCCCATGGTGATGCCGGTCGAACCCCACCAGTTGAGCGTGCCCTGCTTCCACATGGAGTCCAGGACGGCGCCGGAGGTGTCGATCTCCGGGAGCTCGAGGGGTGCTGGCGCGGGGGCACCGGCCTCCTCGGCCGAGGCCACCGCCTCGTCGTGGCTCTCCTGGGCTGCTTCGTTGGACTCCTCCTGGGGCAGCGTCACCGCGGCGGTGCGCACGATCTCGTTCAGGTCGGCGGACTGGGCCATGGCGGCGTAGGCCCAGCGGGTGGGCACCGCCTTGGAGACGCCGTCGGGGGCGCCCTCCATGGCGAACAGCCCCCCGCAGAAGATCAGCTGCACCACGACCAGCAGCGAGGCGGTGTTCATGGCGACGTCCGAGCGGCCGACCAGGGCCGAGACCAGGAACCCCAGGAGCCAGGAGGTCATGATCAGCAGGAAGGTCACGATCCACAGCTCCAGCCACATGGGCCCCCAGGAGGCGAACTGGTCGTGGGGGACCAGGAACAGGACCATGAACACCAGGATGGCCGACTGGATCAGCGAGGTCACGATGGTCACCAGGGTCTTGGCCCCGACGTACGGCCAGACGCCGAGCCCCGTCCTGGTCTCGCGCAGGAAGATGCGTTTCTCGTCCAGGAACGTCCGGCAGGCGGGGAAGAGCCCGATCGCCACGGCGGCCAGCAGGATCACGATGAGCACGATCTGCGGCTGGTTGATCTCCGAGTCGGTGGACTCCGGGTAGGTCAGGCCGTGCTCGCCCGGTACGACCAGCACCAGCAGGGACAGCAGGGCCGGGGCGATGAACGTGGTCACGAGAGCGGAGGTCAGGTCCGTGCGCATGAGCTGCAGCTGCCGGCGCAGCAGCACCCCCAGCTGGAAGATGCCGCGGCGCGCCCCCTGATGGGGTGCCGACGACGGCGTATGCGCCGTGACCTGATCGTGGGCCTCCTGGGAGGTCTCGGCGCGGAAGGCCGCGGCGGCGGCGTCGGGGTCCTCCTTGAGCCCTTTGTAGACCTCCCGGACCTGCGGCCCCAGGTCCTGCGACCGGTCGAAGTACGGCATCATCCCGTCGGGATCGCCGAAGTAGGCCACCGAACCGCCGGGGGCCAGGACCAGGACCTTGTCGGCCAGGTCCAGGTTGGCGGTGGAGTGGGTGATCACGACGACGGTGGAGCCCTCGCGTCCGCCGACCTCGCCGTGGGCCATCCGGCGCAGCAGGTCCATGACCTCGTAGTCCATGTCCGGGTCCAGCCCGGAGGTGGGCTCGTCCAGGAACAGGTAGCGCGGGCCCGTGAGCAGCTCCATGGCCGTGGAGACGCGCTTGCGCTGGCCGCCCGAGAGCTGCTTGACGGGAGTGCGGGCGTGCTCGGTGAGCCCCAGGGACTCGATGACGGCGCTGACCCGGGTCCTGCGCCCCTTCTTGTCCACGTCCTCCGGGAGCCGGAGGGCCGCGGTGGCCTCCAGGACCTGCTCGGCGGTGAGATCCCGGTGCAGGACGTCCTCCTGGGGGACCATGCCGATCTGGGAGGACAGCGCGGGACCGAACTGGGCCATGTCCAGGCCGTGGTACTCGATGCGTCCGCGGTCGGGGTTGATGTCGCCCAGGAGGCAGTTCAGGAACGTGGACTTCCCCGCACCGGAGGGGCCGATCACGGCGATGAGCGCACGGTCCGGGATCTGCAGCGAGACGTCGTCGACCAGGGTGCGCTTCATCTTGGGGTTGATGCGGTCGGGGACGGAGAAGGTCAGGTCCCGCACCACGATGGACATGTTGCCCTCGGCGCGGATCAGCTCGGAGAGGCCGTTGGCGGTCTGGCGGAACGGCACGCCGCCGATCACCACCTGGGCCCCCGGCTTCAAGGCGACCGTGCCGGAGATCCGCCGGCCGTCCACCCAGGTGCCGTTGGTCGAGCCGAGGTCGGTGATGGTCGCGCCCTCGGGTGTCCGGGTGATCCGGGCGTGCTTGCGCGAGACCAGGAGGCCGTCGATCAGGACGTCCGAGGAGGCGTCGCGGCCCACCACGATCGAACCGCCGGCATTCGCGGCGCGGAAGGCGGGGGACAGCCGCATCCCGGATCGCTCGTCCTCCGGGCTGGGCAGGGCGGGCAGGACCTCGGCGTGGTCCGGGCGGTTGACCCAGCAGCGCTGCTGGTCCTCGACCACCGGGGCGGACAGGTCCACCGGCTTGCCGGATGAGTCCTGGGAGGTGGGCGGGCCGTCGTCGTCCCGGGTGCCCTCGCCCTGCTGGTCGTCCTCCTGCGACCAGCCGCGCATGGGCACCGCTGCGACGGTGGGTTCCGCGCTGGAGGGGAGGGCCTCTCCCGGAACGTGACCGTAGTCGGCGGCAGCTTCCGTCTCGTGTCCGGCGGGCGCGGGCGGTTGTTGTGCTTCCGGCTCCACCGGTTCCGGCAGCGACGGGGCGGCCGCGGCAGGTGCCTCCGTGAGGATCATCTCGGCCGGGGCGCCCGTGTGCGGAGCCAGGGTCAGCACGGTGCGGCCGTCGACGATCGCGGCCATGTGGGCCATCAGCAGGTAACCGTTCATCGCGGTGCCCGTTGGCGTTCCGCGGTCCTCGGCCGTCCAGCAGCCGCCGCTCCAGCGCAGGATCAGGTGGATCTCCTGGACCGCGGCCGAGCTCACGCGGATATCGGCGTACGGAGAGGAGCCGACCGTCCACGGCCGTCCGGGATCGAGCTGACGGGTAGTGCCCTCGGCTTGGACGGACAGGGGGTGCATTCGACTCCTAGGGGAGGTTCATCGGCTGGTTCCGGCTGGTTCCGGCCGGTTCGCGGGGGACCGGGTTCGATCCTGCCCCACGATATTTGCGTTCGTATGGTCGTGACGTTGCATTGCGGGCACCGCGCCGGAGTCCGGGAAGAGGGTGCGGACGACGCCGGGCCCGTTGATGGTCATCTTCCCTCAGAAGACGGCCACCAGGCGGGCCCGGCGTCGTGGGGTGCAGGCCCCCGCTGCTGCGGCGCACTGTCCGCGGTGTGAACGCGAGAGCCGGCCAGGGGCACTGGCTACTCGGCGTGCTTGCCTTGCCCTCGTGCGGCGGTCGAGCGGGCGAAGCCGCTGCGGGTCCGTTCGATGCGGTAGTCGATGCGGCGGTCCACGTAGGACTCCAGTTCCTGGAACTCGTCGAGGTTCTCCGCGATGTCCCCGGTCACGTAGTCACGCAGCCGGTTCATCTCCGCGGCCCGCAGCGCGCGATCACGGGCTATGGTCTCGGCCGCGAGGGCTCGGACGGTCGAGACGCACATGAGCAGCAGGATCACGCTGAACGGCAGCGCCGTGATCAGCGAGCCGGCCTGAAGCGCCTCCAGGCCACCTGCCAGCAGCAGGCCGACGGCCAGGAAACCCTCCAGCAGCGCCCACAGGACACGCGACCAGGTCGGCGGGTTCGGGTGACCGCCGGAGGCCAGCATGTCCACCACGAGCGAGCCCGAGTCGGACGAGGTGATGAAGAAGATCGCCACCAGGATGATCGCGACCACCGAGAGGATCGTTCCGAGGGGCAGCCCCTCCAGAACCTGGAACAGAGCGGCCTCGACCGACAGCTCGCCGTCGACCACCAGGTCGCCCTGTCCGGCGAACTGACGGAACAGCCCGGAGCCGCCCATGATCGAGAACCAGAGGAAGCCCACGATCGTGGGCACCAGCAGAACGCCCGCGATGAACTGGCGGATGGTGCGGCCCTTGGAGATGCGGGCGATGAACACGCCCACGAAGGGGGACCAGGCGATCCACCAGCCCCAGTAGAAGATCGTCCAGCTGGTGAACCAGCTGGATGCCCCTTCACCGCGCTGGTAGGCGCCGACGTCGAAGGTCATCTGCATCAGGTTCGCCAGGTAGACGCCGATCGACTCGACGAAGTTCTGCAGCAGGAAGACCGTGGGGCCCAGGAGCAGGACGGCGATCAGCAGCAGTCCCGCCATGGACAGGTTGATGTTCGACAGCCATTTGATGCCCGCGCCGAGGCCGCTGACCACGGACAGGGTGGCCAGGAAGGTGATCACGACGATCAGGATCACCAGCAGCATGTTGTCCACGCTGTCCACGATGCCCATGGCGGCCATGCCGGCGGAGATCTGCTGAACGCCCAGGCCCAGGGAGGTCGCGACGCCGAAGACGGTGCCGAAGATGGCCAGGACGTCGATGACGTCGCCGATCCATCCCTTGACCCGGTCGCCGAACAGCGGCTCGAGCGCCCAGCGGATCGAGACCGGACGGCCACGCCGGTGGATGGCGTAAGCCAGGGCCAGACCGATGACGGCGTAGATGGCCCACGGGTGCAGGCCCCAGTGAATGAAGGTCTGCGCCATGGCGAGGCCCTGGATCTCGGCCTCGCTGCCTTCCCATCCGGGCTTGGGGCCCACGGTCGCGTAGGTGAGCGGCTCGCCCACGCCGTAGAAGACCAGGCCGATGCCCATGCCGGCGGCGAAGAGCATCGCGAACCAGGAGAGAACACCGAATTCGGGTTTCTCGTCGTCGCGCCCCAGGCGGATCTTGCCCATGCGGGAGAACCCGAGCACGATCGCGAAGGCCACGAAGCCTCCGATGATCAGCATGTAGTACCAGCCCAGGTTGGACACGATCCAGTTCTGGGTGGTCTGGAAGACCTGCCCGGTGAAGTCGGGAGCGGCGACGCCGATGATGCCGACCGCGAGAATCACGATCAGGGCGGGCCAGAAGACCCGCGGGGCGATGCCGAACTTGCCGATGCGCACACCCTGTTCGCGCAGCTTGGCAGTGATCTGCTCATCCGTGTCATCGGCCTTGATCTGGGCCGACTGCGGTACCGCGAGATCATCCTGGGACAGCGTGGTGCTTCCGCTGTCTTCGGTCGTGGTGTTTTCCAGATTGTCGTCACGAGAGTCCGTGAGAGTCTCGGTGGAGCTTGTCGCCGAGTTCTCCGCGGGGGACGGCGGTCTTTCGGAGGAAGCCATGAATTTCCCATCTGTTTGCGATTGGACCTCTCAACCTTGGCGAGACGAACGTAAAGTTTCAAGTTTTCTTCGGTACGATCCCGGTTCGCGCCCCGGTTCCGGTGCGGTTCGTCACGCTTTCGGCGCCCATGGGAGGGGCAGGGCCGGCCTCCTCGTTTTTTTGACACAATGTCTGAGTGAGTTCAATCACCGATTCCCAGCACAAGAAGATCGTCATCGTCGGGGGCGGCCCCGGCGGGTACGAGGCAGCCCTCCATGCCCGCGGCCTCGGTGCCGACGTCACCCTGATCGAACGCCAGGGCGTCGGTGGTGCCGCCGTGCTGACCGACGTGGTCCCCTCCAAGACCCTGATCGCCTCGGCGGACACCATTCACCGGTTCCGTGAGGTCCACGACCTCGGGGTGCATCTGGTCGGCGGCCCGCACGACGGCGCGGAGGTCGAGGGCCTGGCCGCCGATCTGCAGACCATCAACACCCGTCTGCTGCGTCTTGCCGCCACCCAGTCCCGTGACATCCGGCGCGGCCTGGAGAAGGAGGGCGTGCAGGTGGTGGACGGCACCGGCAGCATCGCCGGCCCTAACACGGTGCACGTCGAGGCCGAGGACGGCATGGAGTACGACCTCGCCGCGGACGCCATCCTGGTCTCCGTGGGCGCGCACCCCCGCACGCTGCCCGACGCCCAGCCCGACGGCGAGCGCATCCTGACCTGGACGCAGGTCTACAACATCGAGGAGATCCCCGACCACCTGGTGGTCGTGGGCTCGGGCGTCACCGGCGCCGAGTTCGCCTCGGCCTACAACGGCCTGGGGGCCAAGGTCACGCTGGTCTCCTCGCGGGACCAGGTCCTGCCGGGGGAGGACGCGGATGCCGCGGACGTGCTGGAGAACGTCTTCGAGCGCCGGGGCCTGTCCGTGGTCTCGCGCTCGCGTGCCGGCTCGGTCGAGCGTACGGAAGACGGCGTCGTGGTCACGCTGACCGACGGGCGCAAGATCGCCGCCTCGCACTGCCTGCTGGCGGTGGGATCCATCCCGAACTCGAAGGCCATCGGCCTGGAAGAGGTCGGGGTCCAGCTCGAGAACTCCGGGCACATCGCCGTCGACCGCGTCTCGCGCACCACGGTGCCCAGCATCTATGCCGCCGGCGACTGCACGGGCGTGCTGCCGCTGGCCTCCGTCGCGGCCATGCAGGGGCGCATCGCCATGGCGCACGCGCTGGGCGACGCGGTCCAGCCCCTGCGGACCTCCGTGGTGGCCTCCAATATCTTCACCTCCCCCGAGATCGCCACCGTGGGCATCTCGGAGCGGGCGATCGCCGACGGCACCTATTCCGCCGACATCGTCAAGCTGGACCTGTCCACCAACGCGCGCGCCAAGATGATGGCGGTCGAGGACGGCTTCGTGAAGCTGTTCGCCCGCAAGGGCCCCGGCACGATCCTGGGCGGCGTGGTGGTCGGGCCCCGGGCCTCCGAGCTCATCTTCGCGATCTCCGTGGCCGTTTCGAAGGGACTGACCGTGGACGACTTCTCGGACACGTTCACGGTCTACCCGTCCCTGTCGGGTTCGATCTCCGAGGCGGCGCGCCGGCTGCACCATCTCCAGAACTGACCCGTGCGCTGAGAAAATCTCGCCGAGTAGTGAGTTGAGCCGCCCATCAGTACTGATGGGCGGCTCAACTCACTACTCGGCAGAGAAGGAAGAGAAGGAGAGGGTCAGTTCCTGCCGACCTCGACCATGTTGACGTGGCGGGTCTCCGGGGAGAGCCACAGTGCCGCGAAGGTGATCACGGCGGCGATCGAGAGGTACACGCCCACCGCGCCGACGCCGAAGGAGGCGTTGAGCCATACCGCGACGTAGGGAGTCAGCGCGGCCCCGAGGATCGAGGCCATGTTGTAGGCGATGCCCGAGCCCGTGTAGCGGACGTTGGTGGGGAACAACTCGGGCAGCACGGCGGACATGGAGCCGAAGGTCAGGCCCATGAGCGCCATGCCGATGGCCAGGAAGAACACCAGGCGGACCAGGTTGAGGTCCGCACCGGTCCCCAGGTTCTCGGGGGCGATGAACCAGCCGAAGAGCAGGCCGAAGACCGCGATCAGGGCGGTGACCACGAGCAGGGAGGACCGGCGGCCGTACTTGTCGGCCAGCCAGCCGGAGACCGGGACGGTGCCGGCGAACAGGAGCACGGCGATGAGCTGGATGACCAGGAAGTCGCGGTAGGGGATGCCCAGGCCGCCCACGCTGGCCGAGCCGATCCCGTAGGACAGGATCCACGCGGTCATCAGGTAGAAGAGCACGTAGGTGGCCAGCATGATGAAGGTGCCCTGGATGATCTGCAGCCACGAGGTCTTGAACACCTCGGTCACCGGGGACTTCACGGGCTCACTGCGCTCGACGGCCTTCTTGAAGACCGGGGTCTCCTCGAGGGAGAACCGGACGTAGAGGCCGACGGCCACCATGATGGCCGAGGCCAGGAACGGGATGCGCCAGCCCCAGACCAGGAACGAGTGGCTGGCCCCGCTGTCGTCCAGGGCGGTGAAGCCCATGATCACGGTCAGCAGCAGGAAGAAGCCGTTGGCCAGGATGAAGCCGAACGGTGCACCCAGCTGAGGCCACATCGCGGCCCGGGCGCGCTTGCCCTCCTCGGCGTACTCGGTGGCCAGCAGGGAGGCGCCGGACCACTCGCCGCCGAGGCCGAGGCCCTGGCAGAACCGCAGGATGGTCAGGATCAGGGGTGCCCAGATGCCGATCGCGTAGTAGGTGGGCAGCAGGCCGATCAGGAAGGTGGCGATGCCCATCGTGAGCAGGGCGCCGATCAGGGTGGCCTTGCGGCCCACCCGGTCGCCGAAGTGGCCGAAGAGCACGGAGCCGATCGGCCGGGCGACGAAGGCCGCGCCGAAGGTGGCCATGGAGGCCAGCAGCTTGGCGGTCTCGTTCTCACCGGTGAAGAACAGGGCGGGGAAGACGGCCACGGCTGCGGTGGCGTAGACGTAGAAGTCGTAGAACTCGATGGTGGTGCCCACCAAGGAGGCCGCTCGTACGCGGTTACGCAGGGACTTGGCGGTACCGATGGGATCGGTGATCACCGGATCCGGATCACCGGACCGATCGACGCTGGTGGACATGGGATTCCTTTGGGTGAAACGAGGGGGGCTGCGGGAGCTACGGGCTGGGAACAGCCCGGTTGCTCGCGCAAAACATCACCGGGAGGTTACACCCAGTTCCACATCCCGGGATACTCGTCTCATTATTCGGTCACTATGTGGACCGGGGCGCGGCGGGGACGACGACGGCGGGCGCAGCTCGTCGCAGCTGCGCCCGCCGTCGGGTGGGGCCGGATCCCGGGGCCCGTCCTGGCTCGGACGGCCCCGGGCGCCTCAGGAGATCGTGGCCAGGACCGCGCCGGCAGAGACGGTGTCGCCGGGGGCGAAGTCCAGGCCCGAGACCTTGCCGGCCTTGTGCGCCTTGAGGGGCTGTTCCATCTTCATGGCCTCGATGACCACGATGGTGTGCCCTTCCTCGACCGTGTCCCCGTTCTCGACCTCGAGCTTGACGATGGTGCCCTGCATGGGCGAGGTCAGGTCGTTGCCGGTCGGCTTGGTCGTCCCGCTGCGGCCGGAGCGCTCGCGGCGCGGCTTGCTGCCGTTGCCGGAGGACTTGGTGGAGCCCAGCACGGAGGCGGGCAGCACGACCTCCAGCCGCTTGCCGGAGACCTCCACGACGACGCTGCGCCGTTCCTCCGGCTCCCCGGAGGATTCCGGCGTTCCCGCGAACGGCGGGATCTGATTGTCGAACTCGGTCTCGATCCACCGGGTGTGCACGCGGAAGGGCTCGCCGTCCTCGGGTGCGAAGGCGGGGTCCGAGACCACCACGCGATCGAACGGGACCACGGTGGCCATCCCCTCGATCGTGAGCTCCTCGAGCGCGCGCCGGGAGCGCGCCAGCGCCTGCTCGCGGTCGCGGCCGGTGATGATGAGCTTGGCGACCATGGAGTCGAAGTTGCCGGAGACGGTCTCGCCCGCCTCCACGCCGGAGTCCACGCGGACGCCCGGGCCCGTGGGCAGGCGGAGAGCGGACAGGGTGCCCGGGGCCGGCATGAAGTTCCGGCCGGGATCCTCGCCGTTGATGCGGAACTCGATCGAGTGCCCGCGGACCTCGGGGTCCTCGTAACCGAGCTCCTCGCCGCGGGCCAGCCGGAACTGCTCGCGGACCAGGTCGAGGCCGGTGACCTCTTCGGAGACCGGGTGCTCGACCTGCAGGCGGGTGTTGACCTCCAGGAAGGAGATAGTCCCGTCGGTGCCCACCAGGAACTCGCACGTTCCCGCGCCCTGGTAACCGGCCTCCCGGAGGATCGCCTTGGAGGATTCGTACAGGCGCTCCGTCTGCTCGTCCGTCAGGAACGGAGCCGGAGCCTCCTCGACGAGCTTCTGGTTGCGCCGCTGCAGCGAGCAGTCGCGCGTGGAGATCACGGCCACGTTGCCGTAGGCGTCCGCGAGGCACTGGGTCTCCACGTGACGCGGTGAGTCCAGGAACCGTTCGACGAAGCACTCGCCCCGGCCGAAGGCCGCGATGGCCTCGCGCACCGCCGACTCGTAGAGCTCCGCGATGGTTTCGCGCTCGCGGACCACCTTGATGCCGCGGCCGCCGCCGCCGAAGGCGGCCTTGATGGCGATGGGAAGACCGTGCTCGTCGGCGAAGGCCAAGACTTCGTCGGCGGACTGCACGGGCTCGGAGGTCCCGGGCACCCGCGGGGCATCCACCTTCTCCGCGATCCGGCGGGCTGCGACCTTGTCTCCCAGGGAGGCGATGGCGTGCGGGGGAGGGCCGATCCAGGTGAGTCCGGCATTGATCACGGCGGCCGCGAAATCCGCGTTCTCGGACAGGAAGCCGTAGCCGGGATGGATGGCGTCGGCGCCGGAGCGGGCCGCGGCGTCCAGGATCTTGTCGATCATCAGGTACGAGTCGGCCGCCGTCGTGCCGCCCAAGCCGTAGGCCTCGTCCGCCATGCGGACGTGCAGGGCATCGCGGTCGGGATCGGCGTACACGGCGACCGAGGTGATGCCCTCGTCTCGGGCAGCACGAATGATCCGCACCGCGATCTCGCCGCGGTTGGCTACCAGTACCTTCGACAGGGGACGAACCGTTCGAGTCGAAGTGGGGTTAGAAGTGGCGTTGGGTGCCTCGGGGGCTCCGGTCACGTGATCGATCTCCTCATCCGCTTCGGATGTGCGCCAGGCTGAACCACAGCACTGTATTGCCTCGGGGCCCTCGGCGCACGTCACCGACCATTCGACCACACGGTCTTCCGTAATCTGCTGTAGGACTCCCACAAAGTCACGTGCCGCGGCCGTGGCGGCCCCACCACAGCGCGGCCTGAACCCGGGAGGCGACCCCGAGCTTGGTCAGCACATGGGAGACATGGGTCTTGACGGTGGACTCCGCCACCACCAGGCGATGGGCGATCTGCTGATTCGAGTGCCCCTCGGCCAGCAGGCGCAGCACGTCCTCCTCGCGGCGGGTCAGCGCCTCCGCGGGCAGCTCCGGAGGCTCTCCGGGCGCCGCTTCGGCCGCCGCCCGGGACCGCTCCGGCGGCGGGCCGTCCTCGAGAGCGGCGGGGGACGGTGGCCGTGCCACCGCACGGTCGATGACCGCGCGCAGGACCTCGGGGGACAGCACGGCATCTCCCGAGACGACGCGGTGCACGGCGTCGACGATCTCGTGGGGCGCCGCGGATTTGACCAGGAATCCGTCGGCCCCGGCCTCCAGGGCCGCCAGGACGTATTCGTCCCAGGCGAAGGAGGTCAGCATGATCACCGCCGCTCCGGTTCGCCGGAGGGCACCGATTACGCTGAGACCGCTGACCCCCGGCATCCGGATGTCCAGGAGGACGACGTCGGGATGCAGCCGCCGGGCCAGCTCCAGGGCCCGCTCGGCGGTGCCGGCCTCTTCGACCACTTCGACGGGACGGGGTGCGGTCTCCAGGATCATGCGCACCCCGGCGCGGATCGCGGCGTGGTCGTCGGCCAGCAGCACGGTGGTCATGGTGCGATGTCCTTTCCAGCGGAGGATGTCCCGGCCCGGTGAGCGCCGGCGCCGGCCCCGGCATCGTGCGAGCGGGGCTCGGGCCAGCTCGCCGTCACGACCCACCGGCTCCCGGTGTCGTCCGGGCCCGCGGCGAAACGGCCGCCGGCCTGCGCTGTGCGCAGCCGCATCGAGCGAAGCCCCAGCCCGGCATCGTGGAACCCGCCGCCTGCCTCCGCCCCGGCCGGTGCCATGGCGGAGGTGCACCGCAGCGTGAGCTCCTCGCCCGTGTCGCAGCCCGCGATGCCGAGTGCGAGCTCGACGGGGCCCTCGGCTGCATGTTTGAGCACGTTGGTCGTGGCCTCCTGGACGACCCGCAGGGCTGCCTGGGCGGACGGGGTCGAGGCGGCATCCAGCAGCTCCCGGGCCCCGGCGTCGATCCGGACGCGGGCCTGCGGGAAAGAGGCCCGCAGGCGCGCCTCAAGGCTGTCCACCCTGACCCCGGGGCCGGGATCCTGGGGGAAGTCCTGGCGCAGCACGTCGATGAGCGAGCGCATCTCCGCCAGGGCGGCCACAGAGGCCGTGCGGATGGAGTCGAGGACCCGCTCGCGGGTCTCCGGCGAGGCGTCGCGCATCCCGTCGGTCCGCAACGCGGCGGTCTGCAGGGCGACGGCGGAGAGGTGACCCGCCACGCCGTCGTGCAGGTCCTGGGCGATGCGGCGGCTGTGCTCCTGGACGCGCAACGCGGTACGCGCCTCGGCCAGCTCGTGCTCGCGGATCGCCAGCTGGTGCTGAGCCTCCGCCGCGATCTCCGCCTGGGTCCTGGCGTCCCGGTGATGGCGCACCTCCCACGCCCACAGCAAGGGGAGGAGCAGGACGACGGTGGCCTGCAGCAACGCCGCGAACCACAGCGGGGAGGCCTGGATCCGTATCAGGGCCGCCGCGCCCAGGGCTCCCGTGATCCCGAGGCAGACGAACGTCGTGCCGCGGGCCAGGCGGCGCGATCCGTACAGGACACCGGTGTAGACGGTCTCGAACTGCAGGAACACGGCACCGAACTCGCCCGTGAGCAGCATGGCCGCCGTCGAGCAAAGGCCGGTCACCACCAGGACCACGGCCGGACGGCGTTTCCGGTACACCGTCGCCGCGGAGGCCAGCATGAGCAGGACCAGGGACAGGGAACGGGGGTATTCGCCGGGAAGCTGCAGATCCTCGGCGATCGACCAGCCGGTCAGCCAGACCAGCACCATGCCCACGCAGTACAGGGCAGCAGAGCGGAAGTCCAGCGGGCGAAGGCTGGAGGCCGGCATGGACCGGGGAACCGTTCTCATGCCCCGAATCTAGCGGGGCCGGCCGGGGCGTGCGCGGTCCCGGAGCCGATATCCGTCGTCCCGCTCCAGGATCTCCGCCGAAAGGAGGAGAACCGGCCTGGCGGAGGGGGAGATCCACGGGAGCGGCCGTGCCCGGAGATCATCCCCGGACGGTACCAACCGCCGATGTCCTGAACCGCGTCCGGAAGCAGGCTGGGAGCATGGAACTGCTGCATTCCCTGGCCGAGGGCCTGAGCTCACAGGACGCCATCACTCTCGTGCTGCTGGCGCTGATCGACTCCACGAGCATGGGCACGCTGGTGCTGCCATTGGTCCTGCTCCTGTTCACCTCCTCGGGCGGCCGCGCCGGAGCCCGGTCGGTGGCCGTCCGCGTGGCGGGCTACCTGGTGGCGATCGGGTTCTTCTACTGGCTCCTGGGCCTGGTGCTGCTGAGCGGCGTCGATCTGGCCCTGCAACCGCTCGGCGCCTTCTTCGGCAGCCGCCCCGGAGCGGTGCTGCTGCTGGCGGCCGGGATCGGCCTCACGGTGCTCAGCTGGTGGATGGATCCGAAGGAGGTCCGCAAGCGCGGTGGCGACCCCGACGCCGCCACCGAACGATGGATCACGAGGGCCGAGCGAGCCGTCAGGTCGTGGCGGGGTCTCGTGGCGCTCGCCGTCGCCGCGGGCGTGGCCGAGGTCGCCACCATGCTGCCCTACCTGGCGGCCATCGGAGGCCTGGCGCAGTCCGGTCTTCCGTACCGGGCCTCCGGGCTGGCCCTCGCGGTCTACTGCGTCGTCATGATCCTGCCGGCACTGCTGTTGGCCGTGGCCCGTTTCGCCCTGGGCGGCGGCATCGACCGCCCCGTGGCCAGGATCCGCGACTGGGCGGTGTGCACCACGCCCACCACCCTGGCGTGGGTGATCGGCATCGTGGGCGTCGTGATCATCGTCCGGGTGGCGCCCACGGTGCTGGGCGGCTAGCCGCGGTCCTCCCAGAGCCGGGCGATCCCCAAGCCGGCTTCGGCCGCGAGCCGGCGCAGCCCGTTGACGGAGAGCCCGATCACCGCGTGCAGGTCGCCGTCCACCCTCTCGATGAAGGCGGCCCCGTAGCCGTCCAGGGTGAAGGAGCCTGCGACCCACAGGGGTTCGCCGGTGGCCACGTAGGCGGCGACGTCGGCATCCGACATCGCCGTGAAGGTGACGTCCGCGCCCGCCTCGAGCCCGCCCGCGAAACCCGTGCCGCCCATCGCGGGGTCCCGGGTGTCGATCAGCCAGTGGCCGGTATGCAGGTGACCGGTGCTGCCCCGCATGGCGCTGATGCGCTCGGTGGCGCGTTCCGGTGTCAGGGGCTTGCCGTGGACCTCGCCGTCGAAGGCGAAGACGGAATCGCATCCGATGACCAGGCGCCCTTGCGCCTCCGGCCGGGCGGCGATGCTCTCGCATTTCGCCCGGGCCAGCAGCAGCGCGATCTCACCGGGCTCCTGCGCACCGGAGGCGGCGACGGCGGCGTCCTCGTCCACGTCCGAGGCCATCTGGGTGAACGCGATCCCCGAATCGCGCAGCAGCTTGGCCCGCGCGGGGGACTGGGAGGCGAGCAGAACGAGGGGACTCTCCGGCATGGGTCCCAGCGTAGGGCAGGGGTACGGGGGTCGCGGGACTCCGGCTCGCGGGCCCGGCGCCGGTGCTCAGTCCTCGCGCGCCCGGGCGGACTCGCGGTCGTTGGCCTTCCGGATGGCGGTCACCAGCTCGTCCTTGCTCATCTCCGAGCGTCCTTCGATCTCCAGGCGCTGGGCGATCTCGTAGAGATGTTCCTTCGAGGCGTTGGCGTCGACGCCGCCGGCCGTCTCGCCCGAGCGCGTGTCCTCGCCTTCGGAGCGTTCGTCCGAGGGGCCCGGCTCGTCCTTGGGCTCCCAGTGGTCGCCCACCTTTTCGTGAGTCCTTTTGACGGCGGCCCACGCGGTCTGATGGGCACGCGCCTCGTCGTCGTACTGCTCCTCCGCGGAGGACAGGGCCTCGGCGTAGGTGCGCTGGGCCTTGGCATCCGAGCGCTGCAGGGTCGACGGAAGATCTTCCGGCTCCGGTGCGTTGCGGTCTTCGGACTGAGAGTTCTCGGGGCTCATGACAACCTCCTGAATAGGCTCCACCGCGATCGTAAGACTCCTGTGGACCCGACGGAAGGCAGCCGTGGCCCCTCGACCGAAGTTCTAGACGACGACGCCCCGGCCGGGCGGTGAGACGGCCGGAGGCGGAGGAACGAGCCATGAGGAGGCTTCATGCACGGTGAGTACAAGGTCCGCGGCGGCAAGCTGGTGGTGGTCGACCTCGAGGTCAGCGGCTCCGCGGAGCTGGCGACCTTCAAGGACGTGGTGGTCTCCGGGGACTTCTTCCTGGAGCCGGACGACGCCTTCGAGGATCTCAACGCGGCGCTGGAGGGGCTGCCCGCCACCATGAGCGCCGAGGGCATCGCCCGGGCCGTCGAGGCCAGGTTCGAGGCGCGGGCGGACGAGGTCAGGATGATCGGCTTCGACGCCGACGCCGTGGGCATCGCCGTGCGACGCGCCGTGGGCACGGCCAAGAGCTGGAGCGACCTCGACGTCGAGGTGATCCCCATGAAGACCCTGGACCCCGCCCTGCACGTAGCGCTGGACGAGGTCCTGGCGCACGAGATGGCGGCCGGGCGGCGCGGTCCCACGCTGCGCTTCTGGGACTGGGACGACGCCCTGGTGGTGATCGGCTCCTACCAGTCGGTGCGCAACGAGGTCGACCTCGAAGCCGCCCGGGAGCAAGGCGTCGGGGTGACACGGCGCATCACGGGCGGCGGGGCGATGTTCATGGAACCGGGCAACTGCGTGACCTACTCGCTCATGGTTCCCGCGGGCCTGGTCGAAGGGCTCAGCCCGGAGCGGGCCTACGCCTTCCTGGACGAATGGGTCCTGGGCGCCCTGGAACGGATCGGGGTCAGGGCCCGCTACGTCCCGCTCAACGACATCACGACCGATCAGGGCAAGATCGGCGGAGCCGCGCAACGACGGTTCGCGGACGGGACCCTGCTGCATCACGTGACCATGAGCTACGACATCGACGCCGACAAGATGCTCCAGGTGCTGCGCATCGGCCGCGAGAAACTCTCCGACAAGGGCATCAAGAGCGCCAAGAAACGCGTGGATCCCATGCGCAGCCAGACGGGTATGGCCCGCGAGGCGATCATCGAGTCCTTCCGCGAGTACTTCCTGTCCACCTACCGCTCGCACGAAGGGGACTACCGGCCCGGGGAGCTCGAAGCAGCCCAGGAGGCCGTGCGCTCCAAGTTCGCCACGGAGCGGTGGACCCACCGCGTCCCCTGAGGATGGTCCGCGCCGGGGACCCGGTCAGTACTCGATGACCACGCGCCCCTCGATCTTGCCGTGGACCATCTCGTCGAACACGGCGTTGATGTCCTCCAGCGGCTGCTTCGAGAACGTCGGGTGGATCAGCCCCCGGGCGTAGAAGTCGAGTGCCTCCTCCATGTCCCGCCGGGTGCCCACGATCGAGCCGCGGATCGTCAGGCGCTTGAGCACGACGTCGAAGATCGGCGCGGGGAACTCGCCCGGAGGCAGTCCGTTGAACACGATGGTGCCGCCGCGGCGGGCCATGCCGATCGCCTGTCCGAAGGCGTCCGGGTGCACGGCCGTGACCAGCACCCCGTGCGCCCCGCCGGTGGCCTCCTGGACGGCCCCGGCGGGATCGGCGGCGAAGGCGTTGACCACGACTTCCGCGCCGTGGCGCTTGGCGAGCTCGAGCTTGTCGTCGGCGACGTCCACCGCTGCCACGCGCATGCCCATCGCCACCGCGTACTGCACGGCGACGTGTCCCAGGCCGCCCACGCCGGAGATCACCACCCACTGGCCCGGCCGCACCTCGGTCTCCTTGAGGCCCTTGTAGACCGTGACCCCCGCGCACAGCACCGGGGCGATCTCGTAGGGGTCGGAGCCCTCGGGGATCAGGGCGCAGTAGCGGGCGTCCACGAGCATGTACTGCCCGAAGGAGCCGTCCACGGAGTAGCCGCCGTTGGACTGGCGCTCGCACAGGGTCTCCCAGCCGGTCTCGCAGTACTCGCACTCGCCGCATGCGCTCCACAACCAGGCGTTGCCGACCAGGTCGCCCGTCTTCACCCGCGTCACGCCGTCGCCGACGGCGACCACCTCGCCCACGCCCTCGTGGCCGGGGATGAACGGCGGAGTGGGCTTCACGGGCCAGTCGCCGTGGGCCGCATGCAGGTCCGTGTGGCACATGCCCGAGGCGATGAGCCGGACCAGAGCCTGCCCCGGGGCCGGCTGCGGCACGCTGACCCGGGCGACCTCGAGGTCCTCGCCGAAGGCGGTGACGACGGCGGCGCTCATGGTCTGTTCTGACATCGCGATCACACTCTTCCGATATCCCGGCCGGTGCGTGCCGGCGGAACTCCTAGACGGATGGCAGGTATCTGCCACTTCCATCCAATGCGATGCGACCTGGAAGCGCCTCAGATTGCACAGAGTTCGCTGCGCACCAGGAACCTGCGTCCGGTCGGGGCCTCCAGGGAGAAGCCCGAGCCCCTTCCCGCGACGGCGTCGATGGTCAGCCTGGTGTGCTTCCAGACCTTGAACTGCTCCCGGGAGATCCACAGCTCCAGGGGGCCCAGGACCGCGCCGTCGTCGTCGGTCAGCTCGGCGGTGCCGAGCAGGACGTCGGCGGTACCGGTGCGGAATTCCCCCGCGGCGAAGCACATGGGGGCGGAGCCGTCGCAGCAGCCGCCGGACTGGTGGAACATGAGGGGGCCGTGCCGGTGCCACAGCTCCCGCAGGAGGTCGACGGCCGCTGCCGTGTAGCCGACCCGCACCACGTCGTCCTCGGGGCCGGCGGTGGCCTCGAGGACGACGTTCGCGGTGGCCTTGGGGGCCTCCGGCATCAGAACAACCCCAGCTCGCTGTTCGAGTAGGAGACCAGCAGGTTCTTGGTCTGCTGGTAGTGATCGAGCATCATCAGGTGGTTCTCGCGGCCGATCCCGGAGGACTTGTAGCCGCCGAACGCGGCGTGCGCGGGGTAGCTGTGGTAGTTGTTCACCCACACCCGGCCCGCCTGGATGGCCCGGCCGGCGCGGTAGGCGGTATTGCCGGTACGGGCCCACACGCCCGCGCCGAGACCGTAGAGGGTGTCGTTGGCGATCGAGATCGCCTCGTCGAAATCGCTGAAGGACGTCAGCGACAGCACCGGGCCGAAGATCTCCTCCTGGAAGATGCGCATCGAATTGGTGCCCTCGAAGATCGTGGGCTGCACGTAGTAGCCCTCGGCCAGATCGCCGTCGAGCTGCAGCCGCTCACCGCCGGTGAGCACCTTCGCGCCCTCCTGCTTGCCGATGTCCAGGTAGGACAGGATCTTCTCGAGCTGGTCCGTGGAGGCCTGGGCGCCCACCATCGTCGCGGTGTCCAACGGGTTGCCCTGGACCATCTTGCCGACCCGTTCCAGGCCGGCCGCCACGAACTCGTCGTACATGCCCTTCTGCACCAGGGCGCGCGACGGGCAGGTGCAGACCTCGCCCTGGTTCAGGCCGAACAGGGCGAAGCCCTCGAGGGCCTTGTCGTAGAAGTCGTCCTTCTGCGCGGCGACGTCGTCGAAGAAGATGTTCGGTGACTTGCCGCCCAGCTCGAGCGTGACGGGGATGATGTTCTCGGAGGCGTACTGCATGATCAGCCGCCCCGTGGTGGTCTCGCCGGTGAACGCGATCTTGCGGATCCGCGGGTTGGCGGCCAGCGGCTTGCCGGCCTCGGCGCCGAAGCCGTTGATCACGTTGACCACGCCGTCGGGGAGGAGGTCCTGGATCAGTTCGATCAGCACCAGGATCGACGCCGGGGTCTGCTCGGCCGGCTTGAGCACGACGCAGTTGCCCGCCGCCAGCGCGGGGGCGAGCTTCCAGACGCCCATGAGGATGGGGAAGTTCCAGGGGATGATCTGGCCCACCACGCCGAGGGGCTCGTGGAAGTGGTAGGCCACGGTGTCCTCGTCGAGCTGGGAGAGTCGGCCCTCCTGAGCGCGGATGGCGCCGGCGAAATAGCGGAAGTGGTCGATGGCCAGGGGGATGTCCGCCGCGAGGCACTCGCGGACCGGCTTGCCGTTGTCCCAGGTCTCGGCGACCGCCAGGGTCTCGAGGTTCTCCTCCATGCGGTCGGCGATCTTGTTCAACAGGATCGCGCGCTCCGTGACGGTCGAGGCATTCCACGTGGGCGCCGCCGCCCACGCCGCGTCCAGAGCCGCCTCGATGTCCTCGGCGGTCCCCCGGGCCACCTCGGTGAACGGCTTGCCGTTGACGGGGGAAACATCCTCGAAGTACTCGCCCTTGACCGGGGCGACCCACGCGCCGCCGATGAAGTGCTCGTACCGCGACTTGAAGCTGACGGGTGATTCAGCCTGACCGGGTTGTGCGTAGACCGTCATGTCGGACTCCTTCGTCTCATGGGCTCTCAGCTGCCGCTGCGTGCTCTCCCGATGAGCCACCGCGCTATCGGGGGCTCGCGGGTCCCGCGGATCTCCCGCTCTCCTCGACGGGACGTGATCCAGGACACCTTGATCTCACGCTACGGCACGCGAGGGTGATCGCCAATACCGCCGTCGGCGGATCAGGAGGCGGCCGACGGCGGCCCAGGCCGCCGCGTCGGATGCGTGGCAGGATCCCGCATCAGGTCCAGCGCGTAGTTGAGGGTGTCCAGCCCCAGCGAGCCCAAGGACAGGGCGTGGCGGTGGAACCCGGCCAGGGAGAAACCGAGCCCGGCGGCCTCCGCCCAGGAGTCGCGCGCGTTCTCCCAGACGCGCTGGCCCAGCTGATAGGAAGGGGCCTGTCCCGGCCAGCCCATGTACCGCATCCACTCGAAGCGCAGGGACGCCTCGCCCATCACGATGTTCTCCTTGAGGAAGGCCCAGCCGGCTTCGGGGGTCCAGCGGTGCGCGCCCTGGGCGGCGCCCAGGAGAGGCCCGATCTCCCGGGGCACGCGCAGTCCGCAGTGGAACCCGATGTCGAAGACCACTCGTGCCGCCCGCATGCGCTGGGCGTTGAGCATGCCCATCCGATCTCCGGGGTCGTCGAGGAAACCCCATTGCGCCATGAGGCGCTCGGCGTACAGGGCCCAGCCCTCGCCGTGGCCGGAGACCCACAGGGCGATCCGGCGCCAGGCGTTCAGGGAACCGGCGGCCGCGACCGAGGTCGCGAACTGCAGGTGATGCCCCGGTACGCCCTCGTGGTAGACGGTGGTGCGCTCGCGCCAGGTGTGGAAGACATCGGTACCCTCCGGGACGGACCACCACATCCGTCCCGGGCGTTCGAAGTCCTCCGACGGGGGCGTGTAGTAGATCCCGCCGTCGGTGGTGGGAGCGATCCGGCATTCGAGGTTGCGCATCGGATCCGTGATCTCGAAATGCGTACCGGCCAGTTGGCCGATGGCGTGCCGGCTGACCCCTTGCATCCAGGCCACCAGCTCGTGCCTCCCGTGCAGCTGCCGGTAGGGATCGGCGTCCAGGGCGGCCATGGCCGCGGCGATCCGGTCCCGGCCCGCATGCTCCGGCAGGATCTCGCGCGCGGTCTGCTCCATCTCGTCCACGACCTCCCGCAGCTGGTCGATGCCCCACTCGAAGCTCTCGACCGGATCGAGACCGGCCCCCGTGTACTCGCGCAGGCGCAGCCGGTACTCGTCCATGCCGACGGCCATGTCCTCGGGCGCGGTCCTTGCGATCTCGCGGAGCTCTCCGGCCAGCTCCGTGTAGGCCTTCCGGGCCTCGCGCACGCCGCTGCGCAGGAGCTCCTGCATCGTCGCGGGGAGCTGGGCCACGGTCGGGCGGTGGGTCAGCCCCATGAAGGAGCCGTGCTCGGCGGCGTAGCTCTCCGCCTGTCCGGCGGCATGGATCAGCTGGGGGGCCGCGGTGACCGGTCCGTCCGCCTGGCGCGCGCGGATGCCCCGGATCAGCCCGTCGACGGTCGCGGGCAGTTCGGCCAGCTGCCGAACGATCACCTCCCAGTCGTCCTCGGTGTTCTTGGGGAGGTTGTCGAAGGCCTCCCGGATCTTCTGGACGGGGGAGGAGATGCCGTTGATCCGGGTTCCGCTCAGCCCCTGCTCGTGCAGTTCGGCGGCCACGCCGATCCGCTCGCGCAGGGCGTGCTCGGTGACGCGGTCGACGTCGTCGGCGGGCGGGACGCCGTCGAGCTCCCGGAGGGTCTGCATCAGTGCCTGGTGCCGGGCTCCGGCGCCGTCGGGCCCGTAGTCGGCGTAGCCCCAGCCGTGGGTCGGGGCGTTCAGCTCGATGGCCCAGGACGGGTCCAGCGCCAGGAGGCGATCCAGGTGCCGGTCGGCGATCCCGTCGATCCGGGAGGGCTCACGGGGGCCATGAGGCGCGGCGACGACGGGGTTCGGGGGAGTGGGGGCTCCTGTGGATCGGTTCATGCCTGCCGATCCTATGCCCGCCCATCCCCGGCCCCGGTCTCCGCTCGCGGGACGCAAGACTGCCCCGGAGCCGCGTCGAGGCGGCTCCGGGGCAGAGGCGGTGCGCCGGTGAGGAGGCCCGGATCAGTGAGCCGGGACCGGCTCCCGGTGCTCGTCCTTGAACGGCTCGCCCGTCCGGCGGGCGCTGTAGAGATCGTCGTCGAGGATCCCCTCGCGCCGCGACACGATCGCGGCCACCACGGTCTGGCCCGCCACGTTCACGGCGGTGCGGCCCATGTCGATGATCGGGTCGATCGCCAGCAGCAGGCCCACGCCGGCCAGGGGCAGGCCGAGGGTCGAGAGCGTCAGGGTCAGCATCACGGTGGCGCCGGTGGTTCCGGCCGTCGCGGCCGAGCCCAGGACCGAGACCAGGGCGATCAGCAGGAAGTGGATCGGCTCGAGCTGCACCCCGTAGAACTGCGCCACGAAGATCGCCGCGAGCGCCGGGTAGACCGCGGCGCAGCCGTCCATCTTGGTGGTGGCGCCCAGCGGGATGGCGAAGGACGCGTAACCGGAGGGGACGCCCAGGTTGCGCTCGGTCACCCTCTGCGTCAGGGGCATGGTGCCGATCGAGGAGCGCGAGACGAAGCCGAGCTGGATGGCGGGCCACACCCCGGTGAACCACTGCTTGGGGCTCAGGTGGTTGAGGCGCAGCAGGACCGGGTAGACCACGAACAGGACGATGGCCAGGCCGACGTACAGAGTCGCCACGAACACCCCGAGCGAGCCCATCGAGGTCCAGCCGTATTCGAAGACGGCTCGCCCGATCAGGCCCAGCGTTCCGATCGGCGCGAGGCGGATGATCCACCACAGCACCTTCTGCACCACGGCCAGGGCCGAGCGGACGACGTCCAGGAACGGCTCGGCCGGCTTGCCGACCTTGAGGGCCGCGATGCCGATCACGATCGAGAGCACCAGGATCTGGAGCACGTTGAAGTTCGCCGCGGCGTCGACGGCGCCGGACTCGGTGGCCTCGGCGGAGATCTCCAGGCCCAGGAAGTTGACGGGGACGATGCCCTGCAGGAAGCCGAGCCAGGAGCCCTCGGTGCCGGTGTAGGGCTCCGTCGGCGCCGTGGCGGACTGGTTGGACCCGGGCTGCACGATGATGCCCAGGATCATGCCCACGGACACGGCGATCAGGGCGGTGATCCCGAACCACAGGATGGTCTTGCCCGCCAGGCGCGCGGCGTTGGTGACCTGGCTCAGGTTGGCGATGGAGGCGATGACGGCAGTCACGATCAGCGGCACCACGGCCGCGCGCAGCAGCGTCACGTAGGTGGAGCCGATGAGATCCAGCACGGTCATCAAGGGGTTGGGGGAGGTCTCGGGGTCGCCGCCCCAGGCCGAGGCGAGCAGGCCCAGCCCGACGCCGAGGACCAGCGCCACCAGGACCTGGACGCTGAAGTTGGTCATCCACGACGGGAGGCGGTGGCTCCGGCGGGTGCCGGACTCCCCGCTGGGCGGGCTGCCGGCGCTCGTGACGGCGCCGGTGTCCCCTGCGGGCGAGGAAGAGGTGCGATGGGCGGAGTCGTGGTCCGCGTTGGAGGACGAAGTCATGACCAGCACGTTATGACTGCGGCCGCAAATTCTCGACCATTTTTTACGTCGTATTGCGCGATTCGGGCGGTGAGTATCGACACGTGCCGTTCCGGGAATAGCCGGCGGCGCCCGTGCCGCGCCTCCGGGCTTCCCAGGCCGCTGCGGAACGAACGCTGCTCAGCGGAATGGGAGGGTGCGGCGCCACGCGCCCAGGCCGGGGCGCAGGCGCAGCCCCAGGCGTGCACGGCGGTTCTGGGCCCTGCGCACGCCGGTCGTGTTCGCCTCCTCGGTCTCGGTGGCGGCAGCGACGACGACGGCGGTCACGGCCGCGACCTCTTCCGGCGTGGGGTTGCCCCCGGTGAAGCTCACGATGGACTCCTGCTCGCGCAGGTCCTCGCGGAGCTCCTCGTGCTCCGTCCTGCGCTCGCCTGTCTCCGATGCGGCGCTCACAGCGGGATGTTCCCGTGCTTCTTGGCCGGGGTGGACGCACGCTTCTCGCGCAGCCCGCGGAGGGCCCGGATGATGTTCTCGCGGGTCTCGGAGGGCGCGATCACGGCGTCGACGTAGCCCAGCTGGGTGGCCTGGTAGGGGTTCAGCAGCTCCTGCTCGTACTGCTCGACCAACTCGGCCCGCCTGGTCTCGACGTCGCCGCCGGATTCGGCCACGGCCTTCAGCTCCCGGCGGTAGAGGATCTCCACCGCGCCCTGGGCTCCCATCACGCCGATCTGGGCCGTGGGCCAGACGAGGTTGATATCGGCGCCGAGCTTCTTGGAGCCCATGACGATGTAGGCGCCGCCGTAGGCCTTGCGGGTGATCAGCGTGATCAGGGGCACGGTGGCCTCGGCATAGGCGTACAGCAGCTTGGCGCCGCGCCGGATGATCCCGTTGAACTCCTGATCCGTGCCGGGCAGGAACCCCGGGACGTCCACCAGCGTCAGGATGGGCACGTTGAAGGCGTCGCAGTGGCGGACGAAGCGCGCGGCCTTCTCGGACGCGGCGATGTCCAGCGTGCCCGCGAACTGCATGGGCTGGTTGGCCACGATCCCCACGGTGTGGCCCTCCACCCGGGCGTAGCCGATCATCACGTTCGGGGCGTAGAGGGCCTGCATCTCCAGGAAGTGGCCGTCGTCCACCACGGCCTCGATCACGGCGCGCATGTCGTACGGCTGGTTGGCGGAGTCGGGGATCAGGGTGTTCAGTTCCAGATCCAGGTCCGTGAGCTCGAACTCCTGGTCGTGATCCAGCAGCGGCGGCTCGGTGAGGTTGTTGGAGGGCAGGAATTCCAGCAGTTCTCGCAGGAAGTCGATGGCGTCGGCCTCGTCCGAGGCGAGGTAGGTGGCCGTGCCCGTGGTCTCGTTGTGCTGACGGGCGCCGCCCAGGGTCTCCATGTCCACGTCCTCGCCCGTGACCGTCTTGATCACGTCGGGGCCGGTGATGAACATGTGGGAGGACTGGTCGACCATGATGATGTAGTCGGTCAGGGCCGGGGAGTAGGCGGCTCCGCCGGCGCAGGGGCCCATGATGAGCGAGATCTGCGGGACGACGCCGGACGAGCGCACGTTCATGTTGAAGATGTCCGCGAACAGCGCGAGCGACGCCACGCCCTCCTGGATGCGCGCTCCGCCGCCGTCGTTGATCCCGATGACGGGGCAGCCGTTCTTCAGCGCGAACTTCTGCACCTTGACGATCTTCTCGCCGTTGGCCTCCGACAGCGACCCGCCCAGGACGGTGAAGTCCTGGGAGTAGATCGCCACCAGGCGGCCGTCGATGGTGCCGTAGCCGGCCACCACGCCGTCGCCGGGGAACTTCTTCTTGTCCATGCCGAAGGCGCTGGTGCGATGGGTGCGCAGCGCGTCCAGCTCGACGAAGGAGTCCTCGTCCAGCAGCATCTCCACGCGTTCCCGGGCGGTGTTCTTGCCCCTCGCGTGCTGACGCTCGACCGAGGCCTCGCCCGCGGGGGCGAGAGCGTGCTCACGCCGGTCGCGGAAGTCGGCGATCTTCCCGGCGGTTGTGGACAAGTCGTGGCTCATGGCACCTCGCAGTTGGCCGGGATCCTTGTCGGGCGTCTTCCCTGGCAAGGATCCTGGGGGATTGACCCAGCCAGTTTAGGGTCGCTCCCCGTACTGGACTTTGTGCGACACCTACAAGAACGGCGTCACCGGCTCAGCGCACGGAGCCGATGGTCACCTTCCACGGCCGGGCGGAGCGCTCCGTGATGACCTGTTCGATCAGGAGCGGGTCGGGGAGGAGCAGTTCGAGCGCCGCGTCCGCGGACTCGGCGTTGATCAGCAGCAGGGCTCCGGGGTCGGCGTCGTCGTCATAGGGGCCCGCCGCCACCAGGTCCCCGGCGGCCTCCAGCTCGTTCAGGAACCGGCGGTGCGCGGGACGGTGCTCGGTCAGCGCTTCGGCGGACCCGCCGTAGACGTAGGTGACGGCAAAGAGAGCCATGGGGAGCCTTTCGGTCGTGGTGGTCACGCGCAGCATCCATCCAGCCGGATGCCAGGGCGCTGTGGGCATGCTATGCGCGGACGATGCAATTCCGTGCGCCCGGATACATCCGGGCAGGCGGGCTACTACTGTGGTCTGAGGCAAGTATTGATGTGACGACGATAACCCGCGCCGGGCGACGGCGCGGTCAGTCCAGTGGATCTTCCCCGCAGTGCTGTGCGCGGTGCCCTCGCGGCCCGGCGGCGACCCAGGCCGGCACGCACTGGCGGACCGAAAGAGGAAAGACGATGACCCCCCTCACCAAACCGGCGAACGACGGCGGCGGTGCGGCCCCCGCGCCGCTGGCCGGTCGGCCCCGGCTGCTCGAGCGCCTGGAGTCGGTCCTGGGAGCACCCGTCGAGATCCTCCCGGAGGTCGGCTCCACCAACGAGGAGCTCTCCGCACGCGCCAGGGAGGCGGCCGACCGGCGCGACCCGCTGCCCGATCTGACGCTGCTGGCCACCGACTTCCAGAGCGCGGGCAGGGGGCGGCTGGACCGGAACTGGCTGGTGGCTCCCGGCGAGGCGCTGACCTTCTCGCTGCTGCTGCACCCGGGCGCCGCGGACGGCACGGCGCTGCCGGCGCGGGCGTACGGGTGGCTGACCATGCTGATGGCCGGCGCGGTCGTGCAGGCGCTGCACGACGACGGCGTGCCCGCCCGGATCAAGTGGCCCAACGACGTCCTGGTCGACGGGCGCAAGCTCGTCGGCATCCTGGCCTCGCTGGTGACCCTCGACGGCCTGCCGCCGGCCGTGGTGATCGGTGCCGGGATCAACGTGACGACCTCGCAGCTCCCGGTGGAGACGGCCACCTCGGTGAGCCGGGAGGGCGGCAGCACGGACCGCGGCGGCCTCCTGGAGAGCGTGCTGGAGAAGTTCGTGCCGCTCTACCGGCGGTTCTGCCAGGACCCGGGGCGGCTGACCCGCCCGGACGGCTCCCTGCGCCGTGCCGTGGAGCAGGACGTGATCACGCTGGGGTCCTCCGTGCGCGCCGAGCTGCCGGGTGCCCAGGCCCCGCTGACGGGGACGGCCGTGGGCATGGACGAGGACGGCGCTCTGCTGATCCGGGACGACGAGGACGGCGTGCACGCGCTGATGGCCGGCGACGTGGTGCATCTCCGGCCGGCCCGGGAGGCGCGATGAAGAAGAAGCTGCGTCTCGAGCCGGGGGAGCAGGTGGTGGTCTCCACGGTCGCCCACCCCGCCAAGCTCATCAAACCCGCCGTGGTCCTGGTGGTCTCCGTGTTCCTGCACGGTCTGCTGCAGCGGATGCTCGATGTCCGCTGGCGTCCGATCGAGCAGCCGTGGACCTCGATCCACACCGTGCTGGGCGCCGCGTTGTCGATCCTGCTGATCCTGGTCGTCGTGCTGGCGGTGCTCCGTCCCGTCGTGCGGTGGGCGCGGACCCGGTTCGTCCTGACCAGCCGGCGCTTGATGCTGGTGGGCGGCGCCGCCCCGCGGGGCGGCGTCCGGATACCCCTGGCCTGGCTGCAGCGGGTCGATACCCAGATCGCCCGCGGGCCGGTGGGTTCGGCGGGCATCGGCACGCTGAGCGCGGACTTCGGACAGGCCGGGATCCTGCGGCTCTCCTACGCTCCGAGGGTGGTCGAGTTCGGCCGCCTGATCGAGACGAAGGCCCAGGCCAACCGGCCGCATCCCGGGCCGTTCTACGGGGGCCAGTCCGGGTACGGCCCGGTTCCCGGATACGGACAGGGCTCCGGGCCGGCCAGCGGACCCGGAGCGTCCTTCGGTCCCTCCCAGGGCAGCGCCGCCGGCGGTCGTTGGTGAGCGGCGGCAGCGCACGGGAGCTGCCGCTTCCATGGCGGGATGAAGACAGTGCAAGCAACCAGAGCATGGGGGAGGGCGAGATGACCGGTCAGCACCCGGCCTCCGGTGCGCCCGATTCGCCGTCGGAGCAGGAGAGCTCGCGGCCGGATCCCGGCGGCGAGGCGAAGAAGCCCGACATCCCGCTGGAGGGGGAGCCCGAGATCGGCCCGCAGACCGCTCAGATCAACCTGAACCTGCGCAACCCCGTCCAGGCCAACGTCTATGCCTCACCCGAGTCGCGGGCGGCCTTCCACGAGCTGGAGGAGCTCCTCCTGGGATCCGAGCGCACCATGACCAGGCGGGAGGCGGCCAAGAAGGGCGATCTCTCCCTCCTGAACGCCCGCAAGATCTGGCGTGCGATGGGCTTCCCGAACCTGTCCGACGAGGAGGTCTATTTCACGGACGGGGACGCCGAGGCCCTGCGGGAGATCGCCGGACTGGTTCTCGACGACGAGATCACCGAGGAGGGAACCCTGTCGCTGGTGCGCGCCATGGCGCAGATGACCGACCGCATGGTGGTCTGGCAGGTCGAGGCCATGGTCGAGGACCTCGTGATGAACGGCGATTACACCGACGCCGGGGCGCGGCGCGAACTCCTGCGTCTCCTTCCGCGGCTCATGCCCACCCTGGAGAAACTGCTGCTGTACTCGTGGCGGCGCCAGCTCAACGCGGCGGTGCAGCGCCTGGCCATGCGGCAGGAGCGGCCGGACGGGTCCACCGTCAGCGGGCTGCGGGACGTCTCCGACGAGGACGACTCCAAGAACCTGCCCCTGGCGCGCGGCATCGGGTTCGCGGACATGGTCTCCTACACCTCGCTGTCGCGGCAGATGAACGAGCGCACGCTGGCCGCGCTGGTGCAGCGGTTCGAGCAGCGGTGCGCGGAAGTCATCGCCGTGGGGCGCGGGCGCCTGATCAAGACCATCGGCGACGAGGTCATGTTCATGGCCGAGAGCCCCGAGGAGGGGGCGCTGATGGCGCTGGCCCTGGCCCGGATCATCCGGGAGGACTCCGAGCTGCCCGAGGCGCGTGTTGCGTTTGTGTGGGGCCGTGTGTTGCCACGATTGGGTGACTTGTACGGTCCAACTGTTAACTTGGCTTCTCGTCTGGTTGCGTTGACCCCGCCTGGCAGCGTCCTGGTGGATACCTCAACTGCATCCGTTCTGGCAGGGGACGACCGGTTCGTCCTCATACCCGAGCAAACACACAACGTACGTGGATTCGGAGATGTGCAACCGGTGGAGCTATCGCCAGGACCTGGTCGTCAACTTGAGGTGGACTACACGTGAGCGCTGAATTGGTGATTCGTGCGGGGGCCGCCACCGACCGCGGGCTGCGCCGTGAGACCAACGAGGACTCCCTCGTGGTCACCCGGACGATGTGCGCCGTGGCCGATGGCATGGGCGGGCACGAGGCGGGTGAGGTGGCATCGGCCCTGGCCGTTCGCACCCTGGGGGCCTCCGAGCTGTTCAGCTCGTTCGACCCCTGGAACGCCGACGTCCCCGAAGAGCCCGAGCCGGTGGAGGACGTGGCCCGGTACCGGGCCCGGGTCGAGCGGGAACTGAAGCTGGACCCGGAGATCCCGGACGCCACTCTGGTCCTGATCGGCAAGCTCCGTGCCGTGCTGTGCTCCGCCGACGAGGCCATCCAGCAGAACCTGGACGGCCGGGCCGGCACCACGGTCACGGGCGCCTGGCTGGTCGAGGTCGAGGGCACCCGGCTGTGGCTGGTCTTCAACGTCGGCGACTCCCGCACCTACCGCCTCGTGCGGCCCGAGGGCGAGGCGCCGGCTCCCGACCACGCGTCGGTCGCGCAGCACCCCACGGGGGAGTTCTCGGCCTACGTGAGCTCCGAGGATCACCCGGAACCCGTCCACGAGCAGCTGGCCGACCCGGATTCGCCCGGCTTCGAGGTCGCGACGACGATGCCCCTGCCCACGATGCCCGCGTCCAAGGACCGGCCGCAGCCGGAGGTCCAGCAGATCACGGTGGACCACTCCGAGGTGCAGTACCTGGTGTCGATCGGCCAGATCACCCCGGCGCAGGCCCTGGTGCATCCGCGCCGCAACGTCATCACCCGCGCGCTGGGAACGGGCCAGGTGTGGGAGCCCGACATCTGGGTGGTCCCCGCCCAGTCCGGCGACCGCCTCCTGCTGTGCTCGGACGGGCTCACCGGCGAGGTGGCCACGGCGCACATCGCCCGGGTGCTGCACTCGGTGCCGCACCCCAAAGAGGCCGCCGACGTCCTGGTCAACGCCGCGCTGCGCGCCGGGGGACGGGACAACGTGACGGTCATCGTCGCCGACGCCGTGGCCTCCCGCCCGCCCGACGAGGACACCACCACGTTCGTGCCCATCGAGATGCGACACGACCTGGGCAATTGACCCCTCCCGGGTCCCTTTGCCGGCCCTTTCGCTGATGTGCCACGCCGGCAGCCGGTGCTCAGCGATGACCGGCTGACGGCCTGACGCTCCGCGGGAGCGGGGGTTACTTCCCGGACTTCTCGTTGCGGGGCCACCGGCCCGCGGCGCGCTCGCCGGCCACCCAGTCCGCTGCCTCCTGCTGGCGGGCCGCCTCGGCTCCGGAGGCGATATCCGCCCGCAGGTGCTCCGGCGCGAAGCCGAAGGCCTCGACCACGTCCATGATGTGCGGCCGCAGGCGCGTGACCAGGCGGTCCACGTAGGACTCGACCATGCGCCCCCGCATCAGGGACATCCGGCCGTGCGACAGGTACCAGTCCAGGTGCTCCTCGATGACCGACAGGCCGAACAGGTCGCGCAGCCACACCAGGACCTGGCGGGTGCCGGGGTCCTCGACCTTGCCCACGGCGCGGGTGAAGGCCTCCCACTGGAGCAGGTGCGCGTGGGCGCGAGCGGCCTCGATCAGGCGGTGCTGGTTGCGGTCGAAGGCCTCCGCGGCCGCCTCGGGAGTGCCCTTGCCCGCACCGCGCATGTTCTCCGCGACCTCGCCGATCATCGAACGGACCCGGTCCGTGAGCAGGCTGCGCTGCGTCTCCGGGTCGCGGAGGGCGTTGACCGACCGCCGCGGATCCGCCGAGTCCCGGAACACCTGGGACAGACCGCGGAGACCGGAGCGGTTGACCGCCGTCTCCGTGGCGCGATCGGCCACCCAGCGGGCCATCACGCCGACGTCCATCCGTGCGAACTCCTTGGCGTGGTCGCCGAGCAGGCGCTTGGCCACGAGCTGCATGAGAACGGTGTTGTCGCCCTCGAAGGTCGCGTAGACGTCCATGTCGTGGCGCAGGTCCGTGATGCGGTTGGCCGAGAGGAACCCGGCGCCCCCGCATGCCTCCCGGCACTCTTGAAGGGAATCGAGGGCCAGCCTCGTGGACGTGGCCTTCATGGCCGCGGCCAGGGTCTCCAGGTCCTGGCGGGCGTCATCGTCGTCGGTCCGGCCCGAGAAGACGTCGTCGTAGGCCCCCAGCAGCTCGTCGTGGGCGAAACCCGCGGCCAGCGAGCGGGCCACGTACGGGAAGAGGCGGCGCCGGTGCCGGGTGTAGTCCAGCAGCACCCGTTCCGGCTGGCCCGCCACCGGCGAGAACTGGCGGCGCTCATTGGCGTAGGTGAGGGCGATGGCCAGGCCCGCGCGGCTGGCGACGACGGCGGAGCCGTCCAGGGAGACCCGGCCCTGGACGAGCGTGCCCAGCATCGTGAAGAAGCGGCGTCCGGGGGAAGCGATGGGCGAGGTGTAGGAGCCGTCCGGCTCGACATGACCGTAGCGGTCGAGCAGATTCTCCCGCGGCACCCTGACATGGGTGAAGTGCAGCCGGCCGTTGTCCACGCCGTTGAGCCCGCCCTTGTACCCGTCGTCCTCGCCGCCTACTCCGGGCAGGAACTCGCCGTGCTCGTCGCGGATCGGCACGTAGAGGGCGTGCACTCCGTGGTTGACCCCGCCCGTGATGAGCTGCGCGAAGACGACCGCCGCCCGTCCGTGCAGCGCGGCGTTGCCCAGGTAGTCCTTCCAGGCCGCCCGGTAGGGGGTGTGGATCTCGAACTCCTGGGTGTGCGGATCGTAGGTGGCCGTGGTGGCGATGGAGGCCACGTCCGACCCATGGCCGGTCTCCGTCATGGCGAAGGCGCCGGGGATCCTGAGGGACCAGATATCGGCCAGCCACTTGTCGTGGTGGGCCTGCGTGCCCAGATTGAGGATCGCGGAGCCGAACAGCCCCCACTGCACCCCGGCCTTGATCTGCAGCGAGGCATCGGCCAGGACGAACTCCTCGAAGGAGGCCACGTAGGCGCCGGGCCGGCCCGCGCCGCCCTGAGCCGTGGGCAGTCCGGCCAGGACCGCCTCGGTGCCGGCCAGGGCCTTGAGCCCCTCGAAGGTGCGCTCGCGCTGCTCCTCTTTGGTGCGCCCGGGGACGTGGTGGAACCTCTCGTCCCTGATCAGTTCGCGGGCGGCCCGGCGCTCCGGGGCATAGGCTCCGAGCAGCAGTTCGCGCAGCAGTTCGACGTCGACCGCGACCGCATCGTCGGCGGTCTCGTCCGCGGGCTCGTGCTCTACCGCCTCCTGCTGCGGCGCGTGCTGGTTGCGGGCCTTACGGCCGAGCCGGTTGCGGGGTGATGTGGTGGCCATGGTGTCCTCCTAGGGCAACTGTCTGTCGTGGCGGGTGCGCCACGTGGCGGGCTCGCGGGGTGCGCGATGCTCGCCGGTCGGGATGGGAACTGGATCGGGCTCGAGCGGCGTTCACCGCGGCCCGGGAGGGCGGGTGCCCGTGAGCACCCAGGCGGTCACCGTCTCCACGAAGTCCTCCAGCGGCGGGCGGCCGCCCTGCTCTGGGCCCTCGTCCCGGGAAGCGGCGGGTGCCTCACCGGCATCGGCCGGCGGCAGTGCGCGCATCCAGGCCTCGCCGGCGCCCCGGACGAGGCCGACGACGCCAGCCGCCCAGTACTGCTCGTCGGCCTCCGGGATGCGCTGTCCGGCGACGGCGTGCCGCCGGCGGGCGTCCACCAGCAGCTGGGCCACCGCCTGGCAGAACCGGTCCACGGGGCTCTCGCCCTGCGGTGCCGCCCCGGAGACGACGAACCGGTAGACCTCGGGGGAGTGCTCGATCTGTCCCAGGTACTGGACGACGAGCTCCCGGACGGTCTCCTCGAAGGAGCCGGCCTCGGCGGCCGCCTCGGCCATGCGCCTGCCCATGCGGCCGACGACGTATTCGGCCAGCTCCCGCTTGAGCCCGTCCTTGTCATCGAAGTAGCGGTAGAACACGGATTTGGACGTCCGGCACTGGGCGGCGATCTCGGACATTGACGCCCCGGCCCCGCGCTCCGCGATGGCCTCCCGGGCGAGCTTGAGCAGCTCGGTCCGGCGCTTCTCGCGGTGCACCCGCCAGCGGCGGGAGCGGCCATCCGTGCGGTCCTGGTGCTCGCGCCCTTTGACGGAACGCGTTGTGGTCAATGTGTTCACGATACCGAGAGTATCAGTTACCCTTGGAAAAAGTGATAGCCGTCACTGAAATGAGATATCGGGGACGACCCGGCGACACCGCACCGGAACCTCGATCGACAGAGACCTCGATCATCCGCATCCGCAGCAGATCCTGAGCCAGCAGACCGTGAAGGAGAACTCCCGCCATGAGCAGCGAGTCCCACCCCGCCACCACCTCCCAGCCGACCGGGCCGCAGGAGCGCAGCCAGCGGGCCGCGTGGGTGGTCGCCGGCAACCGAACCCCGTTCGCCCGCTCCGGGGGCCAGTACGCCTCCGCCTCCGTGCAGGAGCTCTTCACCGCAGCCCTGGAGGGCCTGATCGCCCGGGCCGGCCTCGCCGGGGAGCGGCTCGGGGCCGTGGCGGGGGGCGCGGTGCTCAAACAGCCCAGGTCCTTCAACCTGGTGCGGGAATCCGTCCTGGGCAGCGCGCTGGACCCTCAGACGCCGGGGATCGATGTCCAGCAGGCCTGCGCGACGGGCATGGAGACCACCTCGCTGATCGCCAACAAGATCCGCTGCGGTCAGATCGAAGCCGGCATCGCCGGCGGGGTGGACTCGGCGTCGGACGCCCCGATCGTGGTGGGCGAGGGCCTGCGCAGGGTACTGCTGCAGCTCAACCGCGCCAGGTCCACCGCGGACAAGCTCAAGGCCCTGTCCAAGCTGCGCCCCGGTGACCTGGCGCCCGTCGCGCCCGGGGTCAACGAGCCCCGGACCGGGCTGTCCATGGGCGAGCACCAGGCCATCACCACCGCGGCCTGGGGCCTCACCCGTCAGGCGCAGGACGAGATCGCCGAGTTCAGTCACCACCGTCTGGCCGAGGCCTGGGAGTCGGGGTTCTTCGACGACCTGGTCACCCCCTTCCGCGGGGTCACCCGGGACACCAACCTGCGCCCGGACACCTCGATGGAGAAGCTCGGCGGCCTCTCGCCGGTCTTCGGCACGTCGCTCGACACCGAGCCGACCATGACCGCGGGCAACTCCACCCCGCTGACGGACGGAGCCTCCGCGGTGCTGATCGCCACCCAGGAGTGGGCCGCCGAGCGCGGACTGCCGCTGCTGGCCGAGGTGCTCGACTTCGAGACCGCCGCCGTGGACTTCGTCGACGGCCATGAGGGGCTGCTGATGGCCCCCGCCTATGCCGCACCCCGTCTTCTCGCCCGCAACGGACTGACGCTGCAGGACATCGACCTGGTCGAGATCCATGAGGCCTTCGCCGCCACGGTCCTGGCCATCCTGGCCGCCTGGGAGGATGCGGAGTTCTGCCGCGACCGGCTCGGCCTCGAGCAGCCCGTGGGGGCCGTGGACCGCCGTCGCCTCAACGTCCATGGCTCCTCGCTGGCCGCCGGGCATCCCTTCGCCGCGACCGGGACGCGCATCGTGGCCACGCTGGCGAAGGAGCTCAAGGCCCGCGCCGTGGCCGAGGACCGCCCCGTGACCGGGCTGATCTCGGTCTGCGCGGCCGGTGGCCAGGGTGCGGTGGCCCTCCTGCGCGCCTACCCCGGAAACTGATCCGCCCGTCCATGCCCGCCCCATCGCATCCCGGCCCTCGCGCCAACCATCCGTGAAAGGACACCCGTGAGCCGCTCACGCCCCGACCCCACAGCGACTGCCCGGCCCGGAGCCGGCCCCGACGACGCCTACCTCGGCCTGGTCTCACGCGGTCCCGGCCGCAAACTGGCCACGAGTCTCGGCCTCCCCGCCCCCGTCGACCTGCGCCGTCACGACCCGACCCGTCCGCTCGTCCCCGGCCCCGTGCTGGTCCTGAGCCGGCGATCGTCGCCGGGCGCCGGTCCCGCCCCCGGGGAGCAGGACGAGGATGCCGCGGCGCTGGCCCGGCATCTGGTGGACAGGGGACTCGAAGTCCACCGTCACGAGGACGAGGTGCCCAGCATCGGCGCGGTGGTGCTGTGCCTCACGGATCTCGAGACCCCGTCCGACCTGACCGGCCCCGCCCTGGAACTGGGCTCCGTCCTGCGCAAGCTGGCGCCGGGGGGCCGGGTCGTCGCCGTGACGCGGCCGGCCCGCGGGGTGGCGCTGGGAGCTGCGGCGAACCTGACGGATGACACCCTGTCCGATACCGCCCCCGAGGCCGCCGGCGCGGACACAGGGGAGACGGCAAAGGAAGGGGAGGGGACGCAGTCGTCGCGGACCGGTGCCTTCTCCGGCGTCGTCCGCAATGCGGCGCGCCAGGGGGCGATCGCGTTCCTGCGCTCGACCGCGCAGGAGATGCGGGGCGGGGTGACCGCCAACGGGATCGTGGTCGCCGACGGAGTGCCCGTCACGGCCCCTTCCGTGCTGGGCGGGCTGGACTTCCTGCTCTCGGGGCGCAGCGCCTTCGTGGACGGGCAGTTCCTAGTGGTCGGCTCCGCCGAGGGCGAAGCTCCGGCGGCCGGCGGCGAGGAGGCGGCTCCGCTGGACGGCAAGGTCGTCGTCGTGACGGGTGCTGCGCGCGGCATCGGCGAGCAGATCGCCCGGCTGCTGGCGGCCCAGGGCGCACGGGTGGTCCCGGTCGACGTGCCCGCGGCCGGGCAGGCGCTGTCGGCCCTGGCCAACGACCTGACCACCGCATCCCTGAGCCTCGATGTCACCGCCCCCGACGCCGGCACCCGGATCCTGGAGCACTGCAGGTCGCGCTACGGCCGGATCGACGGGATCGTGCACAACGCGGGCATCACCCGGGACAAGATGCTGGCGAACATGGACGAGGCCAGGTTCGCCTCCGTCCTGTCCGTCAACGTCGAGGCGCCGCTGCGGATCACGGAGCAGCTGCTCGCCGATCCCGCCGCGGACGGACTGAGGGTGGTGGGGCTGGCCTCGACCTCCGGCATCGCGGGCAACCGGGGCCAGACCAACTACGCGGCCTCCAAGGCCGGGATCATCGGCATGGTCGCCGCCATGGCGCCGCTCCTGGCCGCCCGAGGAGGCACCGCGAATGCGGTGGCGCCCGGCTTCATCGAGACCGAGATGACCGCCAGGATCCCACTGGCCCGCCGGCAGGTGGCCCGCCGGCTGAACTCGCTGCAGCAGGGCGGCCTCCCGCGGGACGTCGCGGAGGCCATCGCCTTCCTGCTCTCGGACGCCGCGGCGGGGATCAGCGGTCAGACCCTGCGCGTGTGCGGGCAGAACATGGTGGGTGCCTGAGATGACGGAGCATCACGACACGTCGCCGGAGACCGGAAGGCAGCGGATCGTCCTGGACACAGCACCCTCCCTGGGCGGCCTGTACGCCAAGGCTGCCGGGAGCACGCTCGTCCGGGGCGCCTCGACGGGCATCCGGCGGGCGCTCAAGGGGGCGCCCCTGCCGCGGCCGGGGAAACGCTCGCCAGGCGGCCCCGACCTCGGACTGCCTCCCGTGGAACTCGTCGCGTCCGGTCTCGCCGTCGATGCGGAAGGGCACGAGGCCTTCTGCCGCGTGGTCGGCGCTCGTCCGCGGTCCTCGCCCTCCGGGCGGACGGAGGCCTTCAGCGGATACCTCCATGCCATGGCGTTCCCCGTGGCGATGGCGCTGCTGACCCGGGACGACTTCCCCCTGCCGACGGTCGGCCTCGTGCATCTGGCCAACACGGTCGAACACGCCGCGCCGGTCTTCGTGGGGGAGACGCTGGAGGCGGTCGTCCGGGCGGAGGACCTGCGGCCGCACCGAGCCGGTGCGGCGTTCGACGTCGTCGTGGAACTGCGTCGCCCTCCGGCCGACGGCGATACCGCGCCGGGCGCCCCCGGCACGCCGTGGAACCGCCCGGTGTGGACCGGCCGTTCCGTCTACCTGGCCCGCGGGGTGGACGTGGGGACGGCGGCCGAGAGCGAGCGCCCCGCCTTCGTCCCGCCCGTGCCGACGGCACGCTGGCAGCTGGGGTCCGGGACCGGTCGCGAGTACGCGGCCGTCTCCGGGGACGTGAACCCGATCCACCTCAGCGCCGCCAGTGCCAGGGCGCTCGGCATGAAGGGCGCCATCGCGCACGGGATGTACACGGCGAGCCGCGCCCTGGCGATGCTGGACGCGCCGGCGCCTCTGCGCTGGGAGGTGGAGTTCGGTGCTCCGCTGCTCCTTCCGGCCTCACCGGCCGTGGCCGTGGAGCGCGACGGACGGGGGAGCGATCTGCACGACGGCACCGTCACGGTCTGGGACGCCAAGAGGAAGCGGCCGTACGCCGTCCTGCGGCTGCACAGGTGAGGCGCGGCGGCCTCCGGAGGGGCGGCCGGGTCCTGTCGTGCCTGAGCGCGGGTGTCTGACGGGTAAGCGACAATGGTGCGGTGAGCACCGAGATCGAAACTCCCCAGGCGGACCGTCCCACGGACGAGTTGCGCGAAGAGTACGCACAACTCGTGGAGACCGTGCGTGCGGCCCGGATGGCCTACTACGTCCAGGACGCCCCGACGCTCTCGGACGCGGAGTACGACCAGCAGTACCGCCGCCTCGAGGAGCTGGAGGCGCTCCACCCGGAGCTCGTGGCCAATGACTCGCCCACGCAGGAGGTCGGGGGCGAGGTCTCGGCGGCCTTCGCCCCGGTCGAGCACCTGGAGAAGATGTACTCCCTGGAGGACGTGTTCTCCATCGAGGAGTTCACGGCATGGGTCACCCGGGCGGAGGCCTCCATCGCCACCTTGCACCAGGCGCCTGAGGCCCGGTGGCTGACCGAACTCAAGATCGACGGGCTGGCCGTCAACCTGCTCTACCGCAACGGCAAGCTGGTCCGGGCCGCCACGCGCGGTGACGGAACCACCGGCGAGGACGTCACGCACAACGTCCAGACCATCAAGACCATCCCCCGTCAGCTGCACGGCGACGACGTTCCGGAGGAGATCGAGATCCGGGGCGAGATCTTCATCTCCACGCAGGACTTCAAGAAGGTGAACGAGGAACGGGTGGCCGAGGGCAAGTCCCCGTTCGCCAATCCGCGCAACTCCGCCGCGGGTTCCCTGCGCCAGAAGGACCCGGCCGAGACCGCCAAGCGCCCCCTCTCGATGTACGTCCACGGGATCGGGGCCGTCACGGGCCTGGAGCTGACCCGGCAGTCCGAGGTCTACGACCACATGACCTCCTGGGGCCTGCCGGTCAGCCCCTACTCCGAGGTGCTCGACTCCGTGGACGAGATCCTGGGATTCATCGAGCGGTACGGCGAGCAGCGCCATTCCCTTACCCACGGGATCGACGGCATCGTGGTCAAGGTCGACGATCGCGCGACCCAGCGACAGCTGGGCCATACCTCTCGCACCCCGCGCTGGGCCGTGGCGTACAAGTACCCGCCCGAGGAGGTCAACACCAAGCTGGTGAACATCGCCGTGGGGGTCGGGCGGACCGGGCGGGTCACGCCCTTCGGGATCATGGAGCCGGTGACCGTGGCGGGGTCGACCGTGTCCATGGCCACCCTGCACAACCAGGACGTGGTCAAGGCCAAGGGCGTGCTCATCGGGGACACCGTGGTGCTGCGCAAGGCCGGGGACGTGATCCCGGAGATCGTGGGGCCCGTGGTGGCCCTGCGGGACGGTTCCGAACGGGAGTTCGTGATGCCCGCCAACTGCCCGTCCTGCGGTACCGGCCTGGCCCCCGCGAAGGAGGGCGACGTCGATATCCGCTGCCCGAACGCCAAGTCGTGCCCGGAGCAGCTGCGCCAGCGCATCTTCTACGCGGCCGGCCGCGGTGCCTTCGACATCGAGGCGCTGGGCTGGGAGGCGGCCAAGGCCCTGACCGATCCGGAAGAGCCCGGTCGGCCGCCGCTGACCTCCGAGGCGCAGCTGTTCGACCTGACGGTGGAGGACCTGGCCGAGGTCAGGATCCGCCGCCCCCGGCGCGGCAAGGACGCCGCCGAGGGAGAGACCGAGCTGGTGCCCTACTTCTGGACCAAGGGCAGCGCCAAGAAGCCGTCCGTGCCCAGTGCCAACACCCTGCGCCTGTTCGACCAGCTCGAGCAGGCCAAGTCTCAGCCCTTGTGGCGTGTTCTCGTGGCGTTGTCCATCCGCCACGTCGGTCCGACCGCTGCGCGGTCGCTGGCCACTGCGTTCGGCACCATGGAGAGGATCCGCCAGGCCACGGAGGAGGAGCTGGCGGCCACGGACGGCGTGGGCCCCACGATCGCCCGAGCCGTGATCGAGTGGTTCTCAGAGCCGTGGCACCGGGAGATCGTGGACTCCTGGGCCGCCGCGGGCGTGCGCATGGAGGACGAGGTGGACGAGTCGGTCCCCAAGGTCCTCGAGGGGCTCACCGTGGTGGTGACCGGGACTCTCGACAACTTCTCCCGGGACTCCGCCAAGGAAGCCATCCTCCTGCGCGGGGGCAAGGCCTCCGGGTCGGTGTCCAAGAAGACCGACTACCTCGTGGCGGGTGCGTCGGCGGGGTCCAAGCTGGACAAGGCGGAATCCCTGGGTGTCCCGGTGCTGGACGAGGCGGGTTTCGAGCGCCTGCTGTCCGGTGGGCCGGAGGCCATGGAAACCTGACCGAGGTCGTCAAGACGCGGGCCGTCAAGAACTCGACCCCACATTAGGGGACATGTCCATAAAGGTGCGTGGGATCAGTCACAAAAACCGTGACCGTTCCGTGATCCAGCTGTTATGGTCTTGTTACCTGATTCCGCGGGGCACGAGCGCCCGGTGATGCGGAACTGGGGCCCATCTGTGGGAGCGGAAGAGTGCCGCTGTATCAATGCATACGAATGCGCAACCTTCCAGGATGACTCGAATCACACGCCATCGGGGTGACAGTATCGAAATCGTTACTGTAATGTGATCTTCGAACTTCCCACGGGGGACTCCCCGTCCAGGGGATTCACCCCAGCGGTCCGGTTACGGCCGGTCGCCACAAACGAATCCCGGGTGTTGCGAAACCGTCGCAGCTGTCTGCACGCAACACCTGAACCTCGATCCACATCATCGGGAAGACAGCGACGCGAAGACGCCGGGGACGGCACGAGCGTAGACGGAACCACACAGGAGCTAGTTGTGAACAAGACCTTCCAGAAGACCATCATCGCCGGCACCGCCACCGTCATGGGCGGCATCGCCCTGGCCGGTGCTTCCGCTCCCGCCAACGCCGTTGACTGGGACGCCGTCGCCGAGTGCGAGTCCTCCGGCAACTGGGGCATCAACACCGGCAACGGTTACTCCGGTGGCCTTCAGTTCACCCCGTCCACCTGGGCCGCCAACGGTGGCACCGGCAACGCCGCTGACGCCTCCCGCGAGCAGCAGATCGCCGTCGCCGAGAACGTCCTGGCCACCCAGGGCATCGGCGCATGGCCCACCTGCGGCCAGCTGGGCCTGGGCGGCACCACCTCCAACGTCTCCACCCAGTCGGTCGAGACCCCCGCCCCCGCCGCTGAGACCTACGAGGCCCCGGCTGCTCCGGTCGCCCAGGAGGCCCCGGTTGCCGAGGCCGCTCCGGTCGAGGCTGCTCCGGTTGCTGAGGCCCCCGTCGCCGAGTACACCGCTCCGGCCGCCCCGGTCGAGGCTCAGACCGTCGAGGTCTCCGGCACCTACACCGTCGAAGAGGGCGACACCCTGTCCATCATCGCCGACAAGCTCGGCATCGAGGGCGGCTGGGAGGCCCTGTACGCGGCTAACACCGACGTCGTGGCCGACGCCAACCTGATCTTCGTGGGCCAGACCCTGAACATCCCCGCCTGATCTCTTTCTGATCACGCGATGGGCTGACATCGTCGCCCAGCATGCTCCAGGACCCCGTTGCCGCGATCGCGGCAGCGGGGTCCTGTCATTCCCACTTCCCTCCCCCCTCCGCCGAGTGTCCGATTGCATACCGGATATCACCGGAAATCGGTATGTAATCGGACACTCGGCGGAAGGGGTAGGGGAGGAGGGGGTGCTGGAAGGGTTAGCGGAGGAGGCTCGGGTCGCGGCTTTCGACGACGGCGTCCTCCAGATGCGTCTTCTTCGCCCCGTCGACCCCGCGGAGGCGGTAGGCCTGGATCACGGTCAGGCTGACGCCGTCGATGTGCTCCACCTCGACGATCAGAGCCGAGGCGCCCGAACGGTCGGGCAGCGTGGCGGGGAAGCCCAGTGCCGCTCCCAGGAGCTGCGGCGCGGCTGAACGCGCCGTCTCGCGCAACCCGTCCAGCACCTCGGCGGTATCCAGCGTCTCCAGGTCCTCGGGCGCGGGGCTGCTCAACTCGAACTCCCCGTCGCGCCGGGCAAGGACCACGAACGGGGGGAACGCCTGATGCTGCTCCAGCTGTTCGAGGGCGACGTTCTGCACATGGGCCGTCATCTCGTCCACGGTGGCCGCCGTGGCGGTGGAGATGCCCTGGCGCCAGGCGTTGGCGGCGTCCTGGGACGGCGTGCGGCGGGTCGTGGCCTGCCCCGAGGCGCCACGTACTGCGGCCTTGGCGCGGCGGGCCGCCCCGCGGTCCTTCTTACCCTTGCCGGCCTTCTTGGATGCTGTGGCCATTGCTTCTCCTGATCATGTCGATGTCGCTCGATGCCGCTACCGCCTCACAGCGGTGCGTGGACTTTTCCTGCCACCAGCGTATGTGTCCGACGCCGCGACATGCCGCGGCTAGACTGGCCGGGTCGCACAGCCGCCGACCTCATCGCGCCGCGCTCGTGACCCTGAGCCGCGCGCAACGCCGACGCACCGGCGGCGAAGACCCTCGAACCCGAGTACAAGGAGCGTGCATGTCCGAGATCACCCGTGACACCGTCGCCCATCTGGCGGCGTTGGCGCATATCGAGATGTCGGAGGAGCAACTGCAGGCCACGGCCGGTGAACTGCAGCAGATCGTCCAGGCAGTGGCCGAGGTCAGCGAGGTCGCCGGGGACGACGTTCCCGCCACCAGCCACCCCCTGCCGTTGCGCAACGTGATGCGCGAGGACGTGGTGGGCGAACCGCTGACGGCCGAGGAAGCCCTGTCGGGGGCCCCGGACGCCGAGGACGGGCAGTTCAAGGTGCCCGCCATTCTCGAGGAAGACTGAGGGGAGTCCCGGATGACGCAGAACATCGTTGAACTGACCGCGGCCGAGCTGGCGCAGAAGCTGGCCGACCGGGAGATCACGTCGGTCGAGGCGGTCCAGGCCCACCTGGACCGGATCTCGGCGACCGACGGCGAGCCGCTGGACGCCGGCTCCCGCTCCGCCGGCCGCTCGGGCCTGAACGCCTTCCTGCACGTGAACACCGAGGAGGCCCTGACCGTCGCGGCCGAGGTGGACGCCGCCCGTGACCGGGGCGAGGAGCTCCACGAGCTGGCCGGCGTGCCGATCGCCGTCAAGGACCTGATCGTGACCAAGGGGCAGCCCACGACGGCGGCCTCCAAGATGCTCGAGGGCTGGATGAGCCCCTACGACGGCACCGTGACCCAGCGCCTGCGCGCCGCCAGGATGCCCATGCTGGGCAAGACCAACCTGGACGAGTTCGCGATGGGCTCGACCACCGAGCACTCGGCCTTCGGTGTCACCCGCAACCCGTGGGACCTCTCCCGCATCCCCGGCGGCTCGGGTGGCGGTTCGGCCGCCGCGGTGGCGTCGTTCCAGGCGCCGCTGGCCCTCGGCACGGACACCGGCGGCTCGATCCGCCAGCCCGCCGCCGTAACCGGGTCGGTAGGGGTCAAGCCCACGTACGGATCGGTCTCCCGCTACGGCGTGATCGCCATGGCCTCGTCGCTGGACCAGGTGGGCCCGTGCTCGCGGACGGTCCTGGACTCGGCACTGCTGCACGAGGTGGTGGGCGGCCACGATCCGCAGGACTCGACGTCGCTGACCGACCCCGCGACGGGATACGCCGCGGCGGCCCGTGCCGGTGCCGCCGAGGGCGGGCTGAAGGGCCTGCGCGTGGGCGTCCTCAAGGACCTGACCGGTGAGGGCTTCCAGGCCGGCGTCGAGCAGCGCTTCCGCGAGGCCGTCGAGCTGCTGCGCGAGGCGGGCGCCGAGGTGGTCGAGGTCGAGACCCCCAACTTCCGCTACGCCCTGGGCGCCTACTACCTGATCATGTCCTCCGAGGTCTCGTCGAACCTGGCCAAGTACGACGGCGTGCGCTTCGGCCGTCGTACCCTGCCCGACGACGGGCATCTGACCATCGAGAGGGTCATGGCGGCCACCCGCGCCGCGGGCTTCGGCCCCGAGGTCAAGCGCCGGACGATCCTGGGCACCTACGCCCTGTCGGCCGGCTACTACGACGCCTACTACGGCTCCGCCCAGAAGGTCCGCACCCTCGTGCAGCGCGACTTCAAGGCCGCCTTCGAGACCTGCGACGTGCTGGTCTCACCGACCTCCCCGACCACGGCGTTCCCCCTGGGATCGGTGGATGAGCACGCCGACCCGATGGAGATGTACCTCAACGACATCGCCACGATCCCGACCAACCTGGCCGGTGTCCCGGCGATCTCCCTGCCGGCCGGACTGGCTCCCGAGGACGGCCTGCCCGTCGGCGTGCAGTTCATGGCCCCGGCCCGTCAGGACGCCCGCCTGTACCACGTGGGCGGCGGCCTCGAGGCGCTGCTGACCCAGGCCAACGGCGGTCCGATCTGGAAGGACCTTCCCGACGTCGTCCGCGCGGTCCAGGACCTCTCCGATGCCAACGTGCCCGGCGCAACTGAAGGAGCCGCCCGATGAGCGATGCAACTCTGTCCTTCGAGGAGGCCATGGAGAACTTC
The DNA here is from genome assembly GCF_008831305.1 of Kocuria coralli. Taxonomy (GTDB): domain Bacteria; phylum Actinomycetota; class Actinomycetes; order Actinomycetales; family Micrococcaceae; genus Kocuria; species Kocuria coralli. The sequence goes on from NZ_ML708620.1 coordinate 68,273, forward strand.
GACCCCGTTCTGGGGTTCGAGGTCCACGTCGAGCTGAACACCAAGACCAAGATGTTCGACGCCGCCCCCAACGAGTTCGGCGACGTGCCCAACTCGAACACGACCCCCGTGTCCCTGGGCCTGCCCGGCGTGCTGCCGGTGGTCAACAAGAAGGCCGTGGAGTCGGCGGTCCGCCTGGGCCTGGCGCTGAACTGCTCCATCGCGCCGGTGTCCCACTTCGCGCGGAAGAACTACTTCTACCCGGACACGCCCAAGAACTTCCAGACCTCCCAGTACGACGAGCCCATCGCCTTCGACGGGGAGATCACCATCGAGCTCGAGGACGGAACCCCGTTCACCATCGAGATCGAGCGCGCCCACATGGAGGAGGACGCCGGCAAGCTGACCCACAAGGGCGGCGCCACCGGGCGGATCCAGGGCGCGGAGTTCTCCCTGGTCGACTACAACCGCGCTGGCGTGCCGCTGATCGAGATCGTGACCAAGCCGATCGTCGGCGCCGGGGACCGGGCTCCCGAACTGGCCCGCGCCTACGTGACGGCGATCCGCGAGCTCGTGAAGAGCCTGGGGATCTCCGACGCCCGCATGGAGCGCGGCAACGTGCGCTGCGACGCCAACGTGTCCCTCATGCCCAAGGGCGCCGAGGTCTTCGGTACCCGCTCGGAGACCAAGAACGTCAACTCGCTGCGGGCCGTGGAGCGCGCGGTGCGCTACGAGATCCAGCGGCACGCGGCGGTGCTGTCCTCCGGCGGGTCGATCGTGCAGGAGACGCGTCACTGGCACGAGGACACCCGCTCGACCACCTCGGGCCGGCCGAAGTCCGACGCGGACGACTACCGCTACTTCCCGGAGCCCGACCTGGTGCCGGTCATGCCGGATCCGGCCTGGATCGAGCAACTGCGTGCCGAGCTGCCCGAACCGCCCGCCGAGCGCCGGAAGAAGCTGAAGGCGGAGTGGGGCTACTCCGACGAGGAGTTCCGCGACGTGGTCAACGCCGGTGTGCTCGACGAGATCGAGTCGACCGTCGCCGCGGGCGCCGGCGCGGGCGCCGCCCGCAAGTGGTGGATGGGGGAGATCGCCCGGCTGGCCAACGTCAAGGGCGTGGAGATCGCCGAACTGGGCGTGACCCCGGCGCACGTGGTGGAGATCGAGTCCCTGATCGGCGCCAAGACCATCAACGACAAGATCGCCAAGCAGGTCATCGGCCACATCGCCGACGGCGAGGGCGGACCCGCGCAGATCGTGGAGGCGCGCTCCCTGGCCGTGGTCTCCGACGACGGCGTGCTGATCACCGCGATCGACGACGCGATGGCCCAGATGCCGGACGTCGTCGCCAAGGTCCAGGGCGGCAAGGTCCAGGCCGTGGGCGCGTTGATCGGCCCGGTCATGAAGGCCACCCGCGGCCAGGCCGACGCCGGGCGGGTCCGCGAGCTGATCCTGGAGAAGCTCGGCGTGAGCTGACCCCGATGCGATCCTGGGCGATCGTTTGAGGCGAGCCCGGTCCCGATGACGAAAGAGGCCCATGCGAGGAGTGCAGCGACTGGTGCGCGACCGTCCCCTGGCGGCGGTCCTGGCGACACTGATCGCTGCGCTCTTCGTCTCCATGCGCATGGAGATCCGGGGATGGCCGTGGGAAGCCGTCTTCTTCGCCCAGCCCGTGGTGGTCCTGCTGATCTGGTTCCTGATGGCCCGGCGGAACGTGCCGGACCTGGGCTTCCCGCCCCGTGGCAGGCCGGTTACGGATCTGCGCTCCGGGGCTCAGCGGCCCCGTGCGTTCGTGGCCGCGCTGCTGGTCTCCGGTGCCCTGACGGCTGCGGCGGGGGCGCTGTTCCTGGTCACGGGGGCCACGACTCCCATGGGGGTGTGGCTGCCGCGGGCCGCGTTCTTCGGTGCGCTCGGCGCTCTGGTGATCGGCTGCCTCGCCACGGCGCTGCCCGAGGAGGTGGTCTACCGCGGGGTCCTCGTGCGGCTGAGCGAGCACCGGTGGCGGCCGACGGCGGTCATGCTGGCCAGCGGCGGCCTGTTCGCCGCCGCGCACGCCCCGAACCTCGCAGATCACGGGGGATCGGCCCTCTGGGTGGGGTTGCGCTTCGCGGAGCTGTCGCTCTTCGGCGTCGCCCTGGCCTGGGCCGCCCTGCGCACCGGTGCGCTGTGGATCCCCCTGGGCTGGCACATGGGGTCCAACTTCGCAGGGGTCTTCCTGGAGCTGGTGTGGGTGCCGCAGACCGTGGCGCTGTGGCCGGTCGCCCTGACCACCATGGCCATCAACCTGGCCGTGATCCCGCTGGTGCTAATCCTGGAGCGCCTGCCCCGGGCTGGGGCCATCGCCCGGGGCGCGACGCCCTCCGGCTAGCCGACCAGTCCCAGGCGCTCGAGGGCCCAGGCGTCCTCCCATGCCGTGTCCCGCCACTGGCGGTACCTGCCCGAGGCGCCACCGTGCCCGCCGGCCATCTCGATGCGCATGAGCACCCGGTCGGCGAGCCCGGGGTTGGCGTGCCGCAGGGCAGCCACCCACTTGGTGGGCTCCACGTAGAGCACCCGGGTGTCGTGCAAGGAGGTCACGGCCAGGATCGGCGGATAGTGCTCCCCGCCCTCCCCGTCCGCGGCGATGTTCTCGTAGGGGGAGTAGGCCTTCATATAGCGGTAGACCTCCGCGTCCTCGATGGGGTTGCCCCACTCCTCCCATTCCAGCGCCGTCAGCGGCAGCTCGGGCATGAGGATCGAGGTCAGGGGGTCGACGAACGGCACGGAGGCCACCGCCCCGCAGTAGAGCTGCGGCGCCAGGTTCAGGACCGCCCCGACGAGCAGGCCGCCGGCTGAGCCGCCCATCAGCACGATGCGACCGGCGTCGATGTCCTGCCTGGCTCCCAGATGCTCGGTTGCCGCGACCACGTCCGTGAACGTATTGGCCTTGTGCAGCTTCTTGCCGTTCTCGTACCAGGCACGGCCGAGTTCCCCGCCGCCGCGGACATGGGCGATCGCCCAGACGGCGCCCCGGTCCAGGATCGAGACCCGCGAGTAGGAGAACGCGGGGTCCATGCTGATCTCGTAGGACCCGTAGGCGTAGACCACCGCGGGCGCGGCCCCCGTGACATCCCGGCGACGGATCAGCGTGATGGGAATCTCGGTGCCGTCGCCTGCCCGCGCGAAATCGCGCTCCACGGTGTAGTCATCCGGGTCGTAGCCGCCCAGGACCGCCTTCTCCTGTCGCAGCACGGGGTCCGGCAGGCGCAGAGCGTCGTCGGAGGCCAAGCCGTCCGCACCGGCGGGCAGCAGTACGTCGTAGATGCGGGCGGGGCGGATGAACGATTCCGCGCAGAACCGCACCACTGGGGAGTCGAAGTCGGCCATGACCAGTTCGACGCTCACGAGCTCCTCGTCCACCGGCAACGGCGCCGGCCCGGACTGAGCCTCCGTGCCCAATCCGGCCAGCGGCAGGACCAGAACGGTGGGCAGGGTGGCGGTACGCGCGGAGAGCAGGAGATGGCCACGGATCACGCCGAAGCCCATGATGCGCAGCCCCTCACGCGGGGCGATCACCTCCGTGGGCGAGAAGTCCGTGAGGGACCGGCCGAGCTGGTCGAACTCCAGCAGCGATACCCGCCCGTCGGGGGCGTCGTGGTCGTGAGAGACGACGACGGCGTCCCGGCCGTCCACCTCGACGGGCTCCGCCTGGTAGAGCACCCGGTCGCTGCGGGGGATCACCACCTGCGCAGCGGTGCCGGCGGTGGCGTCCAGGGGCAGCAGCGAGACCTCAGAGTAGTCGGAGCATCCGGCGTCGAAGATCAACCACTTCCGGTCGGCGGAGAGCCCCGCCGACAGCCAGAGGCCGGGGTTGTCCTCCTGGGCGATCACCGGATCCCGCTCCACCGCCGTGCCTATGGCGTGCCGCCGGACCCGCCAGGGCCGCCAGGCGTCGTCCACCTCGGTGTAGAAGACGGCCGAGCCGTCGGGGGAGAGGAACGCGCCGTACGAGGTCCCGGGGATCTGATCGGCCAGCACCTCCCCGGTCGCCAGGTCCTTGACGCGGACGGTGAACCGCTCGTCGCCGGTGGTGTCCGTGGCCCACAGCATCCACCGCCCGTCGGGGGTGACGTCGAAGCTGCCCAGGGCCCAGAAGTCGTGCCCCTCGGCATCGGCGTTGCCGTCGAGCAGGATCTGCTCCCCGGCGAGCGCGACACCCGGTTCCACGACGGGCGGTTCCCACGCGCCGTCGTCGGAGGCCTCAGGCGATGCGACGCCGGCGGCGGGGACCCGGCAGCGGATCCCGTGCTCGCCGCCTTCCACGGTCCGGCCGAAGTACCACCAGGCGCCCCGCCGGTAGGGCACGGAGAGATCCGTCTCCTGCACCCGCCCCTTGATCTCCTGGAAGATCTGCTCGCGGGTTCCGCTCAGGTGACCGGTCGCCGCCTCGGCATAGGCGGTCTCGGCCCTCAAGTGCTCCAGGACCTCGGGCGAGTCCTTGTCCCGGAGCCATTCGTAGGGATCCGCGAAGCGGTCCCCGTGGAACTCGCGGACGGTCTCCTTGCGCTCGGGTACGGGGGCGTGGGCGGGTGAGGCGGCATCGGTCATGAGCCCAAACCTATCGCGCTGACGCACAATAGAACCCATGACTCCAGCCCACCCGGACGACCCCCACCGCTCCGAGGCCGGTCTCCCCGGCGACCGCGAGGCCGATGCTCCGCGGGCGGGCGCCGCTGCGGAGGGCGACGGCGACGGCGTGGCTCACGACGGCGCTCGCCCTGCCCCCGGCTTCGGCAGCCGGCGGGCGGACCTGTGGGTGCAGATCGTCCTGGTGCTGGGCGTCTCCCTGGGAGCGAGCGCACTGTGGTCGATCCTGAACCTGGCCGAGGTCATGAGCACGTTGTCCATCGCCGAGTCCCAGGCGACCATGAACCAGTCCATGAGCGCGCTGCCGGTGTTCGATGTCCTCCGCCAGGTGCTCAGCATCGTCCTGGCGCTGGTGCCGGTGCTGCTGGCCCTGTACTTCCTGGCGGGCTCGGCGGGAAGCCTGCGCGCGGTCTGCCGGCAGATCGGCCTGGACCTCAAGGCACCCATACCCGATGTCGCCCTGGGGGCGCTGCTGTTCCTGGTCATGGGCCTGGGCACCCTGGCGCTGTACCAGGCGGGCCGGGCGCTGGGCCTGACCGCCGAGCTGACCACCAACGCCGGGGGCACCGAGTGGTGGAACGTCGTGCTGCTGATCGCCCAGGCACTGCGGCATTCGCTGGTCGAGGAGATCATCGTCGTCGCGTTCCTGGCGGACCGGCTCCTGCGGGTGCGGTGGAGCTGGCCGGCCATCATCGTCGGCACCGCGCTCCTGAGGGGCAGCTACCACCTCTACCAGGGCATCGGGCCGGCGCTGGGCAACGTGGTGATGGGCGTGGTGTTCCTCTGGATCTATCGCCGCACCGGACGCGTGATGCCGCTGATCGTGGCGCACTTCCTCCTGGACGCCACGGGATTCCTGGCGGGCGCCTACTTCTTCGGCTGAGAACGGGCGGGCCACGGTGATCCGCCGTCGGCGTCGGCTTGCGGCGGCCGGGCCGCACACCCGAGAATAAGAGTGGTCACGAGAGCCAGCGCCAAGCCCCAGCTTGCTGGCCGGCAACCCTCCTACCGCGGTGGGGTGCCCTGGGTGAGGACCGGGCCGGACGTGATCGCGTTCCGGCAAGCGCGGGTCGCGGACCCGGGGCCGGCGACGGGTACGCGCCGGGCTCCGGCTGGGACCCCTGATCACAGGAGCCACCGTTGAGCGAAACCCCCACCCCGTCGAACCCCGCCGGCTGGAATTTCGAGACCCGCCAGATCCACGCGGGCCAGGAACCCGACCCCGTCACCGGGGCGCGGGCACTGCCGATCCAGCAGACCACCTCCTTCGTCTTCCCCAGCGCCGCGACCGCCGCCGGGAGATTCGCGCTGCAGGAGCTCGGCCCCATCTACACCCGGCTGACGAACCCCACCACCGAGGCCGTGGAGAACCGGATCGCCTCCCTCGAGGGCGGCGTCGCGGCCGTCATGCTGGCGTCGGGCCAGGCGGCGAGCACCTACGCGATCCTCAATATCGCGGGCAGCGGCGACCACATCGTGGCCAGCGCCTCGCTGTACGGCGGCACGTTCAACCTGTTCAAGTACTCCCTGGCCAAGCTGGGGATCGAGGTCACCTTCGTGACCGACCCGGATGACCCGCAGGCATGGGACGTGGCCGTGCGCCCCAACACCAAGGCGTTCTACGCGGAGTCCATCCCGAACCCGCGCAACGACGTGCTGGACATCGAGACCGTCTCGGGGATCGCCCATCAGCACGAGGTCCCTTTGATCGTGGACAACACCGTGGCCACCCCGTACCTCGTACGCCCCTTCGAGTGGGGGGCCGACGTGGTGGTGCACTCGGCCACCAAATTCCTGGGCGGGCACGGCACCTCCATCGGCGGGTTCGTCGTGGACTCGGGCAACTTCGACTACACCCGCTACCCCGAGCGCTTCCCGGAGTTCGTGACCCCCGACCCCTCCTACAACGGCCTGGTGTTCGGCGAGGTCTTCGGCGCGGACGGCCCGTTCGGGGCGAACCTCTCCTACGCCCTGAAGATCCGCACGCAGCTGCTGCGCGACCTGGGCGCCTCGATCGCCCCGTTCAACGCGTTCCTGATCGAGCAGGGGATCGAGACGCTCTCCCTGCGCATGGAACGGCACGTGGCCAACGCCGCCAAGGTGGCGCAATGGCTGGAGGCCCACGACGGCGTCGAGTCGGTCTCCTACGCGGGCCTGACGTCCTCGCCATGGCACGACCGGGCCGCGAAGTACGCGCCGGGCGGCGCGGGGTCCGTGCTGGGGTTCGTGCTCGACGGCGGAGCGGCGGCCGGCCAGGCCTTCGCCGACGCTCTCGTGCTGCATTCCAACGTGGCGAACATCGGGGACGTGCGGTCCCTCGTGATCCATCCCGCTTCGACCACCCACGCCCAGCTCTCGGCCGAGGAGCAGCACGACGCCGGCGTGGAGCCCGGTTTCGTGCGCCTGTCCGTGGGGCTCGAGCACATCGACGACATCCTGGCGGATCTCGAGCTGGGCTTCGCCGCCGTCGCGGACCTGGCCGCTTCGCCCGGGAGGACGGAACACGGTGCCGCCTGAGATGACACTGGTGGGAGGCGGGCCGTCCGGCGCGCCGGACTTCGTGCGCGAGGACGGCGTGCTGGCCTTCGTCGACATAGCGCAGGTGAAGCTGGACTCGGGCGTGGTGCTGCCCCGAGTCCGGATGGCCTACGAGACGTGGGGCGAGCTGAACGCGGACGGGTCCAACGCGGTCCTGATCGAGCACGCCCTGACCGGCGACACCCACCTCACCCGCGGTCGCGCGAGGGAGCACGCCCCCGAGATCGAGAGGACCCGGGCTGAAGCCCCCGGCTGGTGCGAGAACCTGGTCGGCCCCGGCAAGGTCATCGACACCGAGAAGTACTTCGTGGTCGCCATCAACATGCTCGGAGGCTGCTACGGGTCGACAGGTCCGGCGACCCCGGCGCCGCCGTCGGTGGATCCGGCCGGCAAGCCGTGGGGGCCGCGTTTCCCGTTCGTCACCGTGCGCGATGGCGTGCGTGCCGAGGCCGCCGTGGCCGATGCGCTGGGGATCCGCCAGTGGCGCCTGGTCATGGGCGGGTCCATGGGCGGCGCGCGTGCCCTGGAATGGGCCGCGACCTTCCCCGACCGGGTCAGGGCCTGCGGCGTCATCGCCTCCTGCGCCGCGTCCAGCGCCGAGCAGATCGCCTGGGGACAGGCCCAGAGCCTCGCGCTGCGACAGGACCCCGCCTTCGCCTCCGGCTACTACTACGACGGCGAGTTCCCCATGGCCGGCCTGGGACTGGCCCGGCGGATCGCCCACATCACCTACCGCTCGGCAGCCGAACTGCAGACCCGATTCAGCCGGGACCCCCAGCCGGGGGAGTCCGTGCTGGGCACCGCCGTCGGCGACCGCGGCCGGTACAAGGTCGAGAGCTACCTGGACTACCAGGCCTCCAAGCTGGCCGACCGGTTCGACGCGAACTCCTACCTGACCCTCAACGAGGCGCTGATGAGCCATGACGTGGCCAGGGGGCGCGGGACCCTGCGGGAGGCGCTCGCCGGGACCACCTGCGACTGGCTCGTGGCCGCCGTGGACAGCGACCGGCTCTACTACCCGTACGAGTCCGACGCTCTCTGCGAGGCCCTGCCGGGAGACGTCGTCCGGCACACCATCCATTCCGACTCCGGCCACGACGGGTTCCTGATCGAGGACGGGCAGCTGGGGGAGCTGGTGCGCCAGACGGTCCTGCGCGACTGAGCGACCGGTCGTTTCGGGGCGAACCCTCGCGGATGTCCCGGATCAGACCCTGATGGGGGACAACCGCGAGGGTTCGGCGCTCTCTCCTATCGGTCCGAGTCCCGGCATGTTCCACCCCCAAGCGTGCCCGGCTCCACATGGAACTGGGCTGTCCCGGGCGCGGGGATCCGTCCATCCCGCGGCGGAGCGCCCGGCATGAGAAGGCCGATCTGGACTGGGATGGTCTCCATGCCCACTCCCATGCACCGACCGCCCGCCTCCTTGAGAGGCCGGTGGTTCACCACAGAACAAGCCCTTGCCGCGGGTGTCCATAGGAAACAGCTCTCCGGACCGCGGTACGTCTCGATCCTTCCCCGCGTATGGTGCTGTCCCGGCACCGTCCCCGAGGCCGGGACACCCGAGGGGATCGTGGCGCGGTTGCCTGCGCTGCACGCGGTGTACCCGAACAGCATCGGAAGCCATCTCACGGCGGCCATCGTCTTGGAGCTGCGTCTACCGCGACGCGCGAACCGGAACGTGCAGCTTCATCTCACCCGCGACGGGGCCGCGAACCCGCCGAGAGGCAGGGGGATCGTGGGGCATGAGGCCGTCCTTGAGCCCGCTGACGTGTGGAGTCGCCACGGCGTCCATGTCACCGGCCCCGCCCGGACCCTCCTGGACCTTGCCGCGATGCGGACCGCGACCGGGTACCCCCTGCTGTCGGATGATCAGCTCGTGGGGGTCATCGACGGCGTCGTCAACCAGCACAGCACGGGCTACCGCAAAGGTCGGCCGGCTTTGCGGGAGATGTCCGAGCTGGTCGAGGATCTGCGGCGATGCTCGGGCAGGCGAGGAATAGGACGTCTTCGGCCGGCGCTGGCCCGGGCCGTCGTCGGCGTGGACTCGGTGCTGGAGACCAGGGCCAGGCTCCTGCTATGGCGGTACGGCCTGGGCGGCTGGGTCACCGATCTGGAACTGTCCGTACCCGGGCACCGCCTGGTCTGGCCGGATCTTGCGGATCCGGTCCACCGGATCTCGCTGCAGCTCGAGGGACCCCATCACGACGAACGCCGGCAGCGGATCCGGGACATCGAGCGTCAGCGTGCCACCGAAGCCGCTGGCTGGACCGAGATCCGGGTCGTCGCCGCCGACCTGGAGACCGGGCCGATGGATCGACCAGGCAGCGTGCCCCGACTTGTGGGCCTGGTGAGGGCGGCGCGTGCACGGACAGCACCTCGGTGAACCCTCGCGGATGTCCCGGATCAGACCCTGACGGGGGACAACCGCGAGGGTTCGGCGGAACGGGCGACCGGTCCGGCCATGGAAGGATGGACGCATGTCTGAAACGCCCGTCGTCGAATGGAACCGCGACCCCGCCGCATCGCCCGAGGCGCCCCTGCTGGTGCTCTTCCACGGGTTCGGCGCCGACGAGAAGGACCTGATGGGACTGGTGCCGGGCCTGCCCTCCGAGTTCCTGGTCGCCTCGGTCCGCGCGCCGCAGAGGGAGGGCTACGGATATCGGTGGTACCCGCTCCACGGCGACGACGCCTTCGACCCCGTCCAGGTGACCGCGGCCCTGGAGCCGCTGATCGAGTGGCTGCGCGAGCTGGCCGCCGGACGGGAGTCGGTGTCCCTGCTGGGCTTCTCCCAGGGCATGTCCGTGGCCACCTCACTGGTGCGTGCCATGCCCGGGGCGATCGACGCGGTGATCGGGCTCTCGGGGTTCACGCTGCCCGAGCCCCTGCCGTTCTTCCGGGACGAGGAGCTGGAGAAGGAGCCGTTCAAGCTGTTCTGGGGCCGCGACCCGCAGGATCCGGTCGTGAACGACCTGATCGTGAACCTCTCGGCGGAATGGCTGCTCACCCACGCGGACACCACCAAGGTGCAGTACCAGGGGATGGGCCACGGCGTGTCCCCGCAGGAACTGCGCCATGTGAACGAGTACCTGACCCACTACGTGCTGAAGGCCGAGAAGTCCTCCCCGCGCGGGTGACCCGCCGGGTCCTCGTTCCCCAGCGCGAGACGCCGGGCGCCTACCGGGCCGGAGAGCCCGGGGCGGTCCACAGCCCCTCGGCCTCGAGCAGCGGCAGGACGCCTTCGCCGAACCAGTAGGACTCCTCCAGGCACGGATAGCCGGAGAGCACGAACTCCTCGAACCCGACGGCGGCGTACTGCTTGATCAGCTCGGCCACCTCCCGATGGGACCCCACCAGGGCGGTTCCGGCCCCGCCGCGCACCAGACCGACGCCGGCCCACAGGTTGGGGTGGATCTCCAGGCCGGTCCGGTCCCCGGAGTTGAGGTCCAGCATGCGGCGCTGGCCCTCGGACTCGGACTCGCGCAGCTTGGCCTGCTGCTGGGCCACCAGCTCCTCGGGGATCGCCTCGAGCAGCCGGGCGGCCTCTGTCCAGGCCTCCTCGGAGGTGTCGCGGGAGATGGTGTGCAGCCGGATCCCGAACCGCACCTCACGGCCCTCGGCGGCCGCGAGCCGCTTGATCCACTCGATCTTCTCGGCCGCCTGCGCCGGAGGCTCGCCCCAGGTGAGGTAGACGTCCGAATGCCTGGCCGCGACGGTTCCCGCCGCCGGTGAAGAACCCCCGAAGTAGATCTCCGGCAACGGGTCGGGCAGCTGCTGCAGTTGCGCGTCCTCCACCCGCAGGTAGTCGCCGTCGAGGTTCACCTTCTCCCCGCCCCACAGACGGCGCACGATCTCCAGGAACTCGCCGGCCCGCCCGTAGCGGGCGTCCTTGTCCAGGAAGTCCCCGTAACCGCGCTGTTCCGGGGACTCACCGCCGATGACGACATTGAGCAGCAGCCGCCCCTGCGCGTGCTCCTGGAAGGTCGCCGCCATCTGGGCCAAGAGGGTCGGCGAGATCAGGCCGGGGCGGAAGGCAACCAGGAACCGCAGCCGCTCGGTCACGGGGATGAGGGCCGCGGTGGTGAGCCAGGCATCGCGGCACCAGGTCCCGGTGGGGGTCAGCACGGCGTCGAAACGGTTGTACTCGGCGGCCTGGGCCACCTGTTTCAGGTAGTCCAGGCTCGGCTCGCGCAGGGCCCCCGTACTGCGCACCGAGGCACCATGGCCGCCGGAGACGATATTGCGCGAATCCCCGGCGGTGGGCAGGAACCAATGGAACTTCAACTCGGTCATGGGGCACCTTCCGGGGCTGTGGGCGGGCCGGGCGAGAACTGCGGTCCGTGGAGCTATAGACGAACGCTAGGTCATCGCCGAACCCCGCGGCCAGGAGACGAAAGACGGGGTCATACTCGTCGTTCGTCCATCACGGACGGCGGTAGCATCCGTGCGCCGCAGACCAGCGCCGGGCGGGCCTTGGGCCTACAGGGGCAGCAGCACGAACAGCCAGGCCAGCGCGGGCCCCACCGCCACGATCACCCCGGAGTAGATCAGCATCTGCTTGAAGTACCGGTCCCGCTCCGAAGCGTCCACGTTGGCCAGAACCATGGCGCCGTTGGTGGAGAACGGGCTGACGTCGACGACCGTCGAGGCGATCGCGATGGCCGCTGCGAAGCCGATCGCGGGCAGCTCCCCGGTCTGCAGCAACGGTGCCGCGATCGACAGCCCGACGCCGATGGTCGCGATGGACGAAGCCAGGGCCGAGACGATCCCCGCCATGTAGCACAACAGCAGGGCACCCACCAGCACCGAGCCCATGGAGACCAGCCCCCCGGAGACGAAGTCCACGGTCCCGGCGGTCTGCAGGACGCTGATGTAGGTCACGACGCCGCCCACCAGGACGATGGTCCCCCAGGAGACGTTCGTCAGGGACTTCTTGGCCTCGGACGGGTTGGCTACGGCCAGGACGGTGCCGATGACGATTGAGAGCACGCCGATGTCCACGCCGAAGCCGCCCGCGCCGACCACGAGCACGGCGAGCCCCGCTAGCGTCAGCTGCTGGTAGGGGGTGACACGCACCGCGGTGCGCACCGACGTGGTAACCGATGACGACTCGCCGTGCGCGCCCGGCACCGCGCCACCGGGTGCAGGGGTTCCCGCCGGGCCGCTCTCCTCACCCACCCGCTTGCCGATCAGCGATCGGCCCCCCATCACCAGGTAGACCACTGCCCCGATCGCGGTATTGAAGACCAAGGCGCACAGGAACAGCGACCACGGGCTCCCACCGAGCCCCTGCCCCAGCAGGAAGTTGTTGACGTAGATGCCGTATACGCTCAGCGGCGACAGCATGCCGGCCATCCCGCCGTGGACCACCATCATGCCCATCATCAGCTGATTGATCCGATACCTCCGTGCGAAGGGCACGGCCAGGGGCGCGACGACGCCGATGGCGAAGATCGCCCCGATGCCCATCAGCACTCCGGTCAGGGCGAAGAAGATCCACGGCGCCAGGGCGACGGTGCCCCGCACGGCGCGCAGACTCCACGAGAGCACGAGGTCGATAGTGCCGTTCTGCTGGGCGAAGCCGAACAGGAACGTCAGCCCCATCAGGGCGAACATGAGATCCAGGGGGAACCCGGCGAGGATCCCGTCCAGGTCCATCCCCACCGCGAAGAGACCCACGAGAAAAGCCGCGACCAGACCGAGCAGGCCCATGTTGACGTTGCGGATCGTCCCGACGAGAAACATCGCCGCCAGGACGACGATCGTCATGACTTCAAGACTCATAGATCCCCTCAGATCATCGAAAACGGTCCGGAGTGACGCTCATCAGACCGGAAGTCATCACTTCACGGTCGAAGCGAATACCTAGACCGTCAAGATACGTCCTCACGGTCGGTCGTACCGCCTGACGGATATCGCGCCCATGGCCTCCACTGGACCGGGCCGACGCCGAATATTTCGGTGCCCTGAACTCCTACCCGCATATATGTCGCGCCGTGACGGAAGCGCGCACTGTGATCCGCCTCGCCCTAGAGTGGCAGCCCAAAGAGGGCCGGATGGCGACGGCCCGCTTTCAGGCAGGAACCGATACCCATGACCGGGGGAGTGGAAATGGCCGAGAACGTGGCGGAAAGAGCACAGCCCGCGCCCCCAGCCGGCCCCGGCGGGACCTCTGGTTCCGATGCGTCCCGCGACGTGGCGGCCGGGGCGCGAAGCGCCCTCCGCCGCACCCGCCGGTTCCGGTTCGGCCTCCAGGCCGGGGTGCTGGTCGCGGTCCTGCTGCTGTGGTGGCTGATCACCGCAGTGCACCTGGTGCCCGCGTTGTACCTGCCCTCGCCCGGGGCCGTGCTCAACGCCTTCATCCAGGCCAACTCGTGCCGTCCCGTCGCGGAGGGACTGACCCGCACCGTCTGCGGCGAGCAGAACTACTACCTGTGGGAGCACCTGGTGGCCTCCCTGCAGCGGATCGGCGTCGGCGTCGGCGCCGCCGTCGTCGTGGGGCTCGCCGCGGGATTCCTGATGGGCTCCTCCAAGTGGCTGCAGATCGCTTTCGAGCCGTACCTGAACTTCCTGCGCGCCCTGCCCCCGCTGGGCTACATCGGCCTGCTGATCGTGTGGCTGGGCATCGGGGACACCTCCAAGTTCGTGCTGCTCTTCCTCGCCGCGTTCCCTCCGATCGTCATCGCCACCATCCAAGGGGTCGCCGGAGTCTCCGGTGACCGGATCAACGCCGCCCTGGCCCTGGGAGCGTCCCGCGCCCAGACCATCCGCTATGTGGTCCTGCCGTCCTCGCTGCCCAGCATCTTCTCGGGCATCCGCATCGCGGCGGGATTCGCCTGGACCACCGTGGTGGCAGCCGAGCTGAACAATGGCATCCCTGGCATCGGGGCGCTCGCATACCTCTCGGGCACCCAGCTGAACACTCCGCTCACCATCGCCTGCATCATCACGATCGGACTCGTGGCGGTGGCCCTCGACGCACTCATCGTGCGGGCCGGTCATCTGCTGGTCCCCTGGCAAGGAAAGGCCTGACCCATGCCTCTGCCCTGGAAACGCGCTCTCGCCGCCGTGGCGGTCATCGGTGTCACGGCCATGGCCACCGGATGCGTCGAGTCGGGCCGGACGGTCCATCCCGACGCCGTCCAGGCCGTCCCGGAGTGCCCGGTCGAGCCCGACCCCTCGATCGACACCACGGCCCGCATCGCGTGGCAGGCCATCCCTAACGGCGACCTGGTGGTCAAGGACCTCCAGATGCTCGAGACGTGCATGCCCAATGCCGAGATCTCCTGGTCCAAGTTCGACTCCGGCGGGGACGTGGTCCAGGCGTTCGGAGCCGGCTCGGTGGACATCGGACTGGTCGGCTCCAGCCCGGCGGTGCGGGCCGTCTCGCCTCCCCTCGATATCGACCTGCGCATCGTGTGGCTCCAGGACGTCATCGGAGCCGCGGAGTCCCTGATCGTGCGCGATGACTCGATCACCTCGATCGACGGGCTCGAAGGGAAGAAGGTCGCCGTGCCCTTCGGCTCGACCGCGCACTACTCGCTGCTGAGCGCGTTACGCGAGGCGGGGATCGACGACACCGTGGAGCTCATCAACCTCTCCCCGGACAAGATGCTCGCCGCATGGCAGCGCGGTGAGATCGACGCGGCCTGGGTCTGGGATCCCACCCTCTCCGAGCTGCAATCCACCGGTTCGGTGATCCTCACCAGCGCCGACACCGCGCAGAACGGCTACCCGACCTTCGACATGTCCGCGGCCACCACCGGTTTCGTCGACCAGAATCCCGAGTTCATGGCCATGTGGACCACCGTCCAGGACGCCGCGGCCCGCCGGCTCGCCGACGGCGAGGACGCCGCCATCGAGTCCGTATCCGTGCAGCTCGGGCTGGCCCCCGACGTCGTGCGCAAGCAGACCGAAGGGCTGGAGTACCTGGACGCCCGGGAGCAAGCCGCCCCCGACTACTTCGGTGGCGCTCTGGGCGAGGTCCTCGAGGACACCTCGGGTTTCCTCGTGGACGCGGGGGAGACCGACGGCGCCGCGCCCCCGGAGACCTACCTGCAGATGCCCTACCCGGACGCGATCGAGGAGGTGGCGGCACGATGAGCCGTCCCGCAGAACACATCGACGACGCGACGACGGCGCAGCGAGGGCCGGGGAGCACCGCCTCCACGCAGGAGCTGCTCCTCGACGGGGTCAGCCACCACTACGTGGCGGGCTCCGGGAACATCGTGCACGCCGTGGCCGAGGCCACCCTCCGCATCCCCGCCGGGCAGTTCGTGTGCGTGGTGGGCCCTTCCGGCTGCGGGAAGACGACCCTGCTCAAGGTGCTCGCCGGTTTCCTCTCCCCGTCCAGCGGCGAGGCGCGATACGGCGACGACGTCATCAGCGGCCCCTCGTACCAGCGCGGAGTCGTGTTCCAGCAGGCCAACCTCTATCCGTGGCTGAGCATCCGCGGCAATGTCGAGCTGGGCCCCAGATTCCGCGGGGTGCCCCGCAAGGAGCGGGCCGAGAGGGCGGAACGCCTGCTCGAGATGGTCGGTCTGCCCCAGTTCGCGGATGCCAAGCCGTACGAGCTCTCCGGCGGCATGCAGCAGCGGGCGCAGATCGCCAGGGTCCTCGCCAACCAGCCCGAGGTGGTGCTGATGGACGAGCCCTTCGGCGCCCTGGACGCCCTGACCCGGGAACGTCTGCAGGCGGATCTGCTGCGGATCCAGAGGCAGCGGCGCCAGACGGTCTTCTTCATCACCCACAGCGTCGAGGAGGCCGTCTTCCTGGGGGACCGCGTCCTCGTGATGAGCCCGCGCCCCGGACGGATCGTGCTCGACGAACCGGTGGACCTCGCCGCCACGTACGGACCGGAGGTCGGGGTCGAGATGAAGTCCACCCCGGAGTTCATCGAGATCAGAGACCGGGTGGCGGGGGCCATCCAGATCGTCTGAGCACCGTGCGGCCGCCGGGGATCCCCCGGTGAGCCCGCTGCCGGAGCGCCCGGACCAGAACGGTCAGGACTCCGGGCGGATCACGATCGAGATCCCGTTCAGGGTGACCACGTCGCCGTCGTGCAGCTGCCGGCCGCGGCGCTCCTCGATATCGCCGTTGACCTTGACCAGGCCGTCTTCGATCACGGTCCGGGCCTGCGCGCCGTCCTCGACCAGGTTGCCGAGCTTGAGCGCTTGCCCCAGGCGGATCATGTCGTCGCGGATGGGCAGTTCTTCGGCAGCGGTTGAGTCAGCCATGCCCCCATTGTGACCCCGAGCCGGGGCCCCGGCGCCGCCCGGGTCTCCGCGGGTCTAGCCTGGAGTGATGCCCGCCTCACACCACGATCGCCTGCAACCGTCTCCCGCGCAGGCCGGACGAGGGAACGGCCGGCCGACGGTCCTCCGCCGGGCGCCGCTTCCCGCGGCCCGCTTCACCGAGATCGCCGCGCAGGTCACGGCCGTGCTCAGCGGGACGTGCATGGCGGTGCAGTCCCGCATCAACGGCGAGCTCGGCGCCCGGACGGGCGACCCGGCGGCCGCAGCCCTGGTCAGCTTTTCCGTGGGGCTGGTCATCGTTGCGGTCCTCGCACTCGTCCTGCCGGCCGGCCGCCGCGGGACCCGGCGCCTGGTCGCGGGGCTGCGGCAGCGCTCCCTGTCCGCCGTGTTCCTGGCCTCGGGCGTCCTGGGGGCATTCCTGGTCCTGGTCCAGACCTTCACCACCCCGCTGGTGGGGGTGTCCGTGTTCATCCTCGGCGTCGTGCTCGGTCAGGCCGTGGGCGGCCTCGGGGTGGACCGCATCGGCTTCGGCCCGGGCGGGGTCAAACCGCTGACCTCATGGCGGATCGCCGGGACGGCGGTCATCGTGGGCGCGGTGGTGCTGGCCGAATCCCCGCGGTTCGTCCACGAGACGGGGCGTGCGGCGACGGCGGGTGTGGGAGTGTTCGTCGTGATGCTCGCCTTCCAGGTGCTGGCCGGGGCCGGTACGGCGGCGCAGACCGCCATGAACGGCCGGATGGCCCAGCAGGCGCAGACCCCGATCACCTCGACCCTGGTGAACTTCGCCGGGGGCACCGTGGCCCTCGCGGTCACGACCGTCGTCTTCCGGAGCCTCGCCGACGTTCCCGTCTGGCGCCTGCCCGGCGAGTGGTGGCTCTACCTGGGAGGCGTGGCGGGGCTTCTCTTCGTGGCCGCCGGGGCGGTCCTGGTGCGGATCATCGGCGTGCTGCGCACGAGTCTCTCCCTGACCGCGGGCATGCTCACGGGAGCCCTGGTCCTCGATCTGGTCGTGCCGACCGACGGCACGGTGGTCGCACCGCTCACGGTGGCGGGGACCGCGCTGACCTTCGCGGGGCTCGTGATCGTCACCCTGCCCTGGCGCTGGAGCACGACGACGGCCGGCTGACCTCGCGCTCCCGGAGGCCCGCCGAGCCGGGCGGTCGCAGCCATAAACCGCAACGTGATCATTTTCCGGTGCATATAAGTCACCATGAGGCCATGGAACTGCGCTACGGCCTGAACGACCTCAAGCGGAACAAGGCCGTCAACATCGCCCTGGCCACGGTGCTGCTGCTGAGCGCGTTCCTCATGGCCACCGGGGCGATGGTCATCGAACGCGCCGTGAGCTCCGTGGACCAGCTCCTGTCGCAGGCCAGGCCGCCGCACTTCCTGCAGATGCACGCGGGCGACTACGACGTGGCAGCGCTGGAGCGGTTCGCGGCCGCCCAGCCGGACGTCGAGGCCTGGCAGGTGCACGAGATGGTGGGCTTCGCCGGTGCGGAGATCTCGTGGCAGCGCCCGGGCACGGATCAGGGCGGGGACCTCTCCGCCAGCCTGATCGACAACCTGTTCGTCACCCAGAACCGCGACTTCGACCTCCTGCTCGCGGAGGACGGCACCGCAGCGTCACCGGAGACCGGCGAGGTGGACGTCCCCGTGGCCTATCAGCGGCAGTTCGGTCTGGAGGAGGGCGACCAGCTCACCGTCCGCACGGACGACGGCGCACGTACCCTGACCGTCCGCGGGTTCGTACGGGACTCCCAGATGGCCTCGTCCATGTCCTCGGCCACCCGCTTCGTGGTCTCCGACCAGGACTTCGCCCGGCTGACCGCCGGCGGGGGCGGCGATCCCGAGGTCATCGTCGAGTACCGGCTCACCGACGAGTCCATGGCGGCCGGCTTCCAGCGCGCCTATGAAGCGGAGGAGGCCCTGCCCAAGAACGGCCAGGCGGTCACCTACACCATGATCCGCGTCATCAACACCTTCAGCCACGGCCTGGTCGCGGTGGCGCTGGCCATGGTCAGCGGGGTGCTGATCCTGATCGCCCTCCTGAACCTGCGGTTCGTGATCCGCGGGGCCATCGAGGACGACGTCCGCCAGATCGGCGCGATGAAGGCGATGGGCATCGCGAGCAAGGACATCGCCGGGCTCTATCTCGGCAAGTACAGGGTGATGGCACTGGCCGCATGCCTGGCCGGTGGTGCCGTCGCGGTCGGCGCCACGGCCGTCCTGACCCGCGGACTGGCGGCGGACTTCGCCCGCGCGGAGATCACCCCGCTCACCGTGATCGCGCCCGTGGCCGCCCTGGCGGCCGTCTACCTCGTGGTGATGACGACCATCCGGGGCATCCTGCGCAGGATCAACCGCATCGACGTGGTCACCGCGCTGGTCCACGGCAGTACCCTGACTGCCCGACAGGCCGCTCGCCGGGCCCGCCGCCAGCGCCGGGCAGCGCACCGGACCGACCTCGCGAACTTCCGCCGCGGGAGCCTCAACACCAGACTCACCTGGCTGGGTCTCAGGGCCGAGGGCAGACAGTGGAGCCTGATCCCCCTGGTGTTCTTCCTGAGCACCATCGTGATCACGGTGCCCACGAACATGCTCAGCACCTTCGAGAGCCCACGGTTCGTGACCTACATGGGAGCCCCGGAAGCCGATCTGCGGGCTGACCTGCAATTCGGCGACGACCTCGACCAGTCCCGCACGGAGCTCCTCTCCGCCATGCGGGAGGATCCTCGCCTGACCGATGTGCGGAGCTACGCCAACGTCGTCTACGAGACCCCCGGGGAAGACGCCCGTGGCGACGCCGGCTGGGACTCGCTGCGCGTGGAGGTCGGGGACTACTCGGGCGGCACCGTCGAGTTCTCCAAGGGCGGTGCGCCGGAAGAGGGCCAGATCGCGCTGTCTGCCCTGAACGCCGGCGCACTCGGCGTCGGACCGGGGGACTCCATCCGGGTCCGGCAGGGGACAGAGGACGCGGCGGCCACGGAGGTCGAGGTCAGCGGGATCTACCAGGACGTCACGAGCGGCGGGTACACGGCCAAGATGCAGGGAAACATCGAATCGGGGGCGAACAGCTACGTCGTCTACGGCAGCACCGGCGCCGATGCTGGCGACGCCGCCGCCGTGGCGGCCGAGTACAACGCCCGGTACGACGGCGTGGAGATGAAACCCATGCGGGACTACGTGCAGCAGACTCTGGCCTACGTGACGGACGCCTTCCGCACGGCCGCGATCGTGGCCCTGGTCTTCGGCGTGGGGCTGGCCGCCTTGATCACCGTGCTGTTCCTGCAGCTGCGGTTGTCCCGGGACCGGCAGAAGATGGGAATCCTGTTCGCCCTGGGGTTCTCCCTCCGCGAGGTCGGGACGCAGGTGCTGCTCAAGACGGTCCTGGCCGTGGGCCTGGGCACGCTGGCGGGCGTCGCCGTCGCCAACGCGGCCGGAGAGGCCGGCGTGGGAGCGGTCCTGTCCCTGAGCGGCATGGGGCTCACCGAGCTGACCTTCCTGACCAACCCCGCGGTCGTCTACGTGCTCTATCCCCTCGGGATGGTGGCCGCAGGCTGTGCGGGCGCCGCCGTGCTGCTCGCCGGACTGCGGCGCCAAGACAAGAGCACCTGGCTGAAAGAAGCGTGAAACCAGTGACAACGCCAACCTCCCGAGCCGTCCTGAGCGCTCGCGGAATCCGCAAGACCTTCCATGCCACGGAACCCCCGGCGCAGGTCCTCGACGGCATCGACCTGACGATCGGGCACGGCGAGTTCGTGGCGGTCATGGGCGCATCGGGGTCGGGGAAGTCGACGCTGCTCTACACGATCAGCGGGATGGACCGCCCCACCGCAGGACAGGTCTCGGTCGACGGCCATGAGCTGGCCGGGCTCGACGACACCCGCATGAGCGCACTGCGGCTGACCACCATGGGCTTCGTGTTCCAGCATCCCTACTTCCTGGCGAACCTGGACATCCACGACAACGTGCTGCTGCCCGCCCTGAAGGCGGCGAAGACCCGGGAGCAGAAGGAGGAGGCCAAGGCCCGCGCCGCCCGGTTGCTGGAGCGGTTCGAGATCGGGCACATCGGCTCCCACGGCATCACCGAGGTCTCCGGGGGCCAGCTCCAGCGCGCCTCCCTGTGCCGGGCGCTGACCACCGAGCCGGTCATCCTCTTCGCCGACGAGCCCACGGGCGCCCTGAACTCCTCGATGACGGCCGAGGTGATGGACGCCCTGACCCAGGCCCACCGCGGCGGCACGACCCTGGTGATGGTGACCCACGACCCCGCCTGCGCCGCCCGGGCGGATCGGGTGCTCTACCTGAAGGACGGCAGCATCGTGGATGAGTGGAAGGCCGGGCCGTGGGAGGCGGACACGACAGGGGATCGCGAGGCGGAACTCCTCTCATGGCTGCGTGACCTGGGCTTCTAGCGAATCTGTCCCCAATTCGGGTGACATGTTTGTTAGGCTCCCGCCTGTGATTGCATCCCAGCAGGACAAGACCCCTGCACCGCTGGTCAGCCTGATCGTCCCGCGTTCCGAGGTCGGTGAACGGCTGGAGCAGACCGTCGACGAGCTGGGGGCGCAGACCTATCCCGCCACGGAGATCGTCATGGTCGACGACGACGCGCGCCAGCCCCTGCCGGCCCAGGTCCTCGACCGGTACGCGGCCTCGGGGATCGCGGTGATCCACGAGGAGGGGCGAGGGCTGGCCGCCGCGCTCAACGCGGGGATCCGGCGTTGCACGGGGGAGCTCTTCATGCCGATCGCCGGCGACGTGCTCGAGCCGCCCTACGTGGCCCGGGCGGTCATCCGGATGCTCGCGGATCCGCAGGCGGGTGTCGTCTACGGCGGGTCCGACACGGAGGGCTCGCCCGCCGAACCGGGCTTCTCCCTCAAACAGCAGTTGCTGCAGAACTCCGTGTGCCTCTCGGCGCTCTTCCGTACGGACCACTGGCGGAGGGTGGGCGGGTTCGACGAGAGGATGCGCGACGAGGCGGCCGGCCACGACTACATCATGCGGCTGCTCGACATCGGACGCTCGGTGTACCGGCTCGAGGGCTCCTATCTGCACCACCGCACCGGCCGCCCGGCGGTCGAGGGCCGGGCGGGAATCGCCGACCGGATCCCGGGGACCCGAGAGCAACGGCGGGACTGGGTCTCCGACCACGCGCGGATCATGCGCAACAACGCGGACTTCTACGTCGATCACGCGGACCTCCTCTGGGAGCAGATCTTCGACCTGATGGACGAACGGGACGAGCTGCGCCATCGCGTGGCAGCACTCGGGCGGAGTCGCTGACCGTCGTCGTCGTTGGTTACCCTTGAGCGGATGCCGGTTCGGCACCCTGAATTGTCAGATTTCACATCGCCGGCGGCGCCCTCCAGGGCGCGCCGGAGTCCGCAACCCACGCCAGGCCGCAGCCAGCGGTCGCGGCAGAAATCGGAGCGAGCAACCCATGGCCCCTAAGTCCACGCTGGATAACGTCATCTCGCTGTGCAAGCGACGCGGCTTCGTATTCCAGGCGGGTGAGATCTACGGCGGTTCGCGGTCGGCGTGGGACTACGGGCCCCTGGGGGCGGAGCTCAAGGAGAACATCAAGCGCGAGTGGTGGCAGTCGTTCGTGCGCGGACGCGAGGACATGGTCGGACTCGACTCCTCGATCATCCTGCCCACGGCCGTCTGGGAGGCCTCGGGGCACGTCGCGACCTTCACCGACCCCCTGGTCGAGTCCCTGCATACGCACAAGCGGTACCGCGCAGATCACCTGCTAGAGGCCTATGAGGCCAAGCACGGGCACCCGCCGGTCAACGGCCTCGCGGACGTCCGCGATCCGGAGACGGGGCAGCCCGGCGACTGGACCGAACCCCAGCAGTTCTCGGGGCTGATGAAGACCTTCCTGGGCCCGGTCGACGACGAGAAGGGCAAGCACTACCTGCGCCCCGAGACCGCCCAGGGCATCTTCGTGAACTTCCTGAACGTGCTCACCGCGGCACGCAAGAAGCCGCCGTTCGGCATCGGCCAGGTCGGCAAGGCGTTCCGCAACGAGATCACCCCGGGCAACTTCATCTTCCGCACCCGTGAGTTCGAGCAGATGGAGATCGAGTACTTCGTCCATCCCGGTGATGCGCAGCGCTGGTTCGACGACTGGGTCGAGGCCTGCTGGGCCTGGTTCGTGGACCTCGGTATCGACCCCGACAACATGCGCCGTTTCGACGTCCCCGACGGCGAGCGCGCCCACTACTCGGACGCCACGATCGACATCGAGTACAAGTTCGGCTTCCAGGGCTCCGAGTGGGGCGAGCTGATGGGCATCGCCAACCGCACGGACTTCGACCTGAGCAACCACACCGAGAACTCGGGCACCAAGATGCAGTACTTCGACCAGGGCACCGAGGAGCGCTACACGCCGTACGTGATCGAGCCCTCCTTCGGCCTGACCCGCTCGATGATGGCCTTCCTGGTGGACGCCTACGTCGAGGACGAGGCGCCCAACACCAAGGGCGGTGTGGACACCCGCACCGTGCTCAAGCTCGATCCGCGCCTGGCGCCGGTCAAGGCCGCGGTGCTGCCGCTGTCGAAGAAGGACGACCTCAAGCCCGTCGCCCAGGACCTGGCCGCGCAGCTGCGGCGCCGCTGGAACATCGACTACGACGACGCCGGAGCCATCGGCCGTCGCTACCGCCGCCAGGACGAGATCGGCACCCCGTTCTGCGTGACCGTGGACTTCGACTCGCTCGAGGACCAGGCGGTGACCATCCGCTCCCGCGACGAGATGACCCAGGAGCGCGTCTCCCTGGACAAGGTCACGGGCTACCTGGCCGAGAAGCTGGGCTGCTGATCCGCCATGGCTGTTGACTACCGTTCGTGGAACGAGGGCGACGACCTCCGCCTCCTGGAGGTCCTGCCCGCTCCCGAGGCCGACCCGGTGATCGCGCTGCGCGCCCTCATGGGGCCGGACACCGAGGAGCCCGCGTGGTCGCGGACCGTGGTGGCCGCCGATGCCGGCGCTGCGGGTTCCGCCTCCGCCTCCGACGACGGCGTGGTGGTCGGTGCCGGCGCGGTGCAGCTCAACCCGCTGCACCCGACCCGGTTGTGGGCCTTCGCCGAGGTGGCGACGGCCAACCGGGGCGAAGGTGTGGCCCGCGAGCTGGCCGCCCGGCTGCGGTCGGTCGCCGCCCAGGCCCACCCCGGGATGCCGTTGCGCACCAAGGTCGGGCCGGGCAGCACGGGGGAGAAGTTCGCCGAGGCCCAGGGAATGCTGCCGGTGATGACCCACCGGCATGTCATCGTGGCTCCCGGCGCACTGCCTCCGCAGCCCATCGGCGAGGGCGACTCGGCCACGGAGGCCATCGAGGACCTCGCCACCGGGTCGGTGGAGCTGACCCGCGCGGTGGGGGAGTTCTACCGGGCGGTCAACGCCTGGGACCCGCCCGCGGAGCTCACGATCGGGCAGGTCAACAAGCAGTTCCTGTCGGAGACCTCGCAGGCCTACGGTGCGATCGTGCTGCGCCGCGGCGTGGACCGCGGGGCCGGGGTGCGCGGCACCATCGGCGCCTTCGCGATCAGCTACCGCTCCCTGGAGCTGGACGCCGAGCGCGCCGAGGCGGACGCGGATCACCTGGCCGAGCTGGACGACCTGCCCACCGACGTGCTGATCGGCTGGGACCCGTCGCTCCCCGACGAGGAGGCAGCGATCGCCGTCGCCAAGCTCATGGGGCTGCTGGTGGCCCGGTATCCGATCCGGGTGGAGGTCACCGATGCCATGCGCCCGCTCGCCGTCGTCTGCGCCCAGCTGGTCTCCGAGGGCGTGGCCAAGGTGGTCGACGAGGCGATCACCTACGCCGACCCGTCCTGAGCCGCCTTTCCGGCGGGTTATCCCGCCGAGATGCGAGTTGAGCCGCCCATCGGCCTTGATGGGCGGCTCAACTCGCTTCTCAGCGAAGAGATGTCCGGAGGAACCGGGTCGCAGCTCAGAAGGACCAGGCGTCGATTCCCTGCTCGGCAGCGATCTGCTGCCGGATCCGGTCGTTCTTGGACTCGATCCGCCGGGTCATGGTGACGCCGTCGTAGATCCACCATGCCGCCAGGATGAGGAAGCACAGGAGCAGCAAGCCCATGCCGATCAGGATGCCGGCCGGCATCCCCATCGCGTTGTCGGTGCCGGCCGTGGACATGGCTCCCACGATGAAGCTGATGACCATGCCGACGAACCCCAGGACGATCAGTCCGAGCTTGGCCAGGCCGCGGCCGATGTCACCGAAGTAGAAGTCGTGCACGGGCAGGCCGATCAGGAACGGCCCGCCGATCCACAGCAGCCAGGCCGTGGTGTCGTTCTTGCGGCGGGCGGAGTATCTCCAGGCGGCCTGAAGCGCCGCCGGGTTCTGCGGCGCGACGCCGTACGGCTGGGGGCCCGCGGGATTCTGCGGGTAGGGGCCGGACCCCTGGGGAGCGTAGGACACTGTGGCCTCCGTGGATCTGTGAGCGCGACCAGCGCTGTGTGCACTTGCGAATATTCTATGTCATCGCACAAGGAGAGGGCGCACCGGTGACAGGCCGTACCGGCTCCCGGCGATTGGGTGGGGGACAAGAGGGAAGCGGTAAAGCTCACGTCCCGCGGGGACGCGGATATGGGAAAATGATCTGATGACCACCATGCACTTGCCGGTGACCTCTCCGGAGGCAGCCGTATCGCCTTCCGGAGAACGCCCGACCCCGACGACGACGCCGCTCGGAGCGGGAACGGTCGAGACCGTGGCGGCGGACGAGGCCGTGGTGCTGGATCTGCCTCCCCTCCGGCTGGGCAACCTCACGATCGATGTCCCGGTGGTCCTCGCGCCCATGGCGGGGGTGACCAACAAGGCCTTCCGCAGGCTGTGCCGGGAGCACGGCGGAGGGCTCTACGTGACGGAGATGGTCACGGCCCGCGCGCTGGTCGAGCGCCGGGAGAAGTCCCTGCAGATCGTGCACCACGATGCCGATGAGACCCCGCGCTCCGTCCAGATCTACGGCGTGGATGCGGTCAACGTGGGCAAGGCCGTGCGGATGGTGGTCGAGGAGGCCATCGCCGATCACATCGACCTGAACTTCGGCTGCCCCGTTCCCAAGGTGACCAAACGCGGCGGCGGATCGGCCCTGCCCTGGAAGACCGACCTGTTCCAGGCGATCGTCTCCACCGCCGTGCGGGAGGCCGACCGGGGCGACGTGCCGGTGACGATCAAGACCCGCATGGGCATCGACGACGATCACCTGACCTATCTGGAGGCCGGCCGCATCGCCCGGGACGCCGGCGTCGCCGCGATGACCCTGCACGGCAGGACGCTGGAGCAGCACTACTCGGGCACCGCCGACTGGTCCGCGATCGCCCGGCTGCGCGAGGAGCTGCCGGACATGGCGATCCTGGGCAACGGGGACATCTGGTCCGCGGAGGACGCCGTGCGCATGGTCGAGCAGACCGGGGTGGACGGCGTGGTGATCGGCCGCGGATGCCAGGGGCGGCCGTGGCTGTTCGGCGATCTGCAAGCGGCCTTCGACGGCCGCCGGGACCGGGCCCGACCCGGCCTGCGGGCCGTGGCGGCCACCATCTACCGGCATGCCCAGCTGCTGGCCGAGCAGAACAACGACGAGGCTCAGGGACTGCGCGAGATCCGCAAGCACGTGGCCTGGTACTTCAAGGGCTACCCCGTGGGCGGGGAGATGCGCGCCAGCCTGGCCGCCGTCGAGACCCTGGACCAGCTGGAGGAACTGCTCAGCCGGCTCGACCTGGATCAGCCGTACCCCGGTGCCGCGGTCGAAGGGCCGCGCGGTCGCGCCGGCAACCCCAAGAAGGCCGCCCTTCCCGACCGCTGGCTCGAGGACCGTCTCATCCACGACGATCAGCGCCTCGGCCTGGTCGACGCCGAACTCGACGTCTCCGGCGGCTGAGATCCTTCCGGTCGGGCGGTCTTCCGGCTGAGGTCCGTGCGGTCCGGCCGGTGCGGGCTCACCGCCGCCCGACGTCCGGCCGGGCACAATGGAGGGGTGTCCGATCCCGTCATGCCCATCACCGAACCCACCCCGGAACTGCCGATCGAGGGCATCGCCGACATGCTCGCGGAGGTCGACCGCACCCGGACTCCCGCTGAGGGATACGCCGCGCGGGACATCGAGCGGTGGGTGACGGAGAACCACCACAACAAGTACCGATCGCACTTCGAACGGGACCGTGCGCGAATCCTGCATTCCTCCGCCCTGCGCAGGCTGGCGGCCAAGACGCAGGTGGTGGCGCCGTCGTCGGACGATTTCGTGCGCAACCGCCTGACCCATTCGCTGGAGGTGGCCCAGATCGGCCGCGAGGTGGGGCGGCTGCTGGGTTGCGATCCGGACGTCGTCGATGCCGCGTGCCTGTCGCACGACCTGGGGCACCCGCCGTTCGGGCACAACGGCGAGCAGGAGCTCAACGAGCAGGCCGCGGAGATCGGCGGGTTCGAGGGCAATGCCCAGACGCTGCGGCTGCTGGTGCGGCTGGAGCCGAAGGTCATCGCCGGAGACGGCGAGGCGGAGGAATCGGCGGGGCTGAACCTGACCCGGGCCACCTTGGACGCGACCTGCAAGTATCCCTGGCAGGTCCACGAGGCCCCCATCCGCCCCGACGGGAGCCGTTCGCATAAGTTCGGGGTCTACCAGGACGACCTGCCGGTCTTCGAGTGGATGCGCGAGGGAGCTCCGGAGCGCACCAAGTGCCTGGAAGCCCAGGTCATGGACCTGGCCGATGACATCTCCTACTCGGTGCACGACGTCGAGGACGCCGTGGCCGCCGGCATGCTGCGGCTCAACCGGCTCTCCGACCCCAGGCAGCGCGAGCGCGTCTTCGAGAACACCCGTGACTGGTACCTGCCCGGGGTGGAGGACTCCGTGCTCGACGCCGCCCTCTCCCGGCTGGAGTCCGCCCCCGAGTGGGTGCGGGAGATGAGCGGCTCCCGGCGGGATCTGGCCCGGCTCAAGGACATGACCTCCCAACTGATCGGCCGGTTCGCGATGTCCGCGGTGGCGGCCACCCGGACGGTCACGGGTCAGGGGGCGCTCACCCGGTACGCAGCCTCGATGGTGGTCCCGGGCGAGACCGTGGACGAGATCGCCGTGCTGAAGGGCATCGCCGTGACCTACATGATGAACGTGCGCGATGCCATGCCCATCCACGAGAACCAGCGGGAGATCCTGCGGCTGCTGACGGAGTCCCTGATGGACTCGGACGGCCGTTTCCTGGCCCCTGCCTTCGCCACGGACTGGCACCACGTCGGGGACGGGCCGGGCGCCGAGGGACGGCGGCTGCGGATCGTGATCGATCAGATCGCCTCGCTCACCGACACCTCCGCCTTGCGGCTGCACGATCGCATCATGGGCGCCACGTGGAGGGTGGGGGACAAGCCGCTCTGGTGAGGCCGGGGAGCTGACTGAGGGGATCCACCTGGGAACACCCGGCTGAGACGCGGGACACACCGGGAGGAAACCCGCCCGATCCGCGGATGCCGTCGCCCGGGGGGCATACGGTGTGCAACGTACCTCGTGGATCCCCGGATCCTGCGTGAGGCCGCGCCACCGATCCCGACTGCTTCAAGGGTGCCCATGTCTTCCCCTGCCTCCGACTCCTCCGCATCCCAGCGCACAGGCAGCCTGATCCTGCGCCACCGCGCATGGGTCGCGCCCCTGTGCTGGGTCGCCGTCCTCCTGGACGGGTTCGACGCCGTCGTCCTGGGCGCGGTGATGCCCTCCATGATCGACGATCCCGACTTCGGGCTCACGGCGGCCTCCGGCACCGTGGTGGCCACGGTCGGGCTGGTCGGCATGATGATCGGCGCCCTGGCCATGGGCTGGGCCACCGACCGTTTCGGGCGGCGCAAGCTGCTCATGGGCGCCGTGCTGCTGTTCTCCGCCTTCACCCTGGGCATGGCGTTCGTGGACTCGATCTTCCTGTTCGGCCTCCTGCGGTTCCTGGCCGGCCTGGGCCTGGGCGGCTGCCTGCCCACCGGCATCTCGATGGTCACCGAGTTCGCGGGGAAGAACCGCACCGGAAAGTCCACGACGCTCATGATGACCGGCTATCACGTGGGTGCGGTGGCGACGGCGGCGCTGGCGATCGTGGTGGTGCAGAACATCAACTGGCACGCCATGTTCATCATCGGCGCGCTGCCGGCCGTGGTGCTGGTGCCGCTCATGTACGTCTTCCTGCCCGAGTCGCCCGACTATTTGCTCTCCAAGGGCAGGGTGAGCGAGGCACGGGCCGTCGCCGAGCATTACGGCCTGGACTTCTCCGATCAGGAGCACCGGGAGAAGGCCCTGGCCGACGCCGCTCCCGACGGCGAGCAGGCCGCCCGCAAGGGGGCCGGCCTGGTGCTGCAAGGGCAGTTCCGGCGCAACACGATCTTCGTGTGGATCGCCTCCTTCATGGGCCTGTTGCTGGTCTACGGGCTGAACACCTGGCTGCCGCAGATCATGCGGGCCGCGGACTACGATCTCGGCAACGCCCTGGGCTTCCTGCTCATCCTCAACATCGGCGCCGTGGTGGGCCTGCTGATCGCCGGGCGGACCGCCGACCGGATCACCCCGCGCAATGCGGGCATCATCTGGTTCATCGGCGCCGGCGTGCTCCTGGCGGCCCTGGCCGTCCAGCTGCCGCTGGTGGGGATCTACGCGATGATCTTCGTCACGGGCTGCTTCGTGTTCTCCGCCCAGGTGCTGGTCTACGCCTTCTGCGCGGCCAACTACCTCGCCAACGTCCGTGCCACCGCGCTGGGTATGTCCGCCGGCGTAGGACGGCTGGGCGCGATCTCCGGGCCCAGCCTGGGTGGTGCCATGCTCGCTGCGGGGATCGCCTACCCCTGGGGCTTCTTCGGCTTCGCCGCCGCTGCGCTGCTGGGCGGCGCGGCCCTGGCCGGCACCAAGACGCTGCGTGACGGGGAGACCGGCTGACCATCCGATGTGCTTCCTACCCGGCCCGCCCGTCGATCACGATGGGCGGGCCGGTCCCGTCGTGAGCGCCGTCGGAGAAGCGCACTAGACTGTTCGCCGTGGCTGGGCTGATTCGACGTGAGGATATCGACGAGGTGCGATCGCGCACCGATATCCGCGAGATCGTCGAGGGCTACGTGACCCTCAAACCCGCCGGAATCGGCTCCTACAAGGGGCTATGCCCCTTCCACGACGAACGGACCCCGTCCTTCCACGTCCGCCCCCAGTACGGGACCTACCACTGCTTCGGCTGCGACGAGTCCGGCGACGTCATCGCCTTCATCATGTCCCTGGAGCACACCACGTTCACCGAGACCGTGGAGCGCCTGGCGGCCCGGATCGGCTACGAGCTGCACTACGAGCAGGGCTCGGGCCCCGACCGGGAGCAGGTGGGCCGCCGTCAGCGGCTGCTGGACGCTCACAAGGTGGCCGCCGAGTTCTTCCAGGCGCAGCTGCGGACCAAGGGCGCCGCCACGGCCCAGCAGTATCTGGGCGAACGCGGCTTCACCCCTCAGGACGCCCAGGAGTACGGCGTCGGCTACGCGCCGCAGGGATGGGACCACCTGCTCAAGCACTTGCGCTCGCGCGGCTACAACGACGACGAGCTCGAGGCCACCGGCATGTTCTCCGCCGGCAACCGCGGGATGTACGACCGCTTCCGGGGTCGTCTCATCTTCCCGATTCGTGGTATCGGCGGAGAGGTCATCGGATTCGGGGCCCGCAAGCTCTACGACGAGGACCAGGGGCCCAAGTACCTCAATACCCCGGAGACGCAGCTCTACAAGAAGTCGCAGGTGCTCTACGGGATCGACAAGGCCAAGCGCCAGATCGCCAAACGCCGCCAGGTGGTGGTGGTCGAGGGCTACACGGACGTGATGTCGATGCACCTGGCGGGTGTGCCGACCGCCGTCGCCACCTGCGGCACGGCGTTCGGGGCGGAGCACATCAAGATCGTGCGCCGGTTCCTCTCCGACGACGGCAGCGGCGGAGAGGTGGTCTTCACCTTCGACGGCGACGCCGCGGGGCAGAAGGCAGCGCTGCGGGCCTTCGACGAGGACCAGAAGTTCATGGCGCAGACTTTCGTGGCCGTGGAGCCCAACGGCATGGATCCCTGCGAGCTGCGCCTGGCCCGGGGCGACGCCGCGGTGCGTTCGCTGCTGGAGGCCAAGCGGCCGCTGTTCGAGTTCGCCATCAGGGCGACCATGAAGAACTACGATCTGGCGACCCTGGAGGGCAGGGTGCGGGCGATGCGGGCCACCGCCCCGATCGTCGCCCAGATCAGGGACACCACCCTGCGCCCGGCTTACGCGCGTCAACTGGCGGGCTGGCTGGGGCTGGAGGTGCCGGACGTCGTCAATGCGGTGGAGATCGCCGCCCGCGCCCCCAGGAACGAACGGCAACGGATCACCTATGAGCCCGCGGCGCAGGAGCCGGAGGACAGGACGCCGCGGGTATCGCTGCCGGACCCGCGCGATCCGATGCTGCGCACCGAGCGCGAGGCCCTGGAGGTCGTGGTGCAGGTGCCGCACCTGCTGGGGGAGGCCGAGTGGGAGCGGTTCACCGCGGTGGAGTGCGCCCATCCGGTGCATACGGCGGTGCACGACGCCGTCGTGGCCGTGTATTCCGGGGCCGGCGGCGAGGCCATCCACCAGGGGCGCGCCTGGGTGGAGGCGCTCAGCGCTGCGGTGCCCGAGCAATTGCGGGGGTACGTGGCCGGATTGTCCATGCGGGCTCTGCCGGCCTCCAACGACAACCAGCTGCAGCGCTACGCATCGGGCGTCATCGCCCACCTGTTCGACCGGCAGATCCACCGCCGCCAGGCCGACCTCCGCGCCGAACTCGAGCGCACCCACTCCCGCGAGCAGCCGGAGCAGTACCAGGCGCTGAGCCGTCAGCTCCTGGAGCTGGAGATGCAGCGGCGGAAGCTGCAGGCCCAGTAGGCCCCTACGAATTGTGCGCTGGGCATGCGGCGGGTATGATCTTCTCTCGTTGCATGCATGGCGTGCGCATTCCCCCGTAGCTCAATTGGCAGAGCATTCGACTGTTAATCGAAGGGTTACTGGTTCGAGTCCAGTCGGGGGAGCAGACAGAAGAAGGCCCACACGGCAGACCGCCGGGTGGGCCCTTTTTCGTAGTGTGCGTCGCCCCGATCGGACCGCTACCCATTACCGTGGGTACCCCAGTGGCCGACGGGCCGAAGTCGTGAGCCGCGGTGAAGGCGGGTGCCTGCTCGTCGTCGGGTTGCCGATATGCGCGTCGAATCCAGGAGGATCCCCGTGTCTGAGACGATCGTCCGCTCTTTCGAACCCTCGGACCGGCAGCGGCTGAACGACCTGTTCGCCCGGGCGGGCGCCGGTTCTCCCAGTGGTGAGCTGTGGGGGCATGCCGAGTCGGAGCGGGCGATCTACTTGGACCCCTACGTCGAGCTCGAGCCGGAGTCGCTGTTCCTCGCGGAGAGGAAGGGAGAGCTGGTCGGCTACCTCACCGGCTGCCTCGACAGCTCGAGGCTGCCCAGCGAAGACGAACGTTTCACCCGCGCCGTGACCGAGCATCGGCTGATGCTCAAGCCCCGGGTGATGGGCTTCTTTCTGCGCTCGCTGACGGACATGCTCGCAGCGAGGCTTCGCCGGGAGCAGACGGCCGCCGGCGATTTCTCCGATGAACGCTGGCCGGCGCACCTGCACATCAACGTCATCCCGGAGGCGCGGGGGACGGGGGCTGCAGACGCCCTGATGCACCGCTGGCTCGATCGTCTCGCCGAGGCCGGGTCCCCGGGCTGCCACCTTCAGACGCTGGTGGAGAACACCCGTGCCACCCGGTTCTTCGAACGTATGGGTTTTACGGCCCACGGTCCCACGCCGTTGGTTCCGGGGATCAGGTATGAGGGCCGGCGCCTACACCAGCTCACGATGGTGCGTCCTGCATCGGCTGACTAAGCTGCCGGTCCGCCTTTGACGAGCCTCGTGGTGGGAGTTGCGGGGCAGTAACAATCCTCGCTGACAGGTGCCTAACCACGGCATTCACTGGACTCGGAATACCAGCTTGGTATCGTCCGATATGTCCGAAGATTTCCCGATGACGAGATCGAAACCCCCGGACACCGCCTCGATGGAGACGACGGAGACGGGGCAACGCCTTCCAGGGGAAGGCTTGAGGAGAGGGACATGACCACCCTCGTAGCACTGGCCGTCATGCGTATTCTTGCGGGAATACTCCTTGCATTGCACGCCTATCGGACGCAGCGAAAGCCGTATGAATCCCAAGTCCGTGACATCAGGAATCTCGCGTTCGCCGGACCGCGGACATCCGAAACGGTGGCGGTGCTTCTCCCGCCCGTCGAGCTGTTCCTGGCAGGGTGCCTGATTCTGGGAGTCGGGCTTCCTGCGGCGAACTCGGCAGCTGCGGTTCTGTTCATCGGGTTCGCGGTGGTCGTGTATTCAGCCATGCGTCGACAAGCCCGTACCGATTCCGGGCGGCTCGGAGGTCTGCCGGTACTGATCGGCGGACTCGTGATGGCCGTCGTCCTTGCCCTCGGTGCCGTAGCCGGCCCTCAGCAACTCGTCATGGTCCAGTTCCAGGCCGAAGTGCTCATCGTCCTCGGCGTGGTGACGTTGCTCAATATCGCCTGGCAGATCTCCTCCCGCCAATCGGCCACCCGAAACGCGATGTCCTAGAGCGACTGATTCTTCCGCCGTTGCAGTGCGCGGCCCCCTCGGTCCTCCGCCTTCACGAGTTCCTCGACAGCCTGGGAGACGGCCCTGAAAAGTCGACCCGGGCATGTTGTCGCTCATACTAATACGTACTAGTCTCACTTGAGACAGTTTTGTCAGGACAAAAGTCGTCACCGTTCTCGATGGACGGTCCGCGGCTTCACAGTAAGGAGACCCCCTTGTCCGACTCCCGCACCTTGAACGTCGGCCTGATCGGCGCCGGCAGGATCGGTTCCAGCCATGCGGATCTGATCGTCCGCGCCATCCCCAATGCCAGGCTCGCCGCCATAGCCGACCCCGTACCGGGCGCGGCCGAACGACTGGCCGGGACGCTCGGAGTGGAGCAGACATACACCGATATCGGGCAGATGCTGGCCGACCCGCAGATCGACGCGGTGGTGATCACCGCCCCGGCCCGCTTCCACACGGCCCTGGTGGAGCAGGCGGCCGAGGCGGGCAAGGCGATCTTCTGCGAGAAGCCCGCCGGGATGTCCCTTGCGGAGATCGAGCGGGTGGGCCGTGCCGTTCAGGCGCATGAGGTGCTGTTCCGGATCGGTTTCAACCGCCGTTTCGCCGACGGGTTCCCGCAGATGCGGGCGGCCATCGACGCCGGGCGGATCGGCACCCCGCAGCTGCTGCGCTCGCTCACCCGTGACCCCGGGCTGGCCGATCCGTCGGCGGTGGCGCCCTGGACGATCTTCTTCGAGACCTTGATCCACGACTTCGACACCCTCAACTTCCTCAACCCCGGGGCGCGGGCGACCCAGGTCTACGCCGTGGCAGACGCACTGGTGGCTCCGGACTACAAGGACGCCGGACTGCTGGACACCGCCGTGGTCACGATCCGCTACGACAACGGGGCGATCGCCACCGCCGAGGCGAACTTCTCGGCCGCCTACGGTTACGACACCCGCGGCGAGGTCTTCGGATCGGCGGGTATGGCCACCGCCGGGGACCTGGCCGCCTCCAGCATGCGCTACTACGGGGCCGACGGCATCGCCACCGAGACGGTGCGCGCCGACACTCAGTCGATGCGCTCCGCCTATACCGGGGAGCTGCAGGCGTTCGTCGACACCGCCCTGGGCACGCCCGTGGCCGGGCCGGGCGCCGACGCCGCCCGCGATGCCCTGAGGATCGCCGTGGCCTGCGTCGAGTCCCACCGCACGGGCCTTCCGGTCGCCCTGGATGCCGAGGAGACGAACGGATGAGCGGCTTCACCCTGGCGGCCAACGCGGAGATGCTCTTCGGTGAACTGCCGTTCGAGCAGCGGGTGCGGCACCTGCACGAGTCGGGTTTCGAGGTCGAGATCTGGGGCTGGACCACCAAGGATCTTCCGGCACTGGCCGCCACGGGCGCGCGCATCGGTTCGATGACGGGGTATGTCTCCGGCAGCCTCGTGGACCCGGACGGCGCCGATCAGCTGCTGCGGACCGCGGAGGAGTCGCTGGCGGCGGCCGAGGTCATCGACTGCCCCAGGCTCAACGTCCACGGCACGGGGCTGGATCCCCAAGGCCTGCCGGTCGTACCGCACACGGTGGTCACCGGAAGCGACTGGCTGGCCGCCGCGCGAACTCTCGAGCGGCTCGCAAACCTGGGGGAGCGCCACGGGAGGATCTTCACGCTGGAGAACCTCAACACGGCGGTCGACCACCCCGGCGTGCCGTTCGCCCGCGCCGAGGACACCCTGGCCCTGGTGGCCGCGGTGGACAGTCCCCACCTCCGGCTGAACCTCGACCTGTACCACGCGCAGATCGGCGAGGGGAACCTGGTGGAGCTGTGCGGCCGCGCGCTTCCTTATATAGGGGAGATCCAGGTGGCCGATGTACCGGGACGCTGCGAACCGGGCACGGGGGAGATCCACTACCCGCGCGTCGCCGCGGCCCTCACCGAGCTCGGGTTCGACGGGGTGGTCGCCATGGAGGCCTTCGCGGCGGGTGACCCCGAGGATGCGCTGACGCGCTTCCGCGAGGCCTTCACCGTGGCAGCCCCGTGACCGGCCCGGGCTCGTGACCTCCCGTTCCGCCCCCTCCGGTGATCCTGACCGGACCGTGCGGCGTCGTGTCACCATGCGCGACGTCGCCCGGGCGGCAGGCGTGTCCCAGCCCCTGGTCTCGATCGTCTTCCGCAATGCCCCGGGCGCCAGCGAGGAGACCCGGGCGCATGTCCTGGCCGTTGCCGAGCAGCTCGGGTATCGCCGCGATGAACGGGCACGGCTGCTACGGCAGCAGCGCTCCCGCCTCCTGGGCATCACGTTCGAGCCCATGCAGCCCTTCCACGGGGAGATCATCGAGGGGATCCAGCTCGCCGCCGGCGAGCACGGCTACAACGTGACCCTCTCGGCCGTGACCGCCCAGCGCTCCGAGGAGGCGGCCCTCGATGCGCTGCTGCGTGATCGTTGCGAGGCCGTGCTCCTCCTGGGCTCCTCCCTCCCGGAGGAGCGGCTGGAGTCCGTGGGCAAGAACCTGCCGGTCGTCTCCGTCACCCGGGCGTCAGCGGCGGGGGCCTTCGACAGCGTGGCCATCGACGACTACCGGGGAGTGGCGCTGGCCGTGGAGCACCTCACGGGGCTCGGCCACCGGCGGATCGCCTACGTCCACGTCGATCGCGAGGCCGGGGGAGCCCGGCGCCTGACCGGCTTCCGGGAGTCGATGGCGGCGGCCGGTCTCGCCGATCAGATGCTGGTGGTCAAGGGAGGAGCGTCGGAGGCCGGGGGTGCCACGGCGGTCGAGAGCATCCTCGCGCGCTCGCCGGCTCCCACGGCTGTCATCGCCTTCAACGATCGCTGCGCCATCGGCGTCATCGGCCAGGCCAGGAGCCTGGGGCACCCGGTGCCGGAGAAGCTGTCCGTGGTGGGCTTCGACGACTCCGAGCAGGCGTCCCTTCCCTACATCGACCTGACGAGCCTGGCCCAGGATCCTCGGCAGCTGGCCCGCGCCGCCGTCGGGCTGGCGCTGCGCCGCTTGAACGCGGGTCAGGCGGAGATCTCTAGGGCGGGGGAACACGTCGTGCTTCCCACCCACCTGGTCGCCCGCTCCAGCACGGCGCCCCTTCCGGCGCCGTGAAGGGCCGCGGTCCGCACATGCAGCGCATGCGCGGACCGCGGTGCCGCCGCGACGGGTCATCGCCGCGGCGCCGTCGGCAGGGCCTTCAGGAAACGGCCGTCACTACAGGTAGGTGTAGTAGCCGTCCACGGGCATCGCGTCCACGGCGTGGACCATCGTGCCCTGCTCCGGGTTGAGAGCCGAGATCATGAGGCCGTCACCCAGGTAGATCCCCACATGGGAGCCGTTGTTCTGCGAGACCAGATCACCGGGCTGCGGGGTGGAGGTGGCCTGTGCCGCTGCGAACTGGTCCCAGGTGACGCGGGGGATCTGCATGCCGTGCTGGGCGTAGACCCACTGCGTGAAGCCGGAGCAGTCCCAGCTCTTGAACTCGGTGCCGCCCCAGACGTAGTCGCCGCCCAGGCCCTTCATGGCGGTGGCCACGATGGCGTCGCCCGAGGCCGTCGAGCCGCCGTCCACCACGGACTGCACCTCGACGGCGGTCCCGCCGCCCGGTGCCTGCTGCGCCTGGGCCTGAGCCTCGGGCGAGGTCTGGATGACACCGCCCGCTTCGGGGGCCGGAGCGGGAGCATCCGCGGCCGGGGCGGTCTCCGTCTCGCCCACCGTGGTGACGTCGGAGGCGACGGCGCCGTTGTTGTGCAGGATGCCGGCGCCGACCGCCGATCGCAGGACCGAGGTCGACTCGGCGCGCGTGATGCCGTCGCCGACGCCCAGGTTGCCGTCGAAGTCGGGCAGCACCTGCACGGCGTTGAGCCAGTCCAGGTGGGGATACCCGGGCAGCCCGGCGGAGACGTCGGTGTAGCGGGACTGCGCGGGCGCCTCATGGGCCGGGGAGCCCGCTGCGCGATGGAGCACGGTACCCAGGGCAGTGGCGTCGGCCGCCTCGTTGGGCCGGAACGTGCCGTCGGGCCAGCCCTCGACCAGGCCTTGCTGGGTGGCCCAGGCGATGGCATCGACCTGCGGGTGATCCACGGTCACATCCGAATAGGTGCTCGTGGCGACCGAGGGATCGACGGCGGGCTCGCCGGCCATCCGGTAGAGCATCAGCATGAACCAGGCGCGGTCGAGGCTCTCGTCCGGACGGAACGAACCGTCGTGATGGCCGATGATCACGCCGTTGGAGGAGGCCCAGTCGATGTCCGGCTTGGCGTAGTGGCCCTCGCTGACGTCCGGGAACTCGAGGGCCCCGCTGGAGATGTCCACACCGAGAGTGGTGAGACCGGGGTAGGCGGGGGACGGTCCCGAGGACTGCGCCGGGGCGGTCTGCTCCTGCGGCTCCGCCCCAGGGGCGGGCTCCGTCGACTGCGTCCTGACGGAACTCTGCGAGGCGCCCGCACCCATGGGGTCGGCAACGGGCTGCGCGGCGCCGTCGAGTCCCAGGGCGGCGGAGCATGCGGGCCATGCGCCCCAGCCCTGACCGGCCAGGACGTTCTCGGCGACGGCGATCTGCTGCTCGCGGGTGGCGTCCTGCGGCATACCCGTGCCGCCGAACGCCTCCCACGTGGAGAGGGTGAACTGCAGGCCGCCGTAGAAACCGTTGCCGGTATCGATGGACCAGTCGCCGCTGGACTCGCACTGCGCGAGCGCGTCCCAGTCGGTCTGCGGGGCGGCATGAGCGGGGGTCGATCCGAGGGCGGCCAGAGTGCTGCCGCCCAGTGCCACGGTGACGGCAGCACTGAGAAAACGGGGGTTCTTCATCCGTGATTGCTTCCTGATTGGGGGGTCAACGTCAGGATCAACGTGGTCCGCGTGCACTGCACGTGGGCCGGGGAGAGGCCTGTATCCGGGCAGCGCGAATCAGCGGAAATTGATCGGGGGGAAGCGTGGGAACCAGAACGGGGGAGGGACTATCACAGTTCCATAACGGTGCCACCGTAAACGAGGTGTCACGGAAGAATCAAGACGGTCCCTGCCCAAGCATGCAAATATCGCTGCAACCGCTCCCACATGCGGTGATGGTCTGCCCCACGTCATCCAAGCAGCCGGATGCACCACTTGCCCGGTGTGGCGCGGTATTTTGATCAGCCCGGTGATACTTTGGGTCCGGGCAACACGCAACACTCAGGTTGCTGATGATGAAAAACATTACGGAGGCACGAATGTCCACGTCCGTTGATTCGCACGCGGATCAAGCATCAACCGCTGGTCCAAACCGCGCGGACCGTACGTCACAGGCCGGCGCGGCATCGTTGCCGGACGTAGTCAAGGTCTTCGCCAAGCTCCTCCCGCGCCAGCTGCAGGACGAGCTGGCCCTCGCCAAGCTGGAACTCAAGGAAAAGGGCATCAAGGTCGGCAAGGGCGTCGCGCTCGTCGTCGTCGGGC
This sequence comes from Kocuria coralli, assembly GCF_008831305.1. Lineage (GTDB taxonomy): Bacteria > Actinomycetota > Actinomycetes > Actinomycetales > Micrococcaceae > Kocuria > Kocuria coralli. The sequence goes on from NZ_ML708620.1 coordinate 106,739, forward strand.
TCGTGTTCCTGGCGCTGGCGACGATCGCCCTCGTGGTGGCCGCGATCGCGGGCCTGGCCCAGGTCATGCCGTTCTGGCTGTCGGCGCTCATCGTCGCCGCTTTCTTCCTGATCGTGCTGGCCGTGCTGGCGGGCATCGGGGCTGTGACGATCAAGAGCGCCATGCCCTTGAACCCGGTGCGTGCCGTGCGGGGTCTTAAGTACGACCTCGGCGTTGTCAAGGAGGGCTCCGCGTACACGGAGGCTCGTGTGCGCCGCGAGGAGGCCGAGGCCAAGGAACGCAAGGCGCAGGAGAAGAAGGAGCAGAAGACCCAGGCTGCTCACCAGCCCCCGGCTCCCACGGAGGCCCAGCTGCGCCAGCGTCTGAGCGTCCGCCGCGACAAGCTCAAGGAACTGCGGGACGACGCGGAGAACCGCAAGGACCACGTCCAGACCTCCGCCATGGGCTTCGCGAACCGCACCAAGTCGACCTTCTCCAATGCCAACCTGAAGGCATCGTCGATGGCCGAGGAAGTGGGGGAGCGGGTCGGCCCGATCGCCGTGGCTGCCGCCGCCGGCACCGCATTCCTGATCTTCCTGGTCAAGCTCCTCCGCCGTTCGCGCTGATGCGAGGCGCATGCTGAATCCCGGTCCTCGTGCAGGCCGCCGGCGGTAGGCCCGCCGCCGGTCCGCACACAGGGTCGCCATAGGGAACGCCCCGAGGCTATACAGCCTCGGGGCGTTCCCTATGTGCAGGGAATCATCGCCCCGTCCCCTAGCATGGCCAGGTGGCCCGACCGGGTCACGCGAGCGCAGGGCGTTCGCTGCCGAGATCACTGGGAGTCTGCCGAATGCTCTGGATTGCCGTATCGCTCGCGGTATGTTCAGCCATCGGCCTGGCCTGCGGTACCCACTTCCAATCCCTGGCGGTCGTCAGCCGCAGCGACGGGAAACTCTCCCTCAAGCAGTTCGGGAGGGTGCTCCGGTCGCCTCGCTGGACCCTCGGTCTGGTCCTCCTGGGCATAGGGACGGTCGGTAACGTCCTGGCCTTGAGCATGGCCCCGGTGACCGTCGTGCAGCCCATCGGGGTGCTGGGTCTGGTGATCACCACGATCCTCCACGCGCGACACGTCAAGATCCGGATCACGGCCACGACGTGGCGGGCCATCGCGCTGTGCATCGGCGGTGCCACGTTCTTCGTCCTGACGGCGGTCCGCTACACGGACCCGGCCATATCGATCACCGACCACGCCTCCGACGTGGTGACGTATCTGCTGGCCGGACTGGTCGTCTTCGTGTGCCTGGGCATGCTGCTGGTCAAAGACCGCCACCGCGGCCTGTTCTACCTCTTCGCCGCCGGATCCCTCTACGGGTTCGTGGCCGTGGAGGTGAAAGTCATCACAGTCCAGATGCAGACGGGCGGCGGGGCCTGGTGGCAGAACATCGAGTACGGCAATGTCGCCGGCCTGCTCCTGGCCGCCGTCCTGGGCGGCTGGCTCGTGCAGAGCGCCTATGCATCCGGGCCGCCGGAGCTCGTCATGGCGGGGTTGACCGTCGTCGATCCCATGATCGGGGTGTTCGTCGGCCTGTCGGTCCTGGGGGAGGCAGGACCGGATTTCGGACCGCTGGCCGGGACCATCCTGGCCGTGTGCGGTGCCGTGTCCATCACGGGCGTCCGGTTATTGTCGAAGTATCACCCGGAGGTGCTGGCCAAGCTCGCCGCAGCCCGGACGCCCGGGACCGGCCAATTCGGCATCGTGCCCGGCCCGCAGCGCGCCGCGCCTCGAGACCCCTCGGAGGACTGAATCTCTGTGACCCAGAACGACCACCGCAACGGCCACAGCTCGTTTCCCGGATCCAATCCACGCGGTGAGATTCACGACGACTACCGCCTGCCCGCCCGCGACACCGACGATCGCCCGGAGCCCGACGGCGGAGCGCTGACGGTTCTGATCGTGGCGGAGACCTACCCGCCCGATATCAATGGCTCATCCCACTTCTCCCGGCGCCTGGCCCAGGCCATGTCCCGGCGCGGGCACGACGTGCATGTCGCAGCACCGCGGCCCGGCCGAGGCCCGTCCATCCGGCGTATGGACGGCCACGTCACCGAGCACAGGTTCCGCTCCCATACGGCGTTCACCTACACCACGTTCAACTTCTGCTTCCCGTGGGAGATCCGCGGGGAGGTCAATCGCCTGCTCGACGACGTCAAGCCGGATGTCGTGCATATCGAATGCCACTACATCCTGGGGCGGTACATGGCCAAGGAGGCCGCCCGCCGGGGGATCCGCCTGATCGGCACCAACCACTTCATCCCGGAGAACATCGAGCAGTACCTGCCGCTCCCGCCGGTGATCCGCCGGATCTACCGGGGCATCTCGTGGCGCGACATGGCCGGCGTCTTCCGGCACTGCGACGTCGTCACCGCGCCGACGCCCCTGGCCGTGGAGGCCATGAAGAACCACGGTTTCGACTACCCCGTCTACGCGCTGTCCAACGGGATCAGGGCGGAGGACTACGAACTGCACTCCGGCGAGCAGCTTCCTCCGGCCGAGCGCCCGACCATTCTGTTCGTGGGCCGTCTGGACCCGGAGAAGCACGTCGACGTGATCATCAAGGCCCTCGCCCGGATAGCCGGGGCGACGGACGCCGCTCTGGTGGTCGTGGGCCAAGGGGGCGAATACGAGCGACTGTCCCGGCTCGCGGAGGAGACGGGCGTGGGCAACCGGGTCCATTTCCGCGGGTTCGTCCCCGATGACGAGCTGCGGCGCGCCTATCTGGGGGCCGACGTCTTCTGCCAGCCGGGAACCGCCGAGCTGCAGTCCCTGGTGACGCTGGAGGCGATGGCGGCCTCCCGCCCGGTCCTGCTGGCCAACGCCAGGGCGTTGCCGCATCTGGTGGACCCGGGCGTCAACGGGTGGCTGTTCACCCCCGGCGACGACGAGGAACTGGCCAGGAAGCTGACCGAGTTCTTCGGCCTGCCGGCCGATCAGCGCCGGGCCATGGGGCTGGCGAGCCGACGGCTGGTCGAGAAGCACAGTTTCGGTGCGACCGTCGAGGCCTTCGAGCGGATGTACCGCGGGGCCGACCCCGAGGTGCTGCTGGCCAACTGGCCTGTTCTGGACCCGCCTGAGTCTCCGCTAGGCTTGTGAGCCGCTGCGGGCGTCCGCTCATCCGACGGGCGCCCGTTCCAGGGGCGGTAGCTCAGCTGGTCAGAGCAGAGGACTCATAATCCTTTGGTCGTGGGTTCAAGCCCCACTCGCCCTACCCCTGCCCCCGTCGAGACCAAGTCTTGGCGGGGGCTTTGCCGTGCCTGCAGAATGTGCGGCCCCAGGAGCTCGCCGAGCGAGATGTCGAACTCACCTGCGATCGTCGCCAACTCATCAATGCTGAACGAGGTCTTGCCGCGAAGACGATCAGACATGGGCCCTTGTGAGACGCCCAGGGCTACCGCCAGGTCCTTCTGGCGGATACCGAGCCGAGCCATCCAAGCGCGGACTTCCGCTCCCGCTTGTACTGATGTCGTCATCATGCCTCCCTAGGTCTGTGCACCATCTGCACTATTGCAACCGGCTAAGCCGGCTGCACTATTGCCAATAGTGCCAATAGTGCCACATGTATGGGTTTGGTCGAGAAAAATTTGGACACGCCAAACTTTTCGGCTTGAACCGATTGGGCTCAGCCCATACGGTATGGGCATGAACACACCTAGATTGGTATCAGCCAATGTCCGAGCTGAGATGGGCCGTCGCAGCGTTAGCCAGAAGGACCTGGCGGCCGCGCTGGGCTTGTCCCCTGCAGCCATGTCCGACCGCTTGCGCGATCGCGTTGAGTTTCGACTGTCCGAGCTAGACCTTCTCTCGAAGCGTTTGGGCGTGAGCGTTGTCGCGCTGCTGACGGTAGTGGAGGTGGCGGCATGAGCAACGTTGAGGACCGAGTCCTCACGCAGAGTGAGGCTCGTGAGCTCACGGACCAGATCGCAGAAGGACTGATCGACGTGCACACGCTGATCGTCCAGGCCTGGGAGGGTCAAGCGTGGCGAGCATTGGGACATGCGTCCTGGGATGAGTGGATTGACGCGAACTTTCGTGGCCTCCAGTTGAGACCGCCGCGCGAGCAGCGGGCTGAGGTCATCCAGTCCATGCGGGCCGCCGGCATGAGTGTGCGCGCGATCGCTCAGGCCACGGACCTCGGTTATGGAACGGTCCAACGGGCGTCAGGTGATCCAAATGGATCACCTGGACATCCCCTGGAAGACGAGTCAAGTGTTCAAAATCGAACACCTGAACGTTCCCTGGGTGTGGATGGGAAGTCCTACACCCGGCCTGCGGCGCCGTCGGCGGCGGATGTTGCAGCCTTCGATGATGTGGCCCTGGACGACCTGGGTATCGGCGTGATTGACATCGAGCCTGCCCCCGACCTACGGCCTCCGCGTCCGGTATCGCCTTTCGAGCGCCCTGTGCGGGTTGTGGACGTCGCCGGTGAAGCGGTTGTGCCGGCCGGTGCCGAGGTGACTGTTGCGTGGTGGGAGGGGCCGCGTGCTGCGTTGCTGGAGGCGGAGTCTCGGTGCGTGCGGTTGCTGGAGGAGCGCAAGGCTGAGCCGCGTTTGGTGGAGGACCCGGCGGATCCCGGTGCGGCTGAGTTGTCGATGGCTGCTGCCCGGACGGTGCTGGCTGCCGGCGGCGTGATCGTGGATCTGCACCCGGAGGAGCTGGATGCTCAGAGCCGCGCGGACCTGCAGAAGGTTCTGGGGCGTGTGATTGAGGCCCTGGATGGGGTTCTGGGGGATTTGGAGGCCGGCGATGCTGCGTGAGTCTGAGGGCAAAGCAATGCGCGCCCGGGGTGGCACCGGACGCGCATCTCATCAACAGCAGCTAGGAACGGCTTCGTTGGTGTCTGAAACGGTACCAAGGGATCGTTCCTTCCGCCAGGGTTCTGGGTGGTCTCAGAGGTCGCGGAGGATCAACCCTGACACGTTGCCGGTGCAGTGGGTCGTGGTGGCGTTGGTCGTGATGCTGGGCATCACCTCTTTCATCGTCTCGTTCCGCGCGCTCTACGACGTTGCGGAGTGGGCCGGGATCGGGTCGCAGATTCAGTGGGCCGTCCCGGTGTTCATTGACGGCGCGATCTTGACCTACGCGTTGGCCGTTTTGGTTCATCGCTCCCGGGGTGAGTCCACGATTCCTTCGTGGGTGAGCCTGGGTGCTTTCACGGCCATGTCCGTGACCGCTAACGCCGCGCACGCGCTGTCCATCCCGCGCGAGCAGGCATGGCAGGCCTGGATTGGTGCTGCCATCGCCGCGTTGGCTCCCATCGGTGTCTTTGCTGCCACGGAGCAGTTGGCGCGTCTGGTGGTGGAGCGTCCGGGTGAGAGGCCTGCGTCATCCGTGGCTGAGCCAGTTGGTGACGGGTCAAAGGTGTCGCCGGCCCGTCTCGGGATCTCCGCACTGGGGGGCAGCGAGACCCGCTTCCGTTTCCCCCCGCGTGCTGATTACGGCAGGCACACGGAAGCAGCAGCCCCGGTGGAACCGGAAACGGAAGCGGCAACGGATGCCCTTCCGGAAGCGGTTGCCGAATCGTCTTTGGCTCCGGAAACCCTGCCGGAAAGCCCGACTACTGACCCGGAAGACGGGACGTCGGCAGGACCCGCCGGTGACGCTGTTTCTGCTGATGAAACCCGGGTTTCCGGGCTTCCGGAAGCTGTTGCCGATCCGGGTCCCGCGCACGTGTCCGGGGCGGAAACTCCGTCCGGGATGGCAAGTCAGCGACTTGTGGCGGCTCGCGAGGGTAAGGCCGATTCCGGTTCACCGGAAGCCTCGCTGCCGGGTGCCGTTGCCGCTCCGGAAGGGCTTGCGGAGCGGGTTGCCGGGGATGCGGATGGGTTTGCCGCGTGGGTGGCTGAACGGGTCGCCGGTGGCCGGCCGATCACGGGGACTGCTGCAGGGGAGTTTCTGGGTGTCTCGGACAGGACCGGACGGAATCGCATCAAGGAGCTCAAGAACGAGCGTCCCGAGATCTTTGAAGGAGTGAGCTGACCCCATGTCAGTGCGAATGACCAGCTTGGTCTGGCAGCTGCCGCTGTCAGGGAATCAACTGGTGATCATGCTCGCGATCGCCGATGAGGCCGACTCGGACGGGGTGTGCTTCACCGGTCAGCAGAAGCTGGCAGGCAAGGCCCGGGTGTCTGAGCGCACGGTGCGGCGGACCCTGCTGGAGATGCGTGACGCCGGGTTGCTGCACACGGAACGCCGGCCTGCAGAGTGGGCGCGGGGGCGGCGAACGGATGCCATCATCTTGGACCCGGGCGCGATGCTGCGCCATGGTCAAGAGGTGGTGGAGCCGATCGAAGAGCGCCGGCAACGCCAGATCAACCGGCTCTCGTACGAGGTCGATCCGGGGCCCGTGGAATTGGAGGGCAACGCCGGCGACCAGCTGCCGGCGCCCCCCGCGGTGGAGGCCGTCGAGCCTGTGGATAACCCCGTCGGCGATCAACCGGACATAATGACCGGTAAATACGTTTCCCCTAGTCAGGATCAACCGGACATTTTGGCCGGTAGATCGTTCAACCGGACAAATCGGGTCGTTCAACCGGACAAATCGGACACCGATTTCGAGGGTGCCTTAATAGGCTCGCGCGCGCGTCTTTACCCATCCAATCCCATCCAATCCTCGGAACCGGTCGCTGTGGAGAACTCGGGCGCTGCTGGATCGGATCCGATCGGATCGGGGGATGAGCCAACGCAGGGTTCACCGGGTGGTCAGCCCCCTGGTGGGGGTCAGCGGCTGTCGGTGGCGGGTGTGCCGCTGCGGTTGCTGCGGGGCAAGCTCGGCGGCGACACCGGTGTGCTGGCCGGGCTTGATGACGTGGTGGTGGCTGAGGTCATCCGGGTGGTGATGGCCCGGGCCGCGGGCCCGGTGCTCTCCCCGATGGGGCTGATGATCGCTGCGTTGCGTGACCGGGCCTCGGCCTTGGACACGATCGAGGAAGCCATGGCCCGGGTGGAATCCCGCCAGCCACAGGGCGAGGATCACCGGCCGGTGGCCTCCAGCCCAGCACGCCGGCAGGTGACCTGCCGGGTGCATCACAGCTCGCATCTGCAGGGCCAGGAGTGCCCGGGGTGCCGGGCAGATCGAATCGTCGCAAGGGTCCAGGAGGCATGAGCCATGGCCACGACACAACAAACCCGCCAAGACCAGTCAGCCCGGGTGCGGCTGGAATCGGGGTCAACGGCTGCCTGGGAGGCCGTGCGAGCGGTCATGGGCGATGTGGTGCCCGTGATCCGGGGCAAGCTCACAGCCGGTGGAGCTGCCAGTGACGTCGAGGACGTCGCCCAAGAAACCCTGATGTCGGCGGTGCGATCGGTCTCGAAGTGGGACCCGGAACGGGGCACCCTGACGGGGTGGGTGACCACGATCGGCAAGCGGAGGGCAGTGGACCACCTGCGCTCCAGGCACCACCAGGTCACCGCGGTGGGGATATCCCCGGTGGGTGGAGCGACCTCGGAGGACGTGTGGGAAGTCGATGTGGCACAAGAGGGCCACGAGGACGCGGTCGTGGACCGGTTGGCGTTGGCCGCCCAGATCCACGAGGTCCTGGCCGAAGTCCGGGCCGTGCTGCGCTGTGACCGCACGGTCCACCGGGCGCTGACCCTGTTGATCGATTGCGAGGGAGACACCGAGCTTGCTGCCAAACGGTTGGGCACCACGACGGCGGTCGTGCGTGAAGCCCGGCGCGAGACGGTCCGCGCGGCGTGTGTGGTCCAGCGGGCCCAGGGGCTGCACCGGTCAGCACAGCGGGTCACAGCTGGTGCTTTGTTGGATTGCCTGCCGGCGGAGATTGGGGCATGGACGCGCACGATCACGGTCGAAGCGGTCCGCGCCGGTGGGTTCGAGCGGGTGCGGGTTGAGGCGGTGGCTGCTGCGACGGGGTGGTCGATCTCCACAGCACGGCAGCGGCTGGGGGACACGAAGTGGCTGCTGAGCATCGCGCGCACCATCGCTGAGACCGGCACGATCCAAGCCGCTGCGTGAAGCCCTGACACACACCGGGGGCCGCTGGGGTGGATGGGTGGAACAGGAGGCCATGATGACGCAGCACGACCACACACCACACCACGACCAGGGTCAGGACCCAGAAGGTCTTGAGCTCCAGGACGAGTCGGGGGCACAGGCCGGTCATGCCGATGAGGATTTGCATCCGCGAGCACGTCGGGCCAGGGCCCGGAAGGGTCCGCTGCGTCGTGGTTTGGGTGTGGTGATGGATCAGGGGTGGGCGTTCTTCCACCCACCGGACGCGTCCTGGAAAGCACCGGGGGAAGACCGGATCCAAGACCGATTCCAGGCTATCGCGGCTTGGATTGACGCACACCGCGGTGGCCGCGCACTGGCAGCCCTGGTCGTGGTGATCCTGGCGCTTGCTGCAGCGTTTGTGTTCCTCCTGGCCGCTGGGGCGATCCTCAACGGTGGCGAGTCCGGGGCCGCGGCGGAGACCACCCAGGTGGATTCCTCCACAGGCGTGGCGGAGGCCGGGGACTTGCCCTCCGTCGGCACAGCGTCACCGGGTGACAGCACCGGACAGGGCGCCTCTGGCGAGACCGGGGAGCCGAAGGACGCTCAGGCTCTGGTGGCTTCCAAGGCCGTGTTGAAGACCATCAACGAGGATACGGGCCTGGTGCGTAATCGTGAGGCCGACCAGGAGGACCCGTTGGTGACCGGTGCGAGGTTCCTGCGGGCGATGCGCACGGTGGATACCACGAAATCCAGTGTCCAGGACTGGCGGGATGCGCGTGATTCCTTCACGGATGGTGGATTCGGTGGGGTGGTGCAGGACTGGGACGTGGCCGGGCAGGCCGAGGCCACATCGAATGCGGTGGTGACCTGGGCTGGGATGGACGCCGGGTTGCACGAGGGCCGCGGTGTCGCCCCGGGGTTCGACTACGGGGCGGACACGGAGGCCGGCACGCACCTGGTGCAGGTCGCGATGCGGTTGGAGCGCAGCGTGAAGGCCGGGGAGGACCGCGTGGATACCCCGTCCGGGGCGCTGATGGAAGCGGTGGTGGTGTGCCCGCCGGCCAGGGATGGTCAACGGTGCGTGGTCACGTCCTGGGCTGCCACTCCTAAAGACTTCGTGGCGCATTCAGCAACCCGGTGGGAGCCGGGGTCGTGAGCGTGGTGAAGAAGGCCGGCGCTGCGGCGGTGGTGAAGTGGGTAGGCCCACCCGTTGCCGGGGTGGGCTTTTTCCTTGTGGTGGTCATGCTGGTCTTCGCGTTGTTGATGACCTTGATGACCGCTGGCGCGTCCTCAGCCAAGGACGCTGCCGACACCCAGGCCGCAGCGGCGAACGCGGCATCATCGTGCCGGGTGGATGCGGCCAACAGTGGTGGTGGGACGGGGCTTCCGCAGGTGGAGGTGCCCTCGGAGTTCGTGGGCCCGATCGAAGACGCGGCCAAGGAGACCGGGTTGCCCAAGGAGATCATCGCCGCCCAAGTTGATGCCGAATCGGGGTTCAACACTCAGGCTGTTTCGCCTGCGGGGGCGGTTGGTCCGGTGCAGTTCATTCCTACGACGTGGGCTGCTTACGGCGATGGTGGGGATCCTCGTGATCCCGGTGACGCGTTGGCTGCGTACGCGAGGTACATGAAGCACCTGCTGGGTCTGGCTGATGGGTGGGCTACGGATGGGGGCCCTGATGCCCCACGGTTGGCGGTGGCGGCCTACAACGCCGGGGAGGCAGCACCTGGCTTGTCTCAGGGGCAGATCCCTGACTATGAGGAAACCCAAAATTATGTCACCAAAATTTTCGGCGACGCCCAGATCAATTTCGCTGTGGATTGTTCAGCTGTGATGTTGACCAGTGACATCGAGCTCGGGGATGGGGAGTGGGCCAACCCGCTGCCCGGTGGGCACTTCACCTCCGGCTACGGGTACAGGAATCTGATCGCCGGCTGCGCCCCGGATGACATGTCCCTGATAAACGGCTGCTTCGCCAACCACCACCTGGGCGTGGACTTCGCCACCGGTGGTGGCAGTGGCCCGGGCGGAGTGGTCGTGGCACCCACGGATGCTGAGGTGGTGTGCGTTCCGGGTGATGCCTTCGATGGCATGGTCCAACTGAAAGTGGACAACGGCAAAGACTCCCCGATGCTGATCAACTTCTTCCACACGGACTCCCAGATGGTGTCCGTGGGGGACAAGGTCAAACGCGGTGACCCGGTGGCCATCGAGGGCAACAAGGGATTCTCCACGGGCACGCATTTGCACATGGAGATCATGAAGCCCGGCACACCGGCCTGCAAGAAACCAGGCGAGGTGGACGCTGCAGGGCGGTCCTACAACGTCAATCCCGAACCGATCATGAGGCAGAAAGGAATTCTGTGATGAACACGAACAAAACCAGGTGGTGTGCTGCCGGCGTGGTTCTGGTGGCGTTGGTGGGTGTGAGTGGTTGTGGATCCGCTCAGGTCCCGGAGCCGTCGCCGACTGCGACCGCAGCGACCACGTCGCCTGCAGGGGAGTCTCCGAAACGGTTGCCTGGTGCTGATGAGTCGCCGGCACCAGCGGGCGAATCCTCGCCGACTGGTGATGCTGGTAGCCCTGCGGCGACGGGGCAGTCCTGGCCATCGGTGACACCCGGGGCGGGGGATGTGTCCGGTAACGGCGTGGTGGCTCCCTCGCCCTCGCCCGGTGAGGCGGGGGACGGGAAGTCGTTTGGCGGGTTCATGGATCTGGGGCGGGTGGACCGGTCTGACCCGGAGGCTGTGGCGGTGGAAGCGATGCGAGCCCTGGTGGAGTGGGAGACGGTAGGGGACACGGTCCCTGGTGCTTCGATCCAACGCGCTGCGCCGTTGCTCTCTGATGAGGTGGTGGAGCGTGAGAGTGGCGCCCCGGGTCGGTGGGCGCCGGTGTGGTGGAACCAGGCGTTGGCGGCCTCGGCTTGGTCCTCGGCCACAGCCCAGGTCGCTCCGTCACGGGTGGAGGTTGAGGCGCCGGAGGGTATGCGGTTCATCGGGGTGGATGTGGCCTGGACGTGGCATGCAGACACCAGTGAGGTGGTCCCGGAAGGGGGACGGCGCTCATGCACGGTGAACGTGGAAGAAACCGGGAGCAATGAGTTCACGGTGGCGGGTTATCACTGCGAAGAGGGACGGTGAGGGGCATGTCTCGGTATTTGGCGTTGACACTGCTGGAAGACGACCGGTGGTTGGCAGGCTTGTTGCATGACATCAAAGACCTGGGAGGTTCGATCACCGTGGACGAGTACTGCTCGGGGGGTTGTGTCACCGTGGACGGATGCTGCGTTGGAGGGCTGTTCTCGCATGCGGAGATCTCCGAGTTCGTTTCCCGGTTGCGGTCGTTGGGGCTGGTGTCCCATGGTGACGACGGCTTCGTCGCGTTGACCTCGTGGGGACGAAGCATCGCTGATCAGAGGGCCAACGAGTGGGCGGCTGACGAGGGTCGGTTGTATTCCATTCGACGGCGAGTCCTCCAATATTTTGACGTTGGAGCTCACACCTCACGACATGTCCACAAGTATTGCCAGTGGGCTCCTGGTGACGGGGAACCTACTCACGAGGAGGTTGCCCAGGTGTTCGCGTGGTTAGCCCGCAAGGGGTTCATCGCGGCCGAGAACCGTGGTGACATGTGGCTCGGGTTCGCCCGGTTACCGGAAGTAGACGCGGCCTTGCTATCTCCGGAGTGGCGGTATCTGGATATGGAAGTAGAAAAGGACACCGATCCGTGTGAGCGGCCGGAAACCGCGACGGATGCCACCGGGTTGGACGCGGTTCGCGATCACCTCGATCAGGCTCTGATAATCCTTGATCAGTTGCCTCTGCATGAGAGGGAGGGGATCCGCGTCCGTGGTGGGGCCGTAAGGAACGTGGGCGGGTCGCAGAGGGTGCCGCGCGGGGTTCTACGAGCCATTGTTGATGGTGTGTTGTCCAGGGTGCGTCACCGCAAGTGATCCCGTGGCTGCAGGGCGGTCTCCTGGGCGCGGAAGTGCAGCTGCCACAAGGACGGACCGCCACAGACTGAGGGCCCCGAACCTAACGTTCGGGGCCCTCAGTCTGTGGCCGGTGGTTTGTTCACAGGGACAGCTGCAAGGCGAGGCTGAGAAGTGATATTCCTAGGGCCGCCCCGTAGCCGTAGGAGAAGTACTTGGTTGCCTCAGCGATCTCGCTCTTGTCGAATCCCTCGCGGCGCATCCGACGTCGGAAAAGCGTCTCGATCGTGAACAGCGTGATCGCGAAGATGATCCCCAGTCCGGTCAGGAAGTAAGCGCCCGTGGCGTACAGATCCGTGTCCAGGGGGCTGAGGAAGGCGAAGAGGGCCCAACCGATCATCGCGGCCGCGGGCACAGCGACCCAGGCGAGGACTCGGCCCAGGGGGATGGTGTCGGTGGTGGTGGTGTCCATGGTGGTCTCCTTTGGGTGGTGGGTTCAGTGTGCCGGCGGTCTCCGACATGGTTAGGTCCGCAGCACGATTTCCACGGCGTCGTCCAGGTCGCAATCGTGGGTGTGGATGTTCAGGGCCTGGCGCAGCGTGGTGATGTCGTCGGTGGTGAGCTCCAGGCGGGTGCCGTCGTTCAGGTGTAGTTCTCCGCGGTCGAAGGCCACACGGAGGTGGTCGATCTTGTTGTCGTTGTAGGTGTCCACGGTGGTTGTCTCCTTCATCGGGTTGTCTGCAGGTGATCGGTTCCGATCACCTGGCTGTCACGCACGCGGTGTTGTGTGCTCAGGGTGTTTGGTCTTGGCAGGTGGGGCAGATGGCGGTGATGCCGTCGTTGGTGACGGTGATGGCCCACCCGAACTGGGATCCGAGGATCCAGATGAACTGTGGGTCTGTGGTGACCCAGCTGGTGGCCGCGCGGTGGCCTGCGCATCGTGCGCAGCTGATCACGTACTCCCGGTCTCGGGTGGCGGTGCTCATGGTGCTCACCGGGTTTCCGTGGCCGGGATCTCGGTCCCGGGCCAGGGCGACCCGGTGCGGGTGATGCTGGTGGTGTCGGGGCCTTCGGAGAGGTCACGTCGGTACGTGAAAGTGGTCCGTCCATCGGTCAGACGCACGTACAGGATCGGTGCCCCGGTCTCGGAGGTCCCGGCGGAGGCGCTATCTAGTTCCCAGCCTTCGATGGTCCCGGAAAGGACCTTGACGACGTGGGCGTCCTGGTCGTCGCGGGTGACCTGCAGGTCCAGGGCCTGGTTGTCACCGCAGCGGAACTGGGCATCCAACGGCGGCATGGACCCGTTGGCTGCGATGTAACACGTCAGAGGATCCACGGGTGAGGTGGAAACGCTTGGTGACATTGTGGGTGAGGCAGGGGTCTGCCATGGGTCGTCACTGTGGAACAGCTGAGGGATCGCGGAGGCGAGGCCGATCACAGCAAGGATTGTTAGGAAAATCATGGCGTAAGAAATTAGAAGGAACTTCCGGTGCTCCCTGTCTAGTTCATTGGTTTCCATGGTGTTCACCTGGTTTCTGGTGTGGGGATTTCGTTGGCCGGCCACGGGCCGGTGCGTTGAATGTCTGTTGATTCCGGACCGTCAGCGAGGTCGCGACTGTAGGAGAAGGTGGTGTCCCCATTGGTGAGCTTGGTGCGGACGATCAGGGACCCGTCGCGGGAAGTCCCCACGGAAGTGGTTCCGGCCTCCCAACCGCGGATGTGCTCGTTGTTCACGGTGATCTGAGGAGTGTTGCCATCACGGGTGATGGTGTAGTCCACGACAGCGTCATCCCCGCAGCGCAACTGGAGGGCGCTGGGGTTGACCGAGCCCCCGTCCGCGGCGATGTAACAGGTCAGAGGATCCGTAGCTGGCGGTTGGGGCGTGGTCATTAGCTGCCGAGCGCCTTCAACCATGACCGCCACCGGGTTGCCCGGCCAGGTCTGGAATCCGAAGAACAATGCCACCAGCATCACGATGTTGAGCACTATGAGGGTGATGAAGCTGCCGACCGAGGGGCTTTGACGCTTTGACTCGTTAACTTCCTGCTTGTTCTCGGTGTCGTTCATGGTGGTCTCCTGGGGTTTGTCAGTGGTTGATGGTTTTGATGAGGTCGGGGCGGAACCCTGACCAGTGGTCTGGGCCGGCGACGACGACGGGGACTTGTTGGTAGCCCATGGCCACGACTTGGTTGTAAGCGTCTTGGTCTTCGGTCACGTCGATCACGGTGTATTCGATGTCGGCTTTTTTGAGGGCCCGGTAGGTGGCGTTGCATTGAACGCAGGCGGGCTTGGAGTAGACGGTGACTGTGGCGGTGGTTGTGGTGCTCATCGTGTGTTCCTCCTTGTTAGGTCCTCATCGGTGGGAGGCCTGTTCGGGGTGTCCCCTCGTTCCTGATAAGCGGAGCAGTGCCGGGTTAGGAGAGGAGCGCAACCCCGTAGGGGCGGTGGAGGAAGGAATTTCCGCGCGAAATAAGGGAGCTTGCGACCGCGTGCGGAAAATCCTGGGGGAACCGGCGGCGTAGCCGTTTGCGCGTAGCGACGCCCGGCAATGATGGAGCGTCAGGAACGAGGGGCCCGGTATTCACACCTGGTTCGGTGGTTCTGGTGCATGAGTGAGGGCCTGGTCCCGGTCACGTGGTGGTGAGCCGGGGCCAGGCCCTGGTTTCTGGTTTTCGGTGTGGTGGTTAGGCGAAGGTCAGGAATGCGAAGAGCAGGAAGATCCCGCCGAGGACCAACCACACACCGCCCATCGAGACGTGGGGGTCTTTGGTATCGGCGATGGCCGTCGCGCGGAGACCGGAGAAGACCATGCTGATCACCACGAAGATCACGACCGGGATGGCCATCAATGCGAAGACGAGCAGCTGGAACATGTCGAGTCCTTGAGTGGGAGTTTTGGCTGGTCAAGGGGCTGTGGTTCTAGTGTGCCCCCTCACACAGACATCGTGAAAGGCCTGGTGAGTGTGTGACACACGCCGTCGTCGGGGTGGGCCGATGGCCGGTCAAGAAGGCTGGTTGGTGACGTCACGGTCGGTGGCGGGCTGGTCTTCGGAAACGGAGGCGGCGTGAACACGATGTTGAGCGCCCAGGGGTACACCGAACGATCCGCGGATGCTGTGCCCTTGATGACGGTGGTCGCCGGTGGACTGATCGCGGTGATGCTGGTGGGGATCGCGGCCGGTATTGCGATTGCCGCGCTGAAGGAGGGGGTGGGTCGGAAGACCAACCGCCCCTCGTTGATGGCAGCCGGGTGGAAGTCAGCCGGGCTGGGGTTCTTCGCAGCTGCGGTGATCGGCTCGGCCGGGACCCTGTTTATGGCCGGTGGGAGTGTGTATTCGCTGCCGAAGGCGGCGGCCGAGCAGGTGGCGGCGCAGACCTCGACCACGTGCAGCCAGACCTTCGAGAAGAAGGTCACGGACATGAACGATGCCCGCGACATCGTGAACTCGGATTACAACCTGAGCTCGACGATGAACATCACGATCAATTACTACCCGGATCCGGCTCAGTCGTGTGCTGAGAACACGGTGGATTCGTGCCGGTTGGTGCATGTGAAGCTGCTTAGTGGTGTCTCCAACATGAATTCCAACCAGTACAACGGCAAGAACGTGGACGAATGGATCGCCCCAGCCGGTACGTGCTCCACGGGCGACCCCCAGTAACCCACAGGGATAGTTCCCTCCGGTGTCTCGGCCGCGTTGATTGCAGCGCCGTGACACTTCCCCCCCTCGATTTTCTTCTTGTTCTGAAAGGACACCGCAATGTTTGACATCACTTCTTTCGCAGCCACGGTGGACGTGGTTCCGCACCTGAGCCACGTGGCATCGCTTGTGCACATCGGAGCAGCCGGGTTCGATCCCGGTGTGACGCCGTCCATGGACGGGCCGCTGGCCAACCCATCACAGAAGGTCGTCTCCTGGATCGTGACGGTGGTCCTGATTTCGTTCGTGGCTGTTATCGCGATCGGTGCGCTGGTGTGGGGCATTGGCTCACTGTCAAAGACTCCGGCGGCGAAGACCGCTGGCTTGGTCGGCATCCTGATTGGTGTTGGTGGCGCCGTGGTCGCAGGTGCCGGGTCAACGATCGTTTACATGGCCACCTCGTGGAACTTGCTGGAACCTGTCACCAGCAGTGTGGGTCTCTGAGGGCCCGTGACTGGGTGCTGGGGGTGATGTTGTGATGTCGATGATGGTGATGGCGCCGGCGAATCCGTTGACGGATTGGCTCTCGGACGCCAGCGATTCGGGGTTCAACGCCGCGATCGCTCGCGCGGCAGAAGACTCTTGGACGTTCATGTCGGACGCGTTCGCGGCATCAGATCTCTCCCCGGCCTGGTGGGCTGGTGTGGTGGGTGCCGGTGATGACCCGGGGATGCTGCGGATCCTGACCGTGGTCATGGCGCCGCTGTTGATCCTGTTGGTGGGCTATCAGGCCACCGCCGGGTTGTTCACCGGGAACACGGCAATGATTCTGCGCGCCGGAGGTATGGCGTTACTGGCGTTGCCGTTGCTGCTGGGTTTGGTGACGGTGGTCATGTTGTTTGCCTCGGCTTTTGATCAAGGCACGCAGTTCATTCTCTCGGCCAGTGGTGAATCACAAAATATGGCGGGTTTCATGAAACTCTTCGGATTCGAGTTGAACGATTCCGGTGAGTTCCAGCAAATGAACAGCGAGTACAACGTGTGGCGCGGGGTTGCCGAGAACTCCAGTGGGTTCGAGTTGTTGATTCCGATGGTGCTTTCGTTTGTGATTTGGCTGGCGTCGCTGTTCCTGGGATTCATGATGGCGCTTCGCACCACCGCGCTGGTGATGCTGACCGCGATGGCAGCTGTGGCTGTGTTCGCGTTGTCTTCGGATGCCACCAAGGCGTGGTTCTTCCGGTGGCTGTCGATGGTTTTCGGGTTACTGATTGCCAAACCGCTGTCTGCAGCCGCATTGGTGATGGCGATCAGCGTGTTTAGGTACTCGGCCACGACGGCGCAGCTGTTGGCGGCGCTGGCTGCGGTGATCATCGCAGCGATCATGCCCGTGGCCATGATGGCGCTGTTCTCATTCAGTGCCGTGCAAGCCAGCGGGGGCCTGGAGGCCGCGATGTCTCGGAGTTCCGGATCTTTGATGCGGAACTCCGGGCGCGGTGCCGGTGCGATGACCCGTTTGATTCGCCGCTGAAAGGGGAAGAACTCATGAGTACGACGTCGTCAACGAAAGACGCGGTGGTGGGGGCCCCGTTCCCGCGGAAGGCGAAGAAGGGGGCTGTGTTGTGGATGCCCTGGTCCCAGACCGTGCTGGTTGCAGTGTTCGCAATGCTGGGCGTCTTGGCTGTGGTCCGGGGTCATCTGGGGTTGTGGGTACTCAGCTGGATCGTGATGATCGCTGTGGCGGTCCCGATCGACAACATGCCTGGCTACGCCAAGGTCTGGATTTTCCTGATTGGTCTGTGGCGCAGCGCCCGCGGTCAGAGCGAGGGCGTGGCCCGGCCTGCGACGGCGGAGGAGATCGCGGCTGACCGTGAGGCTGAGGCAGCAGCTGTGGCCGCTGGTGTGGAACCACCGGCTCGGTTGCGGCTGAGCGGTGAGGCAGGCGAGATCCGGCTGTTCACCATGGCGTCCGGGCAGTGCATGGTGTGGGACCCGGTGCACCGCAACGCCACCGTGATCGCCCGGGTCCACGGCACCGGGTTCACGATGGCTGAACCAGAAGACCAGGCTGATGTGTTGGATTCCTGGGCTGCAGCAATCAACGCCCTGGCGGATCACACCGGGGTCGTGGCGGTGCAGGCCAGTGACGTGATGACGGTGCTCTCAGCCGCTCAAGTACGTGAGGCCTACATTCGGCAGGTCGAGGAATCAGAGATCGCTTCCGGGGCCGCTTTGTCACCGATGCTGCATGAAGACATCCTGCAGACCCTTTCCGGTGACCGGGCTCAAACCCACAACGAGGGCCTGGTCTCCATCACGGTGCATCAGGGCCTGGTGAAAGAAGACGTGAAGGAACACGGCGGTGGTGTGGCCGGGTTGATGGAGCTCATGGAGGCCGAGATGACGGAGTTCGAACGATTGCTCTCAGAGGCGTCGGTGACGGTGACGTCCTGGTTGACCACGGATGCGTTGGCTTTGGTGATTCGAACGGCATTCTCCCCGTTCGAGGCCAACGATTTGGCCACGGGCATGGTCAAGGTCTCCGCAGCCACAGCGGGGCCGATGGCGGCGAAGGCGTCGTGGGACAAGATCCGGTGTGAGGGAACCTGGCACCGGGTGATGCGCGTGGATCTGCCGACGCGGACTGTGAAGGCCGGGTTTATGCGACGGCTCAATGAGGCCGGGGACTTTCCGCACGTGGTCACCCAAACCTTTCATTCGGAGGGCATTGCCGCCGGTCTCGCGCGTGCGGAGGCCGAGAACCGCGATGACCTCTCTGCTGACCAGATGCGCGCCTGGGCTGGGCGGGTGAAGGGCCTGGAAGAGCAGGCCATGAGCAACGAGATCGTGGACCACGGCGATCACGCTTTGGCGGGCTACGGGGATGTCAAGTTCCTGACGATGGTCGTGGTCTCGGCCGAGTCCGAGGACGAACTGGAATTGAACACCAAGCAGATGATCTCCGGGGCACGACGAGCCGGCTGTGAGGTTCGCACGTTCTACGGCCAGCAATGGCCGGCATTTCTGGCCGCGGCGCTGCCCTTCGGGCGTGGCCTGCAGGATCGGCGGTGACCTGATGCCACGGATGTCAGAGACAGAAGGCACGTTCCACTCAGTGAGCATTGAACCCGGGTCGGTGACCCGGCGGGAACGACGTGAACTCCGCAGGGCCGGGCAGCGGGCCGGTAAGCACCTGGCCAAGCAATGGGCAGGCCAGGCCGTTTCGAAGGCCTTGGACGGACTGCCCGGGCTGACGTTTCCCCGCGGTGGCCGGCGGGTGGCGCGGAACATGCGTGGGCGGATGCTGCTGCGCCGCCCGGGCTGGAACCGCACCTCCTCGTGGACGTTCGCCTCGGCCTACCCGTGGGTATCGTCCTCGGGGCTGGGGACGAGGAAGTGCTTCATTGGTTTTCTGGCCGATGGACGGGGCAAGAAGGCCTCGGGGTCGATGTGGACGATGGACCCGTGGGAGTGCTACGAGCAGGGGCTGATCACGGGCATGGCTTGCGTGCTGATCGGCACGATCGGCACGGGCAAATCCACGACGGTCAAGACGTGGGTGATGAACCTGGTGATGGCTGGGCGTCGGGCGATGATCATGTCCGACATCAAGGATGAGTGGGGTCCGGTGGCGAGGGCTTTGTGTCCTGCGGATGTGAACCCGGTGATGACGGTGGGTGGATCCCATGTGATCAACCCTCTGGATCCGGGGCGTCGTCCACGCACGGGCGCGGTGGTTGATCCTGACACGGGGGAGAGCCTGCTGGAGTCTGCTGGCGAGGACTGGGGCGAGGACCTGGTGATCGCACCGATGAGTGATGAGCACTGGGTGAAGGCTGTGCGGTCCCGCCGGCAGTCGATCCTGCGAACGATCACCGAGATCCTGGCCGGGCGGCGGTTGACCGGTGATGAGCGTGCGGCCTTGATTGATGGGATCGATGCGGCGGTGGCGGCCAAGGGCGAGGACGTGGCGTCCATGACCCCGGACACGACACCGCAGGTCGCTGCAGCGGCCTCGATCACGATCCCCGATGTGATCCACGCGCTGCGCCATCCTTCGGCCGAAACGCTGGAGGAATCCGGGTCTGCCAGCCGTGAGGTCGCCAATCAGCTTAAAGACATGGTGAAAGGCGACTTGGCGGGCCTTTTCGATGGGCCCTCCACGGTGGAGTTCCGTGACGATGTGCCGATCTCCGTGTTCAACACGAAACCGTTGATGGCTCTGCCCCCGGAGGCGAGGCTGATCGCCTCCCAGTGCATCCAGTCCTGGGCGGAGTCGGTGATCACCAACGGCGATGTGCAGCGGGTGGTGGTCTACGAGGAGGGCTGGGAAAACCTGGGTGACATCGCCTCACTGAAGCGCATGGTGACGCAGTGGAAGCTGGCGCGAGCGTTCGGGATCTTCTGCATCCTGATCCTGCACAAGCTCTCGGACCTGCATCAGGCCGGTGATGAGGGTTCCAAGGCACGGGCGTTGGCCATGTCGCTGCTGGCCGACGCTGACATCCGGGTGATCCACCGCCAAAAATCCGATCAGCTGGAGGCAACCGCAGAATTACTGCGGTTGACCGGGCCTGAGCGTGAAGTCATGGGCCGGCTGCCCAAGGGCCAAGCGTTGTGGAAGGTGGCCGAGCTGGAGGGCCGTGTTGTGCGCACTCACCGATCGGAGCTGCAGGCCAGTTTGTTTGACACCGATTCGGCGATGAAGCAACGCACCCGCGTTGCCGCCTAAACAAGGGGGTTATGGGCGATGCAATCCAGGGGCAACGACGTCCTGTTGTACGCACTCGTCGGCGTGCTGGTGACGGTGGGCGCTGCAGCGATGATGCTCAGTTGGGTGGGGCGGGGAATCACCAGTGTGATGTGTGGTGCGCCCTCGGTCCGGACTCACCCGGTGGAACTGGCAGTCGGTTTCGTGCGCGACGGTGGGACGGCGTTCGTGACGGCCGATGGACAGTGCGCGCCTGCCACGTGGGCGGTGATTGCACCGCTGGTCGTCGGGTTGGTAGTGGTCGCGGGCCTGGCGGTTTGGGGCGTGGTGCTGTGGCGCAACTGGAAAGAATCCGATGCGTACCTGCTGCGGGATCTTGCCCGGCGTAATGGCGTGGCCAAGGGCCGCGAGGTGAAGATCAAGGCCGGGGAAAAAGCGTTGATGGCCAAGGCCAGTGCTATCCGACCCACCTTAAAGAACCCACGCCCGGCCGATATTGGAATGTGTTTCGGGCTCTCGTGCGGGTACCCGATGTGGGTGTCTTCGGAGGATTCCGTGGTGTTGATTGGGCCACCGCGCTCCGGCAAAGGCTTCTACATCGTGATCAACGCATTGTTGGATGCCCCAGGTGCGGTGGTCACGACATCGACCCGTGGGGATAACGTGCGGGCCGTGTGGGAAGCGCGGGCCAAGATCGGGCCGGTGGCATTGTTTGATCCGCAGGGGCTGACGAAACTGCCAACGACGCTGAAATGGGCGCCGCATCAGGGCTGTGAGTCAGTGATGGTGGCCTCCCGGCGGGCCCAAACCATTGTCGGGGCCTCGGCGATGGGGGAATCCACCTCGAACCAGGAATGGGCCGGTGTGGCCACCCGGATCCTCACGGGGCTGCTGCACGCTGCGGCCCTGGCCCAGGTGGACACCCCAACGTTGGGTCGATGGGGATCCACCCCGGGTCTGGCCGCTGCAGCCGTGAAGGTGCTGCGCTCCCACCCCGATTCAGCCCCGGGATGGGCTGAGGCGTTGGATGATGAGCTCAACAGTGACCCCAGGATGCTGCCCTCGAAATGGATGGGCGTCTCAGAAGCCCTGTCACCGTTGATGCTGCCAGAAGTGGCTGCCGTGTTGAACCCGGCACCCGGGGAGGGCCTGGACCCCAAGACCTTCATTGAGCAGAAGGGCACTCTGTTCTTGGTGGGCACGAAAACCGGTGGCGGGGCGGCCGCCCCGATGCTGATGGCGCTGATGGATGAGATCACCGCCGTGGCCCGTGAGCTTGCCATCCGATCCCCGGGGAACCGGTTGTCCCCGGGGCTGTCCTTGATCCTGGACGAGATCGCGAACTTGGCGCCATGGAAAGAACTACCGGTAGTCATGGCTGATGGCGGTGGTGTAGGGATCTTCACCCTGGTCGTACTGCAGTCCCCGGCAATGGCGCGCGCTGCCTGGGGTGATCACCTGGCCCAGCAGATCCTGGACGCTGCCACGGTCAAGTTCCAACTGGGAGGTTCCGGTAACTCTGACGAGCTGCAGGCGCTGGTGACCTTGATAGGTCAACGAGTGCTCAAGGAGACGAACACGACGTGGGCGGATTCCGGGACCAGCCGCAGCCAAACCCAGCGGGAGAAAGACGTGATCACGGTCGCGGAGCTGCGCCGGCTCCCGGTGGGCACGGGGTTGGTGCTGACTAGGACGTCACGGCCGATTGTGGTGACCATGGCGAAATGGGTGGACCGCCCGGAGGCGCCCGAAATCAAAGCCGCTATCGCACGCTTTGACGAACGACTGGCGCAAGCCTTGGTCGATGGGCCTGATCATCTGCCCGAGCCACAGCTGACGGCGGCGTGAGTCGTCATGTCATTACGGAGAAAGACCGGAGCCCGGGCGGCAAGGTACCGGGGGGAATATCTGAGCTCCCCGGCGTGGTGGGAACGCCGCCGGGTGTGGTTCGAGACGGTGGCCGCGGCCGGGCAGGTCGCGGTGTGCCAGGTCTGTGGGGCTGACTATGAGCTCAAGTCTTTGGACTTACACCACACCAGCTACGAGGGCGTGACCCAGGACGGTGAGGGTGCCTGGGTAGCCGGTGAAGCGCACGAAGATCTGATGCCGTTGTGCCGCGAGGACCACGAGATGATCCATCGTGAGTTCGATGTCCGCGGCCGCGATTTCAGAGGCTGGGACCGTCGTCACGCGACGGCGGTGGTGGTGATAGGCCTGCGGCGACGCAGGTCGGATGAAGCAACGACGATGGGAGATGAGTGTGAGTCATGAGGGCAGCAGAACCCCGATCTCAGCGGGTCGATGCGTGGTGTGTTGTGAACCCGGACGGGAAGGTGCGCACCTGGTGCGAATTCAGTGGTCAGGAGAAGTCGTGGCCGTGTGCCCTGCGCACATGGAGTCCATCCGCCGGCGGGTCAGGGAGCAGCACATCACCGAGGAACAAGCACTCACAGACATCATCACTGTCCTCCACCAAGCGTTGGTGCTCCCACCACACGGCGGGAGCACCAACAGTGCAGGGACCCAGACGGGAGGAGACACCCCATGAGTGACATGGTCGAGGGCCCCGGCCCGGAGCCCGGCGAGGACGTGTTGGGCGTGGATGCCGGATCCTTGTGGGGCACGGAACCACCCCCGGACGATGAGGAGACGGCGCCACCGCCGTACGAAGACCCGGCTGTTGCAGGGCTGGCTGCCCAAACTGAGGGCCCGGAAGCGTTGCTGGCGACCCGGTGGCGGGACGTGAAAGCCGAGGATGCTCCGACGGCCTGGGTGTTCCTGCGGGGCTGGGTGGACTGGCTGGTGTTCGCCCACAAGATCCCGGAGAAGGAGATCCCGCGGTGCTGGTACCGGCATACCGAGATCGTGGAAGAACTGTGGGCGGCCGCCGCGGCCGAGCACCAGGCCTGGGAAGCGACCACAGCGTCGATGAACCCGATGACGGCCTGGCATTTCCACCTCTCGATGATGCGCACCCGCCTGGAGGGCAAAGCCCAGGAATGCGTGGCCAACAAGAAACACATCCCGGACGAGGCTTACTCGCAGACTCATGCCCCCGGGGCATTGCTGGTGGATGAGGCTGACTGGGCCAAGCACCTGGCCACGGTCACCGACGTCCAGCCGGTGTTGCCGGTGGCCGATGGCCAGGACGTGTCCTGGCGGATGGCAGTGGTCGATGACGAGGGCCTGGTGGTGACCTCCGAGGGTCTGCATCCGGCGGCGGTGGCGGCTACGACGATGGTCACAGTTTCAGCCCCGCGGATCCTGGGACGCGATGAGACCGACGGGGCGGTCTTGCTGGCCGGGGAGGCGACAGCGGGGCAGCGGATCCAAGAGACCTGGTGGGAATACAGCGCCGATGGGATCTCCTGGCACAGGGTCGAGACCTCCCGGCAATCTCACACACGCGGTCACGCAGCGAAGCAGTGATGTGTGTCATCGACACCGGGCAGTGGTACCGGCGATGACACAGGGACCGAGTCAGGCACGTCAGGAGGAACATCATGGATGAGACCGAGATCATCGAGGGCGGCTGGGAGGCCCTGTTGGAGGCCTTGGAGCTTGCGAAGGTCACGGCGGACGTCGCGATCCGAAACACGAAACGGTTGTCGCAGTACATGGACTCGAAGCCTCCTAAGGACCGAGAGGAGTGGGCCACCCGCTCCCAGGTCGCGGACAAAGATGGTCAAGAGGTCGGGTGGCTGAGCAATCAGGACGCCCGGCAGATCGACCTCAGCGACCGTTCGGGGCGCGGCGACGTCGGCCTGACAGAAGAGCCCGGGCAGAAGGCTCCGGTGCTCAAAGAACTGGAAGGGCAGTTCTTCGTGGTCACCCGCCCGGCGGGGGTGGGGACACCGGAGGAACTGCAGCCGTTGAACCTGCAGGATGCCCAGGCCTTGATCCGCGAACACCGCCCGGATTTGAGCGTGCGTGAAACACCGGAGGGGTACCTGGAGTTCACCACCCGATCCCGACTGCAGGCGATGGCCGATCGGGCATCGGAGTTCGTTTCCCGGTTCACCGGGGCCAGCGCAGACGAGGATCAGGCAGCGACCGAAACCCTGGAGCCAGTGACCGAGGCACCTGCAGCACAGCAGCCGGCTGCCGAGAACCCCGATGTCGGTCCAGCACGGGAGGAGAACCAACCGGCCCCGGTCCCACAGCAGCCAGAGGAGCCGACGGCGACGCAAGAAAAGCCGCAGACGCCGGCGCCGGCGGTTGGTGGGCCCGTGACGCGGGCTCCGTGGGACACCGACCCGACGGCCGAGCGTGAAGCTCCCCAGCGCAGCGCCGCGGAGGTGTTCGGCTCCCCAGCCCCGTCCCAGGCGGCCGCGGCCTCAGCAGCCCCGAGCGCCGCTGAAGTGACCGCAGCGCATACCGGCGCGCGGGCACCGGCTACAGCGACGGCGGCCCGGTAGTCCCGGTGGCGCTACGGATGCCCCTCACACCGGATGGTGTGAGGGGCATCCGTGTGCGTTGGGGGTGCTCATGGGGCGGGGTGGTGCGTGTGTCACCGACATCCGAGGGTGGCCGATGCGATGGGTGGTTATCAGCTGGCACTGGGCGGGCTGAACGGGTGAAGGAGGACAATCATGGCTGTGCGGGTGAAGGACTTTCACGTGACCGGGAACCTGGTCGATGACCCCAAGGAGATCGAGGCAGGGGATCGGATGCTGACTGTGTTCGACCTGGCGGAAAATACCCGGGTGTTTGACCGGGAATCCAACCAGTGGCGCAACGGCGCTCCCAACTACTTCGCGGTGGCCGTTGAGGACCCCAGGATGGCAGAGAACATCCGGGAATCGCTGCAAAAGGGACAACGGGTGACTGTGGCCGGGACGATGAGTGCCCAGGCCTACGTGACCAGCCAGGGGCAACCCGGTTTGGAGAACCGGATCTGGGCCGATGAGGTGTCCCCGTCGCTGAAGTGGGCTGTGGCCCAGGTTTCCCCGGATGCTCAGGCGCAAAGCCGTGGGCCGCGGGCTGAACAGTCTTTTCACCAGGCCCCGGCATCCCAGCAGATGAGCGGGGCACCAGCTGACAGACAGCAGCAACCCCAACAGGAGGCACCGGTGCAGCAGGACTACACGACCTGGACGGCAGCGCAGCCTGGCAGCGGAGGGATGCACGGGGCGGGTCGGTGACCCGACCCAGATGACACCACACGTCACAGGGCAAAGAGCCTTCGACACCGGTCGAGGGCTCTTTGCCATGCCAACACCCGGACCCGATCGGGGAGAGAACTGATGAGACGAACATTCCGTAGAGAAGACCGCATCGAGGGCGATGTGCTCCTGGAGGACCTGCCGGAGATTGGTCAAGCAGGGGATGTGTGGGCCTCGGATGCCATCAGCAACCCGATCGGGCACCGGGGTGGCAGCGGCTGGCGGGATCCTGTGACCTTGCGCCCGCGTGGAGTCGGCAGCGCAGAGGGCACGGTGTGGCCGGCCGAGGCGTCCTGGACGCCGGGACGGATGGCCACCACAGAAGAACTGGCAGCGGCCTACCACCACGCCGTGGCCACGCACACCGTGTGGGCCGGGGTGTTGCACGTGCCGCGAAACCACGTGCGTGCCGGCGACGTTGTCATCGATGAGAACGGGCGCCCAGTCATGGTGATCGATCCCAGGGTGGATGGGCCGGTGGAGGTGATGCGCGGTGACGGGCGCCGCGATGCGTTGACCCTGAGTGAGGACATAGTTGAGGTCCGCGGCCGCCGGTGGACCGCGCTGAGCCTGACCGAACAGGCACGGGCGGCAGGACAGGATCCGAAGATGACCACCGACGACGGCGCCCTTGTCGTGGGGTCCTGGGTTGCAGTGAAGGGCCCTGACGTGGGGTCTGTGGGGCTGGTGAGCGAGGTCACCGCTGGCGCCGTGGACGGGCACCCGCAACTGGTTGTGGGCACCGGGGATGGGCCGATGGAGGTCTCGGTCAAAGACGTCGAGGACCTGGAGATTATTGCGTGGCCACCAGGCCACGGTGAGGTGTGGCCTGATCTGCGCTCCATGGCCCTGGATCCCTCCAGCCTGGGCACGGATGCGCCCGTGGTGATGAGTGGGTCCACGCACCAGGTCGATGACGTGCAAATGAGGGTGCGGGACCTGCGCGCCGGTGACGTGTTGCTGTTGGACGTCCCCAACCGTGAAGCGGTGGAAGCAGCTGCCTTGAAGGCCGGGTTCGTTCCGTCGGTGGATCACCCCGGACGCTGGGAACTGGGCGAAGCGGGCGGGCCGATCGGGGGGTTGCGAGCCGGGCAACGGTTCATGGAATCGTCGCGAGAGATCCACAACGTGTCTGTGACCGTGCTGGGCGAGACAGACAGGGCCGTGCCGGCAGGTTTGGTGATGGCCGGGCAGCACATCAGCCTGCCGGCAGATGGGCAGTGGGCCCCGATGGGTCACGGCGACCCGCTGCCGGCCGGAGAGCTGCGGGGCCTGGTGCAACGCACCGGCCCCGGGTTCGTGGATCTGGACCTGGACGTCGCCGGGCAGCACGCCACGCAACCGCATGATGCCGAGTACCGGCGTCCGGTGACCTTGTGGGTCTCGCCCACCTCAATGGTCACCGTGCACGGGAACCGACCGGCGGTGGTACCCGAGGTGGTGCAACTGCACTCCACGGTTCCAGCACATGAGGCCCGTGACGCCTCCATGGATGGGCGAGGATTCGGGGTGGCCACGGTGCATGCGATGGACACCCGCCAAGACCGCTCCACGGAACGGATCACGGTCGGGCAGCTGCGTGAAGGCGATCTTGCGTGGCTGTGGGATCACGAACCGAACGCCAAAAGAGTGCTGGCCGTTCACCTGGAAGGGATCCGCGCAACAGTGATCCGGGAGGAGGCAGAACCGGGGCTGGTGGATGTGCGTGTGCTGGACAGCCAAGCTGCTGTGCGAGCGGTCAGTTTCCAGGAGCGTCCGGACGGCGCCCTGGGACCTGCAACCCAGGTCCTGGGTGAGCACCTGCGTTCCGGTGACCGGGTTCAGGGCCTGGGTGGAAGGATCTCGGAGGTTGTGGACCTGGCCCGAGGCCAGAACCAGGTGCGCGCTGCGCTTAGCGACGGTGACGGGTTGGTGGCGGCTACATTCCAGGCGCTGCGTCCGGTGGAGATCCGCCGCCCGTTACCAGCTGAGCCCACCCGCGGAGTACCTGGTGGGGCTCACCCAATCCCGGTGCGCGACGTCGTGGCCGGGGACATCCTGGTGGCCCCTGATGGCCGCCGCGGTGTGGTGATGGAAACCGAAGTCGTTGAGGGCCTGGCGCATCTCACCGCGGACCGGCTACCGCCGGGTCGAGTAACGATGGCCATGATCGGAGACTCCTCAGCAGCCGTCGTGCGGCAGGGCACTGGGGCGTGGGTGCTGCGCGAAAGCGGGCTGGGAGATCTCGCCGCAGTGCAGTCGAACTCGGCGCAACAAGAAGGGTGGGCACGTCGGGACACCCAGTACCTCCCCGAAACCTACGGCGGGCCTGGAGCCACACGCTGAGACCCATCAGGCACCCGAGAGCAGCGAGGTCACAAAATCCCGGAAGCTGTTGATCTGGTCGAGAACTGGTCCCATGGCGAGGACGACCGGGGCGAGAGGTATGGCGAGCAGTGTGAGGACGATAGCCGCATACGTCATCAAAGGGCGGTGCGGATCGATGCGCCGGGTTATCGGATAGGCAAGGACAGCCAGTCCAATGACTATGATCCATCCGAGCCACCGGTGGGGCAGGTGCGCGTACACGATGGCGGCCTGGATCCAGAACGACAGTAAGAAAACAACAATGAACAGGGCTGCCGTGCCTGAATTCGAATCGGTGAACGCGAGGATCGACCACCAGGCGACGGCCAGGACGACTAGGAGACCGAGGGCTCCGGCCCAGAGCCAAAAGCCCCAGGAGTTGTCCACGGGGTAGTTAACTGACGCGGCGGTTGCGAGTGTGTGGGTGATCATCGGACGTTTCCTGACTAGGCGATTTCCTGAAACAGCGTCAGGGTAGATAGTCAACCCTGGGTTGACGTGGGCCGCCCCCTTCATTCGGTCCGGTCGCTCTGTGAGTCGTCGGTTTCGATTTGATGGGTGCACTGCCGAGCGTACTGGGCCGGGGGTAGGTAGCCGAGCGATGAGTGCCGACGCTGATGGTTGTACTCGGTCTTCCAGTCGCCGATCACGACCTGGGCGTGCAGCAGTGAGTAGAAGCTGTTGATGTTGAGGCACTCGTCGCGGAGGCGGCTGTTGAACGATTCGACGTATCCGTTGTGCCAGGGCGAGCCGGGCGGAATGTAGAACAGGCCGGTGCGGGTACCCGCCCAGTCGGCCATCGCGTCGCTGATGAACTCGGGCTCGTTGTCGCTGCGGAGCACACCCGGTGCTCCGCGGACGGCGACGAGCTCTTCGAGGTGGGCGGTGAGCCGGTCGGCGGTGATCGACCGCTCCACGAGCCCGCCGATGCATTCGCGGGTGTGCTCGTCGACGATGGAGCAGATCTTGATCGGGCAGCCCCGCTCGTCGACGTCGAACTGGAAGTCCACCGCCCATACGAGGTTCGGTGCGACCGCCGCCGGGGCGTCGACGGTCGAGGATCCGACACGCTTGCGGCGTCGCCGCTGCGGGACGCGGAGGCCTTCGGCTCGCCAGAGGCGTTGGATCTTCTTGTGGTTCACCGCCCAGCCCTCACCCCGGGCGTCGTGATACGCCCGCCGGTACCCGTAGCGGGGATGCTTCTTCGCCCACGCGCGCAGCCAGTCTCGCAACGCGCGATCAGGGTCGGCGACCGTGTCGCCCTTGAGCGGGCGACGGTACGCGGACCTGCTCAGCCCGGCCAGACGGCACGCCATCCGCTCGCTCACCTGCAGTGTCCTGATCAGGTGCGAGACGGCGGCGCGGCGCCTGCCCGGGCCTAGAAGTTTCCCTCGGCCAGCTCCTTGAGCGCGGCCTTCTCCAGCTCCGCTTCGGCCAGCAATCGCTTGAGCGTGGCGTTCTGCTTCTCCAGCTCCTTGAGACGCTTCGCGTCGTCGGCCTTCAGTCCGCCGTACTGGTTACGCCACCGGTAATACGTCTGCTCGGATATCCCAAGCTCCCGACACACCGCGGCGATGTCGCTGCCGTCGGCGAGCATCCTGTCGGCCTGCCCGAGCTTGCGGACGACCTGCTCCGGGGTGTGACGCTTCCTGATGTTCGACATGATCTGACCAGTCTCCCTGCCCGCAACCACGGGCGACAGGACGACTCCCAGAACCACCGGACCTAAAAAACGGGGTCAGCCCACTGACCTGAACCTCGTATCCAGGCATATACAATAGGACCATGTCGCTCTCTCGCACCGAACGCTTCCGTCTCAAGAGTCAAGTCTGCGAAGTTATTCGAAACGATGACCGATGGGCGGACCCACAGATCAACATACTTCTCGCCGAGTTTGGACTCGAACGTATTGAACTTGGCTGGCGTAGTGGTGACTCCTTAGAAGAAGCCCTTGTTCCACTGACGGATCCGGACCTCATTGAACTCTCTGCCCTCGTCCTTGACAAGAGTATAGATGACGTCCGGGCGAACGCCGTTGAGTCCGACCCTGGCAATTGGCACCCAGGAAAGGTTCGTCTATTCCTCTCTCATTCAGCCCAGCATAAAGAATTCGTGGGAGAAATCGCTGACGAGCTGGCTGTTGTCGGAGTACATGGGTTCGTTGCGCACGATACAATGGCGTTCAATGAACCGTGGCAAACTCAAATCGAGCAAGCCCTGCGCACGATGGATGCCTTCGTTCTGTTAACACACTCAGAGGTAAATGAGAGCGCTTGGTGTCACCAAGAAGTCGGCTGGGCTTTCGGGCGAGGAGTGCCCATATACGCTGTGCGCATTGGGGCTGATCCCAAAGGGTTCATGGGGTCAAACCAGTGGCCCTCTTGCTCCAGTAGTAATGCACGCGAAATTGCTGACGCCATCAACCAATGGCTTATCGGGATAGATGACCTTGGGGAAGTAATGGTCCAGGGCCTGTTCACTGCCCTATATGAAACGACGGACTACATGAGTTCAGGGGCGATCTCTAAGCGGGTCGCGACCCTTGCAAGTCTAACTGAGGGCCAATGGGAACGACTGAACAGAATCTACTGGAGTAATGACCAGGTTTATCATTGTGTTCTGGCGAACAAGGCGCTTGAACCTTTCTATAAGAAACACAAGAAACAATTTCCTCCGCCCAATCCAGAGGTGGATCGTGCGCAATGATAGCGTCTCGTTCAGTGTGAAGGCATCCAGAACTGGGTTGTAGGCGTTCCGCAACATGAGCGATTAGCCACGGTCCGCGGAGCAGTCAGTGGCTCGGGCTGTTCCGCCCTCAGCGGGCCTGATACTCACGGTTACTCGGCCCATCAGCCTCATCCAATAAGGAACGCCATATGCACGAGACGCGGGGCAGAATCAAGTTGGCGCAACCCATCACCTTGACCGCGCCTCGGGAAGAGTGGCTCGCCGTGGTACGTCTCCCGCCGATAGCTCCCGATCAGATCTGATCAGCACCATGGCTGTCGTCGTCAGTTGGCGGCTCATCGTTCAAAGCTCGACGAACCATTTCGCGGCCCGCCTGACGAGCAGCCTCCCCATACAACGTCCGGCCACCGGTCATGGGCGAGAAGAGTCCGTTCTCCGCGTCTATCGCTAACTGGTCATAGTCAGGATCGCTCATGGATTCAGTCTCTTACCTTCCACGTTGGTGACACTGGCACCGTCGTCATCACACCACAACAATGACTTTGTGTAGGCACCAGAAGCACTGAGCTACAGATAACCGGACGGTGGAGGTGGTGATCCCGGCCCGATCCAGTGCTGTGCGAGCACCGGGCAGATACCGTCGTGAGACCGGCAGATGCGGCTGGTGATCATGCAGTGCAGCCACAGTGGCCGGGGAGACCGTTGATGAGTCCTCAGCGGGGGTCTCGTGGGCGTGGGTTATCGGGCCCTTCCCAAATGAGTGTGGGTAAGGGCCCAAGCGGGGTGCGTGTCACGGGGGTCGGGTAGGGGTCGAGGCCTCCAGGATGGGGGTGCTGAATCCAACCGTCCTCGAAGGCCTCGACGTGTCCCATGCTATGTGCGCGCCGGCGTGCGCGCTCTTCGACCTGCCCGATGTCCACGTGCTCACGATCGAGCGGTACCGCTCCTCGTTCACCCTGGTGGTCGAGACCGTGCCGTCACTGGTGGGCTGTCCGGCTTGCGGGGTGCTCGCCGTTGGCCATGGCCGGGTGGCGGTGCTGCTGCACGACCTGCCTTGCGCCGGGGTGCCCGTGCGGGTGGTCTGGCGCAAACGCCGCTACCGCTGCCATGAGACGGCGTGCGAGGTGACGACCTTCAGTGAGGTCCACGAGCTGGCGGCACCGCGGGCCAAGCTCACCACCCGCGCGATTGCTTGGGCGGTGACGCAGCTGCGCTGCCACGACATCGCGGTCTCGGCACTGGCGG
>NZ_ML708621.1 GCF_008831305.1 Kocuria coralli
ATTCAGGAACTAACGACACGCGACACTAGTTGTCAAGGGGTACAGCACTATGTTCAGACGCAACGTCGCGGCTGCCAAGATCACCGCCGGTCTCGCCGGCATGATTCTCGCGGGGGTGACCCTGACCGCCGGGGTCCCGGTGGGATCGGACCCCGGGCCAGGCGAAGGCCCGTCCACCTCGACCGGCGAGTCCCTCGAGGGCATGAAGATCCTGATGACCAACGACGACTCCATGCAGGCGAGCCGGGAGAACAACTCCGACGGTCTCGGGCTCTACGAGATGCGCAAGGCACTGTGCGAGGCCGGCGCCGACGTCGTGATCGTCGCCCCGTGGGCCGTGCAGAGCGGCCGCGGCACCGCGGTGACCAACTCCGGGACGATGACCCCGGCCGAGGCCCCCGCCATCCCCGAGGAGTACACGAACGACTGCGGCGGCGCCGACGCCGGTGGTGCGGTCTTCGGCCTGTGCCTCGAGGATGGCCCCTGCACGGCGGAATCAGCGAGCGCGACTCCCTCCGACACCGTGAAGTTCTCGATGCGCGGCGGACTGGAGAACCTGGTCGGCTGGTCCGAAGGTCCTGATCTGGTGGTCACCGGGCCCAACTCAGGTCTGAACCTCGCCTCGTCGGTCACGGATTCCGGCACGATCGGTGCCGCCGTCGCCGCCCTGGAGAGCCACGTGCCCGTCGTGGCGTTCAGCACCGCCGGATACAACGACAACAGCGGTTTCCCCCAGGAGAACTACGCGGCCACCTCGCAGTGGGCGGTGGAGTTCATCGAGGGCCTCGGCTCCGAGGGGCTGCTGGACCAGCACGAGTTCGCGGTGAGCGTGAACTACCCGAACATCTCCGAAGGCACCCCGGCGGGCTAAGCGCAGTACGTGGAGGTCGGAACCGGGACCTTCGCGTACCACAACTACACGGCTCGTGGCGACGGCACCTATGAGATCGACATTGAGATCTGCGAGGGAACCGAGCTGTGCCCCGAGACCAAGAACCCCGCCGACTGGCAGGCGGTCTACCAGCAGAACCACATCGGCGTCACCGCGATCAACCCTGATCGCACCTACGGCACCGAGGTCAAGGGCCAGGAGGACCTGGACCGGCTGAAGTCCTACGTCGCGAACGGGGCTCCGGCTCCGATCTCCTGATCGCCCGGAGCATTCCGGCGATCACCGCCGAGATCGGCCCCGCACCCCACGGGTGCGGGGCCGATCCGTGTCCGCCGCCCCGGGCTGCTCCGGTCACCGAGCAGCCCGGGGCGACTCGACTTAGACTGTTGCGGTGCTCTTGCTGTGTTTGGATTCCTCTGCCGCTGCCTCGGTCGCCGTCGTCGACACGGATGCCGGCTCGCCCCGGGTGCTCGCCAGCTGGGAGACCCCGGACACCCGCGCGCACGCCGAGGTCCTGGCCCCGGCCGTGGACACGGTCCTGGACCGGGCGCAGGTGGCGCCCGGCGGCCTGGGCGGGGTGCTGGTCGGCACCGGGCCCGGTCCGTTCACCGGGCTACGCGCGGGCCTGGCCACGGCCAGGACCCTGGCGTTCGCCTGGCGCCTGCCGTGCTACGGGATGTGCAGCCTGGCCGCGATCGCCCACGTCGTGGCCCGCCTGCCTGCCGCATCGCGTCCCCCGCAGTTCGTGGTGGCCAGCGATGCGCGCCGCCGTGAGGTCTACTGGGCCGTCTACTCCGCCTCCTCCGACCTCCACGCATCCTCCGCGGATCCCGCCGGGGTTCAGAGTGCCCGGTTGATCGACGGGCCGTTCGTCGGGCCGGCCGAGGATGTCCCCGGCCTGCCCGTCTTCGGGCGGGGCGCCGGGCTGTACGCCGACAGGCTCCGGCAGCCCGTCAAGGAGGTCGTCCCCGGAGCGCTCCAAACGGGCTCCCCGGCGGAGTGGCAGCCGCACGCCGGATTCCTGGGCCTGGCCGCCGCTGCCACGGTGAACGCGGGAGGCACGCTCTCCCAGGACACGGCACCTCTTTACCTGCGGGAGTCCGATGCGAAGGTGCCGGGGCCCCGGAAGAAGGCCACCGCATGAGCCTGGGCACGGCCGGCTGGCAGCTGCGTCCCGCCTCCGCCGCGGATGCGGCAGACCTCGAAGCCCTCGAGCAGAAGCTGTTCCCCCAGGACGCGTGGTCCCTGGAGATGATCCTGTCGGAGATCACCCATCGGACCCGCAGCTACTGGGTGGCCACGGCAGACGACCGCGTGATCGGCTACGCCGGGGTCATGGTCGTGGCGGAGACCGCCGACGTGCAGAACATCGCCGTCGTCCCCGACTATGAAGGGCAGGGGATCGGCACCGCGCTGCTCAGCCGGTTGCACCAGGTCGCCGTCGAGCGGGGGGCTCGGGAGGTGCTGCTGGAGGTCCGCGTGGACAACGAACGCGCCCAGCGGCTCTACCGCCGTTTCGGGTACGCCGACCTCGCGGTGCGGCCCCGCTATTACCCCGGGGGCGTGGACGCCCTGATCATGCGTGCCGAGCTGGCTCCGCCCAGGAAACCGACCACCACCGACCTGACGAGCCACATGGATGAAGCCCGTGAACACTGAAGCGCAGCCCGTGAACGCTGAAGCACCGAACGCTCCGCTGGTCCTCGGGATCGAGACCTCCTGCGACGAGACCGGGGTGGGGATCGTGCGCGGTCGCGACCTGCTGGCCAACACGGTGTCCTCCTCCATGGACGAGCACGTCCGGTTCGGGGGCGTGATCCCGGAGATCGCCTCCCGGGCGCACCTGGAGGCGTTCGTCCCCACCCTCGAACAGGCGCTGGAGACCGCGGGGGTCACGCTCGAGGAGCTCGACGCCATCGCCGTGACGGCGGGGCCCGGCC
Organism: Kocuria coralli; assembly: GCF_008831305.1. Lineage (GTDB taxonomy): Bacteria > Actinomycetota > Actinomycetes > Actinomycetales > Micrococcaceae > Kocuria > Kocuria coralli. Next base: position 2,833 of record NZ_ML708621.1, read on the forward strand.
TGGCCGGGGCGCTGATGGTCGGGGTCTCGGCCGCCAAGGCGCTCGCCCTGGCCACGGGCAAGCCGCTGTACGGCATCAACCATCTGGTCGCCCACGTCTCCGTGGGCCTGCTGCATCACGACGGCGCCGCGGTGGCGGGAGGGCTGCTCGACGCGGACGGCCGTGCGGCCGATGGTCTCGGCGCGCTGCTGGTCTCCGGCGGGCACACCGAGATCCTCCGGGTCGGGGACCTCGCCGCCGACGTCGCCCTGCTGGGGGCCACCATCGACGACGCCGCGGGTGAGGCCTATGACAAGGTGGCGCGCCTGCTGGGCCTGAGCTACCCGGGCGGACCGGCGATCGACGCCGCCGCCCAGGGCGGGGATCCGGCCGCCTTCAGATTCCCCAGGGGGCTGTCGAACGCCAAGTACATGGGATCGGCCGAGGAGCCGGGCAAGCACCGCTACGACTTCTCGTTCTCCGGGCTGAAGACGGCCGTGGCCCGCGTGGTCGAAGCCTACGAGGCGGAGGGCGAGGAGATCCCCGTAGCCGATATCGCGGCATCCTTCCAGGAATCCGTGGTGGACGTGATCACTCGCAAGGCCGTGCTCGCGGCCACCGAGAACGGATTGAACACGCTGCTGCTGGGCGGCGGGGTCGCGGCGAACTCCCGGCTCCGCGAGCTGGCCGAGGAGCGCTGTGCGGAGCACGGCATCCGCCTGGTGGTCCCCCCTCTGTCCCTGTGCACGGACAACGGAGCCATGGTGGCCGCGCTCGGAGCGCGGCTGGTCTCCGGAGGCATCGCCCCGACGGGCCTGGAGTTCGCGGCCGACCCCGGGCTGCCGGTCACCCAGGTCTCCCTCCGGTGAGCGGCCGGGCCGCACCGGCTGGACCTGATCGAGCCCGCCCTGCGGGACTCAGCCCTCGCGGACCCGTTCCACGATGTCCAGGGCGGCCTCGCGCAGATCGCCCCCATGCGCTCCGGCCACCGAGCGCTGCCGCTGATAGCCGGCGCCCTCGGCGATGATGTCGTTGACCCAGGAGAGCTCTTCAGAGCATCCCAGATCCCGGGCGATCGGCTCCAGGCGGTCCACGATCTCGGCCAGATGATCGGTGACCAGCGGCTCTTCGAGGGAGTTGTCCTTGATGATGATCGCGTCCAGGCCGTAACGGGCGGCCCGCCACTTGTTCTCCTTGACCAGCCAGGGGCGCATCTGCTCGACCTGGCCGCCGTCGTCGAGAATCCGTGAGGTCTCCTCGACCAGGCACTGGGTGAGGGCGGCGATCGCGCCGATGTCCCGGAGGCTCGAAGGGGCGTCGCAGAACCGCATCTCGATGGTCCCGAAGCGGGGCACCGGCCGGACGTCCAGGCGCGACTCGCTGATGTCGTCGACCACGCCCGTGACCAGTAGATCGTCCAGATACTGCTCGTACTCCGCCCAGTCCCTGAAGGCGTAGGGAATCCCCGCGGTGGGCAGTTGCTGGAAGATCAGCGCCCGGTGGGAGGCGTAGCCGGTGTCCTGGGAGTTCCAGTACGGCGAGTTGGCGGAGAGGGCCAGCAGGTGGGGATAGTGCGCCAGGAGCCGGTCCTGGACGGGCAGCGCCTTGGCCTGGGAATCCACTCCGACGTGGACGTGGATCCCGTAGATCACCATCTGCCGGCCCCAGTACTGAGCGCGATCCACCACGGTGGAATAGCGGTCCTTGGCCACCACGGACTGCTCCTGCCACCGTGAGAATGGGTGCGTCCCGGCGGCGAAGACCCGCAGACCGCGGGGCTCGGCGATGTCGCGGATCTCTCCCAGCAGCTCCCGGAGCTGGCCGGTGGCCTCCGAGACCGTGGAGCACACGCCGGTGACCATCTCCACGGTGTTCTCCAGGAACTCCCCGGTCAGAGTGGGCCCGGTGTCGGGTCCCTCGGCCCTGTCCGGAAGGATCGCATGGACCGCCTTCATGACCTCCTGCCCCCGGGGAACCAGGGCGCCGGTCTGCGCGTCGACCAGGGCGACCTCCCACTCCAGCCCGATGGAGGACTGGGATGAGTGCGCGAAATTGATGTGCACGGGACCTCGCTGGCGATCAGGGCCGATGGAGAGCGGATCACGGGTCGGTTCCCGTGAGAGACACACTCTAGTTTAGGGACCGGGCTGCCGATGAGGGCCGCGCTGTCTACCCTGGTGGACATGCGCCGTAACCCAACCTCCCCCTCCCGGCTGGCAGCTCCCCTCCTGCTCAGCGCCCTGCTGCTCCTGCTGCCCGCCTGCACGTCCGCGGAGGAGCCGGGCGGCGGCGAGGAGGCGACGACCTCCGGTGCCACCGCGAACCCGGAGACCCCGAGCCACGGGCCGGGCTCCGGCCCCTGGGAGATCGACGACGCCACCTGGAGCGCCGCGCAGGAGGCGGTCGAGGGGATGACGGTCGAGGAGAAGGCCGGTCAGGTCATGGTGGCCACCTTCGACGGTTCCGATGCCGCTGCCGTCGATGCCCAGATCGACCAGATCCAGCGCCTCCACCTGGGCGGGGTGATCGTCATGGGACGCAACGTGCCCACGGCGGGCGGCGCCGGGCAGACCCAGGAGGACAGCCCTCTCGGAGGGGCCCAGGACGTCGACGTGGCGGCCATGACCCAGCAGAACCAGGCCATGCAGGAGGCCCTGTCCCAGGTCCACGAGGACCAGGACTGGCCGGGCATCGTCTCGGTGGACCAGGAGGGCGGTACGGTGACCCGGCTGGGGTCGCCGCTCACGGAGTGGCCCATGACCTCGCAGATCGGCGCCGCGGACGATCCCGGCTTGACCCGGGAGGCCGCCGCGGGGCTCGCGTCAGAGCTCGCCGGGGTCGGGTTCACCATGAACAACGCCCCCATCGCGGATGTCACCACGCCCGGCGACGCCGTGATCCTGGACCGTTCCTACGGCGAGGACCCCGAGCGGGTCTCGCAGCAGGTGGTGGCCTCCGTGGAGGGGCACAGCGACGCCGGCCTGGTCTCCTCGGCCAAGCACTTTCCCGGCCATGGGTCCGTGACCACGGATTCGCACGTCGGCCTCCCGCTGCAGGAGCTGTCGATCGACCAGCTCAGGGAATCCGACTGGGTCCCGTTCCAGTCCGCCGTGGACGCCGGTATCCCCACGGTCATGATGGGGCACATCGCCGTGGCCGAGTGGAATCCCGAGGTGCCCGCGACGCTGGAGCCGCAGGCCTACGAGGCGCTTCGCACGGACCTGGGATTCGACGGGGTGATCGTGACCGACGCCCTGGACATGGGCGCGCTCGCGGGCGTCGTGGGCCCGGGCCTGCCCGTCGACACCGGGGTCACCACGCCTGCGGGCGCGGCGCTGCAGGCCGGCGCCGACCTGCTGCTGATGCCCGGCGACGACGAAGCGGCCCATGCCGACATCGTCCAGGCCGTGGGTTCCGGGGCGATCCCGGAGCAACGACTCGACGACGCTGCCACACGGGTGGTGGCCCTGCAGATGATCCAGGCCGGTGCAGCGGCGGATGCCGAGGTCCCGGCGAGTCAGCCCGGCAGCCACCAGGACGTGGTGGACCGGATCGTGGAGGAAGCCGGAACCGCGGCCGGCTCGCAGTGATCGCGGGTCAAGGCCGCCGGAGCTAGCCGGTGGCCTTGGCCCCCGTGCTCTTCACCGGATCCACCACCAGGACCACGCGCTTCTCCCGCTCCGCGCCGCCCACCCGGGTCACGATCAGCGTGGCGCGGTTCGGGCCGGAGGGCTTGAGCTGCTTGCGCAGCTGCTCCGGTGTGACGTCCGTGCCGCGTTTCTTGATCTCCAGCGTGCCCACCCGGTGCTCCTTCACCCAGGCCTTGAGCACCTTGACGGTGTGGGGGAGTACCTCGCGGATCCGGTAGGCGCGTGCGAAGGGGGTCTGGACGGCTCCGGGATCCGGGGCGGGCCCCCTTTCGGCCGGTGAGCCGACCAGGTAGGCGATCCGCGGGTGGATCGGCTGCGCTCCGAGCCGCTTCCCCAGGTCCTGGACCAGAGCGGCGCGGATGACCGCGCCGTCGGGCTCCCAGAGCCAGTCCCCGGGGCCGGGCTCGAACGGCGCATCGGCCTCCTCCGCCTCTCCCGGCTCCTCCGCATCCGGGAAGTCATGAGGGGAGGTCAGCTCGTGGCGGGTGCCGTCGTCGTCAAGGATCAGGGCCGCTCGCCGGATGCCGGGGCGGGCCAGGGCGTTGAACCACAGCACGACCTCCACGATGTCACCGCGGTGGGAGATCCATTGCGCTTCGCATCGCGCGGGAACGGCGTCGTGGGGGAGGCCGGGTCCGAGCTTGACGCCCATGGGAACCCCCGTGGTCGCGAGGTCCTCCACGAAGGACAGCGGGGGAGAGAAGTCCTGGGGATCGAAGATCCTGCGGCTGCCCGGGGACCGCTGCTTGCCGTCCGCATGGCGGCGGGCGGGGTCGAGCCAGAGGGACTCCGGCTCGCCTCCCGGCAGTGCGCTGCGGTGCAGGGACTCGACATCGCCCAGCACGACCCCGGCGTTGCCGAACGGCATCAGGTTGACGGTGGCGACGGCGGCAGTGGTCTCGTCGCGTTCGACGGCCACGACCCTCAGGCCCAGTGCGGCGAACGCCATCGAATCGGCGCCGATGCCGCAGCCCAGATCGGCCACCGAACCGATGCCGGCGCCCCGGAAGCGGGCGGCGTGCAGGGCGGAGACGGGCAGCCGGGTCGCTTGCTCCAGCCCCGCCTGGGTGAAGAGCATGCGGGCGGCGAACTCCCCGAACTTCTCCGCGCCGGCGGTGCGCAGCCGGGACTGGGTCAGCGCCTCGGAGACCAGTTCCGGGTCGAAGCCTTCGGCCCGCAGCCGGGTGAGCGTGCCGAGGGCCTGGTCCTCACGATAGGGGCCGAGGGAATCCAGCAGGCGCATGCCCTCCGGGGTCAGCAGCTTGGCGAGGGCGGTGGAGGCGCCGGCGGCTGCCCCGGGGTCCGGGGAAGAGGAAGTAGACACGGTCACCACGGTACCGGGCATGCGCGCCGGACCCGGGGACGGGAGGACGACGGGCTCAGTAGAAGCAGGCCAGACGTCCGCGCGGGCCGTTGATGCACTCCACGGGGGTCTCGAAGACCCGGGTGAGGAGGTCGTCGGTCATGATCTCCTCGGGAGTCCCGAACTCCGCGATCCGGCCGTCCTTGACCGCGCAGATCCGGTCGCCGTAGTGGCAGGCGAAGTTGATGTCGTGCAGCACGATGATGATGGTGCGCCCCAGCTCGCGCGCCGCCTTGTGCAGATGCTGCATCATCTGCACGGAGTGGCGCATGTCCAGGTTGTTCAGGGGCTCGTCGAGCAGCACGTAGTCGGTCTCCTGGCACAGCACCATGGCCACGTAGGCCCGCTGCCGCTGACCGCCCGAGAGCTGATCGAGGTACCGGTTCTCCAGGGCCCTCAGGTCCAGGAAGTCGATGTAGCGGCTGATCACCTCTTCGTCGGCGACGGTCAGGCGCCCCTTGGAGTAGGGGAAGCGCCCGAACCCCACGAGCTGGCGGACCGTGAGCCGGGTGACGTAGTGGTTCTCCTGCCGCAGGATCGAGACGATCTTGGCCAGGTCCTTGGACTTGGTGGTCGTGACGTCGTACCCGCCGATCTCGATGGTGCCCTCGTCCAGTCCCAGGAGACGCCCGATCATCGTCAGCAGCGTGGACTTGCCCGCGCCGTTGGGCCCGACCAGGGCGGTGATGCCGCCGGCCGGGATCTGCAGATCCACCGGGCCGATGCTGACTTCGCTGTTGTAGCTCTTGCGGACATTGCTCAGCGTGATCACAAGCGCCCCTTTCGGAGGATGACGTAGAGGAAGACGGACCCGCCCACCAGCTCGATGATGATCGAGACCACGCCCTGGGCGTAGAAGATGTGGTTCATCACGAAGTACGCGCCGGTCAGGACCACGAATCCGGTCAGGAAGGCCATGGGGAAGACGAGCCGGTGATCGTAGGTGTCCGCGAACTGGTAGGCCAGCGTGGCCACCAGGAAGCCCAGGAAGGTCATGGGACCCACCAGGGCCGTGGAGATGGCCATGAGGATCGAGACGAAGAACAGCACCTTGATGGTCTCGAAGCGGTGGTTGAGCCCCAGGTTCACCGTGGAGTCGCGGCCCAGGGAGACCAGGTTCAGGCGCCGGGCGTTGAGCCACAGGGCGCCGCCGGCCGCCAGGCAGATGGGGATGGCGTACGGCAGGTAGCTGGCATCCGCGTTGGTGACCGACCCGAACAGCCTGGCCGAGAGCAGATCGAACTCGCTGGGGGTCAGCAGGCGCTGCATGAACGTGGAGACGGACCCCAGGCCACCGCCGATGATGATGCCCACCAGCAGCATGACCTGCATGTTCCCGTATTTCCCGGACAGCAGCCAGCCGTAGAGCACGAGGGCGAAGCCCACCATCAGGGCCACCTGAAGGAGGAACTGCTGGGTTCCGGCGAAGGCCACCAGCCCGGTCGCACCGAGGAAGTAGACGGTGGAGGTCTGCACCGCCACGTACAGGGACTCGAAGCCCATGATCGACGGGGTGATGATGCGGTTGTTGGTCACGGTCTGGAAGCTGACCGTCGCCATCGCCTGGCAGAAGGCCACGATCGCCATGACCGTCACGTTGGTCACCCGCAGCTCGGCGATACGCCAGAAACCGGCGGAGCCGACCGGCATGGGGTTCTTCCATGCGAGCAGCCCGAAGGCGAAGGCCACGGCCGCGAGGGCCAGCACGCCCAGGATCAGGATGTACCTGCGCCGTGCCCGCCGGGTGGGGAAGGCGCCGGCGCCGCGGCGCGGGGCGGGGTCCCCAGCGGCGGCCGCGGGGGTGATTCCGGGGGAGGACACGGTGGGCTCAAGCACGGCGACGCTGCCTGAGGAGGAGGTAGATGAACACCACGGCGCCGATGATCCCCAGGATCACCGAGACCGGGATCTCGAAGGGCATGATCAGGGTCCGGGCGATCAGGTCGCACACGGTCACGATGGCGATGCCCAGGAGGCAGACCCACGGCAGGTTGCTGCGCAGATCGTCGCCCCGGAACATGGAGACGATATTGGGCACGATCAGGCCCAGGAACGGCAGGTTGCCGACGACGACGGTCACCACGCCGGTGGCGACCGCGATCAGCCCCGTGCCGAGCAGGATGATCCGGTTGTAGTTCAGCCCCACGTTGGTGGCGATGTCCTCCCCGAGCCCCGCGACGGTCAGCCGGTCGGCCACGAGGAACACGGCGACCGCCACCAGGGCGACGATCCACAGCACCTCGTACTGGCCACGCAGCACCGAGGTGAAGGAGCCCGCGAACCATACGCCCAGGCTCTGCAGCATGTCCGTCTGCAGGGCGATGAAGGTGGAGACCGAGCCCACCACCGCGCCCAGCATGATGCCCACGATCGGGACGATCAGCGAGGAGCGCAGGGAGACGCGGCGCAGGAACAGGAAGAAGACCATCGTGCCCACGAACGCGGCGATGATCGCCCCGGCCATCCGTTCCATGATGGACGCCGAGGGGAAGACGATCAGCACCAGCAGCAGCCCCAGGCCCGCCCATTCGGTGGTGCCCGTGGTGGTGGGCTCCACGAACCTGTTCTGGGTCAGCAGCTGCATGACCAGCCCCGACATGGCCATGGCCGCTCCGGCCAGGACCAGTGCGACGGTCCGCGGGATGCGGGTGATGGCGAACATCTGGTCGCCGTCGTCGGCACCGAAGACGTCGTAGACGCCGGTGAGCAGGGACAGCCCCAGCAGCCCTGCGACGCCGATGACGCCCAGGAGGAGCTTCCAGTTGAAGAGCTTCCTCCCGGCCGGTGGTGCCGGTTCCGCCAGTGCGGTCGAGCCGGGGGTCATGGGATGACCTGCAGTTTCATGCTGGGATGCCTTTCACACACGTCAGCGGTGGTCAGGCCGGAGTCAACCGATCTGACCACCGCTGACGGTGTCATACGAGGTGCTGTATCAGTTGTTCATCGCCTCGAGCGCGTCAGCGAACGAGTTGAGGAACTCCGTGTAGGTCTGGATGCCCTCGTTGGTGTAGGTGTCCTCGGGCATGTAGACGATGTTGCTCTCCTGCACCGCGGTCACGTTCTGCAGGGCCTGCGAGTCCTCGATCACCTGCTGTGCCGGGGTGTACTCGTCCTCGGCGCCGACGGCGGCGTCGCGGTCCATGACCAGGATCCAGTCCGGGTTGGAGTCGGCGATGGCCTCGACCGAGATGTCATCGCCCTGGTGGTCATCGGTGGAGCCCTCGACCTCGAGCGCCGGGGTCAGCCCGAGGATCTCGAAGAGGGGGCCCAGGGTGCGGCCCACGCCCGGGGCGATGTAGCCGATCTCGCCGCCGGAGACGTTCACGGCCATGACCGTGTCGCCTTCCTGGTAGGCGGACTTCACGCGCTCGATCGCGGCGTCGAGGTCACCGTTGAGCTCGTCCGCCTCGGAGGTCTTGTCGAAGATCTCGCCGAGGGCGGAGGTCTGGCGCTTGAGCTCGCTGTCGAACTCCTCGCCGTCGCGCGGATCCAGCTCGACGATCGAGGCATCGGGGACCAGGCCCTGGAAGTCCTCGTAGTACTGGGCGAAGCGCTGGCCGTTGATGATCAGATCGGGGTCGGCGGCGACGACGGCCTCGAGATCCGGTTCGCGGTGGTTGCCCAGGTCGACGATGTTCTCGTCGTCCTTGTAGGAGATGGTGTCCGGCATGAGGGCGCGAGGCGCGGCAGCCAGCTCGACGTCCCAGTCCTGCAGGGTCTCGAAGATGCGGTTGTCGGTGGCCACGACCGACTCGGGCGGCACGTCCACGGTCTGGGTGCCGTGGTTGTCCTCGATCTCGACGGTGGAGGCGGCCGAGGTCTCCCCCTCCGAGGTATCCGCGCCACCACCTCCGCAGGCGGTCAGGGAGAGGGCGAGAGCGCCGGTGACGGCAACCCAGCGTGTGCGTGAGGAGAGCATGTATATCCCTTCGGGTGATCGGCCGGAGGGCCGGTGGAGTGTGGTGCGCGCCGGTTACGCAGGGAAGCCTAACTTAACTAGGAGCTGTCGTTCAGGTTCGGAGCGGCATTACGACATGTGATCATGACCTAATTGCAGAGGCTTTGGCGATGTGCTACCCGTCCCGCCCCGACTGGCACTCGCCTTGACCGACTGCTAACGGCCTCATACAGTGATCGTTGGCACTCTCCCCATGAGGGTGCTAAGGGATTCGGCCGATCGGCACCGCGACGACGGTTGGCGCACCCACAGGCCCGTATCCGCCGGGGATCCCCGATGCAGCCGCCTCGACGGCGGCTGACGAGGGGAGCAGCAGCCCGGGCGGCGGACCGTGACCAGCACAAGAACTCAAACGTGACCCATTCGTGAGTCCATGAAAAGGAGAATATCGTGTCGATCTCCATCAAGCCGCTCGAGGACCGCATCGTCGTCCAGGTGGTCGAGGCTGAGCAGACCACCGCATCCGGTCTGGTCATCCCGGACACCGCCAAGGAGAAGCCCCAGGAGGGCAAGGTCCTGGCCGTCGGCCCGGGCCGCTGGGACGAGGCGGGCAACCGCCTCCCCGTCGATGTCAAGGAAGGCGACATCGTGATCTTCTCCAAGTACGGCGGAACCGAGGTCAAGTACGGCGGCCAGGAGTACCTGGTGCTCCCGGCCCGCGACGTCCTCGCCGTCGTCGAGAAGTGATCTGAATGGCCAAACAGCTCATCTTCAATGAGGACGCCCGCAACCACCTGAAGGCGGGCGTCGACAAGCTGGCCGACACCGTCAAGATCACGCTGGGCCCCCGCGGCCGCAACGTGGTGCTGGACAAGCAGTGGGGCGCTCCCGTCATCACCAACGACGGCGTGACCATCGCCCGAGAGGTCGAGCTCGAGGACGCCTACGAGAACCTCGGCGCTCAGCTGGCCAAGGAAGTGGCGACCAAGACCAACGACGTCGCGGGCGACGGCACCACGACCGCCACCGTGCTGGCCCAGGCCCTGGTCAACGAAGGCCTGCGCAATGTCGCGGCCGGTGCCGCTCCCTCGCAGATCAAGAAGGGCATCGAGGCCGCCGTCGAGGCCGTCTCGCAGCGCCTTCTCGACGATGCGCGTCCGGTCGAGGGGGAGCAGGCGGCCAAGGTCGCCGCGATCTCCTCCCAGTCGGATGAGATCGGCGAGCTGATCGCCCGTGCCTTCTCCGTGGTGGGCAAGGACGGCGTGATCACGATCGAGGACGGCTCGGGCACCGAGATCGAGCTCGACGTGACCGAGGGCATGCAGTTCGACAAGGGCTACCTGTCGCCGTCGTTCGTCAAGGACGCCGAGCGCCAGGAAGCCGTGATGACCGACGGCCACATCCTGCTCTATCAGGGCAAGATCTCCTCGGCCGCCGAGATCATGCCGCTTCTGGAGAAGGTCCTGCAGGCCAAGAAGCCGCTGACGATCATCGCCGAGGACGTCGAGGGCGAAGCGCTGTCCACCCTGGTGGTCAACAAGCTGCGCGGAAACCTGGACGTCGTCGCGCTGAAGGCCCCCGGATTCGGGGACCGTCGCAAGGCGATCCTCGAGGATCTCGCCGCGCTGACCGGCGGCACCGTGGTGACCTCGGAGCTTGGCATCTCACTGGACCAGGTCTCCCTGGACCAGCTGGGCACGGCCCGCACCGTCACGGTCACCAAGAACGAGACCACGATCGTCGACGGCGGCGGCACGGCGGAGTCCATCCAGGACCGCGTCGCGCTGATCCGCTCGCAGGCGGAGCAGACCGACTCCGAGTGGGACCGCGAGAAGCTGCAGGAGCGCCTGGCGCGCCTGTCCGGCGGTGTCTCCGTGATCAAGGTCGGCGCCGCCACCGAGGTCGAGGCGAAGGAGCGCAAGCACCGGATCGAGGACGCCGTGTCCTCGACCCGTGCCGCCCTGGAGCAGGGCATCGTGGCCGGCGGCGGCTCCGCCCTGGTGCACGCTGCCAAGGTGCTCGACGAGAACGACCTCGGCCTGACCGGTGACGCCCTGGTGGCGGTCGACATCGTCCGGCGCGCCCTGCGCGAGCCGCTGCGGTGGATCGCCGCCAACGCCGGCCAGGACGGCTACGTCGTCGTGTCCCGCGTGGCGGTGCAGGAGCCTGGCCACGGTTACGACGCCAAGGAGGACCGGTACACCGACCTGCTCGCGGCAGGCATCATCGACCCCGTGAAGGTCACGCGTTCCGCCCTGCAGAACGCCGCCTCCATCGCGGCCCTGGTGCTGACCACCGAGACCCTGGTCACCGACAAGCCCCTGGACGACGGCGAGCAGGGCCACAAGCACTGAGCCGCCGACCGTGAGGTCATGAGGCCGCCGTCAGGCCTCCCAGAAGCGCCCCGTCTCCCGGCCCCGGGAGACGGGGCGCTTCGCGCTGATAGGTTCGATCCTCGTACGGTCCGTGGGCGGACCGCTCCGAGCCCGGGCACAGCGATCGAGGAAACGCATGGCATCAGGAGAGCTTCCGTGGGGGCGCCGGCCCGACCCCGCCGGTGAGGTCGTCGACCGGGTGGCGCGGTATTCCGGTTTCCGGCCCGAGATCCAGGGCCTGCGCGCCGTGGCCGTGTTCATGGTGGTGCTCTACCACATCTTCCTCGGCCGGGTTTCCGGCGGCGTGGACATCTTCCTGCTGATCTCGGCGTTCTTCATGACCCTCTCCTTCGTGCGCAAGCTCGAGGGCGGTCGCCCGATCCGGCTGGGCCGGTACTGGCTGCACACCTTCAAGCGCCTGCTCCCCCTGGCGGTCCTGACCGTGCTGGGCACCTTGGTCCTGGTCGCCGTGTTCTTCCCGGCCTCCCGCTACGAGAAGGTGATCGAGCAGGCCGTGGCCACGGTGACCTACATCCAGAACTGGGTGCTGGCCTTCGCCCAGGTGGACTACTACGCCCTCGATCGCTCCACGGCCAGTCCCCTGCAGCACTTCTGGTCACTGTCCGTGCAGGGGCAGGTGTTCCTGCTGTGGCCGCTCGTCTTCGGTCTCGCCTGGCTGGTGACCCGGCGCTCCAGGCTGCGCCCGGTGCCGGTGCTGGCCGTCGTCTTCGGCCTGGTCTTCGCGGTCTCCCTCGTCTTCTCGATCCACACGACCGCCACCCAGCAGGAGTTCGCCTACTTCGACACCCGCACGCGGCTGTGGGAGTTCGCCCTGGGCTCCCTCCTGGCCCTGGCCATCCCGTACCTGTCCCCGCCCCGGTGGCTGCGTATCGCCCTGGGGTGGGCCGGAATGGTCTCGATGATCCTGGTGGGGCTGGTGGTCGACGTCCAGGGGGCGTTCCCGGGCTGGATCGCGCTGTGGCCACTGCTCTCCGCGGCGGCGATCATGGTCGCCGGCCAGACGGGCTCGCCCTTCGGCCTGGACCGGATCCTCGCATCGAGGGCCCTGGTCAGGCTCGGCGACTCCTCCTACGCCCTGTACCTCGTGCACTGGCCGCTTCTGATCACCTACCTGGTGGTCACGGGTCGTTCCCAGGCCGGTCCTCTCTCCGGCGTCGTGCTCATCCTGATCTCCCTCGCAGCGGCGATCCTCGCCACCGCCCTGATCGAGAAGCCTCTGAAGACCTGGAACTGGCCCGAGCGGACCAACCCGCGCCTGGCCGGTGCCGTGCTGGTGTGCCTGGTGGCGGGGATCGCCCCGGCCGTGTCCTGGCAGCAGAGCCTGACCCGGCAGGTCGAGAACGCGGCCGTTGGCCCGACCGTCGACAACCCCGGCGCCTACGTCCTCCAGCCGGGCTTCGAGTTCACCGGCAACCCCCGCGCCCTGACCATCCCGGTCACCGGGCAGCTGGACTGGCAGGCGCCCAACCGCGGCCCCGCCTGCCCGGAGGAGTGGGGGATCCCCGAGCAGGCCAGGGCGCAGTGCACCAACGCCTCGCCGTCGCTCGAGGACCCCGAGAAGACGATCCTGCTGATCGGCAACTCGCACACCGAGCACTGGCTCGACGCGCTGCGCCCGCTGGCGGACGCCAACCGCTGGCGCATCGTGACCTACATCGGTCCCGGCTGCTTCATCACGAGCCCCGAGGACCAGGCCTTCGACGACTGCCTCCCGTGGCTGGACGGGGTCGACCCCATCATCGAGGCCATCGACCCCGATCTGCTCGTCACCCAGTCCACCTTCACCAACCCCTGGGACGAATACGACCGTGCGGGGTTCGTGGACAGAATGCAGCGCTATACCGGCGAAGGCCGCCGGATCGTCGGCATCCGCGACATTCCGCGCTTCGAGGAGTCCCTGATGGAGTGCGCCCTGGGCGAGGGCGACCCGGAGGCCCCCTCGTGCACCGTCACGCACCCCATGCTGGGGACCCCGGACCCCATGGGGGAGGTGGCGGCCGCCGACCCCCTCTTCGCGCAGGTGGACCTGCTCGACCAGATCTGCCCGGACGAGCAGTGCCGTCCCGCCGTCGGCAATATCTACGTCCAGCGCGACGGCGGCCACCTGACGGTGCCGTACGCCCGCTCGCTGGCCCCCGTCTTCGCTCAGCGGTTCACGGCCGCGCTGGCCTCCGACGGCGTGGAGGTCCCCGCCCAGCCCGAATGGTCCCTGCCCGCCGACGCCGCCGGCAGCCGCAACCCCACGAGCGATCCCACCCACTTCTGAACCGGCCGCTCCGCCGGGCCCGTGACGGTGACGCGCTCCGGTGCTGCGCAGGTTGATCACGGCCATAGAATGAGCCCGACCGAACTATCCCGAGAGGTGCCGTAGTGACCGATACCCCCGTGCCCACCGCGTTGTCCGAGGATCCCTTCGGGCTGACCGGCCTGACTTACGACGACGTTCTGCTGCTGCCCGGGAACACGAACGTGATCCCCTCCGAGGCCTCGACCAGGACCAGGCTGTCCAGGCGCATCGACCTGGAGGTGCCGCTGCTCTCGGCGGCCATGGACACGGTGACCGAGTCGAAGATGGCCATCCAGATGGCCCGGCTGGGCGGCATGGGCGTGCTGCACCGCAATCTGTCCATCCAGGACCAGGCCGACAACGTGGACCGGGTCAAGCGCAGCGAATCCGGGATGATCACGGCTCCCGTCACCGTGGGCCCCGACGCCACGATCGCCGAGCTGGATCGGCTGTGCGGCTACTACAAGGTCTCCGGCCTGCCCGTGGTGGAGGAGGGCGACCGCCTGGTCGGCATCATCACCAACCGTGACATCCGCTACCTCCCGGAGGCCGACTACCAGGGCCGCACGGTGCGCGAGATCATGACCCCCATGCCGCTGATCACCGGGCACGTGGGCATCGACAAGGAAGAGGCCTTCAAGCTGCTGGCCTCCAACAAGCTCGAGAAGCTGCCCCTGGTCGACGACGAGGGGCGCCTCGCCGGCCTGATCACGATCAAGGACTTCACCAAGGCCGAGCAGTACCCCCACGCCTCCAAGGACGAGGAGGGCCGCCTGCGCGTCGGCGCGGCCGTGGGCTTCCACGGCGACGGCTGGGAGCGCGCCATGGTGCTGGTGGAGGCCGGCGTGGACGCGCTGTTCATCGATACCGCCAACGGCCACTCCCAGGGCGTGCTGGACATGATCGCCAGGCTCAAGAAGGAGTCGGCCGTCGACCACGTGGACGTCATCGGCGGCCAGGCGGCCACGCGAGCCGGGGCGCAGGCGCTGATCGACGCGGGTGCGGACGCCATCAAGGTGGGCGTGGGGCCGGGATCGATCTGCACCACCCGGATCATCGCCGGCGTGGGCGTTCCCCAGGTGACCGCGATCAACGAATCGGCCAAGGCCGCGATCCCCGCGGGCATCCCGCTGATCGCCGACGGCGGCCTGCAGCACTCCGGTGATATCGGCAAGGCCCTGGTCGCCGGCGCCGACTCCGTGATGGTGGGCTCGCTCCTGGCCGGAACGGACGAGTCCCCGGGCGACCTGATCTTCGTCCAGGGCAAGCAGTTCAAGGCCTACCGGGGGATGGGCTCGCTGGGCGCCATGCAGACGCGTGCCGGCAACACATCCTTCTCCAAGGACCGCTACTTCCAGGCCGACGTCTCCTCCGACGAGAAGCTGATCCCCGAGGGCATCGAAGGCCAGGTGCCCTACCGGGGCCCGCTGGCCTCGGTCCTGCATCAGCTCGACGGCGGGCTGCGCCAGACGATGTTCTACACGGGCGCCTCCGACATCGGCGAACTCAAGTACAAGGGGCAGTTCGTCCGGATCACCCCGGCCGGCCTGAAGGAATCGCACCCGCACGACATCTCCATGACCGTCGAAGCACCGAACTACAAGCGCTGATCAGGACCTGAATCGTGAATATGAACCTCGACATTGAGATCGGCCGTTCCAAGCGTGCCCGCCGCACCTTCTCGCTCGACGAGATCGCGCTGGTGCCCTCGCGCCGGACGCGCGACCCCCGGGAGGTGTCGACCACCTGGAAGATCGACGCCTACTCCTTCGACACCCCCTTCATCGGGGCGCCCATGGACTCGGTGACCTCCCCGGCGACGGCGATCGCCATGGGCAAGCTGGGCGTGCTCGGCGTGCTGAACCTGGAAGGCCTGTGGACCCGGTACGAGGATCCTCAGCCGCTGCTGGACGAGATCGCGGACCTGGCGACCGAGGACCTGCCCGGCGCCACCCGCCGCATGCAGGAGATCTACCGCGAGCCCATCCAGGCGGAGCTGATCACGCAGCGGCTGCGGGAGATCCGCGAGGCGGGTGTGATCGTGGCCGGCGCCCTGACCCCGCAGCGGACCCAGGAGTACTACCGCACCGTGCTGGACGCGGGAGTGGACCTGTTCGTGATCCGGGGGACCACGGTCTCGGCGGAGCACGTCTCCCAGGCCCAGGAGCCCCTGGACCTGAAGAAGTTCATCTACGACCTCGACGTTCCCGTGATCGTCGGTGGCGCCGCCGGCTATACCCCGGCGCTGCACTTGATGCGCACGGGCGCCGCCGGGGTGCTCGTGGGCCTGGGCGGAGGTGCCGCCATGCGCACGGAACAGGTCCTGGGCATCCACGCCGCGGGGGCCTCGGCCATTTCCGACGTGGCCGCGGCCCGCCGCGACTACCTCGACGAGTCCGGCGGGCGCTACGTGCACGTGATCGCCGACGGCGGCCTCGGCACCTCGGGGTCGATCGTGAAGGCCCTGGCGATGGGGGCGGACGCCGTCATGCTCGGCACCGCGCTGGCCCGTGCCGAAGAAGCGCCGGGGCAGGGCTACCACTGGGGCGCCGAGGCCCATCACGACGACGTGCCCCGCGGCGTGCGCACCTCGGTGGACGTCGTGGCTCCCCTGCAGCGGCTGCTGCACGGCCCGTCGAACCATGTGGACGGCTCCTCCAACCTGATCGGCGCACTGCGCCGGGCCATGGCGACCACCGGCTACACGGACCTGAAGTCCTTCCAGCGTTCCGAGGTCGTGGTCCGCGGCTGAGCCAGGGCCGATCCAGCGCCGATGCGAGGCCGATCCGTTCCTGCTTCGATGCTGATTCGATCCGGTGGCCCGGTGATCACTAGACTGGCACGGTGCTTCGGACCGCTCTCAGACCCCAATCGCTCGCCGTGCTGGCGGTATGTCTGGGCATCGCGACAGTCTTCGTGCTCCTCAGCCGCTGGCAGCTGAACTCCAGCGACGAGGGCCGGGTCACCTACGACCCCGCCAAGGAGGTCGTCGAATCCGTCCAGGACGCGATCCCCGCCGGTGAGCCGGCGCTGGCCTCCTTCGCCGACCAGGCGGTCGAGGCCACGGGCACCTACGTCCCGGATTCCACGGTGCTCGTGGAGGGGCGGCTCCAGGACGGCGAGAGCGGCTGGTGGGTGGTCACCGCCCTCACCGTCACGGACACGGCCGGGGAGTGGACGGACGCGGGAGGGGACCTCGTCCTGCCCGTGGTCCGCGGCTGGGCCGCGGATCCCCGCGAGGGATGGGACGCGGAGGTGCCGGAGGGCGATGTCGTCGTCCTCGGCCGCTACCTGCCGCCCGAGGGGCCGCTGGCCACCGAGGACCAGGACCCCGGGGTCTACCGGACCCTGTCCCCGGCGCAGCTGACCAATGTGTGGGAGGCTCCCTTGTACTCCGGGTTCGTCACCGCCGATGCCGAGACCATGGCGGGCGAGCCCTCCCAGATCAGCGACGACGGCACCCTGCCGGAGGACGGGACGCTGCTGAGCGAGGACCTGGATGTCGTGCAGGTCGACCAGCAGCCCACGGACACCTCGGTGAACTGGCTCAACCTGTTCTACGCGGTCGAGTGGATCGTCTTCGCGGGCTTCGCCATCTGGATCTGGCTGCGGTCGGTCCTCGACGACTACCGGCGCCGCACCGACCCCGAGTCCTGGTTCGTGCTGGGGGGAGAGGAGACCCCCTACTTCTGGGACGAGGAGACGGGGCGCTACTACTACTACGATCCCGCCGCCCGGACCTACTACTTCTTCGACGACCAGGTGGACCCGGCCACGCAGGCCGCCCCTGATCCGGCCACGCGCACAGAAAGCGATCAGACGCGATGACTCAACCCGCCGACAGCAACGGACATCCGGCACCGGAGGAGACCCCCCGGCCGAAGGAGCGCACCGACGGCGTGCGGGTGCCCGTGCCGGCCGGCGCCGACCCCTCGAAGGCGGCGCAGCCCGGCGGCCCGGATGCGGCCGCCATCCGCACCCGGCGCCGCTTCGGCGGCACGGAGTCCCAGATCCGCGGCGCGCTGTGGTTCTACATGGTCTGCGCCTGGGTCTCGGGGTCCTTCCTGCTGCTGCTCGTGGCGGAGATGATCACGCGCTACGGCTTCGGCTACGACCTCATCGCGGGCGGCACCTGGGCGGCCACGGGCGAGGCGAACATCCTGGGCATGCGCGACAACGAGCTCATGACCATCGACGGCGGCGTCAACGTCTCCACCTGGATCCTGATCATCCACGGGTGGTTCTACGTGGTCTACCTGTTCTCGTGCTTCCGGATCTGGCTGTTCATGCGCTGGCCGTTCCCGCAGCTGATCGTCATGGCACTGGGCGGGGTGGTCCCCTTCCTGTCCTTCGTGGTCGAGCGCAAGATCCACCGGACCACCACCGCGGAGCTCGCGGCCAACCCCAAGGCCGCCAAGCGCTACTGACCCGGCCGGCCGCGCGATACGAGTCGGCGGCCCAGGTGGCCTAGAATGTCCGCCGTGACATCCCAGCCAAATCATCCGGACCATCTTTCCCCAGAGAACCCCGAGGCGACCCCCGCGCAGGGGCCCGTGCTCGTCGTCGACTACGGCGCCCAGTACGCCCAGCTGATCGCCCGCAGGGTGCGTGAGGCCGATGTCTACTCGGAGATCGTCCCGCACACCATGTCCACCCAGGAGATCCTGGCCAAGGGCCCCTCGGCCCTGATCCTCTCCGGGGGACCCTCGTCGGTCTGGGCGGAGGGCGCTCCGCAGCGCGACGCGGCCCTGTTCGAGGCCGGGGTGCCCGTCTTCGGCATCTGCTACGGCTTCCAGGTCATGGCCCAGGCCCTGGGCGGGACCGTGGCCAAGACCGGGATGCGCGAGTACGGCTCCACCGACGTCGCCGTGGACGTGACCGGTGGCGCGGAGCCCGCGTCCATCCTGGACCAGACCCCGGCCAGCCAGACCGTGTGGATGAGCCACGGCGATTCGGTGACCGCGGCCCCGGACGGCTTCGAGGTGCTCGCCTCGTCGGCGGGCGCGCCCGTCGCGGCTTTCGTGGACGCCACCCGCAAGCTCGCGGGCGTGCAGTGGCACCCGGAGGTCCGGCACACGGAGTTCGGCCAGCAGGTCCTGCGCAACTTCCTGTTCGGGATCGCGGGGCTCAAGCCCACCTGGTCGACCGAGAACATCATCGACCGCGAGGTCGCCCGGATCCGAGAGCAGGTGGGGGAGGGCCGCGCCATCTGCGGCCTGTCCGGCGGGGTGGACTCTGCCGTCGCCGCGGCCCTGGTGCAGCAGGCCATCGGCGATCGCCTGACCTGCGTGCTCGTGGACCACGGGCTCATGCGCCAGGACGAGGTCGAGCAGGTCGAGCAGGACTTCGTCGCGGCCACCGGGGTGAACCTGCACATCGCCCGCGAGGCCGACCGGTTCCTCGGGGCCCTGTCGGGGGTGACCGATCCGGAGACCAAGCGCAAGATCATCGGCCGCGAGTTCATCCGGGCCTTCGAGGCGGCCGAGGCCCAGGTGCTGCTGGAAGCCTCGTCCGAAGGCGCCCGCGTGGGCTACCTGGTCCAGGGCACTCTCTATCCGGACATCGTGGAGTCCGGCGGCGGCGAAGGCGCCTCCACCATCAAGTCCCATCACAATGTCGGCGGGCTGCCGGAGGACCTCGAGTTCGAGCTGGTCGAGCCCCTGCGCGAGCTGTTCAAGGACGAGGTCCGAGAGGTCGGCCGCCAGCTGGGCCTGCCCGAGACCATCGTCGGGCGCCAGCCCTTCCCCGGTCCGGGCCTGGGCATCCGGATCATCGGCGAGGTCACCGAGCACCGGCTGGACATCCTGCGCCGGGCCGACGCCATCGCACGGGCGGAGCTGACCGCTGCCGGCCTGGACGACGAGGTCTGGCAGATGCCCGTCGTGCTGCTGGCGGACGTCCACTCGGTGGGCGTGCAGGGCGACGGCCGCACCTACGGTCACCCGATCGTGCTGCGGCCGGTGTCCAGCGAGGACGCCATGACCGCGGACTGGTCGCGGCTGCCCAGCGAGCTGCTGGCCCGTATCTCCAACCGCATCACCAACGAGGTCGAGGAGATCAACCGGGTGGTTCTCGACGTCACGTCCAAGCCTCCCGGAACCATCGAGTGGGAATGAGCGGCGGGGGCCGGCCCCCATCGCTCGCCGCGCGGGACGCCCACGGCATGAACCGCCGTCCCGCGCGGCCCCGTCCGGTCTGACGGGCCCCACGCGATCCACCGCACCCGCCCCATTCACCGCCGAATTCACGCGTCGAATTCATCAGGAGAACAATTGTCCCCCTCGTCCAACCCGTCCTCCACCCCGGGCACCGTCTCCCTGCACGCCTGGACCCGGCAGATGGATGCATACACGGGCCCGGATACGCTGCTGGACTTCAACCAGGTGGACAACGTCTGCATCGACCTGACGGAGGCCAACTCCTCCGGGCAGGCGCAGCTCCTGATGAGCCGGCCGACCCGGCTGTCCACGATCGTGCGCGAACCGCACGAGTTCGCCCGGGCGGCCGCCGCGGCCCAGGCGCTGCGGACCAAGGTCCACGAGCTGTCCACGCAGCACGGCCTGGACGCCGCCTACTTCGCCGCGGGGACCGCGTCATGGCTGTACCAGGGACCGCGGGGGAAAGGGCCCAGGGGATCGGCGCAGGGCGGGACGGAGAAGCGCTTCATCGCCCCCGTGCTGCTGGCGCCGATCACGATCAAGCCCCGTAGCGACCACGACGACTTCGATCTCCAGCTGGTGGGCCCCGCACGGCTGAACCCCGCACTGGTCAGGCGCCTGCTGGAGGACCACGACCTCGATCTGAGCACGGGGGAGATGGCGCGCCTGGCCTACGGCACCCGCCGCCTGGACCCGGCCCCCGTCCTGGAGAACCTGCGTGCCGTGGCCGCCTCCGTGCCGGGCATGCACGTGGAGCACCGGCTGCTGGTCTCCACGTTCGCGGACCTCCATGACCGTCCCGCCGACGACCGGGTTCCGACCGGGACCGCCGTCGTACGCGACCTGGCGCGGCTCATGGAGCCCGGGGCTCCCGAGCCCGTGGTCCAGCCGATCGCCTCGTCCGCCGCCCCTCTGGACGAACGCGATCCCGAGGACGAGCTGCTCCTGCTGGATGCCGACTCCTCCCAGCAGGAGGTGGTGGACCTCGCCACCGAAGGCCATTCGTTCGTGGTCAGGTCCGCCCCCGGGACCGGTCAGATCGGCACCGCGGTGAACACCGTCGGCGCCCTCGTGGCGCAGGGCAGGTCGGTGCTCGTGCTGGCCGAACGCCGGTCCACGCTGGCGGACTTCCATCGCGGATTCGAGATGCTGGGACTGAGCTCCACCGTGCTCCGGCTGGGGTCGCACCTGACCGGGGAGGACGTCGCCCGCCAGCTCATCGAGGCGATCAGCCGCAACGAGCGCGCCGAGGAGCCGGACCTGGGCCAGATGCACGAGCAGCTGCGTTCCGTCCGGGCCAAGCTCTCCCAGCACGTGCGGTCGCTGCACGCCCACCGCCCGCGCTGGGGCGCCTCGCCCTATCAGGCCATGCAGGCACTCGCGGACCTCACCTCCCGGGCCGACGGCCCGCGGACCAAGGTGCGCTTCTCCCGCGGGGTCCTCGACGCCTCGGCCCACCGCAAGGAGATCACCCGCCAGCTCGAGCGGGCCGCCGAACTGGGCGCCTTCGAACACGAGACGCTGGAGGGCCCCTGGGAGGGGGCGCGCCTGATCAACGACGAGGAGACCCGTCAGGCCCGGCATCTGGCGCAGTCGCTGCTGCTGGAGCTGACCACGCTGGAGACGGGCATGCGCAAGGTGCTCGCCGTCTCCGACCTCGCCCCGGCCGCGACGGTGCCCGAGTGGGGGCAGCAGCTGAGGCTGCTGCAGGAGGTCCGCGACTCCCTCGAGCGCTTCACCCCGGACATCTTCGACCGCCCCGTCACGGACCTGATCGCCGCCACGGCCGGCTCCTCGTGGCGCAAGGACCATGCCATCGACATGTCCGGGCTGCAGCGCTCCCGGCTGCGCAAGGCCGCCAAGGAGTACATCAGGCCCGGGGTGCACCTCAACGACCTCCACTCGGCGCTGGTGAAGGTGCAGTCGGAGCGCGACCGCTGGCGGGCATGGTCCTCCAAGCTGATCCAGCCCACCGTCTCCGCCGACGTCGATGACATCGCCGCGATCCACGACCGTTTCATGCAGGACCTGGAGGGTCTTGCCATCGCCCTCGAGGGCTCCGAGACCGGGCGGGGCCTGGCGGACCAGGACGCCGGATCCCTGCGCGAGATCCTCAACGACCTGATCGACGACGAGGAGAACCTGGCCACCATCCCCGAGCGGATCCTGCTGCTGGAGGGCCTGCGGGATCGCGGCCTGGGGGAGTTCATCGACAACCTCATCAAGCACCGGACCCCCAAGGACAAGGTCTCCGACGAGTTCGATCTGGCGTGGTGGCAGTCGATCCTGGAGGCCATGGTCTCGGGCGACGATTTCCTGCCCATGACCGACGGGCCGTCCCTGCGCGCCGCCGAGCAGCAGTTCCGCCGTGCCGACTGGATGCACATCTCCTCGGGGCCCTCGCGGTTGCAGTGGTCGCTGGCCCAGCGCTGGCACCGGGCCGTGGCCGAGCGCCCCGACGCGGCGGGCCAGCTGCGCGAGATGCTCCGGCAGGGTTCCGCACCGCTGCACCAGCTCCTGCGTGCGTGCGAGCCCCTGGTCCCCTCCCTCGTGCCCGTCTGGACGGCCAGCCCGCTGGTGCTCTCGGCCGTTTTGCCGGAGGACACCGAGGTCGACGCCGTGGTGGTGCTCGACGGCGAGTCCTCGCCGCTGGCCTCCGTGCTCCCTGCCGTGACGCGGGCGCGGCAGGTCGTGGCCTTCGGCGACCCCGCCCTCGGCAGCCCCCAGCCGTTCACGGTGGCTCCCATGACCTCGCCGCAGCGCACCGCGCCCGCCGAGGTGGACTCGGCCTATGACGCGCTCGCCCGCGTGGTCCCCGAACGGGTGCTCTCCACCATGTACCGGGACATGGACACCGAGCTGTTCGAACAGCTCAACGAGGACTTCTACGACTCCGCGCTGACCCGCATGCCGACGGCCGACGCCGTGGTCGGCGGACTGCCCATGCTCCAGGTCGAGTACGTCGCCAATGGCGTGGGGGCCCAGACGGCGGGCCGCCAGGGAGTGCAGTCGCCCAATGCCGAGGTCCGGCGGGTGGTGCAGCTCATCCTGCGCCATGCGAGCCAGACCCCCGACCGCTCACTGGCCGTGGTGACCCCGAGTGCCGCGCATGCCGCCCGGGTGGCTCAGGGAGTGCGCGCGGTGCTGGCCCAGCACCCGGAGGTGGCCGGGTTCTTCAAGGCGGGCAGCGAGTCGTTCCGCGTGGTGGACATCCACCGGGCCGTGGGCCTGCAGCGGGACACCGTCATCTTCAGCCTGGGCTTCGGCCGCACTGACGACGGGGTGGTGGCCCCCTACTTCGGCGAGCTCTCCGAGGCCCGCGGGCGGCAGAACTTCGTCCTGGGCATGACCCGGGCCCGGCACCAGACGCTGGTGGTCTCGGCGGTCCATCCCGACGACATCGAACCCCAGGCACTCCATCACGGTGCCCGGGACTTCTACCGGCTGCTGGAGCGCATGGAGAGGGCGGGGCACGTGCGCGAGGCTGTCGCCCTGGCGCCCTTGGTCCCGGCGGGGGAACCCGCCGGGGACGAGCCCGTGCCGGCCGACGGCGGGACCGCGGAGCCTGCCGAGCGGGAGACACCGCCGGAGCAGGCGGAGAACACCGATACCGGCAGCTTCCGCCCCGTGCTGTCGCTGGTGCGCGACGACGAATCCGGTGAACCCGCGATAAGCCGCACCCCCACGAGCCCCGACGAGGCCGCCGGCGGGGAGAGAGACGACACGAGCGACTCCCCCGGAGCCGTGGCGGCGCCCGGTGAGGAGCCCGATGCGGGCACGGCTGCCCCGGCGCGTACGGTGGTGCACGATCCCATGGACCTGGCCGACGCCGCCGTTCACGAGGATGCGCTGGTGCAGGACCTCTCCCGGCGCCTGGTGGAACGCGGCGCCGTGGTCCGCCATCATTTCCAGGACACGATCGACCTGGTGGCCTGGGCCGAGACCGCCGAGTCCATGTCCGCTGGGGCGGTGGTCAGCGGACGCCGTCGTGCCGAGGGGCAGCCGTTGCGGATCCCGGTGGCGGTGGAGTCGGACGGCTCCCCTGAGGCAGCGGTCACCTCGGTCCGCGAGCGGGCCCGCCTGCGACCGCAGAATCTGGAACGAGCGGGCTGGAACTACCTGACCCTCTGGACCATCGAGGTGTTCACGGATCCGGATACCGTGGCCGAGCTGATCCGCCGGTACCTGGGCCTGCCCGCCGACGACGAGCGGGCCGGGGCTGAGGAGTCCCGTCCGGGAACCGGCCGGGACTAGCCATGGCATCGCCTTCCGGCCCTGATCCCCGCGAAGGGACGCATGCCGCCCCCGGTTCCGGAGAGCTCCCGCGAGCACGACGTTCCCGGGGGACACGCCGCGCCTCGGGCGGCGGCGCCTCCGCTTCCACCGATGGGAGCCAGGACCGGCCACGACCCCGGTCGGGGGAACCGGAGCCGGCGCTCGCCGGGTGGGAGGCAGCCGCCGCACCGGAGGCCCCCGGGGAGGCGGAGGGCTGGGACGAACGAGCCGACTGGCTCAGGGCTCAGCGTCCGCCGCACTGGGGCTAGGCCCCGGGGCTGGAGAATCGGGGGCTGGAGAATCGCCGGCCGAGACGAGGACCGGGACCAGCTGATGGCTGTCATTGCCCGCGATCGACTGGGCGGTCCGGGTGTCCGCGCCCACTACCAGCAGATCGCGATCCGAACCGGCGGAGGAGGCGGAGAGCAGGCCGGGATCGGGCTCTGCCGGACCGGCCACCCACAGCACCGTGACAGCACGTGCCACGACCTTCTCCCTGTCCTTTGGCTCGGGATCCTCGTCGATGCCGGAGCCGGTTCCGGGCTGCACCAGGTCCACGCGCTGGCCCGGCCGCACGTGGGTCAGGGCACCGGGGTCGGCCACCCTGACCGTCACGGCCGTGGAACCCGCCGGCTGTCCCGTCAGCAGGTCCGGGCCGACCACCCCGGGGCCGGTCAGGGGCTGCCCCTCGACCACGGCCGTGGACAGGGTCCTGCCGACCCAGTGGTCGATCGACGCCGGGTCACCGCCCGTGCCCTCCGTTCCCGGATCGGGGGACGCGGGTGAGGGGACCAGAGCGACCGGATAGTCCGCGATCCGCAGATCGGCGGAGGACAGCACCGTACCCGCCCCGAGCGAGCCTGCGGCCACGACCACGGGTGTCGTCTCGCGGCCGGCGGGGCTGATCTGCACAACCAGGACGGCGGCCGCCACGCTCAGCAGGGCGGCGGCCACCAGACGCCGTCTGCGGGAGATCGCGGTTCGGAGCTGAAGCGCCAGGGGATAGGAGGGCCGCCGCTGTCTGCCCCGTCGTGGGGGCTTCCCCGGGGCCCGACGGCTCGTCCGGTCGGAGCCCCGGGCCCTGCGGGGCGCTCCGGAGCCCGCGAAGGCCGGACCTGGCGCTGATCGGGGGAGAGACCGTGTACGTCCTGGAAGCCGCATGGACGCACGCTAGGCCGGGCGCGACCGTCGTCGCCCGGTGCTCAGCGTGGATTGTGGGCAGTCAATGGCTAGTTGCCTGGAAGAGGTGGCTGTGGAGCCTGCCCTGCCCGTTCGCTCCTGCGCGTCCGCTCAGGCTGAGGGCGCCGAGGTGCTGGACGGTCCCGAACTGCTCGAGGAGGCCTGGGCGGAGGAGCCGGCCGGAGCGCTCGACGACGACGCCGAGGCAGGGGCGTCCGAGGTGGACTTCTTCGTCTCCGATGCTCCGCCTGCGGAACCACCCGAGCGCTGCGCGTCACCGGAGCCGGAGCGGGAGTCCGTCCGGTAGAAACCCGACCCCTTGAACACCACGCCGACGGAGTTGAACTGCTTGCGCACGTCGCCGCCGCACTCCACGCAGTGCTTGATCGGGTCGTCCGTGAAGGACTGGCGGACATCGAACTGGTGGCCGCAGTTCTTGCACTTGTAGGCGTAGACGGGCACGCAAAGCTCCTTGGGACAGATGAGGACGGGACAGATGAGGGCGGATCGGGCCGGACGCGGTCCTGCGCTTCCTCGCCGGTTCGCCGGCCGGGCCCGACTGGAGATTCTACGCTGCCGGCCGCTGGATCCCGCGTTCGGTCAGCACCCGGTGAACAGCGGCATCCCAGGGATCCGCGGGCAGTGCGCCCGCGGGGAGGAGCTCCCTGGCGAAGATGCAGCCCACTCGCTCGACGGACTCGTCGAGCCCCGTCAGGAAGGTGTCGTAGAAACCCCCGCCCATGCCCAGCCGGATGCCGCGGCCGTCCACCGCCAGGCAGGGAACCAGGACGAAGGCCGGGCGGATCGCCGCGGGCACGCGGTCCCCCTCAGGTTCCAGGAGGCCGCCGGGTCCGGTCGCCCGGAAGCCGGTGCCCTCCTCCCACCGGGACCAGGTGAGGTGGCGGTCCGGCTGGGTCACGGGAAGCCAGACCTCGCGCGTTCCCAGCAGGTCGCGGAGCCCGGGTTCCAACCCCGGCTCCTCGGCAGTGGGCAGGAAGGCCAGGATCGGACCGTGCGGATGTTCGTGGGCCAGGCCGCTCAGGGCCCTCCGGAACCCCTGGGCGGCCTGCTCCCGGAAGGGTGCGCTCAGCTCCCGGCGGGCACGGCGGATCCGGCGCCGGAGATCGTCCTTGCCGGCGGCGGTTCCGGGATGAACGTTCATGAACAACTTCCTCCGCGGGGGTTCGTCCCCAGAGTGGGTGACGACGCCGGTCCTCGCCTGGGTCGCAGCTCACAGGCGCGGCATCATCGAGCGTGGTTACGGTGGGGCGGTCTGCGGCGGCCCACGGCGGTGCGCGGTGCCTTGTAGGCCGTCCCGTGGAGATGGAGACCCGGACCCTCTCGGCCAGGCCGGATCGGTCCGTTATCCTCGGGCCATGACCCAAGAGAATACGCATCGTACCGTCCGCAAGGCAGTGCTTCCGGCAGCGGGCCTCGGCACCCGTTTCCTCCCGGCTACCAAGGCCACGCCCAAGGAGATGCTGCCGGTCGTCGACCGCCCCGCGATCCAATACGTCGTCCAGGAAGCCGTCGACGCCGGCCTGGACGACATGCTGGTCATCACGGGACGCTCCAAGCGCGCCCTGGAGGATCATTTCGATCGTGTCCCCACCCTTGAGGCCCAGCTGACCGAGTCCGGCAAGGACGCGCTGCTCGAGGCCGTGCAGCACGCGTCCGACCTGGGCGATCTGCACTACCTCCGCCAGGGCGACCCCAAGGGCCTCGGTCACGCCGTGCTGCGTGCCAAGACCCACGTGGGCAAGGAGCCCTTCGCCGTGCTGCTCGGCGACGACCTGATCGACGAGAAGGAGACCCTGCTCAAGGACATGATCAATGTCCAGGAGTCCACGGGTGCCACGGTGATCGCCCTCATGGAGGTCCCGCAGGAATCGATCAGCGCCTACGGATGCGCGGACGTGACCCCCGTCGAAGGCCAGGATTACGTCAAGGTCAACCGGCTGGTCGAGAAGCCCAAGCCCGAGGAAGCACCGTCCAACCTGGCCATCATCGGCCGCTACGTGCTGCACCCGGATGTCTTCGAGGTCCTCGAGCACACCGAGCCCGGGGCCGGCGGCGAGATCCAGCTGACGGACGCGATGCAGGAACTGGCCGCTCGCGACGGCGAAGGGGGCGGCGTCTACGGCGTGATCTTCCGCGGCAGGCGTTACGACACCGGCGACAAGCTGTCCTATATCAAGGCCAACATCACCATCGCCTCCGAGCGCGAGGATCTCGGCCCCGGCCTGCGCGAGTGGCTGGTCGAGTTCACCAAGGGCCTCGACGCCAAGTGACCGCTGGGGCCGTCTGGCCCGTGAGCTTGTCCTGGGGAGACCTGCTTCTGCGGCCCATGCGTCGCCAGGATCGTGCCGAGTGGGATTCGGTGCGATGGCACAACCGGGAATGGCTGGCTCCCTGGGAGGCGACTCATCCGGAACCGTCCGAGCAGCCCAAATCGTTCGGGCGGTTCATCCGCGATCAGAACAGGGATGCCAGGGCGGGCGGTGGCCTGCCCTGGCTGATCACCGAGCGCAATCCGGCCACGGGCCGCAGGGATCTGATCGGCCAGCTGACCGTCTCGTCGATCACCCGCGGGGCGTTCCAGTCAGCGTCCATCGGGTACTGGGTGGACGGGCGGCAGGCCGGCCGCGGGATCGCCCCCATGGCCGTCGCGATGGCCACGGACTACTGCTTCGGCCCGGCCGGCCTGCACCGGATCCAGATCAGCATCCGTCCGGAGAACGCCGCGTCCCTGCGCGTCGTCGAGAAACTCGGGTTCCGGGAGGAGGGGTACTCGCGGGATTACCTGCACATCGCCGGGGCCTGGGCCGATCACCGCTGCTTCGCGCTGACGGCGCCCGAGGTGCCGCAAGGCCTGGTGCGGCCGTTCACCGGCACGGCCACCTCCGTCAGCTGGAGCGGGGGAAGGCTCGTCTGAGGACGTTGCCGGGACCGATTCGGTGCAGACACGCCTGAGCCCGCGCATTACACGTGTGTTCTTCTCGGATATCGTGGACCACGCTGGGGTGGTTTCCGAGTACGGCACATGTGGTTCGACGATCTGTTCCACTTCCCACCCACGCCGAGATCTCGTACATGACCAGCACGGGTAGACCTGAGCCCGTGTCTGATGACCTCCAAGGAGTCAGGATATGGCCATCAGAGTGACCTCGAAGGTGCCCGGTGCCCTCGAGGGCCTGAACATCAAGTGGGATCGCACCATAGTCTTCCTGCTCGGCTGCGCCGCCCTCCTCCTGGCCCTCGTGACGGGGATCCTGGCGCCGCTGACCGCGGCGGTGACCTGGCCGTGGCCCGTCTTCCTGCTGCTGCTCGGTGCCGGCTCCATCGCAGCGCTGCGCTACCTGGCGGTGCAGGATCGTCATGAGCGCAGTGGGGCAGCAGCCGGTGACGGCGCGCTCGATGCAGCGGCGGAACCCGCGGAGTCCGGCGAGACCGCGTCCGTGTTCGACAACGAGGAGCACGTGGAGCAGGAATCGCTCCGCCGCGAGCAGCAGGAGCTCGCAGACCTGGATCTGCCGGAGGACTACGTGTTCCTGGACGATCTTATGTTCGCCGAGGACTCGGAGGACGCCGAATACCAGGTGCCCCGTGGTGCCCAGGCTCCGGCCGAGCTGCCCGAGCACCTCAGCGCGGAAGAGCTGGAATCCACCAGGGAGCCTGTCGCGGTGGCCCGCGACGTCCCCACCCACGAGGAGTTGGTAGCGGCGGCCAGGAAGGTCGCCGTGAAATCCGCGCAGGCCTCGGGCACGACCTGGGAGCCCGTTCCCGTGCCCAAGCCCACCTACGCCCGTACCGCCGTCGCGCACCGTGAGCAGCCCCAGGCCCTGGTGGTGCCCAAGGTCCCGGCACCCGCCCGTGATCAGAGCCTCAAGGACGCCGCCAAGGCTCCCGAACCCCAGACCGCCAAGGCCGCAGGCATCGACCTGGACGACGTGCTGAACCGTCGCCGCGCCTGAGCCCGACCTTAAGGAAATTCATGGCACCGAACGTCCAGCGGGAGATCGAGCGCAAGTACGAGGTGCCTCCCGGCGCTGAGCCGGATTGGAGCGCGCTGCCCACGCTGACGACGGAGCCGGAGGTGGACAGCCGCGCACTGGAGGCGGTCTACTACGACACCGGCTCGGACCGCCTGGCGGGGTTCGGGATCGCGCTGCGCCGTCGCAGGGGAGGCCCCGACGCCGGCTGGCACCTCAAGTACCGGGACGAGCTCGGGAAGCACGAGTTGCACGTGCCGCTGCTCAAGACCTCCGACCGCCTGCCTGCGCAGATGAAGCAGTACGTCGCCGGGCTTCTGGCCGGACAGGAACTGGCCCCGTTGGCCACCGTGCGCACCGACCGGCGGGTGCTCAACGTGATGCATCCGGACCTCGGTCATGTGGCCGAGATCTGCATCGACGACGTCACCACCGTCGCGGAGCGCACCGGGGTCCGGCGATCCTGGGCCGAGTACGAAGTGGAGCTGGTCAACGACTCGGGCGCAGACGGGGCGCGGGTCTTCGAGGAGCTGGAACAGGTGCTGCTGGCGGGCGGCCTGACGCCGTCGGAGTCCGCGGCCAAGATCGCCCGCGCCCTGGGTGCCGACGACGACGCCCCCGCGGTCACCGTCGTAGAGCCGGACGGAACGGTCCGGGAAGCCGCCTCTCCCGATGAGCCCGTGGCCGAGCCGGGCGCCGAGGGCGAGCAGCCCGGCGAGAAGAAATCCGGCAAGAAAACGGGCAAGAAAACGAGCAAGAAGTCCGGCAAGAAGTCTGCGAAGCAGAAGGCGTCCGGGAAGAAGCACAAGAAGAAGTCCGCCAAGAAGTCCGGTGAGAAGTCAAGCGAGGAACCCGCTGAGGAATCCGCTGGGAAGGCCTCTGCGAAGACCCTGGCGAAGGACCCCGAGAAGGCTCCGGACAGGGGGAGCGAGGACGAGGCGGTCCCGCATCCGGCGGAGCAGAGCACCGAGGACCGGATCCGGAGCCTCATCAGCGCCTCGGCCGACGCCTTGGCTTACGCGGACTTCCGGCTGCGCATCGGGGATCCCGAAGGCGTGCACGAGGTGCGCGTGTCGGCCAGGCGCCTGATCGCCTTGATCCAGGGAGTCGGCCAAGAGGTCGCGGGGACGGATCACCTCGAGCTCTCGGAGCGGCTCTGGGCACTCAGCGGGCAGCTGTCCGCGGCCCGTGACGCGGAGGTGGTGGCCGAGCTGCTGCCGCTGCGCGCCGCCGTCGTCGGTGAGCAGGTCAGCAACGCGGGGCTCGGACAGCTCCGGACCCTGGCGCAGGGCAACCGCGAGTCCACCCGGTCGGCCGCGGTGCGCTACCTCAACGGCAAGGCGCACCTGCAGTTGCTGGCCGATCTGAACTCGTGGAAGGACGAGCTCAGGCTCGCGGATGCGGCTCGCGCGCTGTCCGGCAAGAAGGTGGCCACCCGGGCCGTCAAACGCTGGCACGAGACCCTGTCGGATGCCGATGCGCAGCTCGGCGTCGAGGACACCGCCACTATCGCCGACACCACCCCGTTGCGGGTCCTGGACAGCGTCCATCTGCACCGCAAGGCCCTGCGGAACCTGCGCTACGGCATGGAAGGCCTTGCCGGGGTCCCCGGCCTGGAACCCAAGAAGTCGTGGCGTCACCTCCTGGACGGCACCGAGGAGATCCAGGGGGAGCTGAGCGACATCATGGACTCGGCCGTCATGGACGCCTGGTTCGCCTCGGCGGCCCGCTCCCTGATCCGTACGGGAGGGGACCGTTACGTGGTCGGGCTGCTGCACGGACACGAGCGGGCACGGATCCAGGACTACGAACGGCGTGCCCCGGAGGTCATCGACAGGCTACTGTCGGAAGTGACACCCGACGTCTGATCGAGGGAGCCCGTCATGGCCCTGTTCGAGTCCGCCGAGCGCGTGGAGTACCCCGCAGAACAGGTCTACGCGTGGCACCGCCGCCCGGGAGCGCTGACCCGCCTGAGTCCTGAGTGGGCGCAGACGGTGATCGAGGAGTCCTATCCTCCGCTGGCACCGGGCACCCGGGCCCGGCTGCGCACCTCTGTGCCGGGGACTGCCGGAACGGTGAGGGTGCCGTTCGTGTCCCAGCACGCGGACGGTCCCGTCCCCAGATCCTTCGTCGACCGCATGGTCAAGGGCCCCCTGGCCTCCTGGACGCACACGCATACGTTCGCCGATCCCACCTCCGGTACCGGATCGGAGCGGGAGGCGGGCGAGTCCTGCATCGTCCACGACCGGATCGAGTACGAGGTGCTCCCGCAGCGGCTGCGTGGGGCCGGCCGGTTCACGGACGCCTTCACCGCCAAGGCCATGGAGTCCATGCTCCGGAAGACCTTCGCGGACCGGACCGCCAGGCTGAAGGCGGACCTGGAGTTCCAGGAGAGCCTGGGAGCCGTGGCCCACGGCCGAAGGCTGAACATCCTGATCGGAGGTGCCTCCGGCCTGGTCGGCGCCCAGGTGGCCGCCCTGCTGTCCACGGCGGGCCATGAGGTCCGCACCCTGGTCCGCGGAGACCGACGTCGCGAGGATCAGGTGGAATGGGACCCGGGGCGGTCACGGCTGGACCCGGGGGAAGTGGCCTGGGCCGACGTCGTGATCCATCTGGGCGGCGCCTCCATCGCCACGCGTTTCACGGCCGCCAACAAGCGGCGGATCCTCGAGTCCCGTATCGACAGCACCCGGCTGATCGCGGACACCTGCGCCTCCCTGATGCCGGAGGACCGACCCGAGGCCTTCGTCTGCGCCTCCGCCATCGGCGCCTACGGAAAGGACCGGGGGGACCAGGTGCTCACGGAGGACGCCGCTACCGGGGAGGGCTTCCTGGCCGAGGTCTGCCGGGGGTGGGAATCCGAGGCCGCGCGGGTGGAGGACCTGGGCATGCGGCGGGTCTCGGTGCGGACCGGGATCGTGCTCACCAGCCTGGGCGGAGTGCTCAAGCTCCAGCTGCCCCTCTACCTGGTGGGCGCCGGCGGGCCGCTGGGCAACGGCCGGCAGTGGTTCTCCTGGATCTCCCTGGACGATATCGCGAGCATCTACGCGTGGGCCGTGATGGACGCCTCGGTGCGCGGACCGGTCAACGCGGTGGCCCCGGAGCCCGTGCGCCAGAAGGAGTTCGCGAAGACCCTGGGGCGGGCCCTGCGTCGGCCGGCCGTGGTGCCCGTGCCCAAGGCCGGTCCCGCGGTACTGCTCGGCTCGGAGGGGGCCGAGGAGCTGGCCCTGGCGAACCAGCGCGTGGCGCCGGAGCGGCTCGTGACCGCCGGGTACCCCTTCCGTCATCCTCACCTCGACGAGGCCCTCGCCTTCACCCTGCCGTCCCGATAGGCGGCGAGCCGGGCGCGGATGATCGCAGCCCTCTGGCAACCCGGGCGGGAGGCCTGTGGTTCCCGTGACCCGTGCCGCTAGTGTGAGGTCATGAAAATCGCTATGGCCAATGACCACGCCGGATTCGCCCTGAAGACCGAGATCGCCGGATGGCTGAGAGAGCACGGGCACGAGGTGCTCGACATCGGCACCTTCGACGAGCAGGCCTGTGACCTGCCGGACTTCGTCTACCCCGCCGCGCTGGCCGTGGCCCGCGGGGAAGCCGACCGCGGGATCTTCGTGGACGGCGTCGGCTACGGCAGCGCGATGATCGCGAACAAGCTCCCCGGAGTCTTCGCCGCGGTGGCCCAGGACCCGTTCTGCGCCGGTCTGGCCCGGTCCCACTCGGACTCCAACGTGCTGTGCATCGGGGGCAAGATCATCGGCTCCGCACTGGCCCTCGAGGTGGTCAAGACCTGGATGAGCACGGAGTACCTGGGCACCACGGAGGAGAAATACGCTCGCCGGGTGGGCAAGGTGGCGGAGATCGACGCCCGCCACATCCCGCGGCTGGAGGAATGATCCCGGCCGGTCGGCGCGACGGGATCAAGATCTGACCGTATACCCTCAGGGGGTACACATATACCCCCTGAGGGTATACGGTCGATGTATGAGTCAGGACGAGGAACAGTACGAAGGCTCGCGAGGGCGGTCCGCGCACGGCCAGCACTCGGAGCTCATGGAGCACGAGCACCCGGGCGTCCCCAGCGCCGGCCCCGGCGACTCCAGCGGTCAGAGTGGTCGCGATGGTCACGGCGGCACCGATCACTCGGAGCATGCCGGGCATGCTGCCCATGACCACGGTGAACATGCAGGGCATTCCGGTCATGCGGGGCACGCGGGCCATGTGGCGCAGTTCAGGCGGCTTTTCTGGATCATGCTGGCCATAGCCGTCCCCGTGGTGGCCTTCAACGAGATGTTCGCCCACCTGATCGGCTACGGCGTACCCGGTGGTTCGTGGACCCGGTGGATCTCGCCGGTACTGGGCACGGTGATGTACCTCTGGGGAGGGAGGCCGTTCCTCACCGGGGGCTGGGGGGAGATCCGTTCCCGTAAACCCGGGATGATGCTGCTGATCGCCCTGGCGATCACGGTCGCCTTCGTCGCCTCCTGGGGCGCCACGATCGGCCTGCTGGATCACGAGCTGGACTTCTGGTGGGAGCTGGCTCTGCTGGTGGTGATCATGCTGCTGGGCCACTGGATCGAGATGCGCTCCCTCGCCCAGACCAGTTCGGCCCTCGACTCCCTGGCCGCGCTGCTGCCGGACGAGGCCGAGAAGCTCGACGGCGACGAGATCGTGACCGTCTCGCCCGAGGACCTCGTGGTCGGCGACCTCGTGGTCGTGCGCCCGGGTGCCTCGGTGCCCACCGACGGTGACATCGTGGACGGTGCCGCGGACATGGACGAGTCCATGGTGACGGGCGAGTCCAAGACCGTGCACCGGTCGGCCGGGGACGCTGTGGTGGCCGGCACCGTCGCCACCGACTCCGGCCTGCGGATCCGGGTGACCGCCACGGGTGAGGACACCGCCCTGGCCGGGATCCGGAAGCTCGTGGCCGATGCCCAGGGCTCGTCCTCCCGGGCGCAGCGGATCGCCGACACCGCGGCTGCCTGGCTGTTCTGGTACGCGCTCGGAGCCGCGCTGATCACGGCGCTGGTATGGACGCTGTTCGGGCTGCCGGAGAGCGCGGTCGTGCGGACCATCACCGTGCTGGTGATCGCCTGCCCGCACGCCCTGGGACTGGCCATTCCGCTGGTGGTCTCCATCGCCACGGAGCGCGCCGCCCGTGGGGGCGTCCTGGTCAAGGACCGGCTCGCGCTGGAGTCCATGCGCACCGTCGACAGCGTGCTGTTCGACAAGACGGGGACCCTGACCAAGGGCGAGCCGGCCGTGATCGGCGTCGAGCCCGTTGAGCCAGACGATGAGGGCCGGGTCCTCGCGCTGGCCGCCGCCGCCGAATCCGACAGCGAGCACCCGCTGGCTCGAGCGATCGTCGCGGCCGCCCGGAGCCGGGAGCTCAGCGTGCCGGTCTCGAGCGACTTCTCCTCCTCGCCCGCGGTAGGGGTGAAGGCCACCGTCGACGGCGGGCTCGTCGAGGTCGGCGGGCCGCATCTGCTCAGCCGGCGGCAGACCGAGGAGCTCACCGTCGGCGACCGGGACGCTGATGACGGGGTGACCGTCCTGTACGTCGTCGTCGACGGCGGGGTCATAGGCGCCCTGCGCCTGGCCGACGAGATCCGGCCGGAGTCGAAGGAGACCGTGGACGCCCTGCATGCCGCGGGCGTGCAGGTGGTCATGATCACCGGAGACGCGCAGGAGGTCGCCGATGCGGTGGCGGAGCAGCTGCGCATCGATCGTGTCTTCGCCGGGGTGCGCCCGGAGGACAAGGCCGCCAAGGTCGCGCAGCTCCAGGCGGACGGCCGCAAGGTGGCCATGGTGGGCGACGGCGTCAACGACGCACCCGCTCTGGCCAGGGCCGACGTGGGGATCGCGATCGGCGCGGGGACCGACGTCGCCATCGGGTCCGCCGGCGTGATCCTGGCTTCCTCGGACCCCCGGTCCGTGCTGTCGGTCATCGAGCTCTCGCGGGCGACCTACCGCAAGATGAAGCAGAACCTCTGGTGGGCCGCCGGCTACAACCTGGCGGCGGTGCCCCTGGCCGCCGGTGTTCTGGCGCCGATCGGGTTCGTTCTCCCCATGAGCGTCGGCGCGATCCTGATGTCCGCCTCGACCGTGGTGGTCGCCCTCAACGCCCAGCTGCTGCGCCGCCTGGACCTCTCCCCGGAGGCCAGCGCGAGGGCATACAGGCAGTGAAGGCGTTCCGGACACGGAAAAGTGCATATCCGAGGGCGCTGCATGCACTTATCCGTGTTGAAAATGCCTGGGCATGACGAAGCCCCGGCAGGGAGGACGTGTCCTGCCCGCCGGGGCTTCGTGGTCGGTCAGCCGGGAAGGCTGAGGGTCGCCTTCGGCCTCAGTGGTTGAGGTCCTTGGCTCGGGTGCCGTCCGAGCGGACGTCGGTCTCGTAGGAGCTGGCATCCAGGATGCCACCGCTACGGAGGACGTTGGTCTCCGTGGTCTGCACGCGCAGCGGAGGTGCCGCGGCGAAGTCACTGGGGTCTTCGGGGCGTCCCGGCAGGAACACGTTGAAGAACAGGTTCAGCAGCACCGCCACGATCGCCGCCGAGCTGATCCCCGAGTGGAAGATCGTCACGAACCAGCTCGGGAAGGAGTGCCAGAAGTCCGGGGAGACCACCGGGATGAGTCCGAAGGCGAGCGAGGCGGCGACGATCACCAGGTTGTTGTTGCCCTTGTAGGAGACCTTCGAGAGGGTGCGCACACCGCTCGCCGCGACCGTGCCGAAGAGCACGATGCCGGCGCCGCCCAGGACCGGGCCGGGGATCAGGCTGAACACCGCTGCCGCCATGGGGGAGAGCCCGAGCAGCACCAGGATCACGCCACCGGCGGCCACGGCGAAGCGGCTCTTGATCCCGGTCAGGGCCACCAGGCCGACGTTCTGCGCGAAGGCCGAGGCCGGGAAGGCGTTGAACAGCGGGGCCACCGTGGAGGCGATCATGTCGGCCCGCAGGCCGTCGCCGACCCTGCGCGAGTCGACCTTGGTCCCCACGACCTCGCCGACGGCCAGGACGTCTGCGGTCGTCTCCACCATGATCACCAGGATGACGATGAACATCGAGATGATCGCGCCGATCTCGAACAGCGGCATACCGAACGCGAAGGGCTGCGGGAAGGCGAACGGGGCCGACTCGCCGATCACGGAGGCGTCGGCCATCCCCAGGATCAGGGCGACCACGGTGCCGATGGCCAGGCCCAGCAGGACGGCCAGACGCGAGAGCACCGCGATCTTGCTGAGCACGATCACCACCAGGAAGGTGAACAGGGCCAGCGCGATGTTCCCGAAGGCCGCGAAGTCGGGGTTCTCGACCATCTGGCCCTCGACCTCGATCATGGCGTTGCCCGTGATCCAGCCGGCGGCCACCGGCATCAGCGACAGGCCGATCACCGTGATGATCGATCCGGTCACGACGGCGGGGAAGAACCTCACCACGCGGGAGAAGAAGGGCGTGATCACCAGCCCGATCGCCGAGGCGGCGATGACCGCTCCGAAGACGTGCTGGATCCCCTCCTGACCCCGGTCGCCGATGATCGCCAGCATCGTGGACACCGAGGCGAACGAGGTGCCCTGGACGAGGGGGAGCTGCGAACCGAAGAACGGCACGCCGATGGTCTGCAGCATCGTGGCCAGGCCGCTGATGAACAGGCCGCAGGCGACGAGCAGCGCGGATTCCGTCGGTTCGAGGCCGGCCGCGCCCCCGACGATCAGGGGTACGGCGATCACCCCGCCGAACATCGCGAGGATGTGCTGCACGCCGTAGCCGAAGGTCTTGCCGAGGCCGAGGCGCTCGTCCTCCGGGCGGATGTCCACGGGGGACGGCGCCACGGAGTTGTCATGGGTGGAGTGGGTCATGGTCATCTGTCTTCTCCTGCGAATCCCATCCGCGCCTAGGCGGGATGGTTCAGACGAACGTCGGGACGTCTGTCCAGGCGGCGGGGGCGGGCTGGGCGCCGTCGCGTACGACGGTGCCTTCGATGAGACCGTAGGGACGGTCCGCGGCGATGAAGACCTCGTTGGGGTTCTCCAGGCCGAAGGGGCTCAGGTCGTAGACGAAGTGGTGCTTATTGGGCATCGCGAACCGCACCTCGGCGATCTCGGGGCGGGCCTCGATCACGGCTCGTCCCATCTCGAAGAGCGTCTGCTGCAGGGCCAGCGAGTGCACCGAGGCGAAGGTGGACAGGAGCACGCCCGAGACCTCGGTGTAGAGGCCGTTGTAGTCGATGCCTGCCTCGACGGCCTCGGGCAGGAAGCGCCAGCGGCCGGTGACCGAGGTGGCCATGATGCGATCGTCGGTCTCGACCAGGGTGGTGTACTTGTCCCGGGGGAAGCCCGCGAACTCGCTGCCCGAGGACTTGAGCACCACCAGGTCCTTGACGCCGCCGGTGACGTGCGTTTCGCCGTCCACCTTCTGCACAGTGGCCAGGCGGGTGCCCTGTCCCTTGCGGACGAAGGAGTGGTCGTGGCCCTGGCCATCGACCAGGATCCGCTCCCACTCGTACTGCTCGGCCTGCCACAGACCGCCTTCGATCCACTCGAACTCGCTCGTGAAGTGCTCCCCGAGCGTCAGCAGGAACTCCTCGGGGGAAGCGATCCCGTGCTCCTTGGCGAAGGCGAAGACCGTGTTCTTCTGCGTGTCGGTGGCCACCACCAGGCTGTTGTCACCGGCCAGGTAGGAGTCGACGAGCTTCTCCCCGCGCAGCTGGGAGGTCACGTTCAGGTCCGTGATCTCATGGCGGGCGGTGTCGCGCTTGATGCGCACCACCCGGTTCTCGGCTTTGCCGTACTTGTTGGCGCCTAGGGTTACGCTTACGTCGGTCATGCTTCGTTCCTCTCGCTTGTTAAGCTTGCGCTTGAGGAATAAAGCTATTGCTTAAGGATCCACCGGTGGTTTCAGTGATGTGAAGATCGCGTTTCAGCTCCCGGGGCCTCCGGGTGCGGACGATGGGATAAGGAGCCCCAGTGTCAGAGCAACGAGCGGCGTCCGCCGAGAAGATCGGTGCCAGGCTGCGGCAGTTGCGCACTGAAGCGGGCATGTCGTTGCGCTCCGTCGCGGAGACGATCGGGATCTCCTCGAGCGCCCTCTCCCAGATCGAGAAGGGGGTCATGCAGCCGTCGGTCAACCGGCTCATCGAGATCGTCAGCGTCTTCGGCGTCCCCGTCTCGGCGATCTTCGACGACAACGACGTCTTGCGCCCCGTGCCCCTGGAAGGCGGGCAGACCACCGAGCCGATCCCCGGCATCACGGTCTCCTCCGTGGGAGCGGGCTCGGAGACGGTGCTCGGCCAGGGCGTGGTCTACAAGAGGCTCACCCCGGTACGGGTGGAGGGCGTCGACCTGTACGAGACCGTGTATCCCCCGCTGACCTCATCCAGTATCGACGGCGCCATGCTGGTGCACAGCGGATTCGACGTCGGTCACGTGATCAGCGGCACGCTGCGTTTCGAGTTCACCGAGGGCACGGTGGAACTCGGTCCCGGTGGCTCGTTGTCCTTCTGGGCGAGCCGCCCTCACCGCGTCGTCAACGAATCGCCCGATGAGCCGGCGACGGCGATCTGGCTGACACTGCGCAATACGCCCCAGGCACCGGGAGGCGCGGAGTTCGGGCACTGAGTGCCCTACCGGCTCCCGGCGACCGGGGCGTGGCTGAAGGGGCGTGCCCCTGAGGAGAGGACCGCCTCAGCTGCCGCGGTAGGTGGAGTACGAGAAGGGGCTCAGCAGCAGCGGCACGTGGTAGTGCGAGCTGTTGCTCACGGTGAAGGTCACCGTGACCACGGGGTAGAACGCCTCGACGTCCTTGGCCTCGAAGTACGATCCGGTGTTGAAGACCACGGCGTAGTCGCCGGGAACGAGGGTCTCCGGGCCGAGTGCCAGGCGCCCGTCCGCATCGGTCACCCCGCGATCGATCTGCTCCCCCTCCAGGGTGGCGAGGGCGACCCCCATGCCGCTGGCCGGGGCGCCGGAGGCGGCGTCGAGGATGTGGGTGGTGAGATGGGCGCTCATGATGTGCTCCTTCTACGGGTTCCCAGGACCGCGGTCCTGGCTTGCCTGGTGTGACTGGACGGGACGGGGGATGTGGGGCGGCTCGTATCAGGCCCTTGGCGCCGGATCGAGCCCGGCCTGGGCTATCCGGCTGCCGCGAGCTCTGTGCGCAGGCGCAGCAGGGCGATCTGACGGAGCTGGCCGATGGCCTCGGCGGTCTCGGCCCCGTCGTCGTTGCCGAGCCTGCGCCGGATCTCGGCGAGCATGTCCTCGGGCGACCTGCCCGCGGCGCGGATGAGGAAGACCCGGCCGAAACGCTGCTCGTAGTCGGCGTTGGCCTGCGCCATGGCCGTGGTGACATCGGCGGAGGCGTCGCTCATCGCGGCCTGCTCACGCCGTGAGGCCTCGGCCTCGGTGCCCGAGCCGACGGGCTTCTGCCCGATCCGGGGATGATGCGCGAGCGCCGCATCGAGGTCCGCGGCGTCCCAGGACGAGGACGTCGAGGCAGCGGCGGCCGCAGCCTCCTCGACGGAGGCGAAAGGCCGGAGCATCACGACGGCCTCGGCCCAGGCGGGAACGTTCGCCCAGACCAGCGCCGCGGCCTTGGCCTCGGCTGGTTCGGCTCGATTGAATCCGGCGAGATCCATGCCGCGGATCGTACAGCGCCCATATTTCCGTCAGGTTTACCGGTCCGCCGCCGGCTGGAAGGCCCGGGCGACCGGATCCGCTCAGCGGGGCAGCACCACGGGCGTTCCGGTATCCGGATCCGCGATCACCTTGCAGGCCAGCCCGAAGACCTGTGCGATCCGGTCCTCGGTGAGGATCTCGGCCGGGGCACCGGCGGCCAGGGCTCGGCCCTCCTTCATCGCGATGATGTGGGTCGCGAAACGCGCGGCGTGATCGAGGTCGTGCAGCACCGCCACGATGGTCCGGCCCTCGGCCCGCAGGCGGTCGAGCAGGCGGAGGGTCTCCACCTGGTGCGCGATGTCCAGGAAGGTGGTGGGCTCGTCCAGCAGGAGCAACGGGGTGTCCTGGGCCAGCGACAGCGCGATCCAGACCCGCTGCCGCTGGCCCCCTGAGAGGGTGTCCACCAGTCGGTCGGACAGCTCCTCGACGTGGGTCAGCCGCATCGCATGGGCAACGGCCCGTTCGTCGCCCTCCGTCCATTGCGCGAACAGGCTCTGGTGCGGATAGCGGCCGCGGCGCACGAGCTCCTCGACGCGGATGCCGTCGGGCACCGGTGACTGCTGGGGGAGCAGGCTCTGCCGGCGGGCCAGCTCCGCGGTCCGCACGGCCGCGATGTCCCGCCCGTCCAGGAGCACCCTCCCACTGCTGGGCGGGAGGAGGCGGGTGAACGCGCGCAGAAGCGTCGACTTGCCGCAGCCGTTGGGACCGATGATCGCGGTGAACCCGCCGCGCGGCACGGAGACGGACACGTCCTCCAGCACGGCCGACTCGGCGCGGTAGCCCACGGTGAGTCCCTCCGCGGTGAGCGCGCCGGCAGTGCCCGGCCGGTCGCCGAGGCCCCTTTCCGGTTCCATCCCCGGATCCCCTGCGGGATTCCTGGCGGGATTCTTGGCGGACATCTTCACGTCAGCTCCTCCGGTCCTCTGTGAACAGCAGCCAGATCAGGTAGGCGCCGCCCAGGCACACGGTGACGGCGCCCACGGGCAGGCTGGACGACGGCAGCGCGTGCTGGGCGATGAGGTCGCCGCCGACCAGCAGCACCGCGCCGGTCAGGGCGGCACCGACGGCGTCGAAACCACTCGTCCGGCGGCGGATCCTGCGCGAGATATGGGGTGCGGCCAGGGCGATGAAGGCGATCGGTCCCGTGACCGCCGTGACCAGGGAGGTGAAGGCGACGCCCACCAGGACGAGGATGGCCTTGACGGGCTCGGCCGGCACACCGCGCACCCGGGCGGCGTCCTCGCCCAGTTCGAGCTGGCTGATCCTGCGCGCGAGCCAGGGGAGGACGCAGGCGACGACGATCGCGGCCGCACCCGCCGAGAGCACCTGCGGCCAGCGGATGCCGTTGAGCGTGCCCGCGCCCCAGACGGCGGCCCGCAGTGCCTCGTCCGCGTTCGCCTTGACGACGAACCAGGTGTTGGCGGAGCTGAGGAACGCGCTCACGGCGATACCCACGATGATGAGCCGGAAGCCCTGCAGACCCGCGGAGTAGGCCAGCAGGTAGACGAGGGCCGCCGTGAGGAGGCCGCCGGTCACCGCGCCGGCGGCGAAGGCGGCGTACCCGGTCCCTCCCAGCCAGATCACCGCGAGCACCCCGGTATAGGCGCCGGTGTTCAGCCCGATGATGTCCGGGCTGCCGAGCGGATTGCGCGTGAGGGTCTGGAACAGCGCCCCGCTCACGCCCAGGCACGCCCCGAACACCGCGGCGCCCAGCGCTCGCGGTGCCCGCCACTCCACGACCACCATGCGGTCCAGGGCCTCCGAACCGGGCAGGAACGCGGCCAGCACCCTGCCCAGGGGGATGTCTCGCTCGCCGAAGGACAGCGCTGCGAGGACCAGTCCGATCATGAGGACGATCAGGATGCAGGCGATGGCCGCATCCCGCCACGAGACCAGGCGGCTGAACGGCCCGATGCGTACGGGGCTCCGCTGGGTCACAGCCCGCCCCTCTCCGCCCGCCGGACCAGGAGCACCAGCACCGGCGCGCCCAGGAAGGCCGTCACGATGCCCGCCTGGAGCTCGGCGGGCCAGACCAGGAGCCGGCCGGTGATGTCGGCGGCCAGCAGGAGGACCGGGGCCAGGACCACGGAGAAGGCGAGCACCCAGCGCTGATCCGGTCCCGTCAGGGCGCGCACGGCGTGCGGGACCATGAGGCCCACGAACGCGATGGGGCCCGCCGCCGCCGTCGCGGCACCGCACAGCACGGTGATCACCACGGTCATGAGCACGTGCACCGCGGTCACGGGGACCCCCAGGGTCTTCGCCCGCTCGTCGCCCATGGCCATCGCATTCGCCGCCCGTCCGGTCAGGAGGGCCAAGAACACCCCCGCGAGCACGAAGGGCACGATGACCGCGAGGGTGCCCTGAGGCCGGTCCGCCAGCGATCCGGCGCCCCAGAACCGCATCTGGTCGAACACCTGGGGACGCAGCAGCGCGAGCGACTGGCTGACCCCGGTGAAGACCGCGGTCACGGCGACGCCCACCAGGGTCAGCCGCACGGGTGTCGCCCCGTGGGGGCCGCGCAGCGCGATCGCGTAGACGAGCACGAAGGAGCAGAGGGCGCCGGCGAAGGAGAACCACAGGTACTCCTGGATGCGCGTGAGTCCCAGGAAGGCCACGGCCAGGGTGACGGCGAGTCACGCGCCCG
The DNA here is from genome assembly GCF_008831305.1 of Kocuria coralli. Lineage (GTDB taxonomy): Bacteria > Actinomycetota > Actinomycetes > Actinomycetales > Micrococcaceae > Kocuria > Kocuria coralli. The sequence continues at coordinate 45,332 of NZ_ML708621.1, forward strand.
CGTTGACGCCCAGGATCCCGGGGTCCGCGAGCGGGTTCCGGGTCACCGCCTGGGCCATGGCCCCCGCGGTCCCCAGCGCGGCCCCCACCACCACGCCCAGCAGGGTGCGCGGCAGCCGGAGGTCTGCCACCGTGACCTGGGCGATCAGGTCGTCCGGATGGAAGAGCGCCGCGAGGACGTCGGCCGGTGACAGGGCCGCGGAGCCGATGAAGAGGCTCAGGGCGGCCGTGAACGCGAGGACCGCGCAGGCGATGAGCAGCGCGAGCAGGAGCACGCCCGGGCGACGACGGCGCGGGACGTGCCCGTGGCCGGCGCGGACGCGCGGCTGCTGCGCGGACGAGGAGCCGATCATTCCCGGTGTGGCTCCCGCTCCCCGGCGGGCTCCCGGGGCGTCAGCTCGACGGCGACCAGCCCCCAGCCCAGTCCGCGCGCTTCATGCGCGTGCCAGCCCGTCTCCTCCGCCAGCTCCGCCATCCGCTCCCAGGTCCGCGCGGGAACCCCGGTCGTGGCGAACCCGACCAGGCCGTGCAGCGCGGCGGCGGGGGAGAGGGCGTCCGGCGCCGGTGCGTCGAGCAGCAGCGCCCGCCGGCCGAGACCGGCCAGAGCGCGCAGGTGCTCACGGGCGCCGTCGTCGTCGAGGTGGTGGAGCAGCAAGGCGGAGATCGCGACGTCGGCGGGCTCCGTCCCGGAGCCGGAACCCGAGCCGGAACCCGAGCCGGGCACAGCGCCGGTGCCGGTGGTGCCGATGCTCAGGCTGCCCGGGTAGCCGCCGCGAGCCGCCACCTCGAGCAGGACCGGGGCGCCGGGGCCCACCACGGTGATCTCATCGGCCCGCAGATCGCCCAGGGCGTGCACGATGCTGTGCTGCAGGTAGACGAGGGACTCGGATTCGTGCTCCAGGTGCTCGGCCATGGCCGGTTCCGCGAGCGAGTCCGCGAAGGACGAGCCGCTGGCGAGCTCCCAGGCCGACGATCCCGTGCGGAGGGCATCGTCCAGGCGGGACAGGGAGAGGACCTGCTCGGCCTCCGGGCCGACGAACTCCTCCTGGGAGTGCTCGTCGTCGAGCAGATCCCGGGCGGCAGGAGCGGCCGCCCAATCGTCAGCCTCCCGGGTCACGAGCCCTTGGGAGGCGAGAGCGCCGAGCAGCGGGTCGAGGCGCTGGCCGGGCAGGCCCAGCTCCCGGCTCAGCCGGCCGGCGGTCATCGGCCGGTCCGCCAGGGCGCGGAGGAGCCCCAGCTGCAGGGCGGTGCGCACGGCGAACCACGCCACGGGCGGTTCCGGGAGCGCCGGGGCGACCGCGCCCGCCGACTCCTCCTTCTCCGCATGCCAGTAGCCGATGATGCTGCGGTGATCACGCGGGACCTTGCCCGCGATGAGCCTGCGCAGCGGCAGGAGGGAGGCCGCCTCCCCGGCAGCCCATACGAACGGGTTCTCGCCCAGGTCGTGCGTGGCGGCGAGGCGCTCGAAGGCAGCCGCGATCAGCTCCCCGTCCGGCCGGGGCATGAGCTCCCAGCGGACGGAGTCCCCCGCGGCCTCCCCGAGGTGCTGATGCGCGCTCGCATCGGCGGCGAAGGCCAGCACGTGCGCGGGGACCCGGACCGGCCGCTCGTCGAAGAAGCGCCCGATCGCCGGCAGCGCGGTCTCGTCGCCCACCAGCACGATCGAGCTGATCTCCTCCGGCAGCACGAGCGACGACTTGGGTCCGACGAAGCTGAGCCGGTCACCGGGCCGGGCCTTCTGCGCCCACGCGGCGGCGGGGCCGTCTCCGTGCATGACGAAGTCGAGCACCAGCTCGCCCGTGGCGGGGTCGATGCGGCGCGGGGTGTAGTCCCGGGCGGCCCGGTGCGGCGCCGGCGTCCACTCGATGCCGTCGGCCAGCTGCAGCGGCAGCGCGGTCTCGACGGGACCGCCGTCGGCGAAGAGCAGCTTGACGTGGTCGTCGAACCGGGTGCCGCGAAGGCCGGGTGGTCGTGCCCGTCGCGGGAGAAGGCGCCCAGCTGGTCACCGCCGCACCGCACCCGCCGCATCCGTGGAGTCACGGACTCCACGGACACGACGTGCACGGTGCGGACCACCAGCGGGTGGATGACCAGGCCCTGCAGGCTCACTTGCCGAACTCCTCCTCGACCATGTCCAGCAGCGCCAGAGCCTCGTCGTAGTCGTGGCGCAGCGCCCAGTACGGCAGGTCGAAGGCGTTGTCCGACTGGAAGGCCGGAAGGCTGCCGTAGGCGGGCTCGGACGACAGCGCCTCGACGGAGGTGGTGTCCGCGTTGAAGCCGAGCACGAACAGGCTCTCGCTGTCGACGATCTGGCCCAGCTGCTCGGTGGACAGCTCCGCCAGGTCACCGCCGGGCTGGTAGGGCTCCAGGCCGTGCTGCGCGACCAGGTCGTTGGTCTCGAAGCCGAGCTGGTCGAACATGAGCGGCAGGCCGGTGCCCTCGAACACCAGGTAAGGGGTCCCGTCGCCGGTCACGGAGAGGAAGGAGGTGGGCTGAGCGGGAACCTCGATCGCGTCGCCGACCTCCTCGACCCGTGCCTCGTAGGTCGAGACCATGTCGTCGTAGGCCTCCTGCTTGTCGAAGACGTCCACGGCCAGGAACTCCGCCTGGTCCTGCCAGTCGGCGAAGCTCTTGTCCACCATGACGGTCGGGGCGATCGCCGTGAGGTCGTCGTAGGCGGCATCGGCCTGGAAGTTGGGGAAGCCCCAGCCGCCCGCGATGATGAGGTCGGGGTCGGCCTCCAGGATCGCCTCGAGGTCGAAGCCGTCGGGGGACCAGGGCAGGAACTCCGTGCCGTCCTCCGACGGGGCGTCGCCCCAGAACTCGGAGAACTCGCCGGCCTCCTGGTCCGCGTCCTCGGGGATGGTCGCGGTGACGGGGACGTCCATGTCGTAGAGGTAGCCGGCCAGGGCGTAGTTGAGCACGACCACGCGCTTCGGATCCGCGGGCACGTCGACGTCGCCCTTCGGGGTGGAGACGGTGCGGGTCTCCGAGGCCGCGCTGCTCCCGGAGTCCTGACCATCGGCGTCGCCGCCACCCGAGCCGCAGCCGGCCAGGGCCAGCATGGCGGAGGCCAGGGTCACCGCGGCGAGCGAACGGGTGGTGCGGTGGGGCAGTGACAGACGGCTCATGGATCCTCCGGGCGGTGTTTAGGTTAGCCTTACATAATGCCAATTGACGAACATAAGGGACGGATCGTCCAGCGGTCGTCCTGATGCGACATGCGAGCGGTCCGGAAGCGACATCCGCGGCCGGTAGGCCTGGCCGGCTCGCCGGGCTGCGCGCACGATCGCCGGCGGTGCGGCCGGTGGCCGCACCGAGGGACCGGACGGATGAGGGGCGGAGGAGAGTAGGACGTGGGTTTCAGGAGAGAGCTGGCCATGGCCGTGCCGGAGAACGCGGTGCGTTTCACCGGGCACCCCGAGCACACCCATGAGCTGCCGCACCTGGTGCACATGGTGATGGGCCGGGGGAAGTTCACAGCGGACGGCCGGGTCATCGTCCTCGAACCGCGCACGTCCGTGTGGCTGCAGGCCGAGGTGCCGCACTCCCTGGCGCTCGACGGGCATTCGATCGCCCTGGGCCCGGTCATGTCCCCGGCGGCCGCCCCGGCGAGCCGGATCCAGGTGCTGGGCGTCGTCCCGGCCATCACCGACCTCATGCTGGCCCGCCTGGCGGCCCAACCCGGCACGGACGAGCAGGCCGACGTGTTCACGCGGGGTCTCGAGGAGATCCTCCTCGAGCAGTGCGCGGAGGTCTTCGCGGCCCCCGTGCCCGCCCATCCGATCGTGGCGCGGATCGCGGAGGCCTCCGTGCACTCCGCCGCGACCCTGGCGATGCTGTGCGAGCGCGTGGGGATGAGCGAACGGCAGGTGCAGCGGATCTTCGCCGCGGAGACGGGCATGGGGTTCACGCGCTGGCGGACGCGGCGCCGACTGAGCCGCGCGGTGCGCAGCCTGCGGGGCGGGGCCAGCAACGTGAGCGCCGCCAAGACGGCGGGATTCGCCACGAGCGCCACCCTCCTGCGGGCGCTCAGCCGGGAATCCGGTGTGCCGCTCGACGACCTGCGGGCCGACCCGCTGGGCTGGCTCCCCGAGACCCGTACCGCCGAGCGGGCGGGGCAGGGGAGGCCCTCGTAGGGATGCTCGGCCTCCGGCGACGTCGTTGACGTGCTTCTGACCGTCGGATCCCGTGCGGAACGGTCAGATGCACGTCACGGCTGCATCAGCTCGCGGCGGTCACCTGCTCGAACCGGTCGGCGACCTCGTCGAACCGGCTCGGCGGCACCCCGTACCTGGCCTTGAAGGCTCGCCGGAACGCCGTGACGTCCTGGTATCCCGCCCTCTGCGCGGCCAGTGCCAGCGGGCAGCCCGCGCACAGCCGGTTCAGGGCCTCTGCCAGCCGGTGGTGACTGCGCCACCGCTGCAGGGTCAGCCCGGTCTCGGCCAGGAACTGCCGCTCCACCGTGCGCTGGGACACGAAGACTCCCGCCACCAGGTCGCGCAAGGGCCTGGGATCGGCGGGGTCGGCTAAGAGGAGGGCGGCGACCTCCAGAGCCTCCCGGGAACGCGGCAGGGGAGGACGGCCGGGCTGGCGCCACCCGGTGATCCGGTCGACCAGCTGGACCTCCAGGTCGGCTCCGGCGTTGAGCACCGGGCTGAACTGATGCTGCACCATGGCCAGCAGCAGGGTCGCGAAGTCGTCGTCCACCGGCCACATGGCTCCGGCCCTCAGATGCCCGACCGGCAGGCCTAGGCGGACGAACACCGGTAGGACCACCGACTCCGGGCCGACGCTGAGCCGGTGCCGCACGCCGGCGGGCACCCAGCACACGTGCCCGGCCGCGAGCGAGTGGGCGACCCCGTTCAGGTGCAGATCGGTGGAGCCGCGGTGCTGCCACAGCAGCAGGTGGCAGTCCCCGTGCACTCGCTCGGGAACCCGGATCGAGGGGATCCCCAGTCCCGCGCCCGATTCACCCGATCCGGCGTGTACCGGCCCGACGGCGGCCATTGCTACTCCCACGGCGTTTCCCATCTGACGCATCCTGCACGCACGATGACGCATCGCGCACGCCCTCCCAGAATAGCGAAGGTTAGCCTTAGCTAAATTCGACTGCCATTGGGGGCTGTCGTGTGCCGTGATTGAAAGGTCCTCCCCTCCATGAACAAGAAGCTCTCCGTCCTCCAGGCGCCCCGCCTGCGCACCGGCGCCGCCGTGGCCACCGCTGTCGTCCTCGCCTTCGGCCTGGGCGCCTGCGGCGATTCCGGCAACGGCGGATCCGGCTCGGGGGACTCCAGCACCTCCGCCGACGGCGGCAGCGCCCTCCTTCCCGAGGCCGAGGGCACCACCCAGTACCCGCTGACCCTCGACTCCCCGTGGGGCGAGACCAGCCTGGAGCAGCGGCCGGAGAGGGTGGCCGTGCTCGCCGGTGAGCACGACGGCGAGTACCTCTCCATGCTCGGGGTGACCCCCGTCTTCGCGCCCTCGGACATCGAGGAGATGGTCTGGATGCAGGACGCCTTCCCGCAGGAGATCGAGAACACCGCCGAGGTGGACTGGAACGAGCCGCCCTACGAGGCGCTCGCCGCGGCGAAGCCGGACCTGATCGTGGCCACGTTCAACATCGACCAGTCCAAGTACGACCGGCTCAAGACCATTGCGCCGGTGGCCACCGTCTCGGGCGAGAACGGCGAGCCGGAGGCCGGGGAGACCTGGGAGCAGCGGATGACCGACGTGGGGGAGGCACTGGACCTGAAGGCCGCCGCCGAGGAGAAGATCGGCGAGCAGGAGGAGACCGTCGCCAAGGTGCGCGAGGATCACCCCGAGTTCGACGGCAAGACCATCACCTACGCCGTCTACTACGACACGGAGACCGGGTTGAACTTCAACAACGTCTCCGGCTCCAACTCGGAGGCGGTCTTCTCCGACATGGGCTTCGCCGAGAACCCCAACTCGAGCAAGTTCGTCAACGACCCCACCGTCTCCAACGAGAAGCTCCCCGAACTGGACGCCGATGTCATGCTGATCTCCGACAACTCCGCTCGCGGGGAGAGCGCGTCCACGATCAACACGATCAAGGACCTCGACCTCTACAAGAACCTGCCGGTGGTCAAGAACGGCCACACGGTGGACTACCTCAACACCATCGACGGATTCGAGGTCGACGGCGAGGCGCATGAGGGCAATGTGGCATGGGCCCTGCACGTCGCGGGACCGATGGGCGAGGTCTGGGCCACGGAGACCCTGGCTCCGCTGCTGAGCGACGCCATCCAGGACTGATGCCTGCTACGGCTGCCCTCGCTCAGCCGCCGACGAGCGTCGAGGACGTCACCGCCGCCCCGCAGTTCCTGTGGCGGCGGCGCGTCCTCGGCCTCGTCGTCGTGCTGGCGGCCCTGCTGGCCGCGCTGTTCTTGAGCCTGCTCGTCGGGGCCAGCATGAAGACCCCGGCCGAGACCTGGCAGGGACTGGTCCATCCGGACGGCTCGGAGGCCTCGCTGATCGTGTGGACCCTCCGCGTGCCGCGCACCGTGCTCGCGGTGGTGGCCGGTACGGCCTTCGCCGTCGCCGGGGCGCTGATCCAGGCGATCACCCGCAACCCCCTGGCCGACCCTGGCATCCTCGGCGTCAATGCCGGTGCGGGGTTCGCGGTCACCGTGGGGGTGGGTCTTCTCGGCGTGACGGGCGGTCCGCTGTTCCTGTGGATAGCCTTCGCCGGGGCGCTCGTGGCCACCGTGCTGGTCTACCTGATCGGCTCGGGCGGCCGCGGCAGCGCCTCCCCGGCCACCCTGGTGCTCGCAGGGGTGGCCCTCAGCGCCGTGCTCGGCGGCATCGGCACGGTCATGGAACTGTTCGACCCGGACACCTTCCGCGACGTGCGCCGCTGGGGCCTCGGCTCGGTGGTGGTCACCGATCTGAGCGGGGTGGAGCTGATGCTCCCCTACCTCCTGGTGGCCCTGGTCATCGCCCTGGCGATCTCCGGGTCGCTCAACGCGATCGCACTGGGGGACGACTTCGCCACCTCGCTCGGCGCGCACGTGACCCGCACCCGCCTTCTCGGGATCGTCGCCGTGACCGTCCTGGCCGGCGGCGGGACCGCGCTGACCGGTGGCATCGCCTTCGTGGGGCTGATGGTCCCGCACGTGGTCCGGTGGTTCACCGGCCCGGACCAACGCTGGGTGATCGCCTACTCCGCCCTGGCGGGGCCCGTGCTGGTGCTCCTGGCCGACGTGCTCGGGCGGGTGGTGGTCATCCCCAGCGAGATCGAGGTCGGCCTGGTCACCGCCGTCGTCGGCGCCCCGGTGCTGATCGCCCTGGTCAGACGCAAGAAAGCGAGCGGACTATGAGCCTCTATATGCGGCAGCGCCGCGAGGGGCCGGAGGGCGGACCCGGAGCCCGGCGCGCCGTCGTCGACTTCGGCACCCCCACCCTCGAGCTCACGACCCGGAGGCTCTCGAGCCGGATCGGCGTCAGGTCGCTGACCGTGACCCTGGTGATGGCCGCTATCGCGGTGATGATCGTCATCGCCATGATGGCGATCGGCGACTTCCCCCTGACGATCCCCGACGTGCTGGCCGCGCTGGCGGGCACGGGCGATGAGTTCCACCGGGTCATCGTGATCGAATGGCGCCTGCCGATCGCCCTGGCCGCCCTGGTCTTCGGCGCGCTGCTGGGTCTTGGCGGGGCGATCTTCCAGTCCCTGACCCGCAATCCGCTCGGCTCCCCGGACATCATCGGTTTCGACGCCGGGTCGTTCACCGCGGTGCTGGTGACCATGCTGGTGTTCGGCACCCGCAACTACTGGACCGTGGCGACGGCGGCCATCGTCGGCGGCATCGTCGTCGCAGCCGTGGTCTACCTGCTGGCCTTCCGCGGGGGCATCCAGGGCTTCCGGCTGATCATCGTGGGCATCGGCGTCGCCGCCATGCTCGGTTCGGTCAACTCCTATCTGATCACCCGCGCGAACCTGCAGGACGCGATAGCGGTGGGCTTCTGGTCGGCCGGCACGCTGTCGCGCACCAGCTGGTCCAATCTCGTCCCGGCGATGCTGCTCGCCGCGGTGGTGGTCCTCGGGTCCGCGCTGCTGGCATCCGGGCTGCGCCAGCTCGAGCTGGGCGACGACGGCGCCCGCGCCCACGGGGTCGCCCTGAACCGCGACCGCCTGCTGCTGATGGTCCTGGGCGTGATGACCACGGCGATCGTGACCGCGGCGGCCGGGCCCATCGGGTTCATCGCCCTGGCCGCGCCCCAGCTCGCCCGCCGCGTCGCCGGAACGGCGGGGGTCGGCCTGGCGTCGTCGGCCGCCATGGGCGCCCTGCTGCTGTCCGCCGCCCATGCGATCGCCGTGCTCTCGGCCATGTGGTTCCTGCCGATCCCGGTGGGCCTGGTGACCGTGTGCATCGGCGGCACCTACTTCATCATCCTGCTGATCCGCGAAGCCCGGAGGCATCTGTGACCCCTGCACCGACCCCCGCTGCTCACGTGCACGCCGGCGCCGATGCCCCGGTTCGCGTCGAGGACGCGACGATCGCCTACGACACCCGGGTGATCTCCGAGCACCTCTCCGTGGCGGTTCCCGAACGCTCCTTCACCGCGATCATCGGCCCCAACGCCTGCGGGAAGTCCACGCTGCTGCGCACCATCTCCCGGATCCTGGCCCCTTCCTCCGGCCGCGTGGTCCTGGACGGCGCCGACGTCCAGTCCTACGGGGCCAAGGAGGTGGCTCGCAGAATGGGCCTGCTGCCGCCGACCTCCCTGGCCCCGGACGGGATCCGCGTGGCCGACCTGGTGGCCCGCGGCCGGTTCCCCCATCAAGGCCTGTTCCGGCAGTGGAGCGCGCAGGACCGCGACGCCGTGGCCGCCGCGCTCGAGGCCACCGGCACCACGGAACTGTCCGGGAGGCTCGTGGACGAGCTCTCCGGCGGGCAGCGACAACGGGTGTGGGTGGCCATGCTGCTGGCCCAGCAGACCCCCATCATGCTGCTGGACGAGCCCACCACCTTCCTGGACATCGCCCACCAGTACGAGCTGCTCGAGCTCTTCCGCAGGCTGCACGCGCAGGGACGGACCGTCGTGGCCGTGCTGCACGACCTCAACCAGGCCGCCCGCTACGCCTCGACCCTGATCGTCATGAAGGACGGCCAGGTGGTGGCCACGGGCACGCCCGCCGAGGTGTTCACGGCCGGGCTGATCGAGGAGGTGTTCGGGCTGCGCTGCCTGGTGGTACCGGACCCGGTGACGGGTACACCCGCCGTCTTCCCCCTCGCCCCCGAGGACCCGCCGGCAGAAGCCGGGGCCCTCGCCGACGATTCACAGGAGTACTGACATGGCCCAGAGCCTCCGGCACACAGAGATCTTCCCCATCACCGTCCGCGAGGTCGAAGTGCTCCGCGTGACCGACGTGACGCCCGGGATGCGCAGGATCACCCTGGGCGGACCGGGGATGAAGGCGCACACCGCCCCGAACGGGCTGCCGGTCAACGCCTTCCGTTCCGACGGGTTCGACGACGAGTTCAAGCTGTTCTTCACCCACCCCTCCCGTGAGACCCCGTTGTTCCCGGAGCAGGGAGAGGGGCGGGTGATCTGGCCGCGCGACGAGCACCTGGTCTTCCGCACCTACACGGCCCGCCGCTGGGATCCCGCCGTCGGGGAGCACGGTGAGCTGCACGTCGACTTCGTGGTCCACGGCCTGGGGGCGGCGACCACCTGGGCGCGCCGCGCCCAGCCCGGTGACGTCATCCCGATCGCCGGCCCGAAGTCCTCCTCGACCCACCCTCAAGGGGCGGACTGGACCCTGGTGGCCGGGGATGAGACCGCCCTGCCGGCCATCGGGCGCTGGCTCGAGGAGTGGCCCGCGGGAGCCCGGGGCCAGGTGTTCATCGAGGTGGCGGAGGACTCGCACCGCCAGCCGGAGCTTCCCGTCCCCGACGGCGTGGAGCTGACCTGGCTCAGCCGCGACGGTGCGGAGCCGGGCACCACCACGCTGCTCCAGGACGCAATCGTCGCCGCCGACTGGTGGGAGGGCACACCCTTCGCCTGGGTGGCCGGGGAAGCGCTGACCCTGGCGCCCATCCGCCGGTGGCTCAAGAGGGAACGGGGCCTGGACCGGGAGCAGGTCGAGGTCACCGGGTACTGGCGTCGTCAGGCGGTCGCCGCCTCCTCCGAGGACCCGGAGCTGCCCGAGGACTCCGACGCCGAGAGCGCCGCCGAACGGCTGCACGAGCTCGCCGAGATCGTGCCGGGTTTCGCGATCCGGACCGCCGTGACCCTGGGGCTGGCCGAGGCCTTCGACGGCGCCGCGAAGTCCCCGGCCGAGCTGGCCTCTGCCCTGGGCGTGCCCGAGGACGGGCTGGCCAGATTGCTGCGCTACCTGGCCGCCCTCGAGGTACTGGAGGCCGAGGGGACACCGGACCGGCACGAGGGCATGCCGGCCGATACGACCACGCGGTACCGGTTGGGCGCCGTCGGCCAGATCCTCGAGGAGGAGCACGTCCAGCAGGAACTCGATCTGGACGGCTATCACGCCTATGCGGAGGTGGCCGCCTGCCTGTCCCTGCTCGATGCCGTGCGCGGCACGGGGGAGGGCCACGTCCGGCACTACGGCGCCACTCACCGCGAATACGTCGAGCAGACCCCGGCGCTGCAGGCCTCCCGGATCGCGGACGCCGAGGAGTTCGCCGGGTACATCGCCGCGACGCTGGCCGGGGCCCTGCCGTTGGCGCAGCTGCCCACGGTGGCGGTGGCGGGGCCGGCCGCCGGGGAGCTGGCCCATACCCTGGCCGGAGCCGATCCGGCCGTGCGGGTCACCGTACTGGGCACCCCCGACGAGCTCGAGCAGTACGCGGTGAACCACCCCGCGCACGAACGCGTCGGCACGGCCGTGGCCAGCCTGTTCGAACCGCTGGCGGAACGGTACTCCGCCGTCCTGCTGGCAGGGGTGCTCAGGAACTCGGGCGACGCGGATGCCCGGCACATCCTGGCCGGCGCCGCGGGCAGCGTGCGCCAGGAGCCGGAGACGGGAACGGTCTACGTCTTCGAACGTCCCCTGGACCCGGCGGACATCGACGAGCACGATCTCGAGCACGACCTGATCGACTACGCCCTGACCGGAGGCGGGGCCAGAACCGACGACGAGCTCAGGGGCCTGTTCGCGGAGGTCTCCGGGCTGCACCTGGCGGGCACGCGGATGGTCGGCTGGGGCGGATCCCTCTACCTGCTGCGGCCCGGCCCCGGGGCCTCCGACGAGAACCCGCCGATCGGCGTCTCCCTGTCCGACCCAGCAGGGGACGGCACCGCGCCGGAGGCCCTGGACCGAGATGTCAGCTGAACCGGGGCGGAAGACACTGACGGAGAAGACACCGACGGAGGAGAACGACACTTGGACGGGAGGAGGGGAGAGCAGGCGCAGGTACGGCTGGTTCGAGGCCCCGGCCGCACCGCCGGCGACCATGCGGCTGCGCTTCGATCCGCGCGCGACCCCGGCCGGGCTGCTGCGGCAGATCTGCCGGGCCAGTCTCCGGTGGGTCGGCGTGGGCGCCACGCTGACCGCCGTCGGCAAACTGGCCTCCACCTTCATCCCCGTGGCCATCGGCGCGGTCGTGGACCGGGTCTTCGCTCCGGCGCTGGACGGTGCGCCCGCAGAGCAGGTCTGGGGTGCGCTCGCGATCATGCTGGCCGTCTTCGCGGGCCTGTACGTGATCATGATCTCGACCCTGCGCTTCGGCGGGCGGATCGGCTGGTACGGGGTGCAGCGCGCCCAGCACGAACTGAGCCAGCAGGTGATCTCGCGCACCCTGGCGGTCGGCAACGGCGGCCGGCTGCCCGGGGAGGTGCTCTCCAGGGTCACGGCCGATGTGTCCCGAGCCTGCCGGGTGCTGTTCGTGATGGTCTACCCGCCCGGCGAAGCGGTGGCGCTGCTCACCACCACGGTGATCCTCTGGTTCCTCCACCCGGCGCTGGGGATCACGGTGCTGGTGGGCGCGCCGGTCATGCTGGCCCTGCTGAACCTGATGAGCAAAGCGCTCGAACGCCGGTCCGCCGCCGAACTGGCGGCCCTGGGGGAAGTCGCGGGATCGGCCTCGGACACCCTCGAGGGAATGCGCACGCTGCGCGGGCTGCACGCGGAGCGCGCGGCGGCCGAACGATACGGCGCCGTCTCCCGTAAAACCCTGCGCACCACCTTGGCGGCGCGGTCCACCGAGGCGCGGTTCGACGGCGTGGTCTCCGGCGTCAGCGCCCTGTTCGCCGCCCTGGTGGTGGCGGTGGCGGCCGTGCTGGGTCTTCGGGGGGAGGTCAGCGTTGGCGCGCTGGCGACCGTCGCCGGGCTGAGCGTGAGCGTGATCGGCCCGCTGGGCACCATCGTGGACGCGCTCGTCTCCTTCTGGGCCTCCGCGCGCGGGGCCGCGGGACGGATCCTCGATCTCTCCGCCGGCGGAGATCCGGACCGTCCCGACACTGCAGGCACCGCGGCTGGTGCCGGTGATGCGATCTCGAGCCGGGTGGACACCCTGGCGGCGCGTCTGGCCGCGTCCGGAACCGGGTTCTGCGTGGTCAAAGCGGGAACCGCGGGGCCGGAGGCCGCTGGTGCTCTGGTCCGCGGGCTGCAGGGGCAGCCCGGCGTCCTGGCCGCCCCGCGGGCACCGCAGATGCTGGCCGGTTCGGTGGCGGAGAACGTGCGCGCGGTGGGACAGCGCGACGTCGACCACGCCGAGGCGACGGGCGCCCTCCGAGCGGCCTGCCTGGAACCGGCGGAGCTGTCCGGTGGATACGACCACGACACCGGCGAGTTCGGCTCCGCCCTGTCCGGGGGGCAGCGTCAGCGCGTCGCCCTCGCCCGCGCCCTGGCCGCGCGCCCGCCGACGCTGGTGCTGGTGGAACCGACGACCTCCGTGGACGCCGCCACCGAGCAGCAGATCGCCGTCAGAGTGGCCCGGCACCGGGCCGGCCTGGCCACCGTGGTGGTCACCGACTCGGCGGCGTTCGAAGCGGTGGCGGACGAGACCGTGGAGCTCGGATCGTGAGCGCGCGGGAGGCCCCCGGAGCCGGCGCTGCGGCGCAGCTCACGCAGCGGCAGCCGCGCATCCTCCCGGTCGCGACGGGACGGCAGACGCTGGCCGAGCTATGGGCGGCCTTCAGGGGCCGCCGGGTCGCTCTGGCCGGGATTCTCCTGCTGTTCGCCCTCGGGGCCGTGATGGCGCTCGTGGTGCCGTTGCTCATCGGCGCGATCGTGGACCTGATCATCGCCGGCCGCGGTCAGGCGGTCTGGTGGATGATCGTCCTGCTGGGCAGCGCCGGCGTCGTCACGGGGGTGCTGGCCTGGCTCTCCGCGTGGGGCATGGCCCGACTGGTGGAACCGGTCCTGGCCGGGCTCCGCGAACGATTCGTGAGCCAGGTGCTCAGGCTGCCGCGGCAGCTCGTGGACTCCGTGGGCGGAGGAGACGTGCTCTCGAGGGCGACCGCGGACGTGACCGAGCTGTCCGAGAACGCGACCTCGATCCTGCCCCGGCTGACCTCGCTGGTCTTCACGCTCGTGGCCGTGGGTCTCGGGCTGGGGGCACTGGACTGGCGTTACCTGGCCGCAGCGCTGGTGGTGGCGCCGATGGTGGCGTGGACCATGCGCTGGTACCTGCGGACCGGACCGGTCACCTATGCGGCCGAGCGGCGTGCGCTGGCCGGCCGGGCCCGGCACGTGGTGGACACCTTCAGGGCCGAGCGGACGGTGCGGGCCTACCGGCTCGAGGACCGGCAGGTGGCCCAGGTGAGGGACGCCTCCTGGGTGCACGTGGGCTGGGCGATGCGGACCAGGATCGTGCAGAACGTGCTCATGGCCCGGGTGAGTTCGACCGAGCTGGCCGGCTTGCTGGTGGTGCTGGTCGTGGCGACCTGGATCGCGCTGACCACGGATACCACCGCCGGCGCGCTGACCGCCGGAGTGCTGCTGTTCCTGCGGATCATGGACCCGGTCGCCGAGATGCTGTTCATCGCCGACGACCTGCAGTCCGCGGCTTCCGCCCTGGGCCGAGTGGTCGGGGTGACCCGCCTGGGTTCCGCCGGGAACCCCGAACGAGCTGTTGCCGCCGGCGGACCCGGGGAACGCGGCGCTACGAGCGCACTGGTCAGCCTGCGCGGGGTCCGCTTCGCCTACGACGACGGCCCCGAGGTCCTGCACGGGATCGACCTTGACCTGCACCCCGGGGAGCACGTGGCGCTGGTGGGCTCCACGGGGTCGGGGAAGTCGACCCTGGCGGCGATCGTCTCCGGCTTGCTCGGCGCGGACTCCGGCCGGCGGTCGGCGACGGTTCCGGACGAGGCGATCGGGACCGTCACCCAGGAGGACCACGTATTCGCCGCGACCCTGCGGGAGAACCTCACCCTGGCGGCACCGGATGCCGGTGACGACCACCTGCTGGCCGTCATCGACCGGCTCGGCGCCGGTGCCCTGCTGGCCGACTGCCCGGAAGGGCTGGACACCGTCCTGGGACGGCAGGGGCACACCCTGGACCCGGCGGCCTCCCAGCAGCTGGCCCTGGTCCGCCTGGCCCTGGCCGGGCCTCAGCTGGCGGTGCTGGACGAGGCCACCGCCGAGGCGGGCAGCGTGGACGCCCGCAGGCTGGAGCAGACCGCCGCCGCAGCAGTGCGCGGACGGGCCGCCCTGGTGGTCGCGCACCGCCTGAGCCAGGCCGCCGCGTGCGACTGCATCCTCGTGCTGGAAGGCGGGACCGTGGTCGAGCGGGGCAGCCATCACGAGCTGGTGTCGGCCGGAGGCAGATACGCCCAGCTGTGGCGGGTGTGGTCCCGCGGCGAGTGATGCGCCTCCGGAGGCGCAGCGCCCCGACCTCGAGCCCCCGTGTTATCTGGATTTCAAGATAGACTCGCACTATCTTGAAATCCAGATAACACGGATATATCCGGGAATCCCGATACACCAGGAGGCCGGTCGATGAAACGCACGGCACGACTACGCACACCCGCGGACTTCGGACTCGCCATCCAGCAGTCGCGGCTGGCCCACGGCATGTCGCAGAGCGAGCTGGCCGAGGAGATCGGCATCAGCCAGAGCGCGGTCAGCGAGATCGAGAGCGGCAAGTCGACGATCCATCTGAGGCGCCTGCTCGCCATGGCCGGGGCGACCGGCCTCGAGCTCACCGCGACCTGGAGGGAGGACGATGAGACTGGCGGTTGAGCTCTACGACAGGTTCATCGGAACGATCGAGGGCGGGGCGAGAGACTACGACTTCGTCCCGGCCGAAGAGGGCATCGAGCACTTCGGCACGAACAGTCCCGTACTGTCGGTGGCCATCCCGCTGACCCCCGCTCAACGCCGCCATCATGCGGCCCGGCGTAGAAACTGGTTCAGCGAGCTCCTGCCCGAGGGTGACCAGTACGACTACATGCTCGCGCAGAGCAGGCTCCGCAAGGGCGATACTCCGGCCTTCCTCGCTCGGTACGGCCGGGACGTGGCCGGGGCGTTGCAGATCTGGGACCTCGAGGACCCCACCGAGCCCAGGACACCGGAGCTCAAACCGGTAACCGATTCCCAGGTCCGCCGACTGCTCGAGGACCCGATCGGCTCCCCGCTCGGAAACGATGCCGCCACGGGCAAGTCCTCGCTCGGAGGCGTCCAGCCGAAGGTCGTCCTGGTGGAGACCGGGCAGGGCTGGGCGCAGGCGCTCGGCGGCCATCCCACCACGCACATTCTCAAACCGCAGCTCGGCGGGATGGGAGGATCCGTCATCTTCGACGAGGAGTTCGGCTCTCGCGTGGCTCGTCGGATCAGGCTGGCGGAGTTCGGCACCTCGATCCAGGAGTTCGACGGCCTGCCTGCACTCGTCATCGAACGATACGACCGAAGGGACGGCGTACGAGTCCACCAGGAGGACTTCAATCAGGCTCTCGGCGCCGAGGGCAACGAGAAGTATCAGGAGCTCGGCGGCGTCGTGAGCCTGGGGCGGGTGGCCGAGACCTTGAGACGCCACACCCCGGAGCCCGACCTGCATCGGCTCGCCAGGATGACGGTTCTGGCAGTCGCGGTCGGGAATCTCGACATGCACACCAAGAACCTGGGGCTCCTCCACTCTCCCGATGGGGAGGTCCGGCTGGCTCCTGCCTACGATGTCGTGCCTCAGGCGCACCTGAGCAAGGATGGGAGACTCGCCCTGTCGGTGAACAGGAAATACCGCCATCTGGAGATCACGCGTGAAGATCTCGAAGCGGAGTTCTCGGCATGGCGCCTGCGCCGGGGGAGGGCCGTGATCGACGAGACCCTCGAGGAGCTCGCGGACGTGATCCGGGACGAGACCCCGCTCCAGGGCGCCTTCCCGCAGCTCCATGAGCGGATCTCGGGTTTCATCGACCATCTGCGCTCCGGGCGCAGCGTTGGAGGGCAGTAGCGCCGTTCGGGCCGCTTCGTCGTCGTTGACGTGCTGATGACCGTCAGACCCCGTCGGGAACGGTCATCAGCACGTCGACGGTGCGCCGGCTGTCCGTGCGGCGTCAGGCGGCGACCAGCGGCCAGGGCTGGATCGCCTCGATCGCGGCACCCGCGCGGAACACGCTCTCCTCGGCGTAGGGATGCCCGACGATCTGCAGGCCCACCGGCAGCCCGTTGCCGGCGAACCCCACGGGTACCGACAGCACGGGGCAGCGGTTGCTCACGTTGAACGGCACGGTCATATGCCCCTGCCAGTAGTGCTCGAGACGGACCGGACCACCGGCGGGGCCGGTCGCCTCGAGACCGTCGAGGTAGTCGCCGTCGGCGCGCAGGCCGTCGACGGCGTTGACAGGCGCCAGTAGCGCGTCGTACCCCGCCATCGCGGCGGCGAGATCGGCCTGGAGCCGTGCCTCGCCCGCAAGCGTGTCGACGAGGCTCATGCTCCGGCCCGCGGTCGAGGCGTCATCGATGAAGCGCTGCGTGTAGGCGGCGACCTCGGTCATATCCTCGGTCAGCTGCCTCATCGCCGGGGCGAGGATGTGGCCGAAGTGCCCCATCGTCAGATCGCGGACCGCGGCGGAGGTCCAGGGCAGCTCGAACTCCTCGACGACCGCGCCGGCCGCGACGAGCCGTGCCGTGGTCTCGCGCACCGCGCGCTCGACGTCGGGATGCACCGGGTAGTCCCCGAGCCGCACCGCCAGCGCGATACGTCTGCCGACCAGCCACTGCGCAGCGTCCCCGTACTCGGTCGGAAGGGGGCCGTGACCGGGAACGGTGCCGTGATCCACGGGGTGGATGCCCGAGAGCACGTTGGTGAGCAGGGCGGTGTCGGCCACACTGCGGGCCATGGGTCCATCGCCGCGGTACCAGTCGGCCGAGAGGGGCGGCAGCCCGGGGATGCGCCCGTATGGCGCCTTGTAGCCGACGACGCCGCAGAAGGCGGCCGGGATGCGGGTGGATCCGGCGATGTCCGAGGCCGTCGCCAGCGGGGTGAAGCCCGCTGCGAGCGCGGCTCCGGCTCCGCCGGACGAACCGCCCGGTGAGAGCTCGCGGTTCCACGGGTTGCGCGTCACGCCCCACAGCTTCGAGTGGGTGACCGTGGCGCAGCTGAACTCGGGGGAGGCCGTGCGGGCGTGCACGATCCCGCCCGCGGCCCGGATGCGCTCGATGACCGGGTGGTCGGCCGGGGCACGGTCATCGCGCAGCTCGAAGAATCCCTGGCTCAAGGTCTCGCCGGCGATGCCGTGCTTCTCCTTGGTCGCGACGGGCAGCCCCAGCAGGGCGCTGCTGCCCCGGCCGAGGGTCTCGTCGTACTCGCCGCGCGCGTAGCGCCGTTCGGCGTCGAGCGCCTCCGCACGGCTGCCCTCGAGGACCTGCACGACGGCGTTCACCGCGTTCGCGGAGCCCTCGCCGTCCATGGCGCGGCCGCCGAGAGCGGCTCCGTCGTCGGCGTGGATGCGATCCAGCAGGGCGTCGAGGACCTCGACGGGGGATAGTTCACGCGCGCGGAAGCTCCGCAGCGTCTCGACCGCGCCGAGGGCGTGGATCCCGTGGTTCACCACCGATGTCACCCCTGTCCTTCCGCCGGTGCGGAGCCCGGGTACTCGACGCCGTCGAGCGCTCCCGTCAGGAGCTCGGCGAGCACGGCGGTGAGGGCGTGCACCCCGTTGACCATGTCCCCGTCCTCCGTGAACTCCCTCTCGCAGTGCGATACCCCGTCGACCGACGGTATGAACATCATCACCGACGGAGTGATCGTGTTCATGGCCACCGAGTCGTGCCCGGCCATGGTCTGCATGCGCCGCACGCTCAGCCCCAGCTCGGCGGCGACGCGCTCCTGCAGCGCCACGCCGGCCTCCGGGTAGTAGCGGTTGGGCCGGATGTCGAAGTCGCGTGCGACGATCTCGAGGCGTTCCGCCTCGGCCGCCCGCTGGAAGCGCTCCATGAGGCGGTCGCGCGCCTGCTGCACGATGACGGGGTCGTTCGCGCGCAGATCGGCGACCAGGTGGACCCGGCTGTTGACCACGATCGGGGAGTTGGGCTCGACCGTCATCTGCCCGACCGAGGACACCAGGGTGCCGTCGGGGAACTCGCTGCAGATATCGCGGACCAGCATGATCACCTGCGCTGCGCCGACGAGCGCGTCGCGGCGGTCGGCCATGGCCGTGGCTCCCGTGTGCGACTGCTCGCCAAGCACCTCGATATCGAGCTTCTGCGTGTACCAGCTCGAATCGACGGCTCCCAGGGCGATGCCCTCCTGCTCGAGGATCCGCCCCTGCTCGATGTGGATCTCCGCGTAGCCCGCGACCTCCTCCGGCCCCGTGGAGGTGCCGAGGTATCCGATAGCCGCCAGGGCCTCGCCCACGCTGGTGCCCTCGGCGTCGCGCACGGCGGCGATCTCGTCGCGATCCATGAGGCCCGTGTAGACCGAGCTGCCCATGATCGAGGGAGCGAAGCGGCTGCCCTCCTCGTTGAACCAGTCGACGACGACGAGGTTGTAGTCGGGGCGCAGCTGCCCGTCCCGCACCCGGCGTTCGATCTCGGCTGCGGCATGGAGCGAGGCGAGCACCCCGTAGGCGCCGTCGAAACGCCCACCGCGGGGCTGGGAGTCGAGGTGCGAGCCGGTGAGGACCGCCGGGGCGCCGGGGCGCAGTTCGACCGTGGCGAACAGGTTGCCGATGTGATCGCACTCGACCTGCCAGCCGCGCTCGCGGGCGAAGGCGGTGAACCAGTCGCGGGTGCGGCGGTCGGCGTCGGTGGCGGCCTGCCGTTCGACGCCCTGGTGCTCGGTCGCTCCGATGGTGGCGACGTGGTGGAAGTCCTCGAGGAAGCGCTGTGCGATATCCGCGTGGGGTTCAGCGGGGGGTGTGGTTGTCATTCGGTGGCTCTCAATCGTCGAAGGGTCTGGCGGTGCGGCGGGTGCGGGTCAGTTCGTCCAGCCGCGGGTCTCCGGCACCCGGGTGATCGCCATCGCGAGCAGGGTCAGGAGGGCGATGGCGATCACGTAGAAGGCCGGCGAGAAGGGCACCGCCGTCGCGTTGACGAGTGCGGTCCCCACGAAGGGCGCCGTCCCGCCCAGGATCGCGTAGCCCAGGTTGTAGCTGAAGGCGGCGGAGGTGAAACGGCTCTTCGTGTCGAAGACCTCGATGAAGAAGGTGTAGCAGCCGCCGCCGTAGGAGCAGATCGCGACCACGAACAACAGCTGCCCGCACAGGGCCAGAGCGACACTGCCGCTGGTGACGAGCATGAAGGAGGGCACCGCCAGGACGGCGATGGCCAGTGCCCCGCCGATCATCATGGGCCGCCGTCCTACCCGGTCGCCGATCATGCCCGCGATGGGCAGCAGGATCGTGTACATGAGCATCGCGAAGCCGTTGAGCAGCAATGACTGCTCCCGGCTCAGGTTGCCGGAGGTCTGGACGTAGGAGACGAAGTAGCCGGAGAGGAAGTAGAACCCCATCGCCGTGAGGCCCATGATGAACACGACCTGGATCATCTTGAGCCAGTTGTTGCGGAAGGCATCGCGGACGGGCGTGTGCTTGGCGATCTCCTGGTCCTCGATCTTCTGCTCCTGCTCGTGCATCATCTCCTTGAACGCGGGGGACTCCTCGGTCCTCGAGCGGATCCACAGCCCGACGAGGGCCAGGGGCAGGGCGATGAGGAAGGGCATCCGCCAGCCCCAGGACTGGAAGGCCTCATCGCTCATCGAGCTGGAGAGGAACAGGATGAAGAACGCCGCGACCACCGAGGGGAGTGCCGTCGCCGCCAGGGTGATGTTGATGAAGAGGCCGCGGTGCCGGATCGGGGCGTGCTCGAAGACGAAGGAGGGCGCGCCCGCGGACTCGCCTCCCGCGGACAGGCCCTGGAGCAGGCGGAGGAGCACCAGCAGGATCGGGGCCAGGGGCCCGACGGTCTCGTAGGTCGGCAGGAGGCCGATCCCGGTGGTGGCCACGCCGATGGTGAGCAGAGTGATGACGAGCACGTTTCGCCGGCCGATCCGGTCGCCCAGGGCGCCGAAGAACAGACCGCCGAGCGGGCGGATGAAGAACGCGACCCCGAAGGTCGCGAACAGGGCGAGCAGGCCCACGAGCTGATTCTCCGAAGGGAAGAAGAGCGAGGAGAGCACGACGGCGGAGAGGCCGTAGAGCGCGAAGTCGTAGAACTCGATGAACTGGCCGACGCTGCCGCCGGCGAGCACCCGGCGCTGCATAGGGGTGATCCCGGGTTTGCGCGGAGTCAGAACGTGTTGGGCTTGGCTGTCTGCTTGGTCCGTCATGGTCACTCAGAGTCCGGTATTCACATAGTCACTGTCAATAGATGGTGTGACGCGTGGAATGCAGGACGGTGTGCTCAGCCGCTGGGAAGTGTCATGGAGCCTCGTACTGGAAACCGCTCTGTAACAATGATTTTCGGGGTTTGAGAGTGCGCGATTGCCGGTATGGCGCCATTCTCGCGTTCCACCGGAAGGGTCTGTACGCATGGATTGTCAACATTATCCATAAACTTTTCTTATGGGAATGGCCAAGATTTTTGGTTGGAAAAGAGAGCGCAGATTCAGCGCAGACCCGAGTAGAGCCGCCGGCAGATCTCGCTGAACGCATCGATCCGGTGCGACTCCTGCCCGCTCCGGCGCACCAGGCACACGTCGAGGCCCGGCAGCGGGCCTTGGAGCGGGACGGCCACCACCCGGGTGCCGCCGTAGGTGACGTCATGGGCAACGCGCTGGTTCAGAACGGACACCCCGAAGCCGCTTCCGACGAGCCCTCGCACCGTCTCGTACCCCTGCACCCGGAAGCGCACGGTCGGCTCCACCCCGGCGGAGTGGAAGAGGCTGACGTAGTAGGAGGCCGTGTGCGGGAGGTCGAGCAGGATCAGCGGATCCGATGCGAGCTGCCGGAGGCTGACGGGGGCCGCGGAGCTCGCCAGCGGATGCTCCGCCGGCACGATGGCATGGGGGGCGATGGTCTCCAGGACCTCGGTCTTGTAGTGCTCGAACGGCGCCATCGCATAGGCCAGCCCCACATCGACCTCCTGGTCGTCCAGCAGGCGGACCAGTTCGTCGTGATCGGCTTCGACGAGCTCCAGCGTCAGTTCCGGGTGGCGGCGGGCGCAGGCCTGGATCAGGGTGGGAGCGCGGAACGGAGCCATCGGGGCGTAGATGCCGATGCGCAGCACGCCGCTGAGAGAGCTCCCGAAATTGCCGGTTCGCTCCCTCATGCTCTCGGCGTGCGCCAGCAGGGCGACCGCATCGAGATGGAACTGGCGGCCGGCCGCCGTCATCCTGATGCCCTTGCGCGGGACCCGCTCGAGCAGGGTGACCCCCAGATCGCGTTCGAGCTGATTGATCGCGGTGGACAGCGCCGGCTGGGAGATGTGCAGCTTCCTGGCCGCTTCGGTCATGCTGCCGGCCCGCGCCGTCTCCGTGAAGTACCGGAGCTGGATGAGGGTGAAGTTCGCCGGTGAGGCCATGTCAGCCGCGGATCCGCCCGCGGACCTCGCGGATCAGGTCGTCCGAGCGGGCGATCAGATCCTCGGCGGCCTGGAGATTCTCGTGGATCCCCGCCCGGACGCCCTCGTCGTGCAGAGGCGCGAGATCCGTTTCGAGGGTCAGGACGGCGGCCACGACCGCCCCGCGAACGGCGCCGAGCCCAGCGCCCACGTCGCTGAGCACGTTCGGGTTGCAGCCGGCCAGCACCTTCCCGGCCAGATCGACGACCTGCGCAGCGGCCTCGGCGATCTCCTTCGGGGGCGCGGTCGCTGCCCGCAGCGCCTGCTGGATCCGGTTCGAGCGTTCCCGGCGCTGGCGTTCGTCCTCGCGTGGAAGATCGTAGGCCTCGGCGACCTGGGCGAACGCCTGCTCGTCGTCGTCGGACAGCCCCAGGGCCCGGGAAGCCAGCGCGCCGCATTGCCCGGCCAAGTCCTCCTGATCGCTGAACCGGGCGGCCATGGCCACCAGGCCCGCCCCGTGGGCTACCTCAATAGCCGCCGTCGCCCCACCGCCCGGAGTGGGCTCCCCGGAGGCCAGCTGCTCTACGTACTGTTCGATCGTTGCGTGCCGGATCATGCCGCCAGGCTATGCCAGCTGATTGGCGCCGGGGCGATCATCTCTGGGATCGGCCCCCTGAATCTTGTTCATGGCTCTTGCAACAACTTATACACGGCGCAGAAACGTCGGTGCAGCGTCCGGAGGAGATCCTGAGTCGAAGCCATCACCGGGCCGGGTATTCCCTGGTCGAGGAGGAGTTCCCCAATGTCGATCACCGAATCCGTTGCCCAAGAGCACGCTCCATCCAGTGGGGCGCAGGCCCCGGTGCCGTCCTCTCCCGAGCGCAAAGCGGGGGGTGAAACCCTGGCGCCGAGCCGGCATCGCATTATGGGGCGATGGTCGTACCTCGCAGCCTGGATGGGCGGATGCGTCTCGATCGGAACCTTCACCGTCGCATCCAGCCTGGTCGGTACCTTGAACCTGCTTCAAACCGTGCTGGCGGTGACGATCGGATGCCTGGTCATCGCTGTCGGCCTGGCCATCAATGGCCAGGCCGGTCACAAATACGGCATTCCTTTCGTGGTTCAGGTGCGTAGTTCCTTCGGTTATGCGGGCACCAAGATCCCGGGCCTGGTCCGTGCCATTCCCGCCCTGGTCTGGTACGGGTTCCAGAGCTGGGTAGGAGCGGGTGCGATCAACCTGGTGACCGCGGAACTCTTCGGCTTCGACAACGTCGTGGTCTGCTTCATCCTCTTCCAGGTACTGCAGATCGGGCTCTCAATCTACGGTTTTACCGGCATTAAATGGCTGGAGAATATCGGTGTAATTTTCATCCTCGGCGCGCTCATCTACATGTTCATCAGCGTTATCAATACCTACGGTGATGAAATCGGCACGGATCTCATCGATGTCGAAGGCACCTGGGGTGTTCCGTTCTGGTCCGCGACCATGTTGTTCCTCGGTATCTACGCGACCATGATGCTCAATGTCAGCGACTACTCCCGCGAGCATGTCAAGGACACGGGACCGAGTCTGCTGACGACCATTTATTCGATGGCCATTCTGCCGGTCACCTTGTTCATGGGTGCCATCGGGTTCATGGTCTCCGGTGCCACCGGGACGATGGATCCCATCGAGGTTTTCAGCAACGCGACCGACAATACCCCGCTGTTGATCATCACGATGCTCTTCATCGCCTTCGCGCAAGTCACCACCAACGTCCTCAATAACGTGGTGCCTCCCACGTACGTGTTCATGGACGTCTTCAAGATCCCGTTCAAAGTCGCCGTGGTGCTTATCGGCTTGCTTGCCGTGGCAACATGTCCGTGGCTCCTGGTCCGGCCGGAGTCGGCGGACGGCCTCAGCACGTTCATCCAGATTTATTCGGCATTCCTCGGTCCCATCTTCGCAATCATGGTGGTCGACTACTATGCGATCCGGCGCCGGACTTTGCAGCTGGCGGCGTTGTACGACGAAACGGGTCCCTATCGCGGGGTGAATCCGGCGGGGGTTATTGCGCTGGTCGTCGGTGCGGCGTCTGCGTTCGCCTTTGCGGAGGTAGGCTGGTACGTCAGTCTGGTACCAACCGGCCTGGTCTATTACTTCCTGATGACCAAATGGCCCGCTTGCAGGAGATTTCTGCCTGTGACGGGGGAAACCTCAACCGCGAACACGGAGAGCGCGTGAAGATTCTCGTAGTCAACGTCAACACCACAGAGTCGATGACAGCGAGCATCGCCAGCCAGGCACGGGCGGCAGCCTCTCCGGGTACGGAGATCGTGGGGCTGACGCCAGAGTTCGGTGCAGAATCGGTTGAAGGAAATTTCGAGAGCTACCTCGCAGCTATTGCGGTCATGGACCGCGTGATTACCTACGACGGCGAGTACGACGCCGTCATCCAGGCGGGGTTCGGCGAGCACGGCAAAGAGGGGCTTCAAGAGCTTCTGGACGTTCCAGTGCTGGACATCACGGAGGCGGCCGCTCACGTGGCCTCGATGTTGGGGCGCAAGTTCTCGGTGGTCACGAGCCTCGACCGAACTGTGCCACTTATCGAAGAGCGGCTTCTCGTGGCCGGCCTGAATGCCCACTGTGCGTCGGTGAGGGCCAGTGGACTAGGCGTACTCGATGTCGAACGGTCGAAGGACCGCGCCGTCGCCGCTATCGTGGAGCAAGCAGTCCGGGCGATCCAGGAAGACCACGCTGAGGTCATCGTGCTCGGCTGCGGAGGTATGGCAGGACTCGACGTGGCGGTGCGTGAAGCAACGACGGCACCGGTCGTCGACGGCGTCGCTTCGGCGGTGCAACTGGCTGAGTCGCTCGTAGCCCTGAGCTTGACCACGAGCAAACTGAGGACTTATGCGAGTCCGGGCGCGAAGAGGGTGCTGAGCTGGCCGCTCAGCGAACATCTGAGCTGAACCCGGTTCGCGATGAACCCTTTGCGCACCTCGGTGCCATGCCTTGACGTCATTGACATCCGCGATCCGAGGCATGTCCCGGAAGAAAGAGGTTCTCGACGATGCATGAGAAGCGTATCTCCCACAGCGGTCTCGAACTGCCCCCTATCGGATTCGGCACGTACCGGCTGAGCGGCACTGAAGGGGCGGACACCATCGCCCGTGCCATCGATGCCGGCTACACGCTGCTGGACTCCGCGTTCAACTACGAGAACGAGGGAACGGTGGGCGAGGGGGTCCGGCGCGCCGCCCGCTCGCGCGATGAGCTGATCGTCACCTCCAAGCTGCCCGGCCGCCACCAGCGGTACGACCAGGCGCTGACCACCATCGAGGAGAGCGTGTTCCGCTCGGGCCTGGACCACCTGGACCTCTACCTGATCCACTGGCCCAACCCCTCCCAGGACCTGTACGTCGAAGCATGGAGGGCCTTGATCGACGCCCGTGAGCGCGGGCTGGTCACCGCCATCGGCGTGTGCAACTTCCTGCCGGAGCACCTGGACCGGCTCCAGGCCGAAACCGGGGTCCTGCCCGATGTCAACCAGATCGAGCTGCACCCGTACTTCCCGCAGGACGAGCAGCTGGCCTACGACGCGGAGCACGGGATCCTCACCGAGGCGTGGAGTCCGCTGGGCCGCGGCAACGATCTGCTCGGCCGCGAGGACATCGGCGAGATCGCCCGCGCCCACGACGCCACGCCCGGCCAGGTGGTCCTGGCCTGGGCCATCGCCCGGGGCGCCATCCCCCTGCCGAAGGCCGCCTCCGCCGACCGCCAGCGGGAGAACCTCGACGCGGTGGACGTGACCCTGAGCGAGGCCGAACTGGAGGCGATCACCGCTCTCGGAAAGCCCGACGGGCGGCTCGCGGACCAGGATCCCGCCACGTACGAAGAGTTCTGAGGCCTCGCCGGTCTGTCCGGCCTGCTTCCTCATACGAAAGGCCTGGGCCGTGGCGACTCCGGTGAGTCGCCACGGCCCAGGCCCGATCCGGGAAGGTGCGGCTTACGCGGCATCTCCCTCGGTGATGATCGTCGCCTCCTGCTCCACGCTCTCATGAGGCCGTCCGATGTGGGCCAGGAAGCGGCCCGCAACGATCAGCGCCACGATGGACACGATGAGCGAGGCTGCGCCCAGCCAGTACGGTGCGGGCGCACCGAGTGCCGCCGCGACGGGTCCGGCGACGGCCGGGGCGATCGCGCCGCCGATGAAGCGGACGGCCGAGTAGGTGGAGGACGCCACGTTGCGCGGCAGATCGGTGGCCTCCATCACGGCCTCCGTCAGCGAGGTGTTCATGACGCCCAGCAGCAGGCCGCTCACGATCACCACCGTGATCAGGCCGGGCAGGGAGTCGACGAAGACGCCCAGCAGGACCAGGCAGATCGTGAGTCCCGCCAGCATGGTGAAAAGAACCGGGCGCAGGCCGAACCGGCGGGTCAGGGCCGGGGCCACGAGCACCGAGGTGATCGCCAGGGCCACGCCCCATCCGAAGAACACCAGGCCCAGCTCATGGGCGCCGAAAGCCTCCATGCCCGCAGCGGCCGCGGCGTGCTCCATGGGATAGGGGCTGTAGGCCAGCAGTACGAAGAAACCGAAGTTGTAGAAGAACGCGACGGCTCCGAGCGAGAGCAGTGCGGGGTTGCCCAGGGCCTTGAACCCGGCCACGATCGAAGGACGCTCGGCGCGCTGGGCGGCCTGTTCCTCGGCCGTCGGCTTCGGCGTGCGCAGCAGGACGAAGATCGCGACGAAGGCGATGGCCATCAGACCCGCGGTGCCGAAGAACGGCCCGCGCCATGACAGCGACCCGAGGACACCCCCGACGAGGGGGCCGACCGCCATGCCGACACCGAGGGCGGCCTCGTAGAGGACGATCGCCTGGCGTGATCCGCCCGAGGCCGCCGCCACGATCGCGGCGAGGGCGGTCGAGATGAACAACGCGTTGCCCAAGCCCCACCCTGCGCGGAAGCCGATGATCTCCCCGACGGAGCTGGAGGCGCCGGCCAGCCCGGCGAAGACCACGATCAGGACGAGGCCCGCCAGGAGGGTCCGCCGGACGCCGAGGCGCCCGGAGACCCAGCTGGTGAAGAACATCGCGATGCCCGTGATGAAGAGGTAGCTGGTGAACAGCAGCATGGTCTGCGACGAGCTCGCGCCCAGATCATGGCTGATGGCGGGCAGGATCGGATCGACCAGGCCGATGCCCATGAAGGAGATCGCGCAGGCGAAGGCGATCGCCCAGACGGCGGTCGGCTGACGCAGGATTGACGACTTGCCCCCAGAAGACTTGTCCTGGGGCGACGGGGTGGAGGCTGCTTGCCCTGCTGCGCCGGAAACCGGCGTCGAGCCCGTTTCCGGGTGGGATTCCGTGACGGTAGACGTGGTGACTCCTCAGATTGCGTGTGGTCGGGTTGTGTCTGTCGGGTGCGGATCAGGCGCGCGGATCGTCGATCTGCTCGCTGAGCCGCTGCATGAGTTCGACGGCCCGCGCGAGGGTGGCCCGGTCGAAGTCGGAAAGCTCGTTGAGGTGCGGCCTCACCCGGTTCGCCGAGACGCGCCGGTACTCGTCGAGGGCGGTGCGCCCCTCCGGCGTGATGCTCACGAGGGATGCACGGCCGTCCTCCGGGTCGGGGTGCCGCTCGACCCATCCATCGCCCTGCAGGCGATGGACCAGGCCGGTCATGGAGGGCTGTGCGACGCGCTGCTGATGGGCGAGGGCGCTCACGCGCGCTGCTCCCGAGTGCTCGAGCTCGGCGAGCACCCGCCAGGCGACGAGTGAGTACCCGAGGCCCGAAGCCTGCCCCGCGATCCGCGAGAACCTTCCGCTGGCGCGAGTCAGATCAAGAGCAAGTGCATCGGTGTCCGATACTTCGTCTTGTTGATCTTGGCTCATGACATAGGACTGTACCACTAATTACATAATGTAGCTATGTATATTAGCGGAGACCTGTTGAAGTGCTGGGTCCAACCCTTCGACGCCCGCTCAGCCGTCCGGCAGCTGCTCGCCACCGCGATCGATGCCGAGGGTCGCGATGAGATCCTCGTGGAGCTGGAACCAGACGCGATGGCAGGAGTCGATGTGCGTCTTGTCCACCCAGTCGTACTCCCCGCGCTGGGCTCGGTTCAGTGCCGCCTCGAAGCGCACGTCGTAGCCGCTGAATCTCTCGAGCACCGCGGTGAGCCGGCCGACCAGAGGTGAGAGTGCTTCACTGAGCTCGCCGAGCTCCGCCAGGACACGACGGTCCCATATCGGGTCCGTATGGGTATTGGGCGCGAAGGGGGAGTCTGCGGTGGGTCTGATCTGCCAGTCGGTGCAGGCGCGTACCAGCCGTCCATTGAGGGGCAGGAACTCGCGATAGACCGCCGCGATCCGGCCTTCGGGGTCGGCCGATGTGCGCTCGCGGGCCAGCTCGCGCTCGTTCTCCGCCCGTCCGGCCTCGGTGAGGGACCATCCCTGCAGGTCGGCGAAGGCCGTGTCCTGGGCCCAGCCGCGTGATCTCGCCTCCTGGAGTGCGGCCACGGTCTCGTCGTGGGGGATTCCTGCGCGGTCGGCAATGACGGAACTGTCCGCGAAGCCGAGCAGCCGGATGGTGTGGAGGATGCGTGCGCGGTGCCGTGGATCCTGGTTCATGATCTCCCGTCCTGTCGAGCGTTCAGCCGTGTGTAGTGCTGCTGGCAGGCCTGAGGCGAGCGGAAGCCGGTCGCCTCGGCGATCTGCGCCCAGGTGAGTCCGGCGGTCCTCGCCGTGAAGAGCAGTCCGGTCTCCATGCCCTCGATCTCCTCCCGAGCCGCGGGGAGCAGCGAGAGCGCGCTCAGCAGATCCTCCGGTGCCAGCTCTGCGGATCGCCACAGCGCGAACTGGGTCAGGTCGGTGGTTGTGGGTGGTGCGGGTTCCGGCCGCCAGGGGCGCCGGGGGAGCTCGCCGGCGCCGAGGGAGAGGAGCCGGTCCCGTGCTGTTCGTTCTCGTTGCGCCTGATCGTGCTCCCCGTCTTGTGCTGCCGGGGGCGCCGATGGATGGCCGGGTGGGCGATCGTGCTTGCGTTCCATGAGGATCACCCTGCACAATCAACATAATATTGTCAACAAATTGTTGAAGGAGGGCTGATGATTCTGACGCTCCAGGAGGCGGCAGCCGGAACCTGCGGGGGCAAGGCCGCGGTGCTCGCAGCCCTGCTGCGGGAGGGACTACCGGTCCCCGACGGGTTCGTGGTGCCCTTCGCGGCGCACCGCTCGGCATCCGCCGACCCCCAGGCGCCGTTGCCGCGGAGGCTACGGGACCAGGTGGCCGCAGCACTCCGCCGCCTGGGGGATTCTCCGGTCGCCGTGCGGTCCTCGGCCGCGAACGAGGACACCGCGGGCGCCTCGGCGGCGGGACAATACGAGAGCTCCCTTGCCGTCGAAGGGGTTGAGGGCGTCCTCGAGGCCATCGGCGATTGCTGGGCCTCCGCCTCCTCGGAGCGAGTGGCGGCCTACCGCAGCCATGCGGGCGTTCACGAGGCGGGTACGGGATCGGAGATGGCGGTCCTCGTCCAGCGCCATATCGATGCCGAGGCAGCCGGGGTGATGTTCACGCCTTCCCTGCCGGGGGAGCCCACCAGGATCGAGGCGAGCTGGGGGCTGGGGATCGCCGTCGTGAGTGGGACGGTCAGCCCGGACGCGTACGAGGTCGGAACGGACGAGGCTGTTGGGCGGGTGCTCGGGCACAAGGCCATGCGCGTCGACCGGGACCGGAACTCGCCCGGCGTGATCACTCATGATGTGCCACAGCGGCTCCGGGAGGAACCTGCGCTGGCGGATGCCGACGTTGTCCATCTCGCCTCTCTCGGTGCTCGCGTGGCGGGGCTCCTCGGCGGGGCTCAGGACATCGAGTGGGCGGTCGCTGACGGCAGGACATGGTTGCTTCAGGCGCGGCCGGTGACAGCGCCGCTGCCGACGGGCCCGTCCCGGGGTTCTCTGCCAGGCGATGCGCCCGCGTCAGGCGGTACACCATCGTCGGGCGGTACGACCCTGCACGGGGTCCCCAGCGCTCAGGGGACGGCGACCGGGACAGCCTGCGTGATCCGCAGCCCGTCCGAATTCGGGCGCGTCCGGAAAGGGAGCATCGTGATCTGTCCCTATACCGACCCGGCCTGGACGCCCCTCTTCACGGTGGCCGGCGGCATCGTCACGGAGGTGGGAGGGGCCCTGTCCCATGCGGCGATCGTCGCCCGCGAATACGGCCTCCCCGCCATCACTGGTCTCCCGCGTGCCACCGAACGCATTCCGGACGGTGCTCGCCTCACCATCGACGGCGCTGCCGGGACCATCACGATCCGCTGAGGGCCTGACCGGATCACCTCCAGCAACCCCTAACCGACCGGAAGGAGGCCGGGCACTGTGTCGGCAGACGCCGTCGTCCGGAACCCCAATGTCCACAAGATTCCTCTACGTCGCCAGGCACGGCGCCGCCGATGTCTTCGGAGAGCTCACCGAAACCGGTCGCGAGCAGGGCAGGCTGCTCGGCCGGCGCCTTGCGCATCTGCCCATCACCGCCGTGTGGCACTCGCCATTGCCCCGGGCGGTCGCAACCGCTCAGGAGGTCGGCGGTCTGCTCGGGCGGAACGTCCGGGTGGAGGAGGCTCCGGAGCTGATCGACAACGTGCCCTACGTCCCCGCGCCCGAAGAGATCCCGCCCTCCTGGACGCCGTTCTTCGACGGCTACGACGCCGAGGAGGCGGCGGAAGGCCATCGCATCGCTCGAAGCCTGATCGCCCGATTCGCCGCCGCGCCGGACGCTGGGGAGGACGTCCACGAGGTGCTCATCACGCACGCCTATCCCATCGCCTGGCTCGTGCGCGATGCCTTCAAGGCACCGCTCGCGCAGTGGCTCGGCCTCAACAGCGCCAACACCGCACTCACCGTGCTCGAATACCGACCGGGGCTCCCGCCCACCGTGGTCATGTTCAACGAGATGAGCCATCTCGGCCCCGAACTGCGCTGGACGGGATTCCCCGCTGCGGAGCGGGCCTGAAGGCCCTGCCCATCCCGGTCCCATGTGTCGACGGTCAGTGGAACGTATGAGGCAGCGCCTCAGAGCTCCCGGAGATAGCAGAGCATGCGGTAGTCCTCGCCCGGCTGGATGTTGGTGAAGCCGTATCGTTCGTAGAAACGGCGGGTGTCCTTGTCCACTTCGTCGACGTTGATATGCATCTCGATCGCTCCTCGGGCCACGACCTCGTCGACGGCGCGGCGAAGGAGCTCGGAGCCGATTCCTCGGCCGCGGAGCCCGGGCCGCACGTAGAGCTCCTCGAGCTGGGCCAGCGGGCCGTCGCCGTAGGGAGTGGGACGCAGCGTGAGATAGCCGAATCCCACCGCGGAGTCGAGTTCGGCCAGCACCACCAGCACGTCCTGGCGGGCGAGGAGGGTCTCGAAACGGATGGCGAGCTCCCCGGCGGCCGGGGTGGGGCTGCCGAACTCCCGGTTGAAGTCGGAGAGCATGGTGCCGACGACCGCCGCGTCTGCCGGCTTGGCGACCCTGAGGCGGGGCCCGTCCCGCGTGTCCATGGCGATCATCCTGCCACGACGGCCGGCCGCTGGCTGCCGATGGCGGGGCCTAGCCGTTCTCCGGTTTGCGGGCGACCAGTGCCACCCCGCGCAAGGTGTCCCTGTGCGTGCGGAAGAGGGAGCGCATGGACAGCACCCGGCGGCGGGCATCGGAGTCGCGCAGCACATTGCGAAGGATGCGCAACGTGCCGCGGACTCCTTCGTCGGCGAGGTTGCGGCGCATCTGCAGCAGCGCCATGGGCGCGGTGCCGGTCCACTCCACCACCAGGCCCTGTCCTTCGAGAAGCTCTCGCCATTCCGCGACGGTCAGGGGACGCGCATTGACCTTGATCGCCCGGGCGAGGTCCTTGCGGAGCTCCGTCTTGAACCCCGCATCGAGGGTGTCGGGATACAGCCCGAGCTCATGGATCGCATACCGACCTCCGGGGCGTAGCAGGCGCGCGGCCTCGGCGATGATCACCTGCTTGCCGGCCTCCGACTGCATCGTCAGCATCGCCTCACCGATCACGAGGTCGGCCGAGGCACCCGTCAGCCCCGTCTGCGCGGCATCGGCGTGCACCACCCTGCCCCGTGCTCCGATCGCCTTCTCGGTCAGCCGCGCGGCGTCGGCGTCCTTCGCCACCCCCACGTAGGTCCGGGGGCCGATGGCCAGCAGCTCCGTGGCGGTCCGGCCCAGTCCCGGTGCCAGCTCGACCACGTCGGCGTCCGCGACGCCGGCGTGGGAGAGCAGCTCCCGGTTGAGGCCGAGCCCTCCAGGACGGAGCACCCGCTTGCCCAGGCGTGCCAGCAGCCAGTGCCCCGGCACGTCGGCCGTGCGGCGCTCGGCGAACGGCACCCGATCGTCGTCGTGGTTCATGACCGCGCTCCTTGCTGTGAACGGGCGTCGCGCCGGATGCTGAGAAGGAACACGCTGTCCTCGACCGCCACCACGGAATGCCTTTCGGACGGGATCGCGATCAGATCCCCGGTTCCGAGCTCCCAGTCCTGCTCCTGCCCGATGAGCCTGATCTTCCCGGTCAGGACCTGCAAGGTGGCCTCCGGGGGGCTGTCGTGCTCGGCCAGCTCGGCTCCGGCCAGGAGCGCCAGTGCCGTCTGCCTAAGCAAGGCGCCGCCGTGGTAGACGGTGTGCGCTGCGCGGCGCGCTGTGGCCGAGTGCGCCTCGGTGAGCAGCTCGTGCTGCATCGCGATGAGGTTGACCGGTTGCAATCCTGATATCTGCTCGGACATGGGTCCTCCTTCTTCCTGCTGATTTGCTAATGGACCGCCTGGGCTGCCCCGGCCACCAGCAACGCGCCGAGGAGCAGGCAGACCGCTTTGACGACTTCGAACCCGACGTAGACCCAATGCGCATGCGAGCGCCGCTCAGCCGTCCCGCCCGCGAGCACGCGCGCCGAACGCCGTCGTAGCGAGGGCCGGACCACCAGCAACTGCACCGCTAGAAGCACGACGGCGGCCACCAGGAGCCAGGCTCCGGCGGGTACGGACCCCTGGGACCAGGGCCGGCCTATCAGCAGGCCGAAGGCCACGACGAGCGCGAGGAGGATCTCGGCCGTATTCAGCGCGGCGAAGACGATCCGGCCGATGCCGAGCCCGATCTGGGTGGTGACCCCTGGGGCGCGGAACTTCAACGGTGCCTCCACGAAGGAGATCGCCAGCACCATGCCGAACCAGACGAACGCCGCTGCGGCCGCGGCCATCGGACCGGTCATCTGGCATCGCCCCGGGACAGCCGGGCGCGGCAGATGGTGGGGGTGACGAACGGCTCCAGGGCGGCGAGATCCACCGGGGCGTTCCAGCCCGCGAGGGCGCCGCGCATCAAGCCGGCGTGCATGTCGCAGATCAGCCCGCCGTGTTCGGCGACGGTCTCCCGGAAGGGGCAGTTCAGCAGCTCCACGGTGGTGGTGTCGGCGCGGCGGGGAGCGAATCCGAGGTCGTCCAGCAGCCCCACCAGCTTGCGGACCGGCTCATCGCCGTCGCCATCGTCACTGTCGTCTCCATTGCCACCGGTAGTCTCCCGGTCGGCGTGCTCGAGCCCCCAGGCGTAGCCGGCCTCCGTCGCACGGGCGCGGCCGTGTTCGTCGGCGGCGAGCTGGGAGGCGAAGATCCCTGCCAGGAACTCGTACCGGCGTTCACCGGGTCCGGCGACGGCGCGGTAGAGCACCGGAGGGCGACCTCGCCCCGCGGGCGCCGGGGCGACTCGCTCGATCGCCCCGGCGTCCTCGAGCGCGTCGAGGTGGAACCGGACGGTGTTCGGATGAACGGACAGCCGCCGGGCCAGCTCGGTCGCCCCCGTGGGGCCCTCGGCCGCACGAATGGCCCGGAGCACCCGTTGCTGCCGCCTGGTGATCGATTCCGTCTCCGTCATGCCTTTATTTTATCCAATGAGTATTGGAAAAAATAATGAGTTGGCAACCCGCTGGCTTATAGCGGCCGAGCGGTCGATCTGACCGGCCGTGAGCTGTGACGGGCGATCGGGTCGACCACTCGCCGGAGTGGGGCGATCAGATCGACCAGTCGGCCCGGGCGGATGAGGGTGCGGGTGGTGGACGCGGGTGGGGTGGGCCTTGCCGACGACGCCTCGCACAGCTATTGTGTAAGCAATTACTTACGGTAAGGATTTACTTACATGGCTGCAACGGATTCCCTGAGCGTGGCGTTCGCCGCGCTGGCGGACCCCACCCGCCGTGACATCCTCCGCCGGCTCCGCAGTGGTTCGAGGACCGTCGGTGATCTCGCGACGAACTACGAGATCAGCCGCCCGGCGGTCTCGCAGCACCTTGCGGTCCTGGAGAAAGCGGGCCTGGTCACCCGAGGCCGGCGCGCCCGGTGGAACGACTGCTCGCTGACCTCGGGCAGCCTCGACGACGCCGCCGCATGGATCGAGGAGCAGCGCGCCGAGTGGGACGATCGCCTCGACCGGCTCGGTGAGCACCTGACGAACATCGCTTCCGACCACGATCCAGAGACAAGAACCGACGGAACGCAGAAAGAGGAATGATCCCGATGGACACGACCCAGGGCTTCACCATCGTCCGGCAGTACGACGCCGCGCCCGAGCAGGTATGGCAGGCGTGGACCGACCCCGACCAGGCCGCACTCTGGTGGCATCCTCGTGGGCTCAGGATACCCAGGGAGTCCGTGATCCTCGACGTCCGGGTGGGCGGGCGCTACACCTACACGATGGTGCGAGAGGACACGGGCGAGGAGTTCGTCACGGCCGGCGTCTACCGCGAGGTGGTGCCGTGCGAACGGCTCGTGTTCACCTGGGGCGAGGCCGACGACGACCCGGAGGACGCCCCCGTCGTGGCGCTCACCTTGGAGCCCGCCGACGGCGGCACCCGCCTGACCTTCGAACTGCGCGGCGTCCAGGGCTCGCCCGGGGACGACTACGTCTACGACGGCTGGGACCAGGCGCTGGAGATCCTCGCCGAGCTGCTGCACGACAACCCGCGCGGCGGCACCTTGCGAGGATGACGCCGTCAGTGCACGGTGAGTACCCGGAGAACTGACGCGGAACGGAGAGTCCCCATGTTCGATCTCAACCCTGCGGCTGCCCAGATGCAGAGGCTGGTCTCGGGCGTCCGCGAGGAACAGCTCGATCGTCCGACCCCCTGCTCGGACTGGACGGTGGGCGACCTGCTCGCCCACATCAACCAGTTCGCGACCGTCTTCGCCCAGAACGCGCGCAAGGAGCAGGTGCGGCCCCCGGAGTCCCTGCCCGATGACTGGAGACAGGCCATCCCCGCCCGGCTCGGCGACCTGAGCCGGGCGTGGAGCCAGGAGACGGCGTGGCAAGGCCGGGTGGCCGCCGGAGGCATCGAGATGGACGCGGAGGACAACGCCGTCGTCGCAATCGAGGAGCTGACGGTTCACGGCTGGGACCTCGCCCGGGCCACGGGCCAGGACCTCAGGGTCGACGACACCCGCCTGGACCTGGTGGACCGGTTCTTCGAGCTGTTCGGCGAGGAACCGTTCGGCCCGGCTGCGCAGGCTCCGGATGGCACGCCGCGGCTGGAGCGGACCGTCGCACGGACCGGCCGGGACCCGAGGTGGTCACCGCGGGCCGCCCAGGAGATCCGGATCCGCCCGGAGACCCCCGCGGATGTCGAGGCCATCCGCGACCTCACGACGGCTGCGTTCGACCCGGTGCCCTACAGCGATGGCAGCGAACCGCAGATCATCGATCGGCTCCGGGCGGACGGCGACCTGGCCATCTCGCTGGTCGCGGAGGACCCATCGGGACGGATGATCGGCCATATCGCCTTCTCGCCGGTCACGGCGGGCAACGCCGCGCGAGGCTGGTACGGCCTGGGTCCGGTCGCCGTCGACCCCGGTCGTCAGGGCGAGGGCGTGGGTCGGGCCCTCATCGAGGCGGGGCTGGCGGCGCTGAAGAAGTTCGGCGCCTCCGGCTGCGCACTCGTCGGCGATCCGGGTTTCTACACGAGATTCGGCTTCAGCGGCGGCGCCCTGAGTTATCAGGACATGGAGCCCTCGCTCGTGCAGCACCTCGTGCTCGATGACCTTGCCCCTGACGACGCCGATGCCCCTCCCGCCGGAGAGCTGCGCTTCCCGAAGGCGTTCGACGTCGCCGCGGAGGGCGGCTCCTGAGAACGAGCGATGGTGTTCTGCAGGTGGGGTGGGGATCTCGCCACCCGGTGAACTGCTAAGAGGCGGCGTCTACTGCCGGAAGGCCTGTGCTTCTTGCACGAGGGGGGATTTCTCATCGGCCCATGAACCCGCGCGGATGAGGTCCCAGAGCCTCTCGAGGTGCGCGACCATGTCGACCGAGGGGTCGAGCAGCCACTGCTGCTGGAGGCCGTCGGCGCTCGCGATGATGAGGTTGGCTGCCTCCTCGGTCTGCACGTTCGGCCCGAGCTCACCGGCATACTGCGCCTTCTGGATAGCTTCGCGCATGAAACTCCGGGTGCGCTCATGCCGTTCGATGAAGAAGCTGTGGGCCGGGTGCTTCCCGAA
The DNA here is from genome assembly GCF_008831305.1 of Kocuria coralli. Classification (GTDB taxonomy): domain Bacteria; phylum Actinomycetota; class Actinomycetes; order Actinomycetales; family Micrococcaceae; genus Kocuria; species Kocuria coralli. The sequence continues at coordinate 81,703 of NZ_ML708621.1, forward strand.
GCTCGCCTCGGCGGAGTACTCGATGTAGAGCTGGACCAGGCCCGGGACCGTGGCGTTGTGGGCGATGACGTCCAGGAACCCCCGGAAATCGCGTCTCGGGTCCCAGAACGTGGCGACGTCGTGCCGGTCGCGAGCACGGAGGACCTCGATGAAGAGCTCCTCCTTGGACCCGAAGTAGTGCATGAGCCCGGTCGGGGACAGCCCGGCGCGCTCCGCGATGTCCCGGTTCAGCGTGTTGTGGTATCCGTTCTCGGACACGACTTCGAGCGCGACCCGAAGGATCTCCTCGCGTTTGGCCACGCCTTTCGAATAGGGCCCTCGGGCTTTGCTCATGGAACAATTCTACGGAAGACATCGCGAAGGTGGTCCCCGACGCGGTTATGAACCAGACCATGAACCGTGGCTACGAAAACGAAGGAGCGGCATGGGCATCAGCGGAGACACCGCCTGGCAGCGAATGGTCGCCGGCAGGACGTACCGGTCCACCGATCCCGAGCTCTCGGAAGCCAGGGCCGCTACCAAACGCATCCTGCACGAATACAACACACTGCCGCCCGACGCAGAGGAGCGGCGGATGGAGTTGCTGCGCGGTCTGCTGGGCTCGGTGGGGGAGCACCTCTGGATCGAGCCCCCGTTCCGCTGCGACTACGGCCACCAGATCACCTTGGGCAGCGGCATCTTCGCCAACTACGACCTCTCCATCCTCGATTGCGCGCCCGTCACGATCGGCGACATGGTGCTGTTCGGCCCTCGCGTCACGATCGCGACGGTGAGCCACCCGATCGATTTCCAGCAGCGCACCGGGGACATGTACGAATACGCCCGGCCCATCACGATCGAGGACGGCGCATGGCTCGGCGCGCACGTCGTCGTAGGCCCCGGGGTGACCATCGGCGCTCGGTCCGTGATCGGCGCGGGCAGCGTGGTGACCGCGGATATCCCGCCCGACGTGGTGGCAGCCGGCGTTCCCTGCAAGGTGCTGCGACCGATCACCGAGCACGACCGCGAGGAATACCTGAGCGCCTACGGCGGGCTGTAGGGCGGGAGCGGCTGCCCTACCAGGGTTGCAGCACCGGATGCCCGTCAGCCGCTTGCCCCGACGCACCGGGCACCCATATCGGCCAATGCCGGTCAGCAGTACGGCACGTTGACGGCCAATCCGCCCGTGGCAGTCTCCTTGTATGGCGAGCCTTTCGCGAGAACGCTGTACGACCCTCAGCATCGACCGATGAATGTGTCCGGCGTATCACATGCCCGATAATCTGCGCTGTCGCCGCCTTTGCAGCAGATAATCTGCGGAAGGGCCGCACGCCCTTCTCGGTCAGAAGGCCACGGGCCTCATGGCGCCCTCAAGGATGCTCGCGTCCTCGATCCGCCGCTTACTTGCTCGATCGGTAGCGCAGCGCCACGGCCCCCGAGCGGAACTCGTGGCGATCCATCAGGTCGAGCTGGATGCGCTCGTGCAGACCGGCCAGCAATGTCGGCCCGTATCCGGCGACAATCGGCTGCACCAGGAACTCGTACTCGTCGATCAACCCCAGATCCGCCAGCGCCAGCGGAAGCGTCACGCCTCCCACCCACAGGCCCTCGCCCGGCTCCTGTTTGAGCTGCTCAACCGCCTGGCCCAGATCGCCGCCCAATAGCTCGGCGTTCCAGTCGACCTCGTGCAGGGTGCTGGAGACCACGTACTTCTTCGCCCGGTCGATGGTCTCGGCGAAGGGGATCTCCCACTCCTCCATCCACTCGGGCCAGGTGCCCGAGGCGGGTTTGCGCCAGGCCGATTCCATCATCTGGTAGGTCACCCGGCCGAACAGCAGGGCATCGGCCCGCGCCATCTCGGCGGTCCAGTAGCTCATCGACTCCTCATCAGGGGCCACGCCCGCCTCGTGATGACAGCAGCCGTCGAGCGTGGTGTTGATCGAGTATCGAAGTGGTCTCATCGCGCTGCTCTCCTTCGAGGCGCACCCGTGTTCACCGAGGTGGATTCAGGCTACTGCCGGCACCCGCGCTTTTCGAGAGCCTGTGAGGAGGAGATGGAGAGGCGAGCCACGACTCCGGGATAGAGCCGGCGCGAGGCCCGGTGGTCCTCGCCGTGGGGTGAGTTACTCGGCGATGGCGGTGGTCTCCAGTTCGACGCGTACACCGGGTTCGAAGAGGTGGTCCACGCCGATCAGTGAGGCCGGGGGCATCGGCTGGGGGATGCCGAGTTCGTCGGCGATGCGTTCGACTCCGGCCATGAACCCGCCGATCTGATCGGGGGACCAGCGGGTGACGTAGAACGTCATGCGTACGACGTCGGCGAAGGAGGCGCCCGCTCCGGCGAGTGCGCGCGCGGTGTTGCGCAGCACCTGCTCGACCTGGGCGTCGAGCTCCTCGCCGCCGACGGGCCCAGTGCTGTCCTCCGGGACCGTCGGCGGCGGTGCGGGTGCTCCAAGCGAGTCAGCTCTGGCGTGGTCGTGGGGGTACTAGGCCGTCGGCTTCGTAGCGGTCGAACAGCTCCAGGAATGCCCGCTCGGTGCTGATGTAGGTGTCGAATCCGGCCAGGCGACTCTTGGTCATGTCCGCGACGACCTCGACCTCGACGCCGAGATCGCTGTCGGTGTGCCAGAACGACGCCACCTGGTCCAGGCGGTCTTCGGCGAGTCCGTACTTGCCGGCGATGTCGGCCCAGACCTGTTCCTTCCCGGCCATCTGCTCGACCAACGGCCGGGGCTCGGAGTTGGGTGCTTCCCAGGCGACGCCGAGGGCGTCGGCCAAGCGCGGCCACAGCCACCGCCAGCGGAAAACCTCGCCGTTGGTCACGTTCCAGGCCTCGTTGCCGATCCCCGGGGTGGTGGAGGCCCAGATCATCTGCTCGGCGACAGCCCGCGAATCGGAGATGTCAGTGAGGCAGTTCCACACCAGCTCGGTGCCGGGGAAGATCAGCGGGGTGCCGGTCTCCCGGGCGATCGCCCCGTGGACGGCGAACGTGAGAGCGAAATTCATCGCGTTGCCCACAGCGTGCCCGGTGACAGTGTGCGCCCGGTGCACGCTCCAGGTGAAGTCATCCCGCTCAGCCGCGGCGAACAGCTCGTCTTCCTGGGCGTAGTAGAAGTTCGGCACATCCAAACGCTCGGACTCCTCCCGGAACGGAGTCTCGCGCATCTCACCAGTACCGAAGGCCTCGAACGGGCCCATGTAATGCTTCAGCCCCGTCATCAGCGCAGCATGCCTCACCGACCCTGCCGGGGAGAGCGCGTCGAAGAGGTTACGCACCATCGCCCCGTTGACGCGGATGTTCTCTTCCTCGTTGTCCTGCCGCGACCAGGCGGTGAAGAACACATGCGTCGGGCGGACATCCTTCAACGCTTGCGTCACGCTGTCCGCGTCCTGCAGATCAGCCAGGACCGGACGCACCCGCGGGGGCAGCTCGTGGGCCGAACGTGACAGGCCGTAGACATCCCAGTCGTTGCGGATCGCGAGCCTGCGTGCGATCTCGGAACCGACGATGCCATTGACACCGACGATGAGCGCGGTCGAACGATAGTCGTTCATATGTCCTCCTCAGAGACAGTTCGAGGTTTCAAGAAGCCGCACCAGCCCGAGGGCCGGCCGACGCTGATTCCCCAGTCTCGACGCAGATCACGGGGGCAGCCAGACACCCGTTGATCGTGCGACCGGCGTTGGTACCACTGACAGGGATACGCTCAGCGCAACAGGCCCGCGTACCCTGGTTGTATGAGCAGTGCACCCCAGCCAGGCGGCCTGGGCGCGTTCCTGAAGTCTCGCCGCGATGCCCTGAGCCCGGCTGAGGCGGGCATCGCCGACCGGGGCAAACGCCGCCGCGTGCCGGGCTTACGCCGGGAGGAGGTTGCCCAGCTCGCCGGAGTCTCCGTGGCCTACTACGTCCGCCTCGAACAGGGCCAGGCACACAACGCCTCCGACGAAGTGCTCCTCGCGATCGCTCGCGCCCTGTGCCTGTCGCAGACCGAGACCGAACACCTGCTCGATCTGGCCAAGCCCTCCCCGATGAAAGCCCCACCACGCACGCGCCCCGAGCACGCCCACCCGCTGTCGCTGACGATGCTGGAATCACTTGGAACCCAGCCGGCAGTGCTGCTGGGTCGACGCAACGACGCTCTGGCTTGGACCCCGACCGGGCACGCGCTGCTGGCCCCGCATCTACCGTTCGATACCAGCGACCCCCGCACCCGGCCATCGCTGCCACGGCTGCTGTTCCTCGACCCGCAAGTTCGCGCCTCCCAACCGGACTGGGAAGCCGAGGCCCGCACCTACGTCGCCTACCTCCGCCTCGTCAGCGGCAAGTACCCCGACGACACCCGCCTGGCCGAGCTCGTCGGTGAGCTGTGCATGAAGGACGCCGACTTCGCCGCGCTCTGGGCCACCGGCCACGTCAAAGCGTGCACCGGGGGCACGAAACGCTTCCAGCACCCCCTCGTGGGCGCACTAACCGTGAACTTCCAGGTCTGGCTCCAAGCCGACACCCCCGATCATCGACTCGAGGTCTACACACCAGCCGACGAACCCTCTGCCGACGCTCTGGCCCTGCTGAACACCCTCGTCCAAGAGAAACGGACAACCCACAACGAGCAAACCAGCCTGATGACACCCCAGAGCGGCTCGGATGACTGAACACAGCCGAGGCGCGGCACTCATCGCAAAACCGCCATCACTTCGACGTGATTCCATCTGCACCGGCCGCCGGTTCAAACGCAACAACTGCCAGCGCGCCGCCTTCCGCGTGCACCCTGTCGAGCAGGTCGTCGAGGACCAAGCCATTCGTCCTGCTCAAGGCCGCATCCGCGCCAGCCTCCACGTCACCAGCCGACTCGACACGCTGGAGATGGCCTACAACAAAGCCAAAGTCGGCCTCGAGGCGATCTTTTGGCCTCCTCACCGACATCGACGTCGCCACCCTCGAACCGAACGAAGCCACCGCTACGAAACACAGGCCACACAACGAAAGAACCTTGCCCCTTCCCTCCAGCTGACCGCCTCCTCGCACCGCGCAATCCGTCGTCGACACAAGCTCACAGTGGTTTCTCAGGAGCAGAGGACCGCCGACCGGCACCGGTACCGCGGTTGACGGCAGCGATGCTGAACTTATGCGCGTTATCGGAGCACGACCACCCGGCCCAATAGTGCTCGCATTGGCGCGCGCCGATGCCCCGATCGATTCCCCGTCTCGCACCAGGCGATGTGGGCATCCAGGATGCCGATGGCCTGAGCCGGTGGCATCGGTCTGCCGTGCCAGGCCGGAATTCGCCCGCTCTCGGAGAGCGGTTCCACGCCAACGTGCAAATCCGAGCCCTGACCCGCGACCAGGGCGACCATGTGCCGCACTGCGGCCCACTGCTCGACGGTGGCTGGGGCCATCAGCGACTCGTCGATCGCCAGGCATGCGAGGGGGCGTTTGCAATCATCGCTGAAGAATTCGGCCCAGATGCCGGCCTTCTGCGGGCTGCGGAAGTCGATGGCCGCGAATGCCCCGTAGGGCACGACTCGGCGTCGCGTGCGGATCAGCTGCTCGGCCGGAGAGATGGTGAGTCGCGGCAGAGTGGCTCTGGTCAGCATGAACAGCGCAGCGGCACCCAGGCCGATGAGGGCCATCGCCCATGGCGGATGGCCGGACCAGAGCATCGCGATCATCGTCAGGAGAGCGATGATTCCCATACAGATCCAGAACCACCGTCCGAAGCCACGGTTGCAGCGCACCATCGCGGGAAGTGGGGAGAACATCAAGCACAGTGTAGGAGATGCCGAGACGCGTACGTCCGCAAAGTCGAGGTCACTCGTGGCACCGGAGACGTCCGATGAGGTGCAGGCACGCCTCAACACCATTTCCAGGCCACACAACGAAAGAACCTTGCCCCGCGATGATGCGGGGCAAGGTTCGAACGTTCAACTTTACGTGGAGCTAAGGGGAATCGAACCCCTGACCTTTTCATTGCGAACGAAACGCTCTACCAACTGAGCTATAGCCCCGTACAACGTCGATCATCGTACGCCTGCCTGCCGCCTGGTGCCAAAGTCCGGCGTCTAGGGTGGTGCGCATGACCGAATCTGCGGATCCATCCGCGCCGCTGCACCAGCAGCAGGCCCACCAGCAAGAGCCTCAGCCCGAGTCGTCTCAGGATGGGGAGCAGGATGCCGGCCAGGCACCGGAACCCCAGCCGCTGCGCTTCGGCTATGAGACCGGCATGATGCCCGGCAAATGGATCGAGCGCTGGCGCGACCGCTTCCCGGGGACGGAGCTCGCGGAGCAGCAGCTCGAACCCGGCACGTGGCGCGAACTGCTCGGCGAGGATGTGGACGTCGCTCTGGTGCGGCTGCCCGCCCACCCCCAGCGCGGCAGCGACGACCTCGAGGGGCTGCGCGGTCACTACCGCGCCATCGAGGTCTACCAGGAACTCCAGGTGGTCGTACTGCCCACCGAGAACGAGCTCACCCTCCACGATGAGGTCCCCCTGGCGGATCTGGCCGGCGAATGGCTCCTCCAGGATCTGTCCGACCTGCCCGAGCACGTACCGTCCGCCACCGGCGCGGGAACCGACGACGACGGCAACCCCCGATCCCTCCCGGAGATGCAGGGAACGGAGGAGGCCATAGAGCTGGTAGCAGCGGAGGTGGGGCTGCTGGTCGTCCCCATGTCCGTCGCCCGCTGGTACCACCGCAAGGACCTCACCTACCGGGTGGTGCCCGAACTGCCGCCGATCGCCGTCGTGATGGTGTGGCCCCAGGACCTCCCCGAGGACACTGAGGCCATGGTCCAGGAACTCGTGGGCGTGGTGCGTGGACGCAAGAAGGACAGCTCCCGCAGTTCGCACCACGACGACGATGCCCCCGCACCCCAGCGCGCCGCCTCCCCGGGCAAGAAGGGCAAGGCCAACCAGTCCAAGCCCGGCACCACGAAGCTCAAGCCGGGGGAGCGGCCCGTGGCCACGGCTAAGGGGACCAGCCGAGGGGACCAACTCAAAGGCAAGCGCATGGCCGGACGGAATCCCCGCAGGCCGGGCAAGCCGGGACGGCCCGGAACCCGCAGCGGGGGAGGGCGCAAGCGCCGTTAGCCGCGCTCGGGAGCGCCCTGGGAGCCCGTGGTCGCGGACCGGGGATCTGCCGAGCCGGGCTCCGCAGGAGCGGTCCCCGGGGCGCCGGCCTCGGCGGCCTGCCCGTACGGACCGGCGCTGCCGCGCACCACGGTCTGGTTCAGCAGCGGAACCGAGAGACCCTCGCGGTCGAGCATCTTCTTGACCTTGACCCGCATGGCCCGGCTGACCGCCCACTGCTGGGAGGGAGCGGTCTTGACCGTCACGCGCACGGTCACCGACTCGCCGGTCAGGGATTCCACCCCCAGGACCTCGGGGGAGCCCATGACGGAAGCCCCTACCTCCGGATCGTTCTTGAGATCCTCCAGCGAATCCTTGAGACGGGCGGTCATGGCGTCCAGATCGCCGTCGTAGGGGAGGGGGACGTCCAGGACCGCACGGGCCCAGCCCTGGGAGGAGTTGCCCACGCGCAGGATCTCGCCGTTGCGCACGTGCCACAGCGTCCCCTGGACGTCGCGGACCTGGGTCACCCGCAGCCCGACCTCCTCGACCGAGCCCGAGGCCTCACCCAGATCGACCACGTCGCCGATGCCCAGCTGATCCTCAGCCACCATGAATATGCCCGCTATATAGTCCTTGACCAGTGACTGCGCCCCGAAGGACAGAGCTACACCGGCGATGCCCGCTGAAGCCACCACCGGTGCGATATTGAAGCCCAGCTCGGAGATGACCATCAGCAGTGCAATGGCCCAGACAGCCAGAGTAGCCACGGAAGCCAGCACCGATCCCACGGTCTTGGCCCGCTGGACCTGGCGCTCGCGCGCCAGCCCGGCATCCTGGACCCACTGGGCCTTGCCCGCGTCCAGCTTCCGCACCACGCGGGAACGGGTGCCGCGTTCGATGCCACGGGTGATCCTGCGGATGATCAGCCGGATGGCCGCCGAGGCGACTCCCGCGATGACCAGGATGAGCAGGACCCGGAAGGGAACGCCCAGCCAGAACTCCCAGGAAGCCACATCGGGCATAGTTGTGCTCGCATTCGCCAGTAGGTCCATGGGGAAAACCATAGTGGGCCCGTCTCAACGCCGACTTAGTATCGACTTGCCGCCATCGCAGTCCGCCCGGTGCGCTCCCTGAGAACCCCGCGCCGAATACTCCACGCTGACAATCCCACGCCCACGATCTCAAGGAGCCCCATGCCCGCTGCAGCTCTGGCCCCCGCCCTCGCCGGACTCACTTCCGCCGTCACGACGACGACCGGCCTTCCCATGCAGAGCGCCGCCGAGGAGTCCGGGCTGACCGGCATCGCAGGCTGGGCGGTCAACGTGATGGACTCCATCGGGGCGCCCGGTGCCGGCCTGCTGGTCGCGCTGGAGAACCTGTTCCCCCCGCTCCCGTCGGAGATCATTTTTCCCCTGGCCGGGTTCACTGCCTCCCAGGGAGGCTTCACCCTGTGGGAGGCGCTGTTCTGGACCACGTTGGGCTCGGTCGTGGGCGCCATCGCCCTCTACTGGCTCGGAGCCCTGCTGGGCCGCCGTCGCCTGTATGTGATCGCGGACAAGATGCCCCTGGTCGACATCCACGACGTCGAACGCACCGAGGACTGGTTCGACAAGTACGGGCCCTACACCATCTTCTTCGGGCGGATGGTGCCGATCTTCCGCTCCCTGATCTCGATCCCGGCGGGCATCGAGCGGATGAACTTCGCCATGTTCGTGGGCCTGAGCCTTGCGGGATCGCTGATCTGGAACTCGATCTTCGTGCTGGCGGGCTGGTTCCTGGGCTCGCAGTGGCACGTAGCCGAGCAGTATGCGGGGATCTTCTCCAAGGTGGTCTACGTCGCGGTCGCGGCCTTCATCGTGTGGTGGGTGACCAAGCGCATCCTCCGCAACCGCCGCGGTCTGGCCGACGGGGCCCGTGAGGAGACGGTCGATGAGGTCCTGGCCCGCCGCGACCGGACCATGGCCGAGCACGCCCAGGAGCGCGAGGAACGCAAGGCATCCCGCCGCAAGGCCTGAGTCAGGCCGTCAGTCGGGGAGCCCGGGCAGCCCGAGGGGCCGAGTCGGGAGCCGCTACAGCCAGTCCTTGTGCTTGAACACCAGGTACAGCACGACGGCCACGCCGAGCATCAGGGCCAGCGCGAACGGGTAGCCCAGGGCCCAGTGCAGCTCGGGCATGTCGTCGAAGTTCATGCCGTAGATCGACCCGATCATCGACGGCGCGAACAGGATGGCCGCCCATGAGGAGATCTTCTTGGTCTGTTCGTTCAGCTCCATGGCCGCGTCGTTCTGACGGGCCGCCGTGAGCGTGGCGTCGAGCTGCATCGCGTCGTTGAGCTGGGCGCGGAAGGACTCGACGCGGGCGGTGACCATCAGCACGTGGTCGCGGACGTCGCGGAGCATGTGCTGCAGCTCCTCGTCCGTGTGCCACTTCTTGAACCCGGCCTCGAACTGGTCGGCCAGGATGGTCAGCGGGCTCACCGCCCGGTGGAACAGGTTGACCTGGCGGGCCAGCTCGTAGATGCGCTGGGAGACGTCGGTCTCGCCTTTGAACAGCGAGTCCTCGATCTGGTCGATATCGTCCTCCACGCCCCGCAGGATGGGGAAGTAGTCGTCCACGACCTGATCGATCAGGGCGTAGAGCACGGCGTCCGGCCCCCGGGACAGCAGGTCGGGGTCGTCCTCGACCCGCTGGCGCACCTTTGCCACGCCCGTGGTCTCGGAGTGCCGGACGGTGATCACGAAGTTGGGGCCGGTGAACACGTGGATCTCACCCAGGCGGATGGCCTCGTCGTCGTCGTGGTAGGAGGCGGGGCGCAGCACGGTGAAGAGGGTCTGGCCGTAGCGCTCCGCCTTGGGGCGCTGATGGGCCTGGATGGTGTCCTCGATGGCCAGCTCGTGCAGTCCGAACTGCTCCTTGAGCGCGGCGATCTCGGATTCGTCGGGCCGGTAGAGCCCGATCCACGCCATACCGCTGTGCTCGTGGTGATGATCGGCATCGGTGCACCGTGTATGCGGCTCCACGTAGCAGTCCCGATCCCCGGCGTCGGCCTGGTCGATCTCGGAGAGGAGCTTGAAGGTCTCCTCCAGGCTGGAGGGAGAGGCCACCCGGCGGCCTGCCCGGTACACGGCGTTGTCCACGATGCTCACCGGCCCATTATGGCCGGAAGACCGGCGCGTCCGGTGCGGTGCGGACGTCATGCGTACGGCGCGGCATCGATCCGGTCCCTAGAATGTTTCGCATGGTTCACCGGCAGGCGGCATCCCCAGACCCAGACGTCCCCTCACCGACGGCGTCGGGGGCCGGCGGCCCCATGTCGACCCGACCCGGCGCGTATGCGGTGGTGATCGAGCACGACCGCATCCTGCTGAGCCGGTGGGTCCCCAGCAACCCGGACATGCAACCCTCCTGGACGCTCCCCGGCGGGGGCATGGAGGCGGAGGAGCAGCCGGCGGACACCGCGATCCGGGAGGTCTTCGAGGAGACCGGCTACACCGTGGAGCTGCAGGAGCTCCTGGGCGTGAGCAGCTTCTACATCCGCTCCGACCAGCGGCAGACACCGGGTGCGGGCCCGCTGCACGCCTTGCGCATCGTCTACCGCGGGCGGGTCACGGGCGGCACGCTCACCCCCGAGGTGGGCGGTTCCTCCGACGACGCCCGGTGGATCCCGCTGGATGAGCTCGACCAGTACCCGCACCTGGACCTGGTGCGGGTCGGCCTGGACCTGGCGAAGACGGGGGCCACGGCATGACGCGGCGTTCCGGTCAGCGCCCGAGGCACCCCTGGCGCAAGGCGGCCGCGGCAGCGCTCGGAACGGGCCTGCTGGTGCTCAGCGCATGCGGTGACGGCGGCGGCTCCGGGGATCCCACGCCCACGCAGGAGGCCACGGCCACCAGCGTCGTCGTCGGCGCGGGTCCCACCCAGCAGACCCAGACGGTCGCGCATGTATGGGCGCTTGCCCTGGAGGATGCGGGCATGACCGTGGAGATCCGGGAGCTCGACGGCGGCCGCGCCGAATATCTGACGGCGCTGGAGGACGGCGAGATCGACCTCTACCCGGACTACACAGGGGACCTCTACCTCGAACTGCGCGGCAACGCACCGGAGGGGCCCGGTTCGAGCGTCGACGAGGATCCGAGCGCCTGGCCCGCCGCTACGGCCTCGCCGTCGCCCACGGAGACCGAGGGGAACCTGGTGGATTCGCTGGCGAACATGCTCGGCCAGGGCCAGCAGGGTGTCACGGACGAGGACGTCGAGTCCGCGCTGTCCGAACAGCTGCCGGAATCGGTGCAGACGCTCGACGCCGCCCCGGCGGAGAACAAGCGGGTGCTGGCCACCACCGCCGCCACCCAGGCGAGGCTGTCCCTGAACTCCATCGCCGACCTGGCGGATCACTGCGGCGATCTGACTTTCGGAGCCATCTCGGGGGAGGACCAGGCCTCGGTGACCTCCACCGCGATCGAGGAGACCTATGACTGCGCACCGGGGGAGATCCGCGAGTTCGGCTCCCAGTCCGAGGTCGTGCAGGCGCTGCTGGCGGGGCAGATCGACGTCGCCGCGATCCTCTCGGCTACACCTGCGATCGAGGAGAACTCCCTGTGGGTCCTGGAGGACAACCGGCACGCCCTGGTCCCGGAGCGCGTCATCCCCGTGGCGGCGAGCGAGCTGAGCGATCAGGCGGTGGGCGAGGTCAACGGCATCTCGGGGCAGCTGGACACGGACGCCCTGGTGCTGCTCACCCGGATGACCACCTCCTCCACCCCGTACTCGCCCGGGGAGGCGGCCGAATACTGGTACGGGACGGTCAGCGAGTGACCGCGGGCACGGCACGGGTGCGCCCCGGCCGTGAGAACGCCCGGGCCGGGGGTATCGTGACCCCATGCCGAAGAAGGTCAATCAGTCCGAGAAGCTTGCCAATGTCCGCTACGACGTCCGGGGCCCGGTCCTGGAACAGGCGGAGAAGATGGAGGACGCGGGACACCGCATCCTCCGGCTGAACATCGGCAACCCCGCGCCCTTCGGCTTCGAGGCGCCGGACGCGATCCTGGTCGACATGATCAAGAACCTGCCCTACGCCCAGGGCTACTCCGACTCCCGGGGTATCTTCTCGGCCCGCACGGCGGTGGTGCAGTACTACCAGACCAAGGGCATCCGCAACCTCTCCGTGGATGACGTCTACCTGGGCAACGGCGTCTCCGAGCTGATCTCGCTATCCCTGCAGGCGCTGTGCGACCCCGGGGACGAGATCCTGGTGCCCGCACCCGACTACCCGCTGTGGACCGGGGCCACCACGCTCTCGGGCGGCACGGCCGTGCACTACAAGTGCGAGGAGACCGACGGCTGGAACCCCGATCTGGAGGACCTCCGCTCCAAGATCACGGACCGCACCCGGGGCATCGTGGTGATCAACCCCAACAACCCCACGGGAGCGGTGTACTCACGCGAGACCCTCGAGGGGATCGTGCGGATCGCCGCGGAGCACGACCTGATCATCTTCGCCGACGAGATCTACGAGAAGATCACCTACGACGGTGCCGAGATGATCAACATGGCCACCCTGACGGGGGAGGACGTGCTGTGCCTGACCTTCTCCGGGTTGTCCAAGGCCTACCGGGTGGCGGGCTACCGGTCGGGATGGCTGGCCATCACGGGCCCGAACTGGAAGGCCGAGTCCTACCTGGAGGGCATCAAGCTGCTCTCGAACATGCGCATGTGCGCCAACGTCCCGGCCCAGCACGCGATCCAGACGGCGCTGGGCGGATACCAGTCGATCAACGACCTCATCCTGCCCGGCGGACGCCTCAAGGCTCAGCGCGACCTGGCCTATGAGCGGCTCAACAGCATCGACGGCGTCTCGTGCGAGCCGGCGGCCGGTGCGCTGTACCTGTTCCCCAAACTCGACGTCGAGAAGTTCGGGATCGTCAGCGACGAGCAGTTCGCCCTGGACCTGCTCAAGGAGCAGAAGATCCTGATCAGTCACGGCTCCGCTTTCAACTTCGACACCGCGGACCACTTCCGGCTGGTGTTCCTGCCGTCGGTCGAGCAGCTGGCTGCCGCGCTGGACCGGCTCGAGGAGTTCCTCTCCGGGTATCAGCAGATCCAGTGACCCGCAGGATGCGAAGGACAGGCGGAAGGCCCCGCGATCGCTCGACGATCGCGGGACCTTCGCATGGGTTCGCGTAGAACGGCCGGATTCCTGCCGGTGGCGGTGCACCGCGGTTTCCCGGCGGGTGCCGGCGCTCAGTCCTCCAGGCCCGGTGTGGGCACCATGGTCAGCTGACCCGTCTTGGGGTTGAGCTCCATGACCTTCCGCGGGGTGCGCAGCAGCCAGAAGACCAGCAGCGTGAAGACCAGCCCGGCGATGCCCACGATCACACCGGTCATGGAGATCGCCTGTGAGTAGGCCAGTGAGGCCGCCCCGATCAGGTCCTGACCGGACTGGATCCCCTCGGCCACCGCGTAGGCCCCGCCCAGGGTCTCGCGCGCTGCTGCTGCCGAGCCCGGATCGACTCCCACGGGGATGTTGAGGAACGTCTGGTAGAGCCCGGTCACCAGACCGCCCACGACGGCGGTGCCCATGACGGCGCCCACCTCGTAGCCCGTCTCGGAGATCGCCGATGCCGCCCCGGACTTCTCCGGCGGCACGGAGCCGACCACGAGTTCGGTGGACAGGGTGGTGGCGAAGCCGATGCCCACGCCCAGGATGCAGTAGCCGACGACCATGGGCCAGGCCGTGGTGCCGACCGTGGCCGCGATGAAGAGGTAGCCCACGGCCGCGAGCACCAGGCCGGTGACCACGACGGTGCGCGGGCCCACCCGTCCGGCCCAGCGGGCGGCGAAGAGCCCGGCGACGATCGCCATGCCCATCCCCGGGATGATCAGCAGCCCCGCCGTGAAGGCGTCGAGGCCGACCACGAGTTGCAGGTGCTGGGTGATGAAGAACAGGAAGCCGAACTGCACCATGTTGGCGACCATGTTCACCAGCACACCGCCCGTGAACCGGCCGCTCTGGAAGAGGGCCAGCTCGACCATGGGGTGGGTCAGGCGGTTCTGGCGCAGCACGAAGAGCACGCCGATCGCCAGGCCGAAGACGATCGCCACGGCACCGGTCAGGGCGGCGCCCCCGGTGGCCAGGGTCTTGATGCCGTAGACGATGGGCGTCATGGTCAGGATGGCCAGCACCGCGGAGATGAGGTCGAGCTTGCCGGGGTGGGGATCCTTCGACTCCGGCAGGGTGAACGGCGCGATGATCGCGAAGCCCAGGCACACGGGCACGGCCACCAGGACGGCAGCGTGCCAGCTGAAGGCCTGCAGGAGGGCGCCGCCGACGATGGGGCCCAGCGCGGCGCCGGCGCTGAAGCCGGCGGTCCAGATGGCGATCGCGGTGCGTCGTGCGGCGTCGTCGTCGAACACCACGCGGATCAGGGACAGCGTGGCGGGCAGCAGCATGGAACCGAAGACGGCGATGGCCACGCGAGCGGCGATCAGCATCTCGGCCGACGTGGAGAGGCCGCCCAGGACGGAGGCGCCCGCGAAGCCGACGGATCCGATGATCAGGAGCATGCGGCGGCCGACCCGGTCGCCCACGGTGCCCATCGGGATCAGCAGGCCCGCGAGGATCAGCGGGTAGATGTCCACGATCCACAGCAGCTGGGCTGCGGAAGGCCGCAGATCGGCGGCGATATCGGGCAGGGCGAAGCTCAGGGCGGTGGTGGTCACCGAGACCGTGAGCACGGGGAACATCAGCGCCACCAGCGCCAGCCAGGGGCGGACCTTCCGAGGGCTCGTACGCACCGAACTCACCTCGTTGGTGTGCGTTGCTACTGAAGACACGGAAAACCTCCCCACGTGAAAGCGCCTGTCGGCGGGCCCTAAGGCTCAAAAACTGTACCGACCAGACGGTACAGTTTCGCGGCGGCCGGGGCAATGCTTCCCCGCTGTGCCGTTGGCCACCGCGTCCGGAGCGCCGTGGCGATACGCGGTGCGGGGGAAGAGCCCGTATCCTCGGACGCAATCGTGACGCCGTGCCCGGCGGCAGCCCTCAGGGCCGCCGAGCCCGCCTACCGGCCGCCGCGCAGGTGCCATCATCGAAATCCACCGGAAGGATCCTCCGCCGTGGCCCGAAAACCCGAAGCCCGTGACCGCCTGATCGAGGCGTTCCAGGCCATCCTGGTCGACGACGGCGAACGCGCGGCCACTCTGGAGGCCGTGGCGGCGCGAGCGGGGGTCTCCAAGGGCGGCCTGCTCTATCACTTCTCCAGCAGGAGCGAGCTGGTCGGCGCCATGCTGGAGCGCATGAGGGTGCTGGGAGCGCAGGACTGCCGGTCCATGGCCGAGTCGCCCGAGGGGGCCGCGCGCCAGTTCTTGCGCAACTCGGTCTGGGCGGGCTCCGAGGTGGACCTGGCGATCGTGGCCGTGTCCCGCCTGGCCCAGGGCGGAGAGGAGTCGGCCCGGGTCGCGCTGCACGAACTCAAGCGGGCCTGGTACCAGCTCCTGCTGGATGACCTGGGCGAGCCGGCGGTCGCCAACGCCGTGCTGCACATGGGTGACGGGCTGTACTACAACGCGAGCATCGGGTGGCTGCCGGCCAGCCACCAGGAGAGCCAGCAGACCCTGGAGCAGCTGCTCGGGGTGCTCGAACGGCTCAGGCCGGAAGGCCGGGCGGGCTGATCTCAGGCTGTCGCGCCAGGTCGAGGACCAGGCGCCGGAAGGCCATCTCCGCGGGCGTGGACGAGCGTTCCTCGCGCTGGGCCAGCAGGACCCGCCGCTCGGGCAGCGTGTCTCGGAGGGAGAGGATCCGCACCTTGGGGTGCTGCAGAGCCACGGCGCTCATGGGCACCATGGCGATGCCGATCCCCACGCTCACCATGGCCTGGGCTTCCTGGTAGTCGTTCGCGTACATGGTGATATCCGGGCGGAATCCGGCCTCCGCCGCTGCGCGGTCCAGAACCTCCACGACCGGATGATCGTTGGCTCGGGAGACCCAGGGCTCATCGCGGAGATCCGCCATGCCGACGTCATGGGCGCGGGCCAGGGGATGGCTGTCCGAGACCAGGACCACGGAGGGCTCCTGGAAGATCTCCTCGCTTCGGATGCCGGTGGAGCCGAAACGTTTCCACGGGTAGTCCCAGAGGAAGCACAGGTGCGACTGCCCGCGCTCCAGCTCCTCCAGGAGCGCATCGAAGATGGTGCTGTGCACGGACAGCTTGATGGCCGGGAACTGCGCCCGGTACGTGTCGAGGACCCTGGGCAGGAACGATGCCGCCAGGGAGGGGAAGGTGCCGATCTTCAGTGTTCCCCGTTCCCCCCGGGCCAGCTCCTCCATATCGGACTGCGCCGCGTGCAGCTGTCGGAGGACCTTGCGGGCATGCGTGGCCAGCAGGTAGCCGGCCTCCGTGGGGATGACGCCGCGCGGCCGGCGGCGGAATAGCGGCTGCCCGGCCTCCTGTTCGAGCTTCCGGAGCTGCTGGGAGACCGCGGAGGCCGTGAACATGAGTTCCTCGGCCGCCGCGGTGATGGACTCGTGCTCGACGACGGCGACCAGGACCGCCAATTTCCTCGGATCGAACACGGTGACTCCTTGAAGTATGGCTTAACGAAGATTAAGAACATGCTATCTGGCTACTCCCAGATGGCGACATGGGGGCTGACGGCGACGTGCCGAGGACACGCCGGACCCTTTTCGAGGATTTATCCCCCGCACACTCAGTGAATTAAGTATCTCTTACCCATGCATCAAAAACTGCACATTGTTCTTAATCCATGCCCTCCACAGACTGTGTCCGACACCACAGTTCAGAGGAGTAGGGAATGGACGACATACAGGCCCGCTGGGTACGCGGAGGGACGAGCAAATGCTGGGTGTTCGAGGCCCAGGACATATCGAAGACCGGCTTCACGGCGGACACCCTCTTGCCGCGTCTCTTCGGCAGCCCCGACGTGAGGCAGCTGGACGGCGTCGGGGGCGGGACATCGACCACCAGCAAGGCGGTCATCGTCGAGCGCTCCAGCCGTCCCGGCGTCGACGTGGACTTCACCTTCGCCCAGGTGGGTATCGATGAGCCCGTGGTCGACTGGGGCAGCAACTGCGGCAACTGCTCCACGGCGGCGGGCTTGCACGCCGTCGAGCTGGGCTGGGTGGAGCTGGACGATGAGATCACCAGCGTCACCACCTACAACACCAATACCCGGCAGACGATCGTGCAGCGGATCCCGACCCCCCAGGGGGCGATGCCCGGCCGCATGACCGCGAGGATTCCCGGGGCGCCGTTCTCCGGCTACGAGATCGGCCTGGGATTCGTCAATCCCGCCGGGCGGACCACCGGGCATCTGCTGCCCACGGGTCAGGCTCAGCAGACCATCACCGTCGGGGAGACCTCATGGCGGACGACGCTGATCGACGCCGGGGCGCCGCTGGTGCTCGTCGAAGCCGACGCGCTGGGGCTCACGGGGTACGAGTACGGCTCCTGGTCCCGTCAGGTCACCGATCATCTGCCGGCCCTGGACAGGGTGCGGCGCGCCGCGGCGGTCGCGATGGGCATGGTGCCCGCCCCCGGGGACGCCGAACGTGCCGTTCCCAAACTCGGGCTCGTCGGGAGCCCGGCGGATGAGAACGCCGATATCAACGTCCTGATGCTCTCCATGGGCGCGCCGCATCCGGCGATGCCCATCACCGGCAGCGTGGCCATGACGGCCGCCGCCCTCACTCCGGGAACACTGGTCGATGACATCCTTGCCGCCCGGCGGAACGCCGCCGACGGCATCACCGAGGTGGCCGATCTCCGGCTGCGCACGCCCGCGGGCGTGCTGAGCACGTTCGTCGAGTCGACGGGCTCGGACACGATCATCGGCGTCAGCCGGACGGCCAGGACGATAGCGAGGGCTGTGCTTCCCATCCCAGAACCAGAGCAGGCGGACAGCGTCGTCCGGCGTCCTTCGATGGCTGTGGAGGGGGCATCATGAAACGCGAACTGTCGCGCCGCGGTGTCCTCGCCCTGGCCGGTCTCGCAGGGCTCACGGCCTGCGCACCCGCGCAGACCCGGTACCAGCCGTCGGGGGAAGGGATCATCGACGTCGTCGTCCCCTACAGCTCCGGGGGAGGTACGGATACCTGGGCCCGTTTCATCACGGCCGAGCTCGCCTCCCGGCAGGAGGGCGTAGACCGCTATCAGATCGACAACGTCCCCGGCGGGGAGTCGATCACCGGGACCAACGCATACGTGTCGGCGGACGTGACCGATGGCCGCCAGCTCCTGGTGTCCTCGGCAACGACCTACTTCCAGAACATGCTGGGTCACCACACGGCGCAGTTCGACTTCGCCGAGATGGAACCCCTGGTCTTCAACGGCACCGGTGCGGTCCTCTGGACGGGAGAGTCCGCCGGGGTCCGCGACGTCTACGACCTGCTGGAGAGGGCCGAGCGAGTCAAGTACGGCGGTATGTCCGCCTCGGGCCTGGACGCGGTGGCCCTGCTAGCCCTCGAAACGCTGGGGATCAAGGTCGACGGCGTCTTCGGGTTCGAGGGGCGGGGACCCACGCGTCTGGCCGTCCAGCGCAACGAGACGGATCTCGACTTCCAGACGACGGCGACCTACCTCTCTCAGGTGCAGCCACTGGTCGACGACGGCAGAGCGTTTCCGCTGATGTCCGTCGGCATCCTGGAGGGCGATCGTGTGGTCCGTGACCCCGCCCTGCCGGATGTCCCCACCGTGGATGAACTGCTGGAGGAGATCAACCCTCAGGGACGCGAGGGGATCGCCCATCAGGCCTATCAGTCGTTCGTCACCCCGGGCTTCTTCTTCCAGAAGGGGCTGTGGTCCAACGCCGGCACGGAGACCGCCGTCATCGATGCCTACGACGACCTGGTGGCCGAGATGAACTCGGACGAAGAGTTCCTCGAGGAGAGCAAATCCGCTCTCGGAGGATACGACCTGATTTCGGGCAAGGACGTTCGTGGCGAATTCAGGACCGCACTTGAACTAGACCCAGAAGTCTTGGAATTCACTCGAGCCTTCCTGACCGACGAGCACGGCGCAGTGCTCGACTGAGGGGATCAAAATTATGTTGGAAGCAGCGTTTTCTGCGTTATCCCAGTTCGCCGACCCCACCATGCTGATATACCTGGGCGTCGGCGTGGCGGTGGGGCTGGTCATCGGCGTCATCCCAGGACTGGGCGGGACGGGGGCGGTGGCCGTCCTCCTGCCCTTCGTGTTCGTCCTGGAGCCGTCGCAGGCGATCGCGATGATCATCGGCGCCGTGGCGGTCGTCCATACCTCCGACGTCATCACGTCCGTGGTGCTGGGGATACCGGGGTCGGCCTCGGCCTCCGTGTTCCTCCTGGACGGCCATACGATGGCGAAGGAGGGCAACGGGGGCCGTGCCCTGTCGGCGAGTTTCATCTCGTCGATGATCGGCGGCCTGATCGGCATCGTGGCACTCACCGTCGTCGTCCCCATCGCCCAGCCGGTGGTGACGGCATTCGGCTCCCCGGAGATCTTCGCGCTCGTGGTCATGGGCATATTCCTGACCGCGACCCTGTCCAAGGGAAACGTGGTCAAGGGCCTCTTGATCTCGGTCTTCGGCCTGGCCCTCGGCATGATCGGCGTTTCACCGGTGTCGGCCGAATACAGGTTCACCTTCGGCAGCGAGTACCTCACCGAGGGAATCGGGCTGGTCGCCGCGGCCCTGGGCATTTTCGGGGTGGCGGAGATCATCGATCTGGTCGCCCAGAAGAAGTCCGTGGCGGGGGAGAAGATCAAGCTCGGAAGCGGCTGGCGGCAGGGAATCACCGATGCCCTGCGCTACAAGAGCGATGTCCTGAGGGGCTCGGCCGTCGGCGTCGGCGTCGGTATCCTGCCGGGCGTCGGCTCGACCGCCGGCTCGTGGCTCGCCTACGGGCAGGCCCAGGCGTTCGCCAGCCGACGCGGGGACGGCAGATTCGGGAAGGGCGACCCCCGCGGTGTCATCGCGCCGTCGGCGGCGAGCAACGGCATCGAATCGGGCGCCCTGATCCCGACCCTGCTGTTCGGCGTCCCCGGTGCCGCCCCGTTCGCCCTGCTCCTGGGCATCCTGCTGATCTTCGGCGTGCAACCAGGCCCCACCTTGATCACTCAGGATCTCGACCTGGTCTACTTCATCGTCTGGTCCTTCGCGATCGCGAGCGTCGTGGGCGCCGCACTCGCCTTCTTCATGGCCCGGCCCCTGGCCAAGCTGAGCCACGTGCGGTTCCCGATCCTGGCGGCCGGACTCATCCCCATCCTGTTCATGAGCGGCTTCCAGGAGCCGCTGGACCTGCACGTCTTCTACACGATGTTCCTCCTGGGCATCATCGGGTGGATCTGCAAGATGACGAACATCCCGCGGGCACCGTTCCTGATCGCCTATGTCCTGGCGGAGCCGCTGGAGCGGTACTACTTCCTGACCGTGAACGTGTTCACGCCCAGCGAGTGGCTCACCCGGCCGTTCGTCGCCGTCATCGCGCTGGTGCTCGTGGGGGTGGTGGCCATGTCCGTCATCCGCTACGTGAGGACGCGCAACGCCGAGTCGCAGGCCATGCAGATGTCGGAGCTGTCCGACCTCAAGGCGCCTCCGTTCATGGACCTCGGCGTCAGCCTGGTGGGAGTGGTCTTCTTCATCGCGATGCTCTCCCTGGTCGGCGGCTTCTCCGACAACGGCAGGGTCTTCCCCCTGGTGGTCGGCATCATGGGCCTCGTGCTGGCGGTCCTCAGTCTGGTCAGGGACGCCCTGCGGGCCCGTTCCGAAGGGGGACTGGGGCGCCTGGACGCGGCCTGGCGTGAGCGGCTGAACGTCGTGGGGATGTCCGCCCTGTGGCTGCTGGCCTTCATGGCCCTGGTGTTCCTGTTCGGGATGCTGATCGGTTCAGTGATCTTCGCGCTGGTCTTCCTGCTGGTGGTGGCCCGGCTGAAGGTCCTTCCCACACTGATCTACGTGGGCTGCCTGGCCGCGGCACTCTACGCGCTGGTCGAGTTCGCGATGCTGGTGCCGCCGTCCGGATACCTCATATAGCCGGTATCCGGTTGCACAGATCGCCTCGGGCGGTTGAGGAGAAGACCACGATCTTCCCCTCAACCGCCCGACTCATCGGTCTCCTCACGGCGGCTGCGGGCGGCCTCGAGGCGCTCGCGGGCGCCGTCGAGCCAGTGCTCGCAGCGGTTGGCCAGGGCCTCGCCGCGTTCCCACAGGGCCAGTGACTCCTCCAGGGCGGTGCCGCCGGCCTCCAGCTGGGCGACGGTCCGCACGAGTTCCTCCCGGGCCTCTTCATAGCCCATCGTCTCGATGTCGGACAGGTCCGGGGCGGCCGGGCTCTGGGGCGTGTCTTCGTTCTTGGCCATGGGGTTGTTCCTCCTCGTGGTCGGCGCGGCCGTCTGCGGGACCGCTCGCCGGTATGTCATGGGCGGTATGTCATAGGTGGTTTGTCAGGTGGTCACTGCTGGTCTCCGGGCCGGCCGGCGGTCTGGCCCGGTCTGCGTGAGGAGACGCTCTCCGTGCGCACCGTCAGCTCGCCTTCGGACAGCCGGACGGCCAAAGGATCGCCGGCGGTGACCTGCTCCGAGGTCTTCACCACGGCCCCCGTATCCGTCATGATCACCGCGTAGCCGCGGGACAGCGTCTCCTGCGGGGAGAGCGCCCTGACCCGGTGCTTCATCTGGGTGATGGTGTCCTTCTCCCGGTCGGTGCGGTGCAGCATCGTGCGCAGGGCCCGGTCGCGCAGGCGGTCCACATCCTCTTCCCTGACCAGGATCATGCCTTCGGGCTGATCGAGCGCCGGGCGCGACCTGAGGGACTCCAGCGCCACGCGTTCGCGGTCCAGGAACTGCATCACCGCCCGGTCCAGAACCACTCGCGCGCGGGCCACCTGTGCCTTCTCCTCGACCAGGTCCGGGACCACGCGCTTACCGGCGTCCGTGGGCGTCGAAGCGCGGACGTCCGCCACGAAGTCCAGCAGGGGCTGATCGTTCTCATGCCCGATGGCCGAGACCACGGGAGTCCGGGCGGCCGCGACGGCGCGGATGAGCTGTTCGTCGCTGAAGGGCAGGAGGTCCTCGAATGCGCCGCCGCCGCGGGCGATGATGATGACGTCCACCTCCGGATCGGCGTCCAGCTCCTCGAGCGCACCCATGACGGCGCGCACGGCGCTGGTGCCCTGGACCGCCACGTTGCGGATCTCGAACGTCACCGCGGGCCACCGCAGACGGGCGTTGCGGACGACGTCCTTCTCGGCATCCGAGTTCCGGCCGGTGATGAGCCCCACCCGGTGGGGCAGCGACGGTATGGGCTTCTTGCGGTCGGCGTCGAACAGCCCCTCCTCCGCCAGGGCACGGCGGAGGCGTTCGATGCGCACGAGCAGATCGCCCAGGCCGACCGGACGAACGCCCTGCCCGATCATCGACAGGCGGCCCGTCTTGGTCCAGAAATCGGGTTTGACCTGCGCCACCACCCGCATGCCGCGTTCCAGCGGCGTGTCCATGGCGGCCATCTCCCGGGCGAAGAGGGTGACCGGAACCGAGATCTCCTCGTCCACGTCCCGCAACGTCAGGTACGTGACCCGGGCGCGCTGGTTCAGCTCGACCACCTGCCCCTCCACCCAGGTGGGGTCGCACCGGGCGATATAGGCGTGGAGGTTCTCCGAGAGCAGCCGCAGGGGCCATGGATTCTCGGGCGTGGTCAGTCCGGCGCGCGGGGGCAGCACGCGCTCGACGGTGGGCTGATCGGCGTCCTCAGAACTCATACCCCATGCCTACCACCCGGGGCGGACATCACAACGGCGCCCGACGGCGCCACGCC
Source organism: Kocuria coralli (assembly GCF_008831305.1). Taxonomy (GTDB): domain Bacteria; phylum Actinomycetota; class Actinomycetes; order Actinomycetales; family Micrococcaceae; genus Kocuria; species Kocuria coralli. Next base: position 104,553 of record NZ_ML708621.1, read on the forward strand.
CTGGGCGGTGGAAAACGCCGCCGTGTTCCGACGTCATGCCCACGGGTGAAGCAGCCTTCTCCCGGCCGGGCATCGTACGGTGTGGCCATGGCTTGGACTCAACGATGGTCGCAACGGGGATCCCGGATGCGACGCGTGCAGATCGACGGCGTGGAGGGGGATCGCGTCCCGCGCCGGTTCACCCCGGACCACGCCGGCCGGTTCTCCCGGGGGCGGTGGGGGCTTGCGCGCACCGTCGTCGCGACCCTCCTGGCGGTGATCGGATCGCTGAGCCTGATAGCGGGTGTGAGCCTGCAGTGGCTGCAGCAGTCGGTGGTCGAGCGCGAGGGGTTCGCGCAGATCTCGCAGCAGCTCGCGGCCGATGACTCATTGCAAGAGGAGCTGGTGACGGCCGCCGTCGACGGCGCATCGGCAGCCGTGCAGGACCAGGACCTGGGCGGACTTCCTTTCAGCGGCACGATCCTGAACTTCGTGGACCAGCGGGTGAGCTCCGCGATCGAGGACTACGCGCAGTCCGAGGACTACGTCGACGACTGGAACGAGGTGGTGCTCACGACCCATGAGCTCAACCTCCAACCCGCCGGGACCGGCACCGCCGAGGGTGCCCCGGAAGACCTCGAGCTCTACGTGGCGCCGGTCGTGGATTCGATCGAGGAGCGCATCGAGGACCGCATCGGCTTCGGCATCGACCTGGATCTGCGCTCGCAGGACTCGCTGGGAGGCGCGGACGGCATCATCGTGGTCACCGATTCCGAGACCGGGCCGGTCTTCGACACCATCGCTGACTCGACGGATAAGACGCCCCTTCTGTTCGGCGGGGCCGTCACGGCCCTCGCCGTGGCTTTCGTCCTGGGCCGGCACAGGGAGTGGGCCCTGATCGGCGCCGGGGCCGGCCTGGTGGCCGGTGCGCTCTACGCCCGGCGGGCTGCCGGCGACCTCACGGATGCGGTGACCTCCTCGCCGGGCCTGGAGGAGGTGGGCCGCAGCGTCGTGCAGCGCATCTTCGAGCTGCTGCTCACGGGCATGGACGGGGCGCTGCTGCCCTGGCTGTGGGCCGGGGTGATCGCGGCCGTGGCCGGGGCGCTGCTGGCCGGGGCGCGCCTGTTCTGGCGCTGGGGAGCGGACGACGGCGAGGACGAGGCCTACCCCCGCGGACGCCGGCGCCGCGTCGTCGAGGTGTGAGCACGGGGCCGGGACCCGAGCCTGCGATCCTGATCACGGGAGGCTCCTGAGCGGGCCAGACCCGAGCCCAGCCCGTACCATGGATGCCATGTCCACGCCCGTCTCTCTTGCCATGCCGGCCGTTCCTCGCGTTCGCCGTGCCCCCGAGGAAATCGCCGCGGCCGCACCCGTCGACGGCCCCAAGAAGGTCCTGCTCGCCTCGCCCCGCGGCTACTGCGCCGGTGTCGACCGGGCCGTGATCGCCGTCGAGAAGGCGCTCGAGCACTACGGCGCCCCCGTGTACGTCCGGAAGCAGATCGTGCACAACAAGCACGTGGTCGAGACTCTCGAAAGCCAAGGCGCGGTCTTCGTCGAGGAAGTGGACGAGGTCCCCGAAGGAGCGCTGCTGGTCTTCTCCGCACACGGCGTCTCCCCGGCGGTCGTGCAGTCCGCCGCCGACCGCAACCTGGAGACCATCGACGCCACGTGCCCCCTGGTGACCAAGGTGCACCGGGAGGCCGTCCGGTTCGCAAAACGCGGCCAGCAGATCCTGCTGATCGGCCACGTGGGCCACGAGGAGGTCGAGGGCACGTTCGGGGAGGCGCCCGAGCAGACGATCATCGTCAACAGTCCGGCTGACGCCGACACCATCGAGGTCGATGACCCCGACAACCTGGTGTGGCTCTCGCAGACCACCTTGAGCGTGGACGAGGCGCTGGAGACCGTCTCGCGCCTGCGCAAGCGGTTCCCGAACCTGCAGGACCCGCCCTCCGACGACATCTGCTACGCGACCTCCAACAGGCAGGGTGCGATCAAGGAGATCGCCCCGCGCGCGGACCTGGTGATCGTGGTGGGCTCCTCCAACTCCTCGAACTCGGTCCGCCTCAAGGAGGTGGCCGCCGAGTACGGCGCGCAGCGCGCCGAGCGGGTGGACAACGCCAACCAGGTGGATGAGGCCTGGTTCGAGGGAGCGGCCACCGTGGGGGTGACCTCGGGCGCATCTGTCCCGGAGGTCCTGGTCCGCGATGTCCTGGCATTGCTCGAGGACTACGGCTACGGCGAGGTGGAGGAAGTGGTCACGGCCGAGGAGGACATCCTGTTCTCCCTGCCGAAGGAGCTTCGCGCCCGCCTGACCGCCGACGGCGACTCCGACCGCGGCCTGGGCGGCCGCGGCAGCCGGCCCAACCGGTGATCCCGGCTTCACCGCCACAGGCGAACACCGCTCCCGTGCACTGAACCGCCCCGCGCGGCTGCCATGGCCGCCTCGGGCGGGACCACGATCTCCCGCGGTGCTACCGCTCCTCTGCGGCCTGCAGGAGCTCCGGGGCCGTGATGGCCTGGGGCTGTACCTCCACGGCGGTCGTCTCCAGACGGTCGTCGGCAGCGGTGGTGGGGTCGAGGTCGTTGAGCTTGCGGGCCGTGGGCAGCACCCGGCGTTCCAGCGAGCCCACCAGCTGGTTGTACTGCTCCACGCTGCGGCGCAAGGAGCCCCCCATCCTGCTCAGATGCCCGCCCATGGTGCCCAGGCGGTCGTAGAGCTCCCGGGAGAGCCGCAGCAGTTCGGTGGCCTCCTGGGCCAGCGACTCCTGCCGCCAGGAGAAGGCGACCGCCTTGAGCGAGGCCAGGAGCGAGACGGGCGAGACCAGGGCGACCTTGCGCGCGGCCGCATGATCCAGCAGCGTGGGATCGGCCTCGAGGGCGGCGGCCAGGGCGGACTCCAGAGGGATGAAGCACAGCACCAGGTCGGGGGAGCCGCTGATGGCCTCCCAGTACTTCTTCTTGCCCAGCTCATCCACGTGCGCCCGGACGGCCTTGGCGTGCGCGGCCAGTAGCGCTGCGCGCTGCTTCATCCCGTTCGAGGAGGAATCGCGGACCTCCTGGGCCTCCAGATAGGAGGCCAGCGGGGCCTTGGAATCCAGCACGATCTGCTGCTGGCCCGGAAGGCGCACCACCATGTCCGGGCGCAGCACGGCCTGCTCGGTGGTGACCTGGACCTGCTCGGCGAAGTCCACGTGCGCGACCATCCCCGCGGCCTCCACGACCCGCCGCAGCTGCATCTCGCCCCAGGTCCCCCTGGCCGAGTTGGACCGCAGCGAACCCTCCAGGGCTCCCGTGACCCGCTGCAGGTCCAGGTCGGACTCCCGTGCCGCCTCCAGGGCACGGGAGATGTCCCCGAACTGCTGAGCCCGGTCGCGCTCCAGCCGGGTCACGTGGTCCTGCATCTGGCGCATGCGATCCGTCAGCGGGGCCAGGGCCTGCAGCACGTCCTGATCCTGTGCCGCGCGTTCCTCGTACTCGCGGACCCGGCCGGCCTGGATCCGAGCGGCCTCGACCGCGGCGGCGTGCTCCTGCCCCAGCCGGAGGTTCTCCTCCCGCAGGCCCTCGAGGTGCTGCGCAGCGCCGTCGTCGTGCTGCGACGCCCTGCGCTGTCCCAGGACCCAGCCCACGGCCAGGCCCGCGAGGAGGCCCACGACCAGCAGCACCAGGGGGAGGACCAGGAGATTCGTGACGCTTGCTTCCATGCGACCAGGGTGCCAGGAGGGTCCGACAGCACAAGGAGGCACGGCCCCGCCGCACGGCGAGGGTTCAGAGCCAGCCGTTCTCCCTGGCCCTCAGGGCGGCCTCGGCCCGATTGCCCGAATGCGTCTTGCCGATCGCGGAGGACAGGTGATTGCGGACCGTGCCGGGGGAGAGGCACAGCCGGGTGGCCAGTTCCTTGACCGAGTGGCCGTCCAGGGCGGCCCGCAGGACCTCCTGCTCCCGCTCGGTCAGCGGGTTGCTACCGGAGATGAGGGATTCCTCCGCGAGCGAGGGGTCGATGACCCGGCGGCCCGAATGCACCGCGCGGACGGCCTCGGCCAATTGCTCGGCAGGGGTGTCCTTGACCACGAACCCCCTGGCCCCCGCATCCAGTGCCCGGCGGAGGTAGCCCGGACGCCCGAACGTGGTCACGACCATGGATTTGCAGGGCGAACCGGAGTCCCGGATCGCCCGGGCGGCGTCGATGCCGTCGCAGCCGGGCATCTCGATGTCCAGGAGGGCGACGTCGACGTCGTGCTCGCGGATCAGATCCGTCACGTCCTGGCCCGAAGAGGTCTCGGCGACGACCGTCAGGTCCTCCTCCAGGGACAGCAAGGCGGCCAGGGCGCCGCGGACGAGCGCCTGGTCGTCGGCCAGCAGCAGACGGATCTCACGGCTCACGGAAGGAGCACCTCCAGTCGGGTGCCGGTGGAGTGCGGGGAGTCAGGGGACGGCCCCAGTTTCAGGGTACCGCCGGCCTCCTCGACCCGTTCGGCCATCCCGCGCAGCCCGTTGCCGTGGAGGAAGCTCTGGGGAGTCCCGACGCCGTCGTCGGTGACCACCAGCCGTCCGGGGCCGGCCTCGACGACGCAGCGACCGGCCTGGGAATGGCGGATCACGTTGGTGACTGCTTCCCGCAGGCACCAGGCCAGCATCGCGTTCTGCGATTCCGGGATCTCGACGGCGGTGGGCGGCAGGGACGCCTCGATGCGCGCGGCTCGCAAGGCGGTGCGCGCTGAGGCCAGCTGCGCGGACCACTCGGGGGTGCGCAGCTGGCCCACCGTGGCCCGGACCTCGCCCAGCGCCTCCCGGGACAGCGCGAGGACCTCGTCGAGCTCGACTGCGGCGCGTTCCGGGTCCACGCCGACCAGCTTGCGGGCCAGCTCCGTCTTGAGGGTGATCACGGTCAGCGAGTGGCCCAGCAGGTCGTGGACGTCACGGCCGATCGTCTCCCGTTGGTGGGCCAGCTGCAGTTCGTGAGTCATCTGCGTCGCGCGTTCCTCCCGGTTGATCATCACCGAGATCGTGATCATCAGCAGCGCGGAACCGATCATCATGGACGGGACCCAGTAGACATAGGAGTCGCCCAGGGCCAGCGCCAGCGTGATGTACACGGCGCACAGGCCCACGATCGGCGGCACCGAGAGTCTGAGCCGTAACCGGAAGGCGAGCACCGCGACCAGGAACGGCCCCGTGGACATGGCGTTCGCCCCGATGGCCGGCGTCATCGCGGCGGTAATCAGGAACAATCCCAGGAACCAGGCGAAGGTGTTGCCCGTCGGGCCCAGGGAGCGGATGGGCGTGGTCCACCACCACGACGCGGTGTAGGCCGCCGCGAAGCCCAGGATCGCGGCGCCGGCGATGACCTTGAGGCCGGTGGGAGCCTCCGACTGGAGGGTCGAGACCACCGGGAAGACCAGGAAGATCAGCCAGATGGCCGGGTAGACCACCTCGCTCACGGCATCACCCGGCCGACCCAGAGGATCGCCGGCCGGGTGCGTCGTGCCGCTGGTGCTCATGCTCGTTTCGTGCCGCGTCGTGCGGCCAGAATCGCGATGACCCCGAAGATGATGGTCCACACCACCACATTAGTGATCAGCAGCCCCAGGGTGTCCGGCTCGGGGAGAACGCCCGTCGCGCTGTTGAGCTGGCCCTCCATCTGGGGCCAGGTGGCCAGGCCGCGGATGCCGTAGAGCGGGGTGAACTTGGCGACCTCCAGCATGGCGCCGGACAGCGGCATGAAGAGGTTGCCGAAGAAGGCCAGGACCACCAGCAGGCCGCTGGCCGCGCCGACCGCTCCCTCCGTGCGGAACAGGAGACCGAAGATCAGGCCGTAGAGCGCGAACATCGACGAGCAGGCCACGATGATCCCGGCCGTGGCGAACCAGTTGCCGGTCGAGCCCATCTCGCCTCCGGTCAGGGCGGCGACCGTGAACACCAGGATCACGGGCATGGCCGCGACGGCGCAGGCCACCACGACCTTGGCCGCGACGTACTGCCACTGCCGCATGGGGGTCAGGGCCAGCAGGCGCCCCCACCCGCGGGATCTCTCGACGGCGGCCGAGCCGGCGATGCTGGTGGTGGCGATCACCGCGCCGTAGACGGCCATGGATGTGGCGAGGGTCCCTGAGACGTTGCCGTGCCCGGCGGGGTAGGAGGCGAAGTCGCTGTTGATGCCGAACATCCAGAACAGAGCGGTGGGCAGGATGATGACGAAGAACAGGCTGTCGACCATGCGGATCTGCCGGCGCCAGTCGTACGCGGCGTAACGCAGCGTGGTGCCCAGCGCGTTGGGCCGGCTGCGGCCTGCTTTGGAGTGCTGGGGGCGGGTGGTGGTTGCGGTGGTCATGATTACTTGATTCCTCCCGAATGAGCAGCCTGGCTGGTCAGGTCCACGAAGGCCTCTTCCAGCGGGACCTGGACGATCAGCAGGTCGGTGGCCTGGGTGTGGTTGAGCAGATGCCGGGCGATCGCGTCCGTGTCGGGGCCGGTGAAGACCACCCGCTGGCCGTCGCGGCGGAAGCTCTCGGCGCCGGCGAGGGTGTCGACGACGGAGGCCGGGTCGCCGTCGTCGTCCGACCAGACCACGGAGACCGTCCGCAACCCGCCCAGGGCGCGGATCTCCTCCGTGGTGCCGTCGGCCAGGAGCTTGCCGTCGGCGATGACGACGATGCGATCGGCGAACTGCTCGGCCTCCTCCAGGTAGTGCGTGGCGAAGACGATCGTGCGGCCGCGTTCGGCCTCGGCGTGCATGGCGGCCCAGAAGTCGCGCCGGGCGTTGACGTCCATGCCGGCGGTGGGCTCGTCCAGGATCAGGAGATCCGGCTCCGGCAGCAGGGCCAGGGCGAAGCGGAGGCGTTGCTGCTCGCCGCCCGAGCACTTGGAGACCTTGCGGCCCGCGAAGGCCATGGCCCCCGCCCTTTTCAGGACCTCGTTCACGGGCAGGGGATTCGTGTGCTGCGAGGAGATCATGGCCACGGTCTCCCGGACGGAGAGATCGTCCAGGAGGGCCCCGGTCTGCAGGACCGCGGAGACGCGGCCGTGCTTCACGGCTTCCTGCGGGGAGCCGTCGTAGACCAGGCATCGCCCGGACGTGGGGGAGGTGAAGCCCAGGATCATGTCCAGGGTGGTGGTCTTCCCCGCTCCGTTCGGGCCCAGGAAGGCCACGATCTCGCCGGAGCTGATGGTCAGGTCGATGCCGTCCACGGCGCGCACCTTGCCGCCCCGGACGGTGAAGGACTTGTGCAGGTCGGCGATCTCGATGGCCGGTGCGTTGAGTTCTCGTGCCGCGGTGTCGGTGGCGGCGGGCTGTGCGGTGTTCATGGACCCAGACTCCTCTGCCGGGGGTCCTAACGGATCTGGCGGGTGTCACGTCTTGGGCATGACAAATGACATGGGTCCCGGGAATGGTGCGCGGTGCCCATGCCGGGCGCCGTTGACGTGTTTATGACCGTGTTCCGGTCCCGGACCTGGTCATTAGCACGTCACGGGTGAGCGGTACGGGGCGGGTCCCCGCCGATGCATAGGTGCGCGTGTAACAGGGCGGCTCTCGGACCGGAATTCGGATTCCTACGCATCGATATGAATTAGCCTGGCCCACGTGGCGCGAGTCACGTGCTCGCGTCGCAGTCTCAAGGAACCACAGACTCCCGGAGATGAGCACCATGAACGCAGTGAAGCTACGCACGGCAGCCCTCGGCTCGAGCGCCGCTGTCCTCCTTCTCCTCACCGCATGCGGGCAGGGCGACGGGGACGCCTCTCCCACATCAGCGCCGGAGACCTCGGCAAGTACGGAGACGACGACGCCGGCCGCTGACCCCTCGGCCACTCCTTCCGCCACGGACGAGGCACCGAGCGACGAGCCGACCGTCCCAGAGACGACGAATCCGGTGGCCACCCCCACCGCGACACCGAGCCCCACGCAGACCGAGGCTCCGCCGACCGAACCGGCCGATGAAGGATGCGCGGATCTGACGGGGGAGGAAGCGGTCCAGATGTGGGGTCCGGAGGTTCCGCCTTACGATGCAGGGTTCGACCAGTGGGAGTGGGACCTCGACTACGCGGTGACCGACGGCTACGATCCCTGCGCGGACCTGTCCTCGATCATCCTCCCCATCCAGGGCAGTACGGCGTCCTCCCCGCATGCCGTGATGTTCTTCCATCACGGGGACTACGTCGGCACTGCCACGGCTGAGGCCTTGGGCTTCTACCCCGACGTGCAGCGAGTCGACGACGCCACCCTGACCATCACCTACCACTACCCCTTGGATGGTGAATCGAATGCGGGTGCGAGCGGACGCGCGGTGTCCACCTTCCACTGGGACGATGCCTCGCAGTCCGTGCAGCACAGCGGGGAGTTCCCGCCGTACGTCGAGCAGTGACCTCGGGAAGCTATCGGGCCGTGGCTCTCCGGGCCCGCATGCGGGTTCAGCCCCGTAGCAACGGCAAGAGCTCCCGGAGGTCGGTGATCCGGACCGCGCCCTCGGCATCCTGCGGGATGCCGGGCGTGGCCAGGAGCGCCGCCTCGAGGCCCGCCGCGCGGGCGGCCTGGATGTCCCCCGGGCGGTCGCCGACCGCTACGACCTGGCTCGGCTGCAAGTCATGCCGTTCCAGCAGCAGAAGGTTCATGGCCGGGTCCGGTTTCCGCGCGTGGCCGTCGGGGGCGCAGACCATGTCGTCCATCTCGATGCCCAGCGCGTCCAGCAGGACCTGGGCGCTGTCGCGGTCGCGATGGGTCGCCAGTAGGTTCAGCCCGCCACCGGCTTTGACGGCCTCCATGACCTCACGGGTTCCGTCCATGACAGGTGCGGGATGGGCGCGCCAGCGCTCTTTGAGGGCGGTGTACGCCTCCCGCAGATCTTCCTGGGGAACGTCGTAACGATCCGACAGTTCCTTGATCGCATGGCTGCTGGAGATGCGCGTCAGCTGGGCGACTTCCCGTAAGGATTCGTCGTCGGTCTTCCCGATGGCGGCCTCGGCGAGTGCCCGGTCGACGTCGCCGTAGGTGTCGACCAGGGTTCCTCCCATGTCCCAGATGATGCTGCGCATGGATTCATCGTGTCATGAGCCGGTGCGTTCGGCGCCCAGAGGCGGTGGGGCGGGCGCGCTCAGCGAGAATCGGTCGTTGTCGCCCACGCCGGTAGGATGGTCTCCCGTGGCTCTTACTATCGGAATCGTCGGTCTCCCCAACGTCGGCAAGTCGACCCTGTTCAACGCACTCACCCGCAACACCGTGCTCGCGGCGAACTATCCGTTCGCGACGATCGAGCCGAATGTGGGCGTGGTGAGCCTGCCCGATGAGCGCCTGGACACCCTGGCCGGGATCTTCAACTCGCAGAAGGTGCTGCCGGCAACGGTGTCCTTCGTGGACATCGCGGGCATCGTCAAGGGCGCCTCGGAAGGGGAGGGACTGGGCAACCAGTTCCTGGCCAATATCCGCGAGGCGCACGCGATCGCCCAGGTGGTTCGTGCCTTCGACGACCCCGACGTGGTTCACGTGGACGGCAAGATCGACCCTGCCTCCGACATGGAGACCATCAACACCGAACTGGTGCTGGCGGACCTGCAGACCCTGGAGAACGCGATCCCGCGCCTGGAGAAGCAGGTCAAGATCAAAAAGGGCGACCCCGCCAAACTCTCTGCCTACCAGGCCGCCTACGAGGTGCTCTCCGAGGGCCACACCGTGTTCTCGCGCAAGGACTCCCTGGACCTCGACCAACTGCGGGACCTGACCCTTCTTTCGGCCAAGCCGTTCATCTTCGTCTTCAACTGCGACGACGGCGTGCTGGGTTCCGCCGAGCGGCAAGCCGAGCTCGCCGAACTCGTGGCACCCGCGGAGGCCGTCTTCCTGGACGCCAAGCTCGAGGCCGAGCTGGTGGAGCTGGACGAGGACGAGGCCCGCGAGATGCTCGAGATGTCCGGACAGGACGAGTCCGGCCTGGACAAGCTCGCCCGCGTGGGTTTCAACACCCTCGGGCTGCAGACCTACCTCACCGCAGGGCCGAAGGAGGCCCGTGCCTGGACCATCAATCGCGGAGACACCGCACCGCAGGCAGCCGGGGTGATCCACACCGACTTCGAGCGCGGGTTCATCAAGGCCGAGATCGTCTCCTTCGAGGACCTCGTGGCCGCCGGATCGATGGCCGACGCGAAGGCCGCGGGCAAGGTGCGCATGGAGGGCAAGGACTACATCATGCAGGACGGGGATGTGGTGGAGTTCCGCTTTAATGTCTAAAAAGCAGCTCTGACCAGGGGGTTTATCTTCTCGGCCTCCGGATTGGTCCGATGAACAAGTTCCGCTTTACCATCAGTTGCTAAGCGTTTGTCGCGCTGACCTGCTCTTTTGATCGTCCCCTGCGGAAGCTCTGCAGGGGACGATTCTCTTTGCGTGGGTGCATGAGCATCGATGGCAAGCGGCCTCGGGTGGCCTGTTCTGGATCGCGTTCGAGTCGTTCGACGGGCGGTCTTTCGGTCCGAGCGCTGACTCAAAAATCGCTCCGACTCAATACTCAGTGCTTGGGAGATCAGTCTTCATTGACATACCGTCCATGCTTCCGAGCGCAACCAACGGAGGCCGCGGGCACTGGCCGAGTCACCAATGTTTCCGGGTGCTTGGCGGAGACGCTGGCGACGGCGAGAGCGAGCCGTGACTGGGGCTAGATGCCATAGGTGTTCAGGTCACACCGGCTCCTGCGGCTCCTCGGGATACGCCATATGGAGCAGTTCGGAGACTCCTTCACAGGTCATCGATAGCCTCGAGGTATGAAGACCATGGAGCGAGAGCGGGTGGAGCGCTTTGAGCGCACGTTCCATGAGAGAGACATCGACTCGACCTACCTCGAGTTGTACCGCCGGGAGCAGGTCCTGCCCCGCGCCTTCGCCTACATCCACGCTGGCCTCGACGTCGAGTTCAAGCACATGAACTACAAGGCCCGTGGCGGTAGCAGCGGACACTTCAATGCTGACAACTCGAGGAACCTGCTAGATCTCATCGACCTCCTGGCCGAAGCTCGCACGATGCTCAACAAGGCCGGTCACTCGCTGACCATGGCTCCCGATTACCAGCGGGTCATCGAGAACGCGCCGGCATGGCTCGTTGACAGTGGAGGGAGCCCCATCCCTGAAGGCTTCACTCCCGTCGAGGTCGAAAGCTACGCGCCAGTCTTCAGCCTTGGTGACCAAGCCGTACCAGTCTCCGATTCCCGCATGGTGAAGCTGACGTCCATCGGTGAGGGCGCATTCGCCTTGGTTCATCGGTTCACTGATCCGAACTACGGCATGACCCTGGCAAGGAAGAAGCTCAAACCCGGTGCTGATGATCGGGAGAAGGAGCGCTTCCGACGGGAGTTCGAGCTGATGAAAGAGCTTCAGTTCCCATACGTCCTTGAGGTCTACAACTTCAAGGAGTCGGACTGGTCGTACACCATGGAACACTGCGACACCTCGCTGGAGGACTACGTCGCGAAGCGCAACAACCAGCCAGGCTTCGGCCCGACCACCCGCAAGCGAATCGCGCTGCAGTTCCTCTACGGCCTCAACTTCATTCACTCCAAGGGACACTTCCACCGGGATCTGAGCACCAGGAACGTCCTGCTCCGCACCTTCGGCGGTTCAGCTGTGCTGGTCAAACTGTCCGACTTCGGCCTGGCCAAGCTCAAGGGGTCCGAATTCACGATGACGGAGACCGAACTCAAGGGTACGAAGATCGATCCAGCACTCGGCTCTTTCAAGGACTTTGCTGCTGTCCATGACATCTTCGCGGCGGGCTTTGTACTGCTGTACATCTTCACTGGGCGGAAAAACATCGGGCGGAACGATGCAACTCCGATCGAGCAGATCATCCACAAGTGCATCGATTCTCAGCCTGACCGGCGCTACCAGTCGGTGATGGAGCTGATCGCTGACGTTGAGGCACTGGACACGACCGTGATTGGCGAAGCCCCGGCGTAGTTTGCCCGCTGTGACGTGCCGACGCTGGCATTGGATCCTAACCGTGGGTTTGTGGTTCATCCTATTTGAGGTGGGGTCAGCCCGCCTGCGACGAGGAGTATGTGTAGCCGGTAGTTGTCGCAGTTGCGGAAGCCGCGGGCGACGCGGCGATGCAGCACGATGAGCCTATTGACGGCGTTGGTGCCGCCGCTGTTGGACCGCACTGTGCTCAAGTACGACACGAACGCGGCCTTCCACCGAGTCCGGGTTCTCCCGAGTCGGCGGAACTCGGAGACCGGCCAGGTGGGGAACGATTCGGGCATACGTTCGGCGAACTTGCTCCTCTCGGTGGGGTCCTTGACGCGGTAGGCGTCGCGTAGCGGGCTGGCGGACTGCCACGCGAGTTCAACCTCGATGATCGCCTCAGCGAGTTCAAGGCCTGCCGGGTCCGTCATGGACTCTAGCGGCGCATCAGATGGTTCGTGCGGCCGCGGCAAGTATAGGAAGTCTTGATCGCAACCGCTGATAGGAAGCCGGCAACCTATTGGATGGAATCCCAGTAAATGACTTAAGTAGGTATGCCTGGTCCTTCAATGCATCCTTTTTGGCCAAGAGGTTCTTCTCGGTCCTATCCACTCCGGTGAGGCCAGTCAGGTCAAACAAACGTTCGCGCGTCGCTGGAACTGATACGAGGTCGACTTCCATTGAATACCGGAATGCAAAGAAATTTACGCTCTGAAGCATGTCCATGGATGCCCGATGGTTGTGCACCAGGGCGTGGAGCAGACTGCGCTGATCCTTGGGTGCCGGAAAAAGCGCGGCGAGGAGGCTCCGTTGCTTCGCCTCTGCTCGGTACAGAGGGAATCCCTTCGAGTCAATGCTCTTCTTGCGCTCGTTATTATTGCGGTAAGGGACGAAGTAGTCTTTGTCGACAATGAACGCTGATGGAATCGACAACTCAAGCAGTAAATGATACATGTGCGGAATTGACGGGATTCCGTCAACGCAGAATATAGTCATCCCGCGTTCCTCGATCTCTACGCCCGCCTCGCGGAGTAGTTGGTCCACGACGTTGGAGTCGATGGGGCTTTCGGTCACGATCACGAAATCGGCGAAGAGGAAGCTGGAGTTCTTGCGGCGATGAAATTTGTAGTAGCTCTCTCGATCAAGTCCGTGATCTTGGAAGAATGATGACGGGATCTGGCTGACTTCCGCCTCGAGTTCGCGGGTGGCGGACTTTACGCGCCTACACAGGACGACCTGCTCGTGCTCAAGTGTGTCGACAATGGTCGGAGAGTGCGTAGTAAACACAACCTGCAGGCCAAGGTCCCCCAGTACTCGCATGAGTTGTTGCTGTGCCTGAGGGTGAAGATTTTGCTCAGGCTCTTCGAACCCCAAGACGTAGTTGGTGTTCTCGAGTTCTGCGAGGTAGGCGTAAAGGGCGAATACTGCCATGCTCTGAGTTCCACTCCCGCTATCCGCAAGTGGTATCAGCTGCCCTCCCTCCTTTACCGAGAGTCGCAAGTTTTGTAACAGGAGTCGGTAATCGGGGGGCGTGGCGTACTCGAGCTGGAAGGAAAACGGTCCAGACATCGGCGCAATCTTACCGAGATGCTTTTCTAGCCCGGAAAGCGAGCGCTTCTGGAGATCCGAAGCAACTCGGGCAATTTGCGGGCTTCTCCTATCGCGTTGATGGTTCGCGGCTACCCATTGCTCGACCGCCCTTTCGAGGAGTCCACTGGACCCGTCGTGCGCCACTTCGTGATCGCGCCGAATGGGGATGAAGGCGAATGACAGGTATTGTCGAAGAGTGTCATGGAAATCGGTAGGCATCGCGGACCATTTCCCGGCGGCATAGCACTCCCACTTCTTCGTGGACCGGTACTTGAGTCTGGCTCGCACCTGGCCTACTGTGGGATCCGAGAGTGGCAACCCAGAATCCGCGAGCCCTTCGAGAACGACCTCGATCACGGATTGTGAACCGCTGGTGTACTTGTGGCGACCCGACTGAAAGTCTGACTCCTCGGCCGCGTAGTTAAAGAAAGCGTTAAGCGCCCTCAAGACTGTTGTTTTACCTGACCCGTTTTGCCCCACTAGCGCTGTGGTGTCCCCAAGCTCGATTTCGGCTGACTCTATGGCGCGAAACCTGCTAATTTTGATCCGGGTGAGGCGGGCCTTTTTAGGTGACGGAATGCTTTCCGGCATGCGCATCCTTTCCTCGTGCAATGTGCGGGTGGGGCGACACTTTGGTTGACGAAAGTCGACTCCGCCGTCCCCGCGAGGGAGTGGGACTTGTCAACCATATCTGCATAGAGGCGCAATCGGTCTGGAACGGCACGCTGCGAGGCGTCGACTGCTCTCGGGAGGATCGGGTCCTCCGCAGATGAGGGGCACACTAGGGCAGGTTTCGTTCCGCCAGAGTGCGAGTGATCTCGTCCCACTGGGAGCTTGCGATCAATTCGCGGTGCCGGCGTGAGGCGGTCTGCCATGACCCGAACTCCGCTGGGAGCTCGCGCCACGTGATGCCAGTACGGGTCTTGTAGAGAGCGGCGTCGACGATCGTGCGTATATCAGTGCGTGGCCGCCCTCGGCGAGGGCCCTCTGCTGAATGAACGATGTGCTTGATCCAGCTCCATTGCTCATCTGTAAGTTGTTGATAGTCAGGCTGGAGGCGCTCGATGTCGCTGCCGTCGTCACTATCGTCCGTCTGGCCATCGGTTCGCACGGCCTTGACCACGCCGCGGATGACAGCGCATTCGGTGCATTGGACGGTTGGTTCAACGTAGCGAGGGGAGTGCCCGGCCAAGGTCTCGACGTGCTGGCAGGTCAGGTGTACGCGCCAAGTGGTGCTGCGGTCGATGCGCAATGAGGGCGGGTACAGAAGCTGCCGGAGCTCATCGCGCTGAGCCGGCGAAAGCGGCGGGAACGGGCAACACAGGTGGCAATGCTCCACCCTGTTGTTCTCGAGACGCCAAACACCCATGTTGCATGCCGCATGCTCAGCCCTGAACTCGGCATTGTCGGCGTCGATCAGTGCAAGGCGCTCTTCATCAGTCCCCATGGCTGCCTCACCGAGAAGTGCACGCCCACACGCGCGGCATGGCTCGCCCGCTGCATAGGCTTCGTAGGTCAGCTGGGGGTCGCTGCCTGCCCATTCCCTCCGCTTTGCCTCCTCTGCTTGGGCCCACGATTCCGAGAGCAGTGCCCTGCTGCGCGGTGTGTGCAGGACGCGGGGGCGAGCTGTCGAGCTCCCGTCGGGGATCTGCTGCGAATCGGGCATTACCATGCTCTCCTTCGAGGTCTGATGCGGCCCAGTGCGAGTTGCGCGCGACCCTGCCTCGAGCGCAACAGGAAGTGATAACTTCCTGGAAGTCATCACTACCAGACCTGAGGCTGGTTGTGTGACAGAACCGCTGAAGAAGGTGCTCGGAGCGCAGGTGCGCGATCTGCGTCTTGCGCGCCATCTGTCGCAGGAGGGTCTCGCCGAAGAACTCGGTGTCTCGACTCGGTACCTCGCCGGCATCGAGCGCGGGGAGCGCAACCTCACCCTGGATTCGGTGGATGCTCTCGCTGAGCAGCTCGAGGTCGAGGCGCGTTCGCTGATCATTCGGCCTTGATGCCCGCTGCGTGAGCTGGAGGGTCACGGTGTCACGCCTGAGACCGACGCACTGCTCGATTGCCGGGTCACGATCCCGATGAGTGGCCGCGTCGACTCGTTGAACGTGACGGCCGCAGCGGCTGTGGCGTTCAACGAGTCGGCGCGGTGATGATGCGGGAAGCCCGAGTGTCAGTGGCCCCCGATATCGTAAGAGCAAATACCCCAACACCGTGATTGCGCAGTGGCGCGGAGGAGCACGACTTATGGCACCGACCACCAAAGAGGCGCAGCGAGCTGAGTTGCACAAGACGATCTGGCGCATCGCGAACGACCTGCGCGGCAGCGTCGACGGATGGGACTTCAAGTCCTACGTGCTGGGGATGCTCTTCTACCGGTTCATTTCTGAGAACCTCACGGCGTACCTCAACAAGAACGAGCACGATGCGGGCGACGTGTCGTTCGACTACCGGCTGGCGGCGGATTCCGACGCGGAGTTCGCACGCGACGAGGTCGTCGCCGAGAAGGGCTTCTACATCCTGCCGTCGGACCTGTTTGCCAACGTTCGGGAGCGTGCGGCGCGGGACGAGAACCTCAACGAGACGCTCGAGCGGGTGTTCAAGAACATCGAAGCGTCGGCGCTGGGCACAGACAGCGAGGACGACATCAAGGGGCTGTTCGACGACCTGGACGTCAACAGCAACAAGCTCGGCTCGACCGTCGCGAAGCGCAACCACAAGCTGGTGAAGCTGCTCGACGCGATCGGCGACCTGCCCCTGGGTCGATGGGAGGACAACTCGATCGACCTCTTCGGCGACGCGTACGAGTACCTGATGCAGATGTATGCGGCCAACGCCGGCAAGTCCGGTGGCGAGTACTACACGCCCCAGGAGGTCTCCGAGCTACTGGCGCGCATCACGGTGGTCGGCAAGACACAGGTCAACAAGGTCTACGACCCCGCTGTCGGATCGGGGTCGCTGCTGCTGAAGTTCGACAAGGTGCTCGGTAAGAACAACGTCCGCCAGGGGTTCTACGGTCAGGAGATCAACCTGACCACGTACAACCTCGCGCGGATCAACATGTTCCTGCACGACGTCAACTACGCCGACTTCAACCTCGCCCACGGCGACACCCTGATCGATCCACAGCACTGGGACGACGAACCGTTCGAGGCGATCGTCTCCAACCCGCCCTACTCGATCAAGTGGGAGGGCGACGCCAACCCACTCCTGATCAACGACGAGCGGTTCGCACCGGCAGGAGTCCTCGCGCCGAAGTCGAAGGCCGACTTGGCCTTCACGATGCACATGCTCAGCTGGCTGGCCGTGAACGGTACCGCTGCGATCGTCCAGTTTCCCGGCGTGCTCTATCGCGGGGGAGCGGAAAAGAAGATCCGCCAGTACTTGATCGACAACAACTACGTCGACGCGGTGATCCAGCTGCCGCCGGACCTGTTCTTCGGCACGACTATCGCGACTTGCATCCTCGTGCTGAAGAAGTCGAAGAAGACCAGTGACGTGCTGTTCATCGATGCGTCGGCCGAGTTCAAGCGCGTCGGCAACAAGAACAAGCTGCTCGAGAAGCATCAGGAGTGGATCCTCGACGCGTTTACGACGCGCGAGCCAGAGGACTATTTCACCACAGTCGTGAGCAACGAGGACATCGCGGCGAATGACTACAACATCGCCGTGTCGTCCTATGTCGAGGCAGAGGATACCCGCGAGGAAGTCGACATCGTCGAGCTGAACGCCGAGATCGCGCGCATCGTCGCGCGCCAGGCAGAGCTTCGTACAGCGATCGACGAGATCGTGGCGGATCTGGAAGGTGCGTGGTCATGACGGACATGCCCAACTGGGAAGGCTTCATGATCCCGACGCTCAAGGTAATGAGCGATGGCATCATCCGCCACTGGCGCGAGTTTCAGCCTCTCGTAGCTGATCAGGTGCAGCTCACCGATGAGCAGAGGAAGGAGATGCTTCCGTCCGGGAGCGCGCTCAAGTATGAGAACCGCATCGGCTGGGGCGTCTCGTTCTTGACGAACGTCGGCGCGCTCAGGCGTCCGAAACGCGGTCACTACCAGATCACTGATGCCGGCAAGCAGCTCATCGAGCTGTTTCCGAACGGTGCCAAGGAACGTGACATCAAGGTGCTCGGTGCGGACCCCAGCTCGCCGATCCGCGAGTACGTGGCGACCACGACCCGCAAGACGCGCGATTCTGCAACGACCGCTCCGACAGAAGAGTCGTCGATGACTCCGACCGAGCAGGTGCAGAGCGGCATCGAGCGGATCCACGACGAGATCGCGGTCGAGCTGCTCGCCCGGCTGCAGGACAAGGACCCAGGCTTCTTCGAGCAGGCGGTTGTCGATCTCCTGCTGTCAATGGGCTACGGCGGCACCAACGGGGCCGGCAGCGTCACCCAGCTCAGCAACGATGGCGGCATCGACGGTGTCATCGACCAGGACATCCTCGGCCTCAACCGCGTCTACATCCAGGCCAAGCGTTACCAAGACGGCAACACTGTCGGACGCCCCGACCTCCAGGCGTTCGTCGGGGCCCTCAGCGGTAAAGCCGACAGTGGCGTCTTCATCACGACCAGCCGCTTCTCCGACGGCGCACGCACCTACGCTGAGAACGTGCCGACCCGCATCATCCTGATCGACGGCAAGCGCCTCACCAGCCTGATGATCCGCTACGGCGTCGGCGTGCAAGTGAAAGAGACCTACAAGGTCGTCGAGATCGACGAGGACTTCTTCGCATGAGCCGCATCGATGAGCTCGTTCAGGAGCTGTGCCCGGACGGGGTCGAATTCGTCACACTCGAGTCTGTAGCCAAGACCGTCCCGGGCCTTACGGGGAAAACCAAGGCAGACTTTTCTGACGGTAATGCTCGCTACGTCACGTACAAGAATGCGTTCTCCAACTTGGCAGTGGATGATGCCGCGACGGACTTCGTCAAGGTCGAGCAAGGTGAACGTCAGAACTTGCTGCGGCTCGGCGATGTGGTGATTACGGGGTCATCTGAGAACGTGGATGAAGTGGGTATGTCATCGGTCGTCACTCGCGAGCCATTGGAGCCGCTGTATCTCAATAGCTTCTGCTTCGCCCTGCGCTTCGAGCGCCCAGCACTCTTGCCGGAGTTCAGTAAGCATCTCTTCCGTGGTGAAGCAACTCGCAAGCAGATCCGTAAGGCTGCGAGCGGCGTCACGAGGATCAACGTCTCGAAGCCTCGTTTCATGAAGATCCGAATCCCCGTTCCGCCTCTCGAGGTGCAGCGCGAGATCGTGCGAGTATTGGATAAGTTCACTCAGCTGGAAGCGGAGCTGGAAGCGGAGCTGGAAGCCCGGCGCGCCCAGTACGATCACTATCGGCGAAAGCTGCTGGACAGTGGTGACGCCGAGAGCGGCCGTATGCTTCCGCTGGGCGAGATCTTCGAGATGCGCGCTGGTACGCACATCAAGGCGGCAGAGATATCTGATGAGCCGACCGAAGACAAGCCATATCCTTGCTACGGCGGGAACGGCCTGCGTGGCTATGTGAGTTCATATAACTACGACGGGAGCGTCATCTTCGTTGGCCGCCAAGGCGCGCTTTGCGGCAACGTGCACCGTGCTGACGGAAAGATCTATGCAACTGAGCATGCGGTGGTCGTGACCCCGAAAGTGCCGGTCGACATGTCTTGGGCGTTCCACAAACTCACTGAGATGGACCTCAACCAGTACAAGACAAAGTCTGCGCAGCCAGGGCTCGCGGTTGGACGTGTCAAACAAGTCGAAGCTCAGTACGTTCCAGTCGACGACCAGCGTCGTGATGGAGAGGTGCTCGACAAGCTCGACGGTCTCGTCAACGACATCAGCATCGGCCTCCCTGCTGAGCTCACCGCGCGCCGCAAGCAGTACGAGCATTACCGGGACCGCTTGCTGACGTTCAAAGAGGCCGCGGGATGAGTGACGCACAGGCGCGCAAGTACGGTCCGATCGCGATCTCCAGCGAGAGCACGGTTGTTGCCGAATACATCGCCGAGCCGGCCAAGGCAGACGCCTACCAGTCGGAGTCGGCGCTTGAGGGCGAGATGATTCGTCTACTGGAAACGCAGGCGTACGAGTACCTCCCGATCACCTCCGAGGCCGAGCTTGTCGCGAACCTCCGGGCGCAACTCGCAAAGGTCAACAAGATGACCTTCTCGGATGCCGAGTGGGAGCAGTTCTTCACGACGAAGATCGCAGGTGCCAACGACGGCATCATCGAGAAGACGGTACGTGTGCAGGAGGATCACGTCCAGATCCTCAAGCGCGACGATGGGACGACGAAGAACATCTCGCTGATCGACAAGACGAACATCCACAACAATCAGCTGCAGGTCATCAACCAGTATGAGAGCGAGCGCGGCGAGGGGGACGCTGGCAAGGACGGTGCGAGGTATGCGAACCGCTACGACGTGACCGTGCTCGTCAACGGACTGCCGATGGTGCACATCGAACTGAAGCGTCGCGGCGTGGACATCCGCGAGGCTTTCAACCAGATCAACCGGTACCAGCGTGACAGCTTCTGGGCCGGCTCGGGACTGTTCGAATACGTGCAGCTGTTCGTGATCAGCAACGGCACGCTCACGAAGTACTACTCCAACAGCACTCGCAACAGGCACCTGGCCGAGCAGAAGAAGACTGGCAGTACCAGCAAGGGCAGGAAGACGAGTAACTCGTTCGAGTTCACCAGCTGGTGGGCCGACGCGAACAACCAGCCGATCACCGAGCTGACGGCGTTCGTGAAGACCTTCTTCGCGAAGCACTCGCTGTTGAACATCCTGACGAAGTACTGCGTGCTCACCGCGGATCGGGACTTGCTGGTGATGCGGCCTTACCAGATCGTCGCCACCGAGCGGATCCTGCAGAAGATCCAGATCTCGACGAACTACAAGACGCTCGGCACGCTCGATGCCGGAGGATACGTCTGGCACACCACCGGTTCGGGCAAGACGCTCACTTCGTTCAAGGCAGCGCAGCTCGCATCGAAGATGCCGAGTGTGGGCAAGGTGCTGTTCGTCGTGGACCGCAAGGACCTCGACTATCAGACGATGCGGGAGTACGACCGGTTCGAGAAAGGTGCGGCGAACTCAAACGCGTCGACGGCGATCCTGAAGAAGCAGCTCGAGGACCCCGGTGCCCGGATCATCATCACGACGATCCAGAAGTTGTCGACGTTCATCAAGGCGAACAAGGGTCACGAAGTCTTCTCGGGTCACGCGGTGATCATCTTCGATGAGTGCCACCGGTCGCAGTTCGGTGACATGCACACAGACATCACCCGTGCGTTCAAGAAGTACAACCTGTTCGGGTTCACTGGCACGCCGATCTTCGCCGCGAACGCCGGCAGCGGTGGCAACCCACAGTTGCGCACGACTGAGCAGGCGTTCGGCGACAAGCTGCACACCTATACGATCGTCGACGCCATTACCGACAAGAACGTGCTGCCGTTCCGGATCGACTACATCAACACCATCAAGGTCGGGAACCCCGACGACTCGCAGGTGTCGGCGATCGACCGTGAGCGAGCTCTCCTGGATGTGCGTCGGATCCGGGACGTCGTGGCATACACCCTGGAGCACTTCGATAAGAAGACGAAGCGCTCTTCGAGCTACGAGCACGGCGTCGTGACGAACGTCGCCGACTCGGTGCGGGGCCGGCGTCAGGCGGAGGCAATCAAGGAGCGGAAGCGAGTCCGCGGATTCAACGCGCTGTTCGCAACCGCGTCGATCGATGCCGCACGCCGTTACTACAACCAGTTCCAACTACAGATGGAGGAGCTGACACCGGACAAGCGTCTGAAGGTCGGGCTGATCTTCAGTTACGGAGCGAACGAGGCCGAGGCTGACGGCATCCTCGATGATGAAGCATTCGACACTGATGCGCTTGATCTTGACTCGCGCTCGTTCTTGGAAGACGCGATCCAGGACTACAACGACATGTTCGCGACCAGTTACGACACGAGCGCCGACCGGTTCCAGAACTACTACAAGGACCTGTCGCAGCGGATGAAGAACCGCGAGATCGACCTGGTCATCGTGGTGAACATGTTCCTCACCGGTTTTGACGCGACGACGCTGAACACGCTGTTCGTCGACAAGAACCTGCGCGCCCACGGCTTGATCCAGGCGTACTCGCGCACGAACCGCATCCTCAACTCGGTGAAGACATACGGCAACATCGTCGCCTTCCGCGATCTCGAGGAAGAGACGAACGCGGCGCTGGAGCTGTTCGGCAACAAGGATGCCCGCGGCGTTGTGCTGCTGAAACCGTACGGCGATTACTACGGCGAGTACGTCGACAAGGTCACCGAGCTGCTCACGCACTTCCCGATCGGGCAACAGATCGTGGGGGAGCAGGCGCAGAAGGACTTCATCCAGCTGTTCGGCGCGATCCTGCGGCTGCAGAACATCCTCACGTCGTTCGACGACTTCGACGGCAACGACCCACTCACTGAGCGACAGCGGCAGGACTACACCAGCATCTACCTGCGGCTCCGCGATGAGTACACGCGAGACCGTGACGGCGACAGAGAAGTCATCAACGACGACGTCGTGTTCGAGATCGAGCTTGTCAAGCAGGTCGAGATCAACGTCGACTACATCCTCATGCTCGTCGAGAAGCTCCGCGCCGAGAAAGGCGACGGCGACGACAAGGAAGTCCGCGCCGAGATCACCCGCGCGGTCGACGCGAGCCCGACCCTGCGCAGCAAGCGCGACCTCGTCGAGGACTTCGTCGAGTCGGTGTCGCTGCAGGGCGCGGTCGATGAGCAGTGGCAGGCGTACATCTCCGCGAAGCGCGAGGCCGAGCTTCAGGAGCTCATCGCAGCGCACAAGCTCAGACTGGAGGAGACGCAGTCGTTCGTGGATGAGGCGTTCCGGGACGGACAGCTGCGCACGGCCGGAACTGAGATCACCCGCATCCTGCCGCCCGTGTCACGGTTCAACCGCGAGTCCAACCACGGCGACAAGAAGAAGCGGGTCATCGAAGCGCTTTCCAGATTCTTCGAACGGTTCCGAGGCCTTGCCACCGGAACTGAAGAGTCTAGGGACTGAGGCCAGCAACGAGTGGGATCATGACCTCATGACCAAAGACAACGTCGATCGCGCGCCGAGGGTCATTCGCTGCAAGCACTGGTCCGAAGATGCTGGTCGATACTACGGCTGGCACCACCATGAAGGTCCCCACGCGTGCGACTGGAGGAACCACGACGGGGAGTGCCCGTACCAGGCGAGCGTTGGCAGTAGGACGAACCTGTAGGTCCAGCTTGCAGATCTGAGCAGGCGTGCGTGAGGGCCAGCCTGTATAAGGGCCTGCGCCGGGCAGTCCTCCGTCGGCTAGCCAGTCAACTCGGCTATCGTGGTCAGCAGCCACCGACGGGTTGTGCCTGCGAGGCCGCAACCTCCTTGAATCCCAGGTCGGAGCCTCAGAAGCCCGCTTCCCGGCAACCAATGCGCAACCTTAGCACCAAAGGTTCCGAAATCACCGGAACTCGGTCGAATTTAGGTTTAATGTCTGATTCAGAGCTCCGGCTTGATATGGCACTCTGAAATCACCTTCAACGCTCCTACGCCCGTTGCGCTTTGGTGTACTAAGGGTACTCTTCGCACACGTGGTGGAGAAGCTGCTGCTGCCGATCAGTGATTGTACCAATTGCTTTGTGTACCAGCGCTGAGTCTATCGGCCACTTCTCGTCAGTCGAGGGGTCGAGGTCGGACTCATGCACAATTTGGTTTCTGCGTATAACGATTACGTCAAGTGATTTTTTGAGCGAATTTGCCAGATTTGGGTTGCCATTAGCAATCGAAATCCAAGCCGGACGACTGGACACAAGTCGGATGGCGTCACCGATATCTTTGGAACATTGCATAGTCCATCGTCTGTGCGCTTGTCGAATCTGGAGTTCGATTTCGAGTAATGCTGATGGATCTCCGTTAAACCATCGACGGTATGCATCAATGCCGATAGGTAGGCGTGTGCTCAGCGACGGTCCATGGCCCTGTAGTTGAAGAAGTATTCCTGACCGCACCAAGGAATGAATGAAAGTGTCCAATGCTGATACGGCTGCCACTAAGCTGTGGCGATGGAGGTCCAGCAGGTCGACTGCGGGCAGGGAGGCTTGCAGGTTGTCGGCTATACCTACCATACTTTTGCTGCCCGATATTTCCTGATTGAATACAGAATCGATATTATGAAATTCGGGCTGCATTATCATTGGTAAGATTGACGATTCTGTTTGCCAGGTTCTCGAAAACTGCGCGGAATGCTTTAATGTTATCCTCGGTGATGTTCCAGGCGGCACCACCACGCTGGACCTGTTCCTTTGTTAGACTGAACACAGGCGTCTGGTTCTGCTGACTATTTGCTATCAGCGCGTTGAAGTCCGAGATGCTCGCGAGTCGGTATATTGCATTCTCGTCCGTGTTTTCTGAGTACAGCTTGTTGTCTAATAGCGCGCCCATGTCGCTCAGCCGGGGTAGAAGATTTTCGGTGACACTTTTCTCGATCGCGTCAAAATACTCCTGAAATGCCCGCGCTGGGGCATTGCTGCGAGTTCGGTAACGTTGAACAATCACGCCGAGAAACTTGAGTGACGGCGATGAGACCGGATATGCTGCTTCCTGGAATATTTGCATGGAAGAGGATCGCTCCGCCCAAGAGTGCCACCGAGGTAGAACGCGTGACATTGAGTCAAGTGCCATGACACTGAACACGTCCGGCGTGGTGGGAACAATGAGGTAATCTGCTGTGGCAACAATGTTCTGATTTATTGAACCCAATCCGGGGCTCAAATCAAGAATGACATAATCGGCAGCAAGAGCATCTGCAGTGATTGTATACAAATGACGTATGGCTCCAGGCAAGTTTTGTAGTGCTTGAATGCTGCCTGTTAGCTCTTGGGCGAGGCCGAGCTGTACCTCGTATTCGGCTAGCCCTACGTGCCCAGGTAACAGGAATAATCCTCTACGTCCTTCCACCTCGGGACATTCGACTGGACGTAGCGGTACGGGTTGTGATTCGAATGCAGGGCGCAGTGCTGACTTTAAGTTGCGCTCTGGTTCTTGGGCATAAAATTCTTCGAGGTCAGTGTGGCTGCTGAAGCCCATAACCATTCCAGTTAGATTGCACTGAGGGTCGGCGTCTACAAGAAGTACGCGCTTCCCTTGTTCTGCCAGCATCCAACCCAAGTTGAATGCGGTGGTTGTCTTGGAAACACCACCTTTGTTGTTGAATAGGGCAATACTCTGCATGGGTCTCCCTCGAAGTGCCGATTCATTTGATTGGAGTATACAGGTCCTTCGCAGTTTAGCGGGTACCTGCGCGAACGCGCCGCCAGCAGGATACGCATGGAAGCCTTCCGCTGATGGAATTCCCATACTGTCTATCCACCAGCACGCTCCACGCGCTCCCTTCCAACCCATTGAACTGGCCCTGTTCTTCCCACTCCATAGGTTTGGCTTCGTCGCCGTCAGGCGACTGCTTGATACGAATCGAGCGGTGACCGAGTGTCGCGTCGGGTGTGCGGAGTCTTGGTGGTGGGGCTGGAGGAGCCCGAGCGCACTCGAGTGGGACGGGCAAGCACGGAGTGAGTGCGGCCATCCCGAGGTGCTCTTGTGGTTGCTGGTTGCCGGTCGCCGTCCCGGCGCGGTGCATTGCCTCCGTAGGCCGGCACAACACAATTGGGAGAATTTCGCTGAGGCCAGCGAGCCGAGGGCCGGACTTAGCGGATTCGGCCGGAGCGTGCTGCGGGCGGAAAGCGCGCGCTCTGGAATGGCTCTTTGTTACTGGGCGTAGGAACGCCTCGATCCATTGTCGCTGGAGAGGTGGACCACGTGGAGTGGGTTCATCATGGGGGCCGCGTTGGGCAACTTTTCGGTGGCGGTCTTGAACTCCGGTGAAGCCGTCCATGGCGACCACCTTGATCCCCGCCGATCACTGCTTTAGTCGGGCGACGAACCACTGCATGAGCACCCCTATCGAACGACCTTCGATCATGTCCAGCCGCGTGGCTGGCCCAGTCT
This sequence comes from Kocuria coralli, assembly GCF_008831305.1. Lineage (GTDB taxonomy): Bacteria > Actinomycetota > Actinomycetes > Actinomycetales > Micrococcaceae > Kocuria > Kocuria coralli. The sequence continues at coordinate 130,080 of NZ_ML708621.1, forward strand.
TCTCGCGGGCGGCGTGACGTCGATGACCATGGTGACGCAGTTCTCCCGAACCGGATGTGACGCCAGACAGGCTCGTTGACACCGATCGTGGTCACCTGTCGAAGCGGCGTGGGCCTCGGCCAGGCGGCGCTTGTCCTCCGCGTGCACGGCGGTGTTCGCTGCGCTCCAGGACACCCTGAGGCCGGCGACGACGCGGGTCACGGTGAGGTGCTCGATGACGATGTCCTGCAATGCCCGCTTCAAGCCGGGGCGAGAGATCTCCCCGAGGTATCGCCGCCCATGCCATGTCCCGTCGTCACCTCCGTGGCAATGGTCGTACCGGTAGTGGCGTACGCGTACTAGCAGCGTGGTCGGCCTATGCCCATAGGGCTCATGCGCGAGCTGGTAAATCACCGTGTCCCTTAGCGTGCCGTCCGCACCGAACTGCCGACACCACGGATCCGGCTCAACCAGTCGGCACTCGACCGTCGTTCAGTCTTACTTACTCGATCAGCTGGACGACGGCCACGAGCCCAAGCTCGTCGAGGCGGCAGTGAATCGGCCTGGGTTCTCTGCCGCTACTTTGCGGGTTCGGGCTCTCGGGTGAGGGCCTCGTAGTGG
>NZ_ML708622.1 GCF_008831305.1 Kocuria coralli
CCGCTACCCACACTCAGCTGTGAAGGCCCGGTTATCGGGTCCATGATGCTCCGGTGGGGTTGCTGACCAGAACCGCGTCCTGAACAGGTCCCGTTGTCTGGGGTGGTGGTGCCGGCACGAAGGCGGTGTCGGGTTGTGGAGTGGTGGTGCGCCGGGATGCGTGCAACTGCTCGAAGGCCTCCAAGGCGTGCAGGGATCGACGGTCCGGGCAGGCGTCCCGTGGGGGCATCAACGCCTCTCCGGTGTAGTTCAGGGCAGCGCGGGTCAGGAGGGCGGCGTCGAGGACGTCGGACGGGGCGCCGATGAGCTCGGCGCGCCACGGTTCGGTTCGGCTTTGGGTTTCGAGCTGGTCCAGGCGGTGCTGAACGTGCTCCAGGAGACGGGTCAGGGTGCGTTGTTCCTCAGAAGTGCTTGGAACGGGTAGAGGAAGGACCCCGTGGATCGTGGTGGGCGCCCGCCCGTGACGGGCCAGGTCTTGGGCGGCGGTCGCGGGATCCTGTGGAGCCAGATCAGGCAGGGTCGCGCGGGATGCGTACTGGATAATGCTGGTCCAGTGGGGTGATGTTACCCAAGTATCCAGGGCCTGGTGACCGTGGGTGTTGGTGACCCATTGGGTGGCGCGGTGTGTGCCGATGGCGTCCGTAAGGTACCCGGCTTCGTCTTTGAGCCGCGCCAGGTCGTTGGCCCACCCGTGTTCGTGGTCCTGGACCTCATGGGCCGTGAGCTCCGTATCGGTGCGAGTCATCACTGTCTGCAGCTGCTGCATCAGTGATTTGGGGGTGATCTCGTGGAGCATGTGCCACGGGTCCGGTGAAGGGAGTTCCTCCGGTGGAGGCAAGACTGCATGGTTAGAGAGCCTGCCTCGGGTGAGGGCCACGTAGAACTGTTCGCGTGAGGTGTTGTCCGGATCGATGGCAGCGATCCCGCGATCCACGGTCACGCCCTGTGCCCGGTATGCGGTGGAGGCGTAGCCCAGTTGCGTTGTGGACAGCGTCTCTGGGGTGAGGGTGACGACTTCGCCGGTGGCCCGGGCCGCGGTGAGGCTGCCGTCGTCGTGGATGTCTGAGATGGTGAACAGGTCGCCGTTCTTCACGAACCCGCCGGCCTCATCGGTGATGCGTCGGTCATTCCGACGGGTCAGCACGGTGTCACCCACACCGGCCTTCACCCCGTTGCTGAGGACGACTGTGGCGGAGTGATCCACGACCCCTGCCTCCATGCGTGCGGCTTGAACACGGGCGTTGAGGCGGTCAACGGCTGGGAGTGATCCGGCGATCAACAGCGCGGTCTCCCCGGCTTCTTCGGCCACCACCCACCGGTTGAAGGCAATGGATTCCACGTCGTCCTCGGAGGCGGCTCCCAGCACTCGTCCTTGTTCGATCAGGGTCTTGATGCCGTTGGTGTCGCCTGCACGCAGCCGGGTGCTGTTGGAGGCTTCCCAACTCTCTTTGAAACGCCACAGAGAGGTCAGACGGGCGGATGCGACGCCCTCGGCGTCGTGGTGGCGGTCCATCCATCCCAGGATCCCGCCTGCGTCAATGGAGCCCAGCTGCATGGGGTCCCCCACGACCACGACTTTCGCGCCAGCTTCTTGGGCTTGGCCGCGCAGTTGGTCCAGGGCGTGAGTGCCGGCCATTGAGGCCTCATCGACGATGATCAGCTGCCCGGGGTTCATACGGTATCGGTCAGCGGTGGCTTCCAGGCCGGTGATGATGGTGTTCAGTCGTGAGCGTCGGGCGGTGTCGGTGGCGGGGGTGGTTTCAAACTCGGTGCGCGCAGCATCCAGGCGTTGGGCGCGTTGTTGGCCTCCGGGGCCGGTCTCCCACAGCCATTTCGCCACGTTGTCTGTGGGGATCTCCAGGTCCTTGGCCAGCACGGCTGCAGCCGCTGCCGATGGTGCCAGCCCCACCACGGACCCAGGGCCGTGAGTGTCCTCCCAGACCTTGCGGATCCCTGCCAGGGCGGCCGTCTTGCCGGCACCTGCAGGCCCGACGATCCCGGTGAGGGATTGCCGGGAGGTGAGGATCTCGAAAGCTGCTTGTGACTGGTCTGCGGCCAGTTTGTGGCCACCGGCGATCGTGACCTCCTCCAGGAGCTCCTGCACGCGGTCGTGATTCTCGATCGTGGGACCGTTCACGGTGGTCGCTGCGGCAATGAGCCGGGCCTCGGCCGAGACGATCTCCTGAGTGGAGAAACGGCGGTCGTGGTCAAAGGCATGTCGGCCGTGAACGCTGAGCCCGCTGTGACTCTCCAGCGGTGTGCCGTATCGGGTGGGGGAAAGCGAGACTGCTTGGTCGATGGCCGCATCGACCACCCGCGTCAACAGAGCATCACGGTCCTCGTCCCTGATCGTTCGCACCAACGCCAATGCCCGGGAGGCTTCAGCATGAATGTTCGTGACCGCGAATGTGGTGTGCCGGGCGCCGAGCGTGGCGATCACCCGTCCAGCGATCTGGTCCGCCGTCTCGGGATGCACTGTGGCGGACTGCAGCAGGGTGGGGTCACGGTCAAGGGTTGCCGCAACCACGGCCGCCGGATCGTGCCCCAGACCTTGGGTTCGGGTGCGCCACGCGGCTGCTTTCTCCACCAGCGATGTCACGCCATCGGACTTCCGATCCCGTGTGGCCAGCGTGGCTGACTGCCGGATCTGGGCGAGGACATGACCGGTGGGTGGTTGACCGTGAGTCAGGGTCCATTGCTCCACCAGACGGTCCACCTGTGCCTCGATGTCGTGGGAACGGGTGGAGAACTCCGCGATGAGCTCATCCGGGATCCCGGCGAGCTCCACACGCGCCCCGCCCTGGGCGATCGGCAATGACGAATCACCAGCACTGGGTTCAATGGCGGGGGTGCCGCGGTGACCGTCCTTCGCGCGAGAAGGCTTGGCACGTACCTCCGTTTGGGTGCCCAGGGTGCGGGCCAGTTCATCAAAGAGCGTGGCGTTGAATCGTTCGGAGGCTGCGACGACGTTGCGGTGCAGGGTGTAGGAATCCAAGGTCACCCACTTGCCATCTGCGACTCGTTGGACGCGATTGGCGATGACGACGTGGGTGTGTAGTTGTGGGTCACCGGCCCGTGAGTCCCAGTGGTCAAAGGCTGTGGCCGCGACTCCGTGAACGGGGACGTGGGCTACGCCGCCGGGCCCGGACCGTGACTGGATGACGTTGGTTTCCAGCCAGGAGACGGTGGAGGATACGGCAGCGCGGTGTGCGGCGTGGATCTTGGCTCGGGTCGGCTCATCAGCCAACGCCCAGAGCACCGAGACGGATTTCGGTACCGAGCAGGTCAGATCGAACCCAGCCACCGGTTGGCGTTGCGGGCCGGCGGCCTTGCCTACAGGTGTCTTGGCGTCGGCAGGCGCGGTGGTGGCCTTGATCGGTGCGCGACCTAACTGCGCACCGGTCACCGGGTTTTGGGCGTGCTCCAACAGTCGGCGCGCCTCCCGAGCGGTGACGCGCTGCCCCTCAGCCAGGTTCAACCCCGCCAGGCCGGCACCGAGCCACCTGCCTGGTGGGGCACCGGAGGCCGTGTAGTAGGCGGTGAGATCACGGGATCCGGTTCCGGACGGGGCGGCATCGCCGACGGCGACGGATTGAAGGTAGTACTCCACACTCATCTTCGAGATTGAGACCGTCACGCATCCACCTGCTTTCCATGGACCGGAGCCGCCGAGGGTACCGCAGCGGCACGACGGCGAGGCCGCGGTGAAGCACCCGCGCTGTTTCCGGTCGCGTTCTCGATCTCTGCGTGGTGACGGCGGTAGGTGGTGAGCACGTCACGTTCCAGGACCGTGAGCTCGGACCCGGCACGTTGGCGCTGAGCGATCTGGGCGGCAAGGCCCTGCCACTGCCGCATCACGGCAAGCGGCACCACCTTGACGGCAGCGACTTCCGCCAGCCGGTTCCGCAGGTCGGCGATCTCCTCATCACGTTGCCGCAGCGTGCCACCGGTTCCGGAACCCGTTGCCCCTTCCGCCGCCCGTTGCCGCACTTCCGCTTCTGCGGTTCCGGCGGCAATGATCGCCCGTTCCGCCCGGCGTGCCGATGCCGCAGCTTCCGCGCGTGCTTCCGCAGCCTGCTTCCGGGCGGCATCGCGGGAGGACCGCAGCCGGGTAATCGTTGCCGCCTTGCCAGCCAACTGCCGTTCGCGACGACGCAGCGTGTCCAGGAGCTCCTGCTGAGCACCATGCATCAGAGCATCAGCCTCCGGCCGGCCTCGGAGCCGACGGCGTTGGGCCCGCCGCCGGCACGGTGTCGAACAGAACCGACGAGAGGGCCGGGATCCGAGTTCTAAAGGCGTACCGCAGGCAGCGCAGAACGTGGTTCGCATGCCCACCCATCGGACCTGATGCTGCGCCACGTATCTGGTGCGGGCGACACATGTCGCCGTGAGTGCACCTCGGTGCCAGAGGTGTGTGCAGTTAGTTCTTGATTTTCTTGTCAGGACGGGGGTTCTCGTTCGTGGTCCGGTGTTGATCGTGGATGGTGGGTTCGTTGGTGCTGTGATTCGGGGTCTGGTGTGGAGGGTGGTTGGTCTGCTGGTGGTGTCCGTTAGGTATGACAGTGGCCCCTCCACCTGGGTTGGTGGAGGGGCCACTGTCTGTCCCTGTGGGGGTGTCCCAGAGTCCTAGTCGTTGGGGATGGTGAGGATCTGGCCAGGGAAGATCAGGTCGGGGTCATTGATGATGTCCGAGTTCGCGGCGGCCAGGGCTTGCCAGCCTCCGTCGATGTCATAGCGGATGGCAATGTCCCACAGAGTGTCGCCGGAGACCACCGTGTAGGTTCCGGGATCGTTCTCGGTCACCGTGCGTGAGAGTTCCGGGGCGGAAGCAGACGCTGCCATGGGGAACCCGGTTTCCGGAAGACCGGAACCCGGGGCGGCAAACGTCGCGGTCCAAGCGGAAGCGGAAGACAACGCGGCCGGAAGCGGAACCGGCGTGCGTGCCGCTTCCGTTGCCGTTGCCGGAAGCGGTGCGGAACCGGCAATGGCGGAAGGAGCCGAAGGCGCGGCCGCCGGGGCGGAGGCGGAAGGTGGCGTGCCACCGGAAACGGCGTTGCCGGAACCTGCCGGGGTACCGGCAATCGGTGCGGACGGGGCGGACGTGCCACCGGAAGAGCTCTGCGGAACGATCGGCTGCGCGGTGGCAGGCATCGGGGCAGCGGAAGGTACCTGGGCTGCCGGTGCTGTGACCGCTGCCGGCGGTTGCGTTTGCACCGGAGCCGCGGGGGCAACCGGTGCGACCGGAACAGGCTGTTCAACGACGGGTGCCAGTGCCGGCTGCTCAACCACGGGTAAAACGGGTACCTGCTCAGCCGTGTCCGGAACCGGCACTGCCGGAACGGCCGGCGGCTCAACAACTGGCTGTGCCGGAACTGGTTCCGGTGCGGGAGCCTCAGTGGCCGGAGGGAAAGACGGGGCAGCAGGTTCGCTGGGGGCGGTGTCAACGACCGGATCCACGGCGGGTGCCGGTTCAACTGCCGGGACACCCGGGTCAATGACCCCAGGGCCTTCCAAGCCGGGGCCTGTCTCGGGCGCCGTGCCGGGGTCAATGGTCACCGGGGTGAAGTCATCTGCGAATGCTGGGGCCGCCGTGAGCGTGAGCATCGGGGTGATGGCCAGGACTGCTGCGGCGGTTCGTGTGCGGATCATGATGGGTTCCTTTCGTGATGAAACAGGGTGTGTGGAAATCAGGGGGTTTCAGGTGGTGCCGGGTCGAAGCGGGCCAGGGCACCGCGGTGATCAACGACCACGGAATCCTCACCGGTGAGACCCACCAAGGTCTCCGTAGAGGTGGGAGAGATGATCGTGGATCCGCGCGATGTGACGATCGTTTCGGTCCCGTCCTGGGCTCGGAGCAACCACCCGCCGGGCACGGCCTTGGCTGCATCGGTCGTAGACGGCAGGTCCTCCGTGCGGGTTCCGATACGGCCGGTATCCAGATCCACGGGGGTGGAGCCCACGAGCATCACGGTCTTCTCCAGGCCCAAAACGGCTCGGGTGCTGGTAGCGGTACCGGAGCCCATGGAGGTGGTGTCCCCGACTTCTCCAGTGTCTGCTGCGTGTAGCGCCAGTACGGGTTCCCTGCCGGTTTCGGACCACGTCACGGCCACGAACTTCTCGCTGGCACCCAACCACCGGCTGATTTTCGCGGAGGGAGATGGACCGACCAGCCGGGTGGAGGACTTGGTCTTCCCCTCGGCGTCTGCCGTCACCAACGTCCCACCGTCCACGGAACTGGCCCACAGCATGCCGCCATCGACCGGGGTGATAGGTGATGCACCGGTGCCGGGGGACTTCCAGGTCTCAAAGTCGTTGCCGTGCAGCAGACGAATGGCATCCGGTCGGGTGGACGTGGATTTGGGTACGGCGATGACGGTGGGCCCGGTGACCTGCAGGGTTTCCTTCTCGCTGGTGGTGTGCATGGTCAACCCATCACCCGCGGTCCAGATCATCAAGGTGGTGCCGCCGGTCATCACCAGGCCCTCACCGGAACCGCGGGCGTCCTGAAATCCCACAGGGGCGGTGTCTGGCTTGACCGGTAGGTGCACCGTGTCACGGACCTCACCGGTTTCCGCGTCGATGATGTTCAGCACCCGGCCGGAGACCGTGCCGATCACCGAGCCCGATGGTGTCAAGGCGCTGCGCTGATCCGTGGCCCCATCAGCCGCCCAGGCGGCGTTGACCGAGAAGCCGGCTGGGGCCTCTGCAGCGGTCTGGATCCTGGGGGAACTGGTGGTATCAGGTGACTGGGCGGCTGCTGCCGCTGCGGACTCGGAAGGGTTCGTGGTCGAGTTGGCCAGAAGGATGCCGCCACCGACCAGGCCGATGAACAAAGCCGCACCGGCAGCCGAGGAGATGATCAAGGGTTTGCGGTGCTTCCGCAAAAATGCCGACAGGGCACCGGCTGTGGCCTTGGGATCCTGGGCGTCTGCCTCGTCGGCGAACAACTCCTCCAAGGAATCGAGCTCGTCCTCGTCGTCCTCGACCATGACCACTGGTCGCGGGGAGATGACCTGGACGTCGTCCAGATCAGCGCCGGTGACCGCCACGGTGAAATCGTGATTCTGCGAGGTGGCTGCGTCCTCAGCCTGCTGACGGGCGACCGAGAGAGTGGAAACCTCACGCTCTACCGGGCCAGCCTCACTGGGCACCGTCATCACCCACGGCGCGAGATGCAACGTGAACGTGCTGGCGGCCGGCGTGCGCTCGAGCTGGGTGCGCTCACCGTGCGGGGCGATCGACCAGGTACGCAAGGTCGTGGACCCATCGAGCACAGACAGGGTGACCGGCTGGCCGGTGGCCCGGGCATGCTGGGCTGTGGCCGACCAGACCTCGTTCATGCCAGCGGCGTCCAGGACGGTGCCGGCGGCCCGCAGCGAGAGCTTCTGTGGCTGCAGCTGAATCGTTCGCATGGTCACTGTGCATCCCCTCAGCCGAACCACAACGGTCTGAGAACCCAGGTAGGGATCTCAGACCGTTATCGAGGTGCTGCAGACAGCGCGTGTGTCAGCGTGTCATGACTCGCCCAGCTGCTCAGGCCAGACCATCAAGTGCGCCCACATCTGCTGCGGGGCCACCTCCGCCCGGGTCAACCACCAGGCCGCGGATTCGATGAGCAGGGCCTGTCCGACGATCTCCTCACGCCACAGAGTCGTGGAGATCTCCGATTCGCGCACCAGGTGATCCCAGGTGGCCTTGAGTTGGTAACGCCTGATCGTCTCGGCAATCGGCACCAGGGTCGCGGTAGTCACGGCGGCCCATCCGCTGCCAACCAAACGTGGCAGGTCCTGGGCACGGCCATCAATAGCGGCCAAATCATCGACGGAGTGACCGGCCTCGAACAAGGTTTCGGGCAGGACTGCGGGCCATGCCAAGACATGCGCGGTTGCCGGCCCGATGCTGATCCCAGCCCGGACCCAGAATCCTGCCTCCGTGATGGCTTGGGCATGCTCGAAGATGGTTGGGAAGGCGTGGGGGTTTTCGCGGCGCACGTCCTCCAAGATCGACTCGCGGAATTGGCTTCCCGCGACGACCTGCGTTGGCCGGCCCTGCAACGTAGAGGTGAGTTGTAAGGTGTTCACTGGGCGCTCCTTCATTCCCGTGCATCCAGTCTGACACCTCATCATCGGGGGACAAGCACAAATGCGTGCACTGTGGACAAACCCAAACGAACCGCTACGTCTTTAGCCCCTGTGGAGTCTGGTACCCCGGGCCACAGACAGGTGACCCCAGAGGCGCTACAGCTGCGGTTGTCCACCGTCACCCAGCCAGTGGCCCCCCACCCCAGGTGACCGATCCTTCCTTGATGGTTTTACCGCCTCGGGTCGCAGTTCACCCAGCGCGAGGAGAAGCGTGGGATGACTGAAGCTGAGGCAACCAGCCATAGCAGGCACGTGTTGAAGCTCAAGGGATGCCGCAGAGAGCCCTACCCGCATTCGGGTGGGGCTCTTGTGTTGTCCGGGCTGTCGGTGACCATGGACTCATGTTGACGCGAGAGATCTGGGCCAGTGTCTTGTCCAATGAGCGGGTGGGAAAGCCCTTAGCAATACCGACTCCGGATGGTTGGGTGGAGTGCGTTCTTCACGATGTGCAAGTGATGCGCAATGGCATGACCCACATCGAGTGCGTGTGGGTTTGGGTAGTGCTCGATGGGTCCGTGGCGCTCTACCGCCTTCCTGGGGATGCCATGGTCAGGATCGAGGAGTTGCCTCCCCTATGGACTCCGGAAATGGCCCTGGGGCGTCGGGTGGGGGGCTCAGCTGCTGAGTAGCCACGCCGCGCGGGCTCACGCGGCGGATGGCAGGGTGCGGATGGCGTTGAGCAGTGTGTTGCGGTCGATGCCGACATAGATCTGTGTAGTGGCGATGTTCGCGTGGCCCAGGAGCTCTTGGACCGCGCGGAGATCTCCGGTGGAGGTGTAGAGGGTCGTGGCGAACCAGTGACGCAGGTTGTGAGTGCTCCAGCCTGGCCCCAATGCGCGGGAGATCGTCTTGGCTACGTGATCGTGGTGGCAGTGGCCGGTAAATCGTCCCGGGAAGATCCAGCCCCCTCGTTCTTTGGCTGCTCGCAGTAGTGGGTCCAGATCTTCGTGGATGGGGATGAACCTGCGTTGTCCGCCTTTGCCTGTGACGAACAGCCAACCCGGCTCGATGTCGCGGGAGTGGAGGGCGGCGATTTCTGAGCGTCGGAGGCCTGCACGTGATCCCAGCAGCAGCATGAGCCTGGCTTTGGGATCCGCTTGCCGGATGGCGCGGTCCAGGACGTCGCTGGGAACGGGGCGAGACACAGCCCGTGGTGGTTTGGTGCTGATCAGCAAGTGCGAAGGGTTGTCGGCTCGGTGGCCGGCAAGGTTGGCCCAGACGAAGAACCGTTGGATGGATGTCCGGGCGGACCTGCGGGTGTTAGGTGCCCACGTTTGGGTTGCCACCCAGCTGATGATCTGTTGTCCGGTGATCTCCCACGGTCCGGTTGGGGCGACCCCCGCGGCGAGATGTCGGATCCACAACGCGCGCAAGTCCACGGTTGCCGGGCGTCGGCCGGAGGCGATCAGCCAGCGGGTGAAGTCCGCGAGAGCGTCCTCCCAGGCCGGATGCGGCGTGTGAGGCGCCTGGATGCGGGTTGTGGGGGCGTCCATCCGGTCATAGTCACCCGCCAGGGCATCGGTTTCACAGTGGGCAGCTTCAACCTGTGGGTAACTTGGGGGGATGTGGAGTCGCAACCGCGCGATCAGCTCAGAAGAGAGTGAGAGCGTTTGGATCTGTTCCGTGGGCGATTTCTTGGATGACGGCGTCGTCCCAACCGTCACGGGTAAGTGCGTCGCGTAGTTCCCGGATCCGTGCTGCGCTGTGTTGGCGTGATTGGGCTTTGTACCGGGGTAGTGAGGGTGCCGGCAGACGCCCACGTTGGGAGCGTTGGCGCATGTTCTCGGACCTGGTGCCGGCGATTAGGTGGGTGTCTGGGCCAGTGGTGGCGCGCACACAGAGTGGGACGTCGCAGAGGTGCAGGGATTGGAGTCCGTCGATGGCGGACCAGGAATGATCGAGTGCGGCCAGGGCCCAGCGGTGTGGCCGCACGGCGCGTTGTCCGTTAGGTGCGGTTTCGTCGCGGATCCAGAAGCGTCCGTAGCCGTCGTCGCCGATGGCGCCGACCCAGATCCAACAGGATGTTGGTCCTGGTCCTCGTAGGACATGCCGATCGAATCGAGCGCGTTCGGAGTCCGCGAACGTGGTCATCGATCGTCCCGGTTCCGTACCACCTGGGAGTAGATGGCCACGACGGCGAGTATGAGGGTAGAGCCGAATCTGAGGTCTGATAATCCTTTGGTCGTGGGTTCAAGCCCCACCCGCCCTACTCATGGTGCCGGGCATCTGCACGCCCCATCTGCCCAGTGCACCCGCTCACGGTCAGAGTCTCTCCACGGGGACCAGCGCGGGCTGGGCGATGCAACTCGTGCCGAGGCTGTTGACGGCCAGCGCGGCGAAGAGCACCTTGAGTGTCTGCAGCGCCGCGATGATCTCATCCCGGTCGTCGCGACGCCGCCGGACGGCAGACAGCGGGGTCGGCGGAACACCCATCAGAGGTACCGCCCTCAGTCCCGGATTCAGCAAGGGGGTCACCGTCGCGGACGCTATGGTCACGGCCACCCCGGTCAGGATCGCCGCCTGCACATCGGCCAGGCTGCGGGCCCGGACGTCCACCACGGGGGTCTCGGAGAGGTCGCGGAGGTCCTGCAGCAACCACGGCGCCATCCACTCCGGTGTGGCCGTGGGCTCCCTGATCAGCGGAAGATCGGCGATGTCCGCGGGGCCGAGGCGCTCTGCCTCAGCCAGCTCGTGATGAGCGGGGACGAGCAGGACCCGGTAGGCGAGCATCATCGGAACGGCCAGCAGTTCGGGGTGATCGAACTCCCCGGTGCTCAGCAGGACGTCCACACGGTGCGTCAGCAGACTCTCCTCGAGCCTGCCGTACGGGACACGGCAGGCGCGCAGATGACAGCCCGGGAGCACCTGTGCCATGGCCACGACCATGGTCCTCCAGGCCGTCAGGGACAGATGGTCGGCCGGCGAGCCCGGTATGCCGAGACGTACGACCGGCGGCTCGCGGTCCTCCAGGGCTGAACGGCGGGCTTCCCGTGCGCTGCGCAGCAGGGCGTAGCAGTGACTCAGGAAATGCGCACCCGCCGGCGTCAGGGCCAGGTAGCCGCTGGAGTCCCTGTCCACCAGGCGGATACCGACCTGGCCTTCCAGGCGCGTCAGACGTTTCGACAGCCCTGCCACACTCAGGTTCAGGCGCCTCGCGGCTTTCCCGAAGTGGCCCTCGTGGGCCAGCACCAGAAAGCTCTCGACGCAGGGAAGGTCCAGGTCCACGGTGACCTCCGCACCCGCCTGCCAAGCGGCGGACTCTCAGGACGATTTTCGCTTCACCTGAAAATACAAACATGTCAATCCATACGTGTCAAGAGCCGTTTCCGGCTGCGACAAGGGCCTTCATTCCGGCGTGCGGAAGCCGCGGAGGTGAGCCGGGTACCTCCGCGGCTTCCGGGGGAATGACCGGGTTCCGGTCATCGACCACGACGCCGGCCCTCAGCCGGCCTGGCGTACGGCGATCTCGTAACCTCCGGTGCCGGTCGGACTGTAGTGCCGCACTCTCGCGTAGTAGCGGCCGGGTGAGAGCTGAGCCGTGACCTTGGCGTTCTTCGCGGCGCCCCCGTCGTCGTCCTCGGCCAGGAGGGTGGTCTGGCTGTCGGGTCCGAAGAGGGACAGGACGACGTCGGTGGGCCCGAAGGTCTCGACGCTGTACTTCTGCGCGTCGGTCACGGTGAAGGCGTACAGGTCCTGCTCGGCGTGGGCGCCGATGGCGGCTTTGACGTACGCCGGGCTGATCGTGAGCTCCGTGACCGCGGGCGATGCCTTCGGGTAGAGGGTGGCCATGAACGCCTTGTCCGTGGAGGAGAGCACGCGGTTCCACCCCACCTCGTAGTCGCCGAGCGTGAGCGAGTTCGGGATGGCGTAGAGCATGATCGAATCGCGATCGAAATCCGTGTGGTTCGTGACCGTCGTCGAATACTTCGCGAAGAGGTTCGAATCGATCTGCGCTTTCGTCCAGTTGTTCGGCGGGCCGCCGTAGTAGGCGTACACGGCCGGCTTGTCCCAGGGGATGTTCGCCGCGGGATTCTGATGCTCGTGGATCGCGGACAGCGCGTGGCCGAACTCGTGCAGGACGACGCGGCTGATCTCGTCGTCCGGGCTGGAGTCGGTGAGCCACCCGTAGTTCATGGTCGGCTGGCTCTGCTGGATGCTCAGCGCATCGGTGCCGAGATAGGACCAGGATCCGCCGGGTGTGAAACCGATGCGGATCTCCGGCGACGCGTGGTTCCCGAAATCCAGGGTGAGATTGGCGTGGTCCTCCCATTGCCTGGCGACGGCCTCGACTTTGGCCCGCAGACCGGCTGACCCGTCGAGGAAGCCCACGGTGAGGGTCCTGCCGGTCTGCCATTTCTTGCCCGTGAGGATCGCGAGTTCCAGGGGCGCATGGGGATACACCCCCGGGAGAGGCGCCCGGACGGTCAGGTCGGGTGCGTTCTCCTGAGCCTCGGTGATGGCGCGTTGCGATGCGTCGACGATGCTGTCTGCCGGCAGCGTCTTGTCGATGCAGACGTGGACTTGCTCGGACACTGTCTCCACCTGCCCGGGTCTCAGGAGACGTACACGTAGGGAGCGGTGATGTAGTTGCCGGCCCCCGTGCCGAAGTCCAGCTGGGAGAAGGCGGAACCGCCACGGGCGTAGACCCACAGCTTCACGCGATTGAGGATCCACGCGCCGTCGTTGGCGCCCAGCAGCGTGGAGTAGTAGTGGTTGCGCACGGTGTCGAAGCGCTGGTTGACATTGATGTTGTCATTGCCGACATCCAGCTCGTTCACGCTGTTCCAGCCCTTCCAGTTGTACTGGAAGACGTTGACGTGGCTGGAGACCACGGCCCGGGCGTAGTGGGAGTCGTACCAGCTGTCGTCCGACTTCACGATGTAGAACCCGCGGTAGTACGTGTAGGGATTGACGCCGTAGAACCGCGCGGCGGTGGGGACGAAGTAGTACCAGAAGTCGACCTCGATGCTGGTCTCGCCGACGCCGGTGCCCGCGATCCCGGATCCGGCGCCCCGGGCCCAGACCCAGGGGTTCTGCTCCGTGTTGTTGTAGTACCAGTCCGAGGCGGGGGCATCGGCCCGTGCGTCGGTCTGTTCATGGGTCGCGCTGAGCACCGAGGCGAATGCGGGCCGGAGAACCCGGACCCCTTCGGGAGCGGAGCCGGGCGTCAGATCGACCTGGGAGGGGTCGAAACCGCCGTCATCTCCCCCTGGGCTCTTGCTGAGTTCCTTGCGGAGGCGGTCGATGTCCTTCTGCTGCGCTGCGGCCTGTTTCTCGTCGACGACGAGATCGGACTCGCTGAGACCGAGCCCGAGGAGCTGATCGCGGGTGGCCGCCGCTTTCGCAGTGCCTTGTTCTTCGGCGCGTTCGAGTTCCTTCTCGCGCTCGGCGTTCTGACGCTCGGACTCCTCCCGGATCTGTTGCACGAGAGACTGCACGTGGTCGAGGCTGTCTTGAGTGGTCATGATGAGTTCCCGTCAGGAGAGGGTGGGGTCTATCCGTGGACGCGACTCTAATGACGGGCGGGGACGGCGTAGTGCCTGGTTTCCTCAGAGGAAATGGGTGTTGACCAGCCAGGATGTACGGAGTCTTGCCAAACGCTCCCGGTCCTTTTCCGGAAAGGCGCTGCAGCTCACATGCGGTGTGCGGCGATGTAGCTGTCGAAGTCCCATGCCTGGCGGGTGGGGGTCCCGTCGAGGAAGTTCTCGGCCGCGGCCCGGCCCCGGCGGTACAGGAACTCACGATCTTCGCGGGTGAGACCGAAGTCAGTGGTCCGGATGGTGCCGGTGTCCACGAAGATGGTGCGAGCCCGGGTGTCGGAGGAATCGATGTGCATCCGGTCGTAGAACCCGGTCATGGTCTTGAGCATGGCGCGGCCCATGCTCAGCGGCCCGGTGACGGGATAACCCCGCCCCTGGGAGGCATCGGGCAGGGCGGACAGCTTGATCCCCAGGGTGGGCCACCTCGGGACCGTTCCCGACGGGACGTCGAAGACGCCGATGGGGAAGTTGGAGAGCATCCCGCCATCGACCAGCCAGGCCCTCTGCGCTGACGGGGAGCCCAGCCGGACGGGGCGGTAGAAGAACGGGAGCGACATGGAGGTCCTCACCGCATCGACCACGGACTGACCGGAACGGTCGAAGCCGAATTCGCCGTAGTCCGCCGGGAAATAGCGCAGCCGACCGTTGGAGATGTCCGAGGCGGTGACCACCAGCCTGAAAGCCCTCTCCGGGGCGGGCGGTCGCTCGGCATCCGCGTAGGGCAGATCGGCGAAGGTTTTGACGCCGTACTCATCGAGGTGAGACTGCAGCCAGGTGCGCAGGTAGTCACCCCGGTAGATCCCGTTTCCGGCGAGGATGCTGATCGCCTTCCCGGCCGTGTAGCGGGTGAACCATCGCCCGTCACGGAATGCCGGGTAGTCGACGGCGCTCATGATCTCGACGAGTTTCCCGGCCGGGATCCCGGCTGCCACGAGGGCTCCGACGATCGCGCCGTCGGAGGTCCCGGCCACGCGTTTGAAGGTGTAGCCGCGTTCCTCGAGGACCTCGATGGCGCCGACCAGGGCGATGCCCTTGACGCCTCCGCCTTCGAGCACAAGATCCGCTACCCGTTCCATGAGCTCCACCCCCAGACCCTTGCGCCGAGTCTATCGCCGGGTGGCGGGAAGAGCTCCGTGAGAATCCGGCCGGGGTGGTTTCAGGCAGCCGGCGTGAGCTGTCCGATCTGCAGCCAGACGCATTCCTCGGAGCCCAGGACGCGAGGTGTAGTCGTCTCCGGCCGGCTGCGGAGGAGGACCGGCAGGTCCGGCAGATCCACCGCGGTGGCGTTCAGGTTGAGCAGGACGAGGATGCCGTCGTTGACGAAGCCCAGGCAGCCGTCGCCGGAGAAGTCCTCCGCCCATGCCAGCGAGCCGGCACCCAGCCCGCGAGTCCGTCGCAGCGCCAACGCGGAGCGGTACAGGGCCAGGGTCGATGAGGGGTCACGGCGTTGCGCCTCCCGGGAGAGCTCGGCCCACCCCTGGGGCTGCGGCAGCCACGAGGTCCCGGGGGCGCTGAAGCCCAGGGAGTCCCCGTCGCGGGTCCATGGCAGCGGGACCCGGCAGCCGTCGCGGCCCACGCGCTGCCCGCCGGTGCGCTGGTAGGTGGGATCCTGCCGGAACTCGTGCGGCATGGTGGTGTGGTCGGTAAGGCCGAGCTCCTCGCCCTGATACAGGTAGACGCCGCCGGGCAGGCCGAGGGTGAAGAGCGAGGCCGCCCGCGCCCGGCGGACGCCCAGGTCATGGTCGGGTTGTTCGTCCTCGGGGCCGATGCCGTCGCCGGGGCGGGCCGGATCGGCGGACTGGCCGAAGCGGGTGGCGTGGCGCAGGACGTCATGGTTGGACAGCACCCAGGTGGTCGGCGCCTCCACAGCATCGAAGGCCTCGAGGGACGAGGTGATGATCCGGCGCAGCTCCGCGGCGTCCCAGGGCGCCTCCAGATAGGAGAAGTTGAAGGTCTGGTGCATCTGGCCCGGGCGGACCCAGTCGGCCATGCGCTCGATCGGGTGCGCGTTCGCCTCGGAGCACAGGATGCGTTCGCCGTCGTATTCGTCCAGGATCCTCCGCCAGCGCTGGAAGATCTCCTGGATCCGGGGCTGGCCGAACATGGGCGCCTCGGTGAAGGGATAGCCGGGGGAGGGTTTCCCGTCGGCTCGCCCGCCCCAGTCCGGGAGGCCGTCGGCCTTGATCAGGGTATGGGCGGCATCCACGCGGAACCCGGCGACGCCGCGGTCGAGCCAGAAGCGCAGGACGCCGTCGAATTCCTGGCGGACACCCTCGTGATCCCAGTTGAAGTCCGGTTGCGAGGAGTCGAAGAGGTGCAGGTACCACTGACCCGGGCTGCCGTCGGACTCGGTGACCCGCGTCCAGGCGGGCCCGCCGAAATGCGACTGCCAGTTATTGGGAGGCAGCTGCCCGGACTCCCCACGGCCGTCGCGGAAGACGAACAGCTCCCTTTCCGGGCTTCCGGGCTCCGCGGCGAGAGCAGCCCGGAACAACGGATGGTCGTGCGAGCAGTGGTTGGGCACCAGGTCGATGATGACCTTGATCGACAGGGCCCCGGCGGCCTCCATCAGGGCGTCGAAGTCCTGGAGGGTGCCGAAGGCCGGATCGACGTCGCAGTAGTCGCTGACGTCGTAGCCGCCGTCGAGCTGAGGGGAGGGGTAGAAAGGCGAGAGCCAGAGCGCGTCGATGCCCAGATCGGCCAGCTGCTCCATCTCGGCGGTGATCCCCGGCAGGTCGCCGATGCCGTCGCCGTTGAGGTCGCGGAACGAACGGGGATAGACCTGATAGATCACCGAGGAGCGCCACCACCTCGATTCCTCGTCGCGGTCGTGGATAGGCGTGAGACGCAGGGCTCGAAGATCGTTGAGGGTCACCGACATGGGCTCCATCGTAGGGGCGAGTGCGGGTCCCCGCGGCTCAGTCCGGCACCGGCAGGAGCACGGAGGGCAGGAACGCCCCGACGAACTGCAGCGGGTTCACGTACTCGTCCCGCAGGCGCACGCCCCAGTGAACGCAGGCCCGGATCGAGAAGAAGCAGTGATCGCCGTTGGCCAGGGTGCCGATCACCTGCCCTTTGCGGACCGTATCGCCGCGCTTCAGATCGCTGTCGACGGGTTCGAAGCTCGAGCGCAGCCCGTTGCCGTGATCCACGGTGATGGTGCTGCGATCCACCACGGTTCCGACATGGGAGATCGTGCCGTCCGCGGGGGCCCGGATCTGGCCGTTGAGCTGGACGGTCAGATCGACGCCCCGGTGCCCCGAGAGCCACCTCTTGGCCGGTGGCTGGAAATCCTTGGCCACGTCGGGCTCGGAGCCCGTCGGGGAATCCCAGGTTCCCCGCTGATCCGCCAGCAGGGTTTCATCGGCGGCGCTCACGGGGGCGAGTGGCAGGACGGGCAGCGTCCCGGCGGCCGGTGCCGCCACGGGCAGGATCAGTGCCAGCGCGGTCAGGGTCGCCATGAAGCGGGGGAGCGGTCTCATGGCATCAGGGTGGACGTGCGGAGAGATCGTCTCCACGCGGTGACCGAAGCTGGGTACGGCCGCCCCCGCCGCCGTGGACGGCCGGGACCTGTGGAGCCGGATGACCATGGCGCGGCGGCTGCGAGCGACCCGTCCCGGCTTCAGCAACGTCCTGTCTCCGGCAACCGTGCCGATGTAGTAAAGTTGACCCTCGCAGTGCTTGAACTGTGCCGTTCGCGATGCCCCGGGCAGGCGAACACCGTTCAGCGCTGACTTCGCGCACGTCGTCGTCGCGAGTCCACTACGGTACCGGCCCTATGGTCGAGCCCGCGTGGACGCGCGGCCCGCTCGCACCGGTCCCGGAAACCCCGCACGAGGGTGACGGGTCGTGGGCGGAAGCTCGATGCAGTTCTTGAGTCGCAGCAGCCGCGACGTGCCAGGGGTCCTTCCGCCGGATAGGACCGACAACCGCTAACCGTGCTTCGTATACCCGGACCAGGGGTGCGCGAGCACTTTTCATCAAGGAGAACGACATGTCCGTCGTCACCATGCGCCAGCTGCTGGACAGCGGCGTCCACTTCGGCCACCAGACCCGCCGCTGGAACCCGAAGATGAAGCGCTTCATCCTGACGGAGCGCAACGGCATCTACATCATCGACCTGCAGAACTCGCTGTCCTACATCGACCGCGCTTTCGAGGCCGTCAAGTCCACCGTGGCCCACGGCGGCACCATCCTGTTCGTCGGCACCAAGAAGCAGGCCCAGGAGGCCATCGCCGAGCAGGCCACCCGCGTGAACATGCCCTATGTCAACCACCGGTGGCTCGGCGGCATGCTGACCAACTTCCAGACCGTCTCCAAGCGCATCGACCGCATGAAGGAGCTGGAAGAGATCGACTTCGAGGACGTCGCCGGCTCGCAGTACACCAAGAAGGAACTGCTCCTGCTGCGCCGCGAGAAGGAGAAGCTCGAGCGCACCCTGGGCGGTATCCGCAACCTGAACCGCACCCCCTCCATGGTGTGGATCGTGGATACCAAGAAGGAGCACCTGGCGATCGACGAGGCCCAGAAGCTGGGCATCCCCGTCGTCGCGATCCTCGACACCAACTGCGACCCGGACGAGGTCACGTTCCCGATCCCGGGCAACGACGACGCCATCCGCTCGGTCAACCTCCTGACCCGCGTCGTCGCCGACGCCGTCGCCGAGGGCCTGCTGGCCCGTTCCGGCAAGGGCTCGGAGGGCGCCGCCGAGGAGCCCATGGCCGAGTGGGAGCGCGAGCTGCTCGAGCAGCACAACGCCGAGCAGGCCGCTGCCGCCGAGGCTCAGGCCGAGGGCACCGCGGAGGCCGCTGAAGCCGCCGAGGCCACCGAGGCTTCGGAGCAGGCCGCCGACGCCGCCGAGGTCACCGCAGAGGCCACTTCCGCCGAGTGATCTTCCCCTTCGTGTGCCTCTCATCGGAACCGGTGAGGGGCACACGAAGGTCAGGCGCGTCCGGACGCGCCCTACCGTTCAACTTTTCTTCAGTCCCGGAAGCGCCTGACGCGCCACGGGACCCCGCGCTGGCCGCGGGCACGAAAGACCAAGGAGCTGACATGGCGAACTACACCGCCAAGGACATCAAGGAACTGCGCGAGCGCACCGGTGCCGGCATGCTCGACGTCAAGAAGGCGCTGGACGAGGCCGACGGCGATCAGCAGAAGGCCCTGGAGATCATCCGCGTCAAGGGCCTCAAGGGCGTGACCAAGCGAGAGGGCCGCACCACGGCCGAGGGTATCGTCGTGGGCCGTGTCGAAGGCGGCAAGGGCTACCTGATCGAGGTCAACTCCGAGACCGACTTCGTCGCCAAGGCCGATCCCTTCGTCGCCTTCGGCGAGAAGGTCATGGATGCCGCCATCGCCAACGATGTCGCCGACCTGGACGCCCTGCTCGAGGCCGAGGTCGACGGCAAGAAGGTCTCCGATCTGGTGACCGAGACCGGCGCCCTGCTGGGCGAGAAGGTCGTCGTCCGCCGCATCGCGCGCGTCGAGGGCACCGAGGTCGACCTCTACCTGCACCGCACCTCCAAGGATCTTCCCGCTCAGGTCGGCGTGCTGCTGGCCGTCGACGGCGAGAACGTCTCCGAGGCCGCTCACGACGTCGCCGTGCACATCGCCGCGATGTCGCCGTCCTTCCTCTCCCGCGACGAGGTTCCCGCCGAGACCGTTGCCAACGAGCAGCGCGTGGCCGAGGAGACCGCCAAGGCGGAGGGCAAGCCCGAGAAGATCATCCCGAAGATCGTCGAGGGCCGCATGAACGGGTTCTACAAGGAGTCCGTGCTGGTCGACCAGGACTTCGCCAAGGACTCCAAGGTCTCCGTGGGCAAGTTCCTCGAGGGCGCAGGCGCTACCGCCACCGGTTTCGCCCGCTTCCGCGTGGGTGCATGATCCCCACCTCGTCTTAGGGCGCAGTGGCGCGATGAGCGCCACGCCAGCCTGAACCTCGACGCCCCGTCGGTGCGCGGCCTCCGCGTTCACCGGCGGGGCGTCGCCGTGCACGCTCCGCGCATGCAACCGGTCAGACGCCGGCCGCAGCGCGGACGCGGAGGGAACGCGGCCGTCGCCTGGCGGTTATGCTGAATCCGGCTCATCGGCGGCGGCCTCGGAAGTATCCCGCGCCCTCCGCCTGAGACCCGTCGATCATCGTCAGTACCGCCGCAATCGTCACCGCCACAGCAACCGCCGAGCAAACATTGCCGCAATCATCGTTGGGAGCAGATATGCCGACCACCACGCCCTCCGAAATCAAGGACGACGCCGTGCGTGCCAGCCGGGACGCGGGTCAGGGGGCAGGGCGACGGCGCATCCTGCTCAAGCTCTCCGGTGAGGTCTTCGGCGGGGGGAAGGTTGGCCTGGACACCGACGTCGTCCGCAATATCGCCGAGCAGATCGCCACGACGGTAGGGACCGTCGAGACCTCGATCGTGGTCGGCGGCGGCAACTTCTTCCGCGGAGCGGAGCTGTCCACCGCAGGCATGGACCGGTCCCGGGCGGACTACATGGGCATGCTGGGCACGGTCATGAACTGCCTCGCCCTCCAGGACTTCCTGGAGCAGTGCGGCGTGGATACCCGCGTGCAGTCGGCGATCTCCATGGAGCAGGTGGCCGAGGCCTATATCCCCCGCCGGGCGATCCGG
Organism: Kocuria coralli; assembly: GCF_008831305.1. GTDB lineage: Bacteria > Actinomycetota > Actinomycetes > Actinomycetales > Micrococcaceae > Kocuria > Kocuria coralli. Next base: position 20,314 of record NZ_ML708622.1, read on the forward strand.
CACATGGAGAAGGACCGCGTGGTGATCTTCGGGGCCGGCGCGGGCCTGCCCTATTTCTCCACGGACACCGTGGCCGCCCAGCGAGCCCTCGAAGTGCACGCCGACGAGGTGCTGGTCGGCAAGAACGGCGTGGACGGCGTCTACACGGACGATCCCCGGGCCAACCCGGAGGCGAAGAAGCTCGACACCCTGACCTACGACGACGCCCTGACGCACAACATCCGGGTGATGGACCAGACGGCGTTCTCCCTGTGCCGGGACAACAACGTGACCATGAGGGTGTTCGGCATGCAGGAGCCGGGCAACGTCACCCGTGCCGTGCTGGGAGAGGACCTGGGCACGCTCATCACGGTCTGAGCGCTTGCGCCGGTAGACTGTTCCCCAGTGTCCGCGGCCGGGTACTGCCCCGTGGGGCGGACCCGACCACACAGCTTGTCGCAAGAAGGAGTTCTCAGTGATCGCTGACATCCAGTCCGACGTCACCACCCGCATGGGCAAGGCGGTGGCCAATGCCTCGGAGGAGTTCTCGGCGGTGCGCACCGGCCGAGCCAATCCGTCGCTGTTCTCCGGGGTGCTCGTCGAGTACTACGGTGCGCCGACCCCGCTGCAGCAGCTGGCCAGCTTCCAGAACCCGGAAGCCCGCACCCTGCTGATCACCCCGTACGACCGTGCGGCCCTGACCGATATCGAGAAGGCCCTCCGCGACTCGGACATCGGCGCCAACCCGGCCAACGACGGCAACGTCATCCGCGTGGTGATGCCCGAGCTGACCGAGGAGCGCCGCCGGGAATACGTCAAGGTCGTCCACGGCAAAGCCGAGGACGCCCGCATCTCGGTCCGCAACGTCCGCCGTCAGGCCAAGGACGCCATCGAGAAGCTGGTCAAGGACGGGGAGATCGGCGAGGACGAGGGCAAGCGCGCCGAGAAGGACCTGGACGCCGAGACCAAGAAGCACATCGAGCAGATCGACACCCTGCTCAAGAACAAGGAAGCCGAGCTGCTGCAGGTCTGATGCCGGCGGTCGACCACGAAGCCCAGCCCGAGTCCGGCGGCGCGGCGCCCAAACCATCGCGCGCGGGACGAGACCTCCCGGCCGCCATCGCGGTCGGCGTGGGCCTTCTCGTCATGCTCGGGCTGGGTCTGTTCGTCGTCCCTCCCCTGATAGCGCTGCTGGCCGCGGCCGCGGCCAGCCTGGGGGTCTTCGAGCTCTGCCGATCCCTGGCGCACGGAGGGATCCGGATCCCGATCCTGCCCGCGAGCATCATGGCGGCGGTGATGCCGGTCGCGGCGTTCTACGGCGGCGCGCAGGCGCTGATCATCGCCACGATCCTGGCCTCCCTGGTGGTGATCACCGTCCGCGTGTTCGGATCGCGGCAGGGCATGATGCTCTCCGTGATGGGCGCCTTGTTCGCCCTCACCTGGGTGGCACTGTGCCTGTCCCTGCTCGTCCTGCTGTTCCGCACGGAGCAGGGTGCGGCCAAGGTCCTGATCGTGATCCTGATGGCGGTCGGCAACGATACCTTCGGCTACTTCGCGGGCGTGCTCTTCGGCAAGCATCCGATGGCGCCGCGGATCAGCCCCAAGAAGACCTGGGAGGGCTTCGCCGGGTCCATGACCGGGTCGATGATCCTGGCCTCCCTGCTGATCCCGCTGCTTCTGGGCGATCCCTGGTGGCACGGTCTGATCCTGGCCTTCTGCCTGGTGTGGGTGGCCGCGCTCGGGGACTTCGCGGAGTCGATGGTCAAACGCGAGATCGGCGTCAAGGACATGGGAACACTCCTGCCCGGACATGGGGGAGTGATGGACCGCATCGACTCGATCGTCTTCGTGGCACCGGTGGGCTACGTGGTCTTCGAACTGCTCCACATCCTGCAATGACCGCCGCCGTCCCCGGCGACCCGTCAGCGACCAGAACTCCCCATCGACCCCGGCAGGAGCGCAGCATGTCCCCTCGAACCCAGGACCCGCAGACCGACTCCTCGGACCGGCCGGACCGTCCCGGCAGAGCTGACCGCGACGAACGGACGGGAGCCGGCAACGACGACGGCTCGCGCTTCCCGCGCGTCGGGTCACGGGCCTGGGGTTACGCCCCCGAGACGGTCGACGCGTTCCTCGCCGACGTCGAGGCCGCACTGACATCCGATGGCACGTCGGCCGAGGGCGCCCTCACGAGCGCGGACGTCCGGGCGGTCGTCTTCGGCCGGGCCCGCGGGGGCTACGAGCCCCAAGAGGTCGACACGACGCTGGACCGCGTCGAGGACGCCCTGACCGAACGGGAGATCCAGGCCTACGTGCGGGATCACGGACAGGAGGCCTGGGAGACGAGGGTCAACCAGCTCTCGGAGCTGATCTTCGGGCGTCTCGAGCGTGCCGACGGACAGCGCTTCCGCGCACCCTCCGGTGCGAGCACCCGCGGATACGCCGTCGGCGACGTCGACGAGCTGTGCCGCTCCCTGACCGACCGGCTCGGCCGGTCCCGCGCAGTGGATCCGGACAGCGTGCGCAGCGCGGTCTTCGGACCGGCCGTGGGCGGGAACGCCTACGAGGAGCAGCAGGTGGACGCGTTCCTGGACAAGGTCGTGGAGCTGCTGCTGGCTCTTCGCTGAGCTGCAGCTTTCATGACGGCAACTGGTTGTCCAGAGCCCTGAAATGGTGTTCGCGCCCGTCATGACGGGCGCGAACACCATTTCGATGGCAACTGGGGAGCTCGATTTGCGATACCGAGCTTGGTGCCAGGCAAACGTAAGGATAATGTAAGCGAGTCCCTACTGTGACACCTGTCACATACGTTCTTTACGAGAGGACTCCCGTGTCAGAGCACCCCTCACCGGCCGAACCGACGGCCGAGGACTTCGTGGCGGCGCAGCGCTCGCCCGAGTTCGAATCTCTCCGGTCCACGCACCGCAAGTTCGTCGTTCCCATGACCGTCTTCTTCCTGGTCTGGTTCGCGCTGTACGTGCTCCTGTCCATCTACGCGACGGACTTCATGTCGATCCAGGTCATCGGCAATGTGAACCTGGGCATCATCCTGGGCCTCCTGCAGTTCGTCACCACGTTCGGTATCACCGGCCTGTACGTGGCCTTCGCCAACAAGAGCCTGGACCCGCAGGCGCGGGATCTGCGCGCAACCCTCGAGGCCGGTGATTTCGCGGGACGCAATGGTGCGGCCCGTCCCGGCTCGACCCTCGCCGAGGAGGCCTGATCCATGAACGTAATGCTTCCAGCAGCCGAGGCGACCGAGACCGTCGGCACGCCCTGGCTGAACATGCTGATCTTCGGGGCCTTCGTGGTCGTGACCATGGTGGTCGTGCTGCGGGCCTCGAAGTACACCTCGACCGCCGCGGACTACTTCGCCGGCGGCCGGTCCTTCTCGGGCCAGCAGAACGGGCTCGCGATCGCGGGCGACTACCTGTCGGCGGCCTCCTTCCTGGGCATCGTGGGCGCGATCGCCCTGCAGGGGTACGACGGCTTCCTGTACTCCATCGGCTTCCTGGTGGCCTGGCTCGTCGCGCTGCTGCTCATCGCCGAGCCGCTGCGCAACACCGGCAAGTTCACGATGGCCGACGTTCTCTCCTTCCGCCTGCGGCAGCGGCCCGTCCGGATCGCCGCCGCGACCTCCACGTTGTGCGTGACCTTCTTCTACCTGCTCGCGCAGATGGCCGGTGCCGGGGCACTGGTCTCCCTGCTCATGGGCATCCACTCGGGCTGGGGCCAGTCGCTCGTCATCGTCGTCGTCGGCTCCCTGATGATCGCCTACGTGCTCATCGGCGGCATGAAGGGCACCACCTGGGTGCAGATCATCAAGGCGTGCCTGCTGATGACCGGCGTCGGCATCATGACCATCTGGGCACTGGCCCTGTTCGGGTTCAACTTCTCGGCCATGCTCGGGGAGGCCGTCGACGTCGCCAACAACGCCGCGATCCTGGAGCCCGGCCTGCGCTACGGCGAGGACAGCATCACCAAGCTGGACTTCCTCTCTCTCGGCATGGCGCTGGTCTTCGGCGCGGCGGGACTGCCCCACGTGCTGATGCGCTTCTACACCGTCCCCACGGCCAAGGAGGCCCGCGTCTCCGTGGTGTGGGCGATCGCCCTGATCGGCTTGTTCTACCTGTTCACCCTGGTCCTGGGCTTCGCTGCGGCGGCTCTGATCGGCGAGGAGCGCATCCTCAGTGCTCCCGGTGGCGTGAACTCGGCCGCACCGCTCCTGGCCTTCGAACTCGGCGGCTCGGTGCTGCTCGGCGTCATCGCGGCGGTGGCCTTCGCCACCATCCTGGCCGTGGTCGCCGGCCTGGCCATCACGGCCTCGGCGTCCTTCGCCCATGACATCTATTCGAACGTGATCAAGAAGGGCAAGTCCAGCGGCAAGGAGGAGCTGCGCGTCGCCAAGATCACCGTGGTGGTCATCGGTATCGTCTCGATCCTGGGCGGCATCGGCGCGCAGGGGCAGAACGTGGCCTTCCTGGTCGCCCTGGCCTTCGCCGTCGCGGCGTCGGCCAACCTGCCCACCATCCTGTACTCGCTGTACTGGAGGGGATTCACCACCCGCGGTGCAGTGTGGTCGATGTACGGCGGCCTGATCATCTCGGTGGGCCTGATCATCTTCTCCCCGGTCATGTCCGGGGCCGAGACCGCGATGATCGCGGGCGTGGACTTCGCCTGGTTCCCGCTGACCAACCCGGGCCTGGTGTCCATCCCTGCCTCCTTCCTCCTCGGGTTCATCGGTTCCAAGACCGACCCCTACAAGGAGGACCTGAAGAAGCAGGCCGAGATGGAGGTCCGCTCCATGACCGGTGTGGGTGCGGAGGCGCCCGTTCAGCACTGATCCGCTTCGCTGATACGCTCACAGTCGCGGTCCGGTACCTGAAGGTGCCGGGCCGCGACTGTGAGCGCATCCTGTCCTGAGGCGATGCCCCGCTCGTTCGCCAGGCCTTCTCCGCGTCGCGCTCGAGTCGAGGACGGCAGGAGCCGGAATGGCATAAGTCTCATGCACGGTGGACGCTTTCGAGCCCCGGGTCGAGTAGGCTCGGTATCGTCATCAGCGATCAGTATGCTGATGAAATGTCCTCAGCGTCCCCCATGGGGAAACCTACGGAAAGAGAATCTCATGATCGGCTCCATTATCGGATGGATCGTCCTGGGCTTGATCGCCGGTGCGCTGGCCAAGCTCATCATGCCCGGCAAGCAGGGCGGCGGCATCGTCGTGACCATGCTGCTCGGCATCGTCGGTGCAGTCATCGGAGGTTTCATCATCTCTGTCCTGCCCGGCATCGACATGGAAGGCAGCGGTTGGATCTTCTCACTGATCGTGGCCGTCATCGGCGCACTCGTCGTGCTGTTCGTCTGGGGCCTGGTCGCAGGCCGCGGCAACCGCGCGGGTCGTTGATGCGATAGTCCTCGACGCGGACGGTAAAACCCCTTCGGGGCCCTGACGGGCCGCGGAGGGGTTTTATGTCATCTGAATGGCCTCGACGCCGGTCCGTGACAAAGACCACAGAACAATGGCGATCGCCGTGATCCCGCAGGTGGCGCCGGGGATCCACCCCGGAGGTATAGGTTCGGCGTTTCGCGGCCCCGCCCGGCAGTGCTCGCAAAGGCAGCCCTGTATTCGACCCGGCGCACAATTCCTGCAGGTGAGGAAATCCCGGGTGACATGGGGCTTTGAACTGATTTCACCGGTGATGCCTTCACCTACCGGACTCCGGGAAGATATCCTCCCTGCCGCGTTACGCATAGTGACGGACCATGCATCAGTTGTCCTGACCTGGGAAAACGAGGCACGGGAGAGGCTGAACGCTGCGAATTCGACGGTACGCAGGCGAAAACCCGCGACTAGAGCATGAGAGGTATCACATCCCCGGCATCGCCGCCGCGCCACGAGGGGATGATCCGGTCGTGAGATGCCCCGCGCACCTGGCGGCACGGGCACCCGGACAGGCCGGCGGAAGCGGGCCTGTCGGGCGGCCAGTGCCTTCTGACCTCGTCATATGCGGAATGACCCCGCGCCCGCGGTGCAGAACCCCATGGGGGCGCAGTCTGCTCCGACGGCTCCGCCCGAGCCGTCGGAGTTCGTAACAGACCGATGCGTAACACTCTGTTCTCTGTGGTCATAAGAGTCTCAGCGGAAGCTCAGCCGCGCTGAAACTCCTATGATGTGGATGTCATCGCTCGACTCCGGGGGAACGGAGTGGGCATGACTCGTGAAGCGTGCGTTCACATTTCGCGGTCGCCTTGTTGAGGGGGAATCACAGGGCCCGCGCTGCGGCAGATCCACCGTCGGTGTGACGCGCGCACGGAAACAGGGGGAAATAATGGGGGTTTGCCTTGACGAGACGGAGCTCGAAAAAGCTTTCGTCGTCGGAGAGCCACAGGAAACACGGGATACCAAGATCTCGTTCCGTCGAATGCAAGAATCCGCCGGGAGGTGGATTCTCACACTTTTTGTCGCCCTGCTCGCGGTGGGGTTTTCTTTCGCCTACCTGGTTTGGCAGGCGTACTACGGCTACGTGGCCGGGGTGCTCACGGTAGGTATCGCTCTGGCGTTCGTCGCCGACCTGCTGCGCACCACCTTCACCATCTCGTTGTCGTGGACGGCGCTGCTGGCCAAGAAGCCGGTGCTGCCCCGTGCGCGCGACGATCATCGGGTCGCGCTCATCGTCACCTTCGTGCCGTCCTCCGAGGACGCGGCGATGCTGGAGAGCCTCCTGCAGGAGGCGCAGAGGATCGACTACCCGGCGAACCAGCTCGAGATCTTCGTCTTCGACGAGGGCGACGGCGGTGTGGTGAATCCGATCATCCAGCGCGTCAACCGCCTGCCCGGCCACCGCGTGCAGCGGATATCCCGCCATGGTCAGCGCGTGTACAACCAGCCCAAGGGGCGGTTCGAGGCGAAGACCAAGCACGGCAACATCAACGCTGCGCTGGACAAGATCTGGCGCCACCCCGAGGTCTACGGGACGTTCGACATCATGATGGGGCTGGATCCCGATCACATCCCCATGCCCGAGTTCGCCCGGCGCATGCTGGGGTACTTCCGTGATGCCAACGTGGCCTACGTGGCCGGCCCGCAGAGCTACGAGAACGCTCGCCGCTCCGTCGTGGCCAGGCTGGCGGAGTCGCAGCAGTTCGTCTTCCACACGGTCTCCCAGACGGGGGCGAACGCCGCGCGGGCCCCGATGCTCGTGGGCACCAGCTACGCCGTCCGGATGAGCGTCCTCCAGCAGGTCGGCGGCATCCAGCCGTCGATCACGGAGGACATGGCCACCTCCCTGGCGATCCTCAGCCGGTGCAACCCGGCCACCAGGAAGCAGTGGAAGGCGGTGTACACGCCGGATCTCCTGGCGCACGGGGAAGGCCCTGCGACCTGGGGCGCTTTCTTCAAACAGCAGGACCGCTGGTCGCGTGGCGCCATCGAGTACGTGCTGAGCGGGAAGCTCCTGTGGAACACGCTGCGGATGTGGCGGAACCCGCTGGGCGTCATGCACTACAACATCATGATGTCGTTCTACGGCATCATGGGCGTCCTCTGGCTGCTCGCGGCGGCCAATATGGTGGTGACGGCCGTGTGGGGCCCGACCGCCATCGCCGTGGACCCCTCGCACTGGGCGATCTTCTACGGCTGGGTGGCCTTCTTCCAGATCACGCTCTACAGCGTGATGCGGCGGTACAACACCAGTCCGTACGAGGAGCGGTTCTCCTACGGGATCTACGGGATGTTCATGAGCGTCGTGTCGGCGCCCATCTATGCGGCGGCTCTCGTCAAGACCCTCCTCCGCCGCCCGGTCGGCTTCTCCGTGACCCCGAAGGGCGCCAAGGCCTCGGGGGACAGCCTGTTCACGTTCCGGATCAACATCATGTGGGCCGCGTTCTACGCCGCGATGCTGGGCGTCGCGATCTCCCTCGGCCACATGCCCCTGGCATCGATGTCCTGGCCGATCATGGGCATCGCCATCGCGCTTGCTCCCGCCGTCCTGTGGCGTTGCGAGCTCCACGCCCAGAGGCGGGCGCTCCCCGCCGGGGACGGAGCCGTCGTCGACCGCCTGGGCGGGAGCCTGGACTCTCAGTTCGAAGAGCTCATGGCCGGCCAGGAAACAGTACCCACCAGCACCAGGCGCCCCGCGGCCCTGAGCGTTCTGACCTGAGAAGCAAAAAACTATGGAAAAAACTCGAACCAGCAAATGGAAGCCGCGCCGCCTCGTACCCGTGGTGGCCACGGGGGCACTGCTCGCGGTCAGCCTTCCCGCCTTCATCATTCCGACCACTACCGCCTACGTCCACGAGTGGCGGATCAACACCCCTGAGTACAAGGCGGAGTTCGGCAAGTGGGACCTCCTGGACATCGACGCCGATCTGAAGATCAACGCGATCCATTCGGTGCTGCTGCCCACCGGCGACGTTCTCCTGATCGCCGGATCGGGCAATGACGCGAAGCACTTCGAGGCCGGTACGTTCCAGACGCTCCTGTACTCCCCGGAGACGGGGGAGGGGGAGCTGATCGACACCCCGGAGGACCTCTTCTGCAACGGGCACGCGCACCTGCCGAACGGCAACGTCCTGGTGGCCGGGGGCACCCAGGGCTACGAGGTGCTGCCCGAGAACAAGGAGGCCGCCGGCGGGGTGCTGACGCTCGTCAACGAGAACCCCGACAAGGAGTACATCGTCGAGGCCGGGACCACCGTCAAGGGGCTCAAGAGCGGCAAGGAGTACGTCACGGACTCCGACATCACCGTGCCGGCGGCCAAGAAGACCCAGGTGGACGACACCTCCTGGGACGTGTCGTCCACGGAGCGCAACGTCTACATCAACAGCGTCGAAGACGGCGAGGCGGGCATGCTCCCGGAGGGCGACCAGTTCGTGGTCGAGGACATGAAGGGCGACGACCGCGAGAATCTCCACGGGTACTCGGCGGCGATCGACATGTCCAAGAAGGAGTACCAGGGCATCGACGTCTCCTACGAGTTCGATCCCTTCCAGAAGAAGTACATCAAGGGCGACCCCATGAACTACGCCCGGTGGTACCCCACGCTGACCTCGATGCATGACGGTCACGTCATCGCGTTGTCCGGTTTGGACGCCGCGGGCAATATCCTCGACGGCCAGAACGAGGTGTACGACCCGGACACCAAGAAGTGGACCGAACGCGAGGACCTGCGCCGGTTCTTCCCCACCTACCCCGCGGTCTTCCAGACCGCGGAGGAGGACGTCCTCTTCTCCGCCGGTCCCTCGACGGGCTGGGGCCCGCACGACCAGGGCCGCGACCCGGGGTTCTGGGACCTGACCGATAACACCTTCGACATCGTCCCAGGCCTCCGGGACCCCGACCTGCTGGAGACCGGCTCGGCCTCGTGGCTCGGCCCGGTCAACGACCAGCGGCTGGTCGTGGTCGGCGGCGGCGGAATCGGCCACTCGGAAGAGGCGACGGGGCGGATCGACGTCATCGATCTCGACTCTGAGGCCCCGGAGTTCGAGGCCCTGGCCGACCTGCCCGACCAGACCCGCTACCCGAACCTGGTCACCCTGCCCACGGGCGACATGTTCATCACGAACGGTTCGCGCGACTACCGCGGGCGCGGGGCGTCGGACATCTTCAAGAGCTACATGCTCGACCACGAGACCGGTGCGCTCGCGGACATGGCGGAGCCGGAGGTGGGCCGCAACTACCACAGCACGGCGATCATGCTCCCCAATGGGCAGATCCTCGTGGCCGGCAGCGACCCGCTGTACGCCGACGAGGAGAACACGCAGCCGGGCAAGTTCGACCAGCGCATCGAGATCTTCACCCCGCCGTATCTGTACGGCGAGGACGGGGAGCTGACCGATCGGCCGGCCATCACCTCCGTCCCCGAGACCTCTTCACGGGGATCGGAGATCGTGATCGAGGCCGACCAGGTGCAGAACTCGGCGATCGAGCACGTCCGGCTCATGGTGCCCAGCGCGGTGACTCACGTCACCGACACCAATCAGCGGATGGTGGACGTGCCGTTCACGGTCGGCGAGAACGGTGAGCTCATCGGTCACATCCCCGACAATCCGGCGCTCGTCCCGGACGCCCATTACATGGTGGTCGTGGTCGACGAGCGTGGTGTGCCGTCGGAAGCCGCGTGGACGCACGTCACGGGGGAGGGCGCCGGGGAACCTGCCGACGCCGAGGCCCCCGCTGCCGAGCACGCGGGGCACGCCGGTCACTAGCCGGCTCACGGGTCGCAAGCCTCCAAACACCAGTACCCCCGCACCGCCCGTAGAAGGCGGTGCGGGGGTACTGGTGTATCCGGGCGGGCGTGGTCCGCCTACCCGGGGCCGTGCTATTCCGCCGGGGTCTCGGACCGCCCGCCGACCTGCTCGAGCAGCAGCTCGCCGTCGAATTCCCCGGCGGGTCGCTGGCTGATGCCGCACTCACCGTCGGATTGGCCGAGCACCTTGATGTAGGCGACCTCGACGGGCTCGTCGGGATCGAAGGTGGTGTCGATGGCCCCGACGCGCTGTCCCACGGGGTTGCACCAATCGCCCTCGGCGACGCCCTCCGGGTCGCCGTTGCGGGAGTTGTCGATCAGGACGTACAGCGGCTTCCCGAACGCTTCCTGCACCTCTTCGGCGTAGGCGCGGGTGTCCTCCTCGGAGATGAAGTTGGCGACGTTGAGAGAGATGCCTTCGACGCCGTGCTGGCTCTGCTCTTCCACCCTCTTGAGCAGATCGGCCGTCAACTCGGGGTCGCGCCAGGTGGCGTTGCCGGCGTCGAGGTAGGTGGCCGTGTTGGAGTTCGCGTGGAGGGTGTCCAGGGCGTTCGCCAGCAGGCCGACCCTGGCCTCCGCCTCCTCGTCGGACAGGTCGGGCAGGTGCGCGAGGGCGTCCGGCTCGAGGACCACGACGGCGCCGTTGTCGCCGATCTGCTCGCTCAGCGCCGTGATCCAGCCCTCGTACTCGCCGTCGGAGTCCACGCCCCCGGTGGAGTGGTTGCCGACATCGCGCTCGGGGATGTTGTAGGCCACGAACAACGGCAGCTGCCCCTGCTCGGAGGCAGCCTGAACGGTCTGCGCGACGTAGCCGTCGTCGATCTTCTTGGTGTCGGCGATCCACTCGGCGATGGGGAGGTTCTCGAGCTCCTCCAGATCCGCCTGGGTCTCGCCCTGCGAACTGCTGGCGATCATGCCGACGTCGGTGTAGTAGGAGTTCTCCTTATGAGCGTAGAACTCGCCGCGTCCGGGAGCGTTCCGCTCGGGGAGCGTCTCGCCTTCTGGCTGCGGTTCGGGGGAGGTGCACGCCACCAGACCGAGGACCAGCGCCCCCGTGACGGCGCCGCCGTAGACTCCCCGCGTCCACCGTCCTCTCCCGGCGCTGCCCGCCTCCGCGAGATCCCCGGGACGGGCCTCGACCGGAGCGGGCGCCTTCGAAGCCTGTCTACGAGCAAACATCATCATGAAATCCCCATGCCTCTGGTGTCTCTCTGCAACGGTAGTCCAGGGTGCGACCGCCGGTTCCCCGTCGACGGTCTCGCCGCGGCGCACCGGCGTAGTCGCGCCGCCCCTGTGATCGGCCGTGCCCGGGAGATCGAAGATGCCTGCAGTGCTCTCCCGTTCCTGTGCGCCTCAGACAGAACTTTATCCCACTCACCGCCGGCGACGGGTCGGTCATACTGGGGGCATGGCCCGCACCGAGAACCCATCCACCGGACGACCCCCTCACCTGTGGGAGTCCCTGCTGGAGCACCGCCCGCGCCGGGTGAGCATCCTCGGCTCCACGGGATCGATCGGTACCCAGGCCCTCGACGTGATCCGCGGGGCCCGCCGGGAGGCGCAGCGGGAGGTCTTCATCGTGACGGCCCTGTCCGCGGGGCGGTCCAACCTGGAGCTGCTGGCCCGGCAGGCGGTGGAGACCCGCCCAGAGCTGGTGGCCACCAGCGGTGACGGTGACGACGCCGCCCGCCTGGCCGAGCTCATCTCCACGTGCGCCGGGGACGCCGGGGCGGCGGGGTATCGCCCGCAGGTGATCCACGGACCCGACGCGGCGACCCGGGCCGCTGCCGTGGAGACCGCGGACCTGGTGCTCAACGGGATCACGGGCTCGATCGGACTGGCTCCGACGCTCGCCGCCCTGGAGTCCGGCAAGCTCCTGGCCCTTGCGAACAAGGAGTCCTTGATCGCCGGCGGGGCCCTGATCGACGAGGCGGTTGCCGCCTCCCCCCACGAGGATCCGCTCATCCCCGTGGACTCCGAACACTCCGCGCTGGCTCAGGCCCTCCGCTCTGGGACGTCCGCGGAGGTGGACCGCCTGGTCCTGACGGCCTCGGGCGGCCCGTTCCGGGGACGGGCACGGAGCGAGCTGCTGGAGGTGCAGCCCTCCGACGCGCTGGCGCATCCCACCTGGGACATGGGCCTGATGGTCACCACCAATTCGGCCACCATGGTCAACAAGGCTCTGGAGGTGCTCGAGGCCCATCTGCTGTTCGGCGTCCCGCTGGAACGGATCGACGTCGTGGTCCATCCCCAGTCCGTGGTGCACTCCATGGTGCAGTTCACAGACGGTTCCACGATCGCCCAGGCCTCACCGCCCGACATGCGCCTGCCGATCGCCCTGGGGCTGGGCTGGCCGCACCGGGTCCCCGGGGCTGCGGCACCGTGCGACTGGTCCCGGGCCACCTCCTGGAGCTTCGAGCCGCTGGATGAGGACGCGTTTCCGGCCGTGCGCCTGATCAAGCGGGCGGCCGCCAAGAGCCCCACCACGCCCGCGGTCTACAACGCGGCCAATGAGCAGGCGGTGCTGGCCTTCCACGACGGCAGGATCGGGTTCCTGGACATCGTGGACACCGTGGCCCGTGTGGTCGACGAGCACGAACCGGCCCGGGAGCTCAGCGTCGAGACCGTTCTGGCCGCCGAGGAATGGGCTCGGGCGCGGGCGGACGAACTGCTCAGTACACGGTGAGCCCCCTGGCGCGGAACCGGTCGCGAGCCGCTTCCGTCTCCCGCGCCGTCGGCGGCTGGGTGCCTCCGAGGGTGTAGTCCAGCCCCAGTGCGGCCCATTTGTCCGCGCCCATGGTGTGGAAGGGCAGCACCTCGACCCGTTCCACGGAGCCCCATTGCGCGACGATGTCCGCGACGGCCTCGATGTTCTCCGGGGCGTCCGTGAGGCCGGGGACCAGGACGAAGCGGATCCACAGGGGCTTCCGCATGGCGGCCAGCCTGTCGCCGAACGCGATGGTGGGGGCCAGGGCGCGGCCGGTGGTCTCCCGGTAGACGGCCTCGGTGCCGGATTTCACGTCCAGCAGCACGAGGTCCACGTCGTCGAGCAGCTCATCGTCGGCGACCCGGCCCAGGAAACCGGAGGTGTCCAGGGCGGTGTGAACCCCCATCTCGCGGGCGCCGCGCAGGATGCGGCGTACGAACCGGTGCTGGAACAACGGCTCGCCCCCGGAGATGGTGAGCCCTCCGCCCGTTGCCGCGAAGACCTTCCGGTAGCGCCTGATCCGCCGGAGCACCTCCTCGACCGGCTGCAGCGTGCCGCTCTTGAGCTGCATGGTGTCCGGGTTGTGGCAGTACTGGCACCGCAACGGGCAACCGGAGAGGAACAGGGTCATCCGCGTGCCCGGCCCGTCGACGGCGGTCACGAGCTCCCACGAATGGATCGACCCGATCCGCCCCGCATGCAGGGCCTGGACCTTCTCGTGATGGAGTGGTGCTCCGTCGTCGTCCAGCGGCAGGAGCTCCCGGTGGAGCTCCGCCAGGGTCTCGGGCAGTCCGGAGGCCGTTCCGCGGCTGCGCGGTCGTGCCGGGGCCCCGTGGCCGACGGGGGACACCGCCTCGGTGGGTCGCATGGCCGCGACTGAGCCCTCCGACGGTGTGAATCTGGGGTGGATGGTGCGTGTTCCGGGCATGGTTCTCCGCTCGATTCGTCGCTGCCCGAGGGGTCCGGGGCGGCAGCCGCCCTGCCGTGCCCTGGCGAGGTACGGCAGGGCGGCTGCCGGCGGGACCGGCTCAGACGCGGTCGTGGAAGGTGCGGGAGAGCACGTCGAGCTGCTGCTCCCTGGTCAGCCGCACGAAGTTCACCGCGTAGCCGGAGACCCGGACCGTCAGCTGCGGGTAGTCCTCCGGATGGACCATGGCGTCCTCGAGCGTCTCCCGGTTCAGCACGTTGATGTTCATGTGGTAGCCGTCGGAGAGGTTCTGCGCATCCAGCAGGCCGACCAGGTTGGTGACCTGCTCGTCCCGGGTACGTCCGAGCCCGCTGGGCACCACGGTGCTGGTCAGCGAGATCCCGTCCATGGCCTCGCCGAACGGCAGCTTGGCCACGGACAGCGCGGAGGCCAGCATGCCGTGGGTGTCACGGCCGTTGGACGGATTGGCACCGGGGGCGAAGGGCTCACCGAGCCTGCGGCCGTCCGGGGTGTTGCCGGTGGCCTTGCCGTAGACCACGTTCGAGGTGATGGTCAGCACCGACTGGGTGTGCACGGCGTCCCGGTAGGTCGGGTGGCGGCGGATCCGCTCCATGAACTCGTGCACGATCCGCACGGCGATCTCGTCGGCGCGGTCGTCATCGTTACCGTAGGCGGGGAACTCGCCCTCGATCTCGTAGTCCACCACCAGCCCGGTGTCATCGCGCACCGGCCGCACCGTGGCGTACCTGATCGCGGACAGGGAGTCGGCGGTCACCGACAGCCCGGCGATGCCGCACGCCATGGTGCGCAGCACCTCGCGGTCGTGCAGGGCCATCTCCAGGCGCTCATAGGCGTACTTGTCGTGCATGTAGTGAATGCAGTTCAGCGCCTCGACGTAGGTGGCGGCCAGCCAGTCCAGCAGGACCAGGAACTTCTCCCAGACGTCGTCGAAGTCCAGGACCTCGCCGGTGACCGCGGGGGACTCGGGGGCGATCTGCTGCCCGGAGACCTCGTCGCGGCCACCGTTGATCGCGTAGAGCAGCGATTTGGCCACGTTGACCCGGGCGCCGAAGAACTGCATCTGCTTGCCCACGGTCATCGGGGAGACGCAGCAGGCGATCGCGGCATCGTCGCCGCAGGCGTCGCGGATCAGTTCGTCGGACCCGAACTGGATGGCCGAGGTGTCGATCGAGACCTGCGCGCAGAAGCGCTTGAAGCCTTCGGGAAGCTCCGCCGACCAGAACACGGTCAGGTTCGGCTCGGGGGCCGGGCCCAGGTTGTACAGGGTCTGCAGGAAGCGGAACGAGGTCCTGGTGACAAGGGTCCGCCCGTCGGCGCCCATGCCTCCGATCGACTCGGTGACCCAGGTCGGATCACCCGAGAAGAGCTGGTCGTATTCGGGGGTGCGCAGGAAGCGCACGATACGCAGCTTGATCACCAGGTCGTCGACGATCTCCTGGACCTCGGACTCCGTCAGCGTGCCCTCGGCGAGGTCCCGGGTGAAGTAGGCGTCGAGGAAGGCGGTATTGCGGCCGAAGGACATGGCGGCGCCGTTCTGCTCCTTGACCGCGCCCAGATAAGCGAAGTACAGCCACTGCACGGCCTCGGTGGCATTGGCAGCGGGGCCGGAGATGTCGAAGCCGTAGGAGCGGGCCATCTGCTCGAGCTCGCGCAGGGCGCGGACCTGCTCCGCGTTCTCCTCGCGCTCGCGGATCACCTTCTCCTCGGCGGGGTAGAGGTCCAGCTCCGCGCGCTCACGCAGCTTGCCCTCGACCAGGGCGTCGACGCCGTAGAGGGCGACGCGGCGGTAGTCGCCGATGATGCGGCCGCGTCCGTAGGCGTCGGGCAGGCCCGTCACCACGTGGGAGGAGCGTGCGGCCCGCACGTTGGGGGAGTAGACGTCGAAGACGCCGTCGTTGTGGGTCTTGCGGTAGGTCGAGTAGACCTTCTCGAGGTTCTCGTCGACGGGGTAGCCGTAGGTCTGCAGCGAACTCTTGACCATGCGCCATCCGCCGTTGGGCATGATGGAGCGCTTGAGCGGGGCGTCGGTCTGCAGACCCACGATGATCTCCTGCTCGGCGTCGATGTAGCCGGGCCGGTGGGAGGTGATGGTCGACGGCGTCGTGGCGTCGATGTCGTAGACGCCCTTCTCCCGTTCGGCCGGGAACATCTCGAGCAGCTTCTGCCAGATGCCGGTCGTGCGCTCGGTGGCATCCTCGAGGAAGGCGGAGTCCCCGTCGTAGGGGGTGTAGTTGCGCTGGATGAAGTCGCGGACGTCGATGTCCGTCTGCCACGGACCGGCCGCGAAACCACGCCAGGCTCGCGCTCCGGGGTCGACGTCCTCGTCGTGGACGGGGCGATCGGTGGTCTGTGCGGTCATGCGGCTCCTCCTTCGCGCAGCCGGGACGATCGTGACGTCCCGGCGGTCCGGTGAGGCCGCCGTCCGGGTCTGAACGCGTCCTCACGTACAGCTACAACGTTAGGGATCCCGGTACGCGCACCGGAGGGAGTTGCAGTGGGTTTCTTGCCGAACATGTGTGTTCGTTTGCGTTTAATACGTTCGTATCGCGCACATCTTCTGGATGGACGGTTCGGCCCGAGTATTGCGTGATGCGACACGACGCGGTCCGAGAGGCGGCCACGATGTTAAAGTTTCCGCAAAGGATGACGAGTCCCGGCGACTAGCTCTGGCTGGCCGGGCGGCAACCCTCTCACGTGGTGGGGTGCCCCAGATGAACATCCGGCTCCGGTCACGGACCTGACAGCAAGCACGAAATCTGCGCCCCTCGTCGAGGTGCTTTCCACCGTGCATGCCGCGGGCCCTGTGGCCGCCGCATCACGAACGAAAGGCACACCCTTCATGCGCGCTTACCGAGTTTCCGCATTGGCCCTGACCTCCGTCCTCGGTCTCACCCTGGCCGCTTGCGGCGGATCCGACAACGAGGAGGGTCAGGGCCCTTACGACGACGGCGTGGTCACCCTCGGCGTGATCGGCTCCTCGCCCGTGGACGATGCGATCGTCGAGGCAGCGGCCGAAGAGGGCATCACCGTCGAGCTGCAGGAGTTCGGCGACTACAGCCAGGTGAACCCGGCGACCGTCAACGGCGACATCGATATGTCCCGGTTCCAGCACATCGCCTACCTGGCCGACTACATGAACAACTCGGGGGAAGAGATCACCCCGATCGTGTCGACCTCGATCTACCCCCTGGGCCTGTACTCGAACCAGTACGACTCCCTGGACCAGATCCAGGACGGTGACGAGATCGCGATCCCCAACGACTCCATCAACCAGACCCGTGCCCTGCTGCTGCTGAAGGCCAACGACCTGGTCGAGTTCACCTCCGAGACGACGGCGCCCACCGAGACCGACGTCGACACGGAGAACTCCAAGGTGACCGTGACCCCGGTCTCCGCCGAGCAGACGGTGCTGTCGATGGACTCCGTGGCCGCGTCGGTGATCAACAACGACTTCCTGGAGCGCGCCGACATCGATCCGGAGAGCGCCCTGGCCGAGGACGGCGTGGGGGAGGAGAGCTCCTACCCCTACGTCAACCTGTTCACCACGACCCCGGAGAACGCCGACGACGAGACGCTGAACAAGGTCGCCGAGCTCTTCCACACCCAGCCCGTCCTGGATGCGGAGGCGGAGGAGTCCAAGGGGACCGCCGTCTCCCTGGACCTGCCCCGTGAGCAGCTCGAGCAGATCCTCGCCGACTACCAGCAGGACCTGCAGAAGTGACCTCCACGGCAACGGACAACCCTCTCGCCCGGCCGGGTGAGGACGCCGAGGTGATCGTCCGGTTCGACGGCGCCACCAAGACGTTCGTCACCGGCAAGGGCAAGGGGCGCCGTGAGGTCACCGCCGTGGACGACGTCACGCTGAACATCCGGCGTGGCGAGATCTACGGCGTGATCGGGTACTCGGGGGCGGGGAAGTCGACCCTGGTGCGCATGATCAACGGCCTCGAGCCCGCCACCAGCGGCGAGATCGAGGTCGACGGGCGGCGCGTGGACGGCCGGACGGAAGAGCAGCTGGCTCCCATCCGCCGCGATATCGGCATGATCTTCCAGCAGTTCAACCTCTTCACGTCCCGGACCGTTGCCGGCAACGTCGAGTACCCGCTGATCCGCGCGGGCTGGTCCAAGGACAAGCGCAAGGCGCGGGTCGCCGAGCTGCTGCAGTTCGTGGGCCTGTCCGAGCGGGCGGGGAACTACCCCGAGCAGCTCTCGGGCGGGCAGAAGCAGCGCGTGGGCATCGCCCGCGCGCTGGCCGCCCAGCCCAAGATCCTGCTGGCCGACGAGTCCACCTCCGCGCTCGACCCGGAGACCACGCAGGAGGTGCTGAACCTGCTGCGCCGCGCCAACCGCGAGTTCGGGATCACGGTCGTGCTGATCACCCACGAGATGGACGTGGTCCGCTCGATCGCGGACCGGGTCGCCGTCATGGACAGCGGCAGGGTGGTGGAGGAGGGGGCCACGGCCCAGGTCTTCTCCGCCCCCACCACCTCGACGGCCCGCAAGTTCGTGGCCACCGTCAGCCATGACGAGCCCGATGCGGAGGAACTGGCCTACCTGAGCGAGAAACGCCAGGGCAGGCTCGTCGTCATCGACATCCGGCAGGGGGTCGACGTCGGTCCCGTCCTGTCCGCGGCGGCCGCGCGCGGCGTGAGTTTCCGCATCGTCTTCGGGGGAGTCTCCGTGCTGCAGAAGCAGTCCTTCGGCTCGCTGACCGTGGATCTGAGCGGTGAGCCCCATGTCGTGGACGATGCCATCGAAGCACTGAGTCAGGTCACCACCGTCAAGGAGGTCTCGGCATGAACTGGTCCGTCCAAGGTCCCCAGCTGCTGACCGCCATCGGGGAGACCCTCTACATGGTCGCCCTGACCATGCTGATCGCCGGCGTGATCGGGCTGTTCTTCGGCGTCGCGCTCTACGTGACGCGTACGGGGAACCTCTACGCCAGCCGTGCGGTGAACACGGGGATCAACCTGGTGGTCAACTTCGTCCGGCCCATCCCGTTCATCATCCTCCTGGCCGCGCTGGGGCCGCTGACCGATGCGGTGGTCGGCACCCGGCTGGGGCAGAACGCGGCCATCTTCGCCATGTCCATCGCGGCGGTCTTCGCCGTGGCGCGCATCGTGGAGCAGAACCTGATGTCCGTGGATCCCGGTGTGGTCGAGGCCGCCCGCTCCATGGGGGTCTCCCGGCCCAAGATCATCACTACCGTGATCCTCCCCGAGGCACTGGGCCCGCTGGTGCTGGGCTACACCTTCCTGGTGATCGGCGTGACCGACATGTCCGCCATGGCCGGTGCGATCGGCGCCGGCGGCCTCGGCGACTTCGCCCTGCGCCTGGGGTATCAGCGGTTCAACGACGAGGTCACCTGGGCCGCCGTCGCCGTGATCATCGTGCTGGTCCAGCTCGTGCAGTTCGTCGGCAACTCGGCGGCACGCAAGATCATGCGGCGGTAGGGCGCGGTCCCTACCTCAATGCCGAAGAGGCGCCTCCCCGGACAGCTCAGTCGTCCGGGGAGGCGCCTCTTCGGCATTGTCCCACCAGTTCCGCACCGTCAGCCCGCTGTCACCGGCACCCGCTGTGGACGGAGGCTCACCAGCTGCCGCCGGCACCGCCCCCGCTGAATCCGCCGCCACCGCCGAAGGAGGATCCTCCTCCGGCGCCGGGGTCCCCCGAGGAAGAAGGCGGCGGTGCGGCGCCGTAGTTCGAGGGCTCCTGGGCGTAGAGAGGCAGCCACAGGGCGACGGTCGAGATGTTGGCCATGCGCTGTCCTCTGGCCCAGCGCACATAGTCCTCCTCCTGCTGCTCCGTCAGCTGAAGGTCCGGGTCCTCGCGCCGCGCCTGTTCCAGAAACTGCTGCGCCGTCCGCTTCCGGCGGCGGTCGACGACCACCGAGGCCACGACGATCACGCCGACGACGACGGCGAGACCGGTCATGACGATCACGATCCACATCACCGCATTGTTCGACCCTCCGGCCTCCGACTCCGCGACGGGGTCCCGCTGTCCGGAGGCGGTCTCGTAGATCATCCGGGTGCCCTCGATGAGACCGGCGCCGTAGTTCTCGTCCTCGAACTCGGGCACCATGGTGTCCTCCACGATGGCCGCGGCGTCGTCGTCATCGAGGTGCTCCCGGGCTCCGTCGGCCACCTCGATCCGCACCTCGCGGTCCTCGACCGCCAGCAGGACGAGCACGCCGTTGTCCTCGCCTTTGTCCCCGACGCCCCACGCCGTGGCCACGGCACGCGCACGGTCCTCGATGTCGCCGCCGGCGTCCTCCTCGGTCAGGACGGCGACCCGGGCGTTGCCGGTCGAGTCGTTGCCCGCCTCGATCACCCGTTCGAGTTCCTGCTCCTGGTCGTCGGAGAGCACGTCCGCGGTGTCCGTGACATTGCCCGTCGCCGGCGGGACCGGGAGCGGGTCGGAGGACGAACAGCCGGACAGGGCCATGAGGGCTCCGGCCGCGAGGAGGAGCAGGCTCGTGGCGGTCGCTTTTCGTGCCGGGCCCGGTCGCTCGCGACGAGCGGATGCCCCGGTCGCCGGCGGAGCGGGTGAACCGATGGATGCGATATGCCTCATGGGGCAGAGCTTAGGCGGCGGGCACGGTAATTCCAGGGTGAGTGTGGTTGCATGGCCGCCGTGACCGTTCTGCTCTACGCCGTCGGCGTCATCCTGGCCGCCGTCGCCTTCATCGTCTCGATCGCCTTGCACGAGCTGGGCCACCTGGTGCCCGCCAAGCTCTTCAAAGTGCGCGTGCGGCAGTACATGGTGGGTTTCGGCCGCACTGTCTTCTCCTGGCGCCGCGGCGAGACGGAGTACGGGCTGAAGGCGATCCCGCTCGGCGGCTACGTGGCGATGGTGGGCATGTACCCGCCGCACCGGGGCGAGGCACCGCGCGTGGACTCCACGGGCCTGCTCCAGCAGGCGGCGGCGCAGACCCGCAGCGCGGAGGACCTGCTGGCACAACCCGGGGACGAGGAACGGGCGTTCTACCGGCTCCCGGTGTACCGCCGGATCATCATCATGCTCGGGGGGCCGTTCATGAACTTCGTGATCGCGGTCGTGTGCATCGCGGTCCTGATCACGGGATTCGGGGTCCAGGCCCCGACGACCCAGGTCTCCTCCGTCAACGAATGCGTGGTGCAGGTCCGAGCGGGCGACGCCGACGGCCCCGGGCCGGCCCAGGAGGGTTGCGGCGAGGCCGACCCCGAGGCCCCCGCCCACGCCGCCGGTCTGGAGCCCGGCGACAGGATCGTGTCGATCAACGGCCAGGACGTGGACTCTTGGACGCAGCTCACCTCGATCATCCGGGAGCAGGGCGATCGGGAGGTGCCCCTGGAGTACGAGCGCGACGGGCAGCGGGTCAGCACCACCATCACCCCGCTCCTGACCGAACGCCCACAACAGGACGCCAACGGCGAGCCGATCGTCCGTAACGGGCAGTACGTCCTGGAGCAGGTCGGGTTCATCGGGGTCTCTCCGCGTTTCGACATGGTCCCCCAGCCCGTGACGGAGGTGCCCGGGGCGGTCGGCGATGCCCTCAGCTCCGTGGCCGGAGTGCTGTGGCGATTGCCGGTCAACGTCTGGAACGCGGCCGTCTCCACGGTCACCGACGCCCCGAGGGATCCGGAAGGCCCCATGTCCGTGGTGGGCGTGGGCCGGATCTCCGGCGAGGTGGCCACGACCGACCGGCTGGACCTGAGGGAGAAGGCCGCCACGCTGGTCGGCCTGATCGGCTCCGTCAACCTGGCGCTGTTCGCCTTCAACCTGCTTCCCCTGCTCCCGCTGGATGGCGGCCATATCGCCGGCGCCCTGTGGGAGCGCATCCGCCGGACCCTGGCCAAGCTCACCCGCCGCACCGATCCCGGCCCCTTCGACCCGCTCAAGCTCCTGCCGCTGACCTACGTGGTCGTGGGCGCCTTCATGGTGATGACGCTGGTCCTGGTGCTGGCGGACATCGTCGAGCCGATCCGGATGTTCTGACGTTCACCGGGGCGCGGACCGCTCGGATCGCCCGGTGCGCCGCCGGCGGATGCCGCCGCCGGTGTGCCCGAGCGCTCACGAATCCGGTGCCCGTCGCGCCCTCAACTGGGGCACAATGGGAAATCGGCAACGCGCCGTTCACAAACGGCCCCGCCGAGAGAATTCAATCGCCAATGTGTCAGGAGCATTCGTGAGTCCGGTCAGCCTGGGCATGCCCGCAGCACCCCCGCCCGTCCTCTCGCCGCGTCGCAAGACCCGGCAGATCAGGGTGGGTTCCGTGGGCGTCGGCTCCGATTCCCCGGTCAGCGTCCAGTCGATGACGACGACCCCCACCACCGACATCAACTCGACGCTCCAGCAGATCGCCGAGCTCAATGCGGCGGGCTGCGACATCGTGCGGGTCGCCTGCCCGTCCCAGGACGACGCCGAGGCCCTGCCGATCATCGCGATGAAATCACCCATCCCGGTGATCGCGGACATCCACTTCCAGCCCAAGTACGTATTCGCCGCCATCGACGCCGGATGCGCCGGCGTGCGCGTGAACCCGGGCAATATCCGCAAGTTCGACGACCAGGTGGGGGCGATCGCGAAGGCCGCCCAGGACGCCGGGGTGTCCATCCGGATCGGCGTGAACGCGGGCTCTCTGGACAAACGCCTCATGGAGAAATACGGCAAGGCCACCCCCGAGGCCCTGGCCGAGTCGGCCCGGTGGGAGGCCTCGCTGTTCGAGGAGCACGACTTCCACGACTTCAAGATCTCCGTCAAGCACAACGACCCCGTCACCATGGTCCGCGCCTACCAGCTGCTGGCCGAGTCGGGTGATTGGCCGCTGCACCTGGGCGTGACCGAGGCCGGCCCGGCGTTCCAGGGGACGATCAAGTCCGCCACCGCGTTCGGCGCCCTGCTCTCGCAGGGCATCGGGGACACCATCCGGGTCTCCCTGTCCGCACCGCCCGTGGAGGAGGTCAAGGTCGGCAGCCAGATCCTGCAGTCGCTGGGTCTGCGCCCCAAGAAGCTGGAGATCGTCTCCTGCCCCTCCTGCGGCCGTGCCCAGGTGGACGTCTACAAGCTCGCGGACGACGTGACGGAAGGCCTCAAGGACCTGACCGTCCCCCTGCGGGTGGCCGTGATGGGCTGCGTGGTGAACGGACCGGGTGAGGCGCGGGAGGCCGATCTGGGAGTGGCCTCCGGCAACGGGAAGGGGCAGATCTTCGTCAAGGGCGAGGTGATCCGCACGGTTCCCGAGGACCAGATCGTGGAGACCCTGATCACAGAGGCCAATCGCATCGCCGAGGACATGGACGTGGCCGAGGGGGAGGAGTCCGGTGCTCCGACCGTGACCGTCGCGGGATGAGACTCTTCGCCGGGACGGCCCCACGGCTGGTTCCACCGCATGCCGTCCCGGACGGGGCGCTCGAGCATCTGCTCGCAGCGACCCCCGTGTCCTCGGTGTTCGTGGCCGAGAACGTCGGCCGATACCGCGCGGCGGGTTCCAGGCGGGCCGCGCCGGTGGTGGGAATCACCAGCGGGGGCCGTGGCCTGCCCGGCAGGCGCACGGAGGCCGTGAAACTCCACGGAGCGTGCTGGGTCGGTACCAACGTGGTGCCGGTCAGCCTGGACGACGACGGGATCAGGCTCGTGGCCGATCACCTGCTGGTCACCAGGACACCGCGCTCGTCCTTCTTCGGCCCGCAGCGCGAGGTTCTGGGGGTCTGGGACTCCCTGAAGGACAGGTGGCCTCAGCCTTTCGCCGTGCGGGACGATCAGCCGCTGCTCGTCTTCGAGGGAAACGGCGAGGTGACCCCGCATCCCGAGGTCCGGTACGCCGAACCCGCCGAGATCGCCGAGGTGCTGCCGGCCAGCGCCGCCATGTTCCAGGAGGAAGTGGGCTACTCGCCCTATGTCGAGGGCGACAACGGCTACGTCCGCAGGGTGTCCCGGCTGATCCAGGACCGGCGCACGTTCGTGGTGATGCGCGACGGGCGCGTGGTGTTCAAGGCCGATGTGGGGGCCGCCGCCGGGGAGGTCTGCCAGATCCAGGGCGTCTGGGTAGCGCCGGCCTTCCGGGGTCAGGGTCTCGCCGCGCCCTGCATGGCCGCCGTCGTGGAGCGGGTGCAGCAGCGCTGGCCGACCGTGAGCCTCTACGTGAACTCCTACAACCTGCCCGCGCTGAGGACCTACCGCCGTGTCGGCTTCCGGCAGGCGGGGACGTTCGCCACGGTCCTCTTCTGAGCCTCATCTGTGCACGGAGACGCCCTTCCGGCCGGATCCCCGATCGGGCCCGTGCGACGTCATGTCATGTCACACGAGCGCCGTATCCCGTGGCTGTGCGTCAATGGATAGCGTTCGCATCTGCACATAACTAATGTGAATCCATACAATCTTCCGACGCGAAGCCTCCACGGTCCGAGTGGATGGTGGTCGGACGACGAAGGGGAGAACCATGACGGAGAAGTCCAAGTTCCTGCTGGCGACCGGAGCGGTCTGCGTGCTGGCCCTGACGGCATGCGGCGGCGGGGGCGGAGGCGGCGGGGAGGAGAGCGCCGCACCCGTTGAGGCACCGGCCGACTACACGCTGGAGAACACCGAGTCCACGCTGGCCTCCGCCACGGTGGGCGGCGAACAGGTCTCGGACGTGACCCCCGCCTCGGAGGCCCTGTCCGAGGGCGGTTCCGAGGCCGAGTCGGCCCAGGCCATGCTCGGCGCGATGATGGCACTCGTGGAGACCGATCCGGAGGAGTGCAAGGACCCGCTGTTCACCATCGTCTCCGCCGGCGTCATGGACGGCCAGGGGATGAGTGAGAACCTCGACCAGATGGTGGGCGGCAGCGCCGGACAGGACATCGTGGTCTCCGCCCGGGTCATGGACTCCCGCGAGGCAGCCGACCAGGCGGTCCAGGACATGACCTCCAGCCTGGACGGCTGCGGCGACATCACCCTGTCGGCGATGGGTGAGGAGGGTCAGATGACCTCCTCGACCTCCTCGCCGGAGATCGAGGGCGCGGGCCAGGTGCTGCTCGTCGAGGGCAGCGCCAGCGATGCCGGGAGCACGGCGAGCCCCAGCGGGGAGAGCACCTTCAGCGCCGCCTCCATGAGCGTGGGCAACCTGGTCGTCATGGTCTCGCCCGGCGACAGCATGTCGGTCGTGGACGGCGGTTCGGATACGACGGCGTCACCGGCGAGCGAGGACGAGCTGGAGTCCAGCCTGAAGGACCTCGCCGGCGCGTTCGTCGACGGTCCCGTGGAGCCCACCTCCTCCGCCAGCCCGTCCGCATCCTGATATAGCCACCGTTCCGGGGGCCGGCGCGGCCCCCGGAACGCCCGGGAGGAGCCCACCATGAGAGACCACCGAAGAGCCCCCCTGCTGGCTGCCGCCTCGGCGGCAGCAGCCCTGGTGCTGACCGGTTGCGGCCTGTTCGGCGGCGAGGATGAGCCGGCACCCGAGGAGACCGCGCAGCAGAGCAGCGCGGAAGCCACGGCGACGACGGCGAGCCCGGATGCCACAGACGAGGCCACCGCGGAGACCTCCTCGGCGGCACCGTCCCCGAGCGCCACGGCGAGCTCGTCCGCCACGGCGGGCGGGGGCGCGGGTGAGGCGCCCGCGGATCTGTCCAACAGCAGCGTCATGGGAGCGCTCAACGGCCAGGTGGTCGGCGGGGTGGAGCTCAACGCGCTGCCGGTGAGCCTCATGGAGGCCTCCGGGCAGGACATTCCCGCGCTGCTCGAGGAGTCCCTGGGCGTCGTCGCGGTCGACCCGGCCAGCTGCGCGGACCCGGTCCAGGGTTCCTTCATGGGCGGGATCATGCAGTCGAACATGGCCGACGGCGTCGTGGGAGTGGACACCGGCGGAAGCGTGATCATCACCGTGCACTCCTTCGACTCGGTCCAGGACGCCGAGGCCGACCTGCAGGGGTTCCGTGACGAGGTGGACGACTGCTCCGAGGCCACCATGTCGGTCGACGGGGAATCCCTGCCGGTGGAACTGAGCGACGAGGACCTCACCGTCGAAGGCGCGGAGACCGCGATCCGCACCCGGCTCAACGCCAGCGGGGCCGGAGAGAGCATCGCCGTGCACTCCGGCCGCATGGTCTACGGCAACTCCGTCGTCTCCGTGCTGTCCTCGGGCGAGTACCAGGGCGAGCAGGCGGACTACGAGGCGCTGCTGACCGAGGTGGCCCAGCTCCTCCAGGGGGCCTGACGGGATCCTGCGGTGTGCGGGGGCCGGACCCATGGGCGATAGGATGGCCCGGGTCTGGCCCTTCGTCGTCGCGCTGCAGCGGCACACCGGGGAAGCGCTGGGACCGAACTCTTCACCGATCACCCCGAAACGGAGCGCCCGTGGCACTGCGACTCTCCACCTTGTTCCTGCGCACCCTGCGCGAGGACCCCGTAGACGCCGAGGTGGCCAGTCACCGCCTGCTTGCGCGCGGCGGCTACATCCGGCGGGTCGCCCCCGGCGGTTTCGCCTGGCTGCCCCTGGGCATGATCGTGCTGCGCAACATCGAGGCGATCGTGCGCGAGGAGATGAACGCCATCGGCGGCCAGGAGGTGCTGTTCCCGGCGCTCCTGCCCCGTGAGCCCTACGAGGCCACCGGCCGCTGGGAGGAGTACGGCGACAACCTCTTCCGGGTCAAGGACCGCAAGGACGCGGACCACCTCCTGGCGCCCACCCACGAAGAGGTCTTCACCCTGCTGGTCAAGGACCTCTACTCGTCCTACAAGGACCTGCCCACGATCCTCTACCAGATCCAGACCAAGTACCGGGACGAGGCGCGTCCGCGGGCCGGGCTGATCCGGACGCGGGAGTTCATCATGAAGGACTCGTACTCCTTCGACGTCGACGACGATGGCCTGGCCGAGTCCTACCGCCTGCACCGGGCCGCCTATGTGCGAATCTTCGAACGACTGGGACTCGAGGTCGTCGCCGTCTCCGCCGACTCGGGCGCCATGGGCGGTTCGCGATCGGAGGAGTTCCTGTTCCCCACCGCCATAGGGGAGGACACCTTCGTACGATCGCCCGGAGGGTACGCCGCCAACGTGGAGGCGGTGACCACCGTCGTGCCGGAGGCCGTGCCCTACGACGACGCCCCGGCCGCCGTCGTGCGCAACACCCCGGCCTCGCCGACCATCGAGTCGCTCGTGCGCCAGTCCCAGGAGCTGCACCCGCGCGAGGACCGGGAGTGGACCGCCGCGGACACACTGAAGAACGTGGTCCTGAAGATCACCCGCCCGGACGGCGAGCACGTCCTGGTGGCGGTGGGGCTGCCGGGCGACCGCAACGTCGACATCAAGCGCCTGGAGGTCAGCATCGGCGACGCCCTGGAGATCCAGGGCGAGATCGAGGTCGAGCAGGCCTCCGACGACGACCTCCGGTCCCGGCCGCTGATC
This sequence comes from Kocuria coralli, assembly GCF_008831305.1. Classification (GTDB taxonomy): domain Bacteria; phylum Actinomycetota; class Actinomycetes; order Actinomycetales; family Micrococcaceae; genus Kocuria; species Kocuria coralli. The sequence continues at coordinate 47,564 of NZ_ML708622.1, forward strand.
GTCAAGGGCTACCTGGGGCCGGGGCTGAACCTCGGCGAGCCCCTGCTGGGCGAGAAGTCCGTGACGGGTATCCCGTACTTCGTGGATCCGCGCGTGGTCGAGGGCACCCGCTGGGTGACCGGGGCGAACGTCTCCGGACAGCACGTCTACGACCTCGTGGCCGGCCGGGACTTCACGTGGGACGGCACCATCGAGTGCGCGCAGGTACTGCCCGGTGATCCCGCCCCGGACGGATCCGGGCCCCTGGAGGCCGCCCGCGGCATCGAGATGGGGCACGTCTTCGCCCTGGGCCGCAAGTACGCGGAGGTCCTGGGGCTCAAGGTCCTCGACCAGAACGGCAAGCAGGTCGTGGTGACCATGGGCTCCTACGGGTTCGGCGTCACCAGGGCCGTGGCTGCCCTGGCCGAGGCCTACCACGATGACAAGGGCCTGATCTGGCCCCGGGCGGTGGCCCCGGCCGACATCCACGTCGTGGCCACCGGCAAGGGGGCGGAGTTCATGGCCGAGGCCGAGAAGATCGTGGAAGAGCTGGAGGCCCAAGGCCTCAAGGTGCTCTTCGACGACCGCGCCAAGGTCTCCCCGGGTGTGCGGTTCGGCGACTTCGAGCTGCTGGGCGTGCCCACCATGCTGGTGGTCGGCCGCGGCCTGGCCGATGGGATGCTCGAGCTCAAGGACCGTGCCACCGGAGAGGCCCGCGACGTCCGGCGCGACGGCGTCGGCCCGGAGGTGGCCGCGGCGATCCGTGGCTGATCCGTACCCGTCCTTCAGAGTCCGTCTCTCAGCCGGTCTCGAGACCCGGAAGGGCTTCGAGACCGGCTGCGGCATCTCCGGGAGCCGCGTCGATCCCGCGGACCCGGACCTGGGTCACGACGGCTCGCAGCAGCACCGCCTCGCCGGGCGCCGACGCCCGCGGATCCTCCCCGGCGTCCAGAATCTGGGCTGCGGCGGCATCGGTGAGATCGGCCATCAGCCGGTCGAGGGCTCGTCCCGGTTCGCTCCGGAACCCGGCGGGCATGCTCGGCTGCCCGCTGACCACCCCCGGGCTGCGGGCGGTCATGGCCCGGAGCCAGGCGCCGTCGAGCACGGGGTCCAGGGAACGCGACCAGTCCCCGGGCCGGGGCCTCTCGCCTTTCGGCAGGGCCTCCCAGGTCTGCGCCGCGAAGCGGGTGCCGGCCAGGGCGGAGGCGAGCCCGAACGCCGGCTCGTCCGACGGCGCCGGTGAGCTGCCGTCCTCCGCCGGCCCCTCCGTCACGGCGGATGCCGCCTCCTCGGCCGGTTCCGGCACCAGGGAGGTCGCGCTGCCGGGATCGGCACCCAGGTCCACGGCGACGGCGGCGCGATATGCCGCCGCCGAGACGTTCACCGCGCGCTGCTGCCGGTCCGCCGCGGGCAGGTCCAGGAGTTCACGCGCCGTGCTCAGCAGGGCCCGCTGCGGATCCGTCACGGTGGAATATTGCACCAGCTGCGTCTCGTCGTCCGCTTCTTCGGCAGCCCGCTCCCGCGCGGACTGCGACGGCTCCGGCCCCATGGCGTCGAGCTGCTGCTGGAGGTCCTCCCTGATGGCCTCCGCCTGCCCGGCCGTCAGGCCCTCCCAGTGCCGGGCCTCCGTCAGGGCCTCGGAGGCGAGCCAGGCACGGGTGGCGTCCGGATCCTCGATGTCCCGGGAGGAGCCGACCGCGCCCGCGAGCCCCCAGACCCCGGCCAGCGCCGCAGCCAGCACGACGATCAGGACGAGGACCGGCGTGGTGCCCGGCCAGGACCGGGCCCGCGGAGCGGGGCGTACGGAGCGTTGACGCATGGTCGTCCTCTCTCACGATCTGTGCTTCGCGGCCGGGGCGGGGGCTGAGCTGCGGGGCCGGCACTCAGGGGCGCCCGCGGACTGGGGAAGACTCCCGGGCCGGCGGGAGACCTTAGGATGGGGGCGCTTGGACCGTAACCCGCCGATCACCAGGAGCCTAACCGTGACCACTCCGGCAAGCACCGACCCCGCTGCCCCGCTGCGCGAGATCCTGACCCCCGTGGTCGAAGGCCAGGGTCTGTACCTGGAGGAGATCAGCGTCAGGGGAGCGGGCGCCAGCCGCATCGTGCAGGTCCTGGTGGACCTGCCCGACGACACCACCGAGGGCGTGGACCTCGAAGACATCGCCCGGGTGTCGCGCGCGGTGTCGGAGGCCCTGGACGAGTACGACGCCGTGGACGGTCCCGGCTACGAGCTGGAGGTCTCCTCCCCGGGGGCCGCCCGGGAACTCAAGCAGCTACGGCACTGGAAGCGCTCCGTGGGCCGTCAGGTCACGGTCACGCCCATGGACACCGTCCGTGAGGCGAAGTTCACGGCCCGCCTGCTGTCCGTCGACACGTCGGCCGGCGAGGACCACGCCGTCGTCACGCTGCAGCGCAGCGAGCAGGTCAAGAAGGGCATGCCGGTCAAGCAGCTGCCGCCCGAGACCTGGACGCTGACGGAGATCCGGCGGGCCAAGGTCCAGGTCCAGGATTGAGCCCGTACCGCATCCGCGGCGAGGACGGGCCCGCTCGGCCGGTCCCGGGCGGGTGTATGGTGGAGGGCTGATACCGGAGCGCAGCGCGCAATCCGGGCCGCCGGATCGGCGGACCGGAGCGGAAGCGACCGCCATGTAAGTTCTCGAGGACAGCGTTCCGCCCGGACCGGGTGGTGCGCTGTTGTCAATCACTGGGCGCAGGAGGTCCCGCGCACCACGACAGGAAGGCCCGATATGGACATCGACATGAGTGCCCTGCGGATGCTTGAGCGTGAGCGCGAAATCCCCGTAGACCTGCTGGTCCCCACGATCGAGCAGGCCCTGGTCCTGGCCTACATGCGCTCCCCGGGCGCCATCAAGGACGCCCGCGCGGAGATCGATCCCAAGACCGGCCACGTGACCATCTGGGCTCCCGAAGTGGACGAGGACGGCAGCAGGATCGGGGAGTTCGACGACACCCCGGACGGCTTCGGCCGGATCGCCGCCTCGACCGCCCGGCAGGTCATCCTGCAGCGTCTGCGCGACGTCGAGGACGACACCGTCCTGGGCCATTTCAAGGGCCGCGAGGGCGAAGTGGTCTCCGGGCAGATCCAGCAGGGCCGCAATCCGCACATGGTCCAGGTGGACCTGGGGACGGTCGAGGCCGTCCTTCCGCCGCACGAGCAGGTGCCGGGGGAGAAGTACCCCCACGGCGGCCGGATCCGCGCCTACGTGCTCGAGGCCCGCCGGGGCCCCAAGGGACCCTCCATCACCCTGTCCCGTTCGCATCCGGAACTGGTCCGCCGGCTCTTCGAGTTCGAGGTCCCGGAGATCGCCGACGGCGACGTCGAGATCATGGCCATCGCCCGGGAGGCCGGCCACCGGTCCAAGATCGCCGTGGCCGCCAACACGTCGGGCGTCAACGCCAAGGGATCGTGCATCGGCGAGATGGGCACCCGCGTGCGCGCCGTCATGAACGAGCTGGGTGGCGAGAACATCGATATCGTCGACTGGTCCAACGACCCCGCCGTATTCATCGGCAACGCCCTGTCTCCCGCGAAGACCGTGAAGGTCGAGGTTCTCGACGAGCGGGCCAAGACAGCGCGCGCCGTCGTGGCCGATAACAAGCTCTCCCTGGCCATCGGCAAGGAGGGGCAGAACGCCCGCCTGGCGGCCAAGCTGACCGGGTGGAAGATCGACATCGTTCCCGAATCCCGCGACAGCGCCTGAGGGCCGTCCCGAGCCGCCCAGCGTGGCGAAGGCCTCAAATTCGGCTGAGAATCGATCGAGGGGCTAGACTGTTCGGCGGTCGAAAAGTCGATGGGACGTGCCTCCGCGCGGAACCACGCGGAGGAATTTCTCAACACAGGGGTGCGTTCATTTCGTGAGACACGTTGCGCGCCGCACCTGTATTGGATGCCGGGCCGTCGATGAACCCGACCAGCTCGTGCGCTTGACCGTGCGCACCGACGCGACCGGGACCGCCGTCGTCATGATCGACGAAGGGCGCAGACTCGGTGGCCGAGGTGCTTGGCTGCATCCCACGGAACAGTGTCTGCAGAACGCCGTGCGCCGCAAGGCTTTCAACCGCGCCTTCCGCGCGCCGGTGGACGCGGACGCCGTGGTGCAGACGTTCAGGCAGGTGGCCTCGGAAACGGCCGCCGAGCACGAGTAAGCCGACCACGGCCGCCAGTACGGGCGGCCGGGTCCGGACCGGCTGGCCCGTCAACGTGGCGGACAGACGACTTCCGGTGCGGACTGTTATGGAAAGCGAGTCAGAAGCTGATGGAAACCCGATGAGTGCCGAACGATGAGTGCTTCAGAGTGCTCTGAAAACGGTGTTCCCGTGCGCCCGAAGTCTGCGCGGGAGAACCCCCACGGCAAGTAGTCGGTCCGCCTCCTGTCACGGATGCGGACCGGGACAGGAGAGAAGTGGCTAAGCAACGAGTACACGAGCTGGCCAAAGAGCTCGGCATGACCTCCAAGGAGGCCATCGCCAAACTGCAGGATCTGGGCGAATTCGTCCGCGGAGCGTCCTCTACGGTCGAACCGCCGGTCGCCAAGAAGCTCAAGGACGCCATCGGCACCGGTGGTGCGGCGTCCGCCAAGTCCGCTGCGGCCAAGGAGTCCGCCGGGAAGGCGGCCCAGGCCCCCCAGACCGATACGAAAGCCGCGGCGCCCAAGCCCTCGGCTGCTCCCAAGCCCGGTGTGAAGCCCGGGCCCAAGCCGGCTGCCGCGAAGGCACCGGCCGAGGAGACCAAGCCCGAGACCCCGGCGGAGCCGCAGCAAGCACCGGCTGAGCCGGCTGCCGAGGCCGCTCCGGCTGCGGAGACCCCGGAGGCTCCGGCGGCCAAGCCCGCGCCCAAGCCCACCGGCGGCCCGACCCCGGGCCCCAAGCCCGGCGGGGCCGGCCCGCGTCCGGGCAACAACCCGTTCGCCTCGCAGCAGGGGATGTCGCGCTCCGGTCCGCGCCCGCAGGGCGGCGGCCAGGGCGGTCCCCGTCCCGGCGGCCCGCGTCCGGGCAACAACCCGTTCGCCTCGCAGCAGGGGATGTCGCGTCCTGGTCCGCGCCCGCAGGGCGGTCAGGGCGGTCCCCGTCCGGCGGCTCCCCGTCCGGGTCAGGGCGGCGGCCAGGGCGGTCCCCGTCCGGCGGCTCCCCGTCCGGGTCAGGGCGGCGGCCAGGGCGGTCCCCGTCCCGCTGCTCCCCGTCCGGGACAGGCGCCTCGCGGACCCCGTCCCGCGGGTCCCCGCCCCAGCCCGAACATGATGCCCGGTCACACCGCCAACGTGGCCCCGGTCGGTTCGCGGCCCGGCGGCCGCGGCGGAGCCGGTGCCGGCCAGGGCGGCCCGCGCCGCGGTGGCGGTGGCGGTGCTCCCGGCGGCGGAGGCGGATTCCGTCCCGGTGGCGGACCCGGCCGCGGTGGCCGCGGTGCGACCCAGGGCGCCTTCGGGCGCGGTGGGCCCTCCCGCAAGGGCCGCAAGTCGCGTCGGGCGAAGCGCCAGGAACTGGAGCAGATGAACGCACCGAAGATCGGTGGCGTCTCCGTTCCGCACGGTGACGGCTCGACCGAGGTGCGGCTGCGCCGCGGCGCGTCCCTGATGGACTTCGCCGAGAAGATCGAGGCCAACCCGGCAGCGCTGGTCCAGGTGCTGATCCACCTGGGCGAGATGGCGACCCAGACCCAGTCGCTGGACGAGGAGACCTTCGAGCTGCTCGGTGCCGAGCTGGGCTACGTCATCAAGGTGGTCTCGCCCGAGGACGAGGAGCGCGAGCTCTTCGAGTCCTTCGACATCGACCTGGCCGCCGAATCGGCTGCCGAGGACGAGGAAGTGCTGGAGCCGCGCCCGGCCGTCGTGACCGTCATGGGCCACGTCGACCATGGTAAGACCCGCCTGCTGGACGCCATCCGGAACACCCGCGTGATCGAGGGCGAAGCCGGCGGCATCACCCAGCACATCGGTGCCTACCAGATCTCCACCGAGGTGGAGGGCGAGGATCGCCGCCTGACCTTCATCGACACCCCCGGTCACGAGGCCTTCACGGCCATGCGTGCCCGCGGTGCCCAGGTCACGGACATCGCCCTGCTCGTGGTCGCCGCCGACGACGGCGTCATGCCGCAGACCGTCGAGGCGCTCAACCACGCCCAGGCGGCCAACGTGCCGATCGTCGTCGCGGTGAACAAGATCGACAAGCCCGACTCCAACCCGGAGAAGATCCGCGGCCAGCTCACCGAGTACGGCCTGGTTCCCGAGGAATACGGTGGCGACACCATGTTCGTCGACGTCTCCGCACGTGCCGGTCAGAACATCCAGGGCCTGCTCGAGGCGGTCGTGCTGACCGCCGACGGCACCCTGGAGCTGCAGGCGAACCCGAACAAGGAAGCCCGCGGTGTGGCCATCGAGGCCAACCTGGACAAGGGCCGTGGCGCGGTGTGCACCGTGCTGGTCCAGTCCGGCACCCTGCACGTGGGCGACGCCATGGTGGCTGGTGGCGCGCACGGCCGCGTCCGGGCGATGTTCGACGAGGACGGCCAGGCAGTGGAAGAGGCGACTCCTTCGCGGCCCGTGCAGGTGCTCGGCCTGAACTCCGTGCCGCGTGCCGGTGACACCTTCCTGGTGACCAGCGAGGAGCGGACGGCCCGGCAGATCGCCGAGAAGCGTCAGGCGGCCGACCGCAACGCCCTGCTGGCCAAGCGCCGCAAGCGCGTGACCCTGGAGTCCTTCGACGCCGCCGTGGCCGAGGGCAAGATCGACACCCTGAACCTGATCATCAAGGGCGACGTGTCCGGTGCCGTGGAGGCCCTGGAAGACTCGCTCATGAAGATCGAGGTGGCCTCGGACGAGGTTCAACTGCGCGTGATCCACCGCGGCGTGGGTGCGATCACCCAGAACGACGTCAACCTGGCGACCGTGGACAACGCGATCATCATCGGCTTCAACGTCCGTCCGGCGGAGCGGGTCACCGACCTCGCCGACCGCGAAGGCGTCGAGATGAAGTTCTACTCGGTCATCTACAACGCCCTGGACGACGTCGAGGCAGCCTTGAAGGGCATGCTCAAGCCGGAGTACGAGGAAGTCGAGCTCGGCAAGGCGGAGGTCCGCGAGGTGTTCCGCTCCTCCAAGTGGGGCAACATCGCCGGTTCCTACGTGACCGAGGGGCTGATCAGGCGCAACGCCAACGCGCGTCTGGTCCGCGACGGCAACGTGGTGCAGGACAAGCTGAAGATCGAGTCGCTGCGTCGCTTCAAGGACGACGCCGTCGAGGTCCGCGACGGATACGAGTGCGGTATCGGACTCGGCTCCTTCAACGACATCAAGGAAGGCGACATCATCGAGACCTGGGAGCTTCAGGAGAAGCCCCGCGCTTGATCGCCCGATCGTGACGGCCCGTACCGTTGTCCTCACCGGACGGGGTACGGGCCGTTGCCACCCTCGCGGATCCACCAAGCCCTCAAGCAAATCCCACCGAACTCACCGAGCCAAGGAGCAACCATGGCCGACACTCAGCGCGCATCCCGCCTGGCCGACCGCATCAAGGTGATCGTGGCCCAGGCCCTGGAGCGTCGCATCAAGGATCCCCGGCTGGGGTTCGTGACCATCACGGACGCCCGGGTGACCAATGACCTTCAGCATGCCACCGTGTACTACACGGTCTACGGCACCGCCGAGGAGAAGGCCGACTCGGCCCGGGCACTGGAGTCCGCCAAGGGCATCCTGCGCTCCGAGGTCGGCAAGAACATCACGGCGCGGCTGACCCCGACCCTGACCTTCGTGGCCGACGAGATCCCCGAGGCCGCATCGCACCTCGAGGACGTGCTGCGCCGGGCCAAGGAGAAGGACGCCGAGGTCGCGGCAGCCGCCGTCGGCGCCCAGTACGCCTCCGACGAGAACCCCTACCGCAGCGCGGATGAGGACGCCGAGGACCTCGCCGACCAGGATTCCGGCGCGCCGGCCGGGTCGCCGGAGTCCACGGAGCGGTGACCGCCTCGGCTCGCAGTGACTCCTCCCGCGGTGCCCGCTCCCCGTCCGTCGAGGGCGGGGAGCGGGCACCGCGGGAGGAGGTCCCGCGTCCGGATCCGCAGCTTCCCGTCCCCGAGGGACTGGTCGTGGTGGACAAACCCCAGGGCTGGACCAGCCACGATGTCGTCGGCCGCCTCCGCCGTCTGTGCGGCACCAAGAAGGTGGGCCACGCGGGGACGCTGGATCCGATGGCCACGGGCGTCCTGGTGGCGGGCGTGGGCCGGGGGACCAAGCTCCTGACCTACCTGGTGGGCGCGGACAAGACCTACGACGCCGTCATCCGGCTGGGCGTGGCCACCGTCACGGAGGACGCCGAGGGAGAGGTCACCTCCGTCGCGGAGACCGCACGCGTGGAGGCCGTGACCGACGAGGCGATCGCGGGGGCGGTGAGCGCGCTGACGGGTCCGATCCGGCAGGTGCCCTCCGCGGTGTCCGCGATCAAGGTCGACGGCAAGCGCTCCTACGCCCGTGTCCGGGCGGGGGAGGATGTCCAGCTCGACGCCCGGTCCGTGACCGTCTCGCGTTTCGAGGTGCACGAGGTCTCGCGGCACCGGCTGGCCGATGGCTCGGCCGTCATCGACCTGTCCGTCACCGTGGACGTCTCCTCGGGCACTTACGTGCGCGCCCTGGCCCGCGACCTGGGCGAGGCTCTGGGCATCCATGGCCACCTGACCGCGTTGCGGCGCACCCGCGTGGGTTCGCTGGACTTGTCGCACGCGAGCGACCTGGAGCGGCTGCGCGCCATCGTCGCCGACGGCGGGACCGTTCCGGCGACCTCCCTGGACGAGGCGGCGCGAGCCATGTTCCCCGTCCGGGAGCTCTCGCAACGGGAAGCGCTCGATCTCAGCCACGGCAAGCGCATACCGGCTACCGGAACCCGGGACCTGACCGCTGCCTTCGACCCTGAGGGCCGTGTGGTGGCCCTGGTCGAAGACCGGGGCAATCCCGGGGAGCGCACGGCGAAACCCGTCCTGGTGCTGCGCGCCCGGTGAGATGAGACGGGGATGGCCGGCCGGACAACACAGCCGGACTACGGTGGAACCGGCCCGCCCGGCGGAGGCAAAAGACATACGGATGAAGGAGACGACCGGTGCTGTGGGGTTATGACGGATGGTTCTGGGCCTCTGTGGTCCTCGGCACGCTGTCGTTCCTGGTGTGCGTGGTCCAAGCGCTGCGCGGCAAGGCGCCGGGCGACCTCACCCAGGGTTCCGTCCTGCTGCAGGAGGCCTTCCTGCTGCTGTACGGCCTGGGGTCGATCCTGATGCTCTTCATCGGCCCCGAGGCCTCGGGCAGCGTGCTCGAATACTGGGGCTATCTGCTGACCGCCCTGATCATCCCGGCCGGGACCTTCATCTGGTCTCTCGTCGAGCGATCGAGCTGGTCCAACTGGATCCTCGCGGCCACCGGGCCCACCATCATCGTGATGGTCTACAGAATGAACTTCATCTGGTATTACCAGTAGGGAGCAGAGCCTCATCGAGAGAGCTCATCCAGAAAGGACTGTGCGTGGCTCACGACCCCATTCCCCCGAAGCCGGATGAGGACGCCTCCCCGGTGGATCCCGCCGGGCAGGCACCTGTCCAGGGCACGGGCGGTGTGCTGCAACGCCGTTTCGGGCCGCGCGGGCAGCCCGTGCGCAAGGATGCCAAGTCCACCGGATTCGGGCGCGTGATCATCGCGATCTACGGCATCTTCGCCCTCTCCGCGGGGGTACGCGCGATCTACCAGATCGGCACCCAGTTCGACGTCGCCCCGCTGGCCTACCTGCTCTCCCTCTTCGCCGCGGTGGTCTACGTCCTGGCCGCCGTCGCCCTGACCAGGGCGGGACGGGTGTGGCATCGAGTGGCTACGGCTGCCGTGCTCATCGAGATGGCGGGAGTCATCGCCATCGGCGCCTGGACGTTCATCGCCCCGGATCTGTTCGCCGACGACACCGTGTGGTCCCACTTCGGGCAGGGCTACGGCTTCATCCCCCTCGTGCTGCCGTTCATCGGCATCCTCTGGCTCTGGCGCACCCGCCCCATGGCAGGCCTGGACGATGTCCCCTTGGAACGCGAGATCGCATGAGCGTCGTGCGCGGCCGACATCGGGCTGAACTTCGGCCCGCACGCCCGTGGGACGGGGGCCGCACAGGCGGCGTGCCGGCTGCTGATGGACTAGGCCTTCGGCACGCTGGGTTTCACTCATCTCCACTGGATCGCCTTCGACGGGAACTGGGCATCGGTCAAGACGGCCTGGAAGCTGGGTTTCGGCGAGCCCGTCTTCGTCCCGGGCTTCGGCGAGCAGCGCGGGGCGCTCGTGGACTGCTGGATGGCCTCGATCAAGGCCGGGGACCCCAGGGAGCCCGCCAACGCCTGGCGGGTACCGTCGTCGTGAGTCCGCCCGAATCGATTCGAGCGGCTACCCTGTGGGACGGGGAACGACCCGGCTGCCAGGATCCGCGGATCGGGCAGCCACCGACGCCCTGCCTCAGGATGAACCGCCGCCGCCAAGGAGCACTGTGCACCGTTTCCACGCCCTGACCGAGGTCCCCCGTGATTTCGGGCCGTCCGTGGTAACCGTCGGGAACTTCGACGGGGTCCACCGCGGTCACCAGGAGGTCCTCAGGAAGCTGGTGGGGCGTGCCCGAGCCGCGGGGCTGCAAGCGGTCGTGCTGACCTTCGACCCCCACCCGGCCGAGGTCCACCGCCCGGAGACGCACCGCGGCAAGATCATGGGCACCCGCGACAAGCTCGACGCCATGGAGGCCATCGGCCTGGACGCGGTGCTCGTGCAGCACTACGACCTGGACTTCTCGGCGCAGGCGCCCGAGGAGTTCGTCGCCGACTACCTGTGCGCCGGGCTGAACGCGCACTGCGTGGTGGTCGGTGCGGACGCCCGGTTCGGCAGGGGCAACTCCGGCGACGTCAAGGTCCTCCAGGAGCTGGGGGAGCGGCATGGTTTCGAGGTGGTGGTGGTCGAGGATCTCGAAGGCGACATGGTCGGCCACCACGTCGACCGCCGGATCTCCTCCACCTGGATCCGGGAGCTGCTCAACCAGGGCGACGTGGCCGAGGCCGCGATCATGCTGGGCAGGCCTCATCGCGTGCGCGGCACCGTGGTGCACGGGGCGGCGCGCGGACGCGAGCTGGGCTTCCCGACGGCCAATCTCGACTCCGCATCCGACGGCTACGTGCCCGCTGACGGCGTGTACGCCGGCTGGCTCATCGACGCGCGGGACCGCCGGTGGCCCGTGGCCGTTTCCGTGGGCTCGAACCCCACCTTCGACGGCGTGTCACGGGTGGTCGAGGCCCACGTCATCGACCGCCCGGTCGAGCGGGTCGAGGATTTCGACCTCTACGCCCAGGAGGTCGTGGTCGAGTTCGTGCAGCGCCTGCGCGGCATGGTGGCCTACGAGGGCGTGGAGAAGCTCGTGTCCCAGATGACGAAGGACGTCGACCGGACCCGCGAGATCCTTCGATCGCACTGACCCGCCCGATGTTCCTCGCCCGGTCCTGCCCGGTCCGAGACCGGGGCCCCGTCGCCTGCGGCGCGGTCACATCTCTTCGTGCTCCCACGGGTCGAAACCGGAGGCCGACAGACCGGTGTGCAGCATCTTCATCCGGCTCATCTGCCGGGAGGTCAGCTCCCATCCGAAGACATCCAGGTTCTCGGCCATGCGCTTGGCCTTGGAGGTCTTCGGGATCGGGAGCACGCCCGACTGGACGTGCCAGCGCAGGATGACCTGGGCCGGTGTGCGGCCCTGGTCGGCGGCGATCTCCTGGACCCACTCGTGCTCCAGCATCTTCGAGTCGTAGCCCAGGGGAGCCCACGCCTCGACCAGGATGCGATGCCCGTGATGATGGGCGCGCAGCTGTTCCTGCTGATACTGAGGCTGCAGTTCCACCTGGTTGACCGTCGGCGCCTCGCCCACCTTGGCGATGAGCTCGTCAACCATCTCGGGCGTGAAGTTCGAGACGCCCACCGAACCCACCAGGCCCTCGTCCCGCAGCTCCAGCATCGTCCGGAACGAGTCCACGTACAGGCCGTGCTTCGGGTTGGGCCAGTGGATGAGGTAGAGATCCACCCTGTCCAGGCCGAGACGGCCGAGGGAGCCCTCCAGGGAGCGGCGCACCGAATCCGTGCCGTGATCGCGTCCGGGCAGCTTGGTGGTCACGAAGACCTCGTCGCGCGGCAGCAGGGAATCCTTGATGGCCCGGCCGACCCCGGTCTCGTTCTCGTAGTTGACCGCCGTGTCGATCAGGCGGAAGCCGGTGGAGAGCGCCTCGTACACCACGGCCTCCGCCTCGGCGTCGTCCATGCGCGCGGTACCCAGGCCGATCTGGGGAATCCGGGTTCCGTCGTGCAGGGTATGACGGCGTCCGGCCACCCCCGCCTGATCGGTCAGCCCGGCGTCGAACTCGTGGTCGTCGAAGAAGTCCTCGCCCTTCTCGGCCTCTGCGCCGGCCCGGGCGATCTTCTCCTCGTCGTATTCGATCTGCGCTTCCTGCGGCTGATTGCTCACTGTTCTCTGCCTTCTCTCCGGTCGCGGACTGTTACCGTCATCCCATTCTCCCAGCAGCATGCTGTCAATACGGGTGACCGCGCGGATACGGGTTCGCGGGTCGTCCGGCCGGCGGTGGCGCCCTGCCCCGCCATCTCGTGGAGAGAGAGGCGGCCTGTTAGACTGTTCGGCGGTCCGCCTGCAGTCCGTGGCGGACGGACCCCCTCTCACCGGCTCGCCGGGCAGGGACCCGGCGCGAAGAATCGCGTACGGGCCGCACGGCACTGAACGCAAGGAGTTCATCATGGCCCTTGACCCCGCCGTCAAGCAGGAGATCATCAAGGAATACGCGACCCACGAGGGTGACACCGGTTCACCCGAGGTCCAGGTCGCCGTCCTGACCCGCCGCATCTCGGATCTCACCGAGCACCTGAAGATGCACAAGCACGACCACCACACCCGCCGCGGCCTCATGGCCCTGGTCGGTCGCCGTCGTCGTATGCTCACCTACCTGCGCGACACCGACATCGCCCGCTACCGTGCGCTCATCGGGCGCCTCGGCCTGCGCCGCTGATCGACGTCTTGAGCCGGGGCGGAGCCGAGGCCGCCACTGGTGGCCACGGCCCCGCCCCGACCTCTATCCCGGTACCGGCATCCCGTACCGGCCAAACTCCCAGCCGCAAATCCCGGCGCGCACGCCGGTCACCTGACAGGCTGGGGATGCACTAGAACCGTTCGCCTCCATGCGAGGCGAACTCCGGCGGTCCCGCTCGCGGTGACCGCCGACGCCCCGATGACACCGAGACCCGGGTGACGGTCCTCGACAGTGGCTCACGGATCCGCTGCGCGCTGCGGCGCGCACAGGCTCCGTGGGCTTCGATCGAAGGCCGAACGCGGGCGCGGTGACTTCTGGGCAGACCACAGAAGAATCCGATGAAATGGAGGTGACCCGTGGAGGGTCCCGAGATCCAGTTCGCTGAGGCCGTTATCGACAACGGCCGCTACGGCAAGCGCGTCGTGCGCTTCGAGACCGGTCTGCTGGCACAGCAGGCAGCCGGTTCCACCCTGGTGTCCATCGACGACGACACCACCCTGCTGTCCACCACCGCGATCGGCAAGAAGCCGCGCGAGGGTTTCGACTTCTTCCCGCTGACCGTGGACGTCGAGGAGCGGATGTACGCCGACGGGCGCATCCCGGGCTCCTTCTTCCGCCGTGAGGGACGTCCGTCCACCGACGCGATCCTGGCCTGCCGCCTGATCGACCGTCCGCTGCGCCCCGGCTTCGACAAGGGCATCCGCAACGAGGTCCAGGTGGTCGTGACCGTCCTGGCGATCGACCCGGACGAGATCTACAACACCGTGGCGATCAACGCCGCCTCGATGTCCACGACCCTCTCCGGCGCCCCGTTCGGCGGTCCCGTCGGCGGCGTCCGCCTGGCGCTGATCGCCCAGGCCGACGGCTCGCACCAGTGGGTGTGCTTCCCCAAGCACTCCCAGCTGGAGAACGCCGTGTTCGACATGGCCGTCGCCGGCCGCGTCGTGACCGGTGCCGACGGCTCCGAGGACGTCGCGATCATGATGGTCGAGGCCGAGGCCACCGACAACTCCTGGAGCCTCATCCACAGCGGTGCCGTCGCCCCGTCCGAGGAGATCGTGGCCGAGGGCCTGGAGGCCGCCAAGCCGTTCATCAAGGCCCTGTGCGAGGCCCAGGCGGACCTCAAGGCCCGCGCCGGCAAGCCCGCCATGGAGCTGCCGTACTTCGGCGGGCACGGCGACGACGTCGCCGCGGCCGTCAAGGAGTCTGCCGGGGACCGGCTGGCCGAGGTGTACGCCATCGCCGGCAAGCAGGAGCGCGAGGACGCCACCGACGAGCTGCACCAGGCCGTGCTGGCCGAGCTCGCCGGTGAGGGCAAGCCGTTCGAGGACCGTCTCAACGAGGTCAACGACGCCTACCAGAAGCTGACCAAGGAGACCGTGCGCCAGCGCATCCTGCGCGACGGCGTGCGCATCGACGGTCGCGGCCCCAAGGACATCCGCGAGCTGACCGCCATGGTGGAGATCCTGCCGCGCGTCCACGGCTCGGCGATCTTCCAGCGCGGAGAGACCCAGATCATGGGCGTCACCACGCTGAACATGCTCAAGCTCGAGCAGCAGATCGACTCCCTGTCGCCGGTGAAGTCCAAGCGGTACCTGCACCACTACAACTTCCCGCCGTACTCCACCGGCGAGACCGGCCGCGTGGGCTCGCCCAAGCGCCGCGAGATCGGCCACGGTGCGCTCGCCGAGCGCGCCCTGACGCCGGTCATCCCGTCGCGCGAGGAGTTCCCCTACGCGATCCGCCAGGTCTCCGAGGCCCTGGGCTCCAACGGCTCGACCTCCATGGGCTCGGTGTGCGCCTCGACCCTGTCGCTGCTCAACGCCGGCGTGCCCCTGCGCGCGCCCGTCGCCGGCATCGCGATGGGCCTGGTCACCGGCCAGGTCGACGGCCAGGACGCCCACGTGGCCCTGACCGACATCCTCGGCGCCGAGGACGCCCTGGGCGACATGGACTTCAAGGTCGCCGGCACCTCCGAGTTCGTCACCGCGATCCAGCTGGACACCAAGCTCGAGGGCATCCCCGCCGACGTCCTGGCCGCCGCGCTGACCCAGGCCCGCGATGCGCGCCTGGCCATCCTCGACGTGCTGAACTCCGCGATCGACGCTCCCGACGAGATGTCCGAGCACGCTCCGCGGATCATCACGGTCAACGTCCCGGTCTCCAAGATCGGCGAGGTCATCGGCCCCAAGGGCAAGATGATCAACCAGATCCAGGAGGACACCGGCGCCGACATCTCGATCGAGGACGACGGCACGGTCTACATCGGCGCCGTCGACGGTCCCTCCGCGGAGGCCGCTCGCTCGGCGATCAACGCGATCGCCAACCCGCAGGTCCCCGAGGTGGGCGAGCGCTACCTCGGCACGGTCGTGAAGACCACCACCTTCGGTGCCTTCGTGTCCCTGACCCCGGGTCGCGACGGCCTGCTGCATGTCACCGAGCTGCGCAAGCTCAACAACGGCGAGCGGGTCAACGACGTCGAGGACGTCGTCTCCGTCGGCCAGCAGGTGCAGGTGGAGATCACCAAGGTGGACGACCGCGGCAAGCTGTCGCTCTCCCCGGTGCTGGAGGCAGGCGACTCCGGCGACGAGGCCGAGGGATCCGAGGAGAACTGATCCCGCCACGCCGGCCCCGTGAAGGGGCCGGCCACGACTGACGACATCCCCGGGGCGCACGCGAGTCCCGGGGATGTCGGCCATAATGGCCGCATCCGGCCCGGCATCCCGCGGAACCGGATGCGACCTCCCCTTCGACAGGAGACTGAAGTAGCCGTATGACGGTTGTCGACCTACCATTGCTTCCCGCCGGCCTCGGCGGTGCGAACGATGCCAGCGCCCATGCGGCTCTGCGTCCCGGTGCAACCGGTGACCCCGGCTTCACGCACGTGATCCACGACGGCGACGGCGGCGCCGTCGTGACCCGGACCGTCCTGCCGTGCGGGACGCGGATCCTGACGGAGTCCATGCCCGGCCTGCTCTCGGCCACCGTGGGCTTCTGGGTGGGCGTCGGCTCGCGCGACGAGCAGCCGGGCCATCTGGGCTCCACCCATTTCCTGGAGCATCTCCTGTTCAAGGGCACGGCCAAGCGCAACGCCCTGCAGATCGCGGAGGCCTTCGATGAGGTCGGGGGCGAGTCCAACGCGATCACGGCCAAGGAGCACACCTGCTACTTCGCGCGTGTGCTCTCCGAGCAGCTGCCGATGGCGGTGGACGTGCTCATGGACATGGTCGCCGGCGCTGTGCTCGACCCCGAGGAACTCGAACGCGAACGCGGGGTCATCCTCGAAGAGCTGGCGATGGACCAGGACGATCCCACGGACGTGGCCTTCGAGCACTTCGTCGAGCACGTACTGCACGGCAACCCCCTGGCGCGCCCGATCGGCGGCACCCCGGAGGAGATCCTGTCCGTCAGCCGCGAACGCGTCTGGGAGCACTTCCGGGAGCACTACCGGCCGGAGGGCCTGGTGGTCACCGCGGCCGGCGGGCTGGACCATCAGGAGGTCGTGGACATGGTCGTGGAGGCGATGGCCACCGCGGGCTGGGACGCCCAGCGTCCCGCGGCTCCGCGTCAGCGGCGCACCCGGGGATCCCTGGATGCCACCACCCCGCAGCCCGAGTGGGGCAGGCACCTGCTGCACCGGCAGGTCGAGCAGAGCAACATCGTCATCGGCCGCCCCGGTCTGGTCGCCGGCGACGACCGCCGGTACCACATGACCGTCCTCAACGCGGCGCTCGGCGGTGGCATGTCCTCCCGCCTCTTCCAGGAGATCCGGGAGAAACGAGGGCTCGCCTACAACACCTTCTCCTTCGGAGGGTCGTACTCGGACGCCGGGTACTTCGGCATGTACGCGGGCTGCACCCCGGGCAAGACCGAGCAGGTGCTGCAGCTGATGACCGACGAGCTGGACAAGCTCGCCCAGGACGGTATCCGCGAGACCGAACTGCGCAAGGTGGTGGGTCAGCTGGCCGGCGGAACGGTCCTGGCCCTGGAGGACACGGGCTCCCGCATGTCCCGGCTGGGCACGGCGGAGCTGACCACGGGGGAGTTCCTCGATCTCGAGGAGACGCTCGACCGCGTGCGGGCGGTCACTCCCGAACAGGTCCGGGAGCTGGCCCAGGAGCTGGCTGACGGGCCCACCGTGGTCCAGGTCGTGGCCCCCGGCCAGGACTGAGCGTTCCGGCCCCACCCGCAGCCGAGGGATCAACCGACCGCAAGAACAACAGGAGTGACCATGAGCCAAGAGACCACCGTCAACGCCACCGTCAACGCCACCGTCGATGCCCCCGTCAAGGTCGCCGTCCTGGGCGCCCACGGGCGCATGGGAGCGGAGGCCGTGCGCGCCGTCGACGGCGCCCGCGACCTCCAGCTCGTCAGCACGATCGGCCACGGCGACTCGCTGCGGCAGCTGCTGGTCTCCGGCGCCGAGGTCGCGATCGACCTGACGGTCCCGGCCTCGACGGAGGAGAACGTGCGGTTCTGCGTGGAGAACGGGATCCACTGCGTCGTCGGCACCACGGGATGGGACGAGCAGCGGCTGAGCCGGCTCTCCGAGCTGCTCCGGGAGCACCCCGAGGTAGGCGTCCTGATCGCCCCGAACTTCTCCATCGGGGCCGTCCTGGCCATGCGGTTCTCCGCACTGGCGGCCAGGTTCTTCGAGTCCACCGAGATCGTGGAACTGCACCACCCGGACAAGGTGGACGCACCGTCGGGCACGGCCGCCCGCACAGCGGCGATGGTGGGGGAGGCGCGGCGGGCCGCCGGCCTGCAGGACTCCCCGGACGCCACCCAGACCGACCCGGACGGAGCCCGGGGGGCGAAGGTCGACGGGGTGAGCGTCCACTCGGTGCGGCTGCGCGGACTCGTCGCCCACCAGGAGACCCTGCTGGGCAACGTGGGCGAGATGCTCACCATCCGCCACGACTCCTTCGACCGCGTCTCCTTCATGTCCGGGGTGCTGCTGGGGGTGCGCACGGTGAGCAGCCGGCCCGGTCTGACCCACGGTCTGGAGCACTTCATGGACCTCGACGCGTGAGCGGCGGGAGCGCGCCGCCACCGGGCACGGGATCCGGTCGCGGCGCGGGCGGCTCCGGCCTGGGCTCCCTCCGGCTCCTGGGATGGGTCGCATTGTTCGCGGCCCTCGTGACCCTGTGGCTGCTGCCCCTGCCCCAGGGATCCAAGCTGACCATCCTCGTGGTCGCCGCCTTCGCGGGCGTCTTCACGCTGCTGGAGTCCACGAACCGGGGCAAGGCTCTGGCGGCGGCCATGATCGCTCTGCTGGTCTTCTACCTGGGGCTGACCCTCCAGCGGGCCTGGCTCCTGATGACCTCCGAGCTGTGGATCAGCAAGTTCCTGGGCTCCGCCCTGATCGTGCTCCCCGTCGTGGGCGCCTGGGCGCTGCTGCGGGAACTGAGCTTCGGGATCCGCATCGAACGCCTGGGCAGGCGGCTCGTCGAGGAGGGCGAGATGCCCGAGGACGACCTCCCCCGGCATCCCTCCGGGCGGATCGTCCGCGAGACCGCCGACGAGCGGTTCCCGCGGTGGAAGGCCGACGTGGAACGGGCGCCCGGGGACTGGCGCACCTGGTACCGGTTGTCCCTGGCCTACAGCGCCTCGGGCGATACCCGCAGGGCACGGCGGGCGATGCGCCAGGCGGTGCGAATTTCTCGGCGGCCGGACGGGTCCGGGCCCGAGCCGGGCAGCGCGGCGAGTTAGGGTTATGGCATGACTGCGCACCAGGACAAGCCCCTGTTCGGAACCCTGCTCACCGCCATGGTCACGCCGTTCGCGGAAGACGGCTCCGTGGACCTGGCTGCCACCGAGGCCCTGGCCGTCCGCCTGGCGGACCAGGGCTGCGACGGCCTGGTGGTCGGCGGCACCACCGGCGAGTACTCGACCATGACCGACGACGAGCACGAGGCCGTGTTCCGCACCGTCAAGGAAGCCGTCGGAGACCGCGTGGCCCTGGTGGCCGGTGCCGGCTCGAACGACACCCAGCACACCATGCACCTCTCGGCCCAGGCGGAGAAGGCCGGCATGGACGGTCTCCTGATCGTCACCCCCTACTACAACAAGCCCACCCAGACCGGCGTCGTGGCCCACTTCGAGACCGTGGCGGATGCGGTGGAGCTGCCGATCATGCTCTACGACATCCCGGGGCGCACGGGCATCCCGCTGTCCGTGGAGACGCTGCTGCGGCTGGCCGAGCACCCCAAGATCGTCGCCGTCAAGGACGCCAAGGCGGACCTGGCAGCCGGGATGCGGGTGATCTCGGAGACCGATCTGCTCTACTATTCCGGCGACGACGGCCTCACCGTGCCGTGGATGTCCATCGGCGCCGTCGGCCTGGTCGGTGTGACCAGCCATGTGGACACCCCGCGATTCCGCCGCCTGATCGACGCCATGCGAGCGGAGGACCTGCACGAGGCGCGGGCCATCGCCCACGAGCTGGAGCCGGTCGTCCGCGCGACCATGACCCACATCCCCGGAGCCGTCTCCGCCAAGCAGATCCTGCACTGGCAGTCCGTTCTGCCCAATCACACCGTCCGGCTGCCCTACGTCGCGGCCACCGAGTCCGAGCAGGCCGCCATCAAGGCCGATCTGGCCGGGTCCGTGGTGGCCGGGACCCTACCGTTTTAAACAAGAGCTCTCCCGAGAGCACCGACATCAGAAAGGGGTTGCATGACCCATTGGATTGAAAACTTGAGCGAGCCGCCCGCCCTGGGCCAGGACACCTTGCGGGTCACCCCGCTCGGAGGTCTGGGCGAGGTCGGCCGCAACATGACCGTGTTCGAGATCAACGGTCAGCTGCTCGTCGTGGACTGCGGCGTGCTCTTCCCGGAGGAGAACCAGCCCGGCGTCGACCTGATCCTCCCGGACATCTCCCACATCGAGGACCGTCTGGACGACATCGTGGCGATCGTGCTCACGCACGGCCACGAGGATCACATCGGCGCGGTGCCCTACCTGCTCAAGCGCCGCTCTGACATCCCCCTGCTCGGCTCGCAGCTCACGCTGGCCCTGGTGGAGGCGAAGCTGCGCGAGCACCGCATCAAGCCCTACACCCTCACCGTGCGCGAGGGACAGGTGGAGAAGCTCGGCGAGTTCGAATGCGAGTTCGTGGCCGTCAACCACTCCATCCCCGACGCGCTGGCCGTCTTCATGCGCACGAAGGCCGGGACGGTCCTGCACACGGGCGACTTCAAGATGGACCAGCTTCCCCTGGACGGGCGCATCACCGACCTGCGGCATTTCGCGCGGCTGGGCGAAGAGGGCGTGGACCTATTCCTCACCGACTCGACCAACGCCGAGGTCCCGGGCTTCACCCCCACGGAGAAGGACATCGGCGGCGTCCTGGTGGACGTGATCCAGAAGTCCAGCCAGAAGGTCGTCGTCGCCTCCTTCTCCTCGCACGTCCACCGCGTCCAGCAGGTGCTCGATGCCGCCGTCGCCTCGGGGCGCAAGGTCGCCCTCATGGGCCGTTCCATGGAACGCAACATGGGCATCGCGGCCGAGCTCGGCTACCTGGACGTCCCCGAGGGCGTGCTGGTGGATCAGCGCAAGGTCGAGCAGTTCCGCGACGACGAGCTGGTGATCATGTGCACCGGTTCGCAGGGGGAGCCCATGGCGGCGCTCTCGCGCATGGCCCGCGGCGACCACCGGGTCCAGGTCCGGGAGGGCGACACCGTGATCCTCGCGTCCTCGCTGATCCCGGGCAACGAGAACTCGGTGTTCCGCATCATCAACGGTCTCATGCGGCTCGGTGCGCACGTCGTGCACAAGTCCAACGCCAAGGTCCACGTCTCCGGGCACGCCTCTGCGGGTGAGCTGCTGTACTGCTACAACATCGTCGAGCCCGAGCACGTCATGCCGGTGCACGGCGAGGTCCGGCACCTGATGGCCAACGGCGAACTGGCCGAGGCCACCGGCGTTC
Organism: Kocuria coralli; assembly: GCF_008831305.1. Lineage (GTDB taxonomy): Bacteria > Actinomycetota > Actinomycetes > Actinomycetales > Micrococcaceae > Kocuria > Kocuria coralli. The sequence continues at coordinate 68,566 of NZ_ML708622.1, forward strand.
CGCCGGAGAACGTGCTGCTCACCGAGAACGGCACGGCCGTGGACATGAAGGACCACAAGGCGCGGATCGTCGGCGGCCACGAGATCAAGTTCGTCTACGTGGACGGGTCCTCGGTCGGCGAGATCACCGAGGACGACCTCCGCGACCGGATCGTGCTGGGCGAGGAGGGCTTCATCTCCGTCGTCACCGTGATCGACCGCCAGAACAAGCGAGTGGTCAACGGCCCGGACATCCACGCCCGCGGCGTGGCCGAGGACGACCGGGTCTTCGACGACATCGTCCCCAAGATCACGGGCGCCATCGAGGACGCGCTGCACGAGCAGAAGCAGTACACCACGCATCAGCTCCAGCAGACCGTTCGCCGCACCATCGGCCCGTGGGTGGGGCGCAAGCTCCGCCGCAAGCCGATGATCGTGCCGGTCGTCATCGAGGTCGGCTCCCCGAGCTGAGCCCTTTCCCGCCGAGATGCGAGTTGACCCGCCCATCGACCCCGATGGGCGGGTCACCTCGCATCTCGGCGGCGCTATGCGGAATGAACCCGGCCGTACGGGACGTTCTCATCAGTACGCTGGCAAGTCAGTACGCTGACGAGTGAGGAGGCTGACATGTTTGGCAAGCCCCGCATGGCGATGCTGATCCTCGGGGGTGTGATCACCGCGGCGAGTCTCGTGGCGGGCGGACTGGTCCTGCTGCGGCCGTGGTCGGACTGCACCGCCGGAGACCTGTCGGAGGCGTGCATGCCCACCGATCCGGAGATCCTGACCATGGGCCTCGCCTCGGCCGGCTTCCTGATCGGCGCCGTCCTCATGATCTTCAGCCTGATCTGGTTCATGATCCTGCGCGACGACGCCAATCGCCGCCGCTGGGCCCGTGAGGACGCGGCCAGGGACCGGGAGCGCTACCGGGGACTCGAGGAAGAGGGCCGATAGCCCGCGTGCGCCGCAGGGACCTGCATTTGCGCCGTCCATTACCCTAGGGATATGGCGACTCGTACTTCCCCCGCCCGCAAGGGCGCATCGACGTCGCGCGGAACCAGCACCTCGAAGGCCAAGAGGGGCTCTTCGAAGACCCCCGCCCCGGGGGTCGGTGAGCGCGCCGTCCATGCCCTGATCGGCACCTGGCTCTGGTTCGCGCACCTGATCGGCGGAGCGATCCGGCGCATCGGCACGCTGCGCACCGATCTCGACCCCGACGACCGCAGGGACGGCGGTGCGCTGGTGCTGCTGTGCGCGGGCCTCCTCGTCGCCGTCGTCGAGTGGTGGAGCCTGTACGACGCCGGAATCCCCGGGGTCTCGGCCATCGCGTCCGGGATCCACTGGTTCGTCGCGGGCCTGATCGGCTGGGCCGCCCTGGTGCTGCCGCTCGGCCTGCTCGGTTTCTCGGTCCGGCTCTTCCGCAAGCCGGTTCCGACGACGACGAACAACCGCATCGCCCTGGGTCTGACCATCGCCATCCTGGCCGGGGCGGGCATCGCGCACGTGATCGGGGGAGCCCCCGGGGTCACGGAGAGCTTCGCCGCCCGGCTGACCGCGGGCGGTGCGTTCGGCTACCTGGCCGCCGGCCCGCTCGGCACGGTGCTGACCCCGGGCGGTGCCGCAGCGGTGTGCGGCGTGGTGCTCGCACTGTGCGTGCTGATCGTCACCGGCACGCCGTTCTCCCAGATCGGCCCGCGCCTGGCGCGCGCCTGGCAGGCGATCGCGGGCACAGGCCCCCGGGACGGGAAGGCGACCGACCTCACCGACCCGGAGCACGACCGCTCCTACCTCGACGACCGCGACCCCCGGCCCGCATCGGATCGCGCCGCCCGCCGGGCCGCGCGCAAGCAGGACAAACAGGACAAGAAGGACCGGCGCGACGCCGAACGCGAGCGCCTGGACGCCTACCACGGCGATGAGGCCTTCGAGACCGCGGTGATCGGCGAGGACACCGACCAGGTCCCCGCGGTCGGTGAACGCGCCTCACGGGGTGCGCCGAGCGCCGGCGTCTTCGACGTCGAGTCCGGCGACGAGGCCAGGGACTCCTCAGGCGCTTCCCCGTCCAAGGCGGCCTCGCAGGCGTCTTCGGGCCTGCGTCCGGGGCAGAAGCGTCCCACCCGGGACCAGCTCGCGGCCCGCGAACTGCGCCGCGAGCAGGGCCTGGACGGCTCCTCCACGGGAGCGGCGGACACCGCCGCCGGTTCGGGCGCTGCGGCGCTGATCGACCCGGACGGAGCCGATGGCGAGACCACGGTCATTCCCACGCCCGTGCAGTCCAGCCCGATCCCGCGGCGCACCGAGCAGCTGCAGCTGGAAGGGGACGTGGCGTACTCGCTGCCGTCGTCGACGTCGCTGATCCAGGGCCCCCCGGCCAAGGAGCGCTCCGAGGCCAACGACGCCGTGGTCGGCGCCCTGACCGACACCCTCCGGCAGTTCAAGGTCGACGCCGAGGTCACCGGCTTCTCCCGCGGGCCCACGGTGACCCGCTACGAGATCGAACTGGCCCCCGGGACCAAGGTGGAGAAGGTCACCGCGCTGTCGAAGAACATCTCCTATGCGGTGGCGTCCTCCGACGTCCGCATCCTCTCGCCCATCCCGGGCAAGTCGGCGATCGGCATCGAGATCCCCAACACGGACCGCGAGACGGTCGTGCTGGGCGATGTCCTGCGCTCGCAGGCGGCCCGCAAGAACGACCACCCCATGGTCATGGGCGTGGGCAAGGACGTCGAGGGCGGGTTCGTGGTGGCGAACCTCGCGAAGATGCCGCACATGCTGGTGGCCGGTGCCACGGGCGCCGGTAAGTCGTCGTTCGTCAACTCGATGATCGTCTCGCTGTTGATGCGAGCCACCCCGGACGAGGTCCGGATGGTCATGGTCGACCCCAAGCGCGTGGAGCTGACCGCCTACGAGGGGGTTCCGCATCTGATCACGCCGATCATCACCAACCCCAAGAAGGCCGCCGAGGCCCTGCAGTGGGTGGTGCGGGAGATGGACGCCCGCTACGACGATCTGTCCCACTACGGCTACAAGCACATCGACGACTTCAACAAGGGCGTGCGCAACGGCAAGGTGCAGCCCGAGCCGGGATCCAAGCGCAAGATCAAGCCGTATCCGTACCTGCTGGTGATCGTCGACGAGCTCGCGGACCTCATGATGGTCGCCCCGCGCGACGTCGAGGACGCGATCGTGCGCATCACCCAGCTGGCCCGTGCGGCGGGTATTCATCTGGTGCTGGCCACCCAGCGCCCGTCCGTGGACGTGGTGACGGGCCTGATCAAGGCCAACGTGCCCTCGCGCATGGCCTTCGCGACCTCCTCGGTGACCGACTCCCGGGTGGTGCTGGATCAGCCCGGGGCCGAGAAGCTGATCGGCCAGGGCGACGCCCTGTTCCTGCCCATGGGCGCCTCCAAGCCCATGCGCGTCCAGGGGGCGTGGGTGGCCGAGTCGGAGATCCACGAGGTCGTGGAGCACGTCAAGTCCCAGATGAAGGCCAACTACCGCGAGGACGTGGTCCAGGAGGCCCCCAAGAAGGAGATCGACGAGGACATCGGGGACGATCTCGACGTCCTGCTGCAGGCGGTCGAACTGGTGGTCACCACGCAGTTCGGCTCGACCTCGATGCTGCAGCGCAAGCTGCGGGTCGGTTTCGCCAAGGCCGGGAGGCTGATGGACCTGATGGAGTCCCGCGGCGTCGTGGGCCCCTCCGAGGGTTCCAAGGCCCGCGACGTGCTCGTGCGACCCGACGACCTTGCGGCTACGCTGGCCCTGATCAGGGGCGAGGAGCCGCCGACCGCCGTCGTCGCGGGTGCTCAGGAGCATGCCGGCACCGGCGGCACCACGGGCGGAGACCTGGACACCGACCCGCTCGCCGATCCCACCGGGGCGGCGGCGACGGACTACCACGACGACGCCGACGACCCAGAATCCGACGACGCATGGCAGCTGACGGGACGGTAATGCGATGACATCCCCAGAGACTCAGGCTCCGAAGGCATCCAACTGGAACCTTCCCAACGCCCTGACCACTTTGCGCATCCTGATGGTGCCCTTCTTCGTCTGGTTCCTGGTGGCGGGCGGGCCTTTCGGGGAGGACTCGCTGGCCATGCGCTGGGCGGCGTTCGTCGTCTTCGGGCTGGCCATGCTCACGGACAAGCTCGACGGCGACATCGCCAGGGCGAGGGGGCTGATCACCTCGTTCGGCAAGATCGCCGACCCGATCGCCGACAAGCTGCTCACGGGTGCTGCGTTCGTGGTGCTCTCCGTCCTGGGCGAGCTGTGGTGGTGGGTGACCATCGTGATCCTGTTGCGCGAGTGGGGGATCACCCTCATGCGCTTCGTGGTGATCCGCTACGGCGTGATGGCCGCCTCCAAGGGCGGGAAGCTCAAGACCGTGCTGCAGACCGTGGCCCTGCTGGTCATGCTGCTGCCGCTGGTCCCGCTCGTGGGCGCTTGGTGGGCGTGGCTCGGCTGGTTCTGCATGGCCCTGGCCCTCATCGCCACGGTCGTCACCGGCGTCGACTACGTCATCAAGGCCAGGCAGCTGCGGCGGGACTCCCTGGCAGCCGGGCGCCCGGTGGACAACAGCTGACGTCATGGGAAGTCATGCGGAGTAACGAGCGGCTAGGCGGCGAAGACGAGTTCGAAGCGGCCGAGGAGGCCATCTCGGCGGCGGTAGCCGCCCGTCTCAGCATCGGGACCGCCGAGTCCCTCACCGGAGGGAAGGTGGCCGCCGCGCTGGTCGCCGTCCCCGGGGCGTCGGCCGTCTTCGAGGGCGGGGTGGTCTCGTATTCCCACGGGGTCAAGACCCGGGTCCTCGGTGTTCCGGCGGCCTTGCTCGAGCGGACCGGCGCGGTGGATCCGCAGGTCGCAGCGCTCATGGCCGAAGGTGCGCGCGAGGCTCTGGGCGTCGGCATCGGCGTCTCGACCACGGGCGTGGCCGGGCCGGAACCCCACGACGGCAAACCCGTGGGAACGGTGTACATCGGGGTGGCAGGGCCTCGGGGAACCCGGACCGTGGGACTGGAGCTGCACGGCGACCGCGATGAGATCCGCACCTCGACCGTGGTCGCGGCGCTACGGGAACTCACGGCGTACTGCGGGCTCTCAGAAATCTCTCAGTGAATCTCCGCATCGATCGGGAACAATCGAAACACGTTCGGCGGTTGTACCCGTCGACGGCCCAGGGAAGGGCCATCCGTAACCGGCTCAAGAGCCGACTACGGGCCAAGCGGATCATCCGTCCGCACGATTGAGGAGCCAATCATCACGACGACCAAGACCCCCGTGTCCGTTAACGGCGTCATCCGCTGGAAGGACGTCGAGACCGCTACCATCAATGAATCCGCCTACGCGGAGCCCAAGCCGGTCGTGCTGCGCCAGGAAATCGGCGAGGTACTGCGTTCCGTGCGCCAGCGCCAGGAGCGCACCCTGCGCGAGGTCTCGCACTCGGCACGCGTCTCGCTCGGTTACCTGAGTGAGGTCGAGCGAGGCCAGAAGGAGGCCTCCTCCGAATTGCTGGCATCGATCTGCGCCGCACTCGATGTCCCGGTGTCCACCATGCTGCGTGAGGTCGCAGACCGCGTCGCAGAGGTCGAGGGCAACCTGGCACCCGATACCGTTCCGGCTGAGCTGCGGGAGCAGTACCAGCAGGAATTCGGCGTCCGTGCCCACTGATCTTCCGAACGACAGGCTGCACCGGCCCTGCCCCCGGGCTTGAGCCGGACAGCCGGACGACGCGTCAGGGCCCGACAGCTTCGAAGCTGTCGGGCCCTGACGCATTGCCGGACCGCGCTGCCGCTGGTCCGCCCGCCGCGGGCCGTCCGTGTCCCGTGGCAGCCCCATGACGAGGAGGACGTGTGCGACTGAGTCGCTTCTACGACATGCTCGAGCACGAGTTCGGTGCCGCTCAGGGCCGGATGCTGGCCGAGCAGACGGTGCTGGGGGACCTGGGGCATCGCACCCCCGCCCAGGCCATCGACGACGGCGAGGACCCCAAGACCGTCTGGTTCGCCCTGTGCAAGAACCAGGACGTGCCCCGGGAGCGGTGGTGGGGCCCCGACCGGGAGCCGCGCCGGTGACACGCCCCCGGAGGCATCCATCGAATAAATGTTCGAAGATTGCTGTAGAATCTCGTTGTGCTCGAGGCCAGCCCAGGTGACTCCACAGGTGGTGCCGCTGCTTCGCCGCCGGGATGCGTTCCCTCGGCTAACGGCCCCGTCCTTGTGTTGTCGGACCCCTCGCATAGCGTTTTCCATGACAGCTTCAGCGGGGCGCGTGATGAGGACTCGAGCACCACAGACGCACCGCGCCACACCCGCGGCCATCGAGGTCGCACCATATGCATACGAGGTGAACCATGGCCCCCAAGACCAGTTCCACAGCAGGCGGTTCCAACCGCGAAAAGGCACTCGAGACCGTCCTGGCCCAGATCGACAAGAACTACGGCAAGGGTTCTGTCATGCGCCTGGGCGAACGTCCGGTGCAGAAGGTGGAGGTCATCCCCACCGGCTCGATCGCCCTGGACGTCGCCCTGGGCACCGGCGGATTCCCGCGGGGCCGCGTGGTGGAGATCTACGGCCCGGAATCATCGGGTAAGACCACCGTGGCGCTGCACGCCGTCGCCAATGTGCAGAAGAACGGCGGCATCGCGGCCTTCATCGACGCGGAGCACGCCCTGGACCCCGTCTACGCCCAGAAGCTCGGGGTGGACATCGACAACCTGCTGGTCTCCCAGCCGGATACGGGTGAGCAGGCCCTGGAGATCATGGACATGCTGGTGGGCTCGGGCTCCATCGACATCGTGGTGATCGACTCCGTGGCCGCCCTGGTGCCCAAGGCCGAGATCGAGGGGGAGATGGGCGACTCCCATGTGGGCCTGCAGGCGCGTCTGATGTCGCAGGCGCTGCGCAAGATCACCGGGCGCCTCTCCCACTCGCAGACCACGGCGATCTTCATCAACCAGCTGCGCGAGAAGATCGGCGTGTTCTTCGGCTCCCCGGAGACCACCACGGGCGGCAAGGCCCTCAAGTTCTACGCCTCCGTGCGGGTGGACGTGCGCCGCATCGAGACGCTCAAGGACGGCGCCAACCCCGTGGGCAACCGGACCCGCGCCAAGATCGTCAAGAACAAGATGGCCCCGCCGTTCAAGCAGGCCGAGTTCGACATCCTCTACGGCCAGGGCATCTCCACGGAGGGCGGCCTCATCGACCTGGGGGTCGAGCAGGGCATCGTCAAGAAGTCCGGTGCCTGGTTCACCTATGAAGGCGATCAGCTGGGACAGGGCAAGGAGAACGCCCGCCGCTTCCTGCGCGATAATCCGGAGCTCGCGCTGGAGATCGAGCACAAGATCCTCACCAAGCTCGAGATCATCGAAAGCGATGCGCCGGAAACGGATGAGGACGGAGTGGTGGCCGACTTCGGTCAGGACGACTCCTCGGCCAAAGCCGCCTTCTGACGCGTCCATGATCCGGCCCCGGGGCACATTCCTCCGGGGCCGGCCACGGCGCTCGGCATGAGGGCTCGGAGCGCAGTCCTCCACTGTCGTCCGTACCGGAGCGCCCGAGCAACTGGAGGCTGAGAGTCTTGTCCGAGTCACCGTACGAACGCCGGCGCCGGCGTGCCCAGGAACGGTACCGACGGTCGGGGAAGGCGGAGGAGCCCTCTTCGGACACCGTCGCCGCGAACTCGGACGCGGAGGCCCACGAATCGGCGCGCAATATCGTGCTGCGGCAGCTCACGGCCTCGGCCAAGTCGCGGCGCCAGCTCGAGGACAAGCTCGCGGATCGGGGGGTCCCCGAGGACGTGGCGGCATCGGTCCTGGACAGGTTCCAGGAGGTCGGTCTGGTCGACGATGCCGCGTTCGCCGAGACCTTCGTGAGATCCCGGGCCGAGACCCGGAAACTGGCCCGCCCCGCGCTCCGGCGCGATCTGCAGGCCAAGGGGATCGACCCGGAACTGGCCGAGCAGGCCCTGGAGCAGCGCACCGACGACGATGAGCGGGAAGACGCCCTGGAACTGGTGCGGCGCAAGACGCCCTCGGGCGGGCAGCTGACCCAGCAGCTGGCCGACCGTGCGGCGCGGGAGAAGCTCACCCGGCGGCTGGTGTCCATGCTCGCCCGCAAGGGTTACGCCCCTGGGCTCGCCTTCGACGTCGTCAAGCAGGTCCTCGCTGAGGCCGAGGCCGCCGTCGGGGCTGAATCCGATGCTGAATCCGACGACGACGAAGGCCTGTGGCTGGATACGCCGTGATTTGACCCTGCCACTATCCTTGTCGCGTGAGTACGACCCCCGTGAGAACCCCCGCCAAGGCCGCCGACCTGCCCGAGACCTACGCCGGGCTGGCGAAGCCGCGCCCCTCGACCGAGGCCCCTGAGATCCCCATCCTGGACGTTCCGCGCTCCTACGAGGTGCGAACCTTCGGGTGCCAGATGAACGTCCACGACTCCGAGCGGATCACGGGCCTGCTCGAGACCGCGGGCTATTTCCCGGCGCCGGAGGGCACGGACCCCGACCTGGTGGTGTTCAACACCTGCGCGGTCCGGGAGAACGCGGATAACAAGCTCTACGGGCACCTCTCCCAGCTGGTGCCCCAGAAGGAGCGGAACAAGGACTTCCAGGTGGCCGTGGGCGGGTGCCTGGCCCAGAAGGACCAGGACACCATCCTCGAGAAGTCCCCCGTGGTCGACGTGGTCTTCGGCACTCACAACATCGGCTCCCTGCCGGTGCTGCTCGAGCGCGCCCGCCACAACGAGGAAGCCGAGATCGAGATCCTCGAATCCCTCGAGACCTTCCCCTCGGCGCTACCCACCAAACGCGATCAGGCCTACGCCGGATGGGTCTCCATCTCCGTGGGCTGCAACAACACCTGCACGTTCTGCATCGTGCCGTCCCTGCGGGGCAAGGAGGAGGACCGCCGTCCCGGCGAGATCCTGGCCGAGATCCGGGCGCTCGTGGACCAGGGCGCCGTCGAGGTCACCCTGCTGGGCCAGAACGTGAACTCCTACGGGGTCTCCTTCGGCGACCGGCAGGCGTTCTCCAAGCTGCTGCGGGCGTGCGGTGAGATCGAGGGGCTGGAACGGGTGCGTTTCACCTCGCCGCACCCGGCCGCATTCACCGACGACGTCATCGACGCCATGGCCGAGACCCCCAATGCCGTGCCCCAGCTGCACATGCCGTTGCAGTCCGGATCGGACAGGGTCCTGCGGGAGATGCGCCGCTCCTACCGTTCCAGGAAGTTCCTGGGGATCCTGGAAAAGGTGCGCGAGCGCATCCCGCACGCCGCCATCACCACGGACATCATCGTGGGTTTCCCCGGGGAGACGGAGGAGGACTTCCAGGACACCATGCGGGTGGTCGAGGCTTCCCGCTTCTCCTCGGCGTTCACCTTCCAGTACTCGGTGCGCCTGGGGACACCGGCCGGAGAGCGCGAGGACCAGCTGCCCAAGGCGGTCGTCCAGGAGCGGTTCGAACGGCTCCTGGCGCTGCAGGACCGGATCGCGGCCGAGGAGAACGCCGCGATCGTCGGCCGCACCGTGGAACTGCTGGTCACCGCGAACTCGGGCAAGAAGAGCGGCCGGACGCACCGGCTGTCCGGCCGGGCGCGGGACCAGCGTCTCGTGCACTTCTCCGTGCCCGAAGGCGCCCAGGCGCCGAGGCCCGGCGATTTCGTGACCGTCCCGGTGACCGGGGCAGCCGCCTATCACCTCATCTCCGATCCCCGCGCGGACCAGTACGGCCTGCGGCGCTCGCGAGGCGGGGACGCCTGGGAGCGCGAGCAGGCGGCCTCCTGCGGTACCGGTGCCCCCGGGAAACCGGGGCAGGTCAGCCTGGGCATGCCGGCGATCCCGGTCGGCCCGGCACCGGTCAGTGGTGCCTGATCAGGCGTTCCCGCAGAGCGGGATGCCGTCTGCGTCCGGAGCCGCGGACCGCTCCACGGGAACGACGCCGCAGCTGCCCGTCATCGCCGTCGTCGGTCCCACCGGCACGGGGAAGACCGCACTGGGTGTGGCTATTGCCCGGGCCGTGGACGGGGAGGTCGTCAACGCCGACGCCCTGCAGTTCTACCGGGGTATGGACATCGGAACAGCCAAGGCCACGGTCCAGGAGCGCCAGGGCGTGCCCCACCACCTCCTGGACATCATGGAGGTCTCCGAGGAGGCCTCCGTGGCGGCGTTCCAGGAGCAGGCCCGGCGGTGCTTCGCCGAGATCCGCGAACGCGGGCGAGTGCCCGTCCTGGTCGGCGGCTCCGGGCTCTACGTCCGTGCCGCCCTGGACCGCATCGAGTTCCCCGGCACGGACCCCGAGGTGCGGCGGCGTCTGGAGGCCGAACTCCGCGAGCACGGGCCGGGAGCGCTGCGCGAGAGGCTGAAGCAGGTCGACCCAGCCTCTGAGGCGCGCGTGGCCGACGATCGCCGCCTGATCCGGGCACTCGAGGTCTACGAGGTGACCGGCCGACCGTTCACGGCGTTCATGCCCAGCCGCACCTACGTCGAGCCGACCGTCCAGATCGCCCTGGACCTGGATCGTGCGGACCTGTATCGCCGCCTGGAACAGCGGGTGCACCGGATGGTCACGGCAGGCCTGGAGCAGGAGGTCCGGGAGCTGATCCCGCGCGGTCTGCGCGAGGGCGGCACGGCGTCCAGGGCACTGGGCTACGGGCAGTTCCTCGCCGTCGTCGATAAGACCATGACCCAGGAGGAGGCAATCGAGGCCACCGTGATCGCCACGCGGCGCTTCGCCAAGCGCCAGCTCACCTGGTTCCGCGGTGACCCGCGGGTCACGTGGCTGGACGCCACCGATCCGCTGCTGGAGAAGCACGCCCTGGAAGTCATCCGCGACCACGCCGTAGCGGATTAGCATGGTCCGGTGACCACCTCGCGATCCGAAGAGCACCCAGCCACCATCGCCCCTGAGAACGGCGCCGCCGAAACGGATGACGCCGTCGTCCTGGCCGACGGGGTCTTCGGCGAACTGAGCGGATACCCCTTCCTCAAGGCGCACGGTACGGGCAACGACTTCGTCGTGGTCGTGGACCCGGAAGCCGAGCTCCTGCTCGCCGACGACACGGTGCGCCTGGCCTGCGACCGCCACCAGGGCATCGGCGGCGACGGGTTCATCCGGGTGGCCCGCTCGGAACACCTTCCCGAAGGCCGCGAGGTGCTCGAGCAGGCGCCGGAGGCCGAATGGTTCATGGACTACCGCAACGGGGACGGCTCCATCGCGGAGATGTGCGGCAACGGGGTCCGCGCTTTCGTCCACGTCCTGCTGCGCAACGGGCTCGTCGATCTGCCCCCGGGTCAGGTGGTGCGCGTCGGCACCCGTGCCGGGGTGAAGACCGTGGCCCGCACGGACGACGGCTACGCCGTGGACATGGGCCCCTGGGGTTTCATCGACGGCGACACCGCGCGCTCCCGCGGATCCGACGCCGTGGTCACCGCCAAGGGCCTGCGCGTACCGCGGCCGGCGGTGTCGATCACCATGGGCAATCCCCACACGGTCGTCGCCCTGGCCGAGGGTGAGAAGCTCGACTCGCTGCAGCTGTTCACCGCTCCCGATGTGCGCCCGGTGCCGCCGGACGGAACCAACGTGGAATTCGTGGTTCCCCTCGACGAGGAGAGCGGAGCCACGGAGGACGTCGGCCGCATCCGGATGCGCGTGCACGAACGCGGCGTAGGGGAGACCCAGTCGTGCGGCACCGGGGCCTGCGCCGCCGTCGCCGCGACCCGTTTCTGGGCGGGGGACACCGCGCCCGACGAATGGCTCATCGAGGTTCCCGGCGGTGTGGTGTCGGCGACCTTCGTCGAGGGCCCGCACGGCGCCGAGCACATCGTCCTGGCCGGCCCGGCGGTCGTGGTGGCTACGGGGACCTTCGGCTGACCTTCAGCACCCGGAAGCCCCTGGACGAGGAGATCCGCTCCACCGTCCATTCCTGGCCCGTCCGCTCCGGCAGTGCCTGGAGCAGCCATTTCTGCAGCGAGTCGGCCCCGAGGTTCTTCTGCACCACCATCCAGGCCGCACCAGCGGGCGAGAGCCTGGGCAGCCAGTGCAGCAGCAGCTCGTGCAGGGCCTCCTTCCCGATCCGGATGGGCGGATTCGACCACATCGTGTCGAAGAGCCGGTCCGCGGGCACCTCTCCGGGCAGCAGCGCCTCCACTGCCAGGCCCACGGCCACGGCATTGTCGCGGGTCAGTGCCAGCGAGCGTTCATTGACGTCGACGGCGGTGATCCTCGGACCGCTTTCCTCCCCGCCCGGGATCCCCAGCGGGACATCGGCGCCGTCGTCGTCCGCCGAGGCCGAGCCCGAGCCCGAGGCCAGACGATCGCGCGCTGCCAGGCCCATCGCCAGGGTCAGCGGCCCCCAGCCGCAGCCCAGGTCCAGGAACTCGTGCCCCTCCGGGGCGGGGACGGCGTCGAGGAGGACCGCCGTTCCCTTGTCCAGGGCCCTGGGGGAGAACACCCCCGCGGAAGTGGCTACCCGTACCGACCGGCCCCGCAGCTCGATCTCCAGTTCGGAGCGGGTCTCCGGGCCTTCGGGCGTGGTGAAGTAGTGCGCGGTCATGCCCGCTAGCCTAGACGCAGGGAACAACGCTCCCCGGTGAGTCGTTGACCTTCCTACGGCGGGCGCCAGACCTGCCGAACGCCACGACGGTCCGATCCTCCCGGGTCGGCCGCGGGTACTTCAGTTCCATCCGAAAAGGATTCATGACCAACAGTCACACCAACTCCCACCAGGGCCCCGCCGGAACCCCGCGCGGCCACGAACCGTCCCAGGCCGAGCTTGAGGACGTCGTCGGGCGCGTCCTTTCGCGTGCCCGCGCTGGGCGGGAAGCACCCGGTTCCGCAGCCGTCGGCGATGACGCGGCTGCGGATCGTCCCTCCGCGGAATTCCCCGGGGAATCCGGCCACGTCCTGGGCGGCACCGCCCGGGAGCTGGCCGAGCACACGGTGCACACCAGCGCCGACGGCGACCAGTACGACCTGGCCGCACGGCAGTCGCTGCGCCGCGTGGCCAACCTGTCCACCGAGCTCGAGGACATCACCGAGGTCGAATACCGCGAGCTGCGCCTGGAGAAGGTCGTCCTCGCGGGATTGTGGACCTCGGGGAAAGCGGAGGAGGCCGAGAACTCCCTGCGCGAGCTCGCCGCACTGGCGGAGACCGCCGGTTCCGAGGTCCTCGACGGCGTGATCCAGCGCCGTGCCACCCCGGACCCCGCGACCTACCTGGGCTCGGGCAAGGCGCTCGAGCTCAAGGACATCGTCTCGGCCACGGGCGCGGACACCGTGATCGTGGACGAGGAGCTCGCCCCCTCGCAGCGCCGTGCGCTCGAGGACGTGGTCAAGGTCAAGGTGATCGACCGGACCGGCCTGATCCTGGACATCTTCGCCCAGCACGCCAAGTCGAAGGAGGGCAAGGCCCAGGTCGAGCTGGCGCAGCTGGAGTACATGCTGCCGCGCCTGCGCGGCTGGGGCGGCAACCTGTCCCGCCAGGCGGGCGGCCGGGCCGCCTCGGGTGAGGGCATCGGCTCCCGTGGACCCGGCGAGACGAAGATCGAGCTGGACCGCCGCCGCATCCGCGCGCGCATGGCCAAGCTCAAGCGCGAGATCGCGGGCATGAAACCGGCCCGGGAGGCCAAGCGGCTCAACCGCCGTCGTAACTCGGTGCCCTCCGTGGCGATCGCGGGGTACACCAACGCGGGCAAGTCCTCGCTGCTCAACCGGCTCACGGATGCCGGGGTGCTGGTGGAGAACGCCCTGTTCGCGACCCTGGACCCCACCGTCCGCCGGGCCGTGACCCCGGACGGCATCGGCTACACGCTCTCCGACACCGTGGGATTCGTGCGCTCGCTGCCCACCCAGCTGGTGGAGGCCTTCCGCTCGACCCTGGAGGAGGTGGCCGACGCTGACCTCATCCTCCACGTCGTGGACGGTGCGCACCCGGATCCGGAGGGCCAGATCCGGGCGGTGCGAGAGGTCCTGGCCGATATCGGAGCGACCACCCTGCCCGAGGTCATCGTGGTCAACAAGGCCGATACCGCGGACCCCTACGTGGTCGAGCGCCTGCGCAACACGCATCAGAACGTGGCCGTGGTCTCCGCGCACACCGGGCAGGGCATCGAGGAGCTCAAGGAGCTCATCTCCAGGTCCATCCCGCGTCCGGACCACGTGCTGGACCTGGTGGTGCCCTACAGCGATGGTGACGTCGTCTCGCGCCTGCACGGCTGGGACGCCGAGATCCTGCGCACCGAGTACCTGCCGGAGGGTACGCACCTGCTGGTCAAGGTACGGGAGGACCTCGCGGGGGAGCTGGCGCAGTACGCTCCCGAGAACCCGCCCGAATTCTCGGCATCCGGTTCCGCCGAGCTCCCCGGCCCCGGTGAGGCACCCGCTGCCACCGAGCTCACCGACTCACCGTCAGCGCGATAGGGCGACACCCGACAGATGACGAAGACAGCAGCACCCGCCGCGGGCATCCGCGACGGCAGCGGCCGCCCCGTGTCCGACCGCCCGGAGACGCTTCCCGGGGCGGCCGACGCGCTGCACCTTCTGGACACCGCCGTCGAGGCCCTGGGCGGGCAGCGACGCGACGGACAGCGGTTCATGGCCGCCAAGGTGGCCGAGTCCCTGGAGATGCGCCGCCACCTGCTGGTCCAGGCGGGCACCGGCACCGGCAAGTCCCTGGCCTACCTGACGCCCGCGCTGCAGTACGCCGCGGCACAGCACGGTTCCCATTCCAAGCCCGTGGTGGTGGCCACGGCCACCCTGGCCCTGCAGTCGCAGGTGATGGGGCGGGATCTCCCGCGCCTGCTGGGCGCGCTCGAGGACGAGCTTCCCTCGGGGATGGAGGTGGCCCTGCTCAAAGGGCGCAGCAACTACGCGTGCCTCCACAAGCTGGAAGGCGGCTACCCGTCGGACGACGACGGTGCGCTGTTCGCCGCCCCGGGCGAGGGCCCGCACACCTCCTCCGCGCCCGTGTCCTCGCTGGGCAAAGAGGTGCAGCGGCTGCGGGAATGGGCCGGGAGCACCGAGACGGGCGATCGCGACGAGGTCCTGCCGGGCGTCACGGATGCCGCCTGGCGCCAGATCTCCGTCACCGCACGCGAATGCCTGGGCCGGTCCTGCCCGTTCGTCGAGGAGTGCTTCGCCGAGCTGGCCAAGGCCAGGGCCGCGCAGGCGGACCTGGTGATCACCAACCACGCCCTGCTGGCGATCAACGCCTTCCAGGACCTGCAGGTGCTGCCCGATCACGACGTCGCCATCATCGATGAGGCGCACGAGCTGCGCGACCGCGTGACGGGAGCGGTCACCGGAGCGCTGTCGGGCGCCGCCGTGCGCGCAGCGGCCTCCTCGATCCGCAAGCACACCTCCGCGAAGTCCGACGATCTGCAGGCCGGTGCCGACGATCTCGAGAAGGCCCTCGAGGGCGTCCCCGCCGAACTGCTGGCCCGGGGTTTGAGCGAGGCCATGGCCGGCGCGGTCGGCCGCATCCGGGATGCCGCGCGCCAAACCCTGACCGATTCCAAGCCCGAGAAGGGCTCCGCGGGACAGGACGGCGACGCCGACGGCGGACGCCAGATGGCCAGATCACGGGTCACCGAGGTCCTGGAGCTGTGCGAGCGGATGATCGAGGCCGACGCGCACCGTGAGGTGCTGTGGATCTCTCGGGCCGGCGGATGGGAGTCGGGCCGCGGCTATGTGCCTGCCGATGACACCGACCCCGCGACCCTGCACATCGCACCCCTCTCCGTCGCAGGGCAACTGCGAGAAGGCCTGTTCGACGGCCGCACCGTGATCATGACCTCGGCCACGCTGTCCGTGGGGGAGTCGTTCGATTCCGTTGCGGGAGACCTCGGTCTTCAAGGCCCCGGGGCGCCGCGCTGGGAGGGCGTCGACGTCGGCAGCCCCTTCGACTACGGGCGGCAGGGGATCCTGTACCTCGCCCGGCACCTCGAGAAACCAGGGCGCCGGTTGTCGCAGGGCACGCTCGACGAGATCGTTGAGCTGGTCGAGGCCTCCGGCGGCGCCGCACTGGGACTGTTCTCCTCGCGCAGGGCGGCCGAGGAAGCAGCGGAGTACGTACGCTCGCGCACCGATCTCCCGATCCTCTGCCAGGGCGATGCCTCCCTGAATACCCTGGTTTACGAGTTCGCCGAGGACCCGGAGACCTGCCTGTTCGGGACCATGAGCCTGTGGCAGGGTGTCGACGTCCCCGGCGACTCCTGCCGGCTGGTGCTCATCGACCGGATCCCGTTCCCGCGGCCCGACGACCCGCTCTCCACGGCCCGCAGCCGCGCCACGGCAGAGGCCGGCGGCAACGGCTTCATGGCGGTGTCCGCGACGCATGCGGCCATCCGGCTGGCTCAGGGGGCGGGACGCCTGATCCGGTCCGGCTCGGACAGGGGCGTGGTGGCCGTCCTGGACTCGCGCATCGCCACGGCCCGGTACGGGGGATTCCTGCGGTCCACCCTCCCGCCGTTGTGGACCACGGACGATCGCAAGACCGTGATCGGGGCGTTGCGCCGGCTCGGGCAGGGCGGCTGACCCGAGTCCGCGGGCCGGCGGTTCCTCAGAGGCTGCGCAGGACCGAGACCACCTTGCCCATCACGGTGGCATGGTCGCCCAGGATCGGCTCGTACAGGGTGTTCTGCGGCAGCAGCCAGGTATGGCCGTCCCGCTGGCGGAAGGTCTTGACCGTGGCCTCGTCGTCCAGCAGCGCGGCCACGATGTCCCCGTTCTCGGCCGTGTTCTGCTGCCGTACGACCACCCAGTCGCCGTCGCAGATGGCGGCGTCGATCATCGAGTCGCCGTGGACGCGGAGCATGAACAGCTCCCCGTGGCCGGTCAGCTGGCGCGGCAGGGCGACGGTCTGCTCCACCTGCTGATCCGCGGTGATCGGCACGCCGGCCGCGATACGGCCGACCAACGGGACCAGACGCACCTCGGCGTCCGGGTCGGCCTCCTGCGGGACCGGCGGGCGGGTGGGAAGCCGCCGTACATTATCCGGCAGGGCGGAGCCCTGCGGCGTGGGGGAGGCCTCCCCAACGGCATATGAACCGGGAGCCGTCGTGGGGGAGTTCTGCGCCGGGGCGTCCTCCGGGTCGGCCGCCGAGGCCTCGGCGGCACCGGTGGGCCCGGTGGTCAGCACCTCCATGGCGCGAGGCCGCTTGGGATCGCGGCGGATATGCCCCAGCCGTTCCAGCTGGTTGAGCTGATGGGTCACGCTCGACAGCGAGGCCAGCCCGGCGAGATCGCCGATCTCGCGCATCGAGGGCGGATAGCCGTGCTGCGCGATCGAGCCGCGGATCACCTCGAGGATCTTCTGCTGCCGCGCTGACAGCCCCTGACGCGGCGAACGCTTCCGGCCCTCGGCCTGGGAGGGGATATCTCGATCTCTCGGTGCCATGGCCGTCCTTCACATCCCGCGCTCGGTCGAATCCTTGTGGTGTCCGACCCCCTCTGTTGACTGGACCCCGAAGGACCAGCGGCCGGAGAGTCCCGGCAGTGCCCGGTGACGGGGCCTCACGAACCACGGCACCCGGACCCTCTCAGGGTAAGGGAGCCGAGGGATGTGACCAAACATATGTTCGAACGCGTGTCGACATCACTCGTACACGCGTGCTAGAAATGTTCGAAACGGAATCGAATACCTGTTCGAATGGTGCCGATCGCTCCCGGGGAAGCCCTCGCGGGCCATCGGAGCCCGGCAGGAGGGAGTGCATTCCAATGTCAGCCATCAGCTTTGTCCCGCGCTTGCGCGGATCCTCTTCCGACAGGCCCACCCGTGCCCCGCTGCTGCGGGGACTGCGTTCGGGCTGCCGGGCTTTCACCGGAGAGGTCGTGGCCGCCGTGCCGGTCCTGCGGCGTCGCAGCGACCGGCAGGAGCGGGCCGCGTGGCGCGCGCCGGTTCACCTGACCCGCCGCGGCCGTCTCCTGTTCATCGGTCTGCCCGTCATGGTGGCGACGGCAGCGGTCGCCGTCGCCCTGGTGATCCTGATCGCCCCGGCCACCGTGACGGCGAGCACCGATCCCGTGGAGGGCCCCGGCACGGAGATCGTCACCGTCGGCTCCGGCGACACCCTGTGGGAGATCGCCCTGGCGGCGGACTCCGAGCGGGATACGCGGATCGTGGTCTCCGATATCGTCGAGCTCAACGACCTCGAGACCCAGGCCGTGACCACGGGCCAGCAGCTGCTGGTTCCCGCCCGGTGACCCTCAGCTCCAGCGCCGAGCGCGGAGGAACGGCGAGGTGCCATGGCGAGATGCCGAGGTCTGCCCGGACCGGGAATCCCGGATACCGCGGTCCTGAGAGCGGCGGCACAGGCCTCCGAATCGGCTCAGCGCCCCGAGCCTCGTAGACTGGTGCGGTGACTGCGACAAACGACCGCACCGACCTGCTCAACGCCCTTCCGCTGCGCGACGACCTGCGCGGGAAAACCCCCTACGGTGCCCCGCAGCTGGACGTCGCCGTCACCCTCAATACCAACGAGAACACCCATCCCGTGCCCGACGACGTCCAGGCCGCGATCGTCCAGGAGGTCTCCCGGGCCGCCGCCGGCCTCAACCGGTACCCGGATCGGGAGTTCACCGTCCTGCGTGAGGAACTGGCCCAGTACCTGGGGCACGGCCTGACGGCGGAGAACATCTGGGCCGCCAACGGCTCCAACGAGATCCTGCAGCAGCTGATGCAGGCCTTCGGGGGCCCCGGACGGTCCGTGCTGTCCTTCGTGCCGACCTATTCGATGTACCCGATCCTGTCGGCGGGAACGAACACCGCCTTCATCCCCGGGCAGCGTGCCCGGGACTTCACCCTCCCCCCGGAGTCGGCGGCCGAGCAGGTGCGCGAGCACCAGCCGTCCATCGTGATCCTCTGCTCGCCCAACAACCCCACGGGCACTGCGCTCGACGACGAGGTCGTCGACGCCGTGTACCAGGCCAGCGAGGCGAGCAACAGCATCGTCGTCGTAGACGAGGCCTATGCCGAGTTCTCCCGCAATCCAGCCGCTACCGCGATCAGGCTCCTCGACGGGCGCCCCCGGTTGGTGGTCAGCCGGACCATGTCCAAGGCCTTCGCCCTGGCCGGCGCCCGGATCGGCTACTTCGCCGCAGCGCCCCAGATCGCCGACGCCGTGCGGCTCGTGCGCCTGCCCTACCACCTCTCGGCGGTGTCCCAGGCCACGGCACTGGCCGCCCTGCGGCACCGGACGGCCCTGCTGGCGGACGTGGAGTCGATCAAGATGCAACGCGACCGGATCGTCGACGACCTCAAGCGCATGGGGCTGGGGCCCTCCGAGTCCGACTCCAACTTCGTCTTCTTCGGCGGAGCCTTCGATGCCCGCGCCCTGTGGGAATACCTGCTGGAACGCGGCGTGCTGATCCGCGACGTCGGGATCGACGGGCACCTGAGGGTCACCGCCGGTACGGAGGAGGAGACGACCGCCTTCCTGGAGGGCGTGGAGTCCTACCTGGAGAGCGCAGCCGCCCCGCCGGCCTGAGCACCGGGCCCGTCCCGGGCCGGATCCCGGACCGCCACCGAACACCCGCGGTCCCTGTGAAACGACCACCGCGAACCGACCACCGCGAACCGACCATGGAGAACCCCGTGAGCCCCGCTGAGAACAAGACCACATCGACCGGAGCCGGCGAGCCCACGACCCGCCCGGAGCGCACCGCCCGCGTGGAGCGGGCCACCAGCGAGTCGCAGATCGTGGTGGAACTCGATCTGGACGGCACCGGTGAGAACGAGATCTCCACGACCGTGCCGTTCTACGACCACATGCTCACGGCGCTGTCCAAGCACTCGCTGATCGACCTCAAGGTGCAGGCCAGCGGGGACACCCACATCGACGTCCACCACGTGGTCGAGGACACCGCGATCGTGATCGGAGAGGCCATCAAGGAGGCGCTGGGGGACAAGCGCGGCATCCGCCGGTTCGGCGAGGCCTCCGTGCCCCTGGACGAGGCCCTGGCGCACGCGGTGGTCGACGTCTCCGGCCGCCCGTACTGCGTCCACGTCGGCGAGCCCGAGGGGCAGCAGTACCACCTGATCGGCGGTCACTTCACCGGCTCGATGGTCCAGCACGTCTTCGAGTCCCTGAGCTTCCACGCCGAGATCTGCCTGCACATGGAACTGATCCGGGGCCGCGACCCGCACCACATCGCGGAAGCACAGTTCAAGGCCCTGGCCCGCGCGCTGCGCGTGGCGGTGGAGCCCGATCCCCGTGTCACGGGGATCCCCTCGACCAAGGGTGCGCTCTGATGCGGGGGGCCGAGGAGGGCGTGAACCCCGAGGGGAAGACCATCCCCGTACCCGAAACGGTCGGGGCGGGGCCCTCGGGCTCACAGCACGAGGCGCCCGTGGTCGTCGTCCTCGACTACGGGGCGGGCAATATCCGCTCAGCCGTGCGCGCCCTGGAGGCGGCGGGCGCGCGGGTGCTCCTGAGCCGTGAGAAACAGCATGTCCTGGACGCCGACGGCCTGGTCGTCCCCGGCGTCGGCGCCTTCCGCGCCGTCGTCGAGGGGCTGCGCGACGTCGGCGCCGTGCCCCTGATCGAACGCCGCCTGATGGGCGGGCGCCCCGTGCTCGGCATCTGCGTGGGTCTGCAGGTGCTGTTCGAACGCGGTGTGGAGCACGGAGACGAGACCGAAGGACTCGGGCAATGGCCGGGCGTGGTCGAACGCCTGGAGGCCCCGGTGGTCCCGCACATGGGGTGGAACACGGTCGAGACGCCCGAGGGCACGGAGCTGTTCAAGGGCATCGAGGGCGAACGGTTCTACTTCGTGCACTCCTACGGGGTGCAGCACTGGCCCTTCGAAGCAGGCAGCGCCCACATGCTCCCCCCGCAGGTCACCTGGGCCGAGCACGGCGCCAGGTTCATCGCGGCGGTGGAGAACGGACCGCTGTCGGCCACCCAGTTCCACCCGGAGAAGTCCGGCGAGGCGGGCCTGAGCCTGCTGCGCAACTGGATCGCGACACTGCCGAGGACCGGGCGGCTGGACGAGGTGCTCGACGCCCGTCATGACGACGACGGCCTGACGGAAGCCGCCCAGGTGGCCCCTAGCCAGGCGGCGGACGAGTCCGGGGGCGATCCGCGATGACATGGTCCGTCATCCTGCTGGTCCTGGGGGCCTTCCTGATCGGCGGAGTGATCTCCTTCTACCAGCAGGGCTTCCCCAAATGGGTGGTCGCCCTGATGGCCGTGGCCGCGGGAGCCTTGATCCTCTACGGAGCCTGGTCCTGGCTGGTCGGGCTCAACGCCTGAGCCCGCCGCCCCGCCCACCGCACCGACAGCCACAACCAGCTACCACACGAGGAAATTGATGTCTGAGAACACCCCGGAATCCTTCACCGCCCTGGTCGACGCCGGCCAGGGGCTGCCACGGCTGGAACTGCTGCCCGCCGTCGACGTCCGGGACGGGCAGGCGGTCCGCCTGGTGCAGGGAGAATCCGGTTCCGAGACCGGTTACGGCGACCCCCTGGAAGCCGCGCAGGCCTGGCAGGATGCGGGGGCCGAATGGCTCCACCTGGTGGACCTCGATGCCGCCTTCGGCACGGGGGAGAACATCGACGTCCTGACCCGGGTGGCGCAGGCACTGGACCTGAAGATCGAGATGTCCGGCGGCATCCGCGACGACGCGTCGCTCGAACGCGCCCTGTCGCTGAATCCCGCGAGGGTGAACCTGGGCACCGCGGCCCTGGAGAACCCCGAGTGGACCCGCCGGGTCATCGCCGAGCACGGGGAGAAGATCGCCGTCGGCCTGGACGTCCGCGGCACCACCCTGGCCGCACGCGGCTGGACCAAGGACGGCGGCGGTCTCTGGGAGGTCCTCGACCGTCTCGAGGCCGACGGATGCTCCCGGTACGTCGTCACCGACGTCACCAAGGACGGCACGCTCAAGGGCCCGAACGTCGAGCTGCTGCAGCAGGTGGCTCAGCGCACCCAGAAGCCCGTGGTCGCCTCCGGCGGCATCGCGACGCTCGAGGACATCGCGGCGCTGCGGTCGCTGGTGCCCTCCGGGGTCGAGGGTGCGATCATGGGCAAGGCCCTCTACGCGGGCCGGTTCACCCTCGAACAGGCACTCGAGGTCGCCGGCCGGCCGGCCTCCTGATGAGCCCTCGCGACAGGCCCGCTCGTCGTGAGCTGCCGCCCCACATGGCGGCGCAGCTGCGCGGTGCCGGAGGCGCCACGGACAGCGGCGGCCAGCCCTGGGCGGGCCGGGACCCGGCTCAGGGGCATTCCCACCTCTTCTCCGCCGACGACGGCGCGGCGGACCTCGTCCTGGCCCGCGCCCTCGACGGGTGGCGGGCAGGCGAGCTGGCCGAGGCCGACGTGGTGGCCGCCCTGGCCGATACCAGGCTCTTCGTCCCGGTCATGGCCGAGGTGACCCGTTCGGAGATCACCGACGAGGGGCTGGTAGCGGACAAGGAGGCCGACATGTCGCTGGTGACCCTCCAGGCCGCCGACGGCCGGAAGGCCCAGCCGGTCTTCACCTCGGACGCCCTCGTCCCGAAGTGGCACCACGCCGCTCGGCCGGTGGCCGCGCAGATCAGGAAGATCGCCATCGCGGCGGTCAAGGACGGGACGGAACTGCTCGTGCTCGATCCCGGTTCCGAGGCGCCGTTCGTCGTGCGCCGCCCGGCCCTGTGGGCCGTGGCGAAAGCGGAGACCTGGGTGCCGTCGTACGCCGACCCGGGGGTATCCCGTGCCGTCCTGCAGGCGGCGCTCGGTCTGGATGGCGTTGCGGGAGCCTCCGTGCGCACCGGGAGGGGGGTCGGCACGACCACCGTCGACGGCGCGGCGCTGGAGGGCGGCGGTACCGGGCCGGAGCTGACCGTCGTGCTGCAGCTGCTGCCGGGCATGGACCGCGGGCAGCTCGAGACGGTCGTGGGAGCCTTCCAGGCCCGGCTGGCCGAAGAGCAGGCGCTCGCGGAGAACGTCGACTCCCTGGAGATCTCCCTGGAGACCGCGCGGGTCTAGCCGTAGACCGGGCCGGTGAACTTCTCCCCGGGGCCCTGCCCGGGCCGGTCCGGGTACGGGGAAGCCTCGCGGAAGGCCAGCTGCAGGGTCCGCAGCCCGTCGCGCAAGGGAGCGGCGTGCTGGGAGCCGATCTCCGGGGAGGCCGCGGACACGAAACCGGCCAGGGCGGTGATGAGCTTTCGAGCCTCGTCCAGGTCCTTGAGCTCCT
This sequence comes from Kocuria coralli, assembly GCF_008831305.1. Classification (GTDB taxonomy): domain Bacteria; phylum Actinomycetota; class Actinomycetes; order Actinomycetales; family Micrococcaceae; genus Kocuria; species Kocuria coralli. The sequence continues at coordinate 91,719 of NZ_ML708622.1, forward strand.
CGGCGTCAGGGCCGTCGGCCAGACCGCATTTCACGGCGGCCGCGGACATGAGGTGGACGGCGGAGGTGGTGATCACCTCGATGGCTGGGACCTCGGCGATGTCACGCATCTGCTCGTCCACGGCGGCCTTGGTGTCGGCGCTGAGCCCCGTCTCGGCCGCCTGAGCCGCGAGGTGCTCGCCCGCCTGCTCGCTGTCCCCCTGGGCCTGGTCGCCGGCCGGGGCGCCGTCGGCGGAACCGTTGAAACGGAACGTGTTCTCGGAAGTCATGCCACCACCCTAAGCGGTGCGCCGCCCGCCCAGAGACTCCCGGGCGCGCGGAGACGGCGAGGTGGATCACGCCGGCGCCCCTGTGGACATGGACGCCAGGCGTGTATGATGGTCGGCAGTGCGCAAGTGGAGGTAACTCCCACCCGCGCGGACGCCGAGTCGGAAGAACTGCTCGGAGAGTCCCCGGGTACGAGACGACGATCGTCCGCCACGGCTCCGAACGAGCCGGCACCGCATGGCGAATGCGGTGGGAGCCCTCGGGGTTCCCGGGCGACGATCACCGCGACCTCCGCTTGGCCACCGTGGCAGCGGAGGTTTTTTTGTTGCCACCGCACTCGAAGAGCACCACGTCGCCGGGGTGGAACCCGGCACTAGATCAGGAGTCAAGCATCAGCGATCCACGCATCAATGACAGAATCCGAGTCCCCGAGGTCCGTCTTGTGGGCCCCGGCGGCGAGCAGGTCGGTATCGTCCGAGTCGAGGACGCCATGAGACTTGCCCGCGAATCGGACTTGGATCTGGTCGAGGTGGCTCCCAACGCTAAGCCGCCTGTGGCCAAGCTCATGGACTTCGGCAAGTACAAGTACGAGGCTGCCGTCAAGGCTCGTGAGTCCCGCAAGAACCAGACGAACACCAACCTCAAAGAGGTCCGTTTCCGTCTGAAGATCGATGACCACGATTACGACACCAAGGTCGGCCATGCCCGCCGCTTCCTGGGTGAGGGCGACAAAGTCAAGGCCATGATCCAGTTCCGCGGTCGTGAGCAGTCCCGCCCGGAGATGGGCGTCCGCCTGCTGCAGAAGCTGGCCGAGGACCTGGAGGAGTTCGGCCAGGTCGAGTCCAACCCGCGCCAGGACGGCCGCAACATGGTCATGGTCCTGGGCCCGCTCAAGAACAAGTCCGAGGCCCGTGCCGCAGCGCGTCGCGCCAAGGCCGCCGACGACGTCGAAGAGCAGCGCCTGCCCCAGAAGACCAAGTCCTCGCGCCGCGACCGCGAGCGGGAGGCCCGCGCGGCCGGTACGATCGACACCGAGTCGGCCCTGCCCGTGGGCGGCAACAGCATCGGAGAGGCCATCCCCGACGAGTTGCGCAGGATGGCGGAGCAGAAGTTCGAGGTTCCCGAGGGCGCCCCGCCGCTCAAGGTCTCCGAGGACCAGCCGCCGGTGATCGCCCCGAAGGAAGAGCGCCGCGAGCGCACCGGTGGCGGCCGAGGCCGCGGCCCCGAGCGCGGCGGCCCCCGTGGCGGGGATCGTGGCGATCGCGGCGGTGACCGCAATGCGGAGCGCGGAGAGCGCCCGGAGCGCGGCAGCAGGCCTTCGAGCCGTCCCGCAGGTTCCGGCCGCCCCGACGGTGCCCGGCCGCAGGGTTCCGGACAGCGTCCGGCCGCACCGGCCCGTCAGGGGAGCCCGCGTCCGTCGTCGGCCCCGCGTCCCGCGGGAGCCCCGCGCCCGGCTGGTTCCGCACCGCGCCCGGCTCCGCGTCCGGCACCGGCACCCGGCTCCGCGCCCAAGCCCGGAGCGGCACCGAAGCCCGGAGCCTCCGCCAAGCCCGCACCGAAGCCCGGTGCAGCCCCGAAGCCCGGTCCCAAGCCGGGCCAGGGCTGAGAAAACTCAACCGTCGCGTCGGCCGCAAGGCCGGCGGCGACGGATCGAGCGAATCCGCTGTGCCGCGCGAACCCAGCGCGGCACAGCACAGACCAGGTCGCCATACCGGTGACGCACCGTGAACTCGGTGAGAGACAACAAGGAGACGGCTGACATGCCGAAGATGAAGACCCACTCGGGTGCCAAGAAGCGCTTCAAGATCACGGGGTCGGGCAAGGTCAAGCGCCAGCAGGCCAACCGCCGCCACTACCTGGAGCACAAGTCCTCGCGCCTGACCCGCCGCCTGGCCGGCGACAAGATCGTCACCCCGGGTGAGGCGAAGGTCGTCAAGAAGATGCTGGGTAAGTGATCCCGGCTCACTGAGCTCTTGCGGACCCGACCGGTTCGCACCCCCGACTTGCAAGCACGACGCCGGTCCACCGACCGGCCCGAGATCTAAGGAGTACACACGTGGCACGTGTGAAGCGGGCGGTCAACGCCCACAAGAAGCGCCGGACTACCCTGGAGGCCGCCTCCGGCTACCGCGGACAGCGCTCGCGCCTGTACCGCAAGGCCAAGGAACAGGTCATCCACTCGTACGTCTACAACTACGACCACCGTCGTGCCCGCAAGGGCGACTTCCGTCGTCTGTGGATCCAGCGCATCAACGCGGCTGCCCGCGCCAACGGCCTGACCTACAACCGGTTCATCCAGGGCCTCAAGCTGGCCGAGGTCGACGTTGATCGTCGTATGCTCGCCGAGCTGGCCGTCAACGACAACGCTGCCTTCGTGGCCCTGGTCGAGGTCGCCAAGAACGCGCTGCCGGCCGACACCTCGGCTCCGCGCGACGCCGCCTGAGCCCTGCTCACGTGAGCATTCCGGAACGCCTCGCCGAATCCGTCCTGTCCAACCCCCGAGCCGATCGGGTGCGGGCCGTAGCGGGTCTGGCGAGGCGTTCCGCGCGTCTGCGGCAAGGTCTCTTCCTGGCCGAGGGCCCGCAGAACGTGCGGGAGGCACTGACGGCGCACGTGGCGGCGGATGCCGCGACGGCGAGCTCCGGTCGGCCCTCGTCCACGGATCTGCCTTCCCTCGACGCCCTGTACGTGACCGAGGGCTGCCTCGAACGACATGAGGACATCGCCGGGCTGCTGAGAAGGCTGCTCGACGGAGAAGGCCCCCACCGCGTGTTCGTACGGGTCGTGACCGAGGAGGTCCTCAGGGCCATGTCGGACACCCGGAGCCCGCAGGGGGCGCTCGCAGTGTGCCGGATGCCGTCGGCAGGGTGGCCCTGGGTGACCGGGTCCGCGCGTCTGCTCGCCGTACTATGCCGGGTCCAGGACCCGGGTAACGCAGGTACTGTGATCCGGGCCGCGGACGCTGCGGGAGCCGACGCGGTCCTCCTGACCGAGGGCTCAGTGGACCTGTACAACCCCAAGACGGTGCGCTCCACGGCCGGATCGTTGTTCCATCTGCCGGTCATCCCCTCCGTCGTCTTCTCCGAGGCTGTCGAGGCCGCCGTATCGGCGGGAATCCAGGTTCTCGCCGCCGACGGCTACGGCGCCGCAGATCTTGACGCCCTCCAGGACGCGGCGGTGCGCGAGCAACCCGCGGAATGCGATCTGGGCGCACCGACGGCCTGGCTGTTCGGCAACGAGGCCCAGGGCCTGTCGGACCGGGAGAAGTCGGCAGCGGCGCACCGCGTGGCGGTGCCCCTCTACGGGGCCGCCGAATCCCTGAACGTGGGCACTGCGGCCACCCTGTGCCTGTACGCGTCCGCCCGGGCGCAGCGACGATGAGATGCGGCGTCTTCGCACAGGACATCTTCGCTAAGCTGGTGCGGTGACCGCCGACAGTGACAGTCCCCAGCAATACCCGCATGAATACGAGTTCCGCACCCAGGTCGTGGGTGCAGCCGTCCTGAACGATCCCCGCCGGCCGACGCACTTCCTGGCCGCTCAACGCGCCTACCCGGAGTTCCTGCGCGGCATGTGGGAGTTCCCCGGGGGCAAGACGGATCCGGAGGACAGCTCCTGCCAGTCCGCGCTGATCCGGGAATGCTCCGAGGAGCTCGATGTGGACATCGAGCTGCACGACGAGATCCCCGGCCCCCACCCGCAGGGCTGGCCGCTCAAGGAGACCGCCGCCATGCGCGTCTGGACGGCCTCGGTGGTCGACGGCGAGCTCATGCTGGGCCCCCAGTACGACGGCTCCGATCACCTGGAGCTGCGCTGGATCCCGCTGGACGACCGCGGAGACGCGGCCCGGGACCTGGAATGGATTCCCGCCGACCTCCCCATCGTCGACGCCCTGCTCGCCCGTCTCCACGTGTGACTTCTCACTTCCTGGGCGAGTTCACACGCAGCAGCGTGTGGTCTCGCCCAGCGGGTGAGAACTCACGGGGCAAGGCGCCCCCGATCGGGTTTTCCCCTCCCCGGTGCCCGCCCCGCCTGAGAAGCTGCAACTCGGTGGAGACGAGTTCCGCGAGATCCTGCGGCGTGCGGTTGACGACCGCCCACGACGTTCTGATAACCCGCCACCCCGCGTTGAGAAGGAGCTTCTCGCGACGGCGTTCGGCGCGGATCACCTCCGTGGGATCTCCATAACGACCGGAGTACTTGACCTCGCCGTCGAATTCCAGCGCGAGCCTCTCCGCCTCCCACGCGAAGTCCAGCCGAAAGAGCTCGCCGTCGACCACGACCTCGAGCTGAGTGGTGAAACCGCTGAGCCCGTGCTGCCTGAGCACCAAGCGGGTCAGGGTCTCGCCCGCTGAGTCGCTTCCGCTGTCCGCCAGGTCGAGGACCCGGCGAGCGCGGGCTGTGCCCCGGCCGGTGGTGGCACCCGCCAGAGCATCGGCCAGCAGGTCGTGCGTGCCGCCGCGGCGCAGGAAACCATCCACGATCACCAGGGCTTGCCTGAGATCGAGTTCTCTCGCGCAGTCGACGGCGGTCCTGGGCAGGGAGGTCACCAGGAGGCCGTCCACCCGGGATACCTCGGACGCCTCCAGAGGCCATGCGTGGGTCTGGACCCGCCGTCCGGAGCGGCGGCTACCGTACCCCGGCAGCCCGCCGATCACGTGCGGGCGATCCGGCGTCCCGAGGACGGGCAGGCCCCACAGCAGCGCTGCGGAAGGTCCGCAGAATATCGGTGAGCCTGGCATCGTCCGTGCGATCGCATGATGAAAAGCGCGGGCGCGGGACCACCGGGGCAGCGCTGCCCACTGCTCGTGGTCCATCCATGCACCCCGGGCCAGCCGATGGAGACCCATACGTTCGTCCAGGCCCGCGGTGCCGGCCCGTGGCTGCCCGCCGAAACGCTCCTGCACCTCTCGGGTCGTCAGAATCGCTCGCGGGTCGAAGGATCCCTGCGGGACGTTCGTGCCGGTGCCCGGGCCGGCTCCAGTGCGGACCATGGCCCCAGCATGGCCGGGGCGGGTATCCGCCGTCGTCGCTCTGCCGGTGACCTGGGGAGAACGGCGGGTGCCTGAGGGACCCACAGGGAAAAGATGCCCAGATCGCCGGATGCGCGTGGTCAGGAACGGGCGAGGGGGATCATCAAGAGGCATCGAGGGCGTCCGCCCGCGAGTTCTCACGGTCTGGGTGAGATCACACGGAGCAGCGTGTGATCTCACCCAGACCGTGAGAACTCGCCGAGAACANCAGCGTGTGATCTCACCCAGACCGTGAGAACTCGCCGAGAACAGGCGCTGCGGGCCCCATGAACGGCGGGCGCCGTGAACTCGCTAGACTAGATCCCGCCCGTGGCGCGAGCCCGGGTATTTCCACGCGCGGCATCCGTCCACGGACCGAGGGCACGAGCCCCGACGACGCCGGACCGGTCCGCCTGGAGCATGCACGTACCCGAGAGCAGAGGTTGAGAAGCCGCATGTCCGACAGCACACCCGCGCAGACAGGCGGGGAGGCGCAGCCCCCCTCGCAGACCGGCCCCGCAGTGGACGGTCGACCGGAGGACGGGGTGCAGCCCACGGACCAGGCCGCCGTCAACGCCGCCGTCGAGCAGGCCCTGGCCGATATCGCCGCCGCCGCGGACCTCGAGCGGCTCAAGACCGTCCGCCTGGCCCACACGGGGGAGAAGTCCCCGCTGGCCCTGGGCAACCGCAAGATCGGCAAGCTCCCGAAGGAGCAGAAGGCCGTCGCGGGCAAGCTCATGGGGCAGGCCCGCGGACGCGTGAACAAGGCCGTCGCCCAGCGCCAGGAGGTGCTCGAGGCCGAGCACGCCGAGCGCATCCTGGTCGAGGAGGCCGTGGACGTCACGGCGGCCGGCCGTCGTCGCCGGATCGGGGGGCGCCACCCCATCAGCCTGCTCATGGAGCGGTCAGCGGAGATCTTCGTGGGCATGGGCTGGGAGGTCGCCGAGGGGCCCGAGGTCGAGTCCGAGTGGTACAACTTCGACTCCCTGAACTTCAAGCCGGACCACCCCGCCCGTCAGCTGCAGGACACGTTCTTCGTCGCCCCGCCGGAGTCCCACCTGGTGCTGCGCACCCACACCTCTCCCGTGCAGATGCGCTCGCTGCTCTCGCGCGACCTGCCGGTCTACGTCGTGGCCCCCGGCCGGGTCTTCCGTACCGACGAGCTCGACGCCACCCACACACCCGTGTTCCACCAGATCGAGGGCCTGGCGGTCGACAAGGGGTTGGCCATGTCCGATCTGAAGGGCACCCTGGAGCACTTCGCCCGCCAGATGCTGGGGCCCGAGGCCAGGATCAGGCTGCGCCCGAACTACTTCCCGTTCACCGAGCCGTCCGCCGAGATGGACGTGTGGCATCCGAACGCCAAAGGCGGACCGCGCTGGATCGAATGGGGAGGCTGCGGCATGGTCCACCCCAACGTCCTGCGCTCGGCGGGCGTGGACCCCGAGGTCTACTCGGGCTTCGCCTTCGGGATGGGCATCGACCGCACCCTGATGTTCCGCAACAACGTGCCGGACATGCACGACATCGTGGAGGGCGACATCCGTTTCAGCCAGCACTTCGGAATGGAGGTCTGACATGCGAGTTCCTTTGTCATGGCTGCGTGAGTACGCGCCGGTCCCGCAGGACGCGACGGCGGAGCAGGTCCTGGCGACCATGGTCTCGGTCGGTTTCGAAGAGGAAGAGGTGCACCGGCCCTCGGACGAGATCAGCGGCCCGATCGTCGTCGGCCAGGTGCTCTCCCGCGAGCCCGAGGAGCACTCCAACGGCAAGACCGTCAACTGGTGCCAGGTCCGGGTGGTCCCGGAGGGCCAGGAGCAGACGCTGACCGGCAAGGGCATCGACCCCTCCGGCATCCAGGGGATCGTGTGCGGCGCCCACAACTTCGAGGTGGGGGACAAGGTGGTCGTGACCCTGCCCGGTTCCGTCCTGCCCGGGGATTTCCGGATCACCCCGCGTAAGACCTACGGCCATACCTCGGCCGGCATGATCGCCTCCGTACGGGAGCTCGGCATCGGGGACGACCACGACGGCATCCTGGTGCTCTCCCGGATCGGCCTGGACCCCGAGCTCGGCGCGGACGCCCTCGAGCTGCTGGGCCTCGACGATGAGGCCGCCGAGATCAACGTGACCCCGGACCGCGGTTACGGCTTCTCCATCCGGGGGGTCGCCCGTGAATACGGCCACGCCGTGGGGCAGCCCTTCCACGATTTCGTCCTCGATGCCGCCGAGCGGGCCCCGGAGGCCACCGACGACGGCGGGTTCCCGGTCGAGCTGGCCGACGCGGCACCCATCAACGGGGTTCCCGGCTGCGATCGTTTCGTCACCCGCGTGGTGAAGGCCATCGATCCCGCCGCACCCACGCCGGCGTGGATGTCCTCCCGGCTGAGGCTGGCGGGGATCCGGTCCCTGAACCTGCCCGTGGACATCTCCAACTACGTGATGCTCGAGTACGGCCAGCCCCTGCATTTCTACGACCTCGACGAGGTCGCGGAGAAGATCGTGGTGCGCCGCGCCGAGCCGGGGGAGACCCTGACCACGCTGGACGACAAGCAGCGGAAGCTCGATCCCGAGGACCTGCTGATCACGGACGCCACGGGACCCATCGGCATCGCCGGCGTGATGGGCGGCGCCTCGACCGAGGTCAAGCAGGAGACCGTGGACGTGCTGGTCGAAGCCGCCCATTTCGACCCCATCACGATCGCCCGCTCGGCCCGCCGTCACCGGCTGCCCTCCGAGGCCTCCAAGCGCTTCGAGCGCTCCGTGGATCCCAGGATCCAGGCCGCTGCCGCGCAGCGCGCCGTCGAGCTGCTCACCGAGCTGGCCGGCGGCACGGTTCAGCCGGGCGCCGGTGACGTCCGCTCGGGCGCGGCGCCCGCCGCGGCGCCCGTGCTCCTCCCCGAGTCCTACGCATCGGAGCGCGTGGGGGTGGACTACGCCCCCGAGCGCATCGAGCAGGTGCTGACCATGATCGGGTGCGAGGTCCGCCCGCTCCCGGCGACCGGCGACGGCGCCCCCGGCTGGCTGGTCACCCCGCCGTCCTGGCGCTCGGATCTCAGCGCCCCGGAGGACCTGGCCGAGGAGATCGCCCGGCTGGACGGCTACGACAAGATCCCCTCGCGCCTGCCGATCGCACCTCCCGGGCGAGGACTGACGGAGGCGCAGACCGGACGCAACCGGGTGCTGGCGAGCCTCGCCGCGGCCGGTCTGACCGAGGTGCTGAACTACCCCTTCGTCTCCCAGGAGGAGAACGACCTGTGGGGCGCGGCCGCCGAGGGTACCGCCGTCCCCAGCGTCTCCCTGGCCAACCCCATCTCCGAGGCCAGGGGGCGCTTGAGGGCCTCCATCCTGCCCGGGCTGCTCGAGACCCTGCGGCGCAACCACGCCCGCGGTTTCAGGGACCTGGCCCTCTACGAGGCAGGTGCCGTCTTCCTGCCCGGTGAGAAGCTGGGCTCCGCCCACGTGCCGCCGGGAGCCGTTGCGCTTCCCCCGGAGGTCCTGGAGGAGCTCAACGCGGGCATCCCGGCGCAGCCGTGGCACCTGGGCATGGTGTTCGCGGGTCAGGACGCCCCCACCGCTCCGGGGGTCGCGGGCCGCGCCTACGACTGGCAGGACGCCCTGGACGCGGTCCTCCTGGCCGCTCAGAGCGTGGGCGTCCAGCTCACGGTCCGGCAGGGCAAGCACCAGGCCTTCCACCCGGGGCGGACCGCGGAACTGTTCACCGCCGACGGCGACTCCGCCGGCTGGGCGGGGGAGCTCCATCCCCAGCTGGTGGCCGGGCAGAACCTGCCCGAGAGGACCTGCGCGGCGGAGCTGGACCTGACCGCGATCCTGGACGCCCGCCCCGACGGCGTCCAGGCCCAGGACCTGTCGGTGCAGACCCCCGCCACCCAGGACGTCGCCCTGCTCGTCGATGCGGATCTGCCGGCCTCGACGCTCACGGAGACCCTGGCCGAGGGCGCCGGCGAGCTGCTCGAGGAGATCCGGGTCTTCGACGTCTATCAAGGAGACCGCGTCGAGCCGGGCAAGAAGTCCGTGGCCCTTGCCATGCGGTTCCGCGCCGCGGACCGCACGCTGACCGCCGACGAGGCCTCCGCGTCACGGCAGGCCGCCGTGGATCTCGCGGTGCAGCGACACGCAGCCGTCCTGCGCGGTTGAGGACCGAAGGCCCCGTCCGGGCGGCCACATGGCGCCCGGACGGGGCCGCTGCATGAGATCGTCACCACAGCGCGCGGCGAAGTGCCGGACCCCGGCTGAGGGTCGCGATAGCGTGGGACCAGTGAGGGTCGCCGGCGGCAAGGCCTCCCCGACCGATCACGAAGACACCCGCGGGCGGGACCGTCAGTCACATCCGGTCACGCTCGTCGACCCCGGCAGGAGCTACGGAATGGACAAGCACAATCTCTTCGACGACGGCAGCGAAGAGTCAGACCTGCTGGGCGGAGAGGCAGTGCCGGCTCGTGAAGGGGAGGCTCCAGGAGGCGCTCCCGAGACCATGGGGAACGCTCCTGCCCAGCACCACGACCCGGATCCGCTGCAGGGCTTCCAGCGGATGGACGCGGAGCACGCCCCCACGTCGTCGGTGACCTGGTCGTCCGTGGCCGTCGCCGTCGCAGGCCTGCTCCTGGCCGTCCTGCTGGTGGCCTTCTCCTACTCGTCCTTCCAGCGGGCCGACCAACTGCGCGGCTGGGCCAATGACACCTGGGTGGTCACGGGCCAGTACTCAAACATGACCAATGCCCTGGAGGGCACGGAGTACAACCCCGTCTACCAGATCGCCCTGCCCGAGGACCCCGTGATCGGCGCTCAGCGATTCGACTCCGGCATGTCCGACCCCCTCGTCCCCCGTCCGGGCCAGGCGGTCGAGATCCGCGGCTCGGCGACCGGTGAGGTCACCGACGACTTCGACCAGCGCGCGGACGTCGTCCTGGGAATCGAGGACGGCACCCTGCAGGTGTTCGCCACGGAGGACGAGGGCAGCCTGAGCGGGGGAGTGACCGATCAGTCCGTGTCCCGGCAGGTGCTCAAGGGCTGGCTGCTGGCGGGAAGCGGTGTGGTGGCCCTGGGGCTGGGCATCGGCGGGGCGATCTGGCTCAGGCGCCGGGGCCCGGCCGCCCTCAAGGGGTGAGCAGCAGCTTTCCCTGCGTGCCGCGGGACTCCAGCGCCGTGTGCGCGGAGGCGGCATCGGCCAGGGCATAGGTACCGCCGACCCGGACCCTCAGTCCGCCCTCGATGGCCTCGAACAGATCCCGGGCCCGCCACTGCAGTTCCTCCGAGGAACGCAGATAGGCATTGAGCGACGGGCGGGTGACGTACAGGGAGCCCATCGTGTTCAGCCGCTGGAGGTCGAAGGGCGGCACCTGACCGGAGGCCCCTCCGAAGAGCACCACCATGCCCCGGGTGCGCACCGCCGCCAGGGACTCGTCGAAGGTCGTCTTCCCCACGGAGTCGTAGACGACGTCGGCGCCCTCGCCCCCCGTGAGCTCGAGGACCGCATCGGCGAAGCCCTCGTACGGCAGGACGTGATCGGCGCCCAGCTCACGTGCCGTGTCCGCCTTCTCCTGGCTGGAGGTCAGGCCGATCACCGTCGCTCCGCGCTGCTTCATGAGCTGAATCGCCAGCCCGCCCACGCCCCCGGCGGCGGCCGTGATCACGGCGGTGGTCTCGGGGCCGACCTCGTAGGTCGAGCGGGTCAGATAGTGCGCGGTGAAACCCTGCAGCGGGAGCGCCCCGGCGTCGTCGTCGCTGACCGAGTCGGGCACCACCACGGCCTGATCCGCGCTGACCAGGAACTCCTCGGCGTAGGTGCCGACACCCTGGGAGGTCATCACGCGCTGGCCGACGGATACGTGGCCCACGCCGTCGCCCACCGCGATGACCTCTCCGGTGCCCTCGGACCCGGGGAGGAAGGGCAGCTCGACGTCGTAGACCCCCTCGCGCTGGTAGGTCTCGATGAAGTTCACGCCGGTCCTGCTGGTCGCCACCAGCACCTGGCCCGGCCCGGGGGAGGGGGAGCCGATCTCCTCGGAGGTCAGGACCTCCGGTCCGCCGTGACTGTGAATTCGGATGGCGCGCATGAAAACACTCCTCGCTCTCGGGTCTCCTCGAAGACATGTCCCACGGACATGGCGTACATCACGAGCCTATCGCCGAGTGGGCGCCACCACACCTGCATAAATATCGACATCAGTGCATAAAATTGCGTAGGGTGGTGCTCATGACATTTTCCGTAGCCGTCTCGGGAGCCACCGGATATGCGGGCGGGGAGGTCCTGCGCCTGCTGGCCGGGCACCCCGAGGCAGAGATCACCACGGTGGCCGCCCACTCCAATGCCGGGCAGCGTCTGGGGGATCTCCAGCCCCATCTGCACGGGCTCGCAGACCGGACCCTGGTGGATTCCACGGTGGAGTCCCTGACCGGACACGACGTCGTCTTCCTGGCCCTTCCCCACGGCAAGTCCGGTGAGATCGCCGCGCAGCTTCCCGCAGGGACGGTCGTGATCGACGCCGCCGCCGACCATCGCCTGGAATCCGCCGAGGCCTGGGAGCGGTTCTACGGCTCCGAACACGCGGGGACCTGGCCCTACGGGCTGCCCGAGATGCTGGTGGACCGCTACGGCACCCGGCAGCGGTCCCGGCTGGAGGGCCAGACGCGCATCGCGGTCCCCGGCTGCTACCCCACGGGATCACAGCTGGCCCTCGCCCCCGCGATCGCCGCCGGCGCCATCGAACCCCAGGACATCGTGATCGTGGCCGCCTCCGGGACCTCCGGGGCGGGTAAAGCGCTCAAGCCCCATCTCCTCGGCGCCGAGGTCATGGGCAGCATGACCGCCTACGGAGTGGGCGGCGTGCACCGGCACACCCCCGAGATCGAACAGGGCCTGGGCTGGGCCTCGGGCGGGCAGGAGGTCACGGTCTCCTTCACCCCCACGCTGGCGCCCATGCCCCGGGGCATCCTGACCACAGCGACCGCCCGCCTCTCTGGAGCCCTCCCCGCCGGGCAGCTCCGCGAGCTCTACCAGGACGCCTACGCCGCCGAGCCGTTCGTGCACGTGCTTCCCGAGGGGCGGATGCCCACCACCCAGGCCGTGCTCGGCTCCAACCACGTCCAGCTCCAGGTGGTCGTGGACGAACGGGCCGGCCGCATGATCGTCGTCGCGGCCCTGGACAACCTGACCAAGGGCACCGCCGGGGGAGCAGTCCAGTCCATGAACATCGCCCTGGGACTGCCCGAGCAGACCGGCCTGACACAGCAAGGAGTCGCACCGTGACCGCATCCGCCCACCCGTCCCAGCACCCCGGCCAGGGTTTCGCCGTCGACACCGGCCGGGGCGTCACCGCGGCCGCGGGCTTCCGCGCGGCCGGTGTGACGGCGGGGTTCAAGCCGTCGGGGAAGCCGGACCTCGCGCTCGTGGTCAACGACGGCCCGCAGGCCTCCGTGGGTGCGGTGTTCACCTCCAACCGCGTGGCCGCGGCACCCGTGCACTGGTCCCGTCAGGTCGTGGCCGACGGCGCTGCGCGCGCCGTGATCCTCAACTCCGGCGGCGCCAACGCGTGCACCGGAGCCCAGGGATTCCAGACCTCGCACACCACGGCCGAGATGGTGGGGGAGGCCCTGGAGATCGGGGCGGGGGACGTCGTCGTGTGCTCCACCGGCCTGATCGGTGAGCAGCTCCCGCTGGACACGATCCGCGACGGGATCGCCCCCGTGGTCTCCGCCCTGGGTGCCGGTGAAGACGCCGGGCTGGCCGCCGCCACGGCCATCATGACCACGGACACCGTGCCCAAGCAGGCCTCCTATACCAGTCCCGAGGGATGGAGTCTCGGCGGCATGGCCAAGGGCGCCGGCATGCTCGCGCCGGGGCTGGCCACGATGCTCGTGGTGATCACCACGGACGCCGTCTCGGACGCCGGCCTTCTACGGCAGTGCCTGATCGAGGCCTGCAGCCGCACCTTCGACCGCGCCGACTCCGACGGATGCATGTCCACCAACGACACCGTGGTCCTGATGGGATCCGGCGCCTCCGGGATCAGCCCGGACGAACCCGAGTTCGTCCAGGCGCTGACGGCCGTGTGCCACAGCCTGGCCCAGCAGCTCATCCGCGACGCCGAGGGCGCTGCGCACGACATCACGATCACCACCTGCAACGCGGTCAGCGAGGCCGACGCCGAGGAGGTCTCCCGGGCCGTGGCGCGCTCCAACCTGTTCAAGACCGCGGTCTACGGCAACGACCCCAACTGGGGCCGGGTGCTCTCCGCCGTCGGCACCACGCAGGCGGTCTTCGACCCCGACGAACTGGACGTGACCATCAATGGGGTCACCGTGTGCCGCGACGGCATGATCGGCGACCCCCGCGACGGCGTGGACCTCTCGGCGGGCCGGGAGATCGAGGTGCTCATCGACCTCAAGGTGGGCGAGCACGAGGCCACGATCTGGACCAACGACCTCACCCACGACTACGTCGAAGAAAACAGCGCCTACTCGACCTGATCAGGAGTCCCCAGTGTCCTCACCCATTGACCGGTTCGAGACGGCCAAGGTCAAAGCCGGTGTGCTCATGGAAGCCCTGCCGTGGATCACGCGGTACACGGGCAGCATCATGGTGTTCAAGTACGGCGGCAACGCCATGGTCTCCGACGAGCTGCGCCGCGCCTTCGCCGCGGACATGGTCTTCCTCCGGTCGGTGGGCATCCGCCCCGTCGTCGTGCACGGAGGCGGCCCGCAGATCACCGCCATGCTCGAACGCCTCGGCATCCCCTCGGAGTTCCGGGGAGGCCTGCGGGTCACGTCGAGAGAGGCGGTCGACGCCATCCGCATGGTGCTCACCGGCCAGGTGCAGCGGGAGCTGGTCTACCTGATCAACTCCACCGGACCGTTCGCGGTCGGCCTCTCGGGCGAGGATGCATCCCTTTTCAACGCGGTGCGCCGCGGCACCGTGGTCGAGGGCGCCGAAGTGGACCTGGGCCATGTGGGTGAGGTGGTCTCGGTGAACCCCGAGCCGCTGCACCGCCTGATCGAGTCGGGCAATATCCCCGTGATCTCCTCCATCGCCCCGGAGGTGGACGCCGACGGCGCCGTGACCGGCGAGGTGCTGAACATCAACGCCGACACCGCCGCGGCCGCCGTCGCCGTCGCGCTGAAAGCCGAGAAGTTCGTGGCCCTCACGGACGTCGAGGGCCTGTACGCGAACTGGCCCGATCGCGGCTCCCTGATCGAGTCGCTCACCGTCTCGGAGCTCCACAGCCTCCTGCCGGCATTGCAGTCCGGGATGATCCCCAAGATGGAGGCCGCCCTGAGGGCGGTGCAGGGAGGCGTGAGCAGGGCGACCATCGTGGACGGACGCGAAGCCCACTCCGTGCTCCTGGAGATCTTCACCGACCGTGGTTTCGGCACCGAGGTCCGCCCGGACGGCACCGCCCCGGCCCAGCCCCCGGCGGTGCTCTCACCCCGGCTGGAGCATCCCCTGTCCTTCAACACCCCGAAAGCGAACTCATGACGGCCTTACCGCAATCCGCTCAGACCAGCCTTCTGCGGGAGTACCAGGAACACCTGCTCGGGGTCTTCGGGACCCCTCAGGCGGTCCTGGTCCGCGGTGAGGGGGCGCGTGTATGGGACGCCGACGGCAACGCCTACCTGGACTTCCTGGGCGGCATCGCGGTCAACGCCCTGGGCCACGCCCATCCGCGGTGGGTCCAGGCGGTCAGCGAACAGGCACAGACCCTGGGGCATATCTCCAACCTGTTCACCTCGCCGCAGCAGATCGCGCTCGCGGAGAAGCTGCTCGAACTGGCCGGCGCCCCGGGGGGATCACGCGTCTTCTTCGCCAACTCCGGCTCCGAGGCCAACGAGGCCGCGTTCAAGCTGGCGCGCCGCCAGGGCCGGGAGAACCCCGGCCCGCTCGGCCCCAGGTCCACGGTGGTCGCCGTGGACGGCTCCTTCCACGGGCGGACGATGGGTTCCCTCGCGCTGACGGCCAAGGCGGCCTACCGCGAGCCGTTCGAGCCGCTGCCCGGCGGCGTCGTCCATATCGCGCCCACGGTCGAGGCGCTCGAGGGGGCCATCGACGACGGCGTCTCCGCGCTGATCGTCGAACCCGTGCGCGGCGAGCAGGGGGTTCACGCCCTCCCCGACGGCTGGCTGCAGCGCGCCCGGGAGCTGACCCGCGAGCACGGTGCCCTCCTGATCCTCGACGAGGTGCAGACCGGCATCGGCCGCACCGGGCAGTGGTTCGCGTTCACCGAGCAGCTGGCCCCCGGGGAACTGCCCGATGCCATCACCCTGGCCAAGGGGCTGGGCGCAGGCTTCCCCATCGGCGCCATGATCACCGTCGGCTCCGAGGTCTCGGGCCTGCTGAGCGCTGGACAGCACGGGACGACCTTCGGGGGAAACCCCCTGGCCACCGCCGCCGCTCTGGCGACTCTGCAGATCATCGAGGACGACGATCTGATGTCGAATGTTCGTTCTGTGAGCAAGGTCCTGACGGACGGGCTGACCGGAATGCAGGACGTGACCACGGTGCGGGCGCACGGCTTCCTGATCGGATTCGACGTCACCGACGAGCGGGACGCCGAGGCGCAGGCCTCGGCGCCGCTCGGTGCCGCCGTGGTCGCGGCGGCCCGGTCGGCCGGGTTCCTCCTCAACGCCACGGGGCCCACCACGATCAGGCTGGCGCCGCCTCTGATCGTCAGCCAGGCCCAGGCGGAGGACCTGCTGGCCGCCCTTCCCGAGATCCTCGACCAGGCCCGCCAGGCCGCGAACGCCTAAGGAGTGCATGTGCTGCGCCATTTCCTGAGGGACACCGACCTCACGCCGTCCGAGCAGTCCGAGGTCCTGGGCCTCGCGGACCGGGTCAAGGCCGACCGCTGGGCCCACCGGCCGCTGGCCGGACCGCAGACCGCCACGGTGATCTTCGACAAGACCTCCACCCGGACGCGGTTCTCCTTCGCGGCGGGGATCGCCGATCTGGGCGGTCAACCGCTGGTGGTCAATCCGGGGGAGGCGCAGCTGGGGGTCAAGGAGTCCATCTCCGACACCGCGAAAGTGCTCTCGCGCATGGTCTCCCTGATCGTGTGGCGGACCTTCGCCCAGTCCGGGGTGGACGAGATGGCCGAGCACGCCACCGTCCCCGTGATCAACGCCCTCTCCGACGAATACCATCCGTGCCAGATCCTCGCGGACCTGATGACCATTCGGGAGCACAAGGGAGACACCCGGGGTCTGTCCTTCGCCTACCTGGGGGACGCCGCCAACAACATGGCCAACTCCTACCTGCTCGGTATGGTCACGGCCGGGATGGATGTCCGGATCGCCGGTCCCGAGGGCTACCTGCCGGACCCCGCCGTGGTGGAGGCCGCGGAGAAGCGGGCGGAGCAGACCGGTGCGGCGGTCCTGGTCACCACGGATCCGGCCCTGGCCCTGGAGGGCGCCGACGTGGTGTGCACGGACACCTGGATCTCGATGGGCCAGGAGGACGAGAAAGGCGACCGCGCGGAGGTCTTCAAGCCCTATACCGTCGACCGGGCCGCTATGGAACGCGCCGAACCGGACGCCGTCTTCATGCACTGCCTCCCGGCCTACCGGGGCTGCGAGGTCACGGCGGAGGTGATCGACGGGCCGCAGTCGGTGGTCTTCGACGAAGCGGAGAACCGGCTGCACGCCCAGAAGGCGCTGATGATCTGGCTTCTGGCCCAGGCGGACCGATACGACCTGGATACCGGGCGGATCTCATGAGCATTCCCGCCACCAAGACCGCCCGTCAGGCCCGCATCGTCGCCCTGGTGACCACGGGGGCGGTGCACTCGCAGGCCGAGCTGGCCGAGCTGCTGGCCGAGGACGGCCTGCAGGTCACGCAGGCCACCCTGTCACGGGACCTGGTGGAACTCGGGGCGGTGCGAGTGCGCAACAACTCCGGCTCGCTGGTCTACGCGGTTCCCCAGCCGGGTACGCATGACGTCGTGGTGGGCGGCGAGGAGATCGCGGAGTCCCTGGACGCCCGTCTCGGCAGTCTGTGCAAGGAACTGCTGGTCACGGCCGAGGCCTCGGGCAACCTGGTCATGCTCCGCACCCCGCCCGGCGCCGCCCAGTACTTCGCCTCCGTGATCGACCAGTCCACGATCCCGCAGGTGCTGGGCACCATCGCGGGTGACGACACCATCATGGTGGTCTCACGCGACCCCGCCGGCGGCCAGGAGCTGGCCGACCGGTTCCTGGCCCTGACCACGAAAGACTGACGGACGAGGCCGTGCAGGTCGCCGAGGACGGCGGATCCTCAGGCGGGCTGCTGCTCGCGGACGGCGACGGGCACCGCGGCGTCGTCCGTCGGCTCGGGGCGATGCCGCCACATCAGCGCGATGTAGAGGCCCCCGCCCAGTGCGGCGCCGATCAGCCAGGCGAACCCGCTCAGGCCGGTGAGCACGGGCACCCAGACGGCCGCGACCGCGAACACCGCGGCCACCGCGACGGCGATGATCGCTCTCCTGTTCCAGCCACTCTCGTAGTAGTAGCGAGCCTCGGGGTTCATCGTGAACAGGTCTTCGACCTTGATCCGCTGGCGCCGGATGACGTAGTAGTCGGCCACGAGAACGCCATAGAGGGGTGCGAGGATCGCGCCGAGCGTGTCCACGAAAGCCGGCAGGCCGATATTGCTGATCGTGGCCACCCACAGGGCCCCGACCACGAAACCGATGGCCGCGGTCAGGTACCCGCCCATCTTGAAGCTGATCCGCTGGGGAGCCAGGTTCGACAGGTCGTAGGCGGGCGGGATGAAGTTCGCCACGAGGTTGATGCCGACGGTGGCCAGGAGGAAGGTGATCGCTGCGACCACGGTCAGTGCCGTGTTGCCGACGAGCCCGACGATATCCGCCGGGTTGGTCAGCGGTTCGCCCTGACCGTCCTGCAGCACGATGTAGGCCCCCGCCGTGATGAACAGCGCCAGGAAGGTGAAGAAGGTCAGGCTCACCGGAAGACCGGTGAAGTTGCCGAGCTTCATCGAGCGCTCGCTCCTGGAGTACCGTGCGAAGTCGCCGAAGTTGATGATGACGGCCGCGAAGTACGCGATCATGGTGCCGACGACGCCGATGAAGGCGACGACGGCGCCCCACCCGGTCCGGTCGTCGTTCGCGAAGAGGCCGCCGACGGCGGGCAGCAGCCGGTCACCGGCCTGGAACCAGATGGCGATGAGCAGGACGACCATGACGACGTACACGGCAGGGCCGGCGAAGTTCAGGAATCTCTCGATCCAGACGATGCCCCGTACGAACAACAGGATCTGCAGGCCCGCGACGATCGCGTAGGAGACCCAGTCGATGAGGTCCATCTCGAGGAATGCGGGGGTGACGGGATCGCCCAGGATCGCATTCAGCGCCATGGCCACGGCGGTCGAGGCGAAGTAGGTCTGCGCGCCGTACCAGAAGATCCCGACGATGCCGCGAACGAGTGCGGGCAGCTGAGCACCCCGAACGCCCATGCCCGCGCGGGCCATCGGCGCGTACGGGATGCCGTACTTCACGCTCGGCCGGCCGATGAGGTTCACCAGCCAGTTCACGATCAGCCCCGCCAGGACGATGGCGGCGAACACCCACCAGCCGCTGATGCCGGCGGTGATGAAGAGACTGGCCGCCAGCGTGTAGCCCGCCAGGCTCTGCACGTCATTGGTCCACACGTTGAAGATCTCGAAGGCTCCCCAGCGGCGTCTGTCCTTCGGCAGCGGGGCCAGGTCTTCGTTGTGGAGGGACGGATGCGGGGCGGTGCCCGCGAAGGAGTCGGGATCGGGAAGGCCCGCGGGGGCGCCCGGAAGGGAGACGGTCATGGGTGCGCTCCAGCTCTCGATGGCAGCTCCGCAGCCCGGAACTGTGTGATCACGGCGTCGCGAAAGCGGGTGGTGCCGCTTCGGACCGCAACGTGACACGAAGCTATCCGGCGGGGTGGGACGGGGGATTGCCGCTGTGTAAAAGCAGCGTTTCCTCATGCGGGGTTGCCAGGATGCGGCGCCTTGGTGAGACAGCCGGCCGTCTATGAGGGGATGCAACGGGTTGCCGGGGGTATCCCCGGGTTCCCTCAGCGCTGCGGAGTGGAGCTGCGGAGTAGAGCTGCGGAGTGCTGGGCGGCCTATTCGGGTGCTCTGGTGAGCCGCCCGGGGGCGCGTGCCTCCCAGGCCTCGGTGAGGAGCTCGGAGAGCTCTTCGGCGCCGATCCGGTCGAGGCGGACCAGGACGCTGGCGTGTCCCGAGTAGTGGGGGGTCGTGAAGAACTTCTCCGGGTCCGCGGCGAGCAGCGCCTGGCGTTCATCCACGCTCTCGCGCCAGCAGATCAGGACATCGGGTTCCTCGTGGATCCGGGCGAAGATCTTGCCCGCGACGTAGAAGGCCGGCGTGCCGTAGGAGGTTCGTTCGGCGACCTCGGGCAGGGCGGTGGCCAGCCGGCGGACGTCGTCCTCGGTGCTCATCGGCCTCTCCTCCCTGCGGTGAAGGCGCGGTCGCCTCTTGACGACGGCGGCCGGATGCTCGGCCCCTGCCAGCGCAGAACGCCGGGCATCGAGCCCGCCCGTCTATCGGAGCATAGTCTCGGCGGTGCGCGCTGTCTCTGCGCCCCGCTCACCCTCGCCGTCGCACGCGGCCCTGGTGGAGAGGCGCACGAGGCTCACAGCACCGTCGATACCCGTGACGCGAAGGTCCGGCGAGCGGAGCGGCCCGATCAGGTCCGTGAGGACCCGTGTGCCCCCCGCGGCGAAGATCTCGATCGACTCCTCGTCCAGCCAGAGGGTCAGCTCGAGCGTCGGGGTGGTCTCGAGCGGCATACGCTGAACGCTCGCGAAGCCCTCGGGATACCCCACAGCAGCCTCGCGCCGGTCGCAGCTGAGCTCCGCGGTGGCCCTGTCGTAGCCGATCACCACCGCATGGCCCTCGTCGCCCTCGAGCCGGAGCGAGACGCCCTCCGCCTCCTGCAGGGCGATCGCCAGATCGATGCGCCCTCGGGACGGCACCGGCGTCGAGAACCCCTCCGGCTCCGTGACGACGACGTCTTCCGCATGGCCCGACGGGGTCAGCGCCGGCCCGACGGGGCTCTGGCGCAGGCGCGGGCGCCCGTCGACCGTGGTCAGCGACAGGCGGCGGGCCAGCGTCATGCTCCCGCGCCTGGGCGCCTCGGCGTCGACGGGCATCTGCTTGGCGTACTCCCAGTTGCCCATCCATGCGATGAGAGTGCGCTGATCGTCGGGGAGTCCCGCGAAGGTCACGCCGGCGTAGCAGTCGCGACCGTAGTCGAACCAGTCGAGTCCGGCCAGGCCCGCTTCATCCGAGACCTCGACGGGCTCCCGGTGGACATCGGGCGTGAACGTCCGCCCGTCGAACCCGCCCACGAAATACTGGGTCCCCGAACCGCCCGCGATCCCGCCCGGCCAGAGGCTGACGAGCAGGACCCAGCGCACCTCGTCGGTCCCCTCGAGGCGCAAGGGGAAGATATCCGGGCACTCCCACACCCCTCCCACGGCGCCGGCGGGACCGAAGGAGGACAGGTAGGTCCAGGAGAGCAGATCGTCCGAGCGGTACAGCACGACCTCCTGCTGCTTCGCCTCCACCGCCACCATGACCCAGTAGGAGCCCTCGGCTCCCTCCGGCCCGCCGTCCCACCGGATGATCTTCGGATCCCGGAAGTCCGTCGAGCGGCGGTCGAGCACGGGATTCCCGGCGTGCTTGGTCCAGCTCAGTCCGCCGTCGAGGCTGTAGGCGAGCGACTGCGCCTGATGGGCGGCGTGCTTCGACTCCGAGGTGTAGCAGGCCACGAGGGCCGGCGCCTCGACCGAGCCGAATCCCGTGGTGTTCTCGGCGTCGACCACGATCGAGCCGGAGAAGATCTCCTCGTCATCGTCGAACCGGATGGCCACGGGGTGCTCCTCCCAGACCACGAGATCCTTGCTCGAGGCGTGCCCCCAGCTGAGGTTCCCATGCCCCACACCGAGAGGGTTGTACTGGAAGTAGAGGTGGTAGCGGCCGCCGTGGAAGAGGAGCCCGTTCGGGTCGTTCATCCAGTTGCGGCGCGGGGAGAAGTGCAGGCTGTTCATGGCTCCAGGTTCCGGGACGAAGAAGCGGGCCGGGGCGACGAGGATTCCGCCCCGGAATGCGGGATCCCCCGTCGAGTTCGCCCGCGGGGCGAACTCGACGGGGGATCCCGGATGTCACTGTCGCACTGTCTTGACGACGCCGGTCACGCCGGAACGGCCGGAGCGGATGAACGGATCGCCCTCGACGTCCTGATCGTCCTTCTTCAGGGCGAAGAACGCCCAGAGACCCGCACAGGCGACCACGCCGGCGATCACCAGGAACGTGGACTGGAAGCCGATGGCGTCGCGGATGTATCCGAACGGGGTCGCGAAGAACACGTTGCCGAGCTGCGCGGCGATCTCGAAGCCGACCATGTACAGCGTGGCCGAGAGCGCGGCGGGGAAGTGCAGCGTGAGGTAGCGGAAGATGCCGAGCACGAACAGCGGCACCTCGATCGCGTGCAGCATCTTCACGCAGGAGATGACCACGGGATCGTCGAAGACCGCCGAGCCGAGGATGCGCAGGCACATCAAGGAGACGCCCATGAGCAGGATGTTGCGCACCCCGACCCTGCGCATGATCAGCGGGACGAGCATCATGCAGCCGGCCTCTGCGAAGACCTGCACGGAGTTCAGGATGCCGTAGGTGTGGATGCCCACGTCCTCGTTCTCGAACAGGCCCGCGTAGAAGTTGGGGAACATCTGGTTGTCGTAGAGGTTGTAGAACGTCCAGCTGAAGATCACGAAGCCGATGACCACCCAGAGACCCTTGAGCTTCAGGACGTCGGCCATCTCGCGCAGGGTCGGCGCAGGCGGGTGCTCGGTGTGACCCGGTGCCAGGGGAACGTGGTCGGTCTTCCAGAAGATCTGCACGAGCAGGCAGAGAACGCCGAGCGCCGAGCCGAGGAAGAAGTTGATCGCCGGGTTGACGGTGAAGATGAAGCCCGTGAAGAGCGCAGCCACGCCGTAGCCGAGGGATCCCCAGCCGCGCGCCTGACCGTAGGCGAAGCCGTAGGTGCGGCTCATGCGCTCCGAGAAGGCCTCGAGCAGCCCGACCGCGGCCGTGTAGCCGAACGGCAGGTAGATGGCCCCGGCCAGCACGCCCCAGCCGAACGCGTTCTGCAGCAGCGGCTGATAGATGAAGAGGACGAACGGAGCCAGGCACGCCATGACCGACGAGGCCACGATGACGAGATTCCGCTTCAGGACCAGGCGGTCCTGCATCATGCCCTAGAACAGGAGTGCCACGATCGTCGTGAACGAGTTCACCGAGTAGACGGTGCCGATCTGGCCGCCGCTGAGCCCGAGACCGTGCTCGAGCCAGACCGCGAAGAAGGACCACCAGATACCCCAGCCGGCGAAGAAGACGAACAGGGTCGTCGAACTCTGCAAGTACGCGCCGTTCTTCAACAGCCGCCCGCTGATTGCCATACCAAGACCTCCATTGGCCTTCGGGAACCGGTCCGGCGAATCCTGGCAGCGCCGCTTGGAAACCTCTGCCGAAACCCGTTCGAGATAGTGAAGTGCTAAATGCATTTAGCACGTGCAAGTTAGCATGGCCCGGATGTCCGGTCCATCATTTTTCTGAAGAGGTCGGAGGCCTCGCGCAGTCCCGCGGAGCGTGTCCGGGGCGCGGTCTCATATACTGAGTCCCAGTCCAGCGCAATGAGGGGAGAGTGAAGGGGAGTCCGTGGCCAGATCCACCCCTCGCCGCCCGACGCTTGCCGACGTCGCCCGCCTGGCGGGAATGTCTCCGGCCGCGGTCAGCTTGATCCTGAACGACCGTCCCGGGTCCAGGCTCTCCGAGGAGGCCGCCGAGCGGGTTCGCGCCGCGGCGAAGGAGCTGGGCTATCGGCCGAACCCCGCAGCGCAGAGTCTGCGTTTGGGACGGACCCGTACCATCGGCTTCGTCTCCGACCAGGTCACCCTGACGCGCTACGCGTCGGGGATGATCGGCGGGGTGCTCGACGCCGCGAGATCTCATGGCAACACCGTTCTCCTAGCCGAGGTGGGCGCGCACGGAAGCCTGACGGGAGCGGCCCGGGAGCTCACCGACCGTCGCGTGGACGGGCTGCTCATCGGCTTGATGGCCGCGCGGATGATCACGGCGCCGTCGCTCCCCGAGGGGCTCCCGTTCGTACTGATCAACGGCGTCACCTCCGAGGGGCACCCCCATGTGCTCCCCGACGAGCGCCGGGCGGGCCAGAGCGTCGCAGCGCATCTCCTCGACCGGGGGCACCGGCGCATCGGCATCGTGGGCGATCTCCCCGAGTCCTTCGAGGACCTGCGGGTCTCCGCGACCATTCACCAGCGGTTCATCGGCATGAACGAGACCTTTGCGGAGGCCGGCATCACGCCGGCGCGGATCGGGGTGCCGCGCTGGGAGCCCGAGATCGGCTATGAGTACGCCGGGCGTCTGCTCGACGAGCATCCCGGGCTGACGGCGATCGTCGCCGGCAACGACAACGTCGCCTTCGGCATCTACCAGGCCGCCGCGGCACGCAGGCTGCGCATCCCCGAGGACTTCTCGCTCATCTCCTTCGCCGACGAGGAGCTCGCGGGGTACGTGCGTCCGGGACTGACCACCGCGCGGCTGCCCTACGAGGAGATGGGGCGCCGTGGCGTCGAGATGCTGCTCGGCGACGCCGAGCGGGAGCCCACGCTCCTGCCCATGCCTCTCATCACCCGTGGCTCGGTGCGCTCGCTGAGCGATCCGGATACGGAGCCGGGAGCATAGGGGTCGGCCTCGTGCACCCGTGCGGGCTCAGCTCACCTCAGGCGAACCGCTCCAGGATCGGGATCACGTTGGTGCGGCCGAACTCCTCGGCGACCGCCACCGCCGGCTGGAAGCCCGTGTTCTGCTGGGCGCCCGCCTCGAGCAACCGCTGGGTGATGGCTTCGTCGCCGCGGAAGACCGCGCAGATCAGAGCGGTGAAGCCCATGTCGGAGACGCGCTCCGTGTCTGCGCCCCGGGCGAGAAGCATGGCGACGGTGTCCTCGTGCTGGTGGTAGGCCGCCAGGTTCAGCAGGGTGTCGCCCTTGCCGTTGGTCAGGTTGACCGGTATGCCCTGGTCGATGGCCGCGGCCAGCTGCTCGGTCCGCCCCTCGCGGGCGGCGTCGAACATGCTGTTGAGCAGCTCCATCTCCTGCTCGGTCAGCTCGGGGGTCGGGGACGGTTCGGGGGCGGGGGATCCGGTCACGGGGGACTCCTGCGGTCGGGGGCGGGTTACGGTACTCCGGCCATTGTGGCGCAGGCGAGGGCGGCCCACAGTCACGTTCCCCCTCAGTGAAGTCCGGGGTGAAGCCCGGAACGGGGTCCGGGGCGAAACGTGGCATGAGGCCCGGCGGAACCGGTCGCCGGCACCCTTCATGCATAAATACAACACGACGTGTATAGTCATGCAGCAGTTGAGTCGAGACGATCTGAAGGAGAACTTTCGTGACCGAGCGCGTCGTGCTTGCCTACTCGGGCGGCCTGGACACTTCCGTGGCCATCGGATGGATCGGTGAAGCCACCGGAGCGGAGGTCATCGCCTGCGCCGTCGATGTGGGGCAGGGCGGTGAGGATCTCGAGTCGATCCGTCAGCGCGCGCTGGACTGCGGTGCGGTGGAGGCGGTCGTGGCCGATGCCCGCGATGAATTCGCCAACGAGTACTGCATGCCGGCGCTCAAGGCCAACGGCCTCTACATGGACTCCTACCCGCTGGTCTCCGCCGTCTCCCGGCCGGTGATCGTCAAGCACCTGGTGGACGCCGCGAAGGCCTTCGGCGCCACCACGGTGGCCCATGGGTGCACCGGCAAGGGCAACGACCAGGTCCGTTTCGAGGTCGGCATCCAGACCCTCGGCCCGGACCTCAAGTGCATCGCGCCCGTCCGCGATCTGGCGCTGACCCGCGAGAAGGCGATCGACTACGCCGAGCGCAACGACCTCCCCATCGCGACCACCAAGAAGAACCCGTTCTCGATCGACCAGAACGTGTGGGGTCGTGCCATCGAGACCGGCTTCCTCGAGAACATCTGGAACGGGCCCACCAAGGACGTCTACGACTACACCGACGACCCCGCCTTCTCCCCGGCACCCGATGAAGTGGTGCTGAGCTTCGAGCAGGGCATCCCGGTGGCCATCGACGGCCGCCCGGTCACGCCGCTCGAGGCGATCCAGGAGATGAACCGGCGCGCAGGTGCCCAGGGCGTCGGCCGCATCGACATCGTCGAGGACCGCCTGGTGGGCATCAAGTCCCGTGAGATCTACGAGGCGCCGGGGGCCATGGCCCTGATCGCCGCGCACCAGGAGCTCGAGAACGTGACCATCGAGCGCGAGCAGGCCCGGTTCAAGAAGACCGTGGGCCAGCGCTGGACGGAACTCGTGTACGACGGGCAGTGGTTCTCCCCGCTGAAGAAGTCCCTGGACGTCTTCCTGGACGACACCCAGCGCTACGCCAACGGCGACATCCGGATGACCCTCCACGCGGGCAAGGCCACCGTGACCGGGCGCCGCTCCGACACCTCGCTGTACGACTTCAACCTGGCCACCTACGACGAGGGCGACTCCTTCGACCAGTCGCAGGCCCGCGGCTTCATCGAGCTGTTCGGGATGTCCTCCAAGGTCGCCTCGGCGCGGGACCAGCGTCTGGCCGCCGGGTCCTGATCCTTCCCCCGGATGCCCGGGTCCCCGCAGGCTCATGACGAGCCCGCGGGGACCCGGGCATCCGGCACTGGGGCGCGGCCTTATCCTGGAGGACAGTTTCAGCACACGAGTGAGGGGATCCATGGCAGAGCACGTCAAGCACGGGACCAACGAGGGCGCACTGTGGGGCGGCCGGTTCGCCGGAGGGCCGGATCAGGCGCTGGCGGCGTTGTCGAAGTCCACGCAGTTCGACTGGCGCCTGGCGCCGTACGACATCGCGGGTTCCCGGGCCCATGCCAGGGTGCTGCACCGTGCCGGCCTGCTGGACGACGACGAGCTGTCCGGCATGGTCGATGCCCTCGACCGCCTCGAAGCGGATGTTCGTTCGGGTAGCTATGTGCCCGCAGAGTCCGACGAGGACGTGCACGGCTGCCTGGAACGCGGCCTGATCGAACGCGCCGGGACGGAGCTGGGCGGCAAGCTGCGCGCCGGGCGCTCCCGTAACGACCAGATCGCCACCATGGGCCGGATGTACCTGCGGGACCATGCCTCGATCATCGCGGGCAACCTCCTGGACGTGGTGCGTGCCCTGATCGCCCAGTCCGAGGCCCATCCCTACGCGCCCATGCCCGGCCGCACCCACCTCCAGCACGCCCAGCCCATCCTGCTCTCGCACCACCTCCTGGCCCATGCCTGGGCCATGGTCCGCGACGTCGAGCGTTTCGTGGACTGGGACGCACGCGCCGCCGTGTCGCCGTACGGTTCGGGTGCGCTGGCGGGTTCGACCCTGGGCCTCGACCCGAACGCCGTGGCGGACGAGCTGGGCTTCGACTCGGCCGTGTTCAACTCGATCGACGGGACCGCCTCGCGCGACGTCTACGCCGAGTTCGCCTGGGTGTGCGCGATGCTCGCCGTCGACGTCTCCCGGATCTCCGAGGAGATCACCACGTGGGCCACCAAGGAGTTCTCCTTCGCCACCCTGGACGACGCCTTCTCGACCGGCTCCTCGATCATGCCCCAGAAGAAGAACCCCGACGTGGCCGAGCTCGCCCGCGGCAAGGCAGGCCGGCTCATCGGCGACCTGACCGGCCTGCTGGCCACGCTCAAGGCACTGCCGCTGGCGTACAACCGGGATCTCCAGGAGGACAAGGAGCCGGTCTTCGACGCCATCGACCAGCTCGAGGTCCTGCTGCCCGCCGTCTCCGGGATGGTGGCCACTCTCACCTTCAACACCGAGCGCATGGCCGAGCTGGCTCCCCAGGGTTTCGCTCTGGCCACGGACATCGCCGAGTGGCTGGTCCGCCAGGGCATCCCGTTCCGCGATGCCCACGAGATCGCAGGCGATGCCGTGCGCGTGTGCGAGCAGCGGGGGATCGAGCTGTGGGATCTCTCCGACGAGGACTTCGCGGCCATCGACGCCCGCTTGACCCCGGACGTGCGCGAGGTCCTGACGCTCGAGGGCTCGCTGAACTCCCGCTCGTCGCAGGGCGGGACCGGCCCCGAGGCCGTCGCCCAGCAGCTGGCGGAACTCAAGAAGCGCGTGGCGGCGGTGACCGGGTTCGAGAACCGGCAGCCGGTCGTCTCCGGCTGAGCCGCGACCGGTGGCCGACGACCCCCGTGGGGAGCAGGCCATCGTCCAGCCCCTGGACGATGGACTGCTGGCCCTGCTCGCCCGTCCCGCTCCCGAGGCGGCCCCGGCCCTCCTGGGCTGCCTCCTGAGCACGACGACGCCGCTTGGCACCGTCACGCTGCGCCTGACCGAGATCGAGGCCTACGGCGGGCCGGCCGACTCCGACCTTCCCGACCCCGGGGCCCACACCTACCGCGGCCGGACCGCCCGCAACGCCTCGATGTTCGGGCCTCCGGGGCACATCTACGTCTACTTCACCTACGGCATGCACCATGCCGTGAACCTTGTGTGCCGGCCGCCCGGTGACGCGGGCGGGTGCCTGATCCGCGCCGGCGAGGTGATCGCCGGCGCGGAGCTGGCCAGGCAGCGGCGCAGCGCCCGGCGCCGCAGCCCCGTGCCGGATGACCTCCTGGCACGCGGCCCCGGGAACGTGGCCCAGGCCCTGGGCCTGACCCTCGACGACGACGGCGCCCCGCTGTCAGCGGACCCCATCGTCCCCGGGGTCCACCTCAGGGCCGGCGACCGCCCTTCCGGGATCCAGCAGACCGCCCGCACCGGAGTCTCCGGAGACGGCGGGACGGAGGCGTTCCCGTGGCGGTTCGCGATCTCGGGCGACCGCACGGTCTCGCCGTACCGTGCGGCGGTGAAACGGAACCGCCGTCGCCGTCCATCCTGAGGGGCGTGCGACCGGCGGCACGCCACGTCATATACGCGCCGGTGCCGATACCATGGCCCCTGTGAATCAGCAGCAGCGCGCACAGCCGTCAGAACC
Organism: Kocuria coralli; assembly: GCF_008831305.1. Lineage (GTDB taxonomy): Bacteria > Actinomycetota > Actinomycetes > Actinomycetales > Micrococcaceae > Kocuria > Kocuria coralli. Next base: position 120,061 of record NZ_ML708622.1, read on the forward strand.
CATCGAGCAGATGATCGAGCGCCTGTGCGTGAAGATCCCCGACTACCCCGAGCCCGGCGTCCTCTTCCGCGACCTGACCCCGCTCTTCGGCGACGGTCCCGGGTTCAACCGCACGGTCCAGGCGCTGGCCGAGGCCTTCGAAGGCCAGTTCGACTGCGTGGCCGGAGTCGAGGCGCGGGGGTTCCTGCTGGCGGGAGGGATCGCCCACGCTGCCGGGTGCGGCGTCCTGCCCATCAGGAAGGAAGGCAAGCTGCCCCGGGAGACCTACCGGCAGCCGTACCAGCTCGAATACGGGACGGCGACCCTGGAGGTGCACACGGACGCCCTTCCCCGGGGCACCCGGGTGCTCGTGGTCGACGACCTGCTGGCCACCGGAGGAACCCTAGAGGCCAGCGGCCATCTGCTGCACCAGGCGGGACTGCACATCGCGGGGTTCGGCCTGGTCATGGAACTGACCGACCTCCGCGGGCGCGCCAAGCTCGGCGGCCACCGGGTGCGTGCGCTCTACCGGCTGTGAGCCGGCCCGTCGCACCACCGGACAGGCCTTTCGCAAGGGGCGGTCAGGTCAAGGCGACACAAGAGTGGCCCGCGTCATCTTTTCCTTCCCCGAGACCCGTCTACGATAGTGGGTCTGTATTTCATGGAGGAGATCGATCGCATGACGGAAGTCGCGAACACCACTCGGTCGCTGGCCGGCGAAGGCACCGCGGAGACCACCCCCTCGGAGCGAGTTGAGCGACAGCTGAAGCTGGAGCGCGACTACGTGCGGGTGCTGTATTCGCGCCTCGACGATCTCCGGGAGGAGAAGTCCGCCGAACTGGCCAAGGTGCGCCGCACCGATACCGGCGGCAACCACCAGAGCCGATCCGAGCGGGACGCCTTCGCCACGCACTACGAGGACCGGCTGGCGCAGCTGAACTCCGTGGACAACCGCCTGGTGTTCGGGCGTCTCGACACCACGGGGGAGGACGGCGAGCACACCCGCTACATCGGGCGCATCGGCCTGGCTACGGAGGACCACCAGCGCCTGATGGTCGACTGGCGGGCCCGGGAGGCCGCGGCCTTCTACCAGGCCACCGGCCGCCACCCCATGGGCGTCCGCCGCCGCCACCTGATCCTGGACGGCCGCGAGGTCTCTGCGATCGAGGACGACGTCCTGGACCCCGAGATGCTCGATGACGACGGCGTGCTGCAGGGCGAGGGCGCCCTGCTCGCGGCGTTGAACTCCAAGCGCACGGGCCGGATGACGGACATCGTCTCCACCATCCAGGCCGAGCAGGACAGGATCATCCGCGCCCCGCTGCCGGGAGTCCACGTGGTCCAGGGCGGTCCCGGTACCGGCAAGACCGCCGTGGCCCTGCACCGCGCCGCATATCTGCTCTACGAGCATCGCGAACGGCTGCGCAAGTCCGGCGTGCTCATCGTCGGCCCGTCGTCGTCGTTCCTGTGGTACATCGACCGGGTGCTGCCGTCCCTCGGGGAGACCGGCGTCGTCATGTCCTCCCTGGCCGATCTGTACCCGGGAGTGCACGGCGTGCCCGAGCGCGATCGCGAGGTAGTGCGGATCAAGGCCGACCTGCACATGGCGGAGGTCGTCCGGCAGGCGGTGCGGGACCGGCAGAAGGTGCCCGCTCAGGACCAGGTGCTGCACGCCGATTCCTATGAGGTCGTGCTCCCGCGGAAGCTCGTCCGCCGCGCTCGCGACAAGGCCCGGGCCACCGGCAAACCCCATAACGAGGCCCGCGGGACCTTCGTCAAGATCGTCCTGCGCGATCTCGCCGAGAGCCTGGGCGAGGATCTGAACAAGCGGTCCGGCAACGTCATGGACCGTTCCTATCTGGTCGAGGATCTGCGGCAGTCGCCCGAGGTCAGGAAGGCCATCAATCTGTGCTGGCTGCCGCTGTCGCCTGAGACGTTGGTTCGCCAGCTCTTCGCCAAGCGCCGCTACCTCGACTCCGCCTTCCGCGACTACTCCGCGCGGGAGCGGGCTCTGCTGGAGCGGCCCGCGGACGCGCCCCTGACCGTCTCGGACGTGCCGCTGCTGGACGAGGCTGCGGAGCTGCTGGGCGATCTGGAGGGCGCCGGGGTACGGATCACGACGACGGAAGCCGAGCGGGCCAAGGCCACCGAGAACGCCGAGAAGGCCCTCTACAACATGCACCAGTCCCTCGAGGACGTCGGCGTCGACGGAGTGGTCACGGCCGCCGACCTGACGGCCTTCAACGAGGAGGCCGAGCACCGGATGACCGCGGTCGAGGCCGCCCATGCGGATCGCACCTGGGCCTACGGCCACGTGGTGGTGGACGAGGCGCAGGAGCTGACGCCCATGCAGTGGCGGGTGCTCATGCGCCGGTGCCCCATGAAGTCCTTCACGGTGGTGGGCGATATCGCCCAGGGCGGTTCCGCCTCGGCGGCGAAGTCCTGGTCCGCGGCCCTGGGGCCCTTCGTCAAGGACCGGTTCGAGCTCGACGAGCTCACGGTCAACTACCGCACCCCAGCCGCGATCGCGGATGCCGCCGTGGCGGTAGCCCGCGCGGCGGGGCTGGAGATCTCCGCACCCAAGGCGGTCCGCGACGGCGAGGCCCCTTTGGTCACCGGGCTCCCGCAGTCCGCCGGCGACGAGTCCCTGACGCAGGCGGTCGTCGATCAGACCGAGGCGGAGGTCGATGCCGTCGAGGGCGGCCTGGTGGCGGTGATCGCCGCCGAGCACCGGATCGGGGCACTGGGCTCAGCCCTCTCGGAGCGGCTGCCGGGCAAGGTCGGCGCCGGGATGCGCCGGATCGACAACCAGGTGGTCGTGCTCTCGCCGTGGGACGCCAAGGGACTGGAGTTCGACTCGGTCGTGCTGGTCCAGCCCGCCGAGATCGTCGACGACGATGACGGGGTGGGGTCGCTCTACGTGGCGATGACCCGTCCCACGCAGCGTCTGCGGGTCATCGGATCGGGAGAGCTTCCGGAGGGTCTCTCGCCGTCGTCGTGACGCCGGGGCCGGCCCGGCTCCGGGCTCCACGGCCGAACGGGGGAGTCCCGGAGGGCTGGTATTTTTGTGCGGGTGACGGAAAGCATCGACTTTGAGCAGCAGCACAACGATCCCTCGTTCCCCAACGTCTGGCAGGAACTCAAGTGGCGCGGCCTGGTGTATGTCTCCACCGACGAGGCCGCCCTGGAGGAAGTGCTCTCGGGCGATCCGATCACCTATTACTGCGGATTCGACCCCACCGCGGCCTCACTGCACCTGGGCCACCTGGTCCAGCTCCTGACCCTGCGCCGGCTGCAGCTGGCCGGGCACAAGCCGCTGGGACTGGTGGGGGGCTCCACGGGACTGATCGGCGATCCCCGCGAATCCGCGGAGCGGGTGCTGAACTCGCGTGAACTGGTCGCCGAATGGGTGGACGGGTTGCGGACGCAGATCGAGCGCTTCCTCTCCTTCGAGGGTGCCAACGCCGCGCGGATGGTCAACAACCTGGACTGGACCGCGAACCTCTCGGCCATCGACTTCCTGCGGGAGATCGGCAAGAACTTCCGGGTGGGCACCATGATCAAGAAGGAGATCGTGGCCAAGCGCCTGAACTCGGACGAGGGGATCTCCTACGCGGAGTTCAGCTACCAGGTGCTGCAGGGCTACGACTTCCTGAACCTGTACCGCGACTACGACTGCGTCCTGGAGACGGGCGGATCCGATCAGTGGGGCAACCTGACCGCCGGCACGGAGCTGGTCCGCAAGGCCGAGGGCGTGAACGTGCACGCGATCGGTACTCCGCTGATCACCAACTCCGACGGCACCAAGTTCGGCAAGTCCGAGGGCAACGCCATCTGGCTGAACCCCGAGATGACCTCGCCGTACGCGTTCTACCAGTTCTGGCTCAACACCGCCGATGCCGATGTGATCGACCGCCTCAAGGTGTTCACCTTCCGTACCCGGGAGGAGATTGGGGAGCTCGAGCGCAAGGTGGCGGAGGAGCCCTTCCGCCGGGAGGCGCAGAAGGCCCTCGCCTATGACGTGAACACGCTGGTTCACGGGAAGGCCGCCACCGAGCAGGTGATCGCCGCGTCCGAGGCCGTTTTCGGAAAGGGAGACTTCGCCGAGCTGGACGCCCCGACCCTCCAAGCCCTCGTGGCGGAACTGCCCTCGGCCCGCGTGGCCCCCTCGGCCCGGTCGCTGGTCGAGCTCCTGGTGGCCACCGGCCTGTCGGCGTCGAACTCGGAGGCCCGCCGCACGCTGAACGACGGCGGAGTGTCCGTGAACAACGTCAAGGTCGCCGGCGCCGACGCCGAACTGACCGACGACCAGCTGCTGCCGGGCAATATCGCTCTGCTCAAACGGGGCAAGAAGAACATGGCCGCCGTGGTCGTCGGGGACTGAAGCTTCCTCGCGCTCCGTCCGTCTCTCCTGGTCAGAGCACCAAGGGTGGATCGCCGGCCCACCTCGGGCGAGGGTGTCCAGACGGAGATCGGGCAGCGGCTTGCAGTGGAGGCCGAGCGTGTGTAAGGTATAACCCCGTCGCCGCGAGATGCGGGAGCGAGAAGCCCCCGAGAACGGCGCTCGGTCCAGAACCGACATCATCTACTCCAGTCACACTCGAACGAAGATCGCCGTGCCATGTGCACGAACGGCCGAGTTGCGAGAGGCGGACAAGATGACTAACGTTGCGGACCGCAGCGAAACGGAAGTTTCGTAGCGACGGAACTCAGGGAACATGTCCGGTTCGGTACGGACGGTTCATCTGCTGTTGTTTGAGAACTCAATAGTGTTT
>NZ_ML708623.1 GCF_008831305.1 Kocuria coralli
CAAAACACTATTGAGTTCTCAAACAACAGTCCGATCACGGTACCCACACCGCCGCAGACCGCTCAGCTCGTGCATCTGCCGTAGCTGATTCTTGGTTTTGCGGCTTCTCGGTGCTTCACACCGCGCCGAAGCGCTCCGCTACTCTACCGACTCGGTGTCCGTTCCGTCAACTCTGCGTTTCCAGCAGGTAAACGGTGAGGAACCGTGGTCGTCCGGTCGCCTTCCTCATCGGTCGGCGCCCTGAGCAACGACGTGAAACAGTACACCCACATCTGACCCCTCGCAACCAGGCCCGCATGACAGTGGCCCGGCCGTGGGGACGGCCGGGCCACTGCTCGATCTCTGGCTCAGAGGGCTAGCTCTGCACTGGCCGCAGCCACAGGGCCGCCAGCGGCGGGACGGTCACGATCGCATGAGCCGGCTGCGCATAGTGCGGCTTGTCGACAGCCGTGATGGTTCCGCCGTTGCCCACACCCGAACCGCCGTACTGCTCTTCGTCGGAGTTCAGCACCTCTTCCCACTCCCCGGCGAACGGCAGGGCCAGCCGGTAGTCGTAATGGGGGTTGCCCGCGAAGTTGACCAGGCACACCAGGGGATTGCCTTCACGGTCCCAGCGCACGAAGGAGAACGTGTTGCGGCCGGCGTCGTTGGCGTCCAGCCAGTTGAACCCGTCAGGGGTGTTGTCCTGCGCCCATAGTGCGGGGGTCTCCTTGTAGACCTCGTTGATCCTGGCCACCAGCTCCTGGACACCGTGATGCGGCTCCGTGTCGGCGAGCCACCAGTCCAGGCTGCGCTCGTTGTTCCACTCGGACTCCTGGGCGAACTCCTGACCCATGAACAGGAGCTGCTTGCCGGGGTGGGCCCACATGTACGCCAGGTACGCGCGGACCCCGGCCAGCTGCTTCCAGCGGTCGCCGGGCATCTTCCGCAGCAAGGAGCCCTTGCCGTAGACGACCTCATCGTGCGAGATCGGAAGGATGAAGTTCTCCGAGTAGGCGTAGACGAGGGAGAAGGTCATCTTGCCGTGGTGGTAGTGGCGGTACATGGGGTCTTCGGCCACGTACTCCAGCGAGTCGTGCATCCACCCCATGTTCCACTTGATCCCGAAGCCCAGTCCGTTGTTCTCGGTGGGCTGGGTGACGCCCGGGAAGGCGGTGGACTCCTCGGCGATCATCACGATGCCGGGGTTCCGGCGGTAGGCGGTGGCGTTGGCCTCCTGCAGGAAGGAGATCGCCTCCAGGTTCTCCCGGCCTCCGAACTGGTTGGGCTCCCATTCGCCGTCCTCGCGGGAGTAGTCGAGGTAGAGCATGGAGGCGACGGCGTCCACGCGCAGACCGTCGATATGGAACTCCTCGAGCCAGTACAGCGCATTGGCCACGAGGAAGTTGCGGACCTCGCTACGGCCGTAGTCGAAGATGAGGGTGCCCCAGTCCTTGTGCTCGCCGCGGCGAGGGTCCGGGTGCTCGTACAGGGGTGCGCCGTCGAACTTCGCGAGCGCCCAGTCATCCTTGGGGAAGTGCCCCGGGACCCAGTCCACGAGAACGCCGATGCCGGCTTCGTGCAGGGCGTTGACCAGGTACTTGAAGTCATCCGGGTCGCCGAATCGGGACGACGGCGCGTAGTAACCGGTGACCTGGTACCCCCAGGAACCGCCGAACGGATGCTCCGCGACCGGCATGAACTCCACATGGGTGAATCCGTGGGCCTGGACGTACTCGACCAGCTCGGTGGCCAGGTCCCGGTAGGACAGGCCCTGCCGCCACGACGCGATGTGCATCTCGTACACGCTCATCGGCGAGTTGTGCGGATCGGTCTGAGTCCGGCGGTCCATCCAGGTGTCGTCGGTGAACTCGTAGTCGCCGTCCCAGACGCGCGAGCCCGTCCGCGGCGGCTCCTCGGTCCAGCGAGCCATGGGATCGGCCTTGTCGCGCCACTGCCCGTCCTTGCCGAGCAGCCGGTACTTGTAGGTGGTGCCGACGCCCACGCCCGGGATGAAGACCTCCCACACACCGCTGCCGCCCAGCGACCGCATGGTGTGCTCCGTGCCGTCCCAGCCGTTGAAGTCGCCGATCACCCTCACGGCCTGGGCATTGGGGGCCCACACCGCGAAGCTCGTGCCGTGGATCTCGCCCATGGCCGACGGCCAGGAATGCACGTGCGAGCCCAGGACGTTCCACAGGGTTTCGTGCCGGCCCTCGCCGATCAGGTGCAGGTCCAGCTCGCCGAGGGTCGGCGCGTACCGGTAGGAGTCGTCGAGGTCGACCGGGTCCTGCCCGCCCCATGAGACGCGCAGCCGGTAGTCCGGGACTCCGTCTCCGTCAGCTGGAATCCGGCCCGAGAAGATCCCGCCCCACTCGTGGCTGAGGCGGCGCGTGGACCCGTCCGCGAGGACGACCGAGACCTCCTTGGCGAAACGGCGCAAGGTGCGGATGACGATCGTTCCATCTCCGATGGGGTGGGCGCCGAGAACCTGGTGCGGATCGTAGTATCTGCCTTCGGCCACTGCGGCCAAGACATCCTCAGAGGTGGTGTATGACACGGGATACTCGCTTCCGGTTTCTTCGGGCTCTCCAGCGGGATCCTCGCTGGATCCTTGCGCCCACGGTAGGAAAGTGGGGGTTTTCGGCTCAACCGCCACATCGGACTCGACGTCAATTTCCTGCTGTGTGACGTCGGACATACTCGGTTCGCCCGCAGCCGGGGCCAGGGCACGGTCGACCGCCTGGCGCGGAACGTCGACCCAGTCAGGACGGTTACGGGTCTCGTAGACCACCTCGTACAACGCCTTGTCCAGCCACAGGGCCCGGAAGGCCGGGTCCTGGCGGTCGACGGCGACGCGGCTGACGGAGGTCCACCCCTCCAGGAACGCGGCGGCGGCCGTCTCGCCCCACTCGGTGGTGTCGGCGCCAGAGCTCCTGTGTCCGAACGCCGCGGCGTAGTCCAGCGACCTCAGCATGCCGACGACGTCTCGCAGGGCGAGATCCGGCAGCACCCGCTCACGGATGGGGCGCAGCGGCTCACCCTCGAAATCCAGGATGCGGTAGGCGCCGTCGGCGCCTCTCAGCACCTGCCCCAGGTGGTAGTCGCCGTGGATGCGCTGGACGGCGGGCAGATCGCCCACCCGCTCGAGGTCTTCGACCACGCCCTCCAGGGCGGTGGCGTGCTCGTCCATCCGGGGGGCCAGGGCTTCTCCAGCCCACGCGATGCGCTTGGTGATCCCTTGCAGCAGCTGGCCGCGCTGCTGCGCGTCCATCGTCCGGGACCCGAAGGCGCTCTCCAGGTCACGGTGCATACGCGCGGTCGCGCGGCCCAGTTCACGGGCCTCCACGGAGAAGTCCCGGTTCTGCGCGGCCGCTTCCACGGCCGTGGCCCAGGCATCGGAGGCGCCGTCGATCAGTTCGGTGACGACGACGATCTGCCCGGTCTGCGCCGCACCTGCCGTTCCGGCTTCTGAGCCACCGTCACCGGTGTGATCGACCCAGCTCAGGTCCGCCCACCCCCAGGTCCGCGGGACCACTGAACAGCCCAGGTCGGTCAGCGCGCGGCCGACCTCCACATCCGGGTTGCTCCCCGGAGAGATCACCCGGAAGAACTTGAGGATGACCGCGTCCTCCCCCGGTTCGACGGGACGCACGATGACCGACGTGTTCGACTGTTCGCCGGAGATCACCTGGACCTGGTCCTCGGTGCGGACGGAGGTGGTGGCGATCAGCGCGGAGTTGGAGCCTCCGGTCAGCTCGGCGTCCTCCGCCCGCACCTTGCGCCGTCCCTCCATCAGGTTCAGGACCACTTCCAGGAACTCGACGTCGTCCACGGCTTCGCGGATGTGAAGCCTCGCCCCCGCACCGCCCTGGACGGTGCCGATGTCCTGCGGGCTCGCCTCGCGTGCGAACCGTAGGGGGATCTGCACGAGCTCGGTGCGGTCTCCGATGGTGGCGCGCACGAGGTAGACGAAGCTGCCGGTCTCGTCGTCGCCATGGCGGATCACGGGGATCCGGGCCACGACACCGAGCTGCGGCTCACCCTGGGCTGCGTCGAACGGGAACCAGCGGCGCGAGGGAAGCCACTGCCTCAGGAGCGCTTCCACGCCCTCGGACCTCTCTGGAGGTGCGGGCTCCGGGATCTCGGTGCTCAAGTGTGCTCCTGGTGATGAGTCGTATGGTGGCCGGTTCCGACCCTAGCCCAGGGAAGAGACGACGGGCAGGGCCCGGGTCTCCGGCTGGTTTCCTTCGGCGTCCGGTGCTCCGCGCAGCCGCAGCCAGTAGAAGTCCTGCGAGCCCAGGGTGACATGGAAGTTGCCGTCGTTGCCCACCATGCCGAACGTCTCGCCTCCGAAGATCTCGCGCAGTCCGCGCCCGGCGAACTCGGCCAGGTCCAGGACGGCGCGCACCGGGGTGTGGGACAGGTTGAAGACGCAGATCAGCGTCTCCGGGTACGGTCCGTGCCGGTCGTCCTCGGAACGGAATTCGCGGACGAAGGCCAGCACCGAATCGTGGTCCGCCGGAACGTTCCGGTAGTCGCCCAGCCCGAAGGCGGGGTGCTCGCGCCGGACCAGGAGCATGCGCCGGATCCAGTGCAGCAGCGACGAGGAGGAGGCGAGCTGCGCCTCGACGTTCGTCTGGGTGTAGTGGTGCACCAGCGACTGCACGACGGGCAGGTACAGCTTGCCCGGGTCGGCGGTCGAGAACCCCGCATTGCGATCCGGGGTCCACTGCATGGGCGTCCGGGAGGCGTCGCGGTCATCGAGCCAGATGTTGTCGCCCATGCCGATCTCGTCCCCGTAGTACAGGAACGGACTGCCGGGCAGGGCGAAGAGCAGGGCGTGGATCAGTTCGGTCTCCGCCCTGGAGTTGTCCAGCAGCGTGGCCAGACGACGACGGATGCCCACGTTCGCACGCATCCTCGAATCGGGTGCGTACCAGCCGAGCATGGCCTGCCGCTCCTCGGGGGTGACCATCTCGAGGGTCAGCTCGTCGTGGTTGCGCAGGAACGTGCCCCACTGGGTCCCCCGGGGAATCGAGGGGGTCTCCTCCATGGTCTCCACGATGGGGCCGGCCTTCTGGTCCCGCAGCGCGTAGAAGATCCGGGGCATGATCGGGAAGTGGAAGCACATGTGGCATTCGGGGTCCGTCTCCGTGCCGTAGTACTCGACCACCTCCTCCGGGGGCTGGTTGGCCTCCGCGATGATGACGCGGCCCGGATACTCCTCGTCCACCATGCGGCGCAGCCGCACCAGGAAGTCGTGGGTCCCGGGCAGGTTCTCGCAGTTGGTGCCGTCCTCCTCCACCAGATAGGGGATGGCGTCGGCGCGGAAGCCGTCGATCCCCATGTCCAGCCAGAACCTCACGACGTCGAAGACGGCCGCCTCGACCTTGGGGTTCTCGAAGTTCAGGTCCGGCTGGTGGGAGAAGAACCGGTGCCAGAAGAACTGGCGGCGCACGGGGTCGAAGGTCCAGTTGGACTCCTCCGTGTCCACGAAGATGATGCGCGCATCCTGGTACAGCTCGTCGGTGTCCGACCAGACGAAGAAATCCCCGAACGGGCCGTCCGGATCCTCCCGGGAGGCCTGGAACCAGGGGTGCTGATCCGAGGTGTGGTTCAGGGGCAGGTCCGTGATCACCCGAAGGCCCCGGGCATGCGCTTCGGCCACCAGGCGCTTGAAATCGGAGACCGTGCCGAAGTCGTCCAGTACGGAGTAGTAGTCGGAGATGTCATAACCGCCGTCGCGCAGCGGGGACTCGTAGAACGGCGGGACCCACAGGCAGTCGATGCCGAGCCACTGCAGATAGTCCAGCCGGTCGATCAGACCTGAGAAATCCCCCGAACCGTCGCCGTTCGCGTCGGAGAAGGCCCGGACGAGGACTTCGTAGAAGACCGCCTTGCGGAACCAGTCCGGATCGTGAGAGATGCCCGGGGCGTTGATACCGAAGTTCGAGGGGTTGATGGCATTCACAGAAGCACGGTCTCCTGACACTGGGGCGATGGGGAGTTCACGGGCGGAGCGAGCCGGAATCCGTGCGGCCCGGCTTCGAAGAGCCAGGCCGTACGGACACCTCGGGAGTCACCGGCTGCGACGGACCTGAACGATGTGCACCGGTTCGTAGAACGGGTCCAGCCGGACCCATACCCGCTCGCCCCAGCGCCAGGAGGCGCCGGTGAGGAGGTCGTCCGCGGCGAAGGCGCCGTCGTCCCCGACATCCTCGGGGCGGAGGCCCAGCTCGTTCAGGTCGAGGTCGATATTGGCCATCCGCACGGCGTGGGGGTCGGTGTTCACGACCACGATCAGGGTGTCCTCGTGCTCGCCGTCGTCGTCCATGACCGTCTTGGTCTTGGAGTAGCACAGCACCGCATCGTCGTCGGTGTTGTGCAGCGTGAGGTTCTGCAGATCCAGCAGGGCGGGGTGCTCGCGCCGGATCTGGTTCAGCCGCCGGACGTAGGGAGCCAGCGAGTCGCCGCGCGCCTCGGCCCCCTCGAAGTCCCGGGGCCTGTACTCGTACTTCTCGTTGTCGATGGCCTCTTCGGCGCCGGGCCGTTGCACGTTCTCGTAGAGCTCGTAGCCGGCGTACATCCCCCAGACCGGCGACGCCGTGGCCGCGAGCGCGGCACGGATCTTGAAAGCGGGCCGCCCGCCGTGGACGAAGTAGTCCGTCAGGATGTCGGGGGTGTTGACGAAGAAGTTCGGACGGTAGTGCGCCGAGGTCTCGTGCGAGATCTCCTGCAGGTACTCCTCGAGCTCCCACTTGGCGTTGCGCCACGTGAAGTAGGAGTAGGACTGCTGGAAGCCCGCCTTCGCCAGGCCCTGCATCATCGCCGGCCGGGTGAAGGCCTCCGCCAGGAACACGACTCCGGGGTCGATCTCGTAGACCTTTCCCAAGAGCCACTCCCAGAACCACAGCGGCTTGGTGTGCGGGTTGTCCACGCGGAAGATGCGCACGCCATGGGAGATCCACAGCTCGACGATCCGCAGGACCTCACGGGAGATCCCCTCGGGATCGTTGTCGAAGTTGACCGGGTAGATGTCCTGGTACTTCTTGGGCGGGTTCTCCGCGTAGGCGATCGTGCCGTCGGCCCGGGTGGTGAACCACTCCGGATGCGACTGGACCCACGGATGATCCGGGGAGGCCTGCAGGGCCAGGTCGAGAGCCACCTCGAGGCCCAGGGACTCGGCCCGGTCCACGAACGCGTCGAAATCGTCGAAGCCTCCCAGATCCGGGTGGATGGTGTCGTGACCGCCCTCAGCGGCGCCGACGGCCCACGGCGAACCGGGGTCCCCGGGGCCCGGGGTCAGCGAGTTGTTGGGGCCCTTGCGGTGGGCCACGCCGATCGGGTGGATGGGCGGCAGGTAGATGACGTCGAACCCCATCCCGGCCACGGCGTCCAGGCGCTGCGCCGCGGTCACGAGCGTGCCGGAGCGCCAGCGCCCGGTCTCGGGGTCCCACTCCGCGCCTTCGGAGCGGGGGAAGAACTCGTACCATGCGCCCCGGCCCGCCTTGTCGCGTTCGACGCGCAGCGGGTAGGCCCTGGACTCCGTCACCAGCGCACGGATGGGACGCGCCGCCACGGCGGCCAGGATCCCCCGGTCGGTGGCCTCGGCGAACCGCTGCCCGGCCGGTATCGAACGATCCTTCAGATGGTCGGAGACCTTGGCGAAGAGGCGTCGCTGCTCCTCGGGGCGATCCGTCTCGGCCGCCGCGCGCTCGAAGACCAGAGCGCCCTCGTCCATCATCAGCTCGACATCCTGGCCGACGGCCAGCTTGATGGCGGCGTCGTGGTGCCAGGTGCCGAAGACGTCCGACCAGCCCTCGACGGTGAAGCTCCACTCGCCTTCGGACTCGGGCGTCAGCCAGCCCTCGTAGCGGTCCGTGCCCTTGGCCTTGAGCTCCAGGGTCACGCGCTGCCGTTCCTCGCCGTCCGGACCGCGCAGGACGGCGGAGACCCCCAGCGCGTCGTGTCCTTCGCGGTAGACGGTGGCAGCCACCCGGATCGACTCTCCGGGGAGGGCGGTGGCGGGACGCCGCCCGTCGTGCACCACCGGGGAGACCTGCTCGATCGGAATGCGTCCGTAGACCAGCGACGAGCGGTCGACGACCGCCTCTGACTCGGGTTTGCCTGCCGCGGCCACCCCCGTCGTCGTCAACGGAGAACCGGCTGCCGGGGGCTTGGTGGCCGCATCGTTCGTCGAAGCTGGGACCTTGCGGTCCTGCGCGGGGGATGCGGGCTTGTTCGAGTCTGTCGAAGTCACAAGTCACACCGTAGTCAGTCCTGCCCCCAGACTGAAGTTCCATAAGAGATCTATGTCACGAAGACGAACGATTGCGGCGTGAATCGTGCGGGACTTCCCCAACGGATAGTCTGTGCCTGTGAAGGCTATCCGCAGGTTCACCGTACGTACTGTCCTCCCCGAGTCGATTCGCCCTCTGAGCAGGCTCGCCAACAATCTCCGCTGGTCGTGGAACAAACCCACCGAACAGCTGTTCGCTGAACTCAACCCACAGGCGTGGGACAGCGTCAACCACGATCCCGTCAAGCTCCTCGGCTCGCTCACCCGGGAAGAGATCCAGCAGATCGCCGAGGACACCGAGCTGGTGGAGCGCATCCAGGCCCTGGACGCTCAACTCGACACGTATCTGACCGAGCCGCAGTGGTACCAGCAGACCCAGCGGGCCGACGCCCCCAAGTCCATCGCCTACTTCTCCGCCGAGTACGGCATCACCTCCGTCCTTCCGCAGTACTCCGGCGGCCTGGGCATCCTGGCCGGCGACCATCTCAAGACCGCGTCCGACATGGGCGTCCCGATCGTGGGCGTCGGCCTGCTGTACCAGCACGGCTACTTCAAGCAGTCCCTGTCCCGGGATGCCTGGCAGCTCGAGGACTACCCCGTCCTGGATCCCGACGGCCTGCCCCTGAGCCTCCTGCGGGAGGAGGACGGCGCTCCCGCCCGGGTGGAGCTTCCGCTTCCCGATGGCCGCAGGCTCCTGGCGCAGATCTGGCGCGCCGACGTCGGGCGCGTCCCCCTGCTGCTGCTGGACTCCAACATCGCCGACAACGACGACCACGCCCGCAATATCACCGACCGCCTCTACGGGGGCGGCGGCGACCACCGCCTGCAGCAGGAGCTGCTGCTCGGCATGGGCGGCGTACGGGCGCTGCGCACCTTCTCCCGCCTCACCGGAGCCCCTGAGCCCGAGGTCTTCCACTGCAACGAGGGGCACGCGGGTTTCCTCGGCATCGAGCGGATCTCCGAGCTCATGTCCGCCGAGGAGGGGCGGAAGCCCCTGTCCTGGGAGGAGGCTCTCACGGCGGTCCGCGCGGCCACGGTCTTCACCACGCACACCCCCGTCCCCGCGGGCATCGACCGTTTCGAGAAGGACCAGATCTACCGTTTCTTCTCCGCGGGCCTCGCCCCCGGAGTCCCAGCCGAGAAGATCCTCGCCCTGGGCGACGAGAACTACCCCGGCGGCGACTCCTCGAAGTTCAACATGGCGGTGATGGGCCTGCGGCTGGCTCAGCGCGCCAACGGGGTGGCCAGGCTGCACGGCAAGGTCTCACGGGAGATGTTCGCCGGGCTGTGGCCGGGATTCGAGTTCGACGAGGTCCCGATCGGGTCGGTGACCAACGGAGTCCATGTGCCGTCCTGGATCGACCCCCGGATCGAGGCGCTGGCCGTGGACCGTTCCCAGCCCAGCCTCGAGTCCCGCTGGCGTGCGATCAACTCGATCGACGACGCCAGACTCTGGAGGATCCGCCGGGAACTGCGCGACACCCTGGTCCAGGACGTCCGGGCCCGCCTGCGGACCTCCTGGAAGAAGCGGGGTGCCGCGGATGCCGAGCTGGCCTGGACCGACTCCGTCCTCGACCCGAACGTGCTGACCATCGGCTTCGCGCGCCGGGTTCCCACCTACAAGCGGCTGACCCTGATGCTGCGGGATCCGCAGCGGCTCAAGCGTCTGCTGCTGGACCCGCAGCGGCCCGTCCAGCTGGTGGTCGCCGGCAAGTCCCACCCCGCGGACGAGATGGGCAAGCAGATGGTCCGCGACCTGGTGAAGTTCACGGACGACCCGGAGGTCCGCCACCGCATCGTGTTCCTGCCGAACTACGACATCGCCATGGCCCGCACGCTGTTCCCCGGCTGCGACGTCTGGCTGAACAATCCGCTTCGGCCCCTCGAGGCCTGCGGCACGTCCGGGATGAAGGCGGCCATCAACGGAGGGCTCAACCTCTCCGTGCTCGACGGCTGGTGGGACGAGATGTACGACGGCCAGAACGGATGGGCGATCCCCACCGCGGACAACCGCGCCACGGCCGAGGAGCGGGACAACATCGAGGCCGCCGCCCTCTACGAGCTGATCGAGGATCACGTCGCTCCGCGCTTCTACGGCGAGAAGATCGCCAACGGCGGCGATCAGGTCCCCCACCAGTGGCTGGCCATGGTCAAGCACACGCTCTCGACCCTGGGACCCAAGGTCTCCGCCAAGCGGATGATCGAGGACTACGTCACCGGCCTGTACGTTCCGGCGGCCCTGGCCGGCAGGACCGTGGCGGAGGAGGAGCATGCCCAGGCCCGGGAGGCCTCCCGCTGGGCGGCCCGGGTCCACGAGTCCTGGGGAGCCGTTCACGTCGAGCACGTGGAGGCGGCCGACGTGGCTGAGGTGCCGCAGATCGGCGACACCCTCCAGGTCACCGCCTATGTGCATCTCGGCAACCTGCGGCCCGAGGACGTCACCGTGGAGATCGGCTACGGCCGCGTCTCCGAGTCGGACCACATCCATGAACGCCAGTTCTCCGAACTCGACGAGCACCGCGGCACGGAGGCCGGCAAATGGGCGTTCGCGGGATCGATCACGATCGACCGGTCCGGCCCGTTCGGCTACACCGTGCGGGTGCTGCCGCACCACGAGTCGCTGACCAACCGGGCGGAGCTGGGGCTGGTGGCCAGCGCCTGAGCTCAAGACCATGATGACGGCCGTTCTCGATGGATCCTGGATCCATCGAGAACGGCCGTTCATTTTTAGGGATGCGAGCCCGAGACCCGGGCGCGCTCAGATCACCCGCAGCACCGTCATCGACAGGGCCGGCGCCACGGTGGAGGCACCCGCCCGGTACTGCGTTCCGTAGCTCGTACGCAGGGCGGCCTCCGTCGAGAACAGCAGCTCGAACCCGCTCGGGGATTCCTCGGGGTGGGTGTCCTCCCCCTGGGTGATGAGCCCCTGCAGCGCATCCAGCCCCGGGAGGGTGACCTCGACGTCGCTCGAGTCGCCGTTGACGAGCACCAGCCCCGTCGTCGTGCTGGCCCGGGCCCCCACCACCATCTGCACCGTGCGGAACCCGCTGGTCTGCCACTCATGGGGCTGCATGTGCTCCCCCGACGGTGAGAACCACTCCATGCGGACGTCGTTGACGCGCTTCATGTAGTCGTCGGGCTGGCTACGCAGGAAACGCCTGCGCAGCTGCAGCAGCTCCTTGGTGCACGCCAGCATGGCGCGGTCCGCCGGGGTCTTCTTCCAGTTCACCCAGCCGATCGGCGAGTCCTGGCAGTAGGCGTTGTTGTTGCCGTGCTGGGTCCTCAGGAACTCGTCGCCCGCGGTGATCATGGGAACGCCCTGGGAGAGCAGCAGCGTGGCCATGATGTTCCGTGCGGTCCGTGCGCGGGCTGCACGCACCGACGCCGTACGCGCCGGGCCCTCCTCGCCGTGGTTCCACGAGTGGTTGTCGTTGGTGCCGTCCCTGTTGCCCTCGCGGTTGGCCTCGTTGTGCTTCTGGTCGTAGGCGGTGAGGTCGTAGAGCGTGAAGCCGTCGTGCGCGGTCACGAAATTGACGGCGGCCAGCGGCGTGCGGCCCGAGGCGGCGAACCGGTCGACGGAGCCCGCCAGGGCGTCGGCCAGCCTGGACAGACCTCCGCCGGTACCGCCCGAGGCCTTGATGCGCTGGTCCGTGAGCCAGAAGTCGCGCACCGTGTCCCGGTAGGCGTCGTTCCAGTCGGCCCAGCCCGGGGGGAAGTTGCCCGTCTGCCACCCTCCCATGCCGACGTCCCAGGGCTCCGCGATCAGCTTGGAGGCCCCGATGACCGGATCGGCCACGGCCGCCACCAGGAAGGGGTGGCGCGGGCTGAAGATGTGGCGTGCACCGCGGGCCAGAGCCGGGGCGAGGTCGAACCGGAAGCCGTCCACGTGGAGCTGGCGCACCCAGTAGCGCAAGGAGTCCAGGGCCATGCGCACGACGTTGGTATTGGCGAAGTCCAGGGTGTTCCCGCACCCGGTCACGTCCAGGTAGTGGCCGTCGTGGTGCCGGTACCAGTCGGCGTCCCCGAGCCCCCGCCAGCAGTAGGCCGGTTCCGTGGGGCCGCCTTCGGCCGTGTGGTTGTAGACGACGTCCAGCACCACTTCCAGCCCCGCCGTATGCAGGGCCTTGACCATCGTCTTGATCTCCTCCAGCACGCCTTGCGTACCGCGAGCGCGGGCCTCGACCGTGGCGTACGCGGCGTGGGGCGCGAAGTAGGACAGGGTGTTGTAGCCCCAGTAGTTGCTCAGCCCGTTCTCGGTCAGATGGGGTTCGTCCAGGTGGGCGTGGATCGGCAGCAGCTCCACCGTGGTCACGCCCAGGTCGCGCAGATACCCGATCATCACGGGGTGGGCCAGCCCGGCGTAGGTGCCGCGCAGCTCCTCCGGGATGTCGGGGTGCTGGATCGTCAGGCCCTTGACGTGGGCCTCGTAGATCACGGTGTCCCGCCAGGGGATGTCCGGGTGGACGTCGCCGCCCCAGTCGAAGCGCTCGTCGACCACCGAGGAGACGTAACGGGTGCCGTAGGCATCCATCCGCGGGTCGTGCGCGCTCAGGGCGTCGGGCCGGGATACCCGCTCCAGGCCGTGCCCGTGGGGGTCCAGCAGGATCTGCTCGGTCTCCGGCGTCCGGTTGCCCTCGCGGAGCATGGCCGACGACGACGGGATGAAACCGTAGCGGGTCCCCGGCGGCAGGGCCATGAAGGTATAGGGGTCCAGGTCGCTGTCGGCCGCCGCCGCGGCGCGCTCGGCACTGACGTGGATCAGGTCGAAGTGCACGCCTCCCTCGAGGTACCCGAGGGTATGCCTCTGCCACGGAAGGCCGGGCTCCGACCAGATCAGGTCCACCGCCTCCAGGCCGGGCGCCCAGACGGCCACGTTGGCGGCCAGGCTGTCCCCCGGGGTCCGGGAGACGCCCAGCGGCCGGGCACGCGGGCGCGGGTAGTCCCCGCTGATCGGGCGGTCCGGCATCTGCATCAGGGGACGGTCAGACCTCAGCACGGCGACGCGCAATCTCGTACAGGGTGATACCCACGGCCATCGAGGCGTTGAGCGACTCCATGGCGGAGTCGATCGGGATGGACACGATCTGATCGCAGTTCTCGGTGGTCAGGCGGGACAGGCCCTTGCCCTCCGACCCCACCACCACGAGCAGCGGCTCGGTGGCCAGTTCCAGCGACGGCAGCTCGATATCGCCGCCCCCGTCCAGGCCCACCACGAAATAGCCGAGGGCCTTGGCCTTCTCGACGGCGCGGTTGAGGTTGGTGGCCTTGGCCACCGGGACCCGGGCAGCGGCGCCCGCACTGGTCTTCCAGGCGGTGGCGGTCACCCCGGTGGACCGTCGTTCGGGCAGGATGACCGCATCCCCCGCGAAGGCGGAGACGCTGCGGATGATGGCCCCCAGGTTGCGGGGGTCGGTGATCCCGTCCAGGGCGACGATCAGCGGAACCGTCCCGCTCTTGTCCCGCTGCCAGGTCTCCATGGTCTCGGCGATGAGATCCTCGGCGTCCTCGTATTCGTAGGGCGGTACCTGCAGCGCCACGCCCTGATGGACGGCGTCCTCGGTCAGGCGGTCCAGCTCGGGCTTGGAGGCCTCCAGGACGGGCACGCCGGACTCGGCGCACAGCTTGAGGATGTCGCGGATGCGGTCGTCCACCTCGAGGCGGCTGGCCAGGTAGAGGGTCCTCGCGGGAATGCCGGCCCGCAGCGACTCCAGGACGGCGTTGCGGCCGGTGACCAGGTCCTCGGTCTTGCCGGGGCCGCGGCGGTTGTGCCCTCGTGACGGACCGCGGTCCGGAGCGCCCTTGGGCCGTGCCGCGCTACGGCGTTCCGCGGCCTGCTTCATCTTGTACGCCTTGTGGTACGGGCGGTCCTCCGCCTTCGGAGTGGGGCCCTTTCCCTCGAGGCGCCGGCGTCCGTGCCCGCCCGTTCCTACGCTGGGTCCCTTCTTCTTGCTGTTACCCGAGCCCGGTCGACGACCTGCTGCCATGACTTTCAATCCCGCCTTTAGATATACGTTCTATACGTTCTGTAGGTTCTGCACTTGCTCAGGCCAAGGCCCAGGTGGAGCCGTCGGATCCGTCGGCCACGTGGATTCCGGCGGCCGCCAGAGTGTCGCGCAACCTGTCCGCCTCTGTCCAGTTCTTCTCCGCCCTGGCAGCGGCCCTGCGCTCGAGCAGGTCCTGCACCAGGTGATCCAATGCCGCGTGCTCGCCGCCGCCGGCCGACCCCTCCAGGTCCATGAGCTGGCGCAGTCCGAGAATCTCGGACATGGCGGCCACACCACGGGCGGCTGCCGCCGCGGGGTGGTCCGCCGTCGTGGACGACGGGTCGCCGGGACGCTGGGTATGCAGGGCCGCGTTGCCCTGGCGTACGGCCTCGTGCAGGGCACCCAGCGCCCTCGGGACGTTGAGATCGTCGTCCATGGCCTCCCCGAAACCGCCGGGGACGTCCGCGGGCGTCCAGACCAGATCGATCCCCGCGTCCTGCGCGGTCTTCAGGAAGGCCTCGATCCGCTCGACGGCGGCAGTGGCCTCATCCAGGGACCCCGGCCGGTAGTCCAGGACGGAGCGGTACTGCGCCTGCCCCAGGTAGTAGCGGACCGCCAGCGGGCGCGCCATCTGCAGCATCTCCTCCGGGGAGATGGTGTTGCCCACGGACTTGGACATCTTCTCGCCCTGATAGGCCACCAGCCCGTTGTGCATCCAGTACCTGGCGAACCCGCGCCCCGCCGCCGCGGACTGGGCCAGCTCGTTCTCATGGTGGGGGAACCGCAGGTCCAGGCCGCCGCCGTGGATGTCGAAGGTCTCCCCCAGGTACTTCCCCGCCATGGCCGAGCATTCGAGATGCCAGCCCGGCCTGCCGCGACCCCAGGGAGAATCCCAGGCCGCCGTGCCGGGATCCTCGGGCTTGTGCCCCTTCCACAGCGCGAAGTCGCGGGGATCCCGCTTGCCCCGGGGATCGGCGTCGGGGGCGTCCTGCATATCCTCCACGCGCTGGCGGGTCAGTTCGCCGTACCGCGGCCAGGAACGGACGTCGAAGTAGACGTCCCCGGAGCCGTCCTCGGCCGGATAGGCGTGGCCGGCCCGGATCAGCTGGTCGATCAGCTGATGCATCTCGGGAATGTGACCCGTGGCCCGGGGCTCGTAGGTGGGGTCCTCGATCCCCAGCGCGGCATAGGACTCGGCGAAGATCCTCTCGAAGCGGTAGGCCAGGGCCCACCAGCTCTCGTCCGGATGCTCGCCCTGGAAGCCGTCTGCGAAGGAGGCGGCCGAGTTGGCCAGGATCTTGTCGTCGATGTCGGTCACATTGCGCACGGAGATCACCCGGAACCCGCGGAACCGCAGCCAGCGGGTCAGGATGTCGAAGACGAGAGCGGACCGGACGTGACCGATGTGCGGGCGGCCCTGAACGGTGGCACCGCAGTAGTACAGCCGGACTTCCCCGTCGTGCACGGGCTCGAAGTCTTGGACGGAGGCTGAAGCTGTGTCGTAGAAGCGCAGGGTCACGCGCGCAAGTCTAGCGATCTCACAGGGTCGCCCCGACCGGCTGGTCAGGGCGCCGGGACCACCAGCGCGGTGGCCACGGCGGCGAGCCCTTCGGCGCGGCCGGTGAAACCCAGCCGGTCCGAGGTGGTGGCGGACACGGTGACCGGGCAGCCGGCTGCCTTCGAGAGGATCCTCTCGGCCTCCTCCCGCCGCGGGGCGAACCTGGGGCGCTGCCCGATCAGCTGCACCGCGATATTGCCGGGATCGAAGCCGGAGAGGATCACGATCTCGGCGGCCTCCGAGAGCACCCGGACCCCCGCCGCCCCCGCCATGTCCGGGCGGTCCACGCCGAAGTTCGAACCGAGGTCTCCGCAGCCCGCTGCCGAGAACAGGGCCTCCGCGGCCGCGTGCGCCACGACGTCGCCGTCGGAGTGACCCGACAGGCCCCGCTCACCGGGCCAGTGCAGCCCGGCCAGCCACAGCGGGACCATGCCCGCCGGGTCCAGCGCGCACTCCTCATCGGTCGCGAAGGCGTGGGCGTCCACCGAGATGCCGGTCCTGGGCAGGGGGTAAGGGGTGCGCACTCGCGGTTCTCCTTCGCTGCGATGAGGTCCAGCCGGGGTCGTAGCGCCTCGGCCGTGAAGCGCACGGCCTCAGGTACGGGCTGTGGCCAGGATAGCCTCCGCCAGGAGCAGGTCCATGGGCCGGGTGACTTTGAGGGCTGCCTCGTCACCAGGCACGGTGCGCACAGGCACCTCGGAGAACAGCTCGACGAGGGAGGCGTCGTCCGTGATCCGCTCGTCGCGTTCCCCCGCCGCGGCGTCGTTGACCTCGAGCAGCAGGTCCCAGGAGAAGCCCTGCGGGGTCTGGACGGCGCGCAGCAGGCCGCGGTCCACGGTGCCCTGGCTGCTGCCCTCCTCGTCCACCCGGCGGATGGTGTCCACGACGGGCAGCACCGGCACCACGGCCCCCTGGCCCGCGGCCACCGCGGCGGCCACCCGGTGGAAGACGGCCGCCGGCGTCAGGCAGCGAGCGGCGTCGTGCACCAGGACCCCTCGAGGCGAGCACCCCGCGGAACGCAGCTGTTCGAGGGCGTGCCGGACGCTCGCGGCGCGGGTGGCCCCTCCCTCCACAGCGCGGACGCCATGGCGGGTGGCCACGGCGGTGAGTTCGGTGTCGCCCGGGGGCACGGTCACCACAACCGGCCCGGCGGGCCAGGTGCCGTGCGCAGCGGTGACTCCGGACGCCTCGATCCTCTCCAGGCTGTGCTCGAGGATGCTCTTGCCGCTCACGTCCACCAGGGCCTTGGGGATCCCCCGGCCGAGCCGGGTGCCGGAACCGGCTGCGACGACGACGACGGCGAACCCACCGGTCTGCGATGGGTCCGCCGTCGTCGTCATTCTGAGTCTCAATTCGCCAGGCGTCGTGACACGCGCGGGGCTCGCCGTGGAGACGAGCCCTGCGGGCAGCGATCAAGCCGCCAGAACGTCGTCCAGCCGCTTCTCGGCCTCGTCCTCGTCGATGTCCTTGGCCAGGGCCAGCTCGGAGGTGAGGATGTGCCGCGCCTTGGTCAGCATGCGCTTCTCCCCGGCGGAGAGACCGCGGTCCTTGTCCCGGCGCCACAGGTCGCGGACGACCTCGGCCACCTTGAGCACATCGCCGGACGCGAGCTTCTCGACATTGGCCTTGTACCGGCGGGACCAGTTGCTGGCCTCCTCGACATCCTGCGCCTGCAGGACCGCGAAGACCTCCTTGAGGCCCTCCTCGTCGACGACGTCGCGCACGCCGACCAGGTCGACGTTCTCCGCCGGGACCTCAATCACCAGGTCACCCTGGGTGACCTTGAGCTTGAGGTACATCTTTTCTTCGCCCTTGATGGTGCGGGTCTTGATCTCCTCGATCAGTGCCGCCCCGTGGTGGGGGTAGACGACTGTCTCGCCAACCTCGAAAACCATGTATTGTGCCCCTTTCCGACGGTCGATTCTAGCATGCTGCGCATCACGGTCCCGGGCGTCCGCGACCAGCGATCACGTCGGCCGGGAGGGGTTCCTCACCCCCGGTGACGGGACAGGACCGGAAAGATGATCGCCCCCGCGGCAATCCGGCGGCTCATGACGGCCGCGGATGCGGACGAACCGTCGCCAAGCGGATAGCATGGGGCGGAAAGCCACCGAACCGTCGAGGAGTTCGCGCCGTGAACATCGCCGCCCGCAAGAAGGCCAAGATGGCTGGTCTCTGCGCAGCAGTCTTTGCAGCCACCCTGTCCGTGACAGGTTGCTCGTACATCAACCCCCAGACCACCACCCTGGAGTACTCGCCGGCCGATGGCATCGTGGAGGAGATGGAGGACGTGTCGCTGAACAACGTCCTCATCGTGGCGGAGTCGGGCGATCAGCCCGGCCGCCTTCTGGGCACCGTGGTGAACAAGACGGCGCAGGACGTCACCCTGAACGTCTCGACGAACGAAGCCTCCGCTCAGGTCGAGGTCCCCGCCAACGGGGAGACCCTCCTGGAGGACGCCGACAACGAGACCCTGCTCGATCCTGCGGGTGCCGAGCCCGGCATGATGATCGAGACCACCTTCAGCACCGACCTCGACTCCCTGACCAAGTCCTTGCAGGTGCTGGACCACACCTTCCCGCGTTATGCCGAGTACGTGCCCGGCGGCGCCCCCTCGACTCCCGCGAACCCGTCGAACACCCCCGGTGCGGCGGAAGAGGCGCACGGCGGCGGGCACTGACCTTCCAGGTTCGCCGCCGGTCCGTTCGCCGGACCGGCGGCGCCTGCGGTCACAGTTCGAACTTGTAGCCCAGTCCTCGCACCGTGATCAGGTGCCTGGGGCTCGAGGGGTCGGGCTCGATCTTCGAGCGCAGCCGCTTGACGTGCACATCCAGGGTCTTGGTATCGCCCACGTAGTCGGATCCCCAGATCCGGTCGATCAGCTGTCCTCGGGTCAGCACTCGCCCGGCGTTGCGCAGCAGCATCTCGAGCAGCTCGAACTCCTTGAGCGGCATGCTCACGGTCTGGCCGTCCACCGTGACCACGTGGCGTTCGACGTCCATCCGGACAGGCCCGGCCGCCACGGACGATACGGCCTCCGTCTCCTCCGGCTCCGTACGGCGGCGCAGCACCGCCCGGATGCGCGCCACCAGCTCCCGCGATGAATACGGCTTGGTGACGTAATCGTCCGCCCCGAGCTCCAGGCCGACCACCTTGTCGATCTCGGCGTCCTTGGCCGTGAGCATGATGATGGGCACCGCGGAGCGCTGCCGGATCTGCCGGCAGACCTCGGTGCCGGACTGCCCCGGCAGCATGAGGTCGAGCAGGACCAGGTCAGCGCCGTTGCGGTCGAACTCGGCGACGGCGTCGATGCCGTTGTCCACGACCTGCGTCTCGAAACCCTCACGACCGAGCAGGTAGGACAGGGGGTCGGACAGCGACTCCTCGTCTTCTACGATCATGATTCGGGTCATCGTTGCTCTCCATTCGTCTCTGGGGCCTTCACGGGCACGGATTCGGTCTCGGTACTGTCATCGGCGGCGCTGGCACCGACGTCATGCTCGGGATGCTCGGGGTCTGGGCGCGCCGCCCCGGAGGGCCGGGGTCCGGGCTGCGCGAGCACGGCGCCGTCCTCGCCGCGCGAGGCGTCACCGGCGCCCATGTCCTCCATGACGGGAATGGCCATGGTGAACGTCGACCCCTGGCCTTCGCGGGACCACACGGAGACCTCTCCGCCGTGCTGCTGCATCACGTGCTTGACGATGCTCAGCCCCAGGCCGGTGCCCCCGGTCTGCCGCGACCGCGCGGCATCTATGCGGTAGAAGCGTTCGAAGATGCGCCCCTGCTCGTCCTCGGAGATCCCCGGTCCCTGGTCGGTCACGGAGACCTGGACCATGCCGTCTCGTTCGCGTACGCCCACGCCCACGCGCGTTCCGGCCGGCGAGTACCGGATCGCGTTGTCGATGAGGTTCCGCAGTGCCGTGATCAGCAGATCCGCGTCCCCGAAGACCTGGGCGTCGACCTTGCGGCCGACCACGATGCTGATGTCACGGGACTCCGCCGTCAGCCGGTTCCGATCGACGGCCTCGTTGATCACCCGGTCGAGCTCGACGGGCAGACCCGCTGCGACCACGTCCGTCCCCTGCAGCCTGGACAGCTCCATGATGTCCTGCACCAGCGCGGTCAAACGTCCGGACTCCTTGTGCAGGCTCTTGGTGAAGTGCCGGATGGCCTCCGGGTCGTCGGCCGCATCGTCGATGGCCTCCGAGAGGAGACGGATGGCGCCCACCGGCGTCTTGAGCTCATGGGACACGTTGGCCACGAAGTCGCTGCGCACCGACTGTGCCCGCACGATCTCCGTCTGGTCGTCGGCCAGCAGCAGCACGTACTCGTCCCCCAGGATCGCGACGCGCATGTCCAGGACGGTCACCCCGAAATGGTCGGGCGCACGGCCCAGCTCCAGGCGGTGCTCCTCCGTCACCCCGGAGGCCCGCACGGTACGGATCATCCTCAGCAGCTCGGGCTGGGCCACCGAGTAACCGCGCACCAGTCCGAAGGCGTACGCCGCGGGTGAGGCCCGGACCACCCCGTCGACCCCGTCGACCACCACGTAGGCCTGGCCGATCACGGCCAGCACGTCTGCGGCGCCGTCGGGCAGCCCGGGCTCGTCGATCTCCATGGCGACGGCACGACGGCGCGACGTACCTCTGAGCACGAGCAGTCCGCTCAGGCCCAGGAGCAGGCCGATGAGTCCGGAGACGGCGGCGACGACGGATGAGTCCACGCCCCTTAGCGTATGCGGGCGATCGCTCCCTTGGGACCAGGTGCGGAACCCGTCCGGCATGAGATCGGGACCCGTCACCGACCATTCCCTGTTCGTTGGCCAGACGTTCACCCAGCCGTCTCCGGCTGTGCGCGATCCGACGGTCTCATGGGCGGAGGCCGCCGGTAGGCTTGTTGGCTGGATCGTGAACGGCACGACCGTGCCCGAACAACTCGGTGCTCAACCCCGGACCGGCGAACATGCAGTACAGCATTCATACCGGTCAGGCATCGGATTCGAGAGGAGCGCATGATGCGCGAAGTTTTCCAGGCTGAGCTCAAGCAGGTCGGCGAGGAGCTGGTGGAGATCGCCACGCTGGTGCACAAGGCCCTGTCCGAGGCCCGCCAGGCCTTCCTGGAGGCTGATCTGGAGACCGCCCAGGAGGTCATCGCGGGGGACGCCCGCATCGACTTCATGCAGAACGAGCTGGATGAACGGTCGATCGACATCCTGGCCCTGCAGGCGCCGGTGGCATCCGACCTGCGCATGATCGTGGGGGCCCTGCGCATGAGCTCCTCGCTCGAGCGCATGGGGGATCTCGCCCGCCACCTGGCTCAGGACGCCCGTCGTCGTTATCCCGACCCGGTGCTGCCCGAGCAGCTGGTGGCCACGTTCTCCCGGATGTTTGACCTGGATCTGGAGATCATCGACGGCGTCGTACAGATCCTGGAGACCCGGGACATGGGCGTGGCGGACACCATCTACGCCAAGAAGGCGGAGGTCAACGGCCTGCACCAGGACATCTTCAACGCCCTGAGCAGCGACTCCTGGGACTCGCCGGTCTCCACCGCCGTGGATGTGACGCTCTCGGCCCGCTACCTCGAGCGCATCGGCGATCACGGCGTGTCCGTGGCGCGCAAGGTCGCCTACCTCGTGACGGGCGAGTGGACGCCGTCGGCCACCATGGACCGCCCCACCGGGCACGGGCACATCACCATCGCGGACTGATACGCCGGCGGTCGGCGACGACCGGCCCGGCTGTGACCGCGAGCGGCACGACGAGGGGCGGGGCCCGCGAACCACATAGGTTCGCGGGCCCCGCCCCTCGTCGTGGTCGTTCACGTGCGCCCTCTGCGCAGGCTTCGACGCCTGCGCAGAGGGCGACCGGGTGAACGGCCTGAGACCGCTACTTCTTGCCCTGGTTGGCGACGGCCTGGATGTTGGCGGCCGCGGCCTCCGGATCCAGGTACTCGCCACCGGGGTGAACGGGCTTGAAGTTCTGGTCCAGCTCGTAGTACAGCGGGATGCCGGTGGGGATGTTCAGGCCGGCGATGTCGTCGTCCGAGATCCCGTCCAGGTGCTTGACCAGCGCGCGCAGGGAGTTGCCGTGGGCGGCGACCAGGACGGTCCGGCCGGCCTTCAGATCCGGGACGATCTGCTCCTTCCAGTACGGAAGGAAACGCTCCAGTACGTCCTTGAGGCACTCGGTGCGCGGCGCGTGGTGGATGTCCGCGTAGCGGGCGTCGTGCGCCTGCGAGTACTGGTCGTCGTCGTCCAGCTCGGGCGGCGGGACGTCGTAGGAACGGCGCCAGGTCATGAACTGCTCTTCACCGTATTCGTCGCGGACCTGGGCCTTGTCCTTGCCCTGCAGTGCACCGTAGTGGCGCTCGTTCAGGCGCCAGGAGCGCTTGACCGGGATCCAGTGACGGTCAGCCTCGTCCAGGGACAGGTTGGCGGTCATGATGGCGCGGCGCAGCAGGGAGGTGTGCACGAGATCCGGGAGGATGCCGCGCTCCTTGAGCAGCTGGCCACCGCGAGCGGCCTCGCTCTTGCCCAGCTCGGTCAGCGGGACATCCACCCAGCCGGTGAAGAGGTTCTTTTCGTTCCAGTCCGACTGCCCGTGGCGCAGGAGGATCAGCTTGTACTTGGTTTCATTAGCCATGGGCTCAGTATTCCATCGGCCACCGCCGTGGTGGACGGTGTTGCGGCCACGTGTCTGCGTTTTACCAGCCATATGCGGCGGACGGCTCTCGGCCGGCCACCGTTCGGTCGGTCACCAGGCCGAAGGACCCGACGACTCGATGTCCACGGCCGGTTTGACGTCGGCCAGGTACACCCCGCAGGCGGTGGCCGCGATCATGGAGACGATGTAGGAGACGGACAGCTCGAGCCGCCCGGCCACCACGGAGGCCACGGTGGTGACCGCGAGGAGGGCCGTGATCGCGAAGCAGGCGCCGGTCACGGCCATCCAGAAGTTCCGCGTGCGCTTGAAGGCGCGTTCGAACTGCACGGCCTTGGTCCTGGACAGGCAGTGGAAGAAGGCCATCGCGCACAGGACCGCCACGAACACCAGGACGGCTACGTTGGTCCACGACACGATCTGGGCGATCAAATACTGGAACGGCGTGGGGCTCATGGGACGAGCTTAACGGTCCGGAGGCCCTGGTCCAGATCGGCCCAGAGGTCCTCGACGTTCTCGATGCCGACCGACAGGCGCAGAAGGCTCTCGGGAACGGAGTCGGGTTCGTCGTGGTGGCGCCGGCGGCGTTCGATCAGCGATTCCACCCCGCCCAGCGAGGTGGCGGGGGTCCATACCTTGAGAGCCGACACCACCTGCTCGGCGCTGGCGGCATCGGCGGCCAGCTCGATGCTGATGATCGCGCCGAAACGGCCGTCCATCTGCTCGGAGGCGCGCTCATGGCCGGGATCGGTGACCAGGCCCGGATAGCGCACGCGCGTGACCGCGGGATGCTCCGTCAGGCGCTGCGCCAGGTCGAGGGCGTTCTGCCCCGCGCGCTCGACCCGCAGGGCGAGCGTGCGCATGCCGCGCAGCGCGAGCCAGGTCTCGAAGGCCCCGGGGATGGCCCCGCTCATGGTGCGGTGGTGGTGCAGTCTCTCCCGCAGCTGCGGGTCGGAGGTGACCACGGCGCCCAGGACGACGTCCGAGTGCCCGGCCAGGTATTTGGTCACCGAGTGCACGACGATGTCCGCCCCCAGCGTCAGCGGGCGCTGCAGCAGGGGGGTCGCGAACGTGTTGTCGACCGCGGTCAGCACGCCGGCGCTGCGAGCGCCGGCGAGGATGGCCGGGAGGTCCGCCACCTCGAGCATGGGGTTGGTGGGGGACTCGATCCACAGCAGGTCCGCGCCGGGGATCTCCGCCAGCACCGCCTCGGTGTCCTTGACGTCCACGCGGGTGACCGTGAACTGGCCCGCTCGGCAGGCGTCGTCCATCAGCACCTGGGAGCCCTGGTAGGCGTGGGTGGGCATGACCACCCGGCCGCCGATGGGGACCAGGGACATCACGGCGGCGACCGCGGCCAGGCCGGAGGCCATCGCCAGCGCGGGGTGGGCCGCTTCCTCCAGGTGCCCCAGCACGCCCTCGAAGTCCTCCCACGTGGGGTTCGACGTACGACCGTATCCGCGGTCCCCCTCGCGGGCCTCACCGGTTCCGCGGTACGTGGAGGTCAGGGTCAGGGACGGGCTCACGGGCGCGTCGTGGACGGGGTCCGGCCGGCCTCCCGTGACGACGACGGTATCCGGACGCAGATCTTCAGAGTGGAGCATGCAGCAAGTATGCCCGCCCCCAGGGCTGTCCGATGACGCCGCTACAGTTGAGCCGTGACTTCCACCGACTCCCCCGGCGCCCGGGCCGCCGACGCCGATCCACAGGCCGCAGGCACCCGCCCCGGGCTGTTCATCGCCCTGGAGGGCGGGGACGGAGCCGGCAAGTCCACGCAGATCAAGCGCTTGTCCCGGGCCCTGACCGAGGCCGGGACCAGCGTGCTGACCACGCGTGAGCCCGGTGGCTCCCCCTTGGGCGAACGGATCCGGCACCTCGTGCTCAGCCCGGAGTTCGCCCCGGTGGACGCCCGCACGGAGGCCCTTCTGTTCGCCGCCTCCCGCAGCGCGCACGTGGAGACCGTGATCCGTCCCGCCCTGCAGCGCGGCGAGGTGGTCATCACCGACCGTTTCCTGGATTCCTCCGTGGCCTACCAGGGCGCCGGCCGCGGTCTGGGCGCGGAGGCGGTCCGGGAGATCAGCATGTGGGCCGTGGCCGGCCTGGTACCGGACCTCACCGTCCTGCTGGATGTCAGCGAGGCCACCGGGCGGGCGCGGAGGTCGTCCCGGGAGCAGGACCGCATGGAGCAGGAGCCGGAGCAGTTCCATCGCGAGGTCCGGGAGGCCTTCCTGGCCCTGGCCTCCGATGCGCCGGACCGCTACCTGGTCCTGGACGCGGATGCCCCCGTGCCGGTCCTGGCGGAGGAGATCCTCCGCCAGGTCCGTGACCTGCTGACCGCCAGGAGGATGCTGTGAACGTGTGGGAGGAGCTGGTGGGCCAGGACGCCGTCGTCGCGCAGCTGCACCGCGCGGCGCAGGAGGAGAGCCCCACGCACGCCTGGCTGTTCACCGGCCCCCCGGGGTCGGGGAGGTCCAGCGCGGCGCTGGCGCTGGCGGCCGCCCTGTTGTGCGAGCAGCCCGACCCCGCCCAGCGCGGCTGCGGCCGGTGCCAGGGATGCCGCACCGTGGCCTCGGGATCTCACGCCGATCTGACCCATTTCCGCACGGAGCACAACGAGATCCGCATCGACGACGCCCGCGAGCTCGTCGTCCGCGCCCAGGACAAGCCCTCAGTGGGCCGGTGGCGGGTCATGGTCGTGGAGGACGCCGACCGTATGGTCGAGCGCACCTCCAACGTCATGCTCAAGGCCATCGAGGAACCGCCGCCCAGCACCATCTGGCTCCTGTGCGCCCCCAGCCCCATGGACGTCCTGGTCACCATCCGCTCACGGTGCCGTCCGGTCACGCTGCGCGTCCCGCCCGTCGAGGCCGTGGCCCAGCTGCTGGAGACCCGCGACCAGGTGCCCCCGGCCCTCGCCGCCGAATGCGCGCGGCTGGCCCAGTCCCACGTGGGGATCGCCCGGCGGCTGGCCCACTACGACGACGCCCGGGAACGCCGTCGTCGTGTGGTCGAGATGCCGCTGCGGCTGGGCGGCGTCTCGGATGCCGTCCGCGAGGCCGACCGGCTGACCAAGCTCGCCGAGGAGGAGGCGGCAGCCGACGCCGAGACCCGCCACGAGGACGAGAAGGCCCATCTCCTGGTGGCCATGGGAGCTCCCGAGTCCGGGCGGATGCCGCCCAACGTCCGCAGCGCCCTGAAACGGCTCGAGGACGACCAGAAACGCCGCTCCAAGCGGATCCGCACGGACACCCTGGACCGTTTCCTCATCGATCTCACCACGTTCTACCGCGACGTCCTGACCCTTCAGCTGGCCACGGGTTCCACGCTGATCAACCACCATCTCCAGGACGACCTGCGCGACTACGCCGCGAACAGCTCACCGGAGGAATCCTTGCAACGCATCGACGTGATCACCCGGACCCGTTCCAGGATCCGCACCAACGCCGCGGCCGGCCTGGCCTTCGAGGCGATGGCGGTGTCACTGCTGTGAGGACGGCGTTCAAGCGTTCCGGTCGGCTCGTGGCAGCGCTCTGCGCCGTCGTGCTGATCGCAGGGTGCGGTGGCCAGGAGACGTCCTCCGGAGGCCCGGACTCCCTCCAGGGCACGGATCCCGACCTGGCCCGCTTCTACGAGCAGGAGGTCTCCTGGGGCGATTGCGAGGAGACCAGCGGCGACACCGGCCTCGAATGCGCCGACCTGGAGGTCCCCGCCGACTACGACCAGCCGGACGGTGAGACCACCACCGTAGTGATGGCGCGTTCCGCCTCCACCTCCGACGCCGCCGGAGGCTCGCTGATCCTGAACCCCGGTGGTCCAGGCGGTTCGGGAGTGGATCTGATGCAGGTGGCCCCGGGGTACTTCGACAGCTCGATCCAGGAGCGGTACGACCTGGTCTCCTTCGATCCCCGCGGCGTCTTCCGCTCCGACGGCATCGACTGCCTCGATGCTGAAGGCCTGGACCGGTGGCGCGCCGAATCCGCCTACGACCCCGCCGCGGAATCACTGGACGAGCTGCGTTCGAGCTACCAGGAGGTCGGCGAGGCGTGCGCGGAGAACTCTGGCCCGGTCCTGGAGCACATGGACACCGATTCGGTCGCGCGCGACCTGGACGTCATGCGCGCGGTCCTCGGCGATGCCCGGACCAACTACGTCGGGTTCTCCTACGGCACCCAGATCGGGGCGGCCTATGCCGAGCTCTTCCCCGACCGAGTGGGGCGTTTCGTGCTGGACGGCGCCGTCGACCCCTCCTTGTCCAACGCCGAGATCACGCTCGGCCAGGCGGAGTCGTTCGAGGCCTCGCTCCGGCAGTTCATCCAGGAGTGCACGGAGACGAACGCCGAGTGCTTCACCGACGGCACGGTCGACGACGGCCTGGCCGAGGTGCAGCGCATCATCGCACGCACCCAGGACGAGACGATCACGGCGCGGGACGGCCGGCAGATCTCGGCGGTCTCCGCCGTCGAGGGCGTCCTGGTCCCGCTGTACAACCCGGCGGCGTACTCGACCCTGAACGAGGCGCTCGTGGATGCCCAGGGAGGCGACTACACCGCCCTGATGGGCATCTCCGACACCAACCACGGCCGACAGAGCGACGGGACCTACCGGGGCAACTCGAGCGTCGCCTTCGCCGCGGTGAACTGCCTGGACTACGACTCCCGGAACGTCACGGACGAGCAGATGGCGGCCGATCAGGGGGCTCTGGAGCAGGTCTCGCCCACGTTCGGGCAGTTCCTCGGCTACACGGACGCCGCCTGCCAGGGGTGGCCGTTCGGCCCCAGCGGTTCACCGCACGCCGCCCAGTACACGGGTGACTCGGAGGTCCTGGTGGTCGGGACCCGGCACGACCCTGCCACCCCGTACCCCTGGGCTGAAGCTCTGACGGAGCAGCTGGGCAACGCCCGTCTGCTGACCTACGAAGGGTGGGGCCACGGCGCCTATACCTCCGGCAACGCCTGCGTGGTCTCCGCGGTCGATGCCTACCTCGTCGACGGCGAACTCCCTCCGGAGGGCGAAGTCTGCGGCGGGTGAGACGTGCGCTCCGCCGCGTCGTCGTGATTTGGGAAGCTGGCCCGCCACGGTGCTAAAGTGTCGTGCGCGCTGAACAAAGCGTTGTCTCGTGCGCGCCTCCTTAGCTCAGTCGGTAGAGCGATTCACTCGTAATGAATAGGTCGCCGGTTCGATTCCGGCAGGAGGCTCCCTGGAACGGCTCGTCACCCTCGGGTGGCGGGCCGTTCGTCGTCTCAGCCGCCAGCACCCCGATCCCGCCGAGATGGGAGTTGAGCCGCTCATCAGCCCTGATGGGCGGTCGAAGTCGCTGCTCGGCTGAAGAACGAGCTGGCGCGTGCTCAGCCGTGGTGGGCCCGCAGGAGTTCCTCGGCGCGCTCGACCCGTTCCGTCACCGTGTGCGCTCGCCGGTGCAGGGCCTGCGTGCTGAGTTCCATGCTCCGGGCGGTGGTCTCGCCGGGGCCGTGGAAGCGCGCCATGGCAAGGGCCTCCGCGGCCTGGGCGAGGTCGTTGCCGGCACGGGAGAGCTCACGGTGCAGATCGTGCAGCCAGCCGCCGTCGGAGGACGGGATCTCCTGGCTCTCGGCCGGCGCGAAGGACTGGGCGGTCATGCAGATGGACCGCACCCTGGGGAGCAGATCCGCCAGCTCGTTGGCCACGGGGACCACCTGCGTCACCAGATCCTGATCCTGGATCTGTTCCAGGACCTGATGGAACCGGTCCAGCCCACGGCGGAAGCGATCGTGTGCCCTGCGCCAGACGCCCTGGCCCAGCTCCTTCTGATCCCGGCGCCCCGCGAGGTGCTCTGTGAAAAATCCCATGGTGAACACATGTTCTCAGACGGGGCGCACCGATCAGGACACGCAGGGACCCGGGCAACGGCCGCACAAGAGCGCGCGGGGGCTCACCCGGAATGGATGAGCCCCCGCGCGACGGCCCTCTCGGCCGCACCAGCCGGCGAGCTTACTCAGAGCCCCCGCTTGACACGGGTGCCGAGCCGGCGGCGCGGATCAGCAGCAGCGCCCCTGCGGGTTGTTCTGCTGATAGTCCTGCCAGTCCCGCCAGAACTCCCTCTCGGTCATGGGGGTTTCCCCCGGATCGCCGTGGGCGGCGTGGTACTCCAGGTAGCGCTCGTACTTGTCGGCGCCCATGACCCCGGAGAACCAGCGGCGGGCTCCCCCGAGATTCCGGCCCACCGCAGCGGCAGCGGCGCGCAACGTGGTCATCGGAATCCACCTCCCGTTACGGGGCCGGGTCGCCGGCGTCGGTCAGTGCCCATGGCCGTGGTGCCCTTGAGCGGCTCCGGGAGTGCGCACTTCCAGGGGAAGCTTTGCCCACTGCTTCTCCAGGTCCTTCTCGGCCGCGGTGGGCAGGAAGCCGGCCGGCGCGAAGAACCTGGAATCGACGAAGGGATCCTCGTGGACCTCGGGGGTGCGCTGCCTGAAGCACTGGATCGTGCGGAGGATCGCAGTGACGGCGACCACCAGCGCCAGCACCACGAACACGATCGACAGGGTCCCCTGCACCGCGGTGTTGCGCACCACGGCCTCCATCGCCTCGACGCTCTGGGCCGTGCCATGGCTGGTCTCACCGGCGGCCAGGGCATCGCGGAAGGTGAAGTGATTGGCCCAGTAGCCGACGGCGGGTTCGGAGGAGAAGATCTTCTGATAGGAGCCCACGACCGTGACCACCAGGTCGAAGGCCAGCGGGACGATGATGATCCACAGATACTTGAAGCTGCCGCGCGAGGCGGCGATGGCCAGGCACACGGACAACGCGATCGCCGCCAGCAGCTGGTTGGCGATGCCGAACAGCGGGAAGAACGTGTTGATGCCGCCCAAGGGGTCCGTGACGCCCAGGATCAGGATCGACCCCCAGCCGGCCACCATGATCGCCGTCGTCAGCCAGGTGCCCAGCCGCCAGTTGGTATCGGCGAACCGCGGGAACGCGTTGCCCAGCGAGTCCTGGAGCATGAAGCGGGCCACGCGGGTGCCGGCGTCGACGGCGGTGAGGATGAACAGGGCCTCGAACATGATCGCGAAGTGGTACCAGAAGCTCATCATCGACGCACCGCCGAACCATTGCTGCATGATGTGCGCCAGGCCGACGGCAAGGGTGGGCGCACCGCCGGTGCGGGAGACGACGGTCTCCTCCCCCACGGCGTCGGCCGTCCCCTGGAGCAGCTCGGGGGTCACGTGCACGCCCGTGAGCCCGAGCGAGTTCACCCACGCCACCGCGCCTTCGACGGTCCCGCCGGTCACGGCGGCCGAGGAGTTCATGGCGAAGTAGATGCCACGATCGATCGAGATGGCGGCCACCAGGGCCATGATCGCCACGAAGGACTCCATGAGCATGCCGCCGTAGCCGATCATGCGGGTCTGGCGTTCCTTCTCGACCATCTTGGGCGTGGTGCCCGACGCGATGAGGGCGTGGAAGCCGGAGAGCGCACCGCACGCGATCGTCACGAACAGGAAGGGGAAGAGGGAGCCGGAGAACACGGGGCCGTCGCTGCGCCCGGCGAACTCGGAGACCGCGGGAACCGTGATCTCCGGTCGCACGACGACGATGGCGAGCGCCAGCAGCACGATCACCCCCACCTTCATGAAGGTGGAGAGGTAGTCGCGCGGGCTGAGCAGCAGCCACACCGGCAGGACCGCGGCGATGAAGCCGTACAGGATCACGAACCAGGCCAGGGTGGTGCGGTCCAGGGTGAAGAGCTCGGCGCCCCAGGAGGTCTCGGCGACCCAGCCGCCCGCCACGATGGCCAGCATCAGGAGGGCGAAGCCGATCACGGAGATCTCCATGACCTTGCCCGGCCTGATGTAACGCAGGTAGAGCCCCATGAAGATCGCGATGGGGATGGTCATGCCCACGGAGAACACGCCCCACGGGGATTCGCCCAGCGCGTTGACCACGACCAGGGCCAGGATGGCCACGATGATGATCATGATGGTCAAGGTCGCGATGATCGCCGCCCAGCCGCCGATGGGTCCGAGCTCGTCGCGCGCCATCTGGCCCAGGGAGCGGCCGCCGCGGCGCATCGAGAAGAACAGGACCAGGTAGTCCTGGACGGCGCCGGCGAGGATCACGCCCACGATGATCCAGATGGTTCCGGGCAGGTAGCCCATCTGCGCTGCGAGGACCGGACCGACCAGGGGCCCGGCACCCGCGATCGCGGCGAAGTGGTGCCCGTAGAGGACCCGGCGGTCGGTGGCCAGGTAGTCCCGGCCGTTGGCCTTGTACTCGGCCGGCGTGGCCCGGGTGTCATCGGGCTTGACCAGTTTGTTCTCGATGAACTTGGAGTAGAAGCGGTAGGCGATCAGGTAGCTGCACACCGCGGCCATGACGAACCAGATGGCGTTGACCGTCTCGCCGCGCACGATGGCCAGCATCACCCAGGCCACTCCGCCGAGCAATGCGATGGCCACCCACAGGGCGATCTTCGCCGGGGTCCACCGGCGGTGCTCCTCTTCGAGCACCTCGGGGTCGACTGCAACCGGGGGCAGTTCCATGTCGGGTTCGGATCCTGAGCCGCCGGAGCTCGGCGGGTTGACTGTGGTACTCATGTCGCTCCTGAGGGGAAGGTGGCCGATCGGATGAAGGGGTGGGATCAGCCAGGGGACAAGGAGAGTGTAAATGTCTTGGTGATCCAGGTCACGCTCTGTCCGGACAACCTTCTCTCCGCAGATCAGTGAGCCCTCCCTGGCCGCCGTGCCGCCGTCGTCACCGCCGGACCACGACGACGGGGCTCCTGTCAGGCCGGCTGCGGGGATATGGAACAATGGGGCCGGTGCGAACGCCGGAAGCCGGATCGCCACCTGGAAGGTTGTCCGAGCGGCCGAAGGAGCCGGTCTTGAAAACCGGTGTGCGGTAACCCCGTACCGTGGGTTCGAATCCCACACCTTCCGCTTGAGTCAAGGCCCTCCCGCCCCCGTGAACACGGGGAAGGGAGGGCCTTCGTCATACCCCGGATGATCCGGGAGGCCCGGCCTAGGCGGGCCGCCGGTGCAGCGCCACCAGCGCCGCCCCCGCGCATCCCGCGAGGACGTCCGTGACGGTGTCCAGGGGCGGGACGTGGATGTCGGGCGAGACGAAGAGGTAGCCGAGCAGTTCCATGGCCTCCCATACCAGCGCCAAGATCAGGCCGACGAGCGTGCACGCGACGACGCGTTGACGCGCACGACGGCGGTTCAGCGCACCCGCGGCGGTCGCCGCCCAGCCGAAGACCGCCCGGTCGCGCAGGACGCAGTAGTTCCACCACACCCGTACCAGGCCATAGGTCAGGAGGAAGTGGACGATCAGATCCAGTGGGAGGAAACGCTCGTACAGCAGCTCGGCAGCGCTCACGCCGGCGATCAGCAGGACGGCGCCGACCAGCGCTCGCGGCGCGCCCGTGCGGAAGGCCAGCAACGTCATGACCTGCCCGAGGCCCACGAGCATGAGTACCGCGACGTCGACGATCCGGCCCTGGGACCAGTAGAAGGCGGCGGCGAGGATCCCCGTGAAGCACAGGGCGGTCCCCAGCGTCTCGACCGGTGTCGACGTCGCGACCTTCATCCCGGTCTTCATCCGGATCCGCGCATCCGGTGTCGCCCGGCCGCCGGATTGTCGAGGAACCTGCGCTGCAGCCGTTCCCACGGCTTCTCCGAGCGCCACTGCTCGCGCAGCAGCGTTCGCGCCATGCACTGCTGCCTGACGATCCGCCGGGGCGACAGGACGGCGCGCCAGGACACCGCGACGACGCTGCTCCGGTCCATGAGGATGGCCTCGTGAGGTCGGAGTTGGAAACTGAGACCGTAGTCGTCGTGGACGTCGGCGCCGAGCTGGACGTGATCGCGCACCTCGCGCCACCACGAGGCCCGCATGGCCATGTTCGAGCCCCACAGGGGCGCGTGCCCCAGGGCCAGCCCGGCCGCGCCGCGATAGGCGGCCAGGTAGAGGCGGCACAGGCTCTCACCGAGAAACCGCGGGCTCGGCGCGAACCTCCCGGACCCCGAGACCGCCACCACATCCCGGCCCGCCCGTGACTGCGATCGCAGCGGTGATCGCGGTTGTGATCGCGCCTGTAATCGCGGCCGCGCCAGGTGCACCGCCTGCCGGTGCACCCAGCAGGCGTCCGGGGTGCTGTCGGCGTCGCAGCGGGCGATGATCTCGAATCGGGCGGTGTCGTAGCCCGTCGCAGCCGCGTAGGCCACACCGGTCCGGGGCTCGTGGACCACCACGATCTCCAGGGGATGAGAGCGCCGAGCCGTCCGGACGGCGTCGTCCAGGTCGTCCGTGGAGCCGTTGTCCACCACCACGACCTCGTCCGGAACCTGCGTCTGACCGCTCAACGCCGTCAGGCAGCGCCGCAGATGCGCAGCGTCGTTGCGCACCGGTATTACCACGCTGACCCCGGTGGATCCATGGGCCGAATCGGGCGTCATCGTGGGCGGTTGTGCCGGCGTCCCCGGCAAGCGCACTGATGATTCATAAAGTGAAGCATATCGCGGCGTGATCTGGCTCGGACTGCTGGCTGGCTTTCAGCACGGATCAACGCGTCACGCCAGCTCCGAAGTGCTCTTATCCGTGTTCCGCGTCCTTCCGCCCGGCCCGGCACACGGTTCCGGTACCTTGAGCGCATGGATCACGCCACGCCGTCGTCGTCTCCCCCATCCGCGCAACCATCCGCGCATCGGAGGCACACCGAGACCCTGCGATTCCTCGCCGCGCCGACCGATCTGGGGCACTCCGGCACGGTGGATGCCGGGAGGGTCCTGGAGTGGGTGGACAAGGCCGCGTTCGCGGCGGCCACGGCCTGGTCGGGCTCGTACTGCGTGACCGCCTACGTGGGCAACATCCACTTCCGCCATCCCGTCCAGGTGGGCGAGATGGTCGAGGTCACGGGCACGATCCTGCATACCGGGCGTTCGTCCATGCACGTCAGCACCGTGGTGCGCTCCGGCGACCCCAAGACCGGGGAACTCGAGGAGCGGGCGCGGTGCCTGGTGATCTTCGTGGCGGTCGACGACGGCGGGAAGTCCACCCCCGTCCCCGTCTTCTCGCCTCAGTCCCTCGAACAGGAGCTGGCCCAGGAATACGCGCTGGCCCGGATCCCGACCCGCAACGAGATCACCGAGCTGCTGGCGGGCCAGGGCCCGGTGGAGGACGGCACCGCGGAGCACGTCGTGCTGCGTTTCATGGCGGCACCCACCGATGTCAACTGGGGCGGCAAGGTCCACGGCGGCATCGTCATGGAATGGATCGACCAGGCCGCATATCTGTGCGCCAGCCGCTACTGCGGGCAGGACACCGTGGCGGTGTTCTCCGGCGGCATCCGTTTCCTGCAGCCGTTGCGCATCGGGGACCTCGTCGAGGTCGACGCCCGGCTGATCTACACCGGCAACAAGGGCATGCACATCCGGGTCGAGGTCCGTTCGGGAGACCCCAAGAGCGGCGACCTGCACGTGACCACCAACTGCATCACGGTCATGGTCGCCCGCGACGCCGAGGGCACCTCCGTACCGGTCCCCCGATGGGAGCCTCGCACCGCGGACGATCAGCGCCTGTGGCAGCTGGCCCGGGACCTGCTGAAGATCCGCGGCCACGCACCGGGCAACCGGCTGCCCCATCACCTCGTGGAGAAGTAGCGGGCGCGTTCCAGCCGCCGAAACCGGAGTCCGGTCGCCGATCGAAGCTGATCGGCGACCGGACTCCGGTTTCGGCGCAGCGGATGGTCAGGCCCCGGCGAGATCCCGCGCCGGGGTGTCCGCCGTCGACGGCCGACCCGCGAACGCGCCCCGGTACTTGGCGGCCGGATGGCTGTCCAGGACCTTGGACCGGCCCGCACCGTAGAGGTTCTCCCGGAGCGTGGAGCCCTCGTACTCGGTGCGGTAGCGCCCGCGCTTCTGCAGCTCGGGCACCACGTAGTCCACGAAGTCCTCGAAGGAGCCGGGAGAGACGTGGTAGGCCAGGTTGATACCGTCCAGGCCGCCGTCGTCGATCCAGGTCTCGAGCTGATCGGCGACTGTCTCCGGGGAACCCACCAGCACGGAGCCCATCCCGCCGATCGCGCAGTGGGCGGCGATGTCCCGGCGGGTCCACTCGCGGCTCTTGTCCTGCATGGTGAACGGGGCCAGGAAGGACTGGATGGACTCGGTCTGGACGTACTTGAGCACCTCGTCCTCGTCGAACCGTGAAAGGTCCACCCCGGACCATCCGCCGATGATCGCCTGCGAGGACTCGAGGTTCACGTACTGGAGGTAGTCGCGGTACTTCGCCTCGGCCTTGGCATCGGTCTCGTCGACCACCACCGAGAGCATCGCGTAGATCTTCAGGTCATCGCGGTCCCGCCCGGCCTCCTCGACCTTGTCCCGGAAGCGATCGGTCATGAACCGGGTGAGATCCGGGCGCAGCGCGGTGATGAAAGCCGCCTCGGCGTGCTTGCCGGCAAAGGCCTGTCCTCGGGAGGAGGCGCCGGCCTGGAAGATCAGCGGGGTCCGCTGAGGGCTGGGCTCGGTGAGGCCCGCGCCGGGAACCGTGAAGTGCTTGCCGTGATGCTGGATCGGGTGGACCAGGGCGGGATCCGCGTAGAGACCGCGCTCGCGGTCCTTGACCACCGCACCGTCCTCCCAAGATCCCTCCCAGAGCTTGTAGCAGACATCCAGGAACTCGTCGGCGATCTCATACCGCAGATCATGCTCGATCTGCTGCGGCAGCCCCTGGTTCTCGGCCGCGGAGGCCAGATAGGAGGTCACCACGTTGAAACCCACGCGACCACGGGTCAGGTGATCGAGCGTGGCGTACTTGCGGGCCAGGGTGTAGGGCTGTTCATAGGTGACTGCGCTGGTCACGCCGAACCCCAGGCCCTGGGTCACGGCGGCCATGGCGGAGATCTGCATGAACGGATCGTTCACCGGGACCTGCGCGCCGTCGGCGATCGAGGGGGCGGCGGAGTTCTTGTAGACGTCGTAGATCCCCACCACATCGGCCAGGAACAGGGCGTCGAAACGACCGCGTTCCAGCGTCCTGGCCAGGTCCGTCCAGTATTCGATCGTGTTGTATTCGGTGGCACGTGAGCGGGGGTGACGCCACAGGCCGAAGCTCTGATGCCCTACGCAGGTCATGTCGAAGGCATTGAGGGAAATCCGCTTGCTCACCCAGGGTCTCCTTGGAGTTCGTCCGACCCGCTCCCCGTGCCCCGCCGACGGCGGCCATCCTGCGGGTCCGGCGCTCGGCGCCGTACTTGCCGCACGCGGTATGTCGTGCGGCCCGATCCTCACCTGGGGCACCCCGCTACGGGGAGAGGGTTGCCGTCCGGCCAGCCAGGGCTTCGCACCGGAACTCATGATCGTTCTGGTGGCGATTCTAGCGACGCGTTCCGGCCGCCGAAACCGGACTCCGGTCGGCGGTCAGCGCTGATCGGCGACTGGAGTCCGGTTTCGGCGGCGGGGCACGGGGCACGGGGCACGGGACGCGGGGGCGGGGATGGCACCGCTGGGGACACCCGGCGTCACACCGATTTGCCTCAACCCGGGTCGACCGCGTTGAATCGCCTCGGTTCCCATCCAGAGCGACCGAGAGACCTGGCTCCGTGACGTCGCAGCAACCCGCAGATCGCGCCTCGCTCCGCTGAGGCCGTCAATCCGGCGTGGTGCTAACGCCAGGATTCGATGGAGTGGTGATGACGGCTGCCCCTGCCTCGCCCTCGTTGAATGCGACCGCCGGACGCGGCACGCGCGCTTACCCCGTACAGGCCGCGACCGTGTCCTTCGACGGTGTCGGCAAGTCCTTTCCCGCCGCCCGCGGCACCAAGAGGGGCGCTTCCGCTCCCGGAGGCGGCCTCAGGCAGGTCCTCTCGGACGTCTCCTTCGACGTGGAACCCGGGCAGATCGTGTCCATCCTGGGGCCGTCGGGCTGCGGCAAGTCCACTCTCCTGCGGGCTGCCGCCGGGCTGAGCACCGCGACGGCGGGACAGGTCCGGATCGACGGCTCCCCGGTGAGCGGGATCGACCCCCGTTGCGCCGTCGGGTTCCAGGAGCCCCGGCCGCTGCCCTGGCGCTCCGTGACGGACAACGTTGCCATGGGCCTGCCCCGGGGGACGCCCAAGGCCGACGGCGGACGGCGCGTGGCCGAACTGATCGACCTGGTGGGCCT
Organism: Kocuria coralli; assembly: GCF_008831305.1. GTDB lineage: Bacteria > Actinomycetota > Actinomycetes > Actinomycetales > Micrococcaceae > Kocuria > Kocuria coralli. The sequence goes on from NZ_ML708623.1 coordinate 36,625, forward strand.
GACCGGCTCAGCGGGCCATCGCCCCGCCGAGATCTCCGGCGGTATGGCCCAGCGCGCCTCCCTGGCCAGGGCCCTGGCCCGCAATCCCGGCGTGCTGCTGCTCGACGAGCCGTTCGGCGCACTGGACGCCCTGACCAGGCTCAAGATGCAGGATCTGCTCCTGGACGTCCACGCCGCGGATCCCACGACCGTCCTGATGGTCACCCACGACGTCGAGGAGGCCCTCTACCTCTCGGACCGGGTGATCCTGCTGGGCAGCCGCGACCCCGCCGGCCCTGCCGGCATCGCCGAGGACATCAGGATCAGGGTGCCCCGTCCCCGCTCGCGCGAGGACGCCGAGCTGGCCCGGCTCCGCTCGCATCTCCTGGCCCAGCTGGGCGTCGAAGGCCACTGACCACACCCCCTGCCGGCTCCCCGGCACCCGAGGACGGACACTCCCACGAACATGGCTGATCTCTCACGACGCAATCTGCTCCGCGCCACCGGCCTGGGCGCGGCGACCCTGGCGCTGTCCGGCTGCATGGCGGGCGAGGGCGCCGGCACCGGCGTGGCCAACGCCGATTCGGCCGGGTCCATCACCCTGGACTACGCCACGTACAACCCGCTGTCCCTGATCATCCGCAGCAAGGGCTGGCTGGAGAAGGTCGCCGACGGCATCGGGCAGTCGGTGGAGTGGGTCAACTCCGCCGGGTCCAACAAGGCCAACGAGTACCTGCGCGCCGGGGTGATCGACGTCGGTTCGACGGCCGGCTCCGCCGCGCTGCTGGCCCGCGCCAACGGCTCCCCCATCAAGGTCATCGACATCTTCTCCCAGCCCGAATGGTCGGCACTGGTCAAGACCCCGGATTCCGATATCGACTCCGTAGCCGACCTCAAGGGCGCCTCCATCGCGGCGACCCTGGGCACGGACCCGTATTTCCTGCTGCTGCAGGCTCTCGAGACGGCCGGTCTGAGCGCAGACGACGTCTCGGTGCAGAACCTCCAGCACGCGGATGGCCGCACCGCACTGGACACCGGGCAGGTGGACGCGTGGGCGGGGCTGGACCCGATCATGGCCGCGGCCGAAGAGGGCGGGGACCTCCTGTTCTACCGGAACCTGGACTTCAACACCTACGGCTTCCTCAACGCCAGGGAGTCCTTCCTGACGCAGAACCCGACGGGAGCCCACGCCGTCGTGAACACCTATGCGTACGCGCGCGAGTGGGCCCTGGCCCACGAGGAGGAAGCCGTGACGATCCTGGGCGAGGAAGCCGGGATCGAGCCGGGCACCGCCCAGAAGGTCTGGGAGCGGACCCACCTGGACATCGACCCCGTCCCGGGAGACGACCAGATCGCCGTCCTGGAGAACATCGGCCCGATCCTGGTCGAGTCCGGGGACGTCTCCTCCCAGGAGAACGTCGACGATGCGCTGGCGAGCATCGTGGAGAAGAGCTATGCCGAAGCGGCCGACCGCACCGCCGTCGCCGGCGCTATCGAGGGGAACTGACGCACGATGAGCATCAACACGGGTCCCACCCGGACCATCGACCGTAGCCGCTCCGTCCCGGAGGCCGAGAGACCCGGTGCCCTCGGCCCGGCCACGGGATCCGCTCGCGGTTCCGGCATGCCGGAGACCCCCGCCCCGGTGCGCTCCCGCGGATCGTTGTTACGCGCCGTCGCCCGCAACAAGTGGCTGGCGGGCGCGCTGGGTCTCGCCCTTCCGGTCCTCATACTGCTCCTGTGGCACACGTTGTCCTCCAACGGCACCTTCTCCCCCGTGCAGCTGCCTGCACCGAGCACCGTGCTGGCCGCCGGTGTGGAGCTGGCCCAACGCGGTGACCTGTGGTTCAACGTGGCGATCTCCGTCCAGCGGGTGGTGCTCGGCTTCCTGATCGGCTCCACGCTGGGGATGGTGCTCGGCGCACTGATCGGCCTGTCCCGCTGGGCCTCCGTGCTGGCCGGCCCGACCATCGGCGCCATACGCGCGGTCCCCTCCCTGGCCTGGGTCCCGCTGCTCATGCTGTGGATCGGCATCGGAGAGAACTCGAAGGTCACCCTCGTGGCCATCGGAGCGTTCTTCCCCGTCTACACCACCGTGTCCGCGGCCCTGAAACACGTGGACCGGCAGCTGATCGAAGCCGCTCGCTCCTTCGGGATCACGGGCCTCCAGCTCTTCTTCCAGGTGCAGCTGCCCGCCGTCCTCCCCTCCGTGATCTCGGGCCTGCGCCTGGCGCTGGCCCAGGCCTGGCTGTTCCTGGTGGCCGCCGAGCTGCTGGGCGCCGCGATGGGCCTGGGCTTCCTGCTCACGGAGTCCCAGGGCAACGGCCGCACCGACCGGCTGCTGCTCGCCATCCTGCTGCTGGCGATCCTGGGCAAGCTCTCCGATGCCCTGGTGGGCGTCTTCGAGCGCTGGGCGGCCCGCCGGTGGGGCGCGGCGCCCGCGGCCTGATCCGGGCCGCCCGGGGTGCCGCTCCCCGACCAAGCCCTTCCGAAACCTCCTGTCATCAGTTCTCACCGCGAAACCGAGGATCTCGTCCATGACCAGCCCGGCCCGCCACTCGTTCTCCGATCCGCTGAACCCCACGCCCAACCCGGCGCTGGTCTCCGACGACGACCGGGTGGCCTTCTGGGCCCGTCAGGCCGGACGCCTGGACTGGGCCGAGCCCTGGCATACGACCCACCGCTTCGACCGCCCACGGATCATCGGCCAGGACGACGACGGCAACCCCACCTACTCCGTCCCGGAGATCGCCTGGTTCGAAGGCGGGAAGCTCAACGTCGCCTACAACTGCGTGGACCGGCACGTGGAGGCCGGGCGGGGCAACCACGTGGCCCTGTACTTCGAGGGCGAGCCGGGCGACCAGCTCGTCTACACCTACGCCGACCTGCAGCGGGAGGTCTCCCGGGCGGCCAACGCCCTGCTCGGACTGGGCGTCGGCAAGGGCGACCGGGTGGTGATCTACCTGCCGGTGATCCCCGAGACCGTGATCATCACCCTGGCCTGCGCGAGGATCGGGGCGGTGCATTCGCTGGTCTTCGGCGGGTTCTCGGCAGAGGCGCTGAAGTTCCGCGTGGAGGACACCGGCGCCAAGGTGCTCGTGACCACCGACGGGCAGAACCGCCGCGGCAAGGTGGTGCCCGTCAAGGCCGATGCGGACGAGGCCTGCACCGGCGAGAACCGGATCGAGCACGTGATCGTCGTCCGCCGCACCTCCCGGCCGGGTAACAAGCAGCTGGCGGCGGGCACCCGCGGGTCGCGGTCCAACGACGAGCTCGAGGTCCCCTGGACGCCGGGGCGCGACGTGTGGTGGCACGACCTGGTCAAAGACGCCTCGCCCGTGCACGAACCCGAGTCCTTCGACGCCGAGACCCCGCTGTTCATCATCTACACCTCCGGAACCACGGGGCGCCCCAAAGGCCTGGTCCACACGATGGGCGGCTACCTGGTGCAGACCGCCTACACCCACGCCCTGCTGTTCGACCTGCTGCCCGACGTCGAGGACGGCAACGGCACGCTGCGCCCCGACGAGCTGTCCACCGTGAACGATCCGGCCAAGGTGGACTCCACCGTCCACTGGTGCACGGCGGACCTGGCCTGGGTCACCGCGCACACCTACGAGATCTACGGCCCCCTGGTCAACGGCGTCTCCGAGGTGATCTACGAGGGCACCCCGAACACACCCCACCCCGGCAGGCACTTCGAGGTCATCGAACGCTACGGGGTGACCAACTACTACACCGCGCCCACCCTGATCCGCTCGCTCATGGGGGCCTTCCCCCACGGGATCCCGCAGATCTACAACCTGTCCTCGATCCGCCTGCTGGGCTCCGTCGGGGAGTCGATCAATCCGGAGGCCTGGAGGTGGCTGCGTCATCAGATCGGCCGGGATGAGGTGCCGTTCGTGGACACGTGGTGGCAGTCGGAGACCGGCTCCTGCGTGGCCTCCCCGCGCCCCCACGACCCCCAGTTCGCCCCCGCCGGGACCTTCGCCGCCGGCACGCCGCGCACCACGGTCAAGCCGGGGTGCGCCACGCGCGCGATCCCCGGTGTATCGGTCCGTGTGCTGGACGAGGCGGGCCGGGAGGTCGGACCCGATCAGCAGGGCCTGGCGGTCGTCGACGCCATCGGGCCCTCCATGGCCCGGACGGTGTGGGGCGACCCCCAGCGCTACCTGAACTCCTACTGGGCGCAGTACGGCGAGCGCGGCTGGTTCCTGGCCGGCGACGGGGCACGGACCGATGCCGAGGGCGACCTCTACATCCTGGGACGGGTGGACGACGTCATCAATGTCTCCGGCCACCGGCTGTCCACGATCGAGATCGAGTCGGCGCTGGTGACCCACCCGTTCGTCGTCGAGGCCGGCACCACGCCCGTCGAGGACCCGCTCACGGGTCACGCCGTGCTCGCGTGCGTCGTGCTCAACGACGACGGACTGGCGCTGACCGAGACCGAGCTGCACGCCGAGCTGTGCGCCCACGTCACCCGGGAGATCGGCCCCATCGCCAAGCCGCGCGAGGTGGTCGCCGTGCCGGACCTGCCCAAGACGCGCTCGGGTAAGATCACCCGGCGGCTGCTGGCCCAGCTCTACGAGGGCAAGCCCCTGGGCGATCGTTCCTCGTTGCAGAACGAGGAGGCCCTGGACGCCATCGCACGGGCCATGGCGGACCGCCGCTCGTAGCGGTCGGCGTCCTCCCAGCGGGTGCGGCTAGTTTTCATCACGGAGCCATACCCTTCACACACGTTCGCAGAGGTTCCAGAGGGAAGTTCCGGAAGGAAGTTCCAGAAGCAGGAGGAATGCATGGCTGAGCACCAGTTCGGGTTCCGCACCCGGGCACTGCACGCCGGTGGCACGCCCGACGCCGAGCACGGCGCGCGCGCGGTTCCGATCTACCAGACCAGTTCGTTCGTGTTCAAGGACGCCGACGACGCCGCCAACCTCTTCGCGCTGCAGAAGTACGGCAATATCTACTCGCGGATCGGCAACCCCACGGTGGCGGCCTTCGAGGAGCGCATCGCCTCGCTCGAAGGCGGCATCGGCGCCGTGGCCACCGCCTCGGGCATGGCGGCGGAGTTCATCACCTTCGCCGCGCTGTGCGGGTACGGCGACCACGTGGTCGCCTCCTCCCAGCTGTACGGCGGGACGGTGACGCAGCTTGACGTGACCCTGCGCCGCTTCGGCGTGGAGAACACGTTCGTGCCGGGCACCGACCCGGCCGACTTCAAGGCCGCCCTCCGGCCGGAGACCAAGGCGGTCTACACCGAGCTGGTGGCCAACCCCTCGGGCGAGGTGGCGGATCTGGCGGGGCTGGCCGCCGTCGCGCACGAGGCCGGGGTTCCGCTGATCGTGGACGCGACGCTGAACACCCCGTACCTTTCACGGCCGCTCGAACACGGCGCGGACATCGTGATCCACTCGGCCACCAAGTTCCTGGGCGGGCACGGCACGACCCTGGGCGGCGTGGTGGTCGAGTCCGGCCGGTTCGACTGGGGCAACGGGAACTTCCCGTCCATGACCGAGCCCGTCCCCTCCTACAACGGCGTGAGCTGGTGGGGGAACTTCGGCGAGTACGGGTTCCTGACCAAGCTGCGGTCGGAGCAGCTGCGCGACATCGGCCCGGCTCTGGCCCCGCAGTCCGCCTGGAACCTGCTCCAAGGGGTGGAGACGCTGCCGCAGCGCATGGACGCGCACGTGGCCAACGCACGGCAGGTCGCCGAGTGGCTGGACTCCGACCCGCGCGTGGCCTACGTCAACTACGCCGGGCTCCCGGGGCATCCGCACCACGAGCGGGCGCGGAAGTACCTGCCGGACGGCGTGGGCTCCGTCTTCGCCTTCGGTGTGGCCGGCACGGCCGAGCGCTCGCCCCGCGAGGTCGACGCGCGGTTCATCGAAGGCCTCCAGCTGGCCTCCCACCTGGCCAACATCGGGGACGCCCGGACCCTGGTACTGCATCCGGCATCGACGACCCACCAGCAGCTGACCCCCGAACAGCTCGCCTCGGGCGGTGTGGGCGAGGACCTCATCCGCATCTCGGTGGGTCTCGAGGATCCCGCGGACATCCTGTGGGATCTCGACCAGGCACTGACGGCAGCCACGGGCCTGACCCGCGAGCAGAACTGAGGAGGCAGCTGATGAGCACCGAACGCACCTGGGTGGGCCCTTCCGCCCCGGAACGACTGTCGATCCTGCACGGCACCACGTCCATCGCGATCGTGGGGATGTCCGATAAACCGGCCCGTGCCTCCTATTTCGTCTCGACCTACCTGTTGTCGTCGTCGCCGTACACGGTGTACTTCGTCAACCCGATCCTCGCCGCCAAGGGCAAGGAGGTCCTGGGGCAGCCGGTCTACGCGTCCCTCGAGGACCTGCCGGAGGCGCCCGACGTCGTCGACGTCTTCCGCAAGCACGACGACCTGCCCGAGGTCGCGCGCGAGGCCGTTGCCGTGGGGGCCAAGACCCTGTGGCTGCAGCTGGGTTCCTGGAACGAGGAAGCCGCGGCGATCGCGGAGGAGGCCGGCCTGAACGTGGTCATGGACCGTTGCGTGAAGATCGAGCACGCCCGGTTCCACGGTGGCCTGCACCTGGCCGGGTTCAATACCGGCGTGATCTCCGCCAAACGGCAGGTGCTCGCCTGAGCCCTCCGCCCGGACGCCCTTGACGTGCTGATGACCGCGGATCGACCTGATCCGCGGTCATCAGCACGTCAAGGGCGTTCTTCTCCCCCGGCTCAGCCTGGATACTCGGCCCGGATACTCAGCCCAGGATCGCTGCGGCCACCCGGTCGGCGTCGGCGAGGGTGCGCGCGCCGAGCCCGGCGGGGGCGCCGGCCTCCGCCGCGATCGAGGTGCCCCACTGGGCGGAGGCCAGCTGCAGTCCCAGCAGCCAGATGCCCTCGCGCGGCTGCCCGTCCGTTCCCACCGCCCGGTAGGGGGCCGGGGTGACGTCCAGGCCGGGCCCAGCCACGTGGGCGGCGCCGTCGGCGAGGTGCAGGGACTTCGCCCGGACCAGGCCGTGGTCGTGCATCGCGGTCAGCAGCGGGGAGATATTGCGGCGCACCTCGTTGGGCGGGGACATCGCCTCGATGAACCAGGCGCCCCGGAAGGGCTCGTCGGCCACCCACGGCGAGCTGGCCTCGAAGCAGCCGTGCTCGGCCTCGATGCGGAACACGGGGTTCGGTCCCAGGAAACGCACCACCCCCGCACGGGCCAGGGCGGCCAGCTGCTTGATCCGCAGGGCGGGCGGGCCCGAGGCCACGCCCTCGACCAAGGGCGAGAAGGACTGCATGAGCTCCTCGTACCAGGACTCGTCCTGGAGGCCGCGCTCCGCGATGATCTGCTTGAGCAGCGTCCGCGACCAGTTCAGCGAGGAGAACGCGACCTTGGCCGGGTCGTCCTCGCCGGCCTCCGACCCGGCGGCGTCCCGGTCGAGCCAGTGCACCACGGCCGCGGCGTACTCCTCGTGCGAGCCGAACCTCTCGTCCAGGAACGGATAGGACTGCCACTTGATGTTCAAGTGGTCCTCGTAGGGGACGGCCTGGTTGACCAGGCGTTCCACGCGCACGTCCCACGGCGTCGTCTCCTCCGAGCCGGCGGCCCCCGGTACGCCCAGCTCCCGGTCCAGATCGGCCAGGAAGCGCTGGGCCGGCCGGTCGAAGGCCTCCGGACGGACCCGTGCCAGGGTCCGGTAATACGAGCGGATGGCGTCCTTGCGGGCCAGCGGCAGCAGGTCCCGGTCGAAGACCAGGGGCCCTCCCTCAGCCAGGCTCCGCACGGTCTGCGGGGTGAGGAACCTGTGGTCCAGGCAGCTGGCGTAGTAGCCGCCCATCTCCGCCTTGGCCCGGTAGGGCGTCCCCCGCCTGGAACCGACGACGACGAACGGCTCTTCGCCCGACGGGAGGTACACCAGCCGAGCCGGATCGTTCTGCGCGGGGGTGAAGACTCCCCCGCGGCCTTCGGTGAGCTCGGCGATGACATCGTGGAAGTTCAGCCCCATGCCGCGCACCAGGATCGTCTCCCCGGCCGGCAGCTCGTCCCAGTGGACGTCCGAGGGGACCGCGGGAGGCCGGTAGTTCAGCCCGTGCTCCGCGGCACCGTCCACGAGGTCCTTCTGGTCGCGGCGCAGATGGGCGTCCAGGTGGCCCAAGGCCAGCACGATGTGGTCGGCGGGAAGTTCCTGCTGTCCGCCGATCTCCACCGCGAAGCGGTGCCGCCCGGCCTCCACGGGCCGGGCCCCGACGGCTTCGTCCCGGTGCACCCTCAGCTCGACCGAGTCCGGCAGCCCGGCCACGAGGGCGTGAAACACCCAGTCCAGGTAGCGTCCGTAGAGCTGCCGCGGAGGGAAATCCGTGCTGCCCATGGCTCGTAGGACCTCGAGCTCCTCGGGGGTCAGGTTCGGGTCGGCGAGCGAACCGGCCGCGGCAGCCCTCCTCCAGGCGTCGAAGGACATCCCCCGGAGAGCGGGGATCGGATCGACGGGGAGGACGCCGTCGTCGGCGATCACCGTGGGGAAGAGGCTCGGCGTGTTCATGAGGAACCGCGGCGACTGGCTGGTGCGCCACACGTGGCCGGGTCCCGGCGGGAAAGGATCCACGAGATCCACGACGACCCGCCGCCCGGTCGCGGCCGAACGCGCCACGATGCGCTCCAGCGCGGAGAGCCCGCGGGGGCCGGCACCGACGATCACCACCCGCGGAACGCCCGCGGGAGCCGACGGCTCCCCGGGGATCTCCGAGCCCGCCCCGGGATCGCCGGTGCCCTTGACAGAGCCTTCGGGGGCATGCGGAGATCGTCCGAGTTCAGGTGGGAGCGTCATGGTCTTCAGCATAGAACGGGCATGCGGACCCCGCCGGGGCTTAGGCTCGCGTGCATGAGCGTTCAAGACATCCACGACGACGTCCTCTGGCTGGAGGAGATCCACGACCCTGCGGCTCTCGAGTGGGTTCAGCGTCAGAACGACCGGACCGAGACGCTCCTGGTCACGGATTCGTTGCGGCGCATCGAGGCCGGCGCGCTGGAGGTCATGGACTCCACCGCCAAGATCCCCATGGTCTCCAAGCAGGGGCCCTTCTACTACAACTTCTGGCGCGACGCAGATCACCCCCGCGGCCTATTCCGCCGGACCACCTGGGACTCCTGGGCCGGCGAATCCCCGGAATGGGAGATCCTCCTGGACCTGGACCGGCTCGCGGAGGCCGAGGGCACGCCGTGGGTGTGGGCCGGATCCCGCCTGCTGCGCCCCCAGTACACGGACGGGCAGTGGCGCCGGGCTCTGATCTCGCTGACCCCGGACGGCGGCGATGCCCGGCGGGTCCGCGAATTCGATCTCACCACCCGCGAGTTCGTGGCTCCAGCCGACGGCGGTTTCGACATTCCCGTGGCCAAGACCTCCGCCTCCTGGGTGGATGCGGACACCCTGCTCGTGGCCACGGAGACAGGGCCGGGATCGCTCACCTCGTCCTCCTACCCGGCCCAGGTGAGACGGCTCCGCCGGGGCGAGGCCCTCGCGGAGGCCCCCGTGGTGTTCGAGGTCGCCCACGACCACGTCCAGGCATGGGCGGGACGCGATCACACCCCCGGGTTCGAGCGCATGCTGGCCATGGACGTCATCGACTTCTTCCGCTCGGTGACCTACGTGTTCGACGACGACGGCCGGCCCGTCCCGATCCGGGTGCCCGAGTCCGTGGAGGTGTCCGTCCACAAGCAGTGGGTGCTGTTCCGGCCCCAGGAGACCTGGCGCCATCAGGATGCCGAATACGCACCCGGGACGCTGCTGGCCGCCGACCTGGAGGCCTTCCAGGGCGGGGAGCGCGAGCTGGACGTCCTGTTCGCGCCGGATCCGCATGTCAGCCTGCAGGGCTGGTCCTGGACCGCCGACCGCCTGGTCCTCCAGCTGCTGCACGACGTCTCCTCGGAGATCCGGATCCTGACCCCCGGCACCTGGGAGTCCCGCCCGTTCGAGGCGGGCCTGGCCCACCACTCGACCTCCGTCTGGGCGGTCGACGACGAGGACCCGGACGAGGGCGACGACGTCTGGGTCAGCACGTCCGGTTTCCTGCGCCCCACCACGATCATGCGCGGCACCCTGGGAGTGGAGTCCGCCGAAGGGACGGCGCCGCGCACGATCAAGCGGGCGCCGTCGTTCTTCGACGAGTCCGGACTCAGCGTCGAGCAGCACTGGGCGGTCTCCGCCGACGGCACCCGGGTCCCCTACTACCAGGTGGGCCCGGCAGGGCTACCGCTGGACGGGCGCAATCCCGTGCTGCTGTCGGGCTACGGAGGGTTCGAGGTCTCCCGCACGCCCGCCTACTCCGGGGTGATCGGCCGTTCGTGGCTCACCCGGCGCCTCGAGGACGACGCAGCGCACACCGGGGGACCCGTGGCCGCCGGACGCACCGGCGTGTACGTCGTCGCCAATATCCGAGGCGGTGGCGAGTTCGGCCCCGGCTGGCACCGCGCGGCGCTCAAGGAGAACCGGCACCGGGCCTACGAGGACTTCGCCGCCGTGGCTCAGGACCTGCACGACCGCGGTGTCAGCTCCCCCGCGACGCTGGCGTGCTCGGGTGGTTCGAACGGCGGGCTGCTGGTGGGCAACATGCTCGTGAGCTACCCGCACCTGTTCGGCGGGATCTCCTGCGGCGTCCCGCTCCTGGACATGCGCCGCTATACGAAGCTCTCGGCGGGCACGTCGTGGATGGCCGAATACGGCGATCCCGAGGACCCGGCGCAGTGGGAGTTCATCCGGACGTTCTCCCCGTACCACCTGGTACAGCAGGGCGGGGTCTATCCTCCCGTGCTGTTCTGGACCGCCACGAGCGACGACCGCGTGGGCCCCGTGCAGGCCCGCAAGATGGCGGCCCGCATGATCACCCAGGGACACGACCGGGTGTGGTTCCACGAGACGCTCGAGGGCGGACATGCCGGGGCGGGCGACAACAAGCAGGCCGCCCGCTCCCACGCACTGTCCTTCGAGTTCCTGTGGCGGTGCGTGACGGGAACGCTGTAGGCGCGGGCCGGTCCGTGCCGAATCCGGAGTCCGGTCGCTCATCGGGGTCGATGGGCGACCGGACTCCCGTCTGGGCGGTCGTTGGGGCGGTCAGCGTACGACGGCGCCGGCCTCCCGCCTGCCGTAGATGATCAGCTTGGCCATCTCCATGACGAGGAAGACGATCACGCCGGCGGCCGCGGTCATGCCGATCTCGACGAGCTGCAGGTCCGAGGTGCCGAAGGCCTCGTGGAACACCGGCCAGTAGATGAACACGAGCTGCAAGGCCGTCAGGATCCCGACGACCAGCCAGGCCACCTTGTTGTTGAGGAACGTCCTGGGATGCAGGCTGGAGGTCTCCAGGGCCTTGACGTTGAACAGATAGACGACCTGCGCCGCCACGAGCACGGTGGTGGCCACCGTGCGGGCCGATTCCAGGGTGTCCCCCGCGCCCAGGCGCCAGTAGAACACGCCCATCGTCAAGCCGCTGATGAGCACGGAGGCCACCGCGATCTGCACGATGTGCCGTAACCGCACGATGGACTCCCCCGCCGCCGCCGGCTTGCGCTTCATGATGTCGCCCTCGGCCGGCTCGAAAGCAAAAGCGAAGGCGAGGGTCACGCCGGTGACCATGTTCACCCACAGGATCTGCAGCGGCGTCAGCGGCAAGGTCCAGCCGAAGAAGACCGCGAACAGCATCACCAGCGATTGAGCGCCGTTGGTGGGCAGCAGGAACACGATGGCCTTCCGCAGGTTGTCGTAGATCCGCCGCCCCTCCTCCACCGCGGTCTCGATGGTGGAGAAGTTGTCGTCGCCCAGGACGACCTCGGCCGACTCCTTGGTCACCTCGGTCCCCTTGATGCCCATGGCCACGCCGACGTCGGCCCGCCGCAGGGCGGGAGCGTCGTTGACGCCGTCGCCGGTCATCGCGACGACCTCCCCCTCCGCCTGCAGCGCGCGGACCAGCCGCAGCTTGTGCTCGGGGCTGGTCCGGGCGAAGACATTGTGGGTACGGACCAGGGTGCGCAGCTCGTCGTCGCCGGCCTCCTCGAGCTCCTGGCCGGTGATCGCTCCCGCGCCGTCGTCGATGCCCATCTGGCGGGCGATGGCGGTGGCCGTTCCCGCGTGGTCGCCGGTGATCATCTTGATCACGATGCCCGCCTCCTGGCAGGCCTTGACGGCGGTGATGGCCTCGCTGCGCGGCGGGTCCACGATGCCCACCACGCCCACGAACTGGAGTTCCTGCCCCAGGGACTCCGGAGTGAGCGCATCGGTGTCTCCGTCGCGGGCAGGCCGGCGGGCTGCTGCGAGCACGCGCAGCCCCTGGTCGCTCAGGTCCTGGATGCGCCGCTCCCAGCCTTCACGGTCCAGGTCACGGGCGCCCCCGGAGGCATCGATCTGGCTGGCCGATCGCGATAGCAGAACGTCCGGCGCCCCCTTGACCATGACGCAGGCGCCGTCACCGCCGGGCAGCTCCAGGGTCGCGGCCATGAATTTGTAGTCCGAGCTGAAGGGCAGGACCGCCCGGCGGCCGATGGATGAGCGGTCGAGGTCGAGCTTGGCGGCGAACGAACGCAGAGCGCCCTCGGTGGGCTCGCCCACGACCTTCCAGCCCTCCTCGTCTTCGACCAGGTCGGCATCGTTGACTGCGCCCATGGCCTCGGCCAGCGGGCGCAGAGCGGGATGGTCCAGGCCCAAGTTTTGCCCGCCGGCTGTCACGGAGCCGTGCGGATCGTATCCGGATCCCGAGACCTCGAATTCGAGGTCTCCCACCACCCCGCGAACCACGGTCATCTCGTTCTTGGTCAGCGTGCCCGTCTTGTCCGAGCAGATCGTGGTCACGCTGCCCAGCGTCTGGACCGCGGGCAGTTTCCGGGTGATGGCCTTCTGGCGGGCCATGGCCTGCACACCCAGCGCCAGGGTGATCGTGATCAGCGCGGGCAGCCCCTCGGGAATGGCGGCGACGGCGAAGCCCACCGCCGCCAGCAGCAGCTCCAGCAGGTCCGTGCCGTGGACCAGCCAGCCCACCAGGACCAGGGCCACGGAGACCACCAGCACGCCCAGCGACAGCCACTTGCTGAACACGGCGACCTGGCGGGTCAACGGGGTCTCCAGGGTCTCGACCTCGGACATCATCTCGTTGATGCGCCCGATCTCCGCCGTGGGGCCAGTTTCGACAACGATGCCCGCCCCCGCCCCGGAGGCCAGCATCGAGCCGGAGAACACCATGGAGGTGCGGTCCCCCAGGGCAGCGCCCTCGGCGACCTCCGGAACGGATTTCTCGGCGGGAACGGACTCGCCGGTCAGCGCGGATTCCTCGGAGGTCATGTTCGCGGCGTCGAGCAGCCGGATATCGGCCGGGATCTTGTCACCGGCGCTGAGCCGGACGACGTCGCCGGGCACCAGGTCCTCGGCGTCCACGGTGGACCAGGAACCGTCGCGTTTCACGCTGGCCGTGGCGGAGAGCATGTCCCGGATGCCCTCCAGTGCCTTCTCGGCCCGGCCTTCCTGGATGAAGCCGATCGCCGCGTTGACGAGCACGACCACCAGGATGACCGCCATGTCCACCCATTCCTGCAGGATGCCTGTCAGGACGGCGGCCACCAGCAGGACGTAGATCAGGACATCGTTGAAGTGCCGCAGGAACCTGACCACGGCGTTGTCCCGTGGCGGATCGGGAAGCCTGTTCGGTCCGGCCTGCTGGCGCCGGGTCTCCACGTCGTGGGAGCCGAGCCCCCGGTCCGGATCCACCCCCAGCTGTTCGCGGACCGCCTCCGCGGGCAAGGCGTAGGCATCCTCCACCGGGGTGAACCCCGGCGTCTCCTGCACCACGTCATGCGACACGTCGTGCAAGGAGATCTTGCTGTCGGCGGGGGTCTCGATGGTTCCGGACGGACGGGGGTCGGCTGGCACTCGTGAGCTCTCCTCAAGCGGGTTCGGCGGCCCCGGGGGTGGCTCCGTTTCCTGCGGACCTTCCTGCGGTGCGGATCGCCTTCTCCGAGGTGCAGACCGTCGGAGGCGACCCGCTGGATCCGGTTGCGGAGAGGAACCGTCGGGGCCGTCTTTCCAGATTAGAAAGCTTGCTCCCTACTTTCACGCCGAGAGCGTCCGGTGGCAGGAGTTGCCCTGTTGCGCTGGTCACGTAGGGTGCCCCTCCGCCGGCTCTTCCCCCGCCGAGTAGTGACTTCGGCCGCCCATCAGCGCTGATGGGCGGCCGAAGTCGCTACTCGCGCTTCAGGCGGCGCTGCACGGGCCCGTGTCAACGAAATGCGTCTCGCATCAACGAAAAACGACGCCCCTGCCAGTGGCAGGGGCGTCGTTGCTGGTCAAACCAGCGGAGACGGAGGGATTTGAACCCTCGATCCAGGTTTCCCCGGATCCTTCATTAGCAGTGAAGTCCATTCGGCCGCTCTGGCACGTCTCCTGGCCATATCCCGGGCGACGAAGCCGCCGATGGGAAACAGCATCAGCCATGGTAGTCGGAGCGGGTGATCCGGGTCAAAACCTCGAACGACGCGCACCCGCCGCCCGGTCCCCGACGATCTAGCGGTGCCGGGTCGCGGTCAGCCGGGCAGGCGGTCAGCCTCGTGAGGCGAGGACGAAGGGAAGGACCGGGCCCAACCCGGCCAGGCGGAGCTCACGAGCGGCGACCGTCAGGGACCACCGGCTGTCCACCAGGTCGTCGATGAGCAGCACTGGTGCGCCGGCCAGGTCCTCCATGGCTTCGCGGAGCTGAGGGGTGACCACGAACTTCTCCCATACCGCCGCCAGCTGATACGCGCCGTTGCCGCCTCCCCCTCCGGGATGGTCAGGGGCCAGGCCGAGCTCCCCCAGGTACGGCAGATGGCCCGCGCTCGCGAGACCGGCCGCCAGTGACCGCACCAGCCGAGGACGGGCGACGGAGGGCATCGAGATGATCCCCTCCGGGCGTCCCGTACCGCCCCAGCCGTCGTGGCTCCACTGGGCGAGGACCTCGACGCAGGCGCGCCCCAGCCCCTTGTCGACCTCCTGGTCCATCGGCAACCCCTGGGCATCCGTGTGGAAGACCTCTCGTAAACGATTACCCCAGCCGAGGTCGGTGAGGCGGGCCACGGCCCGCCCGGCGGAGGCCCGCTCCTCCGGCGGGATGTTCCCCTTCAAGGGCACGCCCAGCCTCTGCATGCCGACCGGCCACTGGGCCCGGGGATCGATCTCCACCCCCACCCGCTTGAGGGCGGTCGTGGCGGAGTCGGAGGCCTCACGGCTGATCTGGGTGGCATACCAGGCGCCCGCGCAGTTGTCGCACCGCCCGCATGGCGCCGCCTGAGGATCATCCAGCTGCTCGACCAGCATCTCCATGCGGCAGGTGGACTTGTTCTCGTAGTCCAGCATCGCGTTCTGCTCGACGATCCGCGCCTGATGGATCCGCGCATATCGTTCGGCGTCATAGCTCCAGGGTCTGCCGGTCGACTGCCAGCCGCCCTGGACCTGCTCGACGGCGCCGTCCACGGCCAGCACCCGGAGGAGCATGTTCAGGGGCGAGCGCTTGATGTCCACGCGAGCCTCCAGCGCTCCCACGCTCAGCGGCCGCTCCGAGGCCCCCAGCTCCCCCAGGACGGCCGTCGCCTTGGCCTCCGTGGGCATGGACGCCGTGGCGAAGTACTCCCAGATCTCGCGGTCCTCGGTTCCGGGCAGCAGCAGTACGTCCGCCCTTTCGGTGGCTCGTCCGGCTCGGCCCACCTGCTGGTAGTAGGCCACCGGCGACGACGGCGCCCCGAGATGCACCACGAAGCCCAGGTCCGGCTTGTCGAACCCCATGCCCAGCGCGGAAGTCGCCACGAGCGCTTTGACCCGGTTCTCCTTGAGCTCCAGTTCGAGCCGTTCGCGATCCGCGGGGTCCGTACGGCCGGTGTAGGCCTCCACCGTGTACCCGGCCTCCGACAGCGCATGAGCGGTGTCCTCGGCGGCGCTGATGGTCAGGGCGTAGATGATGCCGGACCCCTGGAAGTCGTTCAGATGCTCCAGCAGCCATGCCAGCCGAACCGTGTTCGACGGCAGGCGCAGGACCCCCAGGCGCAGGGAGTCGCGTGCCAGAGGGCCCCGCAGGGTCAGCACGGGCTCCCTGCCGTCGGAGGCGAGCCCCACGCCCAGCTGCTCCTCGACGTCGTGGACCACCCGCTGATTCGCGGTGGCCGTGGTGGCGAGCACCGGAACGCTCTGCGGGAGACGACCGATCAGGTCCCGGATCCGCCGGTAGTCCGGCCTGAAGTCGTGCCCCCAGTCGGAGATGCAATGGGCTTCGTCGATGACCAGCAGCCCCATGCGTTCGACCAGCTGGGGGAGCCTCTCCTCCCGGAAACGGGCGTTGTTGAGGCGTTCGGGCGAAATCAGGAGGACGTCCACGTCGTCGTGGTCCAGCCGCTCCAGGATCTCCCCCCACTCGGTGGCGTTGGCGGAGCTGATGGAGGCCGCGCGCACCCCGGCCCGGGCGGCCGCCGCGACCTGGTCGCGCATGAGGGCCAGCAGCGGCGAGACGATCAGGGTGGGGCCTCTCCCCCGGGCCCGCAGAAGCAGCGAAGCGATGAAATAGACGGCGGACTTGCCCCAGCCGGTGCGTTGCACCACGAGCGCCCTGCGCCCCTGGGCGACCAGCGCCTCGATGGCCTCGAACTGCCCGGGGTGGAACACGGCGTCGTCGCGCCCCGTGAGCGCGCGCAGCAGCTCGATCGCCTGATCCTTCAGACCGGGATCGGTACCAGCGGTGGGTGCTGCTCTTTCCGGAATCGCCATGCGGCCAGTCTGCCAACAGGCTCGGACAGCACAACAGGCTGCAGCGCCGGCTGTGGAGAAGTCACGGGAAAGTCATGGGGGTTGGGACCGGCCCCCCGACCGATCCCAACCCCTTGAACTCGCCGCCTCTCCCCAGATGCGGCGGGCCACTTGGCGGCCTAGCACCCCCCGATGCTCAGCACGCCGAAGCTCGTCCATGGATCCCTGGATGGGCAAGTAATCTGCCGTCCAGACGTCTCTGAGGTCGAGCCGTTGAATGAAATCGTGACAGATCTACAACCGCCGAGTACATAGCCGTTGGCAACTTGTTCTCAGCCACCACAGAACGGGTGAACGGCATCGCCGCGGATCAGCGCATGATTGCGCCCATCAGGGGCATGCGGGACCCTCCCTCGCACCCACCCCTGTCAGGCAAAATGGGGACAGGAAACGCCCTCCATCGGCTCGCTGAGGCGGCGTAATGCAGCTTCATCTAGGGATGCATCCACTCTGGAGGGCGCGGAGGACCACTCCGGGGCCACGGCCGTCAGCGGCCCTCACCAGTCGAGTGCCGCCAGCAACCGCCGTTCGAGCTCGGGTGCAGTGGTCAGCCCGAAGGTCCGGGTGACGTGGTCCATGTCCCGGTAGACCATCATGTTGCCCGTCACGGGACCGCACTGGCCATCCGGGCAGTACAGGTCTGTCAGGTCCACCAACGGCACGTCCGGATGCTCTGCCTCATGCTGGTCCACGATCGCCTGGCCGCCCAGGGCGTCCTCCAGGGAATCGGAGCACATGGCGCTGTCGGCGCCGTACAGGTCCACGCACTCGTACATGTCGCGTTCCCAGCGGGGGTTGTCCCGGACGCTCACGATGGAGATGCCCTCCGCCGCGAACGGCTCCATGCCCTCGTCCCAGTGGGCGACGAGCTCCTCCCGGTCGCCGTCCTTGAGCGAGCGGGTGCCCTGCCCGATCACGGCGTCGGGGTCCAGGTCCAGGACGGCGGCGCGGGCGGTCTCGTTGAAGGCGTTGCACTCGTCGGTGTAGTCGTCGTTGTGGCCGGCGTAGCGGCAGGCCGGGTAGAGGTAGCTGACCAGCTGCCAGTTCTGCGCGTCGGCCACGGCCTTCAGCGGCTCGGAGAGCTGCTTGGCATGCGAGTCTCCCAGCAGGACGACGGTGCGCTGGGGCTGGTCCCCGTCCTGCTTCAACGGGGTGGCGGCGACCTCGTCGCCGACCGCCTCCGCATCCTCGGCCCCGGGATTGGGGTCGTAGACGTAGCATTCGCCGCCGTCCTCGAAGCCGTCAGGGATCTGGTCCCCGGTGCACTCCGGGCCGGGATCGCCCCATTCCCCGTCGATCTCCGACCACATGGGGATCGGTTCCAGGTCCGGCAGCGCCGAGGAGTCGTAGGCGTCCGTGGCCACCGCCGCCCCGGGGTAGTTCTCCGCCGAGCGGTCGTAGTCGGCCTGCACCCGCGCTTTCGTGTCGGTCCAGGCCTGGGCGGCGGTCACCGGAAGGGCGACGACGCCGACGATCGCCACGAGTCGGACCAGTTCCTTGCGCGTGGAGGCGCGTTGCTTGGCCGAACGCGGACGGGTGACGAACTTGACCGCCTGCTCCGTCCCCAGGGACAGCAGGATCGAGAGGGCGACGATGGCCAGCCCGACGTGCAGCGGCACGGTCTCGCGCCCGGTGCGCAGCAGGTAGGTGATCAGCAGCGGCCAGTGCCACAGGTAGATGCCGTAGGAGCGGTCGCCCACCCAGGTGAGCCAGCGGGCGCGCAAGGGGGCCTGGACCCCGTGAGCGCCGCCGTCGTCCTTGACCATGAGGACCATGGCTGCACCCACGGTCGGCAGCAGCGCGGCCCAGCCCGGGAAGAGCGCATCGGGGCCCACGATGAAACCGGTGCCGAAGACCGCCGCCGCACCGGTCCAGCCCAGGACGACCGCGAGCCGGCGGGGGATGGGCCGGGTGACGATCAGCGCGACCAGCGCACCCAGTGCGAACTCCCACAGCCGCAGGCGGGTGTCGAAGTAGGCCGGGGCCGGGTTCAGGTGCGTGGTGGCGATCGACGCCGCCAGGGAGGTGACGAGAACCGTCGCGAAGACGACGACGGCCACCGGCCGGAACCGGAACCCGCAGATCCGGGCGATCAGCACCGCCACGGCGATGAGCACCGGGAACAGCACGAAGACCTGGCCCTGGACGGCCAGCGACCACATGTGCTGAACCGGGCTCGAGGTGGCCCCTCCGCCCGCGTAGTAGTCCACGGAGCTCTGCGCCAGGTTCCAGTTCAGGTGGTAGGTGGCCGCTGCCAGCAGCTGCTCCCACAACGCCTGCCACCTCGACCGCGGATAGATGGCGATGGCACAGGCCAGGACGGTCAGCAGCACGATGCCCACCGGCACCAGGAGACGCACGAACGTCCTCGACCAGTAGTGCAGCAGCCCCAGCGGCCTGCCGCCCTCGGCCTTGCGCATGAAGGAGAGGGTCAGGAGGTAGGCGGAGATCACGAAGAAGACGTCGACGCCGCCGGAGACGCCGCTGCCCCAGAGGTGGAAGCCCACGACCAGCAGCAGGGCCAGGCCGCGCAGGCCCTGGATCTCGGGCCGGCGAGCCGCCTGTCGTTCCTTCCGGCCGGCTCCGGCAACGGGCTCTCCCCGTACCGCCCCGACGGCGGACGGGTCCGGGGGAAGCCCGGCGGACATGCTGGCGCTGGTGCTGCTAGTGATGCTGGGACCTCAACCGGTGGGAAAGCCTTTACCAGCAGGCCAGTTTACGCATGCTAACTACGCGGGGAAAGGGTCTGGGGCGGGAGTTCGGTCACTCCCCCGCGCCGCACATGATGCGCACCACCACGGCAAGAATCATTGGCGGCGGACCCGAACGGGTGCATGGTAGTTACGCGAATACACCGAATGATCATGAGGACCGGCCCCCGGCGGCGATCTCGCCGGTGGGCGCCGATCCCTCATCGCAGCACCCCAGCCCCACCAAGACCTTCCTGGGACAGCCCCGCATGCTGGCGGCCCTGTTCTCCGTCGAGTTGTGGGAACGTTTCTCCTTCTACGGCATGCAGGGCATCGTGCTGCTCTACATGTACTACCAGACCACCGAAGGCGGCCTGGGCATGGACCAGGGCGTCGCCGCGGGCATCGTCGGCGCCTACGGCGGCACGGTCTACCTCTGCACCATCCTGGGCGCATGGGTGGCCGACCGCCTGATCGGCTCGGAACGGGCGATGTTCGCCAGCGCCATCATGATCATGGCCGGCCATGTGGCGCTCTCCCTGCTGCCCGGCTACACCGGCCTGGGTGTGGGCCTGATCCTGATCGCGATCGGGTCCGGCGGTCTGAAGGCCAATATCACCAGCCTGGTGGGCAATCTCTACGACCTCGACGATCCTCGCCGCGATGCCGGCTTCTCCATCTTCTACATGGGCATCAACGTGGGCGGCCTGATCGGACCGCTCGTCACCGGCTGGGTGCAGCAGTCTTGGGGGTTCCATCTGGGCTTCGCGCTGGCGGCCGTGGGCATGGCCATCGGCCTGATCCAGTACACGATCAACCGGCGGCGTCTGCCCCATGAGGTGCACTCCGTGCCCAACCCGCTCCCGCGCTCCCACTATCCGCGGTGGATCGTCATCGCGGTGGCCGCGATCGCCCTCATCCTGGTGGCCGTCTTCGCGGGATGGCTGCATGCGGGCAACCTGGCGGACGTGATCGTCGTGGCCATCATCGTGGCCGCGGTCGCGCTCTTCGTCCTGCTGCTGACCAGCAAGAAGCTCGACGCCACCGAGCGTTCGCGCGTGACCGCGTTCATCCCCATGTTCATCGGCTCGGCGGCGTTCTTCGCGTTGTTCCAGCAGCAGTTCACGGTGATCACGATCTACTCGGACGAACGGCTCAACCGCATGATCGGCACCTGGGAGATCCCCGTGCCGTGGGTGCAGTCCTTCAACCCGTTCTTCATCATCGTGCTGGCTCCGGTCTTCGCCGCCTTGTGGACCAAGCTCGGCAAGCGCCAGCCGGCCACCCCCACCAAGTTCGCCCTGGGCATCATGCTGATGGGAGCCGCGTTCCTGGTGTTCCTGAGCCAGGTGAACGTGGCCGCCGTGGCGGTGCTGTGGGTCGCGCTGATCATGCTCATGGCCACCATGGGCGAGCTGATGCTCTCGCCCGTGGGACTCTCGGTGTCCACCAAGCTGGCCCCGAAGTCCTATCCGGTCATGATGGTCTCGCTCAACTACCTCTCGGTGGCCCTGGGAACGGCGCTGTCCGGCTCGCTCGCGCAGTTCTACAGCCCCGAGAACGAGGCCGCCTACTTCGGCACTCTGGGTGCCGTGACCATCGCCATCGGCCTGGTGATCCTGGCGCTGTCCAGGCCGGTCACCAAGCTCATGCGCGGAGTCCGGTAGCGCGGCACCATCACCACCCACGGGGCACCTGGGCGGCTACGGGCCCGGACGCCGGCCCGCATCGCCGCTCAGGTGCCCCACCGTCTCGGACAGGTAGTGCACCAGACGCTCCAGCGGGCCTCTCCCCCATAGCAGGGTCCAGGCCACGCATCCGGAGACGATGCCCAGAGTCATGGGCCAGAACGGGTCGGCTGCCCTGAACGCGGACAACGAGTCGGCCTGGGCACCGCTCCCCGGTGCGAGCATCATCCAGATCCACCAGGCGATCAGGTGAGCGGTATAGGCGGTCAGGGGCATCGACCCGACCGCCCGGAGGGGCCAGGCGACCCAGCGCAGGGGCGTCCTACCGATCAGGACGCAGAGCGCGACCAGCGCCAGCGCGAAGCCCCCGGAGCCGATCGCCTCCCCCACCCCGGAGGAATGCGGGAAGTCCTGCAGCACCGACAAGACCCACAGCCGGGTCCCGGGCTGGAGAGCCTCGCCGTACCGGTCGACGACGGCGTTGCCGACCGGGCCGATCAGCCCGTATCCCACGACGGCCAGCCCGGCCCCGAGGCCCAGCAGCAGCCACGCCCGGGCGATCCCGTGCGCCAGGAACCTCCCGGCACCCAGGCCCGCCGCCACGAAAGCGATCCAGACGACGAACGGATAGTTCCAGCCCAGCAGGAACGACACCATCTCGGCGAAGCCCCCGGGTGCGGGCGGGCCTCCGGCATTGATCAGCGCGACGACGAACGGACCGGTCACCGCGGCGGCCCCCGCCGCGGTGAACAGGGCGCGGGTGGACCATCCCACCATGCGGGCACCTGCCCAGAGCAGCAGCCCGTAGGCGGGGAGCACCACGTACACGGGGACCTCGAGCCCGAGCAGGAACAGCCCCAGTGCCCAGATGAGGACGGCGCGGGTGGTGATGGACTCGCGTGCGCGCTCGAGACCGGAACCGGCCGGCGCGGCTGCATCCGCCGGAAGCGCCTCCCGGGAGGACGAGGTCGTGAGCAGTCCCAGCGAGACTCCCGCCAACGTGGCGAACGTGATCGCCGAGCGGCCCTCCACGATGCCCAGCCAGGTGTCCGGCGCCGTCCAGGAGAGGGGCGTCACCGCCAGCAGATGGGCCGCGAACATCCCCAGGACGGCCAGCCCCCGGGCCAGATCGATCCCCGGGGAACGGCGCGGCGGCTCCAGCCGGGCGATGTTGGCGCGAAGGCGGTCGTTCACGGTGGAGGTGAGGCTCTCGGGCTCAGGGACACGGACGGTGCCTACGATTCTGCCCCACATCGACGGAACGATTGAACGCCCCATTCATGTCCAGATGTACTAACATTTGGGGAGGCCGATGTGACCTGCATCGCAATCACCGCGGAGGTCACGAACTCCGATGAAGGGGACATGGAAGCCCATGACCAAGATCTCCATGAACGTCACGACGACCTTCCACGGCAACGTCGTCAACGACATCGCCGTCGCCAAGGCTGCGGGATACGGCGGGATCGAGCTGCAGAGTCCCAAGCTCTACCGGTATCTGGACGCGGGATTCCCGGTCGACTCCCTGCCGCCGCTGCTCGAAGGGCTCGAGGTGACCGGACTGGGCGCCGTGCTCGACATCGAACGACGCGGCCGGGAACGCGAAGACTTCATCGCCGAGGTGGAGCGCATGGCCGATATCGCCGTGGTCGTGGGAGCACCCATCGTGCAGCTGTGCACGGGCCCCGTCGACTGGAACGTCGTCAAGGACTTCCGGGCCGGCTCCCTGGCGGCCGATGACCCCCGCTACCGCGGCACCCTGGGTCTCGACGAGGACGAGGCGATCGAGGTGCTCGCCGCCAACGTGCGGGAGGCGGCCGACGTCGCGGGTGCCCGCGGGCTCGATCTCTACCTCGAGCCCCTCGCGTGGTCGAACGTGAACCGTCACCGCCACTCGCTGGAGATCATCGAGCGCGCCGGCCGGGAGAACGTGGGCATCGCCCTCGACACCTGGCACTACTGGACGGTCGGCGACACGCTCGAGGAGGTCGCGGCCACCCCGAAGGAACTGATCAAGGCGGTGCACATCTCCGACGGCCTCGATCTCGATCGCGCCAACGACGTGCCCGATCAGAGCGTCCACCGCAACGTGGTGATCGGCGGCGGGGCCATTCCGCTCCAGGAATGGGTGGACGCCGTGAAGACGACCGGCTACGACGGCTGGTGGGTCTCGGAGATGTTCTCCGACAAGGCCAACGAACACGACTTCCTCAAGGTGGCGACCACGATGCGCAACCTGCTCGACATCCTCGTCAGCTGAACCGGACCTGATCCAGAACGGAGACATGCCATGCAGCGATTCGCTCTCCTGGGCGCGGGTTTCATCGGCGCCGTCCACGCCGGGAACCTGGCGGCCAACCCCGATATCGCCTTCGAGCTCGTCTACGACGCCGCCGTCGAGCGCGCCACGACGATCGCGAAGACGCACGGTGCCAGCGTCGCGCGGTCCATCGACGAGGTGTTCGACCCGGCAGCGGTCGATGCCGTGCTGATCGCCTCCTCGACGGACACGCACGCGCAGTACCTCCGCCTGGCCGCTGATGCGGGCATCGCGGCCTTCGTCGAGAAGCCCATCGATCTCGATCTCCCCGCCGCGCGCGGGACCATCGCGCACGTCGAGGACCGGGGCATCACGGCGATGGTCGACTTCAATCGCCGCTTCGACCGGGACCATGCGGAGCTGCGACGACTCATCCAGGCGGATGAGGTGGGCAAGGTCGAACTCGTCCAGCTGACCTCACGGGGGCCGGCGTCGCCGCCGCTCGACTACGTGAAGGTCTCCGGGGGCCAGATGCGGGACCAGACGGTGCACTTCTTCGATCTCGCACGGTGGATCTGCGGCGAGGACCCCGTGGAGGTCTTCGTGGCCGGATCCGCACTCGCCGACCCGCGGATCACCGAGTTCGGGGACGTCGACACCTCGGTCGCCACGCTGCGGATGCCCAGCGGTGCGCTGGTGCAGATCGACAGCGTCCGGCGCACGGGCTACGGATACGACGAGCGCATCGAGGTCATGGGGGCCACGGGCCTCGCCGAATCCCGGCGGCAGCCATCCGGCAATGTCGTGCGGTACGGCGGAGGCCATGCCGTCGCCGACGGCCTGCACGCGGGCTGGTTCGAGCGGGTCAGGCCGACCTATGCCTCCGCGCTGGCCGGGTTCGTGGACGCCCTGGAGAACGGCGCCCCTCCCCCGGTGACTCTCGACGACGGCCTCAAGGCGCAGGCGATCGCCGAAGCCGCGACGCTCTCGCTGCGCAGCGGCCGGCCGCAGGCGGTCGACTACCGCGGTGACGCCGGCTGAGGTGCCGAAGGCCTGGTTCTCCCGGCCCCGGCAACCTCACCCGTCCACCACGACCGTGCGCCGTTCGCGGTCGCTGCGCCGGACGGCGTCGAGCACGCGCAGTACGGCCACGCCCTCCTCGGCGGGAACGGGTCCGGGCCCGCCCTGGCTGACGGCCCTGCCGAATTCGTCGTAGTAGACCGTGTAGTCGCCCTGCTCCGATGGCACGATCGTCGCGCCGTCGTCGGTACGGAGCACACCCCAGCGAGCGCGGTCCTCGAACCCCCAGGCCTCGCGGTCCTCCGAGGGCCGGGCGCCGCGCCTGATCGCATCGATCTGAACGTCCGAGTAGTCCGAGGTATACGAGCCCTCGCTCCCGTAGACCCGTAGCTCCTTCGAGACGAGGTGATTCGTCTTCGACGCCGAGACGCGCGAGACGGCGCCCGATCCGTGCTCGAGGACCAGCGCTAAACCCGCGTCCGTGCGGCCCTCGGGCAGATCGATCCACGACAGCTGCGCGGTCACGGCCCGTACCGGGCCCATCAGGTGGATCGCCTGGTCCACGACGTGCGAACCGAGGTCCCGCAGGAGACCGCCGGACTCGCCGGCCTCCAGCGTTTCCGGTTCGTCGAGGTCCAACCTCAGGTCCAGACCCCGGAGGCTGCCCAGCCGGCCGCTGTCGATGACACGACGCGCCGTCACGATATCGGTGTCCTGACGTCGATTGTGGAAGACATTGAGGAGGGCTCCGTACTCGCGAGCGCGATCGGCCAGCCGCTGCCCGTCGGCACCGGTCGGCGCGAACGGCTTGTCGGCCACGACGGCGACTCCCCGTTCGAGCGCCTCCAGGACCAGGGCGCGGCGCGTCTGAGGCGGGGTCGAGACGACGACGGCGTCGACCCCCGCATCGAGCAGGTCCGTCAGGGACGGATAGGCCGAGACGCCGGGAAGGTCGTCCCGCACCCGCGCGATCGATGCTTCCGAGCGGGCGACAACCCCAACGAGTTCGCATTCCGGCGACGCCTGGATATACGGGGCATGGAAGAGCTGCCCGCCGTCGCCGTATCCGACCAGACCCATACGTATCGCCATGCTCTTCTCCTCCCGCCGGGTGCGAAACCCATATGTCAGAACGTCAGGACTAATGACTATCACAGCTGAATACCGCAGCCGTGTCCATGCGGCTCAGGACCGGTCCGCGAGGGTGAGCGCGGCCTGGATGAGCGCCAGGTGACTGAGGGCCTGGGGCAGGTTGCCGAGGAAGTCACCGGTCGCGGGGTCGATCATCTCGGGCCACACGCCGACGTCGTTCGCCAGGGCGAGCAGCTCCTCCATCCATTCGCCGGCTTCCTCGGCACGATCGACCAGGGCGAGCGCGGCAACGCCCCAGAAGGCGCAGGCGACGAACGCGCCTTCCTCGTCCGGCATGCCCGTGTAGCGGTAGAGCAGCGGCCCGGAGCCGAGCTCGGCGCGCAGCGCGTCGATGGTGCGGCTCATCCGCTCGCCGGTGTCGAAGCCGCTGCGGGCATGCAGCAGGATCGACGCATCGAGCGCGTCGCCGCCGGGGTACATGAGATAGGCGCCGCGTTCCTCGGACCAGCAATGCTGATCGACCCACGCGCTGATGCGGTCGGCCTCGGCGTTCCACCGGCCTGCATCGCCGGGGATCTGCCCCAGTTCCGCCAGATGCGCCGCGCATTTCAAGGCCTGCCAGCAGCCCAGCTTGGAGGACGTGTAATGGTGCTCGTCGGGAAGCTCCCACATGCCGGCGTCGCGCCGATGCCAGGCATCCGCGGCCTCGTCCGCGACCGAGGCCAGCAACCTGCCGGTCTCGGCGTCCAGGAGGTTGCCGGCGTCGACGTAGCCGCGCACCACGGCCAGGATGTCCCCGTAGACCCCCAGCTGCAGCTGGTCATGGGCCCGGTTGCCGGTCAGGACCGGGCCGATCCCCCGCCATCCCGGCACGTCGGAGGCCCGCGGCTCGGGCGGCAGCGAACCGTCGAGGGCAAAGAAGATCTGCATGCCGTGCTCGCGCAGCGTGCGCAGCGTCCAGGAGATGGCGGCGTGGACCTCCTCCCGCAGCCCGAAGCCGAGCCATGCGTCCAGTGTGTAGGCGGCGTCGCGGACCCATGCGTACCGGTAGTCCCAGTTCTTGCCGCCGGCTCGGCTCTCGGGCAGCGACGTGGTTCCCGCTGCGGCGATCGCCCCCGTGGGCTCGTGCAGCAGGAGCTTGAGGGCGAGAGCGCTGCGCTGCACGGCCTTGCCCCACGGCCCGTCGTAGTGGAACTCCCGCGACCAGGCCCTCCAGTTGTCGATGGACCGATCGATGCCGCGGTCGACATCCTCGGGATCCGGCAGGAAGACGGGCTCGCCGAGGGTGCCGGCCAGCACCACCAGGTGCCGGGAACCCTCGGCGGTCGCGAACTCGCCGCGGCAGGACTGCTGACCGGCCTCGGTGTCCATCTCCCCGAGCGTGCGCACGGCCAGGGTCACGCCGTCGTCGTGGATCACCGGGCCCAGATGCGTCTGCTCCACCCACGGCGAGGCCATGCCCAGCACGGTGCCGGGCGCTACCTGCCAGGCCATCGGCACGGCTCCGGACAGTCCTTCGACACGACAGGCGAGCTCGCTCCACGGCAAGCGCCCGGCCACGCCCGTGTTCATCGACAGGGTGACCCGCACCCGTCCGTCCTCGGTGTCGTACGTCGTGACCAGCACGTTGGTCCCGACGACGTATTGCCGGCTCAGGTGGTAGGGCACCGTCGGCACCAGCTCGGCGAATCCGCCGTTCTCCGCGTCCAGCAGTGCGGCGAAGACCGGGGGCGTGTCCAGGTCGGGGACGGGGAACCAGTCGATCCGGCCGTCGTCGGCGACGAGGGCGACCGTCCGGCCGTCGCCGAGCGCGGCGTACGCCCGCAGGTCCGCATAGCCGTCCGTCCGCGGGGTGGGGCGACGGGATTCCTCCCCCGCCGCGTGGCCGGACCCCTGGGTGCGCGTGCCGGCATCGCCGTCGAGGTTCCCGAGACCTGAGTCGTCCGTCATAGGGCGTTGTCCCTCCCAAGCTTCTCCCCGAAGCTCTTCGTTCGCTTATGCCGGGCAGGCCTCGCGTCGGGCGCCAAGCATACTTACGACCCTACAAGGCCTGAGGCTTGCCCCGCCCGCCTCAACCGCTCGCGGCGGCGACGGAGGCGAGGATCACGTACACCGCGGTCCCGGCGAAGATGCTCAGCAGCATGTTTCCGCGCCAGAGCTGCACACCGATCGTGAGCCCCAGCGCCAGAGCGGTGGGCCCCACGGAGGTGATGAGGGCCGGATCGGTGTCGCGCAGGGTGTAGGCGGCGAGGATCACCATGATCCCGACGGGCATCCGCTGCTCCAGATAGGCCAGGAGCTCGCTCTCCCGCAAGGGGGCGAGCATGGCGAACGGGATGGCGCGCAGGCCCCAGGTGACCGCGGCCGCGACCAGGATGCCCGAGAGGATGTACCACTGATCAGGCAAGACGCCGCCTCCGGACGGTCAGGAAACGGGAGCAGATCAGCGCGGCGACGAACAGACCCATCGCGATCAGGAGCATGTTCTCCCGCGAGATGAGCACGGCCAGGATCGCGCAGCCCAGAGCGAGCGCCGGCACCGGCAGTGACCTGCGGACCTTGTACGCCTCGATCCCGAGCACCACGAACAGCGCGGTGACGGCGAAATCGAGACCGACGATCTGCGGAGGGATCAGCATGCCCAGGCCGGCCCCCGCCAGGACGCAGGAGACCCACACGAGGTGGAAGAACGCCTGAATGCTGATGATCCGCGCTCGCGACCAGCGCACCGACTCCGGGGTGGCGGTCAGCGCATACGCCTCATCGGTCAGGGCGAACGTGCTGTAGGCCTTCCATCCGCCTCCGGTCACCCGGTGCAGAGGAAAGGAGAGGGCATAGAAGACATGGCGGAAGTTGACCAGCAGGGTGCTGACGGCGATCTGCGCCAGCGGGGCGGCAGCGGCGAGCAGACCGACCAGGAGGAACTCCATGGATCCGGCGAACACCACGGCAGCCAGGACCGGCGCCCACCACCACGCCAGACCGGATTGGACCACCAGGACCCCGAGGGCGAGCCCGAGGGGCACGACGGCGGCGCAGGCGGGAAAGACGATCCTCCATCCCGCGGCGACCTCGTCCCGCGTCCCCTGGTCCTCCATCGTTCAACCTCTTCCGTCATGGTGATCCGGCGCTATGAGGAGATCGCCGGCATTCAGATCTCGCCGGACAGCATCGCCGAGCCCGAAGAAGATATCAGGAGCAGCGGACGCGACTCGTGGGCCATCCGGCATCGCCGCCGGTGGCGGTCACCCTCCGAACTGGCCGCACCTGAACCGGTTCCGGTACCTTCGTCAGCGGAGCCCCGTTCCGGGCTCGCGGACGAGGGAGCAGTACCCGCACCACGACAAGACTGCCGCGAAAGGGGTACTGCTCCTCATGGCATGGATCATCCTGATCCTCTCGGGCATGCTGGAGGCGGTCTGGGCCGCAGCACTGTCCGCATCCGAGAACTTCAAGAAGCTCAGGCCTACCGTCCTGTTCTTCGCCGCCCTCGCACTGAGCATGGCCGGGCTCGCCTGGGCGATGACGGACCTGCCCACCGGCACCGCCTATGCCGTCTGGGTCGGGATCGGTGCGACCCTGACCGTGCTCTGGGGTTTCGTTACCGGGCAGGAGAGACCCACGATCATTCGCATCCTCCTGCTGGTCCTGCTGGTCGGGTCGGTCATCGGCCTCAAGGCGGTGAGCTGACCATGGCATGGGCCCTCCTGCTCGTCAGCGCCGTCTTCGAAGCCGTCTGGGCGACCGCGCTGGGAACCTCGGACGGACTCAGCGAACCGGCGCCCACGATCGTGTTCTTCATCGCCCTGGCGGCCAGCATGGCCGGGCTGGGCTGGTCAGTGAAGCACATCCCCATCGGCACCGCCTATGCGGTCTGGACTGGTGTGGGCGCGGCATTGACCGTCACCTACGCGATGACCACCGGCGCCGAGTCCATCTCGGCGGGCAAGATCGTCTTCATCACCGGCATCATCGTCGCCGTCGTCGGCCTCAAACTCGCCCCTGACGGCGCCACGGAGGAACACCGGGAAGCTGCCGGGGATGGACCGGCGGAGAAATGAGGCGTACCCGTGAAAACGGCGACCAGCAGGCGACCGTGGCCTTCTGGCACGAGTGGTCAGACGCCGAGAGGGAGCACTTCGGCCTGATCGGGGACGGCCCCAGGCCATGAGGCCGTCGGCCGGAGAGGGGCACCTGCCGGCCTGGTCTGGAATACCGATTTCGCGGAGAATCGGCATAATTCTCGATGACCGCCGTGGAAGGGGAAGACCGTGCTCGACCACCGGCTCATCGTGCTGAGGACCTTTGCCGTCGCCGGGACCGTCGCGGCCACTGCGGAAGCGCTGGGTTATTCGCCTTCAGCCGTCTCCAACCAGTTGCGCGAGTACCAGCGCATCCTGGGCGTGCGTCTGGTGGTCAAGGACGGGCGCGGCTTGCGGCTCACGCCCGCCGGCGCAGCGCTGGTGAGACGCTCCGACGAGCTCACCGCCATGTGGGAGGGGATCCACAGCGAGGTCAAAGGCGCCGACGAGGACTCCACCCCGGTGCTGCTCAGACTGGGCGGGTTCTCCACCGCCACCGGGTCCCTGCTCTCGCCGGCGGCCGCCCGGCTGCAGAGAACGCACCCGACGCTCGACGTCCACATCATCGAGGCCGACCCGGGCCGTTGCCTGGAGCTGCTCATCGCGGATCGCCTGGACATCGCCGTCGTCGTCGCCATGCAGGCGACACCGGAGCTGAGCGACAGCCGCGTCGAGCAGGTCCCGTTGATCGACGATCCCCTCGACGTGCTCATCCCGGCCAGCCACCCCCTCGCGGGGCGGGAGTCGATCGTCCTGGAGGAACTGGCCGGGGAACCGTGGATCACCGACCGCCCCGGGACCCCGTACCGGGCGCTCTTCGTCACGGGGTTCACCGCCACAGGGGTCATCCCCCAGGTGGTGCACCAGGTCTCGGACTGGGGCTCCCAGGAGGCCCTGGTGGAGAACGGGCTGGGCGTCGCGTTCATCCCGCGGCTCATGAGGCTCAGCGGCAACGGCGGGGTGGTCCGCATCCCCCTGCGGGACACCGACGCTCCCAGCCGCCGAATCTTGGCCGTGCTCCGGCGCGGAGCCCGGTCCCATACGATCTTCGCCGAGGCGATCTCCACCCTGCAGGCCATCGCCGACGAGCACGAGAGATCCACGGCGATACCCCGGGGGCCCGAGCCTCGGAAGCGCTAACCCTCGGTACCGATCGAAGAGTGCGGTAGCCGATTTCATGAATTCCTGACGCGCAGTTCACAGAATTGAAAAGATTCTGTTTTGGGCGATATCCGCCTTATCCACCGTGCGGAAAACCTGCACGGTATTCACGCGGATATTGCGCTTGTTGCACGGATCGAGGCTTCCTACGATCGGGGAATGTCAAGGGGGCGAGGGGATACCGGCCGGCTGTCGGCCCGGGTGTCACTCCTCGTCGGAGTCCGGCCACGGAGTCTCTCCCCCTGTGCCCATGAGCAGACCAAGCATCGGAGATCAGCACATGAGCCACCCCGTGAAGCCGCGCCCGATCTCACGAAACCGTCTGACCTCGGCGATCGGGCCTGAACGGCTCCGCGAGATCAGCACCGCATTCGCCGAACGCCGGGCCGGTTATTCGCTCGAGTCCCCGTTCTACACCGATCCGGGGATCTTCGCCGCCGACATGGAAGGGATCTTCGGCCAGCACTGGGTATTCGCCGGAAGCATCGCCGAGATCCCCGAACCCGGGGACTACCTCACGGTCGACTACGGCCCGTACGCACTCATCCTCCTGCGCAACGACGACGGCGGGGTGAACGCCCTGCACAACGTCTGCCGTCACCGCGGCGCCCGCGTGCTGACCGAACCAACGGGCACCACGGGCAACCTCGTCTGCGGATACCACTCCTGGACCTACTCCCCGGAGGGCGCCCTCATCCACGCCTCGGCACCCGGTGAGGCCGGCTTCGACAAGGGATGCTTCGGGCTCAAGCGCGCTCACAGCCGTGTGGTCGCCGGTCTGGTCTTCGTCTGCCTGGCCGAGGAGCCCCCCGAGGACTTCGACGAGGTCGCGCAGATCTTCGAGCCCTACCTCGCGCCTCATGACCTGGGCAAGGTCAAGGTGGCCTACCAGCAGGAGCTGGTCGAGGAGGGCAACTGGAAGCTCGTCATGGAGAACAACCGCGAGTGCTACCACTGCGACGGTCACCCGGAACTCGCGTGCTCCCTGTTCCCAACCTGGGGGCTCACCGACGAGACCGTGCCCACTCACCTCGCCGATGTGTGGCAGCGGAACCTCTCGGCCGAGGAGGCGCTGCGCACCCGGTGCGATCGCTATGGCCTTCCCTTCGAGGTGGTCGAAGAGCTCGACACCCGCGTGGCGGGGATCCGGATCTCCCGCGAGCCCCTGGACGGCGCGGGAGAGTCGTTCTCCGCGACCGGCCGGCGGCTCTCCAAGAAGCTGCTCGGCGATCTGAGGGACTTCCGGCTCGGACGCTGTTCCATGCACCTGCAGCCGAACAGCTGGTTCCATTTCCTGGCCGACCATGTGATCACCTTCTCGGCATTCCCGGTCAACGAGCGCCAGACCCTGGTACGCACCACGTGGCTGGTCGCGGACGACGCGATCGAGGGCGTCGACTACGACCTCGAGAAGCTCACCCATACCTGGAAGCAGACCAACCTCCAGGACAAGAACTTCGTGGAGCTCTGCCAGCGCGGCGCCGCCAGCCCCGCTTACGAACCCGGTCCGTACATGAAGAGCGAGTACCAGGTCGAGGCCTTCATCAGCTGGTACGTGGAGCGCATGAAGGAGCATCTGGCATGACGGTGAGCACCTTCGCGCCGCTGCCGACGAACCTGCACATCCGCGGCCTGGAGATGCCGTGGAACCGGGTTCTGCAGAACAGCGCCGAGCCCGCCGGTGCCGCCAAGGCGCTGGGGCCGTGGCATCCCCAGGAGTTCCAGGCCGAATGCGTGGAGGCGGTGCCCGAGGCCGGGGACATGCTGACCCTGGTGTTCCGCCGCCTGGACGGAGCCCCGCTGGCCTTCCGGTCCGGGCAGTACCTGAACATCGCGTTCCCGGTCCATGGTCCCCACGAGGAGCCGGTGGACCGGAGCTACTCCATCTCCACCGCCCCCACGGCGCCCTGGACCTTCGCCATCACCCTCAAACGCGACGCCGCCGGGCTGGTCTCCCCCTGGGTGCACGAGAACGTGCGGCCGGGCACCATCCTGGACATGCTCGGTCCCGTCGGGGCGTTCCATCTGCCCGACGCGGACCGCAGGGCCCGCTACCTGTTCCTGGCCGCGGGTTCCGGGATCACCCCGATCATGTCGATGATCCGGACCATCCATTCCTTGCCGGGCAGTGCCGACGTCGTCGTGCTCTACCACGGGGCCAGGCCCGGGGCGTTCGCGTTCTCCCGGGAACTCGAGTACCTCGCCTCGGTGGACTGGCGCATCAGGATCTACTACTCCCTGGGCGACCGGAGCGTCAGCGGCACCTGGGAGGGCATGGTCGGCCGGCTCACCTCGGCGATGATCGACGAAGTGGCCCCGGACGCGAACGGGCGCCAGGTGTACGCGTGCGGTCCGGAAGGCTACCTCGACGTCGCGGTGGAACTGCTGCGCGAAGTCGGCGTGGACGACACCTCCATCCACGTGGAGTACTTCACCGGGGGCCGAACCACCCTCCTCGAATACGAGGAAGAGGTCGCGCTCGCCGAGGAGGCAGCGGCGGCCTCGGCCGAGGAACTCCACCGGCAAGCAGCACCCGTGGACGTCTACGGCCCCGCGTACGACTCCGATGGCCTGGGCGATCCGCTCGAGACGGAGGCGCCGGAGCGCGAGGAGGAGACGCCGGTGCCGGTGGTCGGCGAGCGCGCACTGGAGGTGGCGGAGGGCGGGCGACGGAACCGCACCCCCGAGGAACCCGGGGCTTTCGCCACCGTGGGCGAGGGCAGCCTGACCATGACGTTCGTGCGCAGTCGTCTCAACGTCAGGATCGATCGGGACGAGCGGATCCTCGAGGCCGCCAAGAGCGCAGGAATCCGGATCGGCTCGAACTGCCAGGACGGCATGTGCGGCTCATGCAAGACGGTCAAACTGGAGGGCGAGGTGGAGATGCACCATCAGGGAGGCATCCGCGCCCGGGAGATCGACGCCGGCAAGTTCCTCCCGTGCTGCTCCACGCCGACCACGGATCTGGTCATCGACGCCTGAGCCGCCCGGCAGGCGATCGGAGAAGCTGAGGAACAGGTCGGGGCCGGGTGCTCCCGGCCCCGACCCCATCCCGCGGTCACCGGCGGATGCGGCCCATGCCGGGATCGTAGACCGGCTCGGCGAGGACCTCGGCGTCAAGCACGCGCCCGAATCGCATGATCCCCAGGGGCGTTCCCGGATCCGAGAGGCCGGCCGGCACCCAGGCCAGCCCGATGATCTGTCCCGTGACATAGCCGAAGTCGGCGCTCGTCACCCAGCCCGCCACGGCGTCGTCACCCCGGGCGAGAACCGGGGAGCCGCTCTCCGGGCGCCCCGAGTCCAGGCGCATGCCGAAGGCGACGAGCCGGCGTCCGCGTGAAGGCTGCGCGTTCAGGGCGTCACGGCCGATGAAGCCGCCCTCCTTCTCCGGACGCACGGCGAAGGCGAGACCCGCGTCCTGCGGGGTGTCCTCCCGGGTCATGTCCGAGCCCCATGCGCGGTATCCCTTCTCGAGCCGGAGACTGCTGAAAGCGGCCCGCCCCGCCGGGACGATGCCGTGCTCGGCGCCGGCCGCCATGATCTGATCCCAGAGCCGCAGCCCATGGGCCGCCTGGGTGTAGAGCTCCCATCCCAGCTCCCCCACGTAGCTCACGCGAAGGGCCAGTACGGGGACCCCGGCCACGCGGATGCGCGCGGAGCGGAAGTACGTCAGTCCCTCATGGCTGATGTCCCCCTCGGTGAGCGGTGCGAGGACGTCCCGGGCGCGGGGGCCCCACAGTCCGATGCAGCACGTGCTGGTGGTGATGTCGTCGAGGGTGACGGTGCCGGAGGCGGGCAGCAGGCTCGTGAGGCGGTCCAGGTCCAGAGGGCCGTTGGCGCCGATCATGTACTCTTCGCCGGCGAGCCTGGTGACCGTGACGTCGGAGAGAATGCCGCCTTTCCCGTCGAGCATCAGGGAGTAGGTGACCGCACCGACCGACTTGCCGATCTTGTTGCTGTTGAGCGATTCCAGCCACTCGGTCGCCCCGGCTCCCCGGACCCGGTAGCGCGTCAGCGATGTCATGTCGTAGACCGCAACGCGGTTGCGGGTCGCCCACGCTTCGGCGGCGGCGATGGGGGACCAGTTCACCTGATCCCAGGCGTCGCGCCGGGGCACCGCGACGGGAACCGGCGCATCCGGGTCCGCGTCGGCTGCTGGGTCGTGGAGGGCGCTGCTCGCCCCGGCGGCTGCGCCGAAGGCCTTCGCAGGGCGCGACCTGAACTGCGGGTCGCTGAACAGGGCGGCGTTCTTCTCATGCCATAGCGGGCGTTCCCAGCCGTTGGCCTCGGTGAAGACGCCGCCGGCGTCCTGGATGCGCGTGTGGAAGGGGCTGGTCTTCAGCCCGCGGGTGATCGTCGTGGCCTGGTGGGAGAAGTGGACATCGTAGACCTCGTCGTAGTTCTCCGAGGCCCGACCGCGGATCCACTCGTCGCTGAGCATCGCGGGATCGAACCGGTTGAGGTCGAGTCCGTGGGTGTCCATCCCGGGATCGCCGTCGAGAATCCACCGCGCGACCACTTCGGCGCATCCGGCCGACTGCGTCACCCAGATCGCCTGCGCCGCCCAGAACCCCTTCAGCTCCGGGGAGGGGCCGAGCATCGGGCCTCCGTCCGGGGTGAAGGAGAACACGCCGTTGAACGGGTCCTGCAGCGGGAGGTGCTCGATGGCGGGCAGGACGCGGGCGACTTCGGAGCGGCAGTACTCGAAGTCCTCGAGCGAGAAACCCCGCTTGGCGGGCTCCTCCCCTGAATCGAGCAGATGGGCGGTGTCGGTGAGATCTTCGGGCCTCACCGGCAAAGGGCCGTGCTCATAGGCGCCGATCCCGATCCTGTTCCCGAACTCCCGGAAGTAGAGTCCCGAACCCTGGTGGCGGACGACAGGACGGCCGGGTTCGTCCTCCGCCAGGGGTTCGCCGTCCATGTTCCGGCCGGACAGCTCGGGAACGGGGGCCGTCCACGCGAACCCGTGCTCCATCGGGTGCATCGGCAGGCGGAGTCCCCCGAACGACCCCAGGGGGTGGCCCCAGATGCCCCCGGCGGCTATCACGACCTCGGCTGGGATCGTGCGCCGCCCCTCTCCCGTGGTCGCATCCTCGACGACGACGCCGGTCACCCGGCCGTCCTCGGCTTCCACGTCGACGGCCCGCGTCAGGCCCAGGAACTCCGCTCCGCCCGCTTCGGCGCGTCTGGCCTGGTACTCGACGGCCCGGGCGGAGAACACGACGCCGTCAGTGGGGGTGTGGAGGGAGCCGAGGATCTGGGTGACGTCGAGTCCCGGCCAGAGCCGCACCGTCTGCTCCGCATCCAGCAGCTCGGCGGGAACCCCCCAGGCGCGCGCGAAGCCGTAGCGCCGCTGCAGCTCCTGGAGCTGTCCTTGCGTGCTGGCCAGCTCCAGGCCTCCGACCCTGTTCACGAGCGGCTTCCCGTCGAGCTCCAGCCCGTCGAGTTTGTTCAGGGTGCGCTGCGCGAGCTGGCACATGGTGCGCGACCCGCTGGTCTGGAAGACGAATCCCGGTGCGTGCGAGGACGAGCCGCCAGTCTTGTACAGCGGACCCTGGTCGATGACCGTGACGTTGCGGGCACCCCGGGCGACGAATTCGTCCGCGAGGGCCGTCCCCACGATGCCTGCGCCGATCACGACGACGGGGGCCGAGAGATCTGTGGGAGTGACGTGGGGCATGATGCTCCTCCGGGGAGATTTGTTGCGTAATATGCAACTCACGCATATAGTGCAACTATTCAACCGTGGCCAGAGGTGTCAGGTCAAGAGTTCGACGCAGTCCGAGAGTCCGAGGCAGAGAGGGCGGGGGTCTTCCATGGGAGTGCAGTCCGTGGATCGTACGGTCGAGGTGCTGGAGGCTCTCGCGGCCAAGGGGGGTACGAGCGTGAACTCCATCGCCGCTCAGCTGGGGGTTCACAAGTCGACGGCTTCGCGCATCCTGTCCTCCCTGGCGGAGCACGGGCTCGTCGAGAAGGACGCCTTGACAGGCAGTTACAGGCTCGGCTTCGGCCTGGTGAGGCTTGCGAGCGCCGTGACGAGCCGGATGGACCTGTCGCAGATCGCGCAGAAGCTCTGCGACGACGTGTCCGCCGAGCTGGGACTCACCGCGAACGTGGCGGTCCTCGACGAGATCTACGCCGTCAACGTGTCTCAGGCGATGGGGCCGGGCCTCCTCGCCCCCCGGCACTACGTCGGCCTGCGGACGCCCGGACATGCGACGAGCTCCGGGAAGATGCTGCTCGCCCACCACCCCCGGGCCGCCGAGGCGGCCATGCACTCCACGCTCGAACCGCACACCGATCGCACGATCACCGACCCGCAGGCACTCGCAGCCGAGCTGGAGCGCGTCCGGGAGCGGGGCTGGGCGGGCTCGGATGAGGAATGGGAACAGCACATCACGGCGGTGGCCGTGCCCCTGCGACTACCCGACGGCGCCGTCGAGGCGGCGCTGACGGTCACCGGCCCGGCGCACAGCCTGCAGCCTGACCGGTTCTCAGATGTCGCGCACCGGCTGCGGGAGTTCGCGGCCGGCTCCAGCCGGTGGGTATAGGCCGGGCCGGCTCGGAGGACCACGCCGGGCGAGCAGGGTGGCACGCCCCCGGCAGGAACTCTGCCCGTCTGCTGGTCGGGCTACCCCCTGCGCGGAGTGGTGGTCGCGGTGACGACCTCGACGAGAACGCCCTGGAGGTTTCCCGGCAGGTCCAGAGTGTGGAGTGCTGAGAGAAGCGCCAGCTCGTCGAGTCCCGTCACGAGGTCCATGACCCTGCTCTTGAGGTCGTACT
This sequence comes from Kocuria coralli, assembly GCF_008831305.1. GTDB lineage: Bacteria > Actinomycetota > Actinomycetes > Actinomycetales > Micrococcaceae > Kocuria > Kocuria coralli. The sequence goes on from NZ_ML708623.1 coordinate 74,167, forward strand.
CGATCTCGGCCTGGTCGAGGATCCGGAAGATGCGTTCATGCTGATCGCCGGTGCGCAGACGGACGCCATCGAGGCGTAGTTCCAGCCCCGCGGACAGGTCGAGGTCCCCGAGGTCTACGCGGACCGACGTCTCCCCCGCCGTGATGACCGGATGGCTCTCGTCGCCCTCCGCCCCGGTCGAGGACGCCTGGGCTATCTCCTCGGCTCCCATGATGTCGAGGGCGAGGGCTCGCCGGGTGAGGACCCCGGGGCCCGCGGGCGGCGCGACCGTGAGGACGGCGCTGGCCGGAGCGGCCTCGGACTCACCCTGAGCCCATCGCAGGGAGAACACCGTCTCCTGGCGCTCGGGCGCATCGCTTCCGTCGTCCTCCACGAGCGTGCACGCTCCATCCGCCCCGGGGAACACCTTGAGCAGGAGGGACCCGGGCACCTCTCCGGCATCGGCCGAGGACTCGGAAGCCAGGGGGATGATCGATCCGGCAGCGGCGAGGACGGGCATGGCCTCCAGGTCCCGGTGCAGGTTCAGGACGCGTCCGCCGTCGTAACGGCGCCCGTCGAAGAAGTCGTACCAGGTCCCCTGGGGCAGCCAGGCGGATGTCCGGGCGTGGTGGGTGCTGCGGTCGGCGGGGGTGGTGATGGGTGCCACCAGGAGATCCGGCCCGAACATGTACTGGTTCGGGACCTCGTAGGCTTCCGCGGACCGCGGGTGCCGGTGGTACATGGGCTGGACCGGGGCTTTGCCCTCGGTATGAGACCGCCACATCGCGGAGTAGAGGTAGGGCACGAGCCGGTGGCGGAGTCTCAGATAACGGGTCATGACCCGCTGCGCTTCGCTTCCGAAGCGCCACGGCTCCTTGGAGTTGAACGGGCTGCTGGAGGAATGCAGCCGGTTGATGGGCGAGAAGACCCCCAGCTGGTACCAGCGGGCGGCAAGCTCGTTGTCCTTGATGCCGCCGAGGTGCCCGCCGATGTCATGGCTCCACCAGAAGTATCCGGCGTTGGCGGCGGTAGCCGTGAAGTACGGCTGGAAGTCCAGGGATGCCCAGGAGGTGACGGCGTCGCCGGAGAAACCGATGGGGTATCGGTGGCTGCCCAGCCCCGCGTAGCGGGAGAAGGTCAGCGGGCGGCGGCCCTTGCGAGCGGAATCCCGATAGTGCACATGGTTGAGCATCCACAGCGGATCCAGCCCCGGCACCCGGGTATTGCTGCCTGACTGCCAGTCCAGCCACCAGAAGTCCACTCCGATGTCTTCGTGAGGATGATGCAGGTGCTTGAAATAGGCGTCCACGAAGGCCCTGGATGTGATGTCGAAAGGGACTCCCAGACCGGTCTCGGGATCCAGCCCCAGGTCCCGGGCGACGTCGGCGTAGGCGGCTTCGTGGGAGCGCACGCCGTCGGCGGGGTGCACGTTCAGGGTGACTCTCAGGCCTCGCTCGTGCAGCTCCCGGAGGAAGGCGGCGGGGTCCGGGAAGAGTTCGGTGTTCCAGGTGTAGCCCGTCCATCCGGACCCCAGCGCTGGGTCGATGTCGACCAGGTGCCAGTCCATGTCCAGGACCGCCACGGAGAACGGGATGCCGGCCTCGCGGAACCGGTCCATGAGCGCCAGGTAGTCGTCGGCGGAATACCGGTGGTAGCGGCTCCACCAGTTGCCCAGTGCCCATCGGGGCAGCAGTGGGCTGGGGCCGGTCAGCGCGAAATAGTCCTTCAAGGCAGCCGTGTAGTCCCTGCCGTAGCCGAAGAAGTACAGGTCCTCCCCCGGGGCCGGACGACGGGAGACCCAGCCGTCCGGGGCCAGCAGCAGGGAGTGCGAGTCATCCACCACGGCATACCCGTTCTCGGAGAGCAGGCCGGGTTCGAGGTCCACCGCTCCGTCGACGTCGTCGAGGGTACGAGCGGTTCCTCCGAGGTTGCCCCGGCCATGAGGCCCGTAGGCGGGGTCGCCGTAGTGCCAGGTGGTGCGGTGGGAGCCCTGGGCCCGGCGCCGCATGCTGACGGACAGGCCGGCGGGGCTGAACGGCTTCCTGTCGTAGCGGAGGTGGAGATCCTCGGTCCACAGGTCGAGGCCCTCTTCCGTGTGCGTCACGGTGAACTCGGGGACCGGGAACCGGCGTCGCCGGACGAGCTGGGTGGGGGCATCGGTGAAGACACCGTCCTCCTGGAACTCCAGCCGCAGCAATCTGCTGGTGAGCACCGTGATGCGATACCCCGGTCCTTCCACGAGGGCGCTCTGGTCCACCTCGAGGGGTTCGGCCGGGGTCGTGGCGGGGTTCGGCACGGTGATGTCCTTTGCTGTGGCCTGTACTGCGGACTCGGATGAGGGTAGGGGAGACCGGCGACGCACCGGAATCATGACGACGACGGCGCCTCCACCCACCCGGGTATCGGCGCTGCAGAACCCTCGCGGGGACCCCGATCATGGGGTCCCCGCGATACATGGCCTCAGCCCTTGACTGCACCGCCGGTGAGCCCGGAGACGATATAACGCTGGAGGAACAGGAACAGGGCGACGACCGGGACCGCTGCCAGGACCGCCCCCGCTGAGAACACGCCCCAGTTCTCGCCGAACTGCACGGCGACGAACTGGTACAGACCCACGGCCAGCGTGTACTGGCTGGGCTCCTGCAGCACGATCTGGGCCAGCAGGAAGTCCGAGAAGGACGAGATGAACGAGAGCATCCCGACCACCACGAGGATGGGGGTCACCAGCGGCAGGATCATGGTCCAGTAGATCTGGGCGTGCGAGGCGCCGTCGATCTCCGCCGCTTCGTCCAGGTCCCGGGGGATGGTGTTGAAGAAGCCGTACATCAGGAAAGTGTTGGCTCCCAGCGCCCCGCCCAGGTAGACGGCCACCAGTCCCAGCCGGGAGTTCAGCCCCAGGAAGGGGTAGACCTCCGAGACCGCGAACAACAGCAGGAAGATCGCCACGAAGGCCAGCAGCTGCGGGAACATCTGGATGATCAGGAGAGCCAGCAGCCCGCCCTTCCGGGCACGGAAGCGGAAGCGCGAAAAGGCGTACGCTGCCGCCGCCCCCATGAGGACGGTGCCCACAGCCGTGGTGACGGAGACGAACATGGAGTTCGCGAACCACGTCAGATAGGGATTCTGCGGGTCCGTCAGCAGTTCGGTGTAGTTGGCGCCGGTGATCTCCGAGAACAGCCGGTTGGAGCCGAGCAGGGATCCCGAGGCCGACAACGAGGCCGAGAAGGCATAGACCAGCGGGAAGAGAGCGAAGATGCACGCCGCGATCGCTGCGGGGTGTTTGAACCCTCCGCGGGCGAAACGACGGCCCGCGCCGGCCCGGGGCCGGCGTCTCGGCGCCGGTACCCTGGCCCCCTCCGCTTCGAGCGAGCCAGGGGGCTGCGCCGTGTTCGAGGTGCCGGTGGCCGGAGCAGGAGTGGCCGCGGCCCAGGGAGCGCGATCCGATCCCTCGGGACCGGAGCCGTCGCCGGTCGGGGGCGTTGTGGGACTGGTCATATCAGTTGATCTCCTCCAGGGCCTTGCTGCGGCGGAACGTCAGGGCGGAGATGACGGCCACCATGATGAAGATGAGGATGGACAACGCCGAGGCCAGGCCGTAGTCGTTGGTTCCCCCGGCGAATGCGATCTTGTAGACGAACGAGATGAGGATGTCCGTAGCACCGACCCCGGTCGTGGACTCCAGGTTCTGGGGGCCGCCACCGGTGAGCAGGTAGATCACGTTGAAGTTGTTGAAGTTCATGGCGAAGGACGCGATGAGCAGCGGCCCCACGGCCACCATGAGCAACGGCAGCGTGATCGATCGGAACTTGCGCACGGCACCCGCTCCATCCATCTCCGCGGACTCGTAGATCTCCTTCGGGATGGCCTGAAGGGCGCCCGTGGTCACCAGGAACATGTACGGGAAGCCCAGCCAGAGATTGACCAGCAGCAGGGACAGTCTCGCCAGCCACGGATTCTCGAGCCAGGGGACCGCAGCACCGCCCAGCAGGACGTCGTTGATGAAGCCGTAGTCCGTGTTCAGCAGACCAGCCCAGATGAGGATGGACAGGAACCCCGGGAAGGCGTAGGGCAGGAAGATGATGGCGCGATAGAAGTTCCGGAACTTCAGCTTCTCGTCGTTGAACAGGATCGCCAGCAGCAGCCCCAGGAGGAAGGTCAGGGCCACCGACAGGATCGCGAAGGCGAAGGTCCACAGGGTGACGGAGACGAACGGCCCTCCCAGGGTGCCGGGGTCGAAGATCGCGCCGAAGTTGTCCAGCCCCACGAAGATCTGCCAGCCCGGCCGCAGTTCCTCGCCGTCGGGCCCGGCGAACGCGCCTTCTCCATTGTTCGCGTAGACGGTGCCGTCGTCGGCGACCATGGCATCGGCGTTCTCGTCGTAGACGAGCGTGGAGTCGTACGCGTAGGCGGTGCGGCCGTCGTCGGTGCGCAGCACCCCTTCTGCCTCCTGCCCGCTCACGGGCACCCGCAGCTCGGACAGCTCGGTAGCGGCGGCCACGGTCCCCGCATAGTCGAGCGTCTCGAAACCGGGAGCCTCCACCACGCGGCCGTCGGAGGCTCGTGCGCCCTCGAGCGGTGCGAGCGCCTGATCGGCGGTGCCCACGAGCACCTGGTCGCCCTCTACCGTGGCCAGCGCGAGCCCGTCATCGCCCGAGAGCACCGTGATCGGATAGGCCTCGGATCCCTCGATGCGCTGCTCATACGTGTTGGTGAGCTGCGAGATGGCCGCTTCCTTGGTGGAGTTGTGGCCGTCGCCGTAGTTCGTGAAGGCGGTGGTCGCCGTGTAGAGCAGCACGAAGATCTGGAAGACGAGAAGGAAGATCAAGCCGGGGAAGAGGTACTTGGCGGGCAGGATCCTCTTGCCCGGCAGGAAGTAGACGAGGTCGGCGACGATCAGCGCGATGACCAGGAATGCCAGGATGCCCCACGACCCCGCGGCCCAGGCGGCCAGGATGCCGAAGAGCCCGAAGGCGTTGATACCGGCCATGAGGATCAACTTGACCACGAAGCCCAGGCCGAACCCCCGGGCGTGGGAGTGACGGAGCTCGAGGGGCTCGCCGAGACCGGTTTCCCCGCGGTTGGAGGTCCCGTCCCGGGATGTGGTGCTCGTGCTCATCAGATCTGCCCCTCGATGTTGTCGATCATGCGGTCCCACAGCTGCACCGGGTCTCCACGGCCGTCCACGATGGCGTTCTCCGTGGTGCCCCAGAAGTTCCACACCGCGCCCATCTCGGGAATGGCCGGCATGGGCAGACCTGCCTCGGCGAGTTCGGCGTAGGCGGAGCGCAGCGGATCGCCCTGCATGCGGTCGACCGCGACCGTGCTGGCAGGGGGCCGCCCCGTCGCCTCGTACATCGCCGTCTGCGCCTCCGGGCGCGTGAGGTAGTTGGTGGCGAAGTCCTGAGCGGCCACCGGGTTCTGCGCATAGGCGTTGACGTTGAAGGCCTGGACCCCCACGAACGGACGAGCCTCTTCCTCGCCTGCCGGAGGCACGGGTAGGACGCTCACGTCCATGCCGGCCGCCTCGATGTCGGTCAGCTCCCAGGGTCCGGCCATGTGGAAGGCGGATTGGCCGTTGAGGAAGGACTCCTTGGCGATGTCGGGGCTCATCGAGGTCCTCAGATCCCCGCTCTGCCCGAGGTCTTGCAGATACTGAGCGAAGGCGTGACCGTTCTCGCCTCCCATGGCGAGCTCTCCGGTGTACTCGCCGTCGTCGGTCCGCTCGAAGACCTCGGCTCCGAAGGAGGTCTGCAAGGCGTACAGGTGATAGGGGTCGCCGGACTCCGGCGACTGGCTCACGGTGAAGGGATACTGGATGCCCTGCTCCTCCATGAGCCGGTGCCCCTCTGCCCTCAGCTCGTCGAACGTCGCGGGCTCGGCGGTGGTGAGCTCGTTGTTGCGGATCAGCGCCACGTTCTCGACGGCGTACGGCACGCCGTAGCTCACTCCGTCGTACATCACGGCGTTACGCGCGTTCTCGGTGAAGTCCTCGGAACGATCGCCCAGTTCCACGGGAGCGACGACGCCGTTGGAGGCCAGCTGCCCCAGATTGTCGTGCGGCCCCACGATGATGTCCGGGGCCTGCCCCGTGGGCGCCTGGGAGATGAAGTTGGACGTGGTCTGCGCGGTGACCTCGCGCTGGATGAAGTTCACGGTCACGCCGGTCTCGTCGGTGAAGACCTCTGCGATCTCCTCCAGCGCCGGCATCTCATCCGGCCCCGCCTGGATCGAGATGCTGCCGGGGCCACCGGCCAGGCCGGTCACACCGCCTGTCTGCGCCGATGAGCACCCGGCGAGCAGGAGCGCGGCTCCCACGGCTATGACTGCCCGTTGAATGTGTTTCACAGTGGGGGTTCCTCATGGTCGTTCGTCGTCAGGTCAGCGCGGAGCGTGACCTGACTCACTACTGTAAGCGCTACCATAATTGGTGTCTACGAACTGATGGAACGTTGCATACACACTGGTAAATAGATGACAGCGATTACATTTTGATCGCATTGGCACCCATAGCGGGGCACCCGCGTCCATCAGGGTCCCGGTGCCCTGGCGGACTCGCTCCGTCCGGACCCGAACCGTCGCTCTCGGTGGCAGGTCCGTGAACCGGCATGGACCGCGGACTTCGGCCGGCCGAATGCCTAGGCTTGATCGACGACGACACCTTTGCCCCGCTCAGTACCGGCGCGAAACCCGCTATACACCCCGAACCCGAGGAATGCAGATGGCCACAGACAGGGAGCCTCCCCGAAACGGGCACGTGACCCCTCCCCGGCTCCAGGACGTAGCCGCCCGCGCTGGCGTGTCCACCGCGACCGTCTCCCGCGCCCTGTCCGGCAAGGGGCACGTCTCCTCCCGGGCCAAGCTCAGGGTGCAGCAGGCGGCACAGGAGCTCGGCTTCGTCGTCTCGTATCACGCTTCGAGCCTGGCCAGCGGCCGGAGCCGCAACATCGGAGTCGTGCTCCCCCATATCGACCGCTGGTATTTCTCCACCGTGCTCGAGGGCGTTTCCAGGGCACTGCTGGAGGCCGGCTACGACCTGTCCCTGTACAACTTCGACGGCGACCGGTACCGCGAGACCGTCCTGACCGACTTCCTGCTGCGCAAACGACTCGACGCGGCTGTGGCGGTCGCGCTGCAGCTGGAACCGGCGGAGACACGGCAGCTGTTCTCGGCGGGGATTCCCTTCGTCGGGGTCGGGGGCCCGCTCGTGGGCGCTCCCACCGTCAGCATCGACGATCTCGACGTCGGGCACCGGGCGACGCAGCACCTGATCGGACTGGGCCACCGGCGCATCGGCCACCTCGGCGGCGTCGATGAGCAGGGGCGCTATTTCACGATGTCCAGCAACCGGCGTGCCGGCTACGAACGAGCCATGACCGAGGCCGGCCTGCCCATCGATCCGGAATGGTCGATCGTCTCCGACTACACGCTCATGGATGCCTACCAGCGCGCCAAGAATCTCCTGGCGGACCCCGACAACCGACCCACGGCCATCTTCAGCGCTTCCGACGAGATGGCCGCAGGCGCCATCCTGGCTGCGAGAGACCTCGGCCTCTCGGTGCCCGCGGATCTCTCAGTGATCGGCATCGACGCCCACCCGATCGGGGAGGCCTTGGGACTGACGACCATCGATCAGCACGCCCAGCAGCAAGGGGTCCGGGCCGTCAGACGGCTCTTGGACCACATATCGGGCGCGGACAACGAGCCTACGGACGAGATCCTCCCGGCCCACTTCATCGCCCGGGCCTCCACCGGCCCCGCGGCGGGTTCTTCCGGCTCCTGAATCCGGACGTCAGCTCCTGCATGCCTTGCTATGTGTGCATCTGGGACGTCTTGTCGACGACATCCATCCGACCGCCTCTGATAGGCGAGGCCATACCGCCATCCCCGGTTGACTCCCCCGCGGGAAAATCTGCTCCCGCCCTCTACCGCCGGAGGCCCCCGACAACGTACGGTGGCCTCATCAGATGCGTATCACGAAACGGATTGCACGATGCGCAACATAAAATTCCCCATCGGGCGCCGGGGGCACACGGGGCGATGGATGCCGTCGAGCCGGTCGGCCGTGGAAGCCGTCGCCCGTTCGCTCACCTCGCCGCGGTTCGAGGTCCTGCCCACGGCGGGCGCTGCGGAACTCGTCGCACAGCACCTCCCGCCGGGGCGCATCGTGACGGTCACCGCTTCCCCCTCCCGCGGCCTGGAGGCCACTCTCGCCCTCGCGGAAGGGCTCAGCGCGCTCGGGTACCGGGCAGTTCCGCACCTGGCCGCTCGTATGGTCACCGATGCGGAGGAGCTGGCTGAGATCGTGACCCGCCTGCGCGCGGCGGGCATCGACGAGGTGTTCATCCCCAGCGGCGACGCCGCGGAAGCCGGGGCCTATCCCGACGCCTTCAGCCTGCTGCATGCCCTGGACGAGCTCGGGCGCCCGTTCGCCTCCACGGGCATCACGGCCTACCCGGAGTCGCATCCCACGATCCCGGACGATATGACGATCCAGGCGATGTGGGACAAACGCGAACTCGCCACCACGATGGTGAGCAACATGACCTTCGACCCGCAGGTGGTCCAGACCTGGCTGACGCGGGTGCGACGCCGCGGTGTGACCCTGCCGCTGTGGCTGGGGATCCCCGGCCCGGTCAGCACGGCCCAGCTGCTGCGTGTCGCCTCCCGTATCGGCGTCGGCGACTCAACCCGCTTCCTGACCAAGCATCCTCGTGCCGTCATGAGGCTCCTACGACCCGACGGGTTCTCCAGCGAGTCCTTCCTGCGGCACCTCGGGCCCGCCCTGGCCCGGGAGGAATCGCGGATCGCGGGGCTCCACGTCTTCACCTTCAACCATGTGGCAGAGGCCGAGACATGGCGCACCGACCTCTTGAGCCGCCTCGGGAAGGAGCACCACCTTCCTGCCTGAATTTCCAGCGTGAACCACTGCCGAGCAGCCGCAACCCGCCACGGGGAGCACTCACCGCATCCGCCCTCAACCGACGAAACACCAGGAGCACCCCATGAGCCACAACGTCCCGTCGGTCGACCAGTCCGACCGCCTCGTCCCGATCAACCTGCGCCAGTCCGGCCGGACCCCGGTCGAGATGCTCATCGACACCCGCGTGCGCAAGTCCCCGTACTGGCACCTCTCCGCGGAAGCGGGCTGCTGGCGCGCGTCCGTCTACAACCGCATGTACCACCCGCGCGGTTACGTCCGCCCCGAGGACGGCGGGGCGATGGTGGAGTACGACTCCCTCGTGAATCACGTGACGATGTGGAACGTCGCGGTGGAGCGCCAGATCCAGATCAAGGGCCCCGACGCCGCGGCATTCGTCGACTTCGTGATCACCCGCGATGCCACCAAGATCCCGCCGATGCGGGCGCGCTACGTCATCCTGTGCAACGAGGCCGGCGGCATCCTCAACGACCCGGTGCTCCTGCGCATCGCCGAGGACGAGTACTGGTTCAGCCTGTCGGACTCGGACCTGATGTTCTGGCTCCAGGGCGTCAACGTCGGCCGTCGCTTCGACGTCGACATCCACGAGATCGACGTCGCCCCGGTCCAGATCCAGGGTCCGAAGTCCGTCGATCTGATGGCCGATCTCTTCGGACCGGAGATCGCCGAGATCCCCTCCTACGGCCTGTACGCGGGAACGCTCGCCGGGTGCGACGTCATCGTGTCCCAGACGGGCTTCTCCGGCGAGAAGGGCTACGAGATCTACCTCTACGACGCCTCCCTGCACGCCGAGACGTTGTGGAACGCGGTGCTCGAGGCGGGCCGGCCCCACCAGCTCGCGGTGATCGCCCCGGCGCACCACCGTCGCATCGCGGCCGGCATCCTGTCCTGGGGCCAGGACATGGATCACGAGACGCTGCCGTTCCAGGTGAACCTCGGCTACCAGGTGCCGCGGACCAAGGAAGCCGACTACATCGGCAAGGCCGCGCTGGAACGGGCCCGCGCCGCCCTGGAATCCGGCGAGCCGACCTATACCCACACGCTCGTCGGCCTACGGCTGGGAGGCCGACCGATCGACGACTACGCCCCTGACTTCTGGCTGGTCTCCATCAATCCTGAGGAGGAGCCGATCGGATACGTGACATCGCCGTGGTACTCCCCCGAGCTCGAGGGCAACATCGCGATGGCACACGTCCCCATCGCGCACAGCGCTCTCGGGACGCCGCTGTGGGTCCACCTGCCCGACGAGTACTCCGAGGAGCCCGGTGTCCCGGTACCCGCCGAGGTGGTCGAGATGCCGTTCCGTCCCTCGGTGAACCCCAATCAGCGTGAGCGCCTGCGCTCGCGCGGCCTCGATGCAGCCGTATGAGCCCGGACCGTGACCCGGCCGTGAGGCCCGATGGAGGGAGAACCCCGCGATGACCGTCAACACCGACCGCTCCGCACCGGACGACGAACTCCTGGACGACGGGTCGATCGCCGACTCGGTGACGCCGTGGCCCATCAGCTGGGTCGCGGAGCAGATGCTGGGCCTGCCGGAAGAGGCTCTCGTGCCGCACGGCCGGCACGTGGCCAAGATCGACCGGACCTGGCTCAGGCGGCTCGAAGACGCTCCGCAGGGCCGTCTGGTGCTCGTCACGGGGATCTCCCCCACTCCCGCGGGAGAGGGCAAGACCACGACGACGGTGGGGCTCACCGACGGGTTGCGGCATCTCGGCGTCCGGGCCAGTGCCGCGCTGCGCGAGCCGAGCATGGGGCCGGTCTTCGGGATGAAGGGCGGCGCCGCCGGCGGCGGATGGTCGCAGGTGGTGCCGATGGTCGACATCAACCTCCATTTCACCGGGGATTTCGCGGCGATCGCCTCCGCCAACAACCTGCTGTCCGCTCTGATCGACAATCACCTGCACCAGGGCAACGCCCTGGACATCGACCCGCGGAGGATCACCTGGAAACGGGTGCTCGATGTCAACGACCGGGCGCTGCGGGAAGTCGTGATCGGCCTTGGCGGTCCGTCGAACGGAGTACCCCGCCAGGACGGATGGGACATCGTCGTGGCGAGCGAGCTCATGGCGATCTTCTGCCTGGCGACGTCGCTGACGGACCTGAAGGAACGGATCGGCAGGATCGTCGTCGCGTACACGCGTGACCGCCGGCCCGTCACCGCGGCGGACCTGCAGGCCCAGGAGGCCATGACCATCCTGCTCTCCACGGCGCTGCAGCCGAATCTGGTGCAGACGCTGGAGCACTCCCCGGCGTTCGTCCACGGAGGGCCGTTCGCCAACATCGCCCACGGCTGCAGTTCCGTCCTGGCGACCAGGACCGCCCTGGCCACCTCGGAGGTCGTGGTGACCGAGGCCGGATTCGGTGCGGATCTCGGCGCGGAGAAGTTCATCGACCTCAAGTGCCGGCTCTCCGGGTTGCGTCCGGGTGCCGCGGTGGTCGTCGCGACCGTCCGTGCCCTGAAGTTCCACGGCGGTGTCGCACTGCCCGATCTGCAGGAGGAGGACATCTGCGCGGTGCGGGCGGGGGCGGCGAATCTACGCCGCCACCTGCAGAACCTGCGGGAGGTCTTCCGCATCCCGGCCGTGGTCGCGATCAACCGTTTTCCGCAGGACACCGATGCCGAGATCGCCGCGGTCCGGGAGATCGCCGCCGCCGAAGGGGCCGAGGCCGTCGAGGCCACGCATGCCGCCCACGGCGGCGCCGGTGCCGCGGGCCTGGCCCAGGCGGTGCAGCGCCTGCTGGCCGAGGACGACGGCGAGGTGTCCTTCTGCTACCCGGACGAAGCAGACATGGTCACCAAGGCCGAGGCGGTCGCGCACCGCGTCTACCGGGCCTCGCAGGTGACCTGGAGCGCGACGGCACGGCGGCAGCTGAAGCAGATCGAGACCGACGGATACGGCCACCTGCCCGTCTGCTTCGCCAAGACGCCCTATTCCTTCTCCACGGACCCGAGCCGCCTGGGGGCGCCGGAGGACCACGTCGTCGACATCCGAGAGGTCCGGCTGAGGGCGGGCGCCGGTTTCGTCGTCCTCATGACGGGAGACGTCATGACCATGCCCGGGCTGCCCCGCCGCCCCGCCAGCGCCACGATGTCGATCGAAGAGGATGGCCGAGTGAGCGGACTCTCCTAATATGTTGCGCAATACGCTCGATAAAATCGCGATACGCAACAGACTTGCTATCCTGCCGCCATGAGCACCGAGTCGCAGCAGAACCGAGACACCGGCATCGTGCAGTCGGTGGACCGCGCCGTCACCATCCTCGAGTTCCTCGCCCATGAGGGCGAGGCGGGGGTCACCACGGTGGCAGAGGCCCTCGGCGTGCACAAGAGCACCGCCTTCCGGCTCATCGGGACGCTGGAGGCCCGGGGCATGGTGGAGCAGACGGAGGACCGCGGTAAATACCGTCTCGGCGTCGGCCTGATCCGGATGGCGGGTACGACGGCGGCCCGGATCGACATCGTGCAGGCCTCACGCCCGATCGGCAAACGACTGGCCGCCGATACCGGTGAGACGGTCAATCTGGCCGTGCTGGTCGACGCCTCGGCCCTCTACCTCGACCAGATCGCCGGAGCCGCGACCCTGCAGCCCTACAACTGGGTCGGCCAGCGCATCCCCCTGCACGCCACCAGCAACGGCAAGGTCCTCGCCGCAGCGCTCGAGGCCGACGAGGTGGACCGGCTGCTGCCCGATCTGAAGCGGTATACCGAACGCACCATCACCCGTCGCCGGACGCTGCACCGCGAGCTCGCCGAGGTCCGCCGAGAGGGATACGCCGTGACCGTCGACGAGCTCGAGGAGGGGATGACGGCGCTCGCCGCACCGGTGCGCGATGCCCATGGCGACATCGTCGCCTCCCTCAGCGTGAGCGGCTCGAGCTTCCGCCTCACCCCCGATTCCCGTGAGGAGATCGTGGCGCTGGTCGTCACCGCCGCCGACGAGGTGTCTGAGGCCCTCGGCTGGGTGCCGCCCGTCGACCCGGCGTGAGCGCAGCCGCTCACGCCGGCTGCGTGTCGAGGGCGCGCCGGACCCCTGAGGCCATGGCGAGGCTGTTCAACGGTCCGTCGAAACGGGTTCCGTTGATGTAGACGATCGGAGCGCTGCCGGCTTCGGCCTCCTCCAGATCCAGGTTGTCGTCGTCGACCCGGCCGCGATCGATCTGCCGGTTGATGCGCTCCTCGAATTTCGCGACGTCGAGCCCGACCCGCTCGGCGGCCGCGCTGACCAGGTCGTTGTCGATCTCCGGGCGGATCCGGGTGAGTTCGTCGTGCATCTCCCAGAACCGGCCCTGTGCTCCGGCCGCTTCGAGGGCGAGCGCCGCCGTCCTGGCCGCCTCGGAGGTCGTGTGATGACGGAGGACCATCCGGACCCTGTCCCCCATGACGCGACGCACCTGGGAGAGGGCCTCGGCGGTGTCATGCCGGTAGGCCAGGTTCATCGCCGCGTAGACCACGAGCGTGGCAGGGGCTTGGAGGTCGCCGCGAATGTGATCGGTCTCAGGGTCAACCTCCCGGTCCAGGTGCATGCCCGCCGGTGGAGGCAAGGGCCGGAACCGCTCGCCCGCGCGGAAGACGACCCAGGCGCACAGCAGCGCCACCACAGAGGCCAGTAGCACGCCGACCCGCGCCTGGTCCGCGACCGCGCCGTCGTCGATGGCCAGCCCGACCACCAGCAGGGAGATCGTGAACCCCATCCCGGACAGTGCCGCGGCACCGGCGATACGGGGAAGGTCCAGGCCCGGCAGGCGGGAGGAGGGCACGAGTTTGAGCACGCAGGCAGCGGCGGCCGTGATGCCCACGGCCTTCCCGACCACGAGGCCCAGGACCACGCCCCACGTGAGCTTGGAGGTGAAGGCCGATCCGAGCGCATCGGGCGTCAGCGCGACGCCCGCGTTCGCCAGGGCGAAGAGCGGCACCACGATGTAGTTGACGTACGGCGGCAGCACCGCGGAGAGGCGCTGGTTCAAGGGGACGGAGTAGGAGACCACCGCGCGGACGCTGCGGGCCATATCGGGCTGCGGGGCCTGACGGAAGAGCTGGAACATCCGCGACGCCAGCACCACGTCGCGGCGCCGGGGCGGATAGACCGGCATGATGAGCGCGATCAGGACACCGGCGAGGGTCGCGTGCACGCCCGAGGCGTAGAAGCACGCCCAGGTGTAGATGCCGAGCACGGCATACGGCATGACCCGCCAGACGTTGAGCTTCTGCAGCGCCCACACCCCGGCCAGGCCGAGGATCCCCAGCGCGAGCGCCCAGATATTGAGGTCATCGGTATAGAAGACCGCGATGACCGAGAGCGCGCCGATGTCGTCGACCACCGCCAGCGCCAGCAGGAAGACCTTGAGCCGGGGAGCGTTCCGCGGCCCGATGAGGGCGAGCATGCCGAGTGCGAAGGCCGTATCGGTGGATATCACCGATCCCCAGGCGGTGGAGTACCCCTCTCCCCAGGTGACGAGCAGGAAGATCAGCGCCGGGGCCGCCAGCCCGCCCAGGGCGGCCACCACGGGCAAGATCGCGCGCTCCTTGGTGCGCAGCTCACCCAGCGTGAGCTCGCGACGCACATCCAGGCCGACCATGAAGAAGAACAGGGCCATCAGACCCTCGTCGACCCATTCGCTCAGAGGCAGCTGGAAGGTGAAGGAACCGGTGGTGAACCCGAACTCCGTGCTCCAGACGCTTTCGTAACTGGAGCCGATATTGGCCCACACCAGAGCCGCGACCGTGGCTGCCGCCAGCGCGAGGGCCGAATAGGTCTCGTTGTTCAGCAGGTTCTTGAGACGTACTTTCCTCTGCATCGCACGCCGAAAATCACTTCCGTGGTTACCGTCGCGCGATCCTGGAGCTTCTTCCACGCAGCGAACCCTCCCTCATATGTGCTCGATACCCCAGATGAGAGTCGAAGACCCGGCCGCCCGCGGGGATGGACGACCCGCCTCCCGACTCTACGCCTCCGGTGACAGGCGGCCGGCGGCCTCGGACGGTGACGGGTTTGAACGGCGGCGGCTCGGAACATCGAAGCGGCGGTGCGCGTTGCCCGGGGTGGAAGCAGAGCATCCATCAGTGAGGAGTAGTAGTGAACAACGCAACTCGCACAGCCACCGTGCAGATCCCGGGGACCGATCTGGAGATCTTCCCCGTCAACCTCGGGGGCAACACCTTTGGATGGACCACCGACGAGCGGGAATCCTTCGCCGTACTGGACTCCTTCGTGGAGCAGGGCGGCAACTTCATCGATACGGCGGACGTCTACTCCGCCTGGGCCGAGGGAAATTCCGGCGGCGAGTCCGAGACCGTGCTGGGATCCTGGCTGGCCACCCGAGGCGTGCGGGATCAGGTCGTGATCGCCACCAAGGCCGGCCAGCTGGAAGGCCGCAGCGGGCAGTCCCGGGAGACCGTTCACGCCGCGCTCGATGGCTCGCTCAAGCGCCTCCGCACGGACTACGTCGATCTCTTCTACGCCCACTTCGACGACGAGTCGGTGCGGATCGCAGACCAGGCTCGCACCTACGACGAGCTGGTGCGCGCAGGCAAGGCGCGGCACATCGGGGTCTCGAACTACTCACCCGAACGGATGCGCGAGTGGTTCGAGGTCGCCGCGGCGGAGGGTCTGGCCCAGCCGGTGGCGATCCAGCCGCAGTACAGCCTGGTCCATCGCAAGGACTTCGAGACCGCCTACGCACCGATCGCCCGGGAGTTCGGGGCCGGGGTCTTCTCCTATTTCTCCCTCGCCTCCGGCTTCCTCACCGGCAAGTACCAGACCCAGGAGGACCTGGCGGGCGCGGACCGCGAGTCCATGGCCGAGGGCTACTTCTCGGAGGACGGCCTGAAGACGGTCCGTACCGTCATGGATATCGCCGGGGCCCACGATGTTCCGGCGTCGTCCATCGCCCTGGCCTGGCTGCTGGCCAAGGGGGTCACCGCGCCGATCGCATCGGCACGGAACGAGGAGCAGCTCACCGCGCTGATGGCCGCCCCCTCCGTGCAGCTCTCCGAGGAGGAGGTCCGCCGGCTCGACGACGCCTCCTCGCCGTTCGCCTGAGCGAGGCAGAACAGGCGAAACCGGCTGCGCCGTGTCCCTCGCCGGGAGATACCCGCGAGAGACACCGCGCAGCCGGTGAAGCCGATACGGAAGGGGTGGTCAGCGGTCCTCCGCGAGCTCGCTCTCGGGCAGTCCGAGGACCCCTGCCATCTCCTCGAGCGGCACCTGCTTGGTCTCGGGCATGATCTTGAGGACCCAGAAGAGCTGCAGCACCATGCAGACGAAGAAGATCGCGAAGGCCGTTCCGCCTCCGAAGGCCCCGGAGACGGCGGGGAACGTCCAGGAGATGACGGCGGCGAAGAACCAGTGGGTGAAGCTGCCGAGGGCCTGACCCTGGGCGCGGACCTTGTTGGGGAAGATCTCGGCGATGAAGACCCAGATCACGGAACCCTGGCCGAAGGCGTGAGCGGCGATGAACACGATCAGGCCGACGAGGACGAAGACGGACGAGGCGGGGCTGAAGCCGGCTTCGGGGTCACCCGTGAAGAAGACCAAGGCCACGGCTCCGAGGGAGACCAGGTAGCCGATCGAACCGACGAGCATCAGCTTGCGGCGGCCGATCTTATCGATCACCGTCAGCGCGGCCATCGTGGCGAACAGGTTCACCAGGCCGACGACGACGGACTGCAGCAGCGCCACGTCACCGCTCGCACCTGCCATCTCGAAGATCGAGGGAGCGTAGTAGAGGATCGCGTTGATGCCGGAGAGCTGGTTGAAGGCCGCGATCGCGATCGCGAGCAGGATCACCTTGCGGTAGCGGGAGGTGAACAGATTCACCTTGCCGATGTTCTGATCCCGCAGAGCGGCCTCCTCCATCTCGCGGAACTCCGCGACGAGCTCCTCGCGGGAGCTGGTCAGGCGCGTGAGCACCCCGAAGGCACGGTCACCGAGGCCCTGGATGTAGAGCCAGCGCGGGCTTTCGGGAAGGGTGAAGACCAGGATGAAGAAGACCAGCGCCGGGAGCGCCTCGACGATGAACATCCACCGCCAGGCCACGGAGTCGTCGATGGTCCGCGAGATGACCCAGTTGGACAGGTAGGCCAGGAGAATACCCAGCACCACGTTGAACTGGACGAGGCCCACCAGACGGCCGCGCAGCCGGGCCGGCGAGATCTCGGTGGTATAGATCGGCGCGACCACGCTGGCCGCGCCCACCCCGACGCCGCCGACGAAGCGGGCGATCATGAAGAAGTACCAGCCGGCGGTCGACTCGCTGGCGACCCCGCTGCCGATCGACGAGAAGAAGTACAGGATCGCGATCGCGAACAGCACCTTCTTCCGCCCGTACCGGTTGGAGGGATAACCCGCGAACAACGCACCGATGATGGTGCCGATCAGGGCCGTAGCGACGGTGAAGCCGAGTCCGAAGCCGCCGAGGTCGAAGACCCGCTGAAGCGAGCTGGTCGTTCCCGAGATGACAGCGGTGTCGAAGCCGAACAGCAGACCGCCCAGGGCTGCGACGATCGCGCTGCGCAGGACCAGGCCGTTGGCTCCGCGAGACGCTGCGACCGAGCCTGCGGATGAGGACGACGTAGGGGATGTGGACACGAGGACTCCTTTGTCGGTGTGAGCCACGGGTGGTGGACCCACCTAGTATGTGACTGTCCTCACACCAAAGGAAGAGTCCGCAGGTCACATTGCGTTGCCCAGGGCCGTCGAGCCGCCCTGGACCCAGCTTGTTACGCCCGTCGGGTCACGGCGCCTCGATGACGCCGCACGCCAGCCGGTCACCGGCGTCGCCGGTCGCCGTCGTGTCCTCGTCGGGGCCTTCCGAGGCGTAGCGCTCCGGAATGTTGGCGAAGTTGTCGGGGTCGGCATGGATCATGATGGCGCTGCCGTCGTCGTCCATGAGCAAGGATTCATCCAGGCGGTCGGTGATGACCGTCATCGATCCGCTGCCGTCCTCGTTGACCAGAAGAGTCGGCAGGTCCCCGGCATGACCTGGGTGATCGGCCCCTCCCTCACCGGGTATATGGGATCCGGCGGACAGGAACGCCCCGGTGTCCGAGGGATCGTCAGGCGCAGCGCTTTCGGCTTCGCACTCGCCTACCTGATGAACATGGAACCCGTAGAAACCGGGTTCCAGGTTCTCCACGTCAGCGTCGATCTGAACGCCTCCATCAGTCGGGACCACCCTCACCTCCCCGACGGAACCGCCGTCGACCCCGGCCAGGGCGGCAGTTCCCAAAGGCGCCGATCCTCCTTGGGTCGCCTCCGAAGTCGTCCCGTTCGACTGGGACGTCGCGTCGCCCTCAGGAGTGGCCGTGTCTGCACCATCGCCGTTCGCGCAGGCGCTGAGAGCCAGGACCGCGCCCAGTGACAGCGCCACCAGGCGGAGACGCCCAGGCGGGAGCGGTCGGCTCAGAGCGGATGTGTTCGTGTACGGGGCGGGGGTAGGCATCTTTGTCGTCCTCACTCGGCAGTACTGCCGGATCGTACTGGTTCGTTACCCCTGATCCCGGGCGGGACGCCCGTTCTCAGGCTGCTGACAATTGCTTCGGGCTCCTCCACGACTCCGGGGCGATCCGTCGGTGATCCGTCGGTGATCCGTCAGTGATCCGTCAGTGATCCGTCAGTGATGGTCACCACCGTGGCCGCCGTGGAAAGCCATGATGCTGGCGGGCAGGACCACGAAGGGACGCATCATCGTGTGGTCCTCGTGGTCGAGGATGTGGCAGTGGTACATGAACGACCCGTTCGCCCCGGCGAAGTGCCCCAGCACCGTGACGATCTCACCGGGCCTCACGACCCAGGTCTCCTTCGTCCCGCCGGTGATCGCGTCGATGGGCACCAGGCCCGGCAGGGGCAACGGCTGAGCGGTCGATCCGGTCACGGGATCGAATCCGGGTACGTTGCCCCCAGCGATCCCCCAGGAGCGGCGCTCGATCATCTGGAACGTGGTCATGTGGATGTGGATCGGATGCGCGGGTCCGCCGAGGTGGACGACATGCCACATCGCCCAGTCCTTCTCCGCGAGCAGGATCCGCACGGCGTCGTCGAACAGCTTGGGCCCCGCGCGCAGGATCAGCGGATCGCCGCCCTCCCGCGACAGGCGGATCACCTCCGTGTCGCCGATCTCTTCCGGGGCCAGATGGCTCACGTCCTCGAGTTCCCACATCTGCGGATGCACGTTGCCGCGCGTACCGGGCGGGATCACCCCGATCCAGACGTGCTTGACGTCCTCGATCTTGTCCTTGACGGGGTCGGGGCCGACCACCGGAGCGCCATCGCTGTCCAGGCGCCACCGGTAATAGGCGGGGTTGAGCTTCTTCGGGAGCTTGAAGGGATCCTTGCGCTGCCGCTTGTCCACGGTGAATTGCATCACCGTGGCATCGGGCTGGCCCAGGCGGGGGTTGAGGTTGGTGGCGTTCTCGTTGCGCAGCTCCACCGTGCGCCCGCGCAGGGCCGCGAAATCCACCAGCACATCCGTACGCTCCCCCGGCCCGAGTTCAACGACGCCGTTCGGCGCGATGACGGGCTCGGGCAGGAATCCGCCCTCGGTCCCGATGACCACCAGGGCCTGGGACTTCCGGTCCATCCCGAAGGCAGTCGGATCAGCACCGAAGCCTCCCGCCGGGTTCGACGCCAGATTCGTATCCAGCGGAACCGCTTCGTCGGTGGTGTCGTAGAGCGCGAAGCGGTAGATGCGGGAGTTGGACGCGTTCAGCAGGCGAATGCGGTGCCAGCGGGCCTCCACCCGGTGAGTCGGCCAGATCTTCCCGTTCACGGAGTTGAACGGACCGGTGACGGGGATCTCGGTGGCCGTATCGTCGGCGCCGATACCTGCCTGCTTGTACAGGAACCGCCCCGTGGGCCGGAAGTCCTCCGGGCTGCCGGGCTCCGATTCGAGGTTGCGGTCGGCCACCATCAGCTGCAGCTCGAAGGCACCTGCGGGAAGGCGGAGTCTCTCCTCATTCGCGTCGCGGATCAGATAGAAGCCGGCCAGCCCCGCGTAGACGCTGAAGCGGGTCACCGCCATGGCGTGGTCGTGGTACCACATCGTGCATGCCTCTTGCCGGTTGGGATAGGTGCACCGGGCAGTGTGGCCGGGCAGCATCACGTTGTGCGCCCAGCCGTCGTTGTGACCGTCGGTGAGGGCACCGTGAAGGTGCACGCTCGTGGCGGCGCGGATCCCGTCGGTGCCGGCAAGGCGAGGATAGGCGTTCTCCGGCTGCGGATGCAGGTGGCCGTGGCCATGGTCCTCCTGCGCCATCCCGCCCGGCTGGCCCGCGATGCGGATGGTCTCCCCGATCCCGCTCGGATGCGGTGGCACCCGGACGACGTCATAGGGAAGGCCCGCCGGTTCGTCCTCGAGATGGTCCTGATGGCCGTGGGAATGCCGGCCGTCCTCGGTGAGCGCGTTCCTCCAGTCGATCAGGACGAGGCGATGGGACTGGACTTCGATCGTGGGCCCCGGCATCTTGCCCTCGTAGGTCCAGGCGTCGACGAGGGGCAGATCGGCATGGTGGCGGACCTTTGCGATCTCGGCGGAGACGGAGACCGGGATGCCCCTGGGTCGTTCCCACGCGCGAATGACACTGGGCATGGGCAGGTGGTCGCGGAACTTGCGCAGTCCGAGCGTCGACGCCTCTCCGGGGAAGTGAGATCGAGAAAGCCCCTCCTCCTCGTCGGGGTGCACGATCCCGTCCGGGGCGCCGACCAGGGTGATCTCGGACTGGACCACCGCGCTGCCGGTCTCCGCGTCGTTGCGGAGGAGCTGTTCCTCGCGGTTCCCGGCACCCTCCGGAGGATCTTGGTGAATGTCGTTCTGTGCATCCGTGGATGACGCGGATCGCCCGGATGGTGTCGCCGTTGACATGATGAACCCGATTTCTCAGCTGCCATTATTTCCGCGCCGATTACCGTATATTCCGCGCAGTTCGTCTCTGAATCCGGAAAACGACTATCGGCATATTGGCAACGATTGATCTTTACGATAAAACTGTCAAGGGATCATGAGGCGATTTCACAAGTTCCACGATCAGGGCCGGCGGAACGAACAGGACAGGACCGCCGTTTTGCACAGTTCCCGCAGGCAGGCGGCCCTTGAGCGCATCATTATCCCAACGCAGTCAAGGAATCAGGCCACCCACACGACGCCGATGTACGCGATGGACGTGACAAGAAAAGTCGACAGTGCGGCGAGAGCGAAGGGCCTGAACCCGACCCGCAAGAGGTTCTTGATCCGCACCCCGCAACCGAGAGCGAACATGGCCGCCGCCAGAAGGGCCGTCTGCGCTATCGACCCGAATTCCAGAATAACCTCCGGCAGGGGAACGAAAGACCTCAGAACCACCATTGCCATGAATCCCAGGACGAACAACGGCACGATCGGCGGCAGCTTCGCGTCCGGGCTCCGCTGACCCGAGCGCTCCAGCTCGAGGAGGGATCGCCGTCGTTGAATGCTGATGATCGTGACCACCGGAGCGAGCAGCAGGACACGGGCGAGCTTCACGACGACAGCCGCAGTCAGGGCTCCTCCGCCGATCGCTCCGCCGACGGCGATGACCTGGGCGATCTCCTGGATCGACCCGCCGGCCCACATCCCCGCGCTCTCGTCACTCAGCCCCAGCAGGCTCGCCGCGAACGGCATGAGGGGAATCATGAGCGTCCCGAAGATCACCACGAGGGCGACGGCCGTGACGGCGTCCTCATCCGTCCCGTCGTCCGTCCTGGTCGCCCCCGCCACGCCGGCCACCGCCGCAGCTCCGCAGATGGAGAATCCGCACGCGATGAGCAGGGTGAGGTGGGCGGGCACCCGAAGCGCCCGGCCCATGAGCACCGTGCCGAGCAGGCCCGCGGCCACAATGCCGCCGATGACGAACAGCATCGCAGCACCCAGGCCGGCGATATCGGAGAGCACGAGCTGCAGGCCGAGGAAGACGATGCCCAGGCGCAGCAGCCTCCGGGCGGAGAAGTCGATGCCGCTGGTCGTGGCGGCCGGCAGGCGGAAGATGTTCGCCGTCGCGATTCCCAGAGCCACCGCGATGATCAGGGGACTGGTCCCCGCGAACACCAGGCCGAGTACGCAGGAGAGCCCCGCCGCCGCGAGACACAGCCCCAGCCCGGGAACCAGCGGAGCGGCCTCCCCGGACAGCCGCTTTCGCAGAGAGGGTGAGGCGGGACGTACGTGAAGCATGGTTCCCATCGTCGTCTTGAGCGCCTTAGGCCAGTAGAGGCAAATACCGCCATGGCCACAAGCTAAGGTTGTGGCGACCAATCGGGCGGAGGCCGACATGCATCGAGAACCTGACCTGGAGGCGCTGCGCGCTCTGGCCCTGGTGGCCGAGCAGGGCAGCATCTCATCCGCGAGCTCACAGCTCGGCGTGAGCCAGCAGGCGGTATCGCTGCGCATCAGGAACCTGGAGTCAGATCTGCGCACCCGATTGCTGGTGCGCTCCGCCCGGGGTTCTCGACTCACGCCGTCGGGCGAACTCGTCGTCGGCTGGGCTGCCGGGCTGCTCAGGGCCGCCGATGATTTCACCGGCACCGTCGACTCACTCCGTGCGCACCGAGCGCAGATCATGGACGTTGCGGCGAGCCTCACGGTCGCAGAGCACCTCCTCCCCGAGTGGATCGCGCGGTGGCGCATTCAGCGTGGCGACGACGGCCCGGTGGTTCGGCTCCAGGCCGAGAACAGCAGCGCAGTGATCAACGCCGTTCGTGAAGGCACCGCCGACCTCGGGTTCATCGAGTCCCCGACGGTACCGACGGATCTGGGTTCCAGGACCGTGGGGCACGACAGCATCGAGGTGGTCGTGCAACGCCAGCATCCGTGGGCCAGGAAAGGTGCCGTATCCGCGCGGGAGCTCACCAGGACCGGGCTGGTCCTGCGGGAGAGCGGGAGCGGCACCCGGCAGGCACTGGAGAACGCGATGGCCGAGGCGGGCCACCCTTTGCAGGCGGAGCCGGTGGCCGAGTTCTCCACGACGCTCGGTATTCGCAGCGCCGTCATGGCAGGTGTCGCCCCAGGGGCGCTGAGCTCCCTCGCGGTCTCCGAGGACGTCCGTACGGGACGCCTAGTACGTATCCGGATCAGGAACCTTCAGATCACACGCCCGCTGACGGCCATCTGGGCCGGCTCCGGCCCATCGCGGAATGCGCGAGACTTCCTGGAGGTCATCTCACGAGACGCGAAGGGCTGAGCCCCAGGGCTTTCATGCCCTCCCCCGAATGCTCGGCAGACGAGTGGACCTAAGAAGAAATAAGAAGAAAAAGGGGCGGGGTCTTAGAAGGGTGGTGGGTCGTCCGGGGTG
>NZ_ML708624.1 GCF_008831305.1 Kocuria coralli
CACAACGCCCACCACCAACACCAACACGACCTGGACGAACTGGAATCGGTCGGAAGTAGTTCCTCGACCGAGCGCTGACCCGCCCGTCGGTGTCGGCGGCCACGACGCCGCCGCCACCGCCCGGAAGCCCCGCCTGACACGCTCAGGCGGGGCTTCCCCCGTTCGTGGCACACAGCACCGCGCGGAGCACAACGACCTGAGAACGATCCATGGCAACCCATGGCTCGCCCATGTCCTTTGAGTAGGCTTGATGCAATCGGCATCACAACAGGGTTCGATTAGCGGATTATCGTTCGTACGAGTTCACACGGAGGGCATCTTGACCGGAACCATCATCCTGATTGCACGCACCGCCGATGTCATCCCCCGCGGCACCAAGGCCGATCTGCCCACGCGTCGCGCTCAGGCGGAGGACAAGGACGCTTTGGCGCAGCTGTTCTACTCCGCGTACGAGGCGGTGGGCCTGGACAGCGCCAACGGCGGCGTGGATTCCCTGGACGAAGCCCGCGAGGTAGTCGAGGGTCTGTTCGACGGCGAGTACGGGCCGTTCCTGCCGGAGGCCTCCCCCGTGGTCGTGAACGACAGCGGGGAGATCATCGCGGCGTCCCTGGTGGTCGAGCGCCGCAGGGGTGAGGGCCTGCCCGATGCCCCGTATATCTTCGAGCTGTTCACCCACAGCGCCCACCGGCGCCAGGGCCTGGCCGAACGTCTGGTGCGCGAGTCCGTGGCGGCCCTCAAGGAATCCGGACACGAACGCGTGAGCCTGCGCATCCGGGAGGACAATTCCCCCGCCCTGGCTCTCTACCTGACCCTGGACTTCAACCGGTGGCAGCCGGAGGCCGAGGACGACGAACTCTGACCCGTGCAGAAGCTGTCCCGGGGTATCCCCGGGGACAGCTTGAGGTGAAAGACGACGTGCGGAGGGCTCGTCGGTATCGACCGGCCCTCCGCACGTCGTCGTACCCTTCGGCCCGGATGCGGAGCTCGGGTATTCGGCTCAGGCCTTGAGGTCGCGCAGGGTGGCTGCCGTCTGGATCGCCGCGGCCGCGGCTTCGTACCCCTTGTCCTCCTGGGAGCCGGGCAGCCCGGCGCGGTCCAGTCCCTGCTGCTCCGTATCGCAGGTCAGCACCCCGAAGCCCACGGGGGTCCTCGTGCTGACCGACACCTCGGTCAGCCCCTCGGTGGCGGCCTGGCACACATAGTCGAAGTGGGGCGTCCCCCCGCGGATCACCACCCCCAGGGCGACGACGGCGTCGAACTGGGGGGCGAGGCGGGCGGCGGCGACCGGCAGTTCGAAGGAACCCGGTACCCGGAGGGTCACGGCGTCCTCGATGCCGGCATCGCCGAGAGCTCTCGCAGCCCCCGCCAGGAGACCGTCCATGATCGTGTCGTGCCAGCTCGATGCGATCACCGCCACCGACAGGCCCTCGGTGTTCAGTTCGCTCAGCCGGGTCGTGGGTGCTCCGTGGCCGCTCATGGTCTTCCTTCCAGGTCGATCGGTCCCCCGTGGGGGTGGGCGGAGTGGGCGGCGAGATCGTGGGGATCCTCGCCGGGATCGTCGAGGTGCAGGAGGTGGTGATGCATCTTGTCGCGCTTCGTGACCAGGTAGGTGCGGTTCTCGGCCCGCGCCGGCACCTCGTTGGGAACCATGGCCTGCACCCTGATCCCCCAGGATTCCAGGGCGACGGCCTTGGCGGGGTTGTTGGACAGCAATCTGACCTCGTGCAGGCCCAGCTCCTCCAGGATCGCCGCTGCCGCGCCCCAGTCGCGTGCCTCGGCCGGCAGGCCGAGGAGCTCGTTGGCCTCCACGGTGTCCACACCTCCGTCCTGCAACCGGTAGGCCCGCAGCTTGTTAACCAGCCCGATGCCCCGTCCCTCGTGGCGCCGCAGGTAGACGAGCGTGCCCCCGTGCGCCGCCAGTTCGGCCAGGGCCTGATGCAGCTGGGCACCGCAGTCGCAGCGGAAGGATCCGAAGACGTCTCCGGTCAGGCATTCGGAGTGCAGGCGCACGAGGGGCGGCCCGTCCCCCTCCAGCGGCAGCTCCGTGCCGGGGTCCAGCGCGGTGACGCTCAGGTGCTCCCCCGCCGTCGTGCCGTCGGCATCCGGAACCTGCCATCCGCGGACGGAGAAGCTCCCTTCTGGCATGGGGATCACGACCGCCTCGGAGGTGGCCAGCACGGGCCGTGTCCTCGCTGCCGCCCCTGGCGCGATGGGCGCGGGCACGGCAGGGCTCGCATGCTCTTCCCCGGGGTGGGCGGCGAGGTCCAGGTGAATGATGAGGTCCTCGATGCTGACCAGCGGCAGTCCGTGGTCGGTCGCGAAGGTCCGTAAGGCCGGCAGCCGCATCATCGAGCCGTCGTCATGCACCAGTTCGGCGATGACCCCCGCTTCCGTGAGCCCCGCCAGGCGGCACAGGTCCACCGCGGCCTCCGTATGGCCGGCGCGTTCGCGGACGCCGCCATCCACCGCACGCAGCGGGAGCATATGGCCGGGGCGGGTGATGGCGCCCGGGTCCGGTTGATCGGCCGAGAGGACCCGGGCGGTCCGGGCCCGATCCTCTGCGCTGATCCCCGTGGTGACGCCTTCGCGTGCATCGCAGGTGACCGTGTACGCCGTGGTCTTGGCGTCTTCGTTGACCTCGGTCATGGCCGGCAGCCTCAGGGCGTCCGCACGTCCCGCGGTCATCGGGACGCACAGCACACCGGAGGTGTGCCGGATGGTGAAACCGGTCAGCTCCGGGGTGGCGAACTGGGCGGCGTAGATCAGGTCCCCTTCGTTCTCCCGGTCCTGGTCGTCCACGACGACGACCGCTCCCCCGGCCGCGATGGCTTTCACCGCGTTCTCGATGGGGTCCAGGACCACACTGTCATCGTCCGGGCGCGGCGCCGTCATCGTGCTTCCCCGCTCGTCTCACGAGAGGTCTCGGGGGTCGTCTCGGGGGGCCGCCCAGGGCCGCGGAACGCCGCTAGCCTGGCGGCGTACTTGGCCATGACGTCCGCCTCGAGGTTCACGGGGTCCCCCTCGGTCTTGGCGCCCAGGCCCGTGGCTGCCAGCGTGGCGGGGATCAGGCCGATCTCGAACCACGGCTCGGTGGCGCCCGCGGCGCTGACTGCCGTGACGGTCAGCGAGATGCCGTCGACGGCGATGGCCCCCTTCTCCGCCAGAAGCGGCGCCAGGTCATGGGGAATCCCCACCCTCACGGTCTGCCATGCTCCGTGCGGGATACGGGACAGGATGCGCCCCGTCCCGTCCACGTGTCCCTGGACGATATGGCCGTCCAGCCTGCCGTCGGCGGGCAGGCAGCGTTCCAGGTTGACCACTGCCCCGGGCCGCAGGCTCCCCAGGGTGGTGCGTCTCAGGGTCTCCCCCATGACGTCGGCGGTCAGTACCTCCGTTCCGCCGCCCTCCGGGCTGGTCCCGCCCTGCGCGGGAGCCGGAGCGGAGGTGAGGCAGACGCCGTCGACGGCCAAGGATCCGCCGGGAGGCAGATCGGTGACGATGGGGCCTGCCTGGATGCGCAGGCGCGCCGAACCGTCCTCCTCTCCGCTGGGGTCGCGCTCGAGGGAGATGACCGTGCCCGTCGCGGCGACGATACCGGTGAACATGATGTGCTCTCCTAGCTCTCGGATGCTCTGTCGTGGTGCGCTATGCGGTGCCCGGCCGGACCGGGCGGTCCGTCGTTACCCGGCGGCGCGGTCGGGGCGTTGGGAGCCGGCTGCAGATGCCATAACAGGTCACTCCCGAGACGCTGCACGGCACCGCCGTCGCTGGGGTCCGGAAGGAAGCGGCGGGCCTGGGCCAAGGTGGTCACCCCCAGATCCGGGTAGGCGGGCTGCCCCGCTCCGAGCAGCACCGGTGCCTGGTAGACGATCAGCTCGTCGGTCAGATCGGCGGCGAGGAACGCCCCGACGATCTCCGACCCGCCCTCGATCAGGACATGGCGCACGCCCTCGGCCGTGAGGGCTCGGAGCACTTCGTGCGGGTCCCGGCTGCGCACCTGGCGGAAGCGCCCGTCCTCGCCCCGGACCCTGGCTGCGGCCGGAACCTCGCGCAGGCCCATGGCGACTCGCAGCGGAGCCGGCGCGACGGTGCCTGCTGTCGCGTGAGTATCCCCCGCGGGAGCGTTCCCCGCCGGCGCGCCCCGTTCGCCGGTGAGCGTCGCCGGTGCCGGGGCCGAGGCCCCGCGCACGGTGAGGCGGGGGTCGTCGGTGAGGATCGTCCCGGTCCCGGCCACGATGGCGTCCACTCGCCCCCGGACTCCGTGGGCGTGGGCCCGTGCCTCGGCACCCGTGATCCACTGGCTGGTGCCGTCGACGGCGGCGATCCGGCCGTCGAGGCTCTGGGCGGTCTTCACGGTCACGAAAGGCCGGCCTGCTCGCTGCGCCGCCGTCCAGCGGTGGTTCAGCTCGAGCGCGGGCTCCGCCCGCAGCCCCGAGCGGACCTCGACGCCGTGGGAGCGGAGGTAGGCCGCTCCGCCCGAGGCGGCCGGGGTGGTGTCCGCGGTGGCGTAGATGAGCCGGGGGATTCCCGACTCGAGGACGGCGTGCGAGCACGGACCGGTCCGCCCCTGGTGGTTGCACGGCTCCAGGGTCACGAGCAGGGTGGTGCGGCTCAGGTCCGCGCGGGACTTCCGCGCCTGGGACAGGACATCGACCTCGGCGTGCTCCGTGCCGGCACCACGATGGAACCCACGATGCAGCACCCGTCCGTCCTGGTCGAGCAGTGCGGCGCCCACCAGCGGGTTCGATCCCCGCGGGCCGCGCCACGCCGCGGAGAGCGCGGCGTCCATGGCTCGGTGTTCCGCCTCGCTGAAATCACGGTCGGCGGCTGCTCCGCCGGAACCGGCCCTCATGAGCCGCCGCCGTCAGATCTGCCCGGATCCTCCGCAGGAGCCCCGTCCGGGTGCGTCCCGGGACGGTGCACGTTCACGGATACATCGGGGAATGCGGTCTCCACCGAGACCACGGCGCCCGCCGGGGCCGGAGCACCTTCGTCGCCTCCGGTCGCGGCTTCACGGCGCTGGACCCGCCACCATACGAAGAATCCGGTGAGGGTGAAGGCGCCGTAGAACAGGTACATGGCCGCCGACGCCCAGTATCCGGCGCTGACCAGCAGCGGGACCCCGACGATGTCCACGGCCACCCAGACCAGCCAGAACTCGGTCCAGCCACGGGCCATACCCCAGGTGGCGATCAGGGAGCCGACGAAGATCCACGCGTCCGCCCACACCGGCTCGTACGAGCCCATGGCACGGAAGACCGGGGTCAGCGCCACCGTCCCGATCAGCAGCAGCGCGACGAGGAGCACTCGTTCGCGGCCGCTGGCCCAGCGGGGGGTGACCGCGGCCCCGGCATCGCCGCGGCTCTGCCGCCAGCGCACCCACCCGTACACGGCGACGGCGATGAACATGATCTGGCGGCCCGCCTGGCCCAGGAGATTGACGGGGTTGGGCGAGCCGAAGACGGTGCCCATGAAGACCGTGAAGAGCAGAGCGTTGCCGACGATCCCGATGGGCCAAGCCCAGACCTTCCGGCGCATGCCGCCCAGCGCCGAGAGCAGGCCGAAGACATTGCCGAGGACCTCGCGCCACAGGATGAACCCGGAGCCGATATGCAGCTGGGCGTCGAAGAGCCACCGCAGAAAGTCCAACATCTCGCCTCCCGCCCGTACCCGGACCACCTGTACCGGCCGAGGAACGGCCGTTCTGCGCGGGCTCCGCCGCGCTGGTACGGGCGCCGGCCAAGCCGACCGGCGGCTTCGAGACTGATGGCATGGGAGGGCAGCAACACGCCACACGGGCGGTCGCTAGTGCTCCTCCCATCCAGACTGTTCTGTCGGCACCGGAATCTCACCGGTCAGGCCGAAACGCCTGCGGCCGGCTCTCCCGCGAATGCTGAGGGAGGCCGGACGCTGCGCTCGGTTAGCGGGCTGTCACCGCCGGCTCGGAATTTCACCGATCTCGGAGCACGTCGTGTCGTGAGCCCGATTATGGCACGTTCGAGGCCGCAACGCGCAGCGCATCGATCGCCGCGGCAGGGTCGTCGGTGCCGTAGACCGAGGAACCGGCCACGAACACGTCGGCACCGGCTTCGGCGGCGCGGAGGATGGTCTCCTCCGTGATGCCGCCGTCGACCTGCAGGGCGACCTGTCCGCCGCCCGCACGGATGGCCTGTGCAGCACGGCGGATCTTGGGGAGGGTCACCTCCAGGAAGCTCTGCCCGCCGAATCCCGGCTCCACGGTCATGATCAGCAGCATGTCGATCTCCGGCAGGAGGTCCAGGTAAGGATCCACCGCCGTGGCCGGCCGGAGCCCGAGACCCGCCCGGGCGCCCTTGGCACGCAGCTCGCGAGTCAGGCGCACGGGTGCCGCCGCGGCTTCGGCGTGGAAGGTCACGGAGTCGCATCCTGCCTCCGCGTAGGCAGGGGCCCACCGGTCGGGATCCTCGATCATCAGGTGCACGTCCAACGGCACCGGTGAGATCGCCTTCAGCCGTTCGACCACCGGCAGCCCAAGGGTCAGGTTGGGCACGAAATGCTGATCCATGACGTCCACGTGCGCGGCGTCGGCAGTGGCGATCCGGGCCAGTTCGGACTCCAGATTGGCGAAATCCGCCGACAGAATGGACGGGTTGATGCAACAGCGGGACACGGTTCCTCCTCGTCGGCGGCCGCCCGTCGGAGCGGGATGCGGCCGGTTTCTCTTCTGCGGTGGTGCTACTCCGAGATCCGGGTCTGACGGAAATGGGCGATGAACATGGCATCGGTGCCGTGCACATGGGGCCACAGCTGCACGGTGGCGGCGTCCGCGGCCGCGTGCGCCCCCTGCGCTCCGGCGTACGGCCTCGCGGGGTCGGCGTCGCCGGCCAGGGCGCCGGGCAGGGCCGCCTTCCGCACGGGGGCTCCGGCGTCCACGAGCTGCAGTCCGGGGCGGGTCCGCAGCAGGTCGTCGACGGCCACGGTCGTCTCCGCGGCGTGCGGGGAGCAGGTGGCATAGACCAGCAGGCCGCCCGGGGCGAGCGCATCCGCCGCAGCCTGCAGCAGCTCCAGTTGCAGGACGGTCAGCTCCGCGAGGTCCCGGGGCGTGCGCCGCCAGCGCGACTCCGGACGACGACGCAGGGCGCCCAGTCCCGTGCACGGGGCATCCACGAGAATCCGGTCGAAGCCCGTGGGGCCCGCCTCTTGGCTCCCCTCCCGGCTCCCTTCGTCGGAGCCATCGGACAATGCCCGACGCCCGGCATCGGCCGCGGTGATCTCACGCCCGTCACCGGCCCGCACGCTCCAGGCCCGGTCGGGGACCACGGCCAGTGCCTGGCGGACCAGGTCGGCCCGGTGTCCTGCGACCTCATTGGCCAGGAGGTGCGCTCCGGTCTCCGCGGCCGCCGCAGCGAGGAGGGCGGCTTTGCCCCCGGGCCCGGCGCACAGGTCGAGCCAGCGTTCGCCGGGCTGCACCGGGGCAGCCGCCACCACGGAACGGGCCACCAGCTGGGAGCCGGCATCCTGGACGCGCACCCGGCCCTCCCTGACCTGCGGGGACCGGCGGAGATCCCCGCCGCCGCTGATCGCAGCGCCCGGGACGAGAGTGCTGGGCTGCGCCCCGTGCTCGATCTCCGGCTCCAGCTCCCCCAGCCCGGGCAGGGCCACCAGGTGCACCGAAGGAGCCGCGTTGTCAGCGGCCAGCAGATCGGTCAGTTCGCCGCTGCGCCGTCCGTGGACGGTCAGCGCCTGCTTCATGGCACGAACGATCCACACCGGGTGCGAGGTCTCCAGCGACAGCCTCGTGAGCTGATCGGCGCCGTCGGTCAGCTTCGCGAGCCACTGCGTGAGGTCCTCGGCGGCGACCTTGCGCAGCACCGCGTTGACCAGGCCGGAGGGTCCGGCCCCGATCTCCGAGCGCGTCAGTCCCACGGTCTGGTCGATGGCCGCGTGATCCGGGATCCGCATGGCCAGCAGCTGGTGGGTGCCCAGACGCAGGGCATCGAGCACCGAGGGGTCGATCTTCGCCAGGGGCCGGTCCACGCACCGGGCCAGGACCGCGTCCCAGGTGCCCTGCTGGCGGAGGGCACCATAGGCGAGCTCCGTGGCCAGCGCGGCGTCGCGCCGGTTCAGGCCCAGCCTCCGGATCTGCTCCGGGAGGACCAGGTTCCCGTACGCGTCATTGGCCTCCACGGCGCGCAAGGTCCGGTAGGCGGCCAGCCGCGCCGGGTCAGCGCCCCGGTTGCGCTGCGAGGGCGCCGACGAGGAGAACTGCCGATCGGCCATGCCCCGGCGGTTGCGCTGCCTGCCGCGGCTGTCCCGCCGGTCGCTCCCGCGATCGTCACGGCGGTCGTCACGGCGATCGTCACGGCTGTGCCGGGGCCCCCGCGAGTCCCTGTGGTCCTGGCTCATACGAACTCCGCTCCTCCGGTCGTGCCATCCGCACCGAGCCGCCCTCGGGCCCAGTCGCCGGCGGCCATGGTCTTCTTACCCGCGGGCTGCACTTGCAGCAGTTCGACGGCATGCGTCGATGTGCCGACCAGCACTCGTTTGTCCCGCAGGGTCACCGCGCCGGGTGCCAGGTCGGTGACCCCGGGGTGCTCGGCCACCCGGTCGGTGATCTTGAACCGGGCACCGTCCATCTCGGTCCATGCTCCCGGTTCCGGGGTGACGGCGCGAACGCGTGCCGCGATCTCCGGGGCCGGGCGACCCCAGTCGATGCGGCCGTCCGGCCCGGTCAGCTTCGACGCCAGGGAGGCCTGCCCGGCCTGGGGGCGAGGCTGCACGCCTGCGACCAGGTCCCTGAGGGAATCCAGCAGCACCGGCGCTCCCAGATCGCTCAGGCGGGCCAGGACCGTGCCCGCCACGTCGTCGTCGCGGACCGGCTCCGTGAAGGTCCGCAGGACGGGGCCGGTGTCCATGCCCTCTTCGAGCACGAAGGTGGTGGCCCCCGCGGTCATCTCGCCGGCCAGCAGCGACCGCTGGACGGGTGCGGCCCCGCGCCAGGCCGGCAGGATCGAGAAGTGCAGGTTCACCCATCCGAGGGGCACGGCGTCGAGCGCGTCGCGCTTGAGCAGCGCGCCGTAGGCGACGACGGCCGCTGCCTCCGCGCCCGTCCGCCGGATCCGCTCGACGGTCTCCTGATCGACCCGGTTGGCCTTGATGACGGGCAGTCCCAGCTCGTCCGCCGCCGCGGCGACCGGTGACGGCCTGAGCACCTTCTTCCGGCCGACCGGCGCGTCCGTGCGCGTCAGCACGCCCACCACGTCGATGTCCTCCGCAGCGGCCAGGTGCCGCAGGGGGGCTACGGCGACATCGGGGGTCCCCGCGTAGAGCACCTTCATCGCCCACCACCCGGGAAGCCGGTCGTGGAGGAGCCGCCGAAACTGGAGCCGCGTCCCGACCCGAGGGAGGCGGCGCGCTGGCCCTGCACGTCCGCGACCACGTCGGCGTACTCCCGCTGGCGGATGGCCTTCATGGCTTCCTTCTTGGCCGCTCCGCGTAACCGGTCGACGTAGAGCGTTCCGTTCAGGTGGTCGTACTCGTGCTGCAGGCAGCGCGCGAGCAGCCCCTCGCCGCTCACGGTGAGGGGCTCACCCGCCACCGTGAACCCGTGCACCGTGGCCGCTCGGGCCCGGGGCGTGGGGTGGCCCATCCCGGGAACGGACAGGCAGCCTTCCGAGCCGTCCTGGGGCTCCTCGCCGACCGTCAGCTCGGGGTTGACGACGTGCCCGATCTGGCCTTCGACGTCGTAGACGAAGATCCTCAGCCCCACGCCGATCTGAGGGGCTGCGAGGCCCACCCCTTCGACGTCGTGCATGGTCTCGATCATGTCGTCGACCAGGTCCTGCAGATCGTGGGTGCCTGCGTCGTCGAAGTCTCGGACGGGCGAGGCCTGGGAACGCAGGACCGGGTCGCCGATGGTACGGATGGGGCGGACTGCCATGAGGCGAGGGCCTCCTCGGGTTGACGGCGTGGGTGGCGTGGAACGGACGGAGCTGACAGGGCAGAGTTTAGGACGCCGGTGGCGGCGGCACCGGGCGCAGCTGCGCTCCGGCTCCCGCGAGTCGCCGCTCATGGGTCCAGACGCGCTGCAGGGCGCAGAATTTCCGCCAGTGGGCTTCGAGGACCTCCGGGATGGCCTGCTGGGCGACCACCTCGGTGGTGCCCACCGCCACGCCCAGGAGCAGGTCGGCCTGCCCGAAGCGCCACGGCTCCCATTCCCCGGATTCGGCGTCCACGAGCTGCTCCTCCGCCTTGAGACCCGCCACCAGCTGGGTGACCACCTTCGGGTCGAGGGACTTGACCCGGCCGTTGCGGTCCGTGGCCTTCGTCTTGTAGTCGATCAGGCACACCTTCCCGGCGATCTCCGCCACCAGGTCAAGAGTCCCCGCGTAGCCCACGGTGTGGTTCCAGACGGTGATCTCGGCTGCCAGCGGCTTGGGCGAGTACAGCTGCCACCATTCGTCGAACCGCGCCGCGTAGGCGTCCTCCCGGTGCGTGGCCAGGATCTCGCGGGCCCGCTGCCTCTCGTGCGGCAGGCCCATCGCCTCCAGGGCGACCTGTTCGCAGTAGTCGTGCACCCTGTCGCCGCGTTCGGCGGCCCGGTCCCGGTAGCGCTCGGCCGCCCCCGCCGCGTCCCGGGCGACGGTCTTCATCCGCGACGGCGAGCCCAGCGCGCCGGGCAGGCGGTCGTCCCCGATCACGGCCTGGGCCGCCAGCCATCCGTGCCAGCCCCCCAGGTCGTTGGCTGCACATCCCAGAACGGTGGTGATCGACGGGACGGTGGCCACGCCTCCTGCCACCCGGGCGTACATGCGCCCGGATTCGGTCTGCTCGGCCAATCGGGGTTGGGTCATCGCTTCTCCAACGATCTACCCGCCCCACACGATCTAGCTGGGACGGGTGCTGTTCCAGGGACTCCGGTACGGCAAGAGCCCCACCCCCAGCTAGATCGTCTGGGGGTGGGGCTCTTGCATATCTTGTGCGCGATACTGGGATCGAACCAGTGACCTCTTCGGTGTGAACGAAGCGCGCTACCGCTGCGCTAATCGCGCCTTTCGACCTGGAAACCATAGCGCACCACGAGCCTGCTCGCCAATTCGGCCGCGCCGGCCCCGGATCTGCCACCCCTGAGTGGGCACACGACGCACAGGTGCGCCATCCATTCCCTCCTGGTTCCCCACGGCCAGCACCCGCGATGCGCGCCCCACCCGGCAGAACTCCTCGAGTGGCCCAAGAGAGTGCGTTCACGCCCCTGCGCGCCTCAAGCGACCTCCTGGAGTGCGCTCCACGCCTCAGACGCACACCACAGGACCACTCGATCGCTGAGGGAACACGGCGGGGCCGTTCGAGAAGGGAGCGTCGCGCTCTGGAGCCGCACCCGAGGGACTGTCCAAGGGACTGCGCCCGCGGGATCGGGCGGATCCCCACGGGCCC
The DNA here is from genome assembly GCF_008831305.1 of Kocuria coralli. Taxonomy (GTDB): domain Bacteria; phylum Actinomycetota; class Actinomycetes; order Actinomycetales; family Micrococcaceae; genus Kocuria; species Kocuria coralli. The sequence continues at coordinate 11,413 of NZ_ML708624.1, forward strand.
CGCGGCTCGATTTGCGCGGCGCGATTCAGGTGGCCTAATGTCTACGCCTGTCGGAACGGCGAGCAGCCCGAAGGACGCAGAGCGACAGTCCTGCGGAGCGCGGCTGCACGCACTGTCCGCAGCCGAGGCACCGGGCGAGAGCACGGAAAAGGCTGTGATACAGTTTCCGATCGAACGTCAGCCGAAAGGCAGATGGTTCGCGGTTGTAGCTCAGCTGGTAGAGCATCACCTTGCCATGGTGAGGGTCGCGGGTTCGACTCCCGTCAACCGCTCGGAGAGCATCATCTTCGGATGCATGCGATCAATGAGAAGGCCAGGTCCGCAAGGACACAGGTCCCGGTGGGGTGGCCGAGTGGTTAGGCAGCGGCCTGCAAAGCCGTCTACGCGGGTTCGAATCCCGTCTCCACCTCGGTTCCCACCCAGCTCGCTCCCCCGGGAGCATGAGCGCGATTGGCGCAGCGGTAGCGCGCTTCCCTGACACGGAAGAGGTCACTGGTTCGATCCCAGTATCGCGCACCAGCACAGAAGGCCCCGACTGAAGCTTCAGTCGGGGCCTTCGTCGTACCCCCACACCCCCGCCGAGTGGATACCTAGTTGCGCCAAGGGGCCCGACAGCGCAACTAGGTATCCACTCGGCGGGAGGGGGCGACGCGCCCGGGGACTTCCGATGTTGCGACATGGACCGCGGGCAGTGGATAGTGGTCTCGTCAGATGACATCGAACGAGAGGAGACCATCATGGTGGATCTCGGAGGAATGGCAGACAAGGCCAAGCAGGCAGCTTCGGACAACCCCGAGGCCGTCGACAAGGCTGCTGACACGGCCAACGACAAGACCGGCGGCCAGTACGAGGATCAGATCAACTCCGCCAAGGACAACCTCACTGGCGGCGGCGACGACGAGAACTGATCCCCGGATCAGCGCTCGGCCGGCCCGAGAGGGTCGGCCCTCGTGCGCCTGAGGGGCGGCACCATCACGGTGCCGCCCCTCAGTGCTTCCCGGCCGACTCGACCTGGCGCAGTGCCGGAGATCGCCGCAGCCGACGACGTCGGCCGGTCCCTCAGCCGCTCACAGCAACGGCTGCGCGGGCATCTGCCCCTCGCGAGCCAGAGCCGTCAGGCGCGAGACGGCGCGCGAGTACTTCTTCTGATAGCCGCCGGCCATCATCTCCGGGGTGAAGATCTGATCGAACGGCACCCCCGAGCTGATGATCGGCAGGTCGCGGTCGTAGAGGCGATCGGCCATCACCACCAGACGCAGAGCCAGAGCCTGCTCGTCCACCGTGCGCACACCGCGCCACACGATGCCGTCGAGCCCCTGGACCATGGCCCGGTAGCGCGAGGGGTGCACGCGGATCAGGTGCTCCAGGATGTCCTCGAAGTCATCGGCGGACACGACCTGGTCGTCGCCGAAGCGCTCGTCCGCGGCGGCCTCGAGCTGATCGTCGGCCAACGGGGCAGGCGCCTCCGGCAGGCCGCGGTGGCGGTAGTCCTCGCCGTCGATGCGCAGGACCTCGAACTGGTCGGAGAGCACCTGGATCTCGCGCTGGAAGTCCTGTGCTGCGAACCGGCCCTCCCCCAGGGATCCGGGCAGCGTGTTGGAGGTCGCAGCCAGGCGCACGCCCGCATCCGCCAGCTCGCGCATCAGCCGCGACATCAGCACGGTGTCGCCGGGATCGTCGAGCTCGAACTCGTCGATGCACACCAGCGCATAGCCGCTGAGCGCCTCGACCGTCTTGCGGAAAGTCAGCGCACCGACCAGGTTGGTGTACTCCACGAAGGTGCCGAAGGACTTGGGCCCCGGTGAGGCGTGCCAGAGGGACGCCAGGAGGTGGGTCTTGCCCACACCGAACCCGCCGTCGAGGTAGATCCCCTGCTTGGAGCCCTTGTCTCCCCCGCCGTTCGAGCCCCCGAACATCCGGGAGAAGAACCCTCCGCCCTTGGAGCCGCTCCCGGGACCGGAGATGCTGCGGGCGAACCGCTGCAGTTCCTCGACGGCCTGAGCCTGCGAGGGCTGGGACGGGTCCGGACGGTAGGTGCCGAAGGAGACCTCGCCGAAACGTTCCGAGGGACGGAACCCGTCCAGCAGCTGCTCCGCGGATACAGCGGGACGACGTTCCACGAGGCGCTCGATCTGCGGACTCACGCTGCTACCTCTTTCTGGCCTGTCCTCACGGCGTCAGGCTCTCTTGCACGGGTGTGGGCGGGCGGATGTGCACGAGCCTACCCGGCTCCGCGGCGCCGGGGTTCGCCCGTCGCGCACATGGCAGGGCCGGGCCGACGATTCACCGGCGACGGCGCTACTCTGGAGCACAGTTCAGCGGGTCACCGGCCGTCCACGTCGCAGCACAGGCAGCGGCAGGCCGGGGCCCATCAACGACCGGGAGACGAGGAAGTGATCATGTCCGTCGGTGTGGACACCACAGACGCCAAATTCGCCGAGTACGCCCATCCGCAACGGCTGGTCTCCACGCAGTGGGTGGCCGACCATGCCCAGGACCCCGGCGTCGTCGTCATCGAGTCCGACGAGGACGTCCTGCTGTACGAGACCGGCCACATCCCCGGTTCCGTCAAGGTGGACTGGCATACGGATCTGAACCTCCCCGACATGCGCGACTACCTCGACGGCGGACAGTTCGCGCGCCTGATGAGCGACAAGGGCATCTCCCGCGAGGACACGATCGTCGTCTACGGCGACAAGTCCAACTGGTGGGCGGCCTACGCGCTGTGGGTGTTCTCCCTGTTCGGCCACGAGGACGTCCGCCTGATGGACGGCGGGCGGGACAAGTGGATCGCCGAGGAACGGGAACTCACCACCGACGTTCCGCAGCGCGAGCAGACGCAGTACCCGGAGGTCGAGCGCGACGACTCCCGGATCCGTGCCTTCCAGCCCGAGGTCCTCGAGGCCCTGGGAACCGTGCCGCTCATCGACGTCCGCTCCGGCCCCGAATACACGGGGGCGCGCACGCACATGTCGGAGTATCCGCAGGAGGGCGTACTGCGCGGCGGCCATATCCCCACGGCCGCGTCGGTTCCGTGGGCCCGTGCGGCGGCGGAGGATTCCACCTTCAAGACCCGCACGGAGCTGGAGGCCATCTACCGCGACGAGATCGGGCTGGACCCGGAGGAGCCGGTGATCGCCTACTGCCGCATCGGTGAGCGGTCGGCGCACACGTGGTTCGTGCTGGAGCACCTGCTGGGCTTCCCCAGCGTGCGCAACTACGACGGATCATGGACCGAATGGGGCAACTCCGTCCGGGTGCCCATCGTGTCCGGCCCCGATCGCGGCGAGGCTCCGGGGGGCACCCGATGAGCACCGCCGAGGATCTCATCAGCGGCCAGGATCTCACGAAGGACCTGCCGGAGGCCGTGGCCGAGCTGGTCGAGGACTTCCAGGCCGTTCCCCAGCAGGACCGCCTGCAGCTGCTGCTGGAGTTCTCACGGCAGCTGCCCGAGCTTCCCGACCGCTACGGCGAGCACCCCGAGGAGCTGGAACAGGTGGTCGAGTGCCAGTCCCCGCTGTTCCTCACGGTGGAGTGGGACCGGCAGGCCGAAACCGGATCCGACGACACCCCGGTGCGCCTGTTCTTCTCGGCTCCCCAGGAAGCGCCGACCACGCGGGGGTTCGCCTCCATCCTGCACGAGGGCCTGGACGGACTCACCGCGGCGCAGATCAGGGATCTCCCCGCCGATCTCACCGAGCGGTTCGCCCTGACCCAGCTGGTCTCCCCGCTGCGGATGCGCGGTATGTCGGCCATGCTCGAACGCGTCCGCCGCCGCGTGGCGCAGCTGCCCCGGACCTGATGTCGAAGAAGCGGAAGGCCTCCGGAGCCACCGCGGCCCTGCAGTTCCTCTCCGCGCGCGGGGTGCCCTTCCGGGAGGCGGGATACGTTCACGACGACGCCGTCACCGACTACGGCGCCGAAGCCGCCAGGGCGCTGGGGGTCGACCCCGGCCGGGTCTTCAAGACCCTCCTGGTCAGCCAGCCGGGAGGGCAGGACTTCGGCGTCGTCGTGCTGCCGGTCGACCGGCGGGTGGCCATGAAGGCCGCAGCCTCCGGCCTGGGCTGGAAGAAGGCGGTGCTCGCCGACCCTTCGGCCGCCGAACGCCGGACCGGCTACGTGGTGGGCGGCATCTCGCCCTTCGGGCAGAAGACGCCCTCACCGACCCTGCTGGACGACTCGGCGCTCGGTCACCCCACGATCTTCGTCTCCGGCGGCCGCAGAGGTCTCGATCTCGAGGTGGCCCCTCAGGATCTGCTGGACGCGCTCGAGGCTAGGCCCGCTCCGCTGAGCGCCTGAGGGTCTCCTCGAGACGAGGCTTCAGCCACCGCCGCACGGCGTCCTCCCACCGGCGTGGTGAGACGTTCCATTCCTTGGTGTGCCGAGCATGCCAGAACCCCACGAAGTCCACCCACGGCGACAGCCGCGCGAGTTCGCGGGAGGCCGTGTCCGGCACGAACTCGTCGTCCTTGGAGTGCAGGATCAGCGTGGGGGTGCGCAGCTCCCGATACCGGGTGACCCAGTCCAGGCTGGCCAGATCCACCGGAGCCGTCAGGCCGGTGAGATACCGCCCCCTGGGTGAGCTGATCAAACTCGTCGCCATCGTCGCGATGCGCCGTGGCACCCCGTGATCCGTGGTGTGGTGGGCGAAGAGGGTGAACCAGTCCACCACCGGGCCGGTGAGGACCATGGCGGCGATGTCGTCGCGGTAGAAGGAGAGATCCGCGGTCTGCAGGCAGATCGCCCCGCCCATGGACCAGCCGAAGAGCACGATCTGGGTGGCCCCGCGGGACTTGGCGTAGGAGATCGCGACCTGGACGTCCTTCCATTCCGTGAACCCCAGGCCGTACCGGTTGTCGGGGGTGGACGGCGCCTCACGGTCGTTGCGGTAGGAGATGAGCATGGAGGTCAGGCCGAGTTCCCGGGCGGTCCTGGCAGCCCTCAGGCCTTCCAGGCGCTGGGCTCCCCGCCCGTGCACCATGATCGCCCAGGGGCCTTCGAGCATGCGAGGGCGCTGGCTCTCCTCGGGGCTCGGCCGGCCGTCGGCAGGGATCACCCATGCCGGGGCGAGCCCCACCTCGATCGGGATCTCGACCTCCTCGTAGGCCAGGTCCAGCCTGCCGGGATCCGGGTAGACGGTCCCCGACCACCAGCCCCTGGACGCCCGGGAGAGATCGCCGCTGTAGACCTCCTCGACCTCCCGCACCACTCGGCCGTCCCGGGGAGAGAGCGAGATGATCGCACCGATGCGCGCGTGACCCCGCCCGCCGTCGAAGCGCAGGCTGTAGACGCCGTCCACCGTGGTCTCCACGGTCGCGGCCAGCACGATCTCCCCCGCCCCCGGAGCGACCGGGGTTGCCGGAGCGGCCGGGGCGGCTGAATCCGCCGGGGGCTCCGGGACGTAGCGGTAAATCGCGAGGTCCTCGGAACGGTAGCGCGGGGGCACCACGACCTTGCGGGCCAGGTAGGTGGCCAGTGCCGAGGACAGCCCGAAGGTCAAGGAGGCTGCCCCCACGGTCGCCGCGGCTCCCATCACGGCACCGCGCTTCCACCCCGCCTGGTGCTGGCGTGCGGATACGGCCGCCGGTGCCCCTGCCGGGGTCTTCAGCCGCGGGGTCGCGACGGTGCCGCCGGTACGGGAGGCCCCTAAGGGTTCACGCAAGTGCATACCGCCATCCTCGCATGCGCCCTCCCGCGGCCCGCGGCATATTCTCCGCCCGAGGGGCGTTGCACTGTCTGGTGCCGCCCGAGGGAACGGACAGGGAACGACTCGGCGCACCAGTTCGAGCACGACTTCTCGACCACGACTTCGAGCACTACGGAGGAAGACCATGGCTCACGATGCGACCCGGAACGCCGCAGAGAACTCATCCCCGCCGCCTGCCGACCGGCAGGCCTCCGGGCCCGTCGTCCAACGCTCGGACGACGAATGGCGCGCCGTCCTCACCCCTCAGGAGTTCCACGTCCTACGGGAGGCCGGCACCGAACGCCCCTTCACCGGTGAGTACTGGGATACCGAGACGGAAGGGGTCTACTCCTGCAAGGGGTGCGGGGCCGAGCTCTTCCGCTCGGAGACCAAGTTCGGATCGCACTGCGGGTGGCCGTCGTTCTACGCCCCTCTGGCCGAGGACCGGGTGCGCTACATCCGGGACTCGACCCTGGGCATGGAGCGGGTGGAGGTCCGCTGCGCATCCTGCGACTCCCATCTGGGGCACGTGTTCTCCGGCGAGGGCTACCCCACGCCCACGGATCTTCGGTACTGCATCAACTCGGTCTCGATGCGCCTGGAGCCGGCTCAGTCCTGAGGCTCCATCCCGCGGCGGCGGCAGCGATGACGGTGAGGGGGCGGGTCGCCAGCCCGTGTCTCAATATATGGAAAATCATTAAAAAGTGCAGATCATGGGCACCGTCGGCGGCGTGCCACCGCTTCCCGCGTGAACTATCGACCTACCCTTGAAGCCGTGAGCGCGGTTACCGATCTGCATGGAGGCCCGGGCCGATTCCGATCGGCGTCGGCTTCTTTGCGCAGTGCTCGGTGCCGCCCGGAGATCGAACTGACGGAGATCCCCGTACCCATGGGCCCCAGCGATGCGGTGGCCTTCGCCGCCACCGTCACCGATGGGACGGCCTCGATCGGGCGTACCGGCCCGGACGAGCTGGCCACCGGACGTTTCATCCTGAGCTACGACCCCGCCCGCCGGCACGAATGGAACGGCGCCTTCCGCATCGTGACCTACGTCAAGGCGCAGGTGGAACGCGAGCTCGGCCACGACGAGCTCCTGGCCTCCGTGGCCTGGAGCTGGCTCCTGGAGGCCCTGGACCGCAACGGGGCTGCGTACACCCGTGAAGGGGGGACCGCCTCGCGGGTCCTGGCCGAGGGATTCGGGCAGCTCGCGGACACCGGCGAGGTCATCGACGTCGAACTGCGCGCATCGTGGACCCCCCACGACGAGGAGTTCGGAAAACACCTGGAGGCATGGGCTGACATGGTCTGCACGTTCGCGGGTCTTCCACCGGTCTCCGACGGCATCATCAGCCTCACCGGACGCTGACCGCCTGTACCGACCCGGCCCCCGCCACCCGAGCCCCACGCGACGAATACGAGGAATTGACCGACCTGTGAACACCCCGAGCCCTTCGCAGAAGCCCCTGAACGGGGCACGCCCCCGTGAGAGCGGGCCATCCGGTGGTACGGGCTCGGCCTCTCGCGATGTCCGCGGCGGCGCACGGGGCCCCGGGATCGTCGTCGACGGCTTCGAGGACTACACCGTTCCGCGCACGGTGCCCCTGGATCGCCCGCACGACGGCCTCCCGCGAGTCCTGGACACCCGGTCCCAGCTCGAACGGGCCGCGGAGCATCTGCACGTGGCCACCGGGCCCCTGGCCATCGACACCGAGCGGGCGAGCGGGTTCCGTTACGGCCAGCGCGCCTTCCTGGTCCAGCTGCGGCGCGAGGGCGCGGGCACCATCCTGATCGACCCCGAAGCGGTCGGCTCGCTCGGGATCATCAACGAGGCCCTAGCCGGGGTGGAATGGGTGCTGCATGCCGCCACGCAGGACCTGCCCTGCCTGCGGGAGCTGGACATGTGGCCGGACCGGCTCTTCGACACGGAGCTGGGCGGCCGGCTGGCGGGCCTGCCTCGCGTCGGACTGGCCGCGGAGACCGAGGAACTGCTCGGTTTCACGCTGGCCAAGGAGCATTCGGCCGTCGACTGGTCCAAGCGCCCCCTGCCCGAGCCCTGGCTGACCTACGCGGCCCTGGACGTCGAGGTCCTGGTCCAGCTGCGCTGGGCGGTCGAGGACCTGCTGCGCGAGCAGGGAAAGCTCGACTGGGCCCTCGAGGAGTTCGAGGCCATCCGCACCGCTCCCCCGGCGCCTCCGCGGAAGGACCCCTGGCGCAGGACCTCCGGGATCACCAAGGTCCGCAACAGGCGCCAGCTGACCGCGCTGCGCAACCTGTGGACGGCGCGGGAGGACCTGGCGCGCAACCGGGACATCTCCCCCGGCAGGCTCCTGCCCGACTCGGCCCTGGTGGCCGCGGCGACCACCATGCCGCGGACGGTGCCGCAGCTGCTGAAGACCCAGGGGTTCCACGGCCGGGCTGCCGCTCGGGAGGCCCCCCGGTGGCTGGCGGCTCTGCAAGAGGCGCGCGGCGCGGAGGACCTGGTGCCCTACACCGTCGCATCGGACGCCCTGCCGCCGGTCAAGGCCTGGGACACCAAGCGGCCCGACGCGGCCACGAGGCTGAAGAAGTTCAAGCCCATGATCGCCGAACTGGCCGCCCAGCACGGGATGCCCACGGAGAATCTCCTGGTCCCGGAGCACCTGCGCCGTTTCGCGTGGTCGCCCCCGCGGTCGACCACGGACGAGGCCGTTGCCGCTCAGCTGGCCGAGCTGGGCGCACGTCAGTGGCAGATCGCGATCTGCGCGCCCGCCCTGGGCAAGACCTGGCGGCAGCTCCGGGCCGCCAGACGCGCCAAGGCGCAGAAGGCGGAGGACCTCACCGGGGAGCCCCAGGAGACCGTCTCCGGCGCCTAGAAGAGCTCGCGCACGTCATGAGCTGCGCGGCTTCGCCACCGGAACCCCCGCGCGCACGGCAACGGGCCCCGGGACGCTCAGACGTCTCCGGGGCCCGTTGCCGTAGCGGTGCGCGCCGACTCGGCCGGTGCTGGATCCGCTCAGCTCGTGGAACCGGGGGTCGGCTGGGTCGAGCCGTCCAGGTTGTCGGTGGCATCGCCCTTGCCGCTGCCACCGGTGGCCTCCTTGACCTTGGCGGTGGCGGTCTTGGCGGCGTCGGCTGCCTTCTCGCTGACGACCGGAGCCTGCTCCTTGACCGCGGCGGCGGCCTTCTCAGCGCCCTCGTGCACCTTGCGGCGGACCTCGGGGTCCTCGTAGACGCCGGTGACCTTGGCCTGGACCTTCTCGAACGGTTCCCGGCCCATGTACGAGCCGACCAGGAAGCCGGCTCCGAAGCCGACCAGGAATGCAGCCTTCTTGATCATGATGGTCCCTTTCTCAGCCGTGGCGGGCAGTCTGCCCGCCCTCGGTATCTAAGCCTACTGATCTGTGATCCGGCCGACAAAGCGGATTCACCGGCCGTGTCGCGCCCTCGCGGCAACCCCGGTCCCGGTCACGACCGTCCGGACGGAGTCCGTGAGGGGAATCGCTGCGCGTCGTCGTCCTCGTCCACCGGCCTGGCGTAGGGCACCTTGGTACCCAGCACCGAGGCCAGGGTGTCGTGAGCGATCCGCTGGGCTGTGAGACCCACCCGTTCCAGGATCTCCGCCCGGGAGGCGTGGGCGAGGAACTCCGTGGGCAGGCCCACTTCGTTCAGGGCGGTGTCCACACCCGCATCACGCAGACTCTGGCGCAAGAGCGAACCGATACCGCCCGATCGCACGCCATCCTCCACGACCACCACGATCCGGTGCCGGCGGGCGAGATCCCCCAGGGACGACGGCACGGGAAGCACCCAGCGCGGGTCCACTACGGTGGCGGTCACGCCGTGGGCCTCCAGGCGCCGGGCGGTCTCCAGGCAGGTCCCTGCCATAGCGCCGACGGCGACGATCAGCACGTCCCGGTCGTGGTCCGGGACCTCCCTGCCGGTCCCCGTCCGCAGGAGGACGTCGACGCCGTCCTCCAGCCGCTCGACCGCGGGGATCTCCTGGCCCACGTCGCCCTTGGGATAGCGGATCACGGTGGGTGCGTCGTCGACGGCGACCGCCTCCCGGAGCTGCTCGATCATGCTGGGCTCGTCGCGAGGGGCAGCCAGGTGCAGGCCGGGGACGATCTGCAGCAGGGCCAGGTCCCACATGCCGTGGTGGCTGGGTCCGTCGGGCCCGGTCACGCCGGAGCGGTCCAGGACCACGGTCACCCCCGCCTTGTGGAGGGCGACGTCCATGAGCAGCTGGTCGAACCCGCGGTTCAGGAAGGTCGCGTAGAGGGCCACCACGGGGTGCAGGCCGCCGAAGGCCATGCCTGCCGCCATGGTGAGGGCGTGCTGTTCCGCGATCCCGACGTCCACGACCCGGTCCGGATGGGCGGCCTGCATCTTCTCCAGGCCGACGGGGATCAGCATGGCACCGGTGACGCCCACGATGTCCTCCCGCTCGTCGGCGATCGCGGCGATCTCGTCGCGGAAGACCGCGGTCCACGACCGGCCCGAACTGGGTTTCATGGGCTGGCCGGTCTCCGGGTTGATCGTGCCCACCGCATGGAACATGTCGGCCTCGTCGGCCACCGCGGGAGCATAACCGTGACCCTTCTCCGTGATCGCATGCACGATCACCGGCCCGCCGAAGTTCCTGGCGTTGCGCAGCGCCTGCTCCAGTGCCTCCTGGTCGTGCCCGTCCACGGGACCCACGTACTTCATCCCCAGGTCGGCGAACAGCCCGTGAGGGACCACGACGTCCTTGATGCCGACCTTCATGCCGTGCAGACCGCGATAGGCCGCCTGGCCGAGGGGGCCGGCGTTCTTGAGGCCGTCCTTGACGGTGGTCAGGAGCTCCTCGTACCGGCGGTCCGTGCGCACGGCGTCCACGCCCTGCTGCACGTCGGCCTTGAGGTTGTGCAGCTGGCGGGCCAGGCCGCCCACGGTCGGGGCGTAGGAGCGGCCGTTGTCGTTGACCACGATGACCACCCTGCGGTCGGGGTCGCCCGCGATGTTGTTGGCCGCCTCCCAGGTCATGCCGCCCGTCATGGCGCCGTCGCCGACCACGACGACGACGGTGCGATCGTCCTGGCCGGTCATCGAGAACGCCCGGGAGATCCCGTCTGCCCAGGACAGCGACGATGAGGCGTGGGAGGACTCGACGACGTCGTGGGCGGACTCACCGCGGTCCGGGTAGCCGGCCAGGCCGCCCGACTGGCGCAGGGTGGAGAAGTCGTGGCGCCCGGTCAGGAGCTTGTGGACATAGGACTGGTGGCCGGTGTCGAAGACCACCGGGTCCTGGGGCGAGTCGAAGACGCGGTGAAGAGCCAGAGTCAGTTCCACCACGCCCAGGTTCGGGCCCAGGTGCCCCCCGGTCGCCGACACATTGGTGACCAGGAACTCCCGGATCTCGCCGGCCAGCTGGTCGAGTTCCTGCTGCGACAATGCGTCGAGGTCCCGGGGGCCGTGGATACGCTCAAGCAGGGTCATGGTTCTCCTCCTGGTTCCCCGTCATGGTTCACCGTCTTTTCGTCGATCGTACGCCCACCAGGGGATATTGCCGGGAACGCATCAACGGTAAGGGCCCGCCCCGTCGGGTGACGGAGCGGGCCCTGGATCCGCGTGGGTCAGCCGGCTGCGATCTGGCGCAGCACGTACTGCAGGATGCCGCCGTTGCGGTAGTAGTCGGCCTCACCTGGGGTGTCGATGCGGACGTCGGCGTCGAACTCGACGGTCTGCCCGTCCTCCTTCTCCGCCACGACCTTGACGGTCTCCGGGGTGACGCCGTCGTTGAGGGCGGTCACGCCGGTGATCGAGAAGGTCTCGGTGCCGTCCAAGCCCAGGGAGTCGGCGGACTCGCCCTGGGGGAACTGCAACGGCAGGACGCCCATGCCGATCAGGTTGGAGCGGTGGATGCGCTCGTAGCTCTCGGTGATGACGGCCTTGACGCCCAGCAGGGACGTGCCCTTGGCCGCCCAGTCGCGCGAGGACCCGGAGCCGTACTCCTTGCCGCCCAGCACGACCAGCGGGGTCCCGGCGGCCTGGTAGTTCATCGCCGCGTCGTACACCGCCGCCTGCGGTCCGCCCTCCTGGGTGAAGTCGCGGGTGAAGCCACCCTCGACGCCGTCCAGGAGCTGGTTCTTGATGCGGATGTTGGCGAAGGTGCCGCGGATCATGACCTCGTGGTTGCCGCGGCGGGAGCCGTAGGAGTTGAAGTCCTTGCGCTCCACGCCGTGCTCGACCAGGTACTTGCCGGCCGGGGTGTCGGACTTGAAGGAGCCCGCCGGGGAGATGTGGTCGGTGGTGACCGAGTCCCCCAGCTTGAGCAGTACGCGGGCGCCCTCGATATCGCCGACCTCGGAGATCTCCATGCTCATGCCCTCGAAGTACGGTGGCTTGCGCACGTAGGTCGAGGCGTCGTCCCACTCGAAGACCTTGCCCGTGGGGGTGTCCAGGTTCTGCCAGCGCTCGTCGCCGTCGAAGATGGTGCCGTACTCGCGGGTGAACATCTCGGTCTCGATCGAGGCGTCGATGATCTTCTGCACCTCGGTGGGGTCCGGCCAGATGTCCTTGAGGAAGACGTCGTTGCCGTCCTGGTCCTGCCCCAGGGGCTCCGAGGCGAAGTCGAAGTCCATGTTGCCGGCCAGGGCATACGCGATGACCAGCGGCGGGGAGGCCAGGTAGTTCATCTTGACGTCCGGGTTGATGCGGCCCTCGAAGTTGCGGTTGCCCGAGAGCACCGAGGTCACCGCGAGGTCCTTGTCCTGGATCGCCTGGGAGATCTCGTCCTCGAGCGGACCGGAGTTGCCGATGCAGGTCGTGCAGCCGTAGCCCACGATGTAGAAGCCGAGCTCCTGCAGCGCGGGGACCAGACCGGACTTCTCGTAGTACTCGGTGACGACCTTCGAGCCCGGGGCGATCGAGGTCTTGACCCACGGCTTGGCCTTGAGCCCCTTGTCCACGGCGTTGCGGGCCAGGACGGCCGCGGCCATCATGACCGAGGGGTTGGAGGTGTTGGTGCAGGAGGTGATCGAAGCGATCGAGACCGCACCGGTCTCCAGCTCGAACTCACGGCCGTCGGGCATCGACACGGCGGCCGAGTCGGCGCCCTGGGACGACTGGTAGTTGGCCACGTCCTTCTCGAACTGCGACTTGGACTTGGTCAGCTCGATCCGGTCCTGGGGGCGCTTGGGCCCGGAGATCGACGGAACGACGGTGGACAGGTCCAGTTCGAGGTACTCGGAGAACTCGATCTCGCGGGAGGGATCGTGCCACATGCCCTGCTCGCGGGCGTAGGCCTCCACCAGGGCGACCTGCTCGTCCGGACGCCCGGTCAGACGCAGGTAGTCCAGGGTGACGTCGTCGATCGGGAAGATCGCGGCGGTGGAGCCGAACTCGGGGCTCATGTTGCCGATCGTGGCGCGGTTGGCCAGCGGCACAGCGCCGACGCCCTCGCCGTAGAACTCCACGAACTTGCCGACCACGCCGTGGGCGCGCAGCATCTCGGTGATGGTCAGCACCACGTCGGTCGCGGTGGCGCCCGAGGGGATCTCGCCGGTGAGCTTGAAGCCCACGACGCGCGGGATCAGCATCGAGATCGGCTGACCCAGCATGGCCGCCTCGGCCTCGATGCCGCCCACGCCCCAGCCGAGGACGCCGATGCCGTTCTCCATGGTGGTGTGGGAGTCGGTGCCCACGCAGGTATCCGGGTAGGCGCGCAGCACACCGTCGACCTCGCGGGTCATCACCACGCGAGCCAGGTTCTCGATGTTGACCTGGTGGACGATGCCCATGCCCGGGGGGACGACCTTGAAGTCGTCGAACGCGGTCTGGCCCCAACGCAGGAACTGGTAGCGCTCGCCGTTGCGCTGGTACTCGATGTCCATGTTGCGCTCGATCGCCTCGGCGTTGCCGAAGGAGTCGATCTGCACGGAGTGGTCGATGACCAGCTCGGCGGGAGCGAGCGGGTTGACGCGGGTCGGATCGCCGCCCAGGTCGGCGATGGCCTCGCGCATCGTGGCAAGGTCCACGATGCAGGGGACACCGGTGAAGTCCTGCATGATCACGCGACCGGGCGTGAACTGGATCTCGGTGTTGGGCTGGGCCGTCGCGTCCCAGTTGGCCAGTGCCTCGATATGGCTCTGGGTGATGTTCGCGCCGTCCTCGGTGCGCAGGAGGTTCTCCAGCAGGACCTTGAGGCTGAAGGGAAGCTCCTTCGCTCCGTCCAGCGCGTTCAAACGGTAAATTTCATACTCGGTGCCATCGACGTCAAGAACGCCCTTGGCCCCGAAACTGTCCACGGTGCTCATATTGCCCGGAACTCCTCTCGCCACGGTTGTGAAGTACCGCAGACGTCATGAGCCGCTTGGCGACGACGACGACGTCCCGGCAGTCGCCGCCCAATATACCGCTTCCAGGCCCCAGGATCCTCAGCGACGCCGGCCCGGGAGGTCGTTTGACGACAAATTGTCACCGCTCGGACCGGGTGGTATCGAACAGGTCCAGCCAGCGTCTCGGGGCGTTCACCGGGTGAGGACCACCAGGGTCTCGAGGTGGTGGGTGTTGGGGTAGAGGTCGAATCCCCGCACCGATTCGAACTGCCATCCGTGGTGCCGGAATCGGGCCAGATCCCTGGCCAGGGTGGCGGGGTCGCAGGAGAGGTAGACGATGCGGGAGGGCCCCAGGGCATTCAGGGCGTCGACCACGTTCTTGCCGGCACCGGCACGCGGCGGGTCCAGCACGACGACGCCGGGGCGGGCGGTCTCCGCCGCGGAACGGGTCGAGGACGCAGCACGGCTCCCCGCCCGGGAGGCCGTCCGGCGTGCCCGCCCGCCGCCCCTCTGCCGGGAGCCATGCGCCCGTCGGCGCGGCGCCCGCACCACGCCCGGCCAGCGTTCGGCCAGGACCTCGTCCACCGATCCCCGCACCACCTCCACCTGCTCCTGCGGGGCGGAGTTCCTGGCCGCGTCGGCGCTGGTGAGCGGCGAGCCCTCCACCGCCAGGACGTGACCGGATGCCCCCACCCCCTCCGCGAGCGCGGCGGTGAACAGCCCGGCCCCGGAATAGAGGTCGAGAGCGGTCTGCCCCCCGGTGAGCTGGGCGGCCTCGCCGACAGCCTCGAGGAGGGTCGCGGGAGCGTGACGGTGGATCTGCCAGAAACCGGCTGCCGAGACCTCCCAGGAGAACCCGCCGGCGCGCTCCCGGACCGTTGCCGTCCCGGCCAGCACCTCCGCCGGCCCGCGTTCCCCTTCAGCGGGGCCGAGCAGCACGGAGAGCCCGGGGCTGGCCTCCTCCAGGCGCGCGAGCAGTTCCCCCGCCAGCCGCTCCCTCAGTGCTTCCCTCAGGGCAGCGGAGTCGCCGGCTGCGGGGGTCACCACGATCGCCGGGGCCTCGCCGTCCGCTCCCCCGCAGGGTGCGACCAGGTCGATTCGCTCGGCTCCCGTGAAGTCGAGTTCGGCCAGGCCCAGCGCCTCCAGTGCCGGGACCATGAGCGGGAACCCGGCGACCGGGACGAGCGCCTCGGAACGGTGCGGGTGCATGGCGATCGACCCGGCGGCGTCGACGGCGAAATGCGCTCGCGTGCGCCACCCCAGTCCGCGCGGGTCCTCACCGGGGAGGGCCTCTACGGCCGGGTCGAGGGCGTCCAGCTCCGCCGGCGCGAGCCGGCCGATGCCGCCGAGCAGTTCGCGCAGCACCCCGGTCTTGACCTCCCGCTGACGCTCGAGCGTCAGATGGCCCATCTCCGCACCTCCCACGGGAGGGAGGCCCCCGGCCGCGGTCAGCAGGGCATCGGCGGCCTGCCATGGATGACGGTCGCGGCGATGGGGGGACGCCTCCAGGACCTCGACGGTATCCGCTCGCCAGAACTTCGCGCCAGGGTCGGCGTCGGTGAGCCGGGCCTTCACTCGCTCGCCGGAATCCGCGTGCCTGACGAAGACCACCCGGCCCTCGTCCGTGCGGGCCACCGTGTGACCGCCGTACGCCCAGGGACCGGGGGTGAGCACGAGGTCCTTCGGGGATCGATCGGGTGCGGGGGAAGTCAAGGGCGCTCCGTACTGGTCGGGTGCTGGGTGCCGGTCTGCGCCACATTCTCGCCCGAGTGCCCCTGATCCTGCGACTCGGCCTGCTGCGAGACGGGATGCTGCGAGCCGGCAGGCGGCGAGTCCACGTGCGAGGAGTCCACCTGCCAGGGCACGGAGGCGATCATCACCCCGGGCTCCAGGCGGAGGCGGTTGGCCAGGGCGCGCGCGGACTGGTTGTGCAGGGCCTGCTCCCACCGGCTGCTCACCACGTACTCGGGGAGGTAGACCACGAACAGGTCCCGCGGCGAGCGGCGGCGTATCCGGCGTAGGTGGTCGATCACGGGCTGGACCGAGTCGCGGTAGGGGGCGTCGAGCACGGTGATGGGAACGGGGATCTCCAGCCGCTCCCAGTCCTGCAGGATCCGGTCCGTGGCGGTCTGCGAGACATCGACGACGAGCGCCTCCAGGGTGGACGGGCGGGAGGCCCGCGCGTAGGCCAGCGCCCGCATCACGGGCTTGCGCACCGAGGCGACGATGATCATGGCGTGCACCCTCGACGGGAGGGCGCGGACGGGCGACCCGGCCACCAGCCTCAGCTCGCGGTCCACGGAGTCGTAGTGGCGGCGGATGGCCAGCATCAGACCGCCGAGGACCGACATGGCGAGCAGGGTGATCCAGGCACCCTGCGCGAACTTGGTCACCAGGACGATCACCAGCACGGTGGCGCACAGGACGAGCGCGACGTGGGCCAGCACGACGGGCCCGATCATCCGGCGGCGCTGCTCCGGGGCGTGCACATGCCGTCGCTGACGCCGCCAGTGACGCACCATGCCGGCCTGGGTCACGGTGAAGGAGGCGAAGACCCCCACGACGTAGAGCTGCACCAGGTCGTTGACGCTGGCGCGGAAGACCAGGGTCAGGATCGCGGCGGCCACCAGCAGGGCGATGACGCCGTTGGTGAATGCGAACCGGTCGCCGCGTGACTTGAGCTGGCGGGGCAGGAACGAGTCCCGGGCCAGCCTGGAGCCCAGGGAGGGGAAGCCGGAGAACGCGGTGGAGGCGGCGAAGACGAGCACCATGACCGTGGCCAGGATCACGACGTAGAAGAGGGGCGTCTCCAGACCGAAGACCGCGCGGGCCAGTTGACCCAGCAGCGGATTCTGGTAGAAGTCCTCCGCCGGGGCCTGGCCGTCGATCCGCAGCTGGGCCACCGGGTCCAGGACCACCACGGCTCCGGTGCGCCCCACCAGGTACATGGTGCCCAGCAGCAGCACGCAGGAGATCGCTCCCATGATGGTGAGAATGGTCGAGGCGTTCTGCGCGCGCGGCTTCCTGAGATAGGCCACCGCGCCCGTCACCGATTCCACACCGGTCACGGAGACGGCTCCCGAGGAGAACGCCCGGAGGATGAGCATGATCACGGCCAGGGTGGTCCATGCGGTGTCCCCGGAGCCCGCGGGCAGCACCTCCCACGATGCCGACGGCACCGGCGCCAAGGTCCCGGTGGCGGATTTGACCAGCCCCGTCCCGATCAGCGCGAGCATCACGACGACGAACAGGTAGGTCGGCACCACCGCGGCGCGGCCCATGAAACGGATACCGCGCAGGTTCAGCAGCCCGGCGATCAGGATGCCGACCAGGGCCACCTCGATGCGGTGGTCGACCAGGCGGGGGAACGCCGCCGCCAGGTACTGGGCGGCGGCCGAGGTGGAGACCGCCACCACCAGGATGAAATCCACCATCAGGGCGGCACCGACCGCCACCCCGGCGCGGCGGCCGAGGTTCTTGGAGGCGATCTCGTAATCCCCGCCGCCCGAGGGATAGACGCGCAGGTTCTGCCGGTAGGCCGCGACCACCACCGCAGTGACCAGGACGACCGCAAGACCGACCCATGGGGAGATCGTCACCGCCGCCACGCCCGCCAGAGCCAGCGTCAGCACGATCTCGTCCGGGGCATAGGCCACGGAGGACAGCGCATCGGCCGAGAAGACGGGCAGCCCCGTGCGCTTGGGCAGGGCCGTCTCCGCGAACCGCTCGTTGTGCAGCGGCCGGCCCACCAGGGTCGCGCGTACCGCTCGGAAGATGCTCACGCGCTCAGGCTAGTCCTGTCGGGACACGTTACGTGCCCGGGCACTACCCTGGGCACATGCCGCACTTTGTGATCGTTGGTGCCGGGCGCGTGGGCGTCATGCTGGCCCATGCCCTGGAGGACGCGGGCCATTCCGTGGCCGTGATCGATCAGGACGACAGATCGCTGCGCCGTCTGCGCAGCGGGTTCCAGGGGAAGAAGGTCACGGGGCACGGCTTCGACCGGGATGTCCTGCGGCGGGCGAGCGTGGAGACCGCCTACGCCCTGGCTGCGGTGTCCAGCGGCGACAATACGAACGTCCTGGCCGCCAGGGTGGCCCGGGAGACCTTCGGGGTCCAGCGCGTGGTGGCGCGGATCTACGACCCCGCCCGCGCCGAGTTCTACCAGCGGCTGGGCATCCCCACCGTGGCCTCCGTGCGCTGGACGGCCGATCAGGTGCTGCGGCGCATGCTCCCCGAGCAGAGCATCGCCGGGGATTGGCGCGAGGCCTCCGGGCGTCTCCAGCTGGGCGAGCTGAGCCTGGACGACTCCTGGTCGGGCCTGCACCTGGATGCCATCGCCGAGGCCACCGGGGTCCGGATCGCGTTCCTGACCCGTTTCGGGGAGGGCATCCTGCCGGGTCCGTCGACGAGCTACCAGAAGGGGGACGTGGTGCACGCCATGATGCGGATCGACGACGTCGACGAGGTCGCGCGCATCCTGGCCAGGCCGCCGTCGTCCCGGATCCGCGAGCTGGCCCAGTCGCTGCGGCCGGACGACGACGTCGAAGGGGGCGGTGAGGCGTGAAGGTCGCCGTGGTGGGTGCCGGCTCCGTGGGAGCCTCGATCGTGCGGGAGCTCTCCGGTCACGGTCACAAGGTCGTCGTGATCGACGAGAAGCCCGACGCCATCGGCCGGGCGGACCTGCGCAACAGTCATTGGATCGTGGGAGACGCCTGCGATCCCCATGTCCTGCGCGAGGCCCAGCTCGAGCAGGTGGACATCATGGTCGCGGCGACCGGCGACGACAAGGTCAATCTGGTGGTCTCGCTCATGGCTCGCTCGGAGTTCGGCGTGCCGCGCACCGTGGGCCGGGTCAACAACCCCAAGAACGAGTGGATGTTCGACCCCGCCTGGGGCGTCGACGTCGCCGTCTCCACGCCGCGGCTGATCACGGCCCTGGTCGAGGAGGCGGTCGAGGTCGGCGACGTCGTGCGGCTGCTCAACCTGCAGTCCGACAAGGCCACGCTGAACGCGTACACCGTGCCGCACGGCCACGGGATGATCGCCACGACGGTCGGCGAGGTCCCCTGGCCGCCCGATGCCACCCTGGTGGCCATTCTGCGCGACGGCGCCGCCATCGCGCCCACGCGCGACGACGTCATCGAAGCCGAGGACGAGCTGTTCTTCCTGGCCACCGACGACGGGGAGGAGCACCTTCAGGAACTGCTCGCCCCCTGAGCGGGTTCGCCCCCGGGCCGGACCGCCTGCGGACGGGAGACCATCCAGCCCAGCCACAGCACCAGGGCGTACAGGGGGACGCCCATGACCAGGCGCGCGATGCCCAGGGCGGCGACCTCGTCCGCGAAGTACAGCGGTACCTGCACCACCAGCCGCGCGGCGAACATGAGCACCACGAACAGGGTGGCCAGGCGGTAGGCCTTCATCCGGACGGGAACCGCCCGCCAGCGGGTGGCCTCCCCGCGGATGTAGCCGAAGATCAGGCCGAGGACGGGCCAGCGCACCACGATCGACAGCAGCAGGGCCGCGCCGTAGACGGCGTTGATGTAGAAACCGGGGAGGTAGTAGTCCCGGGCCTGACCCGAGACGTTGGCGAATAGCGCGCAGATCCCCACGCCCACCAGCCCCGACACGGCCTGGACCAGGGTCTGCCGCTGGATGAGGCGGATCACGGTGAACACGCCCGCCACGGCCAGGGCGCTGATCAGGGCCGGTCCGAGGCTGCCCGCCAGGACCAGCACGGCCAGGAACAGCGCGCCCGGCAGGACGGCCTCGACCAGGCCCCTCCAGCCTCCGATGGCATGCATCACGTCGAGCTGCCCGCTCGCATCGCGCCGCATGCCCGAACGCTGGGCGTACGTGCTCAGGGCGGCCTCCACGGAGGGGCCGTCCTGGGACTGGGACGTACCCGGCTTCGGCTGGGACCCGTCCGGGGTGGGCTCGGTCATCGCTGCACCTTCTTGGCCACGATCTCGTAGCGGGGGTTGAAAATGGTGGGCTCGGATCTGCGGTCGCACAGCAGCCCGACGCACTCCAGCGCCACGCCGACGGTCACTCCGGGCACCGCACGCTGGCCCTGCCACACGAGCCGGACCTGTTTCCTCTCGGCGCGCGGCCTTGCGGGGTCGTGCGCGATGACCAGGGCGGAGAACTCGGCGCGATCGTGGACCGGCGCGATCCTGACCTCGGTCACCACTCCCGTGACACGGACCCTGCGCCGCCCCGCGCCCGGTTCCGCGTCGGCCTCCGGGCAGCACAGGTTCGCCGGCTCCGCCGAGGGCGAGGGGCCGGTTCCCACCAAGGTGACGGGGGCGGTCACGGGAGGCGGTTCCCCGGTCATCGGATCTCCGTCACTTCGGGACCGCGTTCAGGCGGTTGCAGGCCGCCCCGCTCACCGCTGGTGCGCTCCTGCGCTCCCTCGCCGGCTCCCGGCGCGGCCGGTCGAGCCGGCTTCTGGCCCGCGGTCTCCGCGTGACCGGGTGCCTTGGCGGCCCCGCCCTGCGGACGCAAGGCGGCACGCCGGACGGTCTTGCCGGCGGGGGCTCGCTGGGCTCCTTCCGGCACGTTCAGGGGCAGCAGATCCCGCGGGGGCATGGGGTCGCTGCCGCGCACCACCACCACGCTGCGGATGATCGCATCGAATTTCGCCGAGGCCTCGGGGTCGATCGCGGCCGCCCCGGAGATCACGGTCCGCAGGAACCACCGCGGACCGTCGATCCCGACGAAACGGGCCGGACGGTAGCCGTTGGTGCCGTCGGAGGTCTTGGCCGCGAAGCGCGCCCGGAGCTCCGTGCCGAAAGTGCCCTCCACGAATTCCGGGGCCCCGTTGTTGCGCTTGAGGGAGTCCTTGAGATCATTGCGGATCTCCTCCCACAGCCCGGTGGTCCGCGGCGCGGCGAATGCCTGGATCTGCGCCATGGAGCCGCCCATGTCCAGGCTCACCGCGCGGGGCCGCTTGGACTTCTCGTCGACCTCGAGGCGCACTCCCACTCCGTCCTGGGGTTTGATCAGGATGGCGCCCAGGTCCAGGTACCCGTCCCGGGACTCGATCTCGGAGACGTCGAAGGGGCCCTCGGCGCGGGGATCGTCCGTCTCCGGGGCCTCCGCGCCTGCCTCTGCTCCTGCGCCCGTCCCTGCGGGCGCACCCGAGGGTGCCTCCTCGGTCTGCTTCTTCTTACGTCCGAACACTGTCTTTCCTTCTGCAGTCGGTCTCTGGGTGCCCACGCGAGCCGGACCTGTCCGGCCGGGCCCCGGGGCAGCACGTCGGGAAGCCGTCAGTCCCGTCCGGAGGAGCCGAACCCCTGCCGGCCGCGTTCGGTCTCGTCGAGCTGGTCCACCTCGACGACGTCGACGACGGCCACCCGCTGCAGCACCAGCTGAGCGATGCGATCGCCTCGCGAGATCTCGAAGGCTTCCGTGAGATCAGTATTGAGCAGGGTGACCTTGATTTCACCCCTGTAGCCGGAATCCACCGTCCCCGGTGCATTGACGACGGTGATCCCGTGCTTGGCCGCCAGCCCCGACCTCGGGTTGACGAACCCGGCCCATCCCGCCGGCACCGCGATCGCTATGCCGGTGGGGATCAGGGCGCGCTGCCCGGGTTGCAGGACGACGTCGGTCCTCGCCCTCAGGTCCATGCCTGCGTCACCGGGGCGGGCATGAGCCGGCAGGGGGAGGTGCGGGTCCAGGCGCTGGATCTTCAGGTCCAGGCGCTCCGCGCCGTCGGCGGGTGCTGTGCGGGTATCGGGGCGGTCGTCAAACACAGTGCCCCACTCTAGCCGCCCCGGGTCGCCCGCCCCGAGCCACCGGTGCGTTGCACCCGGACCGCCCCGGTTCGCGGGCTACGGGCTCCGTGCGAAGATGGGCCCATGAACGAACACGGCACCAACGGTTCTCAGAGCCTGCACCCGGGACCGGACGACGCCGGCGATCCCGGCTCCCCCGCTTTCCCGGAGGCCGAGGAGTACGGCAACCGCGTCCTGTACCGGGAACGCCTCAACCCCGCCTGGTGGATGTGGCTGCTGTATGCAGGCTTCGGGCTGTCGGTGCTCCTGGCGCTGTCCCCGATCTCGCTCTGGCTGGGCGCGCTGGGACTCGTGCTGGCGATCGGGATCACGGCCACGGTGGCCTACGCGCGCGCCGCGCAGATCGTCGTCACCGAAGAGGAGCTGCAGGTCGGCCGGGCACGGATCGAGCGCCGTTTCGTGGGCGAGGTGGAGCCCTTCACGGAGGCCGGTGAGATCCGCCGGGTGCGCGGGCCGGAGCTGGATGCCCGCGCCTTCATGAGCTTCAGCGCCTCCGTGGGGCCGATCTGCCGGATCGAGATCACCGACCCGGTCGACCCCACCCCCTACTGGCTGACCTCGACCCGGCGGCCGCAGCAGCTCGCCGACGTCCTCACCGGGGCGTCGTCGTAGATCACCCGCGGCATGAGGCCGAGATGCGAGTCGGGCCGCCCATCAGTACTGATGGGCGGCCCGACTCGCATCTCACTCCCCGGATCGATCAGCCTGCGCATTCCACGCAGATCTTGAGCCCGTTGCGCTCCTCTGCGATCTGCGAGCGGTGGCGGACCAGGAAGCAGGAACCACAGGTGAACTCGTCCTCCTGGGCGGGCAGCACGACGACGGACAGCTCCTCGTGGGAGAGGTCCGCACCCGGCAGCTCGAAGCTCTCGGCGGCCACCGCCTCGTCCTCGTCGACGCTGGAGGACTGCTGTCCTCCGCGTCGCGACTTCAGCTCCTCAATGGAGTCCTCTTTGAGCTCCTCGTCCTGCTTGCGCGGTGCGTCGTAGTCTGTGGCCATCTCGTTCCCATCCATGCGAAGAACTGTGCTGATCGGGGTCGCGAACCGGGCGCCCGAAACGGGGGGTCTCGGGGGCGCCAGCGCCCCTGTGTCGGAAGGATTGTTCACCATGGGGACCCAAAAATCCAACCTCGTACGCTCACAACGGAACCAGTTTCCAGGAATGTGCTGCAATTCACTGCTAAGCGTGCTGATACCCGGTGACCCGGGCGGAAATGTGTCAGCGTACGGATCACCATTAGACTGCTGAACCGAGAGTGAGTGCCACTTCCCGCGACCAGTCGCGACCCGCCCTGACATCCCGTGTCACCGTCGAGGGCCGGACAGCGGTTTCGCCCGCACTCTAGAACACGTAGACCCGTAGCGGAGGCTGGAGAAGCATGGACGAGCTGCGCCTAGTAGGCGTGCACGATGACGGCGAGCATCTGGTGCTCCAGGACGCCTCCGGAACCCGTCACGTGCTGCGCATCGACCAGCAGTTGCGCGGGACCGTCCAGCGGGCGCGCCGCGTCGCCCCGCGCCGCCAGGGGAACCAGTCCGGCGACTTCGGTCCGCGTGACATCCAGGCTCGCTTCCGTGCCGGGGCCACCGTCGAGGAGATCGTCGAGGAATCGGGCTGGGAGCCCGAACGCGTCCGCCGCTACGAATGGCCGATCCTGGCCGAGCGCGCCCACATCGCGAGGGAGGCGCAGAAGGTCGAGGTGGTGGCCCGCACGTCCCGGTCGGGCGGGTACCGGTCCGTCTTCGACGGCGAGGCGCAGAGCCTGGCGGAGATCGTGGCCGCGCACGCCGGCGACCTCGGCATCGCTCCCACGTCCCTGGACTGGGACGCCTGGCAGCGGCCGGACCAGCAGTGGCAGATCACGGCCCGGTTCCGCGTCGCCAACCCGGGTGCGGCGCCGCAGGACCTCGTCGACCAGCAGCCGGCCGCGCTCTGGATCTTCAATCCGGCCAGTCTCACGGTGACCCCCGACAACGGCTGGGCCGGTCACCTGACGGCGGCCCCCGATGCGAACGGGGTCGTCGCCGGCAGTGACAGCCTGTTCGGCGCACCCTCCTCGACCGGCGCCGCGTCCGCGCCCGCATCGGCCGGTGGAGATACGGCGCGAGGCCATCGTCATCCGTCGGCTGCGGCATCGGGCGTCGACGAGCGTTCCCGGCCCGCCGACCATTCCTCCGGGTCTCCGGCCGGGTCTCCGGCGGCTCAGGCCGGTTCTCATGCCCAGAGCGCGCCGCATACTGAAGACAGTGCCGGCGCCTCGACGGGGCAGGCGGGGCAGGAGACCGACGAGCTCCTGGATGTCCTGGATGCCCGTCGCGGCCAGCGGCTCGGCCAGGACTCCGACTCGGACGATCAGCTGGCGGCGATCCTGGGCCGCAGCATGGGTCACGTCGACCGCAGGCCCCGGCCCATCTCGGCTCCCAAGGACTCTCCGCTCTTCGACCAGCCCATGCATCCCTCACGCCCCGTGAGCCAGCAGCCCGCCCCGGCACAGGCCGAGAACGGACACGGCGAGCAGGCCGGTACCCCCGACGCCGGTGAGCCGGGAACCCCGGTGCCCTCCGGCGGCATCGCAGGGGCGGACCCGTCGCCCGCCGGCCAGGACCGGTCCGAGGAGGCCGCGGTGCATCATCTGGGCCGAGCCGACGCCCAGGACAAGCCCACCTCACCGGTCATCGAGATCATGGATGACGATTCCCGTCCGCTGGACGGCGATGCCGCCGAACCCGCTCAGCAGGAGGACGGGTCGTCAGCGCCGCACCCGGAGGAGGCCGCGCCGGGTTCGACCGCGGCTGCGATGCCGCCGCCCGGGAACGGGGAAGCCGGAGTCGCTCCGTTGCGTGACGCCGGCAGTGCGGGGCCCTCGACCCCGGAATCCCGGCCCGACTCCGATCCCGCCGACTCCGATCCCGCTGTCTCCGATCCCGACTCCGGGCGAGTCCCCGAATCGACCACCATGGACGACACGGCAGCGGAAGCGGCCGAACCGGAGGGCGCCGAGGAGGCGCCCGAGCCCGAACAGCCCTCCCGCCCCCGCCCGCGAGGGCGCACGAACGCCAAGCGCTCGCGGTCCTCCGTGCCCAGCTGGGACGAGATCGTCTTCGGCGCCAAGAACACGGACACCTGATACCGTCCCCCACGACCCGATCATCGGCCAACGGGCCCGCCAGTACCACCTGACCGGCGGAACCGAGCAAGGACCCCCACGATGTCGTACTCCCCCCAGAGCACTCCCCCGCCCGGATCCCGGGAACCCGAGCAGGACCCCTATCGCGGCAAGGTCTCCGGCCGGAGCAAGGCAGCCGCCGCGGCGGTCCTGGCGCTCGTGGCCGCCGCGGTCCTGGTCGGGGCCGTCTACCTGCTGTTCCTGGCCGGATCGGGAGACGGAGAGGACACCGAGAACACCTCGGAGTCCACCTCGGCCGCCACACCGTCGCCATCGGGAACCGTCGCCACGCCCAGCCCGAGCAGGACCGCCACACCGGACGCCACGGACGAGGGCCTGCCCGCCGGCGAAGAAGACCCAGCGGTGCTTCAACCGGCTCCCGACGAAACCGTCCCGGTCCAGGAGGACCCGGCAGCCGAGGATCCGGTCGTGCCCGCTCCCGCGGAGGAGGCGCCGCCGGCTGAACAGGCCCCGCCGGCCGTGCCCGCGATCCCGGAGCAGCCCGCACCTCCCCAGGCCCCGGCCCCGGAGCCGGGGAATCCGGGCAACGATGACGTAGGCGACGACACCGGTGACAACTCGGGCACCGACGATCCGGACGACGGTGCCACCGAAGCCGCGGGACCGGGGGCGACCGCCGACGCCACGCCGTCGGCGCAGGACACCGCCTCGGCGTCATCCGGCGCCGGGCGGTAGGTCCGGGTCCGGCCGCGCCCTAGAGGCCGGCGAGCCCGAGCAGCGGAACGCTCGCCTCGGCACGGGTCAGTCCCCCGTGCTGGCCGACCATGGTCAGGGTCCCGGCTCCGATCCGGGAGAGGTCGTGGAATGCCAGGTCCTCCGTGGCCGGCAGCACGAGCACGTCGCCGATACGATCCACGACGGCGGGCCGGATGCGCTCGCGCGGCCCGAACCACCCGCCGTCGAGCAGTTCCTCACGGGTGGCCGCGTGCACCTGCTCCCCGAACTCCGCACGCCAGCGTTCCATCGTGCGCTGCTGCGCCTCGGCCCGGGCGGAGGCGGCGACGGGGTGCAGGTGCAGCTGCAGGCACCGTGGCTCCCCGGAAGTCGTCACGGCGTCATCCAGCAGGCCGGGAATCGCGGCCACGTCCAACCGCCCCTCGGCGGGGATGTCGACCATCCCATGGTCCGCGGTCAGCACCACGGCGGTGCGGGGCGGAAGGCCGGCGATCAGCCGTCTGAGGCAGCCGTCGAGCTCCTCCAGCTGCTCGCTCCACTCGGCGGAACCCCAGCCGGCCTGATGACCGGTCTTGTCCAGGTCATCCCAGTAGAAATACATCAGGCTGCGCCGTCCCGACCGCAGGTTCTCCTGGGCGGCCCGCACCCTGGCGTGGGTCGAGTCCGCCGCGACGAATCTGCCGCCACGCAGCGCGGCGGTGGTCAGCGAGGACTGCCGGAACTTCTTCCGGCTCACCGTGACGACGTCGATCCCCGCCTGCTCGGCCCTCTCCAGCACGGTGGGCAGGGGCTGCCACCGCAGCGGGTCGACCCGCGAGTCCCAGTTCCCGAGCATGTTGACCGTCTGGCCGAGTTCCGGGGAGTAGGAGTCGTAGCCCGTGAGCCCGTGCTCGCCGACCGGCCGGCCCGTGCCCAGCGAGGCCAGGGAGGAGGCGGTCGTCGTCGGGAAGGCGGCATCCAGCTCCCCCAGCAGGGCGGCGTTGCGCAGCAGCGGGGCGTAGCCGAAACGCGCCTTCAGCTGCTCCAGCCCCAGCCCGTCCACCATGACGACGACGAACCGCTCCGCCTGGGGCAGCCCCAGGACGTCCTGGCAGCCGGCAACGCCCAGGGCGCCCGCCGCCGAGCTCAGCACGTCCGCGACCGAGGCGGAGCCGTAGCGCGGCGCCGGCGGGAAACCCGGTTCGGGAGCGGGGGTCCGGGAGGTCTCGTCCGTCATCGCGCGTCCGTCATCGTCCATCACGTCACCGGGCCACGTCACTGGACGGGCGCGCGGTGCAGTGCGGCCCGGCGCAGGCGGCGGGCGAACTCCCGGGCGCCCTCGACGGCCTCCATGCCGTCGGCCTCGGCGCTGATGCGCAGCACGACGTCCTGGACGGCGGACATGCCCGTGTAGCCGTGGTCGGCCTCGCACTGGGGATCCTCGCAGGCGGCCGGCTGCAGGTCCAGGTTCCGGGTCCCCGTCCAGGCGACGGAGAGGTTGACCTCGCTGATCGGGTGCCCCGGCCGATACTGCTGCGGTTTGTAGTAGGCGTAGGTCAGCGTCACCGAGTGCACCCGGGCTGCGGCCACCGACTCGGTGGACACCAGCGCCACCACCTCGTTGCCGGCCTCGTCGTACTGCTGGTCGTCCACGTGGGTGATGTGCAGGACCTCGCCGGCCAGGACCAGCGCGGTGATGTGCCGGTGGATCTCGTCGCGGTCGAAGGTGGTCTCCAGCTGGACCAGATGCGAATCAGGCGCAGCGCCGTCCAGGGCATCGGCGACGACGTCGTGCACGAGCTGCGGGTAGAACCCCGCCCGTTCGATGTCCTGGTGCAGCTGCTCGCCGCGCGGTCCCGATTTGGTCATCTGTCTCCTGCTTCCTGGGCCGTCCGATGCATTGCCGGGCGCGGATCGGTGTCAGTCACCGATGCGGCCCGGACCGTTTCCGTCGAGACTGCCGATCGTCGGATCCGAGTTCTGAAAGTTGTTGCCGGCACCACCGGGGGTGCCGTTATTGGTGGCCGGGGACGAGGAGGCCGTCTCGGCGGGCGGGACGGGAGCCGTACCGCCGTCGTCGGTCAAGGCGAGGACGATCAGCAGCACGGCGAGCACGAGCACCAGCAAGACGACGGCGATGAGCATCCACCCCGTGGCGGTCCCGTGGATCCCGAGCCGTTCCAGGGGCCCGTTCCTGGCCGGTGCCGACGGAACGGACCCGCCTGCCACCGACCCTGTTCCCGGCGCGGTGAGGCCGTCACCGCCCGTCGTCTCGCCCGTGCTCTCGTCGACCGTCAGATGCGAAACGCCCGGCCGCGCCTGTGCATTCCATCCCGAGGAGACCGCGCCCTCCAGCAGGGTCGCCCGGGACTGCTGGCCGCGGGGCAACGGCCCTTGGACCATGGCGCCCCGGCCCGCTCCGCCCACAGGGCCCGGCGAGGCGGGTGCCACCGCCCCGTCCCCGGTCAGACCGGAGGGCATGCCGTGCAGCGAGGCGCCGGCGGGCCCGGCTGCCGGGCCGATCAGCGGCTCTCCGCCGGGTGGCGGGGTGGAGACCATGCCGTAGTTGGTGCGGATCAGGCCGGAGTCGAGCGGCTCGGCCTGCGGCGCACTCGCCGCCAAGGGGGCACCGCCGGTGGAGGTCGGCACGGGGTCCGATACGTCACCCGAGCGGGGAGCGGTCACCGCGCCGGTGAGAGGCTGCCGGGCTGCCGCGCCGTCGCCCTCGACGATCCGGCTCCACTCCTCCGGCAAGGGGTCGAGGGTCTGGAAGATCTCCAGGGGCTCGCCGTGACGGGTCCGGGCGGGCTGGAAGGACCGGCCCTCGGAGGCCGGCGCCAGCCGCTCCAGCAGCGCCATGGCACCGTCGTGCCGGACGGCCGGCTCGGGATCGAGCAGGGCCGCGATCTCGGCGCCCAGGAGGGAACCGGCCCCGAATTTCTGCAGCGCCGACTCCGGCTGCGGCGTCTCACCGCGGCCCTCGTGCGGGCATACCATGCGCATGGCGACGACGCCCGCGGCGAAGAGGTCCTGGGCGGCAGCGGGATCCGCCCCTTCCAGAAGCTCCGGTGCGATGTACCCCGGGGTGCCCACCACCGTGCCGAGCCGGGTCAGTCGCGCGTCCTCGCATTGGGTGGCGATTCCGAAATCGGCCAGGCGCGCCAGCGGACGGCCGGTCCCGGTGGCGTTCATCATGAGGTTGGCCGGCTTGACGTCGCGGTGGATCCAGCCCTCGGCATGCACGAACTGCAGGGCGCGCAGCAGCTGGAGCATGACCTCCTCCACGACCTCGTCCGACAGCGCCCCGTGATCCTGCAGGACGCTCTCCAGCGTGCCGCCGTCGCACAGGTCCATGGCGATCACCACGTGCTCGTCCTCGGCCGCCCAGCCGTACGGGGCCAGGACGTGGGGATGCTCCAGCTTGACCGACTGCTCGCGCACGAACCGGAGCAGATCAGCGGAATCCCGCTGCCGCAGGACCTTCGCGGCGCACAGCTTGCCGTGCCTCTGATCCCAGGCCCGCCATACCGTGCCGGAGCCGCCACGGGCGATGGGGTCGATGAGGGTGTACCTGCCAGCGATCGTGTCGCTCATAGGTCACCTCCGCATCGCTCGCCTGGCGCTGTCCGTTCGTTCTTTCGGATCCCCCAGCCGTACGTCCGCGGACAGCACGGTGAGGTGTTCGCTGGACAACAGTACCGGGTTCAAATCCAGCCTCGCGATCTGCGGGTGGCGGTCCTTCAGGAGGGCGACCCGGATCAGGAGGTCCTCGAGCTCGGTCACCGCCACGGGCGGCTGGCTTTCGTAGCCGAAGAGCTTCCGCGCGGCCTTGGGCTCACGGACCATGTCCTGGACGTCCTGGTCCGTCAGCGGCGGCACCCGGTGGGAACGGTCGTCCAGCAGCTTGACCGCGTCCCCGGCGATCCCGAACGAGACCACCGGGCCCACGAGCGGGTCCTCCGTGGCAGTCACGACGACGGCCTGGCCCGTCGGCGCCATCGCCTGCAGATCCAGCTGCTCGGACCCCATCGGCAGGGTCCGGCGCATGGAGGCGATCGCCTCGCGCAGCTGCTCGGGAGAATCGATCTGCAGGCGCACCCCGCCCAGGTCCAGGCGGTGCCGGAGGTTCCGGTCGGTGCTCTTCAGCGCCACGGGGTAGCCCAGCTTCCCGGCGGCCTCCAGCGCGTCCTCGACGTCGCGGAACCGTACCGTGGGCAGGACCGTGATCCCGTAGGTGGCCAGCAGCTTGCGAGCGCGCTCACCGTCCAGCGGCAGGAGGGACTCGCCGGGCACCTCGGCCGACCATTCCGCCAGCAGTTCCTCGGCGGCGTCGGCGTCGATGTCCTCGGGCAGCGTCACCGAGTCGTCCTCGCGGTCGCGCCAGGCCATCCATTCCTGGACCCGGTGCACGGCTTCCACCGCCGAGGAGGGGGCCAGGAAGATGGGCAGCTCGCGGCCCTCGGAGTCGCGGTGGATATGGGACGGCGCCCGGGCCTCGGTGCTGCCGGTCATGGCGAACGCCACGGTCTTGCCGGCCTCGGCTCCCACCGCCGTGACCGTGTCGGCCCATTCGTCCTCGGTGACCCCCGGTGCGGGGATCAGGGCGATGACGGCGGCATCCACGTCGTCGCGGGCGAGCACGTCGGCCAGCGCCGAGCGCACGGCCTCCACCGCATCGGCGCCCCCGCCGGCCGTGTCCAGGTCGTCCCGGACCGCGGTGACCTCCATACCCAGGATCGCCGCGGTGTCCTCCATGAGCCGGCCCAGCGCCATGGCGTTGGCGATCAGCGCCGTCCGCCTTCCGGCGGGCCGGGGCTGTCCGGAGGCCACGGCGGCGAGGTCCATGAGCTGATCGGAGGTGGCCACCTGCAGCACGCCGGCCTGCTGGAGCATCGCGTTCAGCGCCCCGGCGGGGGCTTCCGTGGTCCGGCCCGTGTGACCCGGCGGCAGGCGCAGGCCGGTGACCTCCGACTTCGCCACGATCAGGGGCTTGAGCCGTGACAGCCGCCGGGCGATGCGGGAGAACTTGCGGGGATTGCCGAAGGACTGGAGGCTCATGCCGCACACCTGGGTGGCGGCGTCGTCCTCCCAGAACTGCATCATGTCGTTGCCCGAGACATCGGCGCGGTTGCCGGCCGAGAGGAAGGTGGAGATCCCCAGCCCGTGCCGGATCGCGGCGGACGTCTGCAGGGTCCCCAGCGCCCCCGACTGGGCGAAGAGACCCATGTTGCCGGCCTTGAACCGCGCCGGGAGCACCGTGGCGTTGAACGCGTGCTCGCCCGAGTTGTTCAGCACCCCCAGGCTCGCCGGACCGACCACCCGCATGCCGTGGCCGCGGGCGAGCCTGACCAGCTGCCGCTGGCGGCGGGCGCCTTCCTGGCCCGCCTCGGCCCACCCGCCCGTCACGATCACGACGGCGTGGGCACCGGCGCGGCCGCATTGGTCGACCACGTCCAGCACGGCGTCGTAGGGCACGGCGATCACGGCCAGGTCGACGGGCTGGCCGATCTCCTCGATCGAGGACTTGTAGGTCATGCCCTCCTGGTCGAACGGCACCGGGTTGATGCCGTACAGGGCTCCGGTGAAGCCCGATTCGACGATGTTGCGGACCACCGCGTGCCCGCCGTTGGTGGGATCGGCGGATGCGCCGATCACGGCGATGCTGCCGGGCGTCAGGATGCGGGCCGTGGAGCGGGCCTCCGCACGGTGCTCGCGGGCGACCATCACCGAACGCTGCTTCTCCGTGGGGTCGATCGAGAACTCCAGGGCGACCACGCCGTCGTCGAACCGCCTGGTCACGTCGTAGCCCGCTTCGACGAACACGCGCAGCATCGCCCGGTTCTCGGGGAGCACCTCGGCCGAGAAGTGGTCGATGCCGTTCTCCAGGGCCGCCGCGCTGAGGTGCTCGAGCAGGATAGAGCCGATCCCCCGGCCCTGGTGGGCGTCGGAGATCAGGAACGCGACCTCGGCATCGTGTGGGTCGTGCGTCCGGTCGTAGCGGCCGATGCCGATCATGGAAGAGCCCAGCATGATCACGAAGGCCACCCGGTCGTGGTGGTCCACGGTGGTGTACCGTTCGAGCTCGCGCTTGGTCAGCGTGGTCTTGTGCGAGAAGAACCGCAGGTAGATCGTGTTCTGCGACTGGCCGTGGAACATCTCCAGGAGGGCGTCCTGGTCGTCGGGAGTGACGGGGCGCAGATGGGCTGTCGCGCCGTCGCGCAGCACCACATCCGCTTCCCAGTGGGCCGGATACCCCTGTTGCATGGCGATCGCGGCGGTGTCGGGGGCCTGGGCGCGGGTGTCGCCACCCTCTGGTGTGGACTCGGAGACCATAGACTTCAGCGTATCGACAATCCCGTGTGACCCGGCAGTGGGCACCCACCTAAGAAGTAGCAAAGGAGAGCCCGCCCCTATGGCCCGACGCAGGTCAGGATCACGTTCCGCACGCGAGGAGCTTCCCGCGGATTTCCGGGAGAACGTCGTCGACGTCGACGTCACCAGCGAGATGGAGACGAGCTTCCTCGAGTACTCGTACTCGGTGATCTATTCCCGGGCGCTGCCCGATGCGCGCGACGGCCTCAAGCCGGTGCAGCGGCGCATCCTCTACATGATGGACGACATGGGCCTGCGCCCGGACCGTGGTCATGTCAAGTCCGCCCGCGTGGTCGGCGAGGTCATGGGCAAGCTGCACCCCCACAGCGATTCCGCGATCTACGACGCGATGGTGCGACTGGCGCAGCCCTTCGCCATGCGGGCGCCGCTCGTGGACGGGCACGGCAACTTCGGCTCCCTCGACGACGGACCGGCGGCCTCCCGGTATACCGAGGCCCGGCTGGCACCGGCCGCCCTGGCCCTGACGGCGGACCTGGGCGAGGACGTCGTCGACTTCGTGCCCAACTACGACAACCAGTTCACCCAGCCCGCGGTCCTGCCGTCCGCGTTCCCGAAC
Organism: Kocuria coralli; assembly: GCF_008831305.1. Taxonomy (GTDB): domain Bacteria; phylum Actinomycetota; class Actinomycetes; order Actinomycetales; family Micrococcaceae; genus Kocuria; species Kocuria coralli. Next base: position 43,990 of record NZ_ML708624.1, read on the forward strand.
CTGCTGGTCAACGGGGCGTCGGGCATCGCCGTGGGCATGGCCACGAACATGGCCCCGCACAATCTGCGCGAGGTGGTCGCCGGCGCCCGGCACCTGGTCTCCCATCCGGAGGCCACCCTCAAGGAGATCATGAAGTTCATCCCGGGCCCCGATCTGCCCACGGGTGGGCGCATCGTCGGCCTGGGCGGGATCCGGGACGCCTACGAGACCGGGAGGGGATCCTTCAAGACCCGCGCGACCGTGTCGATCGAGCAGGTCACGGCGCGGAAACAGGGCATCGTGGTAACCGACCTGCCCTACATGGTGGGCCCGGAGAAGGTGATCGAGAAGATCAAGACCGCGGTCCAGGCCAAGAAGGTCTCCGGGATCTCCGATGTGGTCGACCTGACCGACCGGGCCAACGGCCTGCGGCTGGTGATCGAACTCAAGAACGGCTTCAATCCGCAGGCCGTCCTGGCCCAGCTCTACAAGCACACCCCCCTGGAAGAGTCCTTCGGCATCAACAACGTGGCCCTGGTCGACGGGCAGCCCCGCACCATGGGCCTCATGGAGCTGCTGCGCGTCTACGTGGATCACCGGCTGACGGTGGTCCGCCGTCGCACCGAGTTCCGGCTGGGCAAGCGCCGGGACCGGCTGCATCTGGTCGAGGGCCTGCTGATCGCCATCCTGGACATCGACGAGGTCATCCAGATCATCCGGTCCTCGGAGCAGACCGCCGAAGCACGCGAGCGGCTGATGCAGATCTTCGACCTGACCCAGGCCCAGGCCGATCACATCCTGGAGCTGCGCCTCCGGCAGCTGACCAAGTTCTCCCGGATCGAGCTGGAGGCGGAACGCGACGAGCTGCAACGGGAGATCGCCGAGCTCGAGGAGATCCTGGGCTCGGACGCGCGACTGCGCGAGGTGGTCTCCGACGAGCTGTCGGCCGTTGCAGAGCAGCACGGGGATGACCGGCGCACCAAGCTGCTCGCCTCCGAGGACCTCCCCGAGGTCACGGCCACGGCGAGCACTGCGAAAGCCGGCCCCACCCTGGAGATCGCGGACGACCCCTGCTGGGTGTTCCTCTCCACCTCGGGTCAGCTGGCACGCTCGACGGACCGCACCCCGCTGGCCGAACCGGGCCGGCGCCTCAAGCACGACGCCCTCCGGTCGCAGGTGGCCACGAGCGCGCGCGGGGAGATCGGCGCCGTGACCTCCGCTGGACGCATGATCCGCGTCCCGGTCTTGGACGTCCCCGCCCTGACCGGCTACGACGGCGCGCCCAAGCTCGCCGAGGGCGTCGCGGCCAAGGACTTCCTGTCCCTGGAGCGCGGGGAGACCCTGGTGGGCCTTGCTCCCCTGAACGCCGTGATCGCACTGGGTACCAGGCAGGGCGTGGTCAAGCGGCTCAACCCGGACTACCCGCTGAACCGCGACGAGTGGGAGGTCATCACGCTCAAGGGCCAGGGCAAGAACGGCGACGAGGTGATCGGGGTCGGTGAGTCCCCCGACGACTCCGAGCTGGTCTTCATCACCCGGGAGGCGAAGCTGCTGCACTTCCCCGCGTCCTCCGTGCGCCCGCAGGGCCGTACGGCCGGAGGCGTCGCCGGGGTGAAGCTGACCGAGGACGATCGTGCGATCTTCTTCGGCCCCGCCTTCCCCCAGGATCCGCAGGCCGTCGTGGTCACCGTGGCCAGGACCGAGGATGCGCTGCCGGGGATGCCCGAGCACTCCGTCAAGATCACTCCCCTGGCCGAGTACCCCGGCAAGGGCAGGGCCACGGGCGGCGTCCGGTGCCAGCGCCTGCTGCGCGGGGAATCCGGGCTGGCCCTGGCCTGGGCAGGGCACGGCCCCGCCAAGGCGGTCTCCGCCACCGGCGTGGCCCGCCCCCTGCCCGCCGAGTTCGGCCGGCGCGACGGGTCCGGCATCCCGCTGGAGCAGGCCATGGATGCGATCGGTCCCGCCTGGTCGCCCTCGGCGCCGTCCTCGGAACAGCCGTCTCCGGAACGGCCGTCCTCGGAATAACGGTGGCAGGCCGGCGGGATGCCGCCGGACAGCCGACGGATCGAAGGAGACGATGCTCCATGCCCCATGAGCCCATGCCCTACGAGATCGTCCCCGCGGTGCCCGGGGACGGGCCGTCGCTGCACGCCCTGGCGGCGGTGACCTTCCACGACGCCTGCCCGCCGGGCACGGATCGTGCCGTGTCCGATGCCCACGTGGCGAGAGAGCTGTCCGCGGAGAGGTTCGAGAGCTGGCTGGCGGACCCCCGGTACCACCTTCTGGTTCTGCTCGCCTCCCCGGTGGAGCAGGGGAAGGCCTCCCCCGCCGGATACGCGATGCTGGTCCAGGACGAGCCGATCCGAGGGACGGTCCCGGCGAAGCAGGCCGTGGCCGGGCACCGGGGAGCGACCTGGTTCCTCTCCAAGCTGTACGTCCATCCAGACCACCGGGGAACGGGCGCTGCGAGCCGGCTCCTGGAGGCCTCAAAGCACCTGGCGGCGGAGAGCGGCGCGACGCGGCTATGGCTGACGGTCAACCAGCTCAATGCCCGGGCCAACGCCTTCTACGAGCGCAGCGGGCTCGGCATCGTGGGCACGGCCACCTTCCCCATGGGGAACATGGTGCACGACGATTTCGTCAGGCTGACCAGGCTCTGACTGATCAGCCTCTGACCGCGAACGGGTGCTCGCCCGTCATGCCCTGGGGCCCAGCAGGCCCAGCTCCGCGACGGCCTCCCGCTCGGCCAGGAGCTCGGCGACCGAGCGGTCGATGCGGGCCCGGGAGAACTCGTCGACGGCCCACGGCTCGACGATGGCGTACCCGCCTTGCGAGCACGTCACCGGGAAGGAGCTCACCACGCCCTCCGGGATGCCGTGAGCCCCCGTCGACGGGACGGCCATGGACGTCCAGCGGCCCTCGTCCGTGCCGCGCAGCCAGGTGCGAACGTGCCGCAGCGCGGCATGCGCCGCGGAGGCCACCGACGAGCCGCCCCGGACCCTGATGATCTCCGCTCCCCGTTTGGCCACCTTCGGGATGAAGAAATCGTCGATCCACTGCCGGTCCAGTCCCCTCTCGGCCAGGACCTCCTCCGCGGGACGCCCCTGGACCGTGGCCCGGGTCAGGTCCACGTACTGGGACGCTGAGTGATTGCCCCAGATGGCGATCCCGTCGACGTCGTTGACCGAGACGTCGCAGGCGATGGCCAGCTGCGCCTCGGCCCGGTGGTGATCCAGCCGGGTCAGTGCCGTGAACCGCTCCGCGGGAACGTCCGGGGCGTGGGAGGCTGCGATCAGGGCGTTCGTATTGGCCGGGTTGCCCACGACGACGGCCCGGAAGGAATCCGCCGCGCCGTCGTTGATCGCACGTCCCTGGACCGAGAAGATCCCCGCGTTGGCGCTGAGCAGGTCTGCCCTCTCCATCCCCTGGGAGCGCGGTTTGGCCCCGATCAACAGACCGACCTCCGACCCCTCGAAGGCGGCCGCCGGGTCGTCGAAGACATCCACCGAGGCCAGGAGGGGGAAGGCCCCGTCGAGCAGCTCCATGGCCACCCCCTCGGCAGCGCGCGCTGCCTGGGGAACCTCGAGCAGGCGCAGGCGGACCGGGGTCGCCGGGCCCAGCAGGGCTCCCGCCGCGGCCCGGAAGACCGTGGCGTAGCCGATCTGGCCGGCCGCGCCGGTGACGGTGACAGTAGCCGCGGGCGTGGTGCCCACGGGATCCCGGGTGATGGACTGGGCGACGTCGACCATGACTCACTCCTCAACGTACTGCGAACATATGGGGAACGTACTGGGGTCATCGGCTGCCCGTGGGGGCAGAACCTCGAGACGAGGGGCCACCGTGATGCAGATCACGATGACCCCTTCATCCTATCGACCCGGATCAGCCGGTCCGGCAATGGCCTGCCGACACCTGCCCGCCCTGCAAGGGCGCAGAGCTCTCACCCGAGCGCTCAGAGGACCAGCGAGAGGATGAGCACCCAGACGCACAGCACGGCCAGCAGGCCGAGGCTGTAGAGCAGCACCTGACGGGTGAGGTCGGCCTCCTTGCCCTGCTCCTTCACGGCCGCCGTGGCGATGGCGATCGACTGCGGGGAGATCACCTTGGCCATCACGCCGCCCGCGGTGTTCGAGGCCACGAGGAGCGTCTGGCTGGTGCCGATCTGCTCGGCGGTCACCGCCTGAAGGGAGGCGAAGAGGGTGTTGTTGTTGACCACGGATCCGGTCACGAACACCCCGATCCAGCCGATGATGGGTGAGAGCAGGGGGAACACGCCACCGGCGGCCGACAGGGCGAGGGCCATGGACGAGGACATGCCGGCGAAGTTCATGACGTTGGCCACCGACATCACCATGCAGATCATGAGGATGGGGACCCAGAGCTGCCGGACCGCCCCGCCCAGTTCCTCGAAGCCCTGGCGCCACGTGATGCTGGGCGTCACGAGCAGGGTCACCAGCGCGGCGAAGAGGATGGCGGTTCCGGAGGCGGCGAGGATGCCCCAGTTCCAGAGCACCTCCACGGGGGTGGTCTCCGCCACGATCGGCGCCGTCCGGGCGATCTCCTGATGCAGGAACGGCATCGGCACGCCCACGCTCGCCCGGGCCAGGAACCCGACCACAGCGGGCACCGACCACAGCAGGATGAAGGCGGAGAGGATGTAGAAGGGCGACCAGGCCTGGACCACCTTCCCGAAGGTGATGGGCTGCTGATCGGCGTGCAGCTCCTCCAGCGCCGGGGCGTTGGCCTCGCGGTAGATGCTGCGGGGCCGCCAGCGGCGCAGCATCAGGGCCAGCGCGGCCATGCCGATCAGCGGGGGGATGATGTCCGCGAGCTCGGGGCCGGCGAACCACAGCAGCAGCGACTGGAGGCCGGAGACCAGCAGGCCGATCGCCAGGGCGATACCGCCCGTCTCCCGCAGACCGCGCCAGCCGTCCAGGATCGCCACCAGGAGCAGCGGGATGAAGACCATGATCCCCTGGATGGCCAGGACCATCATCTGGGACAGGTCCGTCAGCGGGACCTCGCCCTGCGCGGCTCCGACGATGACGGGGATGCCGATGGCACCGTATCCGCCGAAGGCGGCGTTGGCGACCAGGGAGATGCCGGCCGCCCGCAAGGGACGGAAACCGAGGTTGACCAGCAGCGCCGCGCAGATGGCGATCGGGATGCCGAAGCCGGCCGCGCCTTCCAGGAAGCCGCCGAAGCAGAAGGCGATCAGCAGCACCTGGATGCGCTGATCCTCGGAGATCGCCGAGATCGAGGAGCGGATGACGTCGAAGTAACCGGCGCGCACGGCGATGCGGTAGAGCCACACAGCCATCAGCACGATCCAGCCGATGGGCCATAGGCCGCCCAGGAAGCCGTAGACGACCGCCGAGCCGGTGGCCGCCACGGGCAGCCCGAAGACCAGGGTGCCCAGGCCGACGGCAAGGATCAGTGCGATCAGTGAGGCTTTGATGCCCGTGAGTTTGAAGACCGTCAGTCCCAGCAGGAAGACGACGATGGGGACTGCAGCGACGAGAGCGGAGAGAACAGGCGACCCGAGCGGGTCGTAATCCTGGAGCCACATGGGTTCGATAGCCCTTCGGGAAGTGATGAGAGGACATCGCCGGACAAGGGTGGCTCCGAGACTCTGGTATCGAAAGCCACCTTGCGTTTATGTTGCAACGTCCCGACGAACACTCTCAAACCTAAGAAAACTGCTGGAAAAGCGCCCGAAGTTGCCATATATTCCAACGGAAAACAACGCGAAACAACTATTGTTCATGTGCCGTTCGCCCAGCCGACGCCGGGGCGCACCGGAAGCACGCCGGCTGCCGTCAGGCGTCGATCTGCTCGGCGTCCAGCTGGGCCGCACCCGCGATGATGAACTCCTTGCGCGGGGCGACCTCCGAGCCCATGAGCAGGGAGAAGGCCCTCTCAGCCGCCTCGGCGCCCTCCACGGTCACACGGCGCAGCATGCGGTGACGGATGTCCATGGTGGTCTCGGCGAGCTGGTCCGCGTCCATCTCACCCAGGCCCTTGTAGCGCTGGATGGGCTCCTTGTACGACCGCCCCTCGGACTCGAGCTTGCGCAGCAGGGTGATCAGCTCGCGCTCGGAGTAGGTGTAGACCATCTCGTTGGCCTTGGAGCCGCGGTTGACGATCTCCACCCGGTGCAGCGGCGGCACGGCGGCATAGACCTTCCCGGCTTCCACGAGCGGGCGCATGTACCGGTAGAAGAGCGTCAGCAGGAGGGTGCGGATATGGGCTCCGTCGACGTCCGCGTCGGTCATCATGATGACCTTGCCGTAGCGGGCGGCGTCGACGTCGAAGGAGCGCCCGGACCCGGCGCCGATCACCTGGATCAGGGCGGCGCACTCGGCGTTGGCCAGCATGTCCGTGATCGAGGCCTTCTGGACGTTGAGGATCTTGCCGCGGATGGGCAGCAGCGCCTGGTACTCGGAGTCGCGGGCCAGCCTGGCCGTGCCGAGGGCGGAGTCCCCCTCCACGATGAACAGCTCGGACTTCTCCACGTCAGTGGAACGGCATTCGACCAGCTTGGTGGGCATGGAGGAGGTCTCCAGGGCGTTCTTGCGCCGCTGGGTCTCCTTGTGGAGTCTCGCGGAGATGCGCGACTTCATCTCGGCCACGACCTTCTCCAGCACGGCGTTGGCCTGGTTCTTCTGATCGCGTTTGGTCGCGGTCAGCGCCTTGGTGAGCTCCCGCTCCACCACCTTGGACACGATCTGGCGCACCGCGGGAGTGCCCAGGATCTCCTTGGTCTGACCCTCGAACTGCGGCTCCGCGAGACGGACGGTGAGCACCGCCGTGAGCCCGGCGAGCACGTCGTCCTTGTCGATCTTGTCGTTGCCCGCCTTCAGCCGGCGGGCATTGGCCTCGATCTGCTTGCGGAAGACCTTGACGAGCGCCTGTTCGAAACCCGTCTGGTGGGTGCCTCCCTTGGGCGTCGAGATGATGTTGACGAAGCTCCGGACGGTGGTGTCGTAGCCGATCCCCCACCGCAGCGCGAGATCCACCTCGCAGTCGCGTTCGACCTCCTGCAGTCGCGAGTGCCCCCCGTCGTCGAGGACCGGCACCGTCTCGGTGAAGGAGGCCTCGCCCTGGAAGCGCCATACGTCCGTCACTGATTCGTCGGTGGCCAGGAACTCCGCGAACTCGGAGATGCCGCCGTCGTGCTGGAAGACCTCCTCGTGGGGGCCCGCCTCTCCCGCCGTACCCGGCACCCGGCGCTCGTCGCGGACCGTGATCCGCAGGCCCGGGATCAGGAACGCGGTGGTGCGGGCGCGGGTGGCCAGCTCGTCGTAGGAGAACTGGGCGTCCGGGGTGAAGATCTGCCGGTCCGACCAGTAGCGGATGCGGGTCCCGGTGACCCCGCGGCGCGCCTTGCCGACCACCTCGAGCTCGGAGCCCGAGACGAAGGGCTCGAACGGCGCGTCGGGTGAAGGAGTTCCCCGGTCCGTGAACTCGCCCGGCTCCCCCCTCCTGAAGGACATCTGATAGGTCTTGCCACCGCGGTCCACCTGGACGTCCAGCCGGGAGGACAGCGCGTTGACCACCGACGCGCCCACGCCGTGCAGACCGCCCGAGGCCGTGTAGGAGCCGCCGCCGAACTTTCCGCCGGCATGCAGCTTGGTGAACACCACTTCGACACCGGACAGCCCCGTTCGCGGTTCCTTGTCGATCGGGATGCCGCGTCCGTCGTCGTGCACCTCCACGCAACCACCCTTGTGCAGGATCACGGTGATCTGGTGCCCGTAGCCCGCAAGGGCCTCGTCCACCGAGTTGTCGATGATCTCCCAGAGGCAGTGCATGAGGCCGCGGGAGTCGGTGGAACCGATGTACATCCCCGGGCGCTTACGAACGGCCTCCAGCCCCTCCAGGACGGAGAGGTGACGGGCGTTGTATTCGGATCTGGTGGGCGACACGGCGCGTGGAACTCCTGCTGGCATATCGGGGCGGGGCATCGGGTCGATGCCCGTGACAGGCGGGCATGATCGCCCGTACCGGTTGGGACGGGCGCCCTTACTCTAATCCGCCGGGAAACGGAGCAGGGACGACGACGGACGACGGCGCGTCATCCGGAGACGTCCCCGGAGGGCCGGGCGTGCGCGGTGGGCGAAAACACCCTCCGGGTGGAATGCAACGCACGGCTCGCGTGGTTGTATTGACGTACTCGAAAGAGCACTTCCCCGATCGAGGGCTCCGACACCGTGACCTGGGCACCAGGACGGAAGGGGCACTGGCCGGTGACCGCATCGACGGGAACCGCCAGTGGGATGAAGTCTGAGCTTGAAGGAGGATGTCGTGAACGCCACGCTCGAGACCCCAGAGTTGAACGCCACCCACCGCTGCGATGCCTGCGGCGCACAGGCCTATGTGCGGGTCGTCCTCCAGTCCAGCGGCGGAGAGCTGCTGTTCTGCGCTCACCACGCGCGTGCCAACGAAGAGAAGCTTCGTCCCATGGCCGCCACGTGGCAGGACGAAACGGAGCGCATTGACGCCTGATCCACTACCAGCGCGGTCTTGACCCGCTGACAGACGATGGCCCCGGTACGGATCCGTACCGGGGCCATCGTGTTTCCGCTGCTCAGTCCAGGTAGTCGCGCAGCACCTGGGAGCGAGAGGGGTGGCGCAGCTTCGACATGGTCTTGGACTCGATCTGCCGGATGCGCTCGCGGGTCACCCCGTAGACCTTGCCGATCTCGTCCAGGGTCTTGGGCTGGCCGTCGGTCAGGCCGAACCGCATGGCCACGACGCCCGCTTCCCGCTCGGAGAGGGTATCCAGCACCGAGTGCAGTTGCTCCTGGAGCAACGTGAAGCTCACGGCGTCGGCGGGGACGACCGCTTCGGAGTCCTCGATCAGGTCGCCGAACTCGGAGTCGCCGTCTTCACCCAGGGGCGTGTGCAGGGAGATGGGCTCACGGCCGTATTTCTGCACCTCCACGACCTTCTCCGGGGTCATGTCCAGCTCCTGGGCGAGCTCTTCCGGAGTCGGTTCACGCCCGAGGTCCTGGAGCATCTGGCGCTGCACACGGGCCAGCTTGTTGATGACCTCGACCATGTGCACGGGGATGCGGATGGTGCGGGCCTGGTCCGCCATGGCACGGGTGATCGCCTGCCGGATCCACCAGGTGGCATAGGTGGAGAACTTGAAGCCCTTGGTGTAGTCGAACTTCTCGACTGCACGGATCAGGCCCAGGTTGCCCTCCTGGATCAGGTCCAGGAACAGCATGCCGCGGCCGGTGTAGCGCTTGGCCAGCGAGACCACCAGACGCAGGTTGGCCTCCAGCAGGTGATTCTTGGCCCGCTTGCCGTCGTGGATGACCCAGCGCAGTTCCTTCTTCTGCTCGCGGGTCAGGGTGTCGGCTTCGTCCTTGTACTTGTGCTCGGCGAACAGGCCGGCTTCGATACGGAGGGCGAGGTCCACCTCTTGCTCGGCGTTCAGCAGGGCGACCTTGCCGATCTGCTTGAGGTAGTCCTTGACGGGGTCAGCGGTCGCGCCGGCGGAGACCACCTGCTGCGCGGGCGCGTCGTCGTCGTCGTTGGTGGAGAGCACGAACCCGCGGGCTGCCTCCTGCGAAGCGGTGGTCTTGCCCGTGGGCTTGGCGACCACCTCGGTGCCGGACTTCGCGTTCTCGGCATCCTCGGGGGCGATGACCCCGTCGGTCTCCTCGCCCTCCTCCGCCTCGTCCGCGGAGTCCTGGGAATCCTCAGCGGCGTCGGAACTCATGGAGTCGTCGACGTCGAACTCCTCGTCATCGTCCAGGTCGTCGGCGGCTGCCGCGGAAGCCTTCTTGCCCCCCCGGGAGCCGGTGGCCTTCTTCTTGGGGGCCGCGGTCTTCGCCCTGGTCTTGCGAGGCTTCGCGGGCGCCTTGGCGGGGGTCGCCTCGGCCTCGTCGTCCGACTCGGCCGTGGTGCTCTCGGCCGCGGTGTCCTTCCCTGCGGCCTTCTTGGCCGAGGTCCGAGCGGTGGAGGCGGCGGCCGCGGGTTTCGCGGCCGATGACTTGGCGGCGGTGGTCTTCTTCGCCGCAGTGCTCTTCTTGGCGGCCGTGGCCTTCTTCGCGGCGGTGGTCTTCTTCGCCGCGGTCTTGGTAGCACTGGTGGTGCCCGACGACTCCCGGCTTGCTCCCACGGTCTCAGTGGACTCGACGGTTGCAGTCGTCTCATTCGTGACAGCTGGTGACACTGGGAACCTTTCGTTGCTCGACGCGGTGTTCTTGACGTCTGGTCATAACACCTATGACCCTGTCAAGTCCCGCCGGCGATCATAGCTCGCACTCAGGACCTGAAGGGTCTTCAGGTGCTTGCAACCATGCACCCGTCGAGGTTGTTCCCGAACCCGCAGAAAATATCCCGTGTTTGTCGGAGACGCTCCCTCATGTTCGTCAGATGCGCTCCTCGTGGGGTCCATCCCCCCATGGAGCCGGGGCGCTGCGCCGCCATGCCGTGACCGGGTCGGTGGCCCACACGGGGACCGGCCGCGACGCCGCGAGCTGCCGTAACCGTTCGATCCCGGGGTGCCACGGCGCCACCTGCTCCGCCTCGGCGACGTACCTCTCCACCAGCGAGCCCCGCGCCCGGAAGTGCTCTGCATGCCCGAGCGCCAGCCAGAGCCCCGCCAGCATCGTGGGCAGGAACGTCCGTCCGTCGTCTCCCCCGACACCCTCCGGCGGGAGGCCCTGAGCGGATCCGCTGACCCCCGCCAGCATGGCCCGTGCCATGGGGATCAACTCCTGAAGGACGACGACGCACCGATCCAGTCGTCGCCAGTCCGGTCTCCCCCGCCAGATACCGGACATGACGTGTGCGATCTGGAGGACCCCAGGCATCTCCGCGCCGCCCGCCGCATGCGCCGTTTCAGCCCACGCCTCCCGCGAGGCGGCCGGATCCCCGGTCAGCACCATGGCCAGGATCAGCTCGCATCCGAGGGGGTCAGCCATTCCCAGCATCAGGTCCGTGAGCATTCGGCTGTCACGGGGAAGGCCTGGCATCCGGCCCCGCCCCGTTCCGAGAACCCGGTGCCACTGCTCCAGGTACTCGAGCCGCCACTCGTAGCCGGCGGTCTCCGGCTGGCGAAACCCGCCGGCCCCTGCGAAGAGGCCCCGGACCTCCTCGGCGGGTTCCTCGATCGGGTCGGGCCCGACCACGCTGCCGCTGCAGACCATGGCCGCGTACACGGCGGAGTCCAGGATCTCACCCACAGAACGCAGACGTGCGGGGTCCACGACCGGCCACCAGGACTCCCCCGACACGCACCACCCGTCCTGAAGGGCGTGGCCGGAGAGGGTCCCGGCTTCATCGATCGCCCTGAGGACGGCGAGCGCGTGCTCCTGCAGGGCCGTTCGGCCCGTCTCGTCGTCGGCGAACTGGCTTCCACCGCATGCCCCGGGCGCGGCCCGGTCATCGGCGCGGTTGCCGCTCACCCGTGATGCGCTGGGCGGCTGGCCGTAGCAGACCACGTACATCCGCTGCCCGACGGTGTCGTACTCCAACACGGCCGACAGCTGCGTCGTCCACGCGGCGACCCACTCCGGATCGGTGAACCTCTCCATCGAGGGCAGTTCGATCCTCAGGCACGGACCCAGGCCGCTCCCGGCCGCCGTCAGGATCGCGACGGAGCGGCACGGCCAGTACCCGAGGGTATGCGGGACGATCGCCAGCACGTCGGCAGCCGTCCGGGCCACCGTCCGGGCCGTGCGGGTGGGGTAAGGGTTCTCTGGACATCCGCCGGGTTCTGCGCTCATGACCCGACCTTGCCCCCGGCCCCGTCGTCTGCGTCTGCTTTCGTGCGCCTGTGGATGCTGCTTCGGGGGGATTCAGCGGACCGCTCCGGCTGTGGAGTCATCCCGGCGAGTCCGGGGTAGTCTGCCTCCTGAGATGGCCGCCTTATGACCGACCTCACCACAGCCGATCATGACAGTCCAGGAGACAATCGTGCCGATCACCTCGACCCGCCACCCGCTCCTGACGCCCGGAACCGGGCGCGCGGCGAAGGCCTTGACCGCGGCGCTCGCCGGCACCCTCCTGGTGGTCACAGGCTGCGGACAAGCTCCGGACTCGGACGATGCCGGGGAGACCTCCGACTTCACGGGCTGCATCGTGGCCGATGCGAGCGGCTTCAACGACGCCTCCTTCAACGAGGCCGCGATGAACGGCATGCGCCAGGTCGAGGAGGACCGGGGCATCCAGGTCCGCTCGGCCGAGGCCGCGGAGGCGCAGGACGCCAATCCCGCACTGACCTCGATGGCCGACTCGGGCTGCGACCTGACGGTGGCCATGAGCTACACCATGGTCGACCCGCTGCGGGAAGTGGCGGCCGCGAACCCGGAGTCCCACTTCATGATCGTCGACGACGACTCCATCCAGGCCGACAACGTCAAGCCGGTGGTCTACAACACGGCGGAGGCCGCCTTCCTGGCCGGGTATCTGGCAGCCGGAACCTCGGAGACGGGCACCGTGGGCACTCTCGGAGGGATGCAGCAGCCGGCGGTGACGGTCTTCATGGACGGTTTCGCACTGGGCGTCGCGCACTGGAACGAGACGCAGGGCGCCGACGTCCAGGTGGTCGGCTGGAACGAGTCCACCCAGCAGGGCACGTTCGTCAACTCCTATACGGACACCAACGCGGCCAAGACGATGACCCGCAACCTGATGGATCAAGGCGCCGACGTCGTCATGCCGGTGGCCGGGCAGGCCGGGAACGGGGCCCTGGATGCCGTGCTCGAATCGGAGAACGCGAAGATCGTCTGGGTGGATCAGGACGGATTCGAGTCCCTGGACCGGGGCAAGGACCGTGTGCTCACCTCGGTCATGAAGGGCATCACCACCTCGACGGTGGACGTCCTCGACCAGAGCGTCGACGGGGAATTCTCCCCCGAGACCTACGTGGGCACCCTCGAGAACGGCGGGGTGAGCATCGCCGACTTCCACGACGGGGCCGCCCCGGTCGATCCGCAGCTGCAGGAACAGGTCGGGCAGCTGCGGCAGCAGATCATCGACGGCGAGCTCTCGGTCGACTCCCGCTCCGCGCCGAGTTCATAAGCCGTTCATGCCGCGGGCGCTCCGGTCCTCGACGACGGCCCCAACCGAGGCGAAAGCCGGCGGACGACGGTCAGACGGCGTCGGCGCCGAAACTGGCCCGGACCCGGCGAGCGCTCACGAGCATGCCGACCGTGCCCGTGACGGTGACCAGCAGCTGCATCGCCATGGCCACCCGGAACCCCTCCGGGTCGTAGGCATCGTCCACCCAGCCCAGCGTGACCTGGAGGTCCAGGGTGATCCCGATCAGGAAGATCGCGCACAGGGAGGCCACGAACCCGCCCACGTTCGTGATGCCGGTGACGGTGCCGATATAGCTGCGCTGGGTGAAGGACTGCACGATGTTGAACGCGAGCATGGAGGCCGGAAGGCTCATGGCGATCGCCACCACGGCTGCCATGACCACGACGAAAGGAGCGGTCCCCGGCCACAGGATCAGCGCCGCCCAGGCGACGACGCCGATCCCCACCACGATGAGCGCGATCCGGAGGCGCCGGTGCTGGAACCGGCTCACCATCTGCCCGATGCTCATGCCCAGCACCAGGTTCGTGAGCACGAAGAGGGTCATCACGAACGAGGCCTGTCCGGCGCTCATCCCCTGAGCATTCTGGAGATAGGGGTAGCCCCACATCAGGGCGAAGACCGTGCCGATGAACTGCACGGTGAAATGCACCCAGAAGGCCAGGGCCGTGGCCGGCGCCCGGACGCATGCCACCACGGTGTCCCAGGTGCGCCGCAGGGCCAGGGGACGGACCTCCTCCGCGGAGAGCGGGTCCGGGCTGTCCCGCATGAAGGCCAGGACCAGGACGGCTGCGAGGACCGACAGGGCGCCCAGCGACAGGAAGGCGGGCGTCCATCCGGCCCAGCCCAGCAGAGCGCTGAACGGGATGACCGAGAGCATCTGCCCGAAGTTGCCCACCGTGCCGACCAGGAAGGTGGCCATCGGCGCCTTGGAGACCGAGAACCAGGCCGGGATGATGCGCAGCACGCAGATGAAGGTGGCGGCGTCCCCGGCGCCTACCAGCACGCGCCCGGCCACGCCCCACCCCAGGGAGTCCGCCAGGGCCAGGACCAGTTGGCCGGAACCCATCAGGATGGCCCCGGCCCCTACCATGGCCCGCGAGCCGAAACGATCCGCCAGCACGCCCACCGGGATCTGCAGGCCCGCGTAGACGAAGACCTGCAGCATGGTGAACAACGAGAGCTGGGAGGCGGTCGCCTGGAAGCGGTCGGCGGCCTCGAGGGAGGCCACCCCGAAGCTCGTCCGCTGGGCCACGGCCAGGAAGTAGGCGAATATCCCGACGGCGATGACCCAGTAGGCCATGCGCGAATCCCGTTCGTATCGCTTTTCCGGCTTCATGGCGTGGCTGAGTCATTCTCCTGTCTGAGATCGGCGGCCCGTGTGCGGGCGCCGCCGGGCGTGGTCGTTCGAGTCGTCCGGTCTCCCCTCCGCTGTGGGAGGAGAGGCCGGACAGCAGGCCTAGTCGTCGTCGGGCTGGTTCGCCAGGAAGGCCTCGACGGCGGCGCCGATCTCGTCGGCGTCGGGGAGTTCCGACTCGTCGCCCGCCAGCAGGGACCGCTGGGAGGCGTTGGCCACGACCTCGTCGTAGCGGACCTCCATGGATTCGATCACGGCCTGGACCTCCGGAGATCCCGCCACCTGCTCGTCGACGCGGCGGATGACGTCCCCGCCCGCATCCCGCAGCGCGTCGGTGGGCAGGGTGAGCCCTGTCGCCGCGGAGGCGTGCTCGAAAGCGGTCACGGTGATCTGCGGAAGACGAGCGTCGGCGAGGTACTGCGGCACGTGCACGGTGAAGCCGATGGTGTCCACGCCCAGCTCCCCGAACCGGATCTCGAGCTGCTGAGCGACAGAGGAGCTCATCTCGGCCACCGGGCGCTGCCCGTGGTTCTGCTCGACCAGGTCCGTCCGGGTTCCGTGCACCGAGACCAGGAACGGGCGAGTGTGCGGAACGGGCATCGGGATGCCCGTGACGGTGGTGACCATCGAGGTCTGCAGGCGCTCCGAGAGCTCGACCACCGCTTCGATGAACCGGTTCCACTGCAGATCGGGCTCGGGGCCGGTCAGCAGGCTGAAACTGCGCCCCAGTGGATCGGTCAGGGCGTAGAGCGCCAGCTGGGGGTTCTCCATGCGCTCGAAATGATCCTCCACGAAACGCACGTGCGGCCGCCTCGACCGGTAGTCCTGCAGCTGGTCGGCGTCGAAACGGGCCAGCACGTCATGGGGCAGCGACTCCAGGAGGGTCTCACGGATCTGATCGCTGATCTGGCCGCCCTCCGCGTAGCCGCTCAGCGAGATGACCATGGGTGCCCCGTGCAGGCGCGGGTCATCCAGCAAGCTCGGATTGCCCAAGTACAGGGCAGATGGATCCACCACGATCGACTCCTGGTTCGGTGCTGAACGACGTCTGGTGCCGGACAAGACGGGCGAACCGGACAAGACGGGGAACAGCTCGGAAAACAACTCTACGGCGGGCCGGGAGCGGGCTCCCGCTGCGTTCCGGCCCGGACGTGTTCAACCGTCGGCGGGGACGGCGATATTCCCGGCGGGGGCGGTTGAGCTGCGACACACCCGGCGCCAGTGCCTTGCGCAGGAGCGCGTCGCGAGAGCCCGCTACCGGCGAACAGGCTGGGCGGTGCCTGTGAGCCCGGCTACGATCGGGAAGGAAATCAGGTTGACCCCCATGGGAAGGTACCTCACCCGCATGTCACGTACTCCAGCCTCGTCTTCTCGCCGCCGGACCGGTCGCGATTCGGATTCCCGACCGCAGACGGCCCGGCCGCTCATCGACCTCCTCCCCGCGAGCGACCTGGATCTCCAGGCCTCGGACAAGAAGCTGGGCAGGATCAGCGGTGACGCCGTCGTGGTGGGCGTCCGCAGAACGCCGGAGGGGCCCCTCGTGGAGCTGCCGGCCGACGCCAAGTCGCTGCCTTCCGATCTCCAGACGCAGGCCAAGGCGATCGGCGTCACCGGTGCTGCGGACGAGGTCAAGAAGCTGGCCGCGCCCAAGGGCTCGCCGTGGCCGATCATCGTGCTGGCCGGCCTGGGCAGGGGCGACGAGGCGCCCTCGGACGCGGAAGCGCTACGGCGAGCCGCCGGGGCCGCCGCGCGCACCCTGTCCGGGACCGATCACGTCGTCTTCGCGCTGCCGTCGGCCTCGCTCGAGGAGGCCGCCGCCGTTGCCGAGGGCGCCGCCCTGGGGGCCTACGCCTTCTCCGCCCAGAAGGCCAAGACCGCCCATTCAGTGGGGACCGCCCTCAAGCGGGCCACCGTGGCGGCACCAGAGCTCGGCGCGAAGGAGCTCGCCGCCGCCGTGGACCGCGCCGGTGTCCTGGGCCGCGCCGTGGCACGCGCCCGCACCCTGGTGACCCTCTCCCCCGACGTCGTGTTCCCGGAGTCCGTGGCGCAGCTGACCGAGGATCTGGCCAAGGCCGGCTCGGGCAGGGTCACCGTGGAGGTCCTGGACGAGAGCGAACTGGCCGACGGTGGTTTCGGCGGGCTGATCGGGGTGGGGCAGGGCGCCTCCCGCCCGCCCAGGCTCGTCCGGATCGGCTGGGAGCCCAAGAAGCCGGTCGAATCGGTGGCGCTCGTCGGCAAGGGCATCACCTTCGACTCGGGCGGTCTTTCCCTGAAGCCCGCCAACTCGATGATGACGATGAAGTCGGACATGGCAGGCGCCGCCGCCGTGCTGTCCACGGTCTTCGCCGCGGCGGAGGCGGAGGTGCCCGTGTCCGTGACCGGCTGGCTGTGCCTGGCCGAGAACATGCCCTCGTCCACGGCGACCCGGCCCGGTGACGTGATCTCGGTCCGGGGCGGCCGCACCGTGGAGGTGCTCAACACCGACGCGGAGGGGCGCCTGGTCCTCGCCGACGGCCTGGTCGCCGCTCGGGAGGAGGACCCCGGTCTCCTGATCGACATCGCAACCCTGACCGGAGCCCAGATGGTGGCCCTGGGTGCCCGTACCGCCGCCGTGATGGGCGACGACGAC
This sequence comes from Kocuria coralli, assembly GCF_008831305.1. GTDB lineage: Bacteria > Actinomycetota > Actinomycetes > Actinomycetales > Micrococcaceae > Kocuria > Kocuria coralli. Next base: position 61,017 of record NZ_ML708624.1, read on the forward strand.
GCCGTCGAGACCGTGCTGGCGGCCTCCGTGGCCTCGGGAGAGGACCTGTGGCCCATGCCCTTGCCGCAGCACCTGCGCGCGAGCCTCGACTCGGATGTCGCGGACATCAAGAACATCGGCGACCGCAACGGCGGCATGCTCGTCGCCGGGCTGTTCCTCAAGGAGTTCGCCGGGGCCGAGGAAGCCGCCGAGGAGTCGGCCGTGGAACCCGTGGGCCCTTGGGCTCACCTCGATATCGCCGGGCCCTCCTTCAACGAGGGCTCAGCCTGGGGTTACACGCCCAAGCAAGGCACCGGCTTCGGCGTGCGCACCATGTTCGCCGCCATCGAGCTGGTCGGCGGAGAGCCGGTGTGACACGTCCGGATCGCCGGAAGTCGTCGATGTAGCTCACGGGCGACTGCCTTGACTAGAGTGGTCGTGAATCACAGTGAGCCCGACCCGGCCCCACTGCCGTGTCGCTAAGGATCAATGAGCAAGGGAGCGTCATCCGTGGCGGAGAACGAATTCGACATCCTCGTACTGGGCGGCGGCAGCGCCGGTTACGCGGCTGCGTTGCGCGCCGTGCAGCTGGGGTACACCGTGGCATTGTTCGAGAAGAGCAAGGTGGGCGGCACCTGCTTGCACTGGGGCTGCATCCCCACCAAGGCGTACCTGCACTCCGCGGAGCTCGTGGCCGATGCCAAGGAATCCGAGAAGTACGGCGTCAAGCTGTCCGTGGACTCCGTGGACATGGGTGCCGTGCGCAGCTACAAGGACAGCATCGTGGCCGGCAAGTTCAAGGGTCTGAGCGGGCTGCTGAAGGCCAAGAAGATCACGGTGGTCGATGCCTTCGGCAAGCTCACCGGCGAGAACACCATCGAGGCCGACGGCACGACCTACACGGGCAAGCACATCATCCTCGCCTCGGGCTCGGTGTCCAAGACCATGGGCATCGAGATCCGCGACCGGGTCATGACCTCGACGGAAGCCCTGGAGATCGACTGGACCCCCAAGTCCGCGATCGTCCTGGGCGGCGGCGTCATCGGCTGCGAGTTCGCCTCCATGTGGAACTCGTTCGGCGTTGACGTCACCGTGATCGAGGGCCTGAACAACCTGGTTCCCAACGAGGACCCCTCGATCATCAAGATCCTCGAGAAGGAATTCAAGAAGAAGAAGATCAAGACCAACCTCGGCACCTTCTTCGAGAAGGTCGAACAGGACGAGAACGGCGCCAAGGTCACTCTCGCGGACGGCAAGACCTTCGAGGCCGACGTCGTGCTGGTGGCAGTGGGCCGCGGCCCGAACACCCAGGACATGGGCTTCGAGCAGGTCGGCGTGCCGATGGACCGCGGGTTCGTGACCCCCAACGAGCGCCTGCACACCGGCGTGGGCAACATCTACGCGATCGGGGACATCGTTCCCGGCGTGCAGCTGGCCCACCGTGGGTATCAGCAGGGCCGTTTCGTGGCCGAGGAGATTGCGGGCCTGAACCCCGTGGTCGTCGAGGACGTCAACGTCCCCAAGGTGACCTTCACCGAGCCGGAGATCTCCTCCGTGGGCTACACCCAGCCCAAGGCCGAGGAGAAGTTCGGCAAGGACAACGTCGAGGTCGCCGAGTACAACCTCCTCGGCAACGGCAAGTCCTCGATCCTGGGCACCGGCGGCATCATCAAGCTCGTCCGGGAGAAGGACGGCCCGATCGTCGGCTTCCACGCCATCGGCAAGCGGATCTCCGAGCAGATCGGCGAGGGCCAGCTGATCGTCAACTGGGAGGCCTACCCGGAGGACCTGGCTCCCTTCATCCACGCTCACCCGACGCAGAACGAGGCCATCGGCGAGGCCGCGATGGCCCTCGCCGGCATCCCGCTGCACGGCTGACCACATGCGGTGGCCCGGTTCCCGAACCGGGCCACCGCCTCTGGCGGGGGCCAGGCCCCACAGATCTCAAGCAACAACTGCAGACAGCGCACAGAAGAAAGAGACGGTCAGACGATGTCCGAAACCGTGAACCTTCCGGCCCTTGGCGAATCCGTTACCGAAGGCACCGTGACCCGGTGGCTCAAGGAAGTCGGCGACGAGGTCGCCGTTGACGAACCCCTGGTCGAGGTCTCCACCGACAAGGTCGACACCGAGGTCCCCTCCCCCGTAGCCGGCGTCATCGAGAAGATCCTCGTCGAAGAGGACGAGGACGTCGAGGTCGGCGCACCGCTGGTCGTCATCGGCGATGGCTCCGGCTCGGGTGACGACGACTCCGGCTCGGACTCGGCGGACTCCGGCGAGCCCGAGGAGAGCCAGGAGGCCGAGCCCGCAGCGGAGGAGACTTCCGAAGCACCCCAGCAGGACTCCGGGTCCGGCGCCAAGAAGTCCTCGGGCGGATCGGGCACCGAGGTCACCCTGCCAGCACTGGGCGAGTCGGTCACCGAAGGCACCGTGACCCGCTGGCTCAAAGAGATCGGCGAGGAAGTGGAGGTCGACGAGCCTCTGCTCGAGGTCTCCACCGACAAGGTCGACACCGAGGTCCCCTCCCCCGTAGCCGGCACCCTGCTGGAGATCAAGGTCCAGGAGGACGAGGACGCCGAGGTAGGCCAGGTCCTGGCTCTCATCGGCGACCCCGACGACGCTCCCGCAGAGGACGACTCCGACGACTCCGCTGGTTCGGAGGACTCCGCCGACTCGGCGGAGGCGATCGAGGATGCGGCCACCGAGTCCGCGACCCCCGAGGCCACGGACAAGGCTGCCGAGGAGAAGGCCCCCGCCAAGGCCCAGGAGCAGGAGCAGGCCGCCCCGGCGCAGCCCGAGGCCCCTGCCAAGGCCGAAGAGTCCCAGGCCGCTCCGGCCGGTGACTCGGGCGACTCCGACACCGCATACGTGACCCCGCTGGTGCGCAAGCTGGCCAAGTCGAAGGGCGTGGACCTGTCCTCGCTCAAGGGCACCGGCGTGGGCGGCCGCATCCGCAAGCAGGATGTGCTGGCCGCCGCCGAGTCCGCACCGGCCGCCTCCTCGGCGCCGTCGGCTCCGTCCGCCGCCCCTGCCCTCGACAATGGCGAGCCCACCACCATCCCGCCGGTCTCGGACAAGCGCGGTACCACGGAGAAGGCTCCGCGCATCCGCATGACCATCGCCAAGCGCATGCGCGAGTCCCTGCAGGATTCGGCTCAGCTGACCCAGGTCACCGAGGTCGACATGACTCGCGTGGCCGCACTGCGCAACAAGGCCAAGAACGCCTTCCAGGAGAAGCACGGCGCCAAGCTGACCTTCCTGCCGTTCTTCGTCCAGGCCGTGGCGGAGGGGCTCAAGGCCAACCCGGCCCTGAACGCCACGTTCAAGGAAGCCGAGAAGCAGATCGTCTACAACGCCTCCGAGGATCTGGCCATCGCCGTCGACACGCCTCGCGGCCTGCTCGTCCCGGTGATCCGCAACGCCGGCGACAAGCAGCTGCCGGGACTGGCCTCCTCGATCGCCGACCTGGGCGCCCGCGCCAAGGACGGGTCGATCGGCCCCGATGAGCTGACCGGTGGCACCTTCACCATCACCAACATCGGGTCCTTCGGCGCGCTGTTCGACACCCCGATCATCAACCAGCCCCAGGTCGCCATCCTGGGGACGGGCACGATCGTCAAGCGCCCCATGGTGATCCAGGACGCGGACGGCAACGACGTGATCGCCATCCGGCACATGTGCTACCTGTCCCTGACCTACGATCACCGGATCGTTGACGGCGCGGATGCGGGTCGCTTCCTGCACACCATGAAGGCCCGTCTGGAAGAGGGCCGGTTCGAAGGCGCCCTCGAACTCTGAGGCCCCCGACGGCGACCGCTCCGGTCGCCCCAGCCCATTGAGAGCCCATTGAGGTGGTGAGGAACCCGGTGGTGCGTCGTGATCGATCACGACGCACCACCGGGTTCCTGCTTTCCGCTTCGGCTCGGTGTGGCATAGGCCTCCCCCCGACTCCCTGCAGGGCGCAAGGGAGCCATGCCGCCCTTTAGTAGGGTCGAGGGATGACCTTTTTGCACTCCCTGCTCGTATTGATCCACATCCTGGGCGCCGCCGTGATCGTCGGCACCTGGGTCGCCACCTTCAAGAAGCCCACCGTCACCACCTGGCAGTTCGGCGCGTCCATCGCCATGCTGATCTCCGGCCTGCTGCTGGTGACCCTCAACGAGTTCGACCCGGATATCGCGGTCAACCACGCCAAAGTCGCCGTCAAACTGCTCCTTGCCCTCGGGGTCTTCGTGGCCGCGCTGATCGGCTGGCGGAAGCAGCGGGCGGGTCAGCCCGTCTCCACCGGTCTGGCCCACGGCACCGGTGGCACGGCACTCATCGCCATGGTCGTGGCCGTCCTCTGGTGATTGCCCGAGCCCCGGCAACGGGGTCGTGCGTCTCTGTCGAGCCGCGGTGAGGTACCGGCATCCTCTCGGACCTCACCGCGGCTCGACGTCTTTGATCCGCCAGCCGTCCGGCGTGTAGTCCAATGACATCTCCACCTCCTGGGAGCCCTCCTGCCCGCCTTCGATCCCCGTGGCGGTGACGGTCATGCGCGCGACGGCGCTCCCGGCCCCATCGAACTCGACCGCGGGTTCACCGTCGATGGCCATCTCGAGTCCGCTGAAGGCGTGCATCGCGGTTCCTGGGTCGGCGGACAGCCCCGCCAGCGTGGCCTGATCCTCCGCCAGGTCGCTCGCTCCGGGCACGTAGACCTCCTCCAGCCGGCCGGGGTCCCGGTCGCGGAACGCGGCGGCACGGACCGCGATCAGATCGGCCAGCACCTCGGCGTCCGGCGCCCGTACCCCGGTGCCGGCATCCACCGCTTCCGACGAGGTTGGCGATGAGTTCCCCGCCGCCGGTGGGGTTGCCACCCCGCCGGCCTCCGCGGCTCCCTGATCCCGTGGCATCAGCAGCATCACGGCACCGGCGAGGACGACGACCACCAGGACACCGGCGCCCCATATCCTCCACGACATCCTCCACGACAGCAGGTACCGGCCGACGGAAGACCGGTACCTGCCGGGCCAGGCGCCCGCCCCGGCCGGTTCATCGTCCCCGTCCCACCCCCGGTCGGTGAAAGAGGACATCCGGGTACGGGAGCTTCGGCGTTCTGCGGGCTCCGATGAAGCTGTGCCGCCACCGCGCAGCAGTTCCAGGACCCGCTGGGTGCTGTCTCGATCCTGGCTGCAGATCAGGGTGTCCCCGTCCTCCACCTCCCCGTCCGCTGCTTCCTCGGGCTCTCCGTCCTGCTCGTCATTCATGTCATCCTCGGTCTCGCCACCGGCGTCGGCAGCGTCGGACAGGCTCTGGCCGATCGCCTCCGCCAGCCGGCGCGCGGAATCGCCGTATGCGACCACCGCCTCACGGCCGGCCCCTCCGAACCTCTTCTCCCGTGCGGATCGGTCCATGCCGGCTCCGCCCATGCCAGCTCCGCCCAGGTCCTCCAGGAGATCGTCGAGAGCATCGAGCGCCTCCGCCGGCAAGGCGGGGCAGACGGTGGCCAGCGGCGCCCTGTCCCGTCCGGGGGCAGGACGACGGCCGGTCAGGACGGTAGCCGCCGCTGCCGCCAGCATGACCAGGTCCCCATGGGCTTCCCGCTCCTCGTCTCCGGGGCTCATGGCCCTGATACCGGAATCCGGGCTCACCAGGATCTGCCAGCGCCCGGGGGTCTCGTCGACCTCCTCCGCTGCGCGCAGGAGGTCACGCAGCGACATCCTGCGCAGCGTCGCCCCGTGGTCATGCAGTACCGCCAGACCCTCGGCCACGTCTGCCACCATGGTCAGGACCGCGCTCTGCACGGCACCTCCCAGCCTGCCGACGTCGTCGGCGAAACTGCGTTCGGGTAGTTCCTCGTAGAGCAGCGAGCTACGGGACGGCTGGTCGATGATTGCCCGGGGCACGGCGAGATACGGGCTGTCCACCGGTTCGAGGCGGTGCACGATCCCGGCCCAGCCTTTGCCATCGGTCGCAGCGGAGCCGAGCTCCAGCAGAACGTACCGGTTCCCGGAGACGGGCTCGATCACCCGGCGACCACGGCCGGCCCAAGCCCCCAGGTCTGCCAGCTCGGGCGGACCCAGGGGCGTCGTGAAGGCATCCGGTGTGTCCATGGCATCCAGCATGCTCTTCCCGACCCTCGGATGGCGGTTATCCACAGGCCCCCTGATCCGCGTAGGCTGGGGCCATGTCCTTGTCCTTCGAACGCTTGGGTTTCGCCCCCGACTTCGTCCCGTACCGTCCCGCCCTGGAGGTGCAGAAGACGGTCCATCAGCAGGTGGTGGCCGAGGAACGCGCGAACACCGTGCTGCTGGTGGAGCACGAACCCGTCTACACCGCCGGCCGCCGGTCCTCGGCGGAGGAATACCCCGCCGACGGCACCGAGGTGGTGGAGATCGGCCGCGGGGGCAAGATCACGTGGCACGGACCGGGCCAGCTCGTGGCGTATCCGATCATGCGTTTGAAGACCCCGATCGATGTCGTGAAGTTCGTCCGGGACCTGGAGCAGCTGGTGATCTCCGTGGTGGGGCGGTTCGGGGTCGAGGCGACCACCGTGGAGGGCCGTTCGGGCGCCTGGATCCCCGCTGACGATCGTGGCGGCGACCGCAAGATCTCCGCCATCGGCGTCCAGGTGTCCCGCCGCACCACGATGCACGGCATCGCCCTGAACTGCAGCAACGACCTGGCACCCTTCGGGGACTTCATCCCGTGCGGGATCAGCGATGCCGGTGTCACCTCCATCAGCCGCGAACTCGGCAGGAATGTTGCACCGGCGGATGTGGTTGAGGTGATGATCGAGGAATTCCGTCGTCGTGAAGCGGACCTGTGCGCCGTCGCCGGGATCCCGGACAATCAGCCTCCGCTGCCCTGGCCCGCCGTGGCCCGACCCTGACCACGAGCCATAAGCTCTCACTGTCCATCAGCCCCACACCTGGAGAATGCCGATGACCATCGCTCCCGAAGGCCGCCGTCTACTGCGCGTCGAGGCGCGCAATGCCGAGGTCCCGATCGAGAAGAAGCCGAACTGGCTCAAGAACACCGCGCACATGGGCCCCGAGTACACCAAGCTCAAGTCGATGGCGCGCGGCAAGGGGCTGCACACGGTCTGCGAGGAAGCGGGCTGTCCCAACATCTACGAATGCTGGGAGGACCGCGAGGCCTCCTTCCTGATCGGCGGCTCCGTGTGCACGCGCCGTTGCGACTTCTGCGACATCGCCACCGGCCGGCCCGAGCCCATCGACTACGACGAGCCCCGCAAGGTCGCGGAGTCCGTCCGCGACCTCGACCTGCGCTATGCCACCGTGACCGGAGTGGCCCGGGACGACTTCGAGGACGGTGCGGCCTGGCTCTACGCCGACACCATCCGCGCGATCCACGAGATCTCCCCGCAGACCGGCGTCGAGATCCTGATCCCCGATTTCAAGGGCCGCCCCGAGTCCCTGCAGATGGTGGTCGACGCCGGTCCTGAGGTCTTCGCGCACAATCTGGAGACCGTGCCGAGGATCTTCAAGCAGATCCGTCCCGCCTTCACCTACGAGCGTTCCCTGGACGTGCTCAGCTACGGCAAGGACCGCGGGCTGATCACCAAGTCCAACCTCATCCTGGGCATGGGCGAGACGGACGAGGAGATCCACGAGGCGCTGTGCGACCTCTTCGACTCCGGCTGCGACATCATCACCCTGACGCAGTACCTCCGCCCCTCCAAGCTGTTCCACCCCATCGATCGGTGGGTCAAGCCGGAGCAGTTCGTGGCCTACGCCAAGATGGCGGAGGAGATCGGCTTCCTGGGCGTCATGTCCGGGCCCATGGTGCGTTCCTCCTACCGGTCGGGCAGGCTGTGGGCCCGCTCGATGAACAAGCTCGGCCGCGAGATCCCCGAACGGCTGGCTCACATCACCGATGAGGGCTCCACCGCGCAGGAGGCTTCCAGCCTGATCGCCAAGTTGGGCCGCTGAACGCCGTACTGCCGCTAGAATGGTTGCCGCTGCAGACCTAGCGGCCCATGATCCACCACCGACTTCACCACGAGGTTTCACCGTGTCCCCATCCAGCTCCGGCCGAGCCACGAACGATGCCAAGTCCACCCGGGCTGCGGCCAGGGAGCAGAAGCGCGAGGAGAAGGCCCGCAAGAAGGCGGCGAAGGGCCCCGGCTACTTCGCCCAGATGAAGCAGGTCTACCGGATCACCAAGGAGCACGACTCCAACATCACGCTCAAGCTGATCGCCATCGCCCTGGGCGTTCTGGTGATCTTCCTGATCCTGGGCCTGCTGCTCAACAACTGGATCACCTGGTTGCTGATCGGCCTCCCGTTCGCCCTGCTCGCCGCGGTGTTCTTCCTCTCCCGCCGTGCGGAGAAGGCGGCCTTCTCGCGTATCGAGGATCAGCCGGGGGCCGCAGGTGCGGCTCTGTCCACGTTGCGGCGCGGGTGGATCGTCGATCAGGAGCCGGTTCAGGTGGATCCCCGGTCCCGTGACCTGGTCTTCCGCGCCGTCGGACGTCCCGGGGTGGTCCTGGTCACCGAAGGGCCCACCGGCCGGGTCAAGAAGCTGGTGACCAAGGAACGCCGCCGGATCGGGCCCATGATCCAGAACGTGCCGATCCACGTGATCAACGCCGGCAACAAGGAGGACCAGGTCCCCCTGCGGCAGGTCGCCAAGCGCATGAAGAAGCTGGACAAGTCGCTGACCCGCGACGAGGTCAGCAAGGTGCACAAGCGCATCTCCACCCTGCGCAGCAACTCGCTGCCCATCCCCAAGGGCGTGGACCCCATGCGCGCCCGTCCCGACCGCAAGGCCATGCGAGGCCGCTGACCTCTGAACCCCGGCCCTGGAGGTCCCGGACCGGGAAAGCCCCTCGCACGTACGAGCGCCGTCGTCGTCCGATACAGGACGGCGACGGCGCTCGCGCTTTTGGGCGGGCCTGGGCCCGCCGGCCGGTTCACCGGATCTTCACGAGAAGGGTGCCCACGGCACGGTCCTGCAGACCGCGCTGGTCCTGATCCATGATCAGGCCGGGGACGATCAGGAACACCAGGACGCTGCGGATCACGCCCCTGAAGAACCCGGGCGCGTAGCCGTCCGTCGTCTGCACTTGCATCCCCAGGATGAAATGCCCGATGGTGTGCCCCGTGAATCCCACCGACAACGCGGTGATCACCAGCCAGAGGCCCAGCGTGCCCACGTTCTGGGCGGTCTGCGAGAACAGCAACGCGGCCAGGCCCATGGCGACGAACCAATCGATCAGCAGGGCGAGGACGCGCACCCCGAGTCCTGCCAGCGATCCTGGCCCCGTCTCGGGCCGGCCCAGCCGCTTGCCCGGATAGGACTGGCCGGGCGATGGGCCCCCTCGAGTACTGGCGGCATCGTCACGATTGATCATTGCTCCAGCCTATCGGCGCGCCACGGAGCCCCCGACATCATGGCGTGGCACGGTGGTGTGTAACCCCCGCGAAACACAAGAGATACGGAGAGGCAACGGGCTGACCGTATTTTTGATCGCGACCCAAGGGTTGCCGTTCTCGTCCACACGAACCGGTGATACGGCGTCTGCCCGAAGACAAGAAGGAGTACGTCTGTGTTCAAGACACCCGAAGAAGTTATGGCCTTCATCAAGGACGAAGAAGTCGTTTTCGTCGACATCCGTTTCACCGATCTGCCGGGGGTGCAGCAGCACTTCAACCTGCCCGCCAAGTCGATCGACGACGACTTCTTCGAGAACGGTCAGCTCTTCGACGGCTCCTCGATCCGCGGTTTCCAGGGCATCGCCGAGTCCGACATGCAGCTGATCCCGGATTCGGCCACCGCCTATGTCGACCCCTACCGGGTCGAGAAGACCCTGGTGGTCACCTGCTCGATCGTCAACCCCCGTACGGGCGAGCCCTACCACCGCGATCCCCGCGGCGTCTCCGAGCGCGCCGAGGCCTACATGGCCTCCACCGGCATCGCCGACATCGCGAACTTCGCCGCCGAGGCCGAGTTCTTCATCTTCGACGACGTCCGTTTCGACGTCCAGCCCCAGGGCTCCTTCTACGCCGTCGACTCCGAGGAGGCCATCTGGAACTCCGGTCGCCAGGAAGAGGGCGGCAACCTGGGTAACAAGACGGCCACCAAGGGCGGCTACTTCCCGGTCTCCCCCGTCGACAAGCAGGCCGACCTGCGCGATGCCATCTGCGTCGCCCTGGACGAGGTCGGCCTGGAGGTCGAGCGCTCCCACCACGAGGTCGGCGGCCCCGGCCAGGCGGAGATCAACTACAAGTTCAACACGCTCGCTCACGCGGCGGACGATCTGCAGAAGTTCAAGTACATCGTCAAGAACACCGCTGACGCCTTCGGCAAGTCCGCGACCTTCATGCCCAAGCCGATCTTCAACGACAACGGCTCCGGCATGCACTGCCACCAGTCCCTGTGGAAGGGCGGCGAGCCGCTGTTCTACGACGAGAAGGGCTACGCGGGTCTGTCGGACCTCGCCCGCTGGTACATCGGCGGCCTGCTGGAGCACTCCTCCGCCGTGCTGGCCTTCACCAACCCGACCGTCAACTCCTACAAGCGCCTGGTCAAGGGCTTCGAGGCCCCGGTCAACATGGTGTACTCGCAGGGCAACCGGTCGGCCGGTATCCGTATCCCGATCACCGGCACCAACCCCAAGGCCAAGCGCCTGGAGTTCCGCGCGCCGGATCCCTCCTGCAACCCGTACCTCGCCTTCGCCGCGCAGCTGATGGCCGGCCTGGACGGTATCCGCAACCGCATCGAGCCGACCGAGCCGATCGACAAGGACCTCTACGAGCTTCCGCCGGAAGAGGCCAAGGACATCAAGAAGGCTCCGGGCTCCCTGGACGAGGCTCTCGACGCCCTCGAGCAGGATCACGAGTTCCTGCTGGCCGGTGACGTGTTCACCGAGGACCTGATCGAGACCTGGATCACCTACAAGCGCGAGAACGAGCTCGTACCGCTCTCCGTGGTGCCGCACCCCATGGAGTTCGCCCTCTACTACGGCGTGTGAGTTCCACGCTCCGGCGTCGTTGAGCCTGTAAACCCGTTGACTCTGGGGTAGAAGTGATCTTGTGTCACTTCTACCCCAGAGTCATACCGGGGCTCGATCATCCCTCCCGCGCCCTGGGGCGGGTGAACTCCACGTCGTCGCAGGACCGGCACGAAAGGACTGACCATGGCCACAGGACCCAAGGAACTGCACGGGGAGACGATCTTCCGTAACGAGGTGTTCCAGACCGGGCTCATGGCCGGCCTGCTCGACGGCGTGTACGACGGAGAGATGACCATCGGCGAGTTGCTGGGCCACGGCAATTTCGGGCTCGGCACCTTCGACGGTCTCGACGGCGAAATGGTGGTCCTGGACGGCGTGGCCTACCAGATGCGCGCCGACGGGTCGATCGAACCCGCCCACCTGACTCAGCGCACGCCGTACGCGGTGGTCACCAATTTCGTACCGACCATCCAGCGGGAGCTGCCGAACGCGTTGCTGCGCAAGACCGCCTCGCAGGTGCTCGACGAACTCACGGTCTCCCAGAACTACATGTACGCGCTGAAGATCACGGGCACGTTCGACTGGATCCGCACCCGCACGGTCATCAAGCAGTCCAAGCCCTACCCCCGCATGGTCGAGGCCACGGAGAACGAGGACATCCTCCAATTCGACGACATCGACGGCACCATCGTGGGTTTCCGTACGCCCATCTACGAGCAGGGCATCTCCGTGCCCGGTTGCCATGCCCACTTCATCGACGACTCCCGCGCCCAGGGCGGTCACGTGGTCGACTTCAAGCTGCGCGAGGCCAGCGTGCAGATCTGTCCGGGCACCGAGCTGCGCCTCCACCTGCCGCTGACGCCGGAGTTCTCCGCCGCCAATCTCTCTCCCGAGGACCTGGCGGAGCAGATCTCCAAGACCGAGAAGCACTGAGCCGGAGGCGGCCTTCAGCCCGAGGAGCCGCCGGAGACCACGATCGGGATGATCACTGCCGTCATCATCGCGCTGTTCATCGCCTGAATGGCACGGTCCACGGACTCCCCCGTCGGCGAGTGCTCGACGACGGCGGCGATCCGTGCTTTCAGCTCCCTGGCGCGCATTCCGCCGGACTCCGCCGCGAGGATTTTCGGAGCGACGCCCAGTGCCTGCAGGACCGACAGCAGCGTAGCGTCAGCCGGGGTGGGCGCCGAGGCGCCCGCCAGCACCGCCGCGAGGCGCCCGCGCAGTTCTCGTTCGGGCCTCGAGTCGGCCTCGGGGGTCCGCGGCTTCCCCAGGCCGAGCATGGTGCGGTCGCCGAGGGAGAGCACGCCCTTCTGCACGAGCGATGCGACCACGACCTCCTCCGGGTTCAGCCTCGACGAGGTGACGAGACGGTCGAGTCGCTTCCCGCTGTGGGAGGCGAGGCGATCGAGTCCGAAATCCAGCACCGGGTCGCCGGTCGGTGTCGTGGTGCCCACCGTGACCCGCGGACGTTTCTCCTCCGTCAGCGCCACCCTGCCCGCGAGCACCAGGTCGGCGATGAGCGCGGCGCTCAGGCCGTATCCGCGCTGGGTGCCCGGCCTCTCCGGTGTGCCGGTGTCCTTGGTCAGGAGCAGGTAGAGCTCCTCTGCGATCAACATGGGATTCCTCTCCCCTACGGCTCCTGCGTGGTCGGTGTTCCCCTTCTAAGCTAGCCCTGACGGCCCGGCAGCAGCTCCGTCTCGAGGGTGATATTGACTGAGGGCCGGCATCCAGCAGTAGGAGTACGTACTGGATGCCGGCCCTTCCAGCCTCGGGATGACTCCGTCTCAGGCGCCGGGGCGGAGGAAGATCTCGCCCGCCGAGACGTCGGCCTCGACCACATGGGAGCTGTCGGAGGCGACGTCCAGGTCGTTCACCACGTCGCCGACCGCCGATCGGGCGGTCACATCGTAGGTGCCCTCCGGCAGCGTGAGATCCGCTGTGCCGACGGCGACGTCGACGCCCACGCGGTTCGGGGCCGACCCGCTGAGCTGCGCGATCACCTCGCCCGCGGAGACCTCGAACGCGGCCTCCGTCACGCTCTCCACATCGACGTCGGCCGTCCCTGCTCCGACGCTCACGCTGAGCATGCGCGCTGCACCGTTCACGAAGGCCTCGCCCGCGCCGACCTGTACGTCGAGATCGCGGAAATCACCGTCCACCGTCACCGTTCCGGCACCCGAATCGATCCCGGCGTCGAGCGAGCCGTCGTTCAGCTGCTCCGGGAGCGTCAGCACGGTCGCACGCCCCTCCTCGCCGCAGAACCCGAAGATGCACCAGTTACCGAACGGCCGGCCGTGGCGTTGGAGCACGAGCTCGTCGTCCTCCCGCTCCAGTGTCCACCGACCCTGGCGATCGGGTCCGCCCGAGGTGAGCGTCGCTTCCTGCACGTCGCCGAACTCGACGGTCAGCCAGGTGGCTCCTGAATCCACGTCGATCGCCGTGATCCCAGTGGCGTCGGCGCTCTGCACAGGGGAGGGGTCTCCGCCAGCGGTGAGAGTGCCAGCGGTCGCAATGGCGGCCGTGGTCCCGGCCGCGAGCAGCACGATGCCGCCTGCGACCGCTGTGATGATCGCGGCGGGCTTCGCCGCCGGGTTCTTCGTCCTCGTCGTCTTCATCGTTCCGCTCCTGACTGTGTCCGATCCTGGGGTGCCGGCTGTTGGGCCGATGGACGGTAGGGCTCCTGCCCGCCGCTGTTGCCGATATGCGCCAGTGTGGCCAGTACGCGTCGGTTGCCCGTCTCGTCGTTCACCAGGCCGAGTTTCTGGAAGATCGCCGTGATGTGCTTCTCGACGCTTGCCTCCGAGAGGAAGAGCAGGGCGGCGATCGCCTGGTTGGACTTTCCCTCGGCGAGCGCGGCGAGCACCGTGCGTTCCCGGTCGGTCAGCGTTCGCATCCGGTCGTCCTGGCTCCGCCGTGTCAGCAGCTGCGACACAACCTCGGGATCGAGTACGCTCGCGCCCCTGGCGATGCGCTCGAGCGAGTCGACGAACTCGGAGACGTCGGCGACGCGGTCCTTGAGGAGATATCCGAAGGCCCCGCCCGCTGCTGCGATCAGATCGCTCGCGTAGCGTTCCTCCACGTACTGGGAGAGGACGAGGATGGGCAGCTGCGGTCGTCCGCGGCGAAGGGCGAGAGCCGCGCGGATGCCCTCGTCGCTGAATGTCGGCGGCAGGCGCACGTCGAGGATGCAGAGTTCTGGATCGGTGCGCGCGACCTCCTCGGAGAGCGTAGTCGCGTCGGGAAGCGCCGAGACCGTCTCGTGCCCGGCGTGAGCCAGGAGGCGTACGAGCCCCTCGCGGAGCAGTACCGAGTCTTCACAGATCAGGATGCGCATGGCACGCTCACCTCCACAGCAGTCGGGCCGCCCTGCGGGCTGTCGATCCGGATGGTGCCGCCCGCGGCGAGCACGCGGTTCGAGATGCCCTCGAGGCCCCCGCCGGGCAGGGGCGTCGCACCGCCGATGCCGTTGTCCTCGACCCGTGCCCACAATGCGCCATGCTGCGCCGTGCCGCTGGCGTCTGTCGGTGCCACCTCGCGGAGCCGCACCACCACCCGGCATTCGCTGGCACGGGAGTGCTTCGCGGCGTTCGTGAGTGCCTCGGCGATCACGAAGTAGACGGCGGCCTCGGCATCCCGGCCGCAGCGGCGGTCCAGTCGCACGTCGAGCTGGATGGGAATGTGCGACCGCCCGGCCAGCGCGGAGAGCGCCGCGTCGAGTCCGCGGTCGTCGAGCACCGAGGCGTGGATGCCACGAGCCAGCTGCCGCAGCTCCGTGATCGCTGCCTTCGTGGAGGTGTGCGCCTCCCCGATGAGCGCCTTCGCGGCCGCCGGGTCGCGGTCGATCTCTTGCTGGGCGAGACCCAGGGTCATGCCGACCGACACGAGCCGCGGCTGGACGCCGTCGTGCAGATCGCGCTCGATACGGGTGCGTTCCAGATCGGCGGCCCGCACCGCGCCCTCGCGCTGCTCGTCGGATGCTCTCGCGTGCGCGGTCAGCGTTGCGGCGCGCGCCTGCCAGCCGATGATGCCGCAGCTGATCGCGCGATGGGCGAGGGCCAGCAGCACGATCACGGCTGGGAAGAGGACCGCGCCGGCGATCCCCAGCGCTAGGGCGCTGACCGGTATGACGTCGGTGAAGAAGGCGGCGGTGACGTATTCACGGTCCGTGGCCGCGGCGATGATGCCGCCGACCGACCAGATGAACGCCTGCACCATGCCGAGCACCACGACGCCCAGGGTGCTCGCGGTGGCGAAGTTCGCCACCGACGCCCACACGCGGCCGTCGACTGCCTGCCTGCCGAGCGTTCGCAGGTAGCCGCCGAAGCCCGGCTGCTCGACCGGACGCAGGCGGAGCGGGGGGACATCGAGCCCGTACAGGCCGCTGACCCGTGCCGTCTCGAACCAGGCGATGCCGAAGAGGGCGTACACGAGGCCGGCGAGCACTACGAGGCCGATACCGAGCACGAAGACCAGGGCGATGCCCGCCCCGAGGATTCCGAGCAGGGTGCCGACGAGTGCCCAGCCGACGAGACCGAGGGCGGCGAGGTGAAGGATGGTGAGCGCGAGACGCAGCGGCGGTCTCGTCAGCCGCTGCGTAGGGTCGTCTGAGGTGGTCATGCCTCTAAACTACGGCGCGCCCGTACCCCCGGACATGTGGGAAACCGGAGCGCTTCTTCGGGTTATCCCGAATGAGGCGGGACAGCTTTCTAGGCGCCGTAGAACAGTCTCTCGAAGACCGCCCGGGCGTGCCGGGTGATCCTCAGGTAGTCGTCCTCCAGGGCCTCGGAGTTGCCCGGTGCGTACCCGCACCAGCGGGCCACCGCCTCCATGTCCAGCCCGCTCCTGGGCAGGGTGTCGGAGGTCCTGCCGGTGCGCAGCACGTTGTAGTTGCGGATGGCGGTACACAGGCGCCATGCCCTGGAAAGGGCCTCCGCATCGGCCGCGTCGAGCAGGCCCTCCTCCACGGCGACCCTGAGGGTGGCCAGGGTGCCCGTGGTCCGCAGCCCCGGGTGCTCGTGGGCGTACTGCAGCTGCAAGGTCTGGGCCAGCCACTCCACGTCCGACAGGCCGCCGCGGCCCAGCTTCAGATGGCGGGTGGGATCCGTCCCGCGCGGCAGGCGCTCGTTCTCCACGCGAGCTTTCATGCGCCGGATGTCGTTGAGCTGCCGATCGGTGAACTCGGCCGGGTACCGGTGCGGATCGATCACGTCCAGGAAGGCCTCGCTGACCACGTTGGACCCGGCCATGGGCCTGGCTCTGGTCAGCGCCTGGAACTCCCAGGTGGCCGCCCAGCGGTCGTAGTACTCGCGGTAGGAGTCCACGGAGCGCACCATCGCGCCCTGCTTGCCCTCCGGCCGAAGGTCGTTGTCGATCTCGAGGGGCCGCTCCGCCACGATGGCGGGGGTGCACGGGGCCTTGAGGAGCTGGACCATACGCTGCAGGACCCGGTGGGCCTGGTCCGAGGCGGACTGCTCGGCGCTGCGCACGGTCCCGTCGGCGCCGGGCTCGGGGTCGGTCACCTGGACCTCACCGTCGTCGACCGCGCGGTGGCCGTGGACGTGGCCGCCGCTGCAGCGATCGTAGACGTAGATGACGTCCGCATCGGATCCGTAGCCGATCTCACGCCCGCCCTGGCGGCCCATAGCGACCACCAGGACGTCCGCTCGGCAGCCTTCGGCGTTGTGGACGTAGATCTCCCGCTCGGCGACGTGCAGCGCGCCCAGGACGGTCGCCCGGTCGATATCGGAGAGCGCCTCCACGACCCGGTCCACATCGAGCAGGCCGCAGGCATCGCCCAGGGCGACCCGCACCACCTCGCGGCGGCGCATGAGGCGGATCATGCGGATGGCCTCGTGCGCATCGGCGTGGCGGTCCATCTGCGCCTTGATCTCGCCCCACAGGTTCTCGAAACTGCGCGGTACGAGATCTTCGTCCTTACCCAGCCAGGCCACGGCCTCGGGCAGGTTCTCCAGCGAATCCGTGATGTACCGCGACGAGGCGAGTATCTGGCAGAGCCGTTCGGCGGCGGTGTTGGAGTCCCGCAGCATCCGCAGGTACCACGGCGTGTTCCCCAGGGCCTCGGAGACGCGGCGGAAGCCGAGCAGGCCTGCGTCGGCGTCGACCCCCTGGGCGATCCATTCGAGCAGGACGGGAAGCAGGGTCCGCAGGATCTCGGCGCGCCGGTTCACCCCCTTGGTCAGGGCCTCGAGGTGACGATGGGCGGCGCGGGGGTCGCGGTAGCCCAGCGCCTCGAGACGGTCGCGGACCTGCTCGTCCGTGAGCTCCACGCCGTCCAGGGAGGTGTGCGACAACGCCGCGAGCAAAGGACGGTAGAAGATCTTCTCGTGCATGCCCCTGACCTGGCGCTGCACTTTGTGCCATTGGTCCACGAGTGCATCGCCGCTCACTCGCTGGGCCTCGTCCGGGGCCTGCATGGCCACCGCGATCACCGCCAGTTCGCCCTTGCTGGTGGGCATCAGGTGGGTCCGGCGGAGCCGGAACAGCTGGATCCGGTGCTCCAAGAGCCTCAGCCAGCGGTAGTGGGCGTTGAACTGCTCGGCGTCGCGCCGGGCGATGTACCCGCACTCGGAGAGCGCCTGCAGGGACAGGGTGGTCGCCTGGGTGCGCACTCGCTCGTCGCTGTGCCCGTGCACCAGTTGCAGGAGCTGGACCGTGAACTCGACATCCCTGAGGCCCCCGGGGCCCAGCTTGATCTGCCGGCCCCGTTCGTCGGCGGGGATGTTGTCGGTGACCCTGCGGCGCATGGCCTGGACGGACTCCACGAAACCCTCGCGCTGCGAGGACTGCCATACGAAGGGCATGATCGCCTCCGCGTACCGCTCCCCCAGGTCCCGGTCGCCGGCGATGGGCCGGGCCTTGAGCAGCGCCTGGAACTCCCAGGACTTCGCCCACTTCTTGTAGTAGCGCACGTGCGAGTCGACGGTCCGCGACAGCGGACCATCCTTGCCTTCGGGGCGCAGGTTGGCATCCAGTTCCCAGAGCGGCGGCTCCGGCGCCGACGCCATCACGGCCCTCGCCGTCCCGGAGGCCAGCTTGCCTGCGATGACGGCGATACGGTCCTCGTCGACGTCGCTATCGCCAGGGTTGGAACCGGAATCGGAACCGGCGTCGGCCTCTGCCGGGGGCAGGAGGTCGTGGACGTAGATCACATCAACGTCGGAGATGTAGTTCAGTTCCCGGGCACCGCACTTGCCCATGCCGATCACGGCCAGGCCGACGCGCCGCACGAGGTCTGCCTCCTCGCCCTCCGCGCCGTCGATCGCCTCGGCCCGTGAGACGGCCAGAGCCGCGTCGATGGCCGCGGCTGCTAGGTCCGCGAGCTGGCGGCCCACCGCGGGGACCTCGTCGACAGGGCTGATCGAGCCGAGGTCCTGCAGGGCGATCCTGGTCAGCTGCCGCCGGTAGGCCACTCGTAGCGCCTGCTGGGCCTCCGTGCCCGAGATCCCCGCCACGGGGACCCGGGACTCCTCCTCGGCCTGGACTGCTCGCAGCAGCTCGCCGCGCAGTTCCGCGGCGGGAATCTCCGCCGGTTCCGCTGGAAGGGGCCGGTCCACGAGATCCAGGTTCTGCGGATGGCGGATGAGGAACTCCCCCAGCGCCTCCGAAGCCCCCAGCAACCGGATCAGGGGCAGCGCCTCGTCCAGCGTGCCCTTGACGTATCTGTCGGCGTCGGGCCGTGCCTCGATCAAGCGGACCAGGGAGCGCACCGCGGTGTCGGGCGAGGCGGCGTAGAGCTCGAGCGCCTTGAGCAGGAGGTCGAGATCGGCCGCCGCCAGTTCCGGGAAACCCAGCCACCGGCGCGCGTTCTTCACATCGGCGAAGCCGACGCGGATCAGTCGGCCGTCGGACAGTCCCTCGACGGTGGTCTTCTCGGTGGTCGAGGTCCCGGGTGCCGCGGCGGCCATCTCAGAGAAGACCCAGGTTCGTCTCGAGCTCCTGGCGGGTGACCACGGTCCGGTAGCTCTCCCACTCGGCGCGCTTGTTGCGCATCAGGTGGGTGAAGACCTGCTCGCCCAGAAGGTCCGCCATGAACTCCGAGTCCTCGGCCTCGCGGATGGCCTCGTGGAGGCTTCCCGGCATCGACCGGTGGCCGGCCACCTGACGCTCCGCCGAGCTCATCGACGCGAGGTCGTCGGACTCCACGGGAGGCAGCTCGTACTCCTCCTCCACGCCCTTGAGGCCCGCGCCCATGATGGCCGCATGGGCCAGGTAGGGATTGGCAGCCGAGTCCAGCCCGCGGTACTCGATGCGCGCCGACTGCACCTTGTCCGGCTTGTACAGGGGGACGCGGACAAGGGCCGACCGGTTGTTGTGCCCCCAGGAGACGTAGGAGGGGGCTTCGGCGCCCGACCACAGTCGCTTGTAGGAATTCACGAACTGGTTGGTCACGATCGCCATCTCGGGTGCGTGGCGGAGGACGCCGGCGATAAAATGCCCGGCGATCTTCGACAGCTGGAACTCGGCGCCCGCCTCGAAGAAGGCGTTGGTATCGCCCTCGAAGAGCGAGAAGTGCGTGTGCATGCCGGAGCCCGGGTGCGCCGAGAACGGCTTGGGCATGAACGTGGCGTAGGAAGCGTGCTCGAGCGCGGTCTCCTTGACCACGGTCCGGAACGTCATGACGTTGTCGGCGGTCTGCAGCGGGTCCGCGTAGCGGAGGTCGATCTCGTTCTGGCCCGGGCCGGCCTCGTGGTGGGAGAACTCCACGGAGATCCCCACCTCCTCGAGGGTCAGCACCACGTCCCGGCGGAAGTTCTGCACCACGCCGCCCGGGGTGTGGTCGAAGTACCCCTCGTAGTCCACGGGCACGGGCTCGTCGGTGACCGGGTCCAGGGCAGCCGACCGCAGGAGGTAGAACTCTATCTCGGGAGAGGTGTAGCAGGTCAGTCCCTTGGCGGCCGCCTTCTCGAGGACGCGCTTGAGCACGCCGCGCGGGTCGGCCAGGGAGGGCTGCCCCTCCGGTGTCAGGATGTCGCAGAACATCCGTGCGGTGGGCTGGTCCTCCCCGCGCCACGGCAGGAGCTGGAAGGTCGAGGGGTCCGGCTGCAGCAGCATGTCCGATTCGGTGACGCGGGACAGGCCCTCGATCGAGGAGCCGTCGAAGCCCAGTCCTTCCTCGAAGGCGCCTTCGACCTCGGCCGGGGCCAGGGCCACCGACTTCAGGGTGCCGGTGACGTCCGTGAACCACATGCGCACGAAGCGGACATCGCGCTCCTCGATGGTGCGCAGCACGAACTCTTGCTGACGATCCATGGACAACTCCTCATGCTTCGTGGGAAGGCCCGTGATCCGGTGGCGTCATCGCAGGCGCTCTTCGGCCCGCTGTGGCGCGACCGGGCAGCCGGAGCCCGATCTTCTCCCTCCCACCCTATCGTCCGGATCACAGCGATCCGGCCTTGTTCGGGGGTGCTCGGGGAGGATTTACAGGTCGCTAATACAACCGCCGTTCCGGAGGCGCCGTTTCGTCCCGCGACCCCCTCCACGATGCCGTGCCGGCATAGGCCCGGACACGGTTAGGCTGACGCCATGAGCTTCACCCCGACCACCTCGGATCCATCGGCCCCGTCCCTGCGCGAAGTCCGGCGAGTCCGAACCCACCATCTCGCCCGGGCCAAGGCCCAGGGCGAGCGGTTCACCATGCTCACCAGCTACGACTACATGACGGCGGAGGTCTTCGACGCCGCGGGTATCGACACCTTGCTGATCGGCGACTCCGCCAGCGGCACGGTGCTGGGCAATTCGTCGTCGTTGCCCATCACCGTCGAGGAACTGCTGCCCATGTGCCGCGCGGTCTCCGCCGCTGCCAAGCGGGCGTTCGTGGTGGTCGACCTGCCTTTCGGCTCCTACGAGGAGTCCCCTCAGCAGGCCGTGCGCACGGCGGTGCGGTTCATGAAGGAGGGCGGGGCGCACGGGGTCAAGATCGAAGCGGACACGACCACGGCCAGCCATCTCGCCGCCGTCGTGCGCGCCGGCATCCCGGTGATCGGCCACGTGGGTTTCACCCCGCAGTCCGAACACGCCATGGGCGGCTACCGGATCCAGGGACGCGGGGAGTCCTCGCAGCGGGTGCTCGACGACGCACTGGCCCTCGAACGCGCCGGCGCCTTCTGCATCCTCATGGAGATGGTCCCGGCGGAAACCGCACGGGCAGTCGATGAGGCCCTGACGGTCCCCACGATCGGCATCGGCGCGGGCAAGGACACCACGGGCCAGGTCCTGGTGTGGCAGGACGCCCTGGGCCTCAACGGCGGCAAGGTGGCGCGGTTCGTCAAGCAGTACGCGGACCTGCGCGGCATCATGACCGAGGCCGTGGGCCACTACATCGACGACGTCCGGGAGGCGAGGTTCCCAGCCGAGGAACACACCTACTGAGCGCACATGTGCTGAGCACGCACCTGCCCACGGGCCACTAGGGACTGGCCGCCAGAGTCCACGGCGGTGTCAGTCGTCGCCGAGGTACCGGCGTTCCTTGTCGTCCCATTCCTTGGTCTTCTGCGCCGCGGTCTGCAGGGCGCGCTGTGCTTCTTCGCGCGTCGCGTACGGCCCCATGAGCTGCGAATAGTCGGACTGCGGCCCTGTCTCGACCTCACGAGTCCTCAGGTTGTACCAGTACTCCACGATGGCCTCCGATTCCCAGATGATGCTGGCGGTGCCGCTACCGGTCGGAGAGGCAACGGCATTTCCTGAACTTTACAAAACCCATTCGACCGCTCCGCGCATTATGGTGGGCGCACTAGGGTGAGAGGAACGATCGCCCGCTTCCCGGTAACACAGGAGCTACATCCACGTGACCACCATGACCTCGTCGAGTACCCATCCCGGCCCCGCCCCGGCATCGCACAACCTGCCCGCGGCACCAGGGCAAGCCCCGGTCGGACGGCTGACCGCTGGGACCCTGGGGCCGCGTCGCCGGGTCCCGGCGTCCATCGCCCGTCCGGAGTACGTGGGCAAAGAGGACGCGAACGAGGGCAACGACTCCAACATGTACACGCCGGACGAGGTCGAGAAGGTCCGCCGGGCCGGTCGTATCGCCGCCAACGCGTTGCAGGAGGCAGGAAAGGCCTGCGTTCCCGGAACCACCACGGACGAACTGGACCGGATCGCCCACGAGTACATGTGCGACCACGGCGCCTACCCGTCGACCCTCGAATACCGCGGCTATCCCAAGTCCCTCTGCTCCTCGCTCAACGAGGTCATCTGCCACGGCATCCCCGACTCCACCGTCCTCGAGGACGGGGACATCATCAATCTGGATGTCACCGCCTACCTGGACGGCATGCACGGCGACACCAACGCCATGTTCCTGGTGGGCGACGTCGACGAGCAGTCCCGCCTTCTGGTGGAGCGCACCCAGGAGGCACTGAACCGCGCCATCAAGGCGGTGCGTCCGGGCCGGCAGATCAACGTCATCGGACGCGTGATCGAGAAGTACGCCCAGCGCTTCGGCTACGGCGTGGTGCGGGACTTCACCGGCCACGGCGTCGGCCGTGAATTCCACTCCGGCCTGATCATCCCGCACTACGATGCCGCCCCGTCCTACGCCTCGGAGATCCGCGCGGGGATGATTTTCACGATCGAACCCATGCTCACCCTGGGCACCATCTCGTGGGAGCAGTGGGATGACGACTGGACGATCACCACCCGTGATCGCCAGCGCACCGCCCAGTTCGAGCACACGATGGTGGTCACCGACAACGGCGCTGAGATCCTCACGCTGCCCGATCCCAGCTGATCCACCTCTCCACCGACCCAACACGGCATATGCCTGCCCGGAAGGATAGTTACCATGACCAGTGAATCCACCAACACCACCGGCCATCGGCCGGATGATCCCACGCCCCCCGCCGCCACGGGTTCACCGACGAGCCCGCGGCGGCTGATCGGCATCGACGTCGGGGGAACCGGCGTCAAGGGCGGGATCGTCGACCTCGAGGCAGGCGACCTCGTGGGCGAGCGTTACCGCATCCCCACTCCCAAGCCGGCCACCCCTGAGGCAGTGGCCGGGGTGATCAAGCAGATCGTGGATGAGCTGCAGAGCCGCGAGGGTGCGCCCGCACCCGATACTCCGATCGGCGTGATCGTCCCGTCGATCGTCGAACACGGCGTGACCCTCCTTGCGGCCAATATCGACCCCTCGTGGGTCGGTGCCGATATCGCCGGACTGCTCGAGCGGATCCTCGAGCGGCCCATCGCCGCGCTCAACGACGCCGACGGCGCCGGGCTGGCCGAGGTCCTCTACGGCGCCGGTAAGGGCGTGGACGGTACCGTCCTGGTCATCACCCTCGGTACGGGAATCGGCTCCGCTCTGATCGTGGACGGGAAGCTCGTCCCCAACGCCGAGCTGGGGCATCTGGAGCTCGACGGCCACGACGCCGAGAAGCGCGCCTCCGCCAGTGCTCGCGAACGGGATGATCTGTCGTTCAAGAAGTGGGCGACCAAGCGGCTGCAGCCGTACTTCAAGCACGTGGAGATGCTCTTCACCCCGTCGCTGTTCATCATCGGCGGAGGCATCTCCAAGAAGGCCGACAAGTATCTGCCCCTGCTGAACCTGCGCACGCCCATGAAGGTGGCCCAGTTGCGCAATAACGCAGGCATCGTAGGTGCCGCCCTGTGGGCTGAGGGTGAAACGGTCACCACGACCGGAGAGGCCTGACCCGACACCGACGCCGGCAACGACGCCGAGCGCCCGTTGGCTGGCCAAGGATGACCCCGCGCGAGGCGCGGGGTCATCCTTTTATTTAAACTTGAATCTTAGGCGCCCATATCCTCAGGCCTGCAACGTAGGCATTCAGGTGGAATTTCCTTTTGTGAATTGTTTCCGGGGG
>NZ_ML708625.1 GCF_008831305.1 Kocuria coralli
TCGGACCGAGGATCCCAGTTCCGGTCGCGGAAGTTCGTGCACGCGCTGAACCGTCATCACCTCATCGGCTCAATGGGACAGGTCGGCGCCGCTGGGGACAATGCGGCGATGGAGTCCTTCTTCGCCCTGCTGCAGAAGAACGTCCTGGACCGGAAGCGGTGGCGGACCCGCGACGAGCTGCGGATCGCGATCATCACCTGGATCGAACGCAAGTATCACCGCCGCCGCCGACAGGCCCGTCTGGGTCGATNAACGGCCCTGGTGGTGACACCGGGGCCGTTCGCGTTGTCGCGGTCGGCTGCTCACCGGCCTCTCTCCTTTATCCGCCGACACCGGACTTCGGTCGCCCATCAACGTTGATCAGCGACTGAACTCCTGTTTCGGTGGTGAAGTCCGACCGGTACCGCCGTCGTGACTCGAACGAACCTGGGGCAAGGGCTCGCCTCCCGTGGACGCTGCGGACGATGGGAGATGGCAGGGTTCAATGCCCGGCGGTTAAAGTGGACTGGTCCCGAAGCGAAGGAGTCGTCCATGCTCGTCCACCTCCTATCCCAGGTCCGTTCGCCGTACGCAAGGTGGCTCGCGTGAGCACCGGGCGGTTGACGCGCCGCCGCCTCCTCGGGGCGGTCGGCTTGAGCGCGGGCGCCGCGGGACTCGGTGGCCTGAGCGCGTGCAGCCGGGATGCCGGTGGCTCGCAGGGCATCACCGATGTCACCTACCAGCTGTCCTGGACCCATTCAGTGCAATTCGGTGGCACCTACCTGGCCGAGGACGCGGGCTTCTTCGGCGATCAGGGGCTATCCGTCACGCTGGCCGCCGGCGGGCCGAACGTCGCCGGGGACACGAACACCGTCAGCGGGCAGTCGCTGATCAACATCTCCGGCGGTGACGGCGTGGCCAGGTCCAACGCCGAAGGCGCGGATCTGGTCATCGTCGGGGCGCAATACCAACGGGCGGCCAATACGATCCTGTCCCTGGGCGATGCCCCCATCCAGAGCCCCGAGGACCTGGTCGGCACCCAGGTCGGGGTGGCGGG
The DNA here is from genome assembly GCF_008831305.1 of Kocuria coralli. GTDB lineage: Bacteria > Actinomycetota > Actinomycetes > Actinomycetales > Micrococcaceae > Kocuria > Kocuria coralli. Next base: position 1,037 of record NZ_ML708625.1, read on the forward strand.
CCCCAACGTACCGGCCCTCGATGCGTTTCTCGATATCAACGGGATCGCCAAGGACGACGTCGAATACGTGCCCAGCCAGTACGATCCCGCGACCCTCACCGCGGGCCAGGTCGACTCGCTCTTCTGCTTCTACAACGATCTCCCGGTCGCCTTGCGGGTGCAGGGCGTGGAGGCCTATTCGATGCTGCTCGCCGACTTCGGCTACAACCCCATGAGCCAGGTCTACACCGTGCTGCGCGAGAGCCTGGAGGACGAGGAGACCCGCGACGCGATCCTCCGGCTCATCCGCGGCGACGCGCAGGGCTGGCAGCTCTACCAGAGGGATCCGGGCGCCGCCGCGGACCTCGTGGTCGACCTGTACCCCGACGCCGGTCTCGATCTGGAGACCCAGCGCGAGCAGGCCGAGGTGCAGCTGGACATCATGTACTCCGAGGCGACCGAAGAATCCGGCTTCGGCTGGTTCACGGACGAGCAGGTCCAGGAGAGCCTGGAGCTGTTCGAGCTGCTGGGTATCGAAGGAGCCACGGAGCAGATGTGGGACCGCTCGATCCTCGAGGAGATCTACGCCGACGGGCCCACCGCGTGAGCGATGGCCCAGGCGCACCGGGCACGGCCCCGGAGGTCGTCTGCCATGCGGTGGGCAAGACCTTCACTGCCGGTGGCCAGCCGCTGACGGTGCTCGAGCGCGCGGACCTCACGCTGGAAGCGGGGACGGTCACCGCCCTGGTCGGGCCGTCCGGCTGCGGGAAATCCACGCTGCTGCGCATCATCGCGGGCCTCGAATCACCCGACGACGGCGGGAGCGTGCGCATCGGCGATGACGCCCCCGCGGCGGTGAGTTCGCGGGGGGAGCTGGCCGTCGCCTTCCAGGACGCCTCCCTGCTGCCCTGGCGCACGACGGCGGGCAATGTGGCACTCGCGCAGAAACTCGCCCGCCAGCGAGTCGATCGCAAGCGCATCGCCGACCTCCTGGCGACGGTGGGGCTCGAAGGATTCGAGAAGGCACGGCCCGCCGAGCTCTCCGGCGGCATGAGGCAGCGCGCGGCCATCGCCCGCTGCCTGATCACCCGGCCGCGACTGCTGCTGCTGGACGAACCCTTCGGGGCGGTGGACGAGCTCACCCGTCGGCGGCTGAACATCGAACTGCCGCCGCTGTGGTCGGGACTGCAGACCACCACGCTGCTGGTGACGCATTCGATCTCCGAGGCGGTCCTCCTGGCTGACCGTGTGCTCGTCATGTCGGCCCGGCCGGGATCGGTCGTGGCCGACCTCCCCGTCGGGATCGAGCGCCCACGCACTTTGGAGCAGCAGCACAGCCCCCGGTTCACCGACCTCGTCGACCGGATCGGTGCGCTCCTGGGCGTTGACGCACCCGTCCCGCCGTCGGCGAGTGCCCCTCCCTCCGGCGCCGGCGATTCCGGTGTCGCCGCCGCGGTCGGCGGGTGACCCGTGGGCCCGCAGAGCACCACCGCACCCGTGCGCTCACCCGGCTCCACCGCGCCCGCCGACCCACGCCGGCCGGGCAGGAAACCCGCGCCTCGCTGGGCGGGAGCGCTGCGGGGTGCGCTGGGGGCGATCGTCGTCCTGGGCCTGTGGGAGGTCGCGGGGCGCACGGTCTTCGCGGGGCTGTACCTCATCGGCACGCCGTCGGGCATCGTCACCAAGATCGCTGAGAACACCGAGACCTACCTCCGGGGTCTGCTGTTCACCACCACGGATGCCGCGCTCGGCTACCTCTTCGGCAATGCGGCGGCGGTGATTCTGGCGGTCCTCGTCGTCCTCGTGCCGGGTCTCGAGAGGCTGGTGCTGCGGATCGCACTGGTCGTGTACTGCCTGCCGCTCGTGGCGCTGGGACCGCTTCTGCGTCTGCTCTACGGCTCCAGCAACGGCCCGCAGATCACGCTCGCGGCCATCGCCGTCTTCTACCTGACGCTCGTTCCTCTGGTCGTGGGACTGCGCGCTCTGCCCGGAACGTGGCTCGATCTCACCGCCAGCTACGGCCGCGGCCGCTGGACCACCCTGGTGACCGTACGCTTCCGGGCCGCCCTGCCCTATCTCATGGCCGGGCTGCAGGTGTCCGTGCCGGCCGCGTTCCTGGGCGCGCTGGTCGGCGAGTTCACCGGCGCGGAGCGGGGGCTCGGGGTGCTGTCGATCCTCGCCCTGCGCAGCCTGGATACGGACGGGCTGTGGGCGCTCATGATCCTCAGCACCCTGGTCTCCCTCCTGGGCTACGGGCTCGTCTCCTGGATCGCACGCCGCATCACGCCCGAGCGACCGGATGTGCTCCTCTCCCCGTCCGGCCCACCCGCGAGGTCGGCGGGCTGGACGCGGTGGGCGCGCGGGGTCGGCGGTGCGCTCGTGAGCATCGCGGTCGTCCTGGGCGGGTGGATCCTCCTCTTCGCCGCCCTGGACCTCAATCCCTACTTCGCCAAGCGCCCGGATGACGTGTGGGACTGGCTGATCGCCTCACCCGATGCGGCCGCCCACCGTACGGAGATCTTCCGGGCGGTCGGCGAGACACTGGCCGTGGCGATCCCGGGCTACGCGGCGGGCCTGCTGCTCGGCTTGGGGCTGGCCACCGCGTTCTCGCTGTCGAACCGGGTGCGCCGCACCCTCACCCCGATCGCGGTGGCGCTGCGGTGCGTACCGATCATCGCGGTGGCGCCATTGCTGGTCGCCGCACTGGGCCGCGGCCCGTTCGGAACCGCGGTGGTGGTGGCGATCCTGACGTTCTTCCCCACGCTCGTCTCCTGCCTGCAGGGATTGCGGCAGCTCCCGGGACAGGTGACCGACGTGTTCGCGACCTACTCGACACCGCCCCTGCGAGTGCTGCTGCTCGGCCGGATTCCCGCGATGGCACCGGCGTTTTTCTCGGCGGCGCGCATCGCGGCACCCTCGGCCATCCTCGCGGCTACCGTGGCGGAATGGCTGGCAACCGGGACGGGACTCGGCGACCTGATGGCCGTCGACGCCGCCACCAGCCGTTACACCTCGCTGTGGTCGACGGTCGTCATCGTGACGGTGGTGTCCCTGATCGCCTACGCGATCGTCGAGGTCGTGGAGCAACGCGTCCTCCGTGTCGTCGCACCTGAGCAGACGCGACGATGAGCCGGCCGGGGCACGGTCCGGTCAGCGCGGGCGGCCCGAGCGCGGGCACCATCCGACGGCGCCGCCTGGATGCGGCGACGCGCCCGTGCCGGTCACAACGCCGCGGCGATGATCTCAGCGGTGTCCTCCCAGCTCGGCAGCCGCTCGCGCTGGTCGAGAGCCGCGTCGCGCCAGCGACGGCGGAGTCCGGGGTCGTCCAGCCACGCGCCCAAGACGGCGGCCAGGGCTGTCGCGTCCCCGGGCTGGAATCGCCCACCCGCGCCGCGTTGGGCCTCCACAGCCCCCGTCCCCTCGGGGACGATCGACGGGACTCCCCGGGAGAGCGCCTCGCTCACGACCATTCCGTAGGCCTCTTCCCGCGCGGTGTGGACGAGCAGATCCGTACCGTGCCAGATCGCCTCGAGGCCGGGGCCCTCCCGGCTACCCGTGATCTCGATGCCGTCGGCGAGCCCGGCCGCGGCTGCGCGCTGCCTGAGGTGGTCCGTGAGTACGGGGTCCAGGCCGTGGGGCCCCACGATCCGTGCCGTCCACGCACGATCGCCGAGCTGGTCGAGTGCCTCGACGAAGGTCACGGGATCCTTCGTCCGGGTCAGCCTCGCCAGCCACAGGAGGCTCGGGGGCGTGGATCCGCGCGCCGGCGGAGCCGGATCCACGCCGGGAGTGGCGACGACGACGTCGCGGCCATAACGCCGCCGCACCTCACCGGCCGCCCAGGCGCTCGTAGTGATCACGGTCGTCGCCGCCCGGACCGACGCGGCCTCGGTCCGGGCCAGCCGAGCGCGGTCGGCGGGGGAGTGCGAGGGGTCGTCGGCCGGGAAGTAATGCAGGAGCACGGCCACGCGGCGGCACTCGCCGACCGCGGCTGCGATTGCCCGCGGTGCCGCCGAGGCGATGATGTTATCCACGAGCCACACGCGTTCCGTGCGCAGGAGCGCGCCGAATTCCGTCCGATGCCCCTCCGCCGGAACAGGCCAGGGACCCTCCTGGAAGTGTTCGCGGACGTCCACCTCCTGTGCGGCCAGGGCGCGCACGAGGCGATCGTCGTAGCGGTTGCCGCCGCTGGCGGTCCCGCTGCGCCACCGGGCGAAATTCACTTGCCGTCGGGTCACGGATGGTCTCCTTTCGCGGCCGGGACAGCTCGTGAACCGGCCGGTCGGCGGGCCGGGGACGCGGCGTGCCGGCGTCCCGTGTCACCCCATCCTCGCAGCCGGTTCGGCGCAATGGCCTTCGGACGGGTGTGCAGCCGATGACGTCGCCCACTCCCTTGCTACCCGGCACGGCCCCTCCGCGGTTGCACGTCATGACCCTCAACGTCCGCCGTCACCTGAACGGCCTCCCGCAGCCGCGCGCCGACCGGTGGTCGGTGCGGGCGCCTCTGCTCTCGCGGTTTTTCAAAACCGAGCGCCCCGCGCTCCTGGCGATGCAGGAGGTGCTGCCCGATCAAGTGCGGTTCGTGCGCGAGTCCCTGGGCGGGACCTACGGTTTCGTGGGGCGCGGGAGGAATGCCCGCGGTGGCGGGGAGGCCTGCCCCGTCTTCTACGACGCTGCGCGCCTGGAACTGCTCGATTGGCGGCAGACGGCGCTGTCGTCCACCCCGGAGGTGCCCGGATCACGGTCGTGGGCGAGCCTGTTCCCACGGGTGATGGTGTCGGTGCTGTTCCGCGACTGCGTCACCGGGGTCGGGTTCCGGGCCGTCAATACGCATTTCGACCCCTGTGCACGTGGTCGCGTGCCCACTCGGCCGCCATCGTCCGTGACGCGGTCGCGGTCGACCTCCATCCCGTGGTCGTGATGGGGGATCTCAATGCGGGACCGGGCTCGCGGCCACTGCGCGAGCTGTTCGCACGCGGCCACCTCCTCGATGCCTGGCACGCAGCGGACACCCGGCTGACTACGGAGTACGGGACGTACGCCCGGTACCGGTCACCGCGGCCGGGTAAGCGGATCGACTGGATCGCGGTGAGCCCGGATGTGCGGGTCGAGCGCATCGGAATCAACCCCGCGAGCATCGACGGCGGGTGGCCGTCGGATCATCTTCTCGTGCAGGCCGCGGTGGTACTTCCCCAGAACGGCGTTTCCGTCCGGTGAGCGCGACGGGCGGAAAGGGCGCGGGGCGGAGAGGATCGAGTGAACGTGAGAAGGAGGGGCCGGCGGTCGACGCAGGACCTCGATAAGCGAAGGTCGACCCGGCCGGAACGGCGGGTGGGGGTTCTGGAGGCGATCGGTGCCGTGGTCCTGGCTGTCGGCGCCGTCACCGCGATGGTCCTGGTCCTGCGCGTACCGGGCGTACCGGCGGCCGGGGCGGTCCTCACATCAGCCCCGCTGCCCGCGGCGGCTTGCTGGTGGCGGGCCCGGCAGTACGGCCAACCGATCACCGCCGCCGACCGGGTCACCCTGGTCCGCTTCGTCTCGAGCGGGGTGCTGGCGGGCGCCGTCGTCCTGGTATTCACCGGGGTTCTGCCCGACCGCACTCCGCTGGTCGCGGCGATCGCGCTGATGGCACTGCTGTCGGACGCGGTCGATGGATGGCTCGCCCGGCGCACCGGGACCGCCAGTGCCGTGGGGGCGCGCCTCGACATGGAAGCGGATGCGGTGCTCTACGCCGTTCTATGCCTGCACACGGCCCCGATCATCGGATGGTGGGTGATCCTGCTGGGTGCCATGCGCTACCTCTTCGGTCTGGCCTCGTGGCTCCGCCCGCGCCTGAGACAAGACTTGCCCCCGAGCCGGATTCGCCGGCCGATCGCGGCCTTGGAAGGCATCGCGCTGCTCGTCGCGATCGTTCCCGGAGTACCGGTCTGGCTGGCTACCGCAGGCACCGCGGCAGCCCTGTCGTTAGTGCTCTTCTCCTTCGGCAAGGACATCGTCGCCCTGGAACGCAGCGGGGACAGCTCCAGGCCGCCCGGGCGCAAGAGAGGTTAATCTGCGGGACCGAGCAGCGTTCTGTGATCCACTCGAGCATGGAGCCGAGGTCGATCGGGTCGGGCGGCGGCACGGTGGATCGAGTCATGCGGCCGGCCTACCGGTCACCCCGTCGTTTGCGATGGTTCCGCCGTCGAGCCTGATGACGCGATCCGCCCGCGCCGCCTGCTCGATATCGTGCGTGGCCAGCACAACGGTCACGGCGGCAGCCCGCTGACGGCGGATGGTGGTCTCGATGCGCAGCGCCGTCTCCTCGTCCACCGCCGCCAGCGGCTCGTCCAGGAGCAGCAGCTCGGCTTGCTGAGCCAGTCCTTGGGCGATGAGGGCCCGTTGGCGCTGGCCCCCCGAGACCTCTCCCAGCTGCCGTCCCGCGAGATCCTGGATCCCGAGATCCTCCAGCGCGCCATCGACCACTGACCGGTCGTGACCGTCGAGTCTGCCGAGCAGACCCCGTCGGCGCCATCGGCCCATCTCGACCGCCTCGCGCACCGTGATGGGAAGTCGGTCGGGGACAGCGCTGCGTTGAACGACGAAGGCGACGTTGCGGGGGAGGCCCTCGATCCTGCTGGAAGACATCTTCTTCGTCCCGGCCATGACCGCGAGCAGAGTGGACTTGCCCGATCCATTGGCACCGACGAGGGCCGTCGTCGTACCCGTCGGAATGGTCGTGGATACCGAGGTGAGGGCGCGGAGCCGGCCGTAGTGGCAGCTGAGCTCGGAGATTCGGATGGGGGCGGCCATCTCCTGATCATAATGGTTATCGTTCTCAGATGGACATTCTCTTGACCCCTTTCGAGGTCTCCTTCGTCGCGCGAGCGCTAGTGGCGGGTGCCTTCGCCGCCGTGCTGTGCGCGTGCATCGGCACCTGGGTGGTCCTGCGCGGGCTCGCCTTCTTCGGGGACGCGATGTCGCACGGCATGCTTCCCGGGGTCGCGATCGCCTCCATCCTGGGCGGCAATCTCATGCTCGGCGCGGCCCTCAGCGCTCTGGTCATGTCGATCGGGGTGGTCTGGACCTCCAGAGAGGCCAAGCTCTCGCAGGACGTCAGCATCGGTTTGCAGTTCATCGGCATGCTGGCCCTCGGCGTCGTGATCGTGTCGCATTCGGAGTCCTTCGCGGTGGATCTGACGAGTTTCCTGTTCGGCGACGTCCTGGGTGTGCGGCGCGACGATGTGCTGATCATCGGCATCGCGGCGCTGGTGACGGCGATCGCGTGCTGGATCCTGCATCGCCCGTTCGTGGCACTGGCTTTCGATGAGCAGAAGGCCACCACCTTGGGCATGAGACCGCACTGGGCGCACCTGGCCATGCTCGCGCTCACGGCCCTGGCGACGGTCGCGTCCTTTCAGATCGTGGGCACCCTGCTCGTCTTCGGCCTGCTCATCGGGCCGCCGGCCACGGTGACCCTGGTGGCCCGCACGATCCCCGCCATCATGGCCGGTGCGGCGCTGCTGGGTGTGACGCAGATCTACGCCGGTCTGCTGATCAGCTGGTATGCGGAGACCGCCGCGGGCGCCACCATCGCGTTGTTGAGCGCATCGACCTTCTTCGTGTCCCTGCTGGTGAAGCGGACGGTGTATCGAGTACGCTCATCGAACAGTAATGAGAACAGTTCGCATTAAGGAGTCCCGGGACGTGAACCGCTCCACCCATAGGTCCGTGATCTACAGCAGCCTGGCCATCCTCGCCCTCGGCCTGAGTGCCTGCGGTAGTAGTGATCCCGCAGCTGAGGCGCCGCCATCCATGCCGTCGGAGGCGGGTAGCTCGGCCAGTGCCCCGCACGGCTACGTCGAAGGCGCCCAGGAGGCCAGTGAGCCGCAACTCCGCCTGGCCGTTCACGACGGTCAGGACGGCAGCCTCGAGATTCTCGATCTGCTGACCGAGGAGAGCGTGGCCGAGGAGAACGGGGGGTCGCAGACGCGGATCGGGGCGGCGGACAACCGGTACCTGTTCGAGACCGACGGGGAGGCCGGGCAGGTCCGGGTCTACGACAGCGGCGTGTGGACGGTGGACCACGGGGACCACGTCCACTACTACACCTCGGGGGTCTCCGAGGTGGACGAAGTCTCCGGCGACGAGCCCGGGCACGTGGTGTCCCATGACGCGTCGGTCGCCGTCTTCTTTGACGGCGATGGTGCGGTGAAGGTCTACGACCGCAAGCCCCTCGAGGACGGTGAGCTCACCGAGACGATGTCGATCGAGACCGGCGCGCATCACGGTCTCGCGGTGCCCTTCAACGACCACGTGATCACCACGACGCCGCAGGACGACGGGCCCGATGAACTGCCCGGCGAACTCGCCCTCTACAGCGGCGGGGGACAGCCCGCCGAGCTATCAGGTCAGACGGACTGCTCGCAGATCCATGGCGCCGGTGCCACCTCGGACGCCGCGGCCTTCGCCTGCGATGCGGGCGTGCTGACGGTCGATGAGGACTTCGGCTCCACGCTCCAGCCCTATCCGGAGCAGGCAGAGGGCCGCGCCTGGACCCTGACGGCCGGAAGCGATCTCCTGATAGCCCCCTTCGAAGGCTCCGGGCTGGGCCTTCTCGACCCCGCCACGGGATCCTGGACCCACGTGGCCACGGGTGCCGAGGTGATCTCCGCGGGCATCTCCCCGGACGACGGCACCGCGCTGGCCCTGGACGCCGACGGCGTCGGTTACGCCATCGACCCGGAGACGGGGGAGATCCTCTCCAGCCGGGAACTCGTCCAGGTTCCATCGGACGAGGACGAGAACGAGGAATCCTCTCCCGCCCCCACGGTCGCCGTCGACGATGAGCGGGCCTATGTCTCCGATCCGGCGGGCGGGCGGGTCCTGGAACTCGACGTGGCCGATGGCCTGAGGGAGGCTCGCAGCTTCGCGGCGGGAGGCCAGCCCACGCAGATCGCGGTGATGGGCCGATGAGGCACGGGCCGGCCCGGCGGGCGGCACCGATCGCAGCGGTCCTGACCCTGTGCCTGTCGGCGCTCTTGGCGATCGCCGGCTGCGGATCCTCGCAAGAGCGCCCGAGCATCGTGGTGACCACCAACATCCTCGGCGACGTGGTGCAGAACCTGGTAGGCGACAACGCCGAGGTCCACGTTCTGATGAAGCCCAATGCCGATCCGCACTCGTTCGGCGTGTCCGCGCAGGAAGCCGGATATATGGAAACGGCCGACCTGATCGTCGCCAACGGCCTGGGCCTGGAGGAGGGACTGGCCGCCAACCTGGACAACGCGCGGTCCCAGGACGTCCCGGTTCTCGAGGTCGGGGAGCACATCGATCCCCTGGAGTACTCCTCGGGATCCTCCTCCGGTACCGAAGATCCGCATTTCTGGACGGACCCCGGTCGCATGATCGAGGCCGTCGACGTCATCGAGGAGAGGCTGGACGAGGAGCTGGATCCCGGCGCCATGGATCGCATCCGGGATTCCGCGTCGTCCTACCGGGGCGAGCTCGAACAGCTCGACCGGGATGTTGCGGAAACACTGTCCGAGGTGCCCGCCGACCGGCGGAAGCTGGTGACCAACCACCACGTCTTCGGGTACCTGGCCGATCGTTTCGACTACGAGGTCGTCGGCGCCGTCATCCCGAGCGGGACCACCCTGGCGGCGCCGTCGGCGGCCGACCTCAACGACCTGTCGGAAACGATCCGCGCGAATGACGTGCCCGCGATCTTCGTCGACTCGTCCCAGCAGCAGAAACTCGCCGACGTTCTGGCCGATGAGGCCGGCGTCGATGTGGAGGTGATTCCTCTCTACTCGGAATCGCTGACCGAACCCGAGCAGGACGCGGGCGACTACATCTCCATGCAGGAGATCAACGCCGCGCGGATCGCTGACGGTCTGACCGGTCAGCGGCCCTCTGACTAGAACGGCTCCTCGTATTCCGGGCGCCTGCCATCGCCCCATCACCTATCGCTGGAACCATCACTGAGAAAGGCACATGATGCACAAACACCGCAGAACACTACTGATCGGCACCTCCCTGGTCACCGCCTCCGCCCTGCTGGCGGGCTGCTCGGGAGCGGGGGAGACGACCAGCACCGCCTCCCCGAGTCAGGGGCAGACGGCCGCGACCACGGAGACGGCTCACGAGCACGAAGCCACCGCGGTCGATGCGGCCCAGCCGCGCCTGGTGACCACCTACGACGGCGGGCTTCTCACCCTGGACGCCACCACGCTGGAGGTCGTCGACGATACCCCCTTGGAGGGCTTCAACCGGGTCAATGCAGCCGGCGACGGCCGCCATGCGCTGGTCTCGACCTCCCAAGGTTTCCAGCTGTTCGATGCCGGGGTATGGACTGAGCCCCACGGCGACCACACCCACAGCTATGCGGGGGACCCCGAATTGACCGAGACCGTCTACGAGACGGAGGAACCGGGCCATGTGGTGCGTCACGGCGGCAAGACCGTCCTGTTCGGCGACGGCGACGGCAAGATCCAGATCTTCGACTCGGCGTCGTTCCTCGAAGGCGATGCCCAGCCGACCGTGAAGGAAGCCGAGGAGCCGCATCACGGCGTGGCGGTCGAGCTGCCCGACGGGCACCTCCTGTACACCCTCGGCAACGAGGAGGAACGCGACGGCGCCATCGTGGTCGACGCGGACGGGGGTGAGGTGGCCCGGAGCGAGGAGTGCCCCGGGGTCCACGGCGAAGCGGCGGCCCAGGGGGAGGCCATCGCGCTCGGCTGCGAGGACGGGATCCTGTTCTTCAAGGACGGGACCTTCACCAAAACGGATGCCCCGGACTCCTACGGTCGCATCGGCAACCAGGCAGGTTCCGAGCAGTCGCCCGTGGTGCTGGGCGACTACAAGGTGGACGAGGACGCCGATCTCGAACGCCCCGAGCGGATCAGCTTGACCAACACCGAGACCGGGCAATTGCAGCTGGTGGACCTGGGCACCTCGTACAGCTTCAAGTCCCTCGGCCGTGGCCCGGAGGGACAGGCGCTGGTGCTGGGAACCGACGGCCAGCTGCACGTGATCGATCCCGACTCCGGTGAGGTCACCGAGTCCTATCCGGTCGTCGAGGCGTGGGAGGAACCCGAGGACTGGCAGCAGCCCCGGCCCGCCCTGTACGTCGAGGGCGATCGGGCCTATGTCACTGAACCGGCCAGCAACCAGATCCATGCGGTGGATCTGACCACGGGCGAGGTGCTCCAGAGCGCCGAGGCACCCCACGCCATCAACGAAATCACGGGTGTCACCGGCTGATCAGGGCATCGCAGGCTCGGGCCTTCAGCAGACCCGGCGAGTCGGCAGTTCAGTCGCCCATCGGTAGCGATGGGCGACTGAACTGCCGACTCGTTGCGTCCGTGGGTTCGATCCGCCGATGCAGCAGGGGACCCGAGGCGGGCAGCGTCACCCGGCAGGTGAGCCCTTTCCCCGGGGCGGTCTCGACGACGGAGACGAATCCCCCATGAGCCTGGGTGATGCTCTTGACGATCGCCATGCCCAGGCCCGCGCCGGAGGTCTTCGACAGCATTCCCGATTTACCGCGGAAGAACGGCGTGAAGAGATTGGCGGCGTCCTCGGCGTCCAGACCCGGTCCGTCGTCGCTGACGGTGAACTCGATATCACCGGACCGTACCCCCGTCGAGACGGTCACCCTCCCCCTGACCTGTTGTACTTGATCCCGTTGGAGACGAGGTTGCTGAAGACCTGGACCATGCGCGATGAGTCGAGCAGGGACTCCGGCGTGTTCTCGCACTCGCCGATCAGTTCGATGCCCTTTTCTGCTGCGAGGGGCTGCAGGGAACGCAGCACGTGCGAGGCCAGATCCGAGACACGGTGCCGCTCGAAATTCAGGACCAGTTTGCCCGCCTGGGACTGCTGTTCCAGGAGCAGATCCTCGACGAGGGCCAGCAGCTGCTCTCCATTGCGCTTGGCAACGTCCATATAGTCGCCGACCACGGAGAGATCGGCATCCGGACCCCCCACTTCGTCCTTCGAGAGTTCGATGTACCCGAGTATCGAGGTCAAGGGGGTGCGCAGCTCATGGGACACATTCGCCAGGAACTCCTCTCGGGCCTTCATGGCCGCACGGATCTCCGTGACATCGTTCATCACGATGACGCTTCCCTCTTTCTCTCCTTCCGTATTGACCACGGGCCGTGCGGAGACCGACAGCGCGACCTGCTCGGCACCTGGAGCACCGACGCACATGAGCATGTTCTCGAAGGTCTCCCCGTGAGCTGCTCGAGAGGCGGGCCTCCGTTCGGCGGGGATCGAGGTCCGGCCGTCGGACCGGAACACGAGATGACCTGCTTCCGTCTTGTCCTCATTCTCGGGAGGGGAGGCGAGCGCGTGAATTCTGCGCTGAGCCCGGTTCCACATCAGGTCGTTGCCCTCCTTGTCGAGAACCAGGACTCCCACGCTGAGGCTCTCGCCGATGCTGCGCAGCAGACGCGACAGGCGCCGTGCCTCGTCCCGTCCGGCGGTTTCCATTCTCGACAGATTGTCAGCTCGTGCGCGCGCCGCCTCGAGTCGGTCATACAGTCCGACGATCATGACCGAGATCATGAAGATGACCAGCGGGAGCAGCAGGCTGCGCGCTATGAGAAGAAAATCGGCAGGGTTCTCAGCGCTGAGGACATTGGGGACGGTGACCAGAAGGAAAGATGCGCTCACCGCCAGGAGGATCCCGAGCCGACGATGATTGACCACCAGCCACACCGCGGGGAAGAACATCAACAACGACAGAGATGACCCCTCCGGGAGAGTGGCCAGCCGGACGCAGCCGACGGCCACCAGATCGGTCAGAGGGATGACGATGTCCTTTCCCTGCCCGAACCTGTCCCACGGCACCGCGATTGAAGCGACCGTGGCCGCGATCAGGAGTCCGGTGCCGATCCACAGAACGGGGGAGCTGCTCATGCCGGGAACGAACAGCAGGATGCCGATCACGGAGACGCCGAGCAGTACGGCAAGAATCGCCTGCTGCGCCATCCGGCGGGTGCTGCCGGCAGGGGAGAGGTAGGCCTGTTCCCAGATTCTCTGGATCATCGCTTCGCCACAGCCCTTACCTATCCTTATTCATCGAATTTATTGTCAGCAGTCTTTCATGCAAGCCCCGCAGTGGCACCGCCTGACGTCGACCTTTCTCGAATAATCACGGCGAAACCGGCATCACAGCAGCCCTCCGCTGGGAGACCATCAGGAGCACTCAGTTCCGTGTTGACCAGCGTCGACCAGCACAGAAGGACCCATCATGAGACTGTCCCCAGATTCAGAGGCCATCGTGGCCCAGACGGCGGGGGTCGTGGCCGAGCATGCCGAGGAGATCACCAAGGTGTTCTACCCGGACATGTTCGAGGCCCACCCCGAGTTGCTCAATGTCTTCAACCGCGCCAACCAGGCGGTCGGGGAGCAGCCGAAGGCACTCGCGGCCTCGGTCGTAGCGTTCGCGGTGCACCTGATCGATCCGGAAGCACCCGACTTCACCCCCGTCATGCAGCGGATCGCCCACAAACACGTCTCGCTCGGCATCAAGGCTCCCGAATACACGATCGTCGGTCGCTACCTGCTGGGGGCCGTGAAGAAGGTCCTCGGCGATGCGATCACGCCCGAGGTCGCAGCGGCGTGGGATGAGGTCTACTGGCTCTTCGGGACGTCGCTGATCGCCGAGGAGGCCAGGCTCTACGCCCACGCCGATACCGATCCGGAGCATCCCTGGCGCGAGTACCGGGTGGTCGAGCGCTTCGAGGAGTCCGAGGACGTGTTCTCGCTGCTCCTGTCCCCGGTGGCCGGCCAGGTTCCCAGCCACCGCACGGGGCAGTACGTGGCGATCGCCGTCGACCTACCCGACGGCCTGCGCCAGCCGCGCCAGTACACGATCTCCTCCGGGCCGCGCGGCGATTCGCTGCGGGTGACCATCAAGCGTGTCCACGGCGCCGGCGGCGTCCCGGACGGGCAGGTATCGAGCTGGCTGCACGAGCACGCGCAGCCCGGCACCGTCCTGGACGTCTCTCAGCCCGCCGGTGACGTCGTGCTCGACGACACGGAAGCCCCCTTGGTGCTGGTCTCGGCCGGCATCGGGATCACACCGGTGGCCGCCATCATGGAAGACCTCTCCCGCCGCCAGCCGGACCGGACGGTGCGGCTCTTCCACGCCGACAAGTCGCACGCGCACCACGCCCTGTACCAGGGACTGCGTCGCCAGGTCCTCGCCATGCCGGATGCTCGCGCCCAGAACTGGTACGAGGAGGACGCCGAGAACGCACCGACCCTGCACCCGGCGAAGTCGGGGTTCATGGACCTCTCCGATGTGGAGCTGCCCGAAGAGGCGCAGGTGTTCATGTGCGGTCCGCTGCCGTTCATGCAGAGCGCTCGCCGGGCCCTGATCGACCAGGGCGTGCCGAGCGGCAATATCCACTACGAGGTGTTCGGCCCCGATCTCTGGGCGCAGCAGCCGGACTGAGCGATACCCGGGGAACAGGTGAGGGGGAGCAGAGGGGAGCGGCCGAGCGGGTCAAGCAGGGGCGGTCCCGCTCGCCGTCGTGCCGTCGGGAGGGGTCTCCCCTCCCGACGCGTGCATGGCGCGCATGGCCCGGACGGCGTACTGTTCCAGCTCTGAGTCGGACTGATCGGCGTCGACCCCTCCTGGGCGTGAGGAGGGTGCTTGCTCTCCGCGGCGCCCCAGGACCAGCTCGCAGCGTTTCGGGCCGATGAAGGGATGCAGACGCCGGAGCTCCAGCGGGCCGGGGACCTGCTCGAGCTGATCCCGGACGAGCCTTGCATGAACGGAGCAGACGATCGGGCGGTCGGTATCGAGCATGCCCTCGTAGAGGCACGGCAGCAGCCCGATGGTGAGGTCGTCCTCGTCGATCTCGGGCTCCAGGCCGGCGTCCTCCAGATGCTCGTACAGGGTGTCGAGCTGGTGCACCGCTTCGACCCCGAGCGCGTCGCTGTGGTCGAGCTGCGGATCGAGGCCCCGCAGAATATCGCCCCGAGTCTTCGCGTCGTGGACTCGCCTCTGCGCGACAGGGCTGTGCTCGGCACTCTGAACGGGGGAGTACACGTGCGGCGGTCGCCCGCGCTCGCCGGTCTCCACCGGAGAACTCGCGATGAGACCCTCGTCCTTCAGGATTCGCAGATGGTCACGCGCCGTGTTGATGGGCATCCCCGCTTCTTCGGCGAGTTCCTGCAGTCGCCGGCCCGGGACACGCTGCACCGCGTGGAGCAGGCGCAGCCGGCTCTTCTGCGTGAGTCCCCTGTAGTCGTCCACTCGGCGAGGCATGCCCCCATGGTAGCGAGCCGTCGGGCGGTTTTGAAGTCCAGGGCTATCGCCCGTCCGCGGGGACCATCCAATTCATATGTATTCACAAATATCATTGCGTGAAGCATGGATATAGAACTCCGATTCGAACTCCCCGGGAAACTGTGATATCAGGATCGGAGGAAATTTCCGGATTTACGTCTATGTTCCGTATTCGTGTCCTCCGGGTTACAGATCAATTCCGGCAATCTGGAAGCGCAGAACTTGTCTCCGCAAGCCGGCTCTGACTAACATGTCGCAAGCTCGCTGTGAAACAGCGGTCACCGGAAAGGCGGTCGTCATGTTCGGATTACCCATGGAAACCACTGCAATCATGGTCGGGGTGATCGGATTCTGGTGTCTCTATACGGCCGTATTCGTGATCACGACCCGTCACTGGCATGTGGAGGACGTCGATGACACAGGTCAGGAGGAACCGCAGTCATGAGTATGGAGCTGTTCTTCCTCATCATCTACTTCATGGCCATGATCGGCATCGGGCTGTGGTCCATGAGGAAAAGCACCGCTGATTCCGAGGCTTTTCTTCTCGGTGGGCGTAGCCTCGGCCCAGCCGTGACTGCTTTGCGCCTGCAGAGCACCTCCATGTCCGGATACATGTTCATGGGCGCTGGATCGCTTGCCAATACCCAGGGCTACTTCAGCATGTGGTATGCCCTGGGGGATGTCGGCGGCGGCGTGCTCAATCTCTCCATCCTCGGCCGCCGGATGCGCAAGTTGTCGCAGATGCTGGGAGCGATCACCTCGATCGGCTATCTGGAACATCGTTACCCGTCGGTGTGGACACGACTCATTGCGGCGCCGATCGCTCTTTTCTGCATGTTCTTCTACCTCCTCGCTCAATTCCTCGCTGGCGGTCAAGGCCTGTCCATGGTGACGGGCATTTCCTTGAACTGGTCGCTGATCATCGCCGTCGGGGTGATCGTCGGATACACCTTCCTCGGTGGCTATCTCGCCGTCGCCTACAGCGATTTCGTGCAGGCCATCATCATGGTCGTCGGCATGCTGTGGATCCTGATCGCTTCCCTCCAGGCGGTCGGTGGACTCACGCAGGGCCATGAGGCGATCGGGAACATCAACGAGAACCTCCTGACCATGTGGGGCGCGGAGGGTCAGTACCTCGGCGCCTGGGGAGTCATCCTCGGGGCTCTGCTGGTGTTCTCCATCGGCTATCTCGGCTGGCCGCACGTGGTGGTGGGTCATATGTCGATGTCGCGACCTTCGGTCGCCCGCCAGGCGAGCATCTACTCGACCGGCTTCAACCTGCTGTTCATCCCGAGTGCCTACATCATCGGCATGCTCTCGCTGCTGATCGTGCCCAACCTGGACAATCCGGAGCTGGCGATCTTCCAGGTCGCCGAGACGGTACTGCCCCCTGTCGCGGTGGGCATCGTGATGGCTGCGATCATGGCCGCGATCATGTCGACGGCCGACGCGCTGCTGCTTCAGGCGGGAACCATCGCCTCTCACGATCTGTGGGCCCGTTTTACCAAGAGCGTCAACCCGAAGACTTCCGTCAACGTCTCCAGGCTGACGGTCCTCCTGCTCGCGGTCGTGGGCCTGGTGCTCGCGATGGCGAGGCCGCCCGGGGTCTTCAGCATCGTCGTGTTCGCCACGACCGTCCTCGGTTCCGCGTTCGTTCCGGCCTATGTCTGCGCGGTCTGGTGGAAGCGGGCGAACACCGTCGGTGCTCTGAGTTCGATGGTCGTCGGTACCGCCGCGGCCGTGACGGCGCAGGTCGTCGACTCTACGGAACTCCTCGGTGTCGACCCGATGGTCATCGGCATCGCCGGTTCGGTGCTGGCTATGGTGATCGGCTCCCTCACCACCCAGAAGAGCCATCCCGTGCCCGAGCGGATCGCCGAAGCCGTCCGTGAAGCGGGACGGGTGGCGCCGATTCCCGCCCGGCTCCTGATCGGCGAGGATGCCGCCCTGGCCTCTCAGCGCCCCGCCGACGTACCGGCCGGGCAGGAGCGGTAAGGACTCCATGCCAGTGCCTTCGAATGCTGCCTCCGGCGGCCAGGCGGCGGAGTCCGTTCCGCTGCCGGCCCCGGAGGCCGTCCGCCGCCCTCTGGTCTCGAGCGCTGATGCGATCAAGCGGATGAGCAGCCGGCTCCGGGACGATCGCACCCTCAACGCCGAACTGGTCCATCACCCCATGCTCGGCGTCGAGTTCCGGATGTCCGGAAACAGCCGGCGGAGGCGTCCGATCGAGCCCCGCGCGCTGCTCGCTCATGCCGTGGTGGACCTCGTGGGCGGACGTGCGTATGTGACCGAGCCCTGGAACCGTCAGGACTTCTTCCCGCGCCCTGACTCAGCAGCCTCGGACCGTGACCCTCAACCGCGGCTGGCTCGTGACACGGCGATCGACGCCGCGCGGGAGCTCATGCTCGGCGTGCTCTTCCGACGCCGTCGCCTGGGCTCGGACCTCGACCTCCACGTCAACGGGGAACCACTGCTCTTCGGCAAACCCAACTGGTGGATCACAGCGGGTGCGGACGAGAAACCGGTTGAGGTCCTCGTGGACGCCATGACCGGCAAGCACTTCGTCTTCCGTGCCTGAGAAGCGATCTGACGAGCCGGTGCATGCTCAGTGCCTGCGCCAGTATCCGGTGAAGTCGACCGCCGTCTTGGCCAGTCCGCATTCGTTCACCAGGTACCGGCGGCCGCCCGTCGCGAGCTGCTGTTCGCCGGCCAGGAAGGCGCTGACGGGCTCCTCGCCAAGCGCGACGGAACGCAGCTCCTCCAGAGCCGCGGCGCCGGGAGCAGCCCCATCCCCTTGGCCGTCACGCACGATCCACCGGACGTCGACGCCCCGAGGTGCGACGACGGTTTGCTGGTCTTCGGCGTCGGGCACCTCGATGATCGCCGTCCCCGTGGACTCTGCGGGAAGATCCCGCAGGATGCCCAGCACAGCCGGCAGGGCGCTCTCGTCGCCCGCGAGGATGACCCGCGTCGCCCCGGCAACCGGCCGGTATCCGCATCCCTGGTCGATCAGCGCCACGGGGGCACCGACCGGGAGGGTGCCCGCCCACGGGCCCGCGATCCCCTCGCTGCCGTGCACCACGAAGTCGATATCCAACTCGGCGGGGGAGGTCCCGGAGGACCCACGGAACTCGCGCACCGTGTAGTTGCGGATCACGGGCCGGGTGGCCTTCGGCAGGGTGAGATAACGCAGGTAGCCCCCGATGTTGAACTTGTCGCTGAGCTTGTCGAAACGGGTGCTGTCGGAGACGGGGAGGGCCAGCCGGAACCATTGGTCGAAGCCGAGGTTCCGCCACTGCGCGAGGTCTTCTCCGCCGATGGTGACCCGCACGAAATGGGGTGAGATCCGCTCGGCTCGGACGACTTCGGCTGTGACCAGGCCGGAGCCCGCGTGACTGACGGCGATATTGCTCGATGGCATCGAGTTCCTCCATGGTGGCTGCTCATCATCTGACTTAGGTCACCCTAAGTTATACCTCAGGGCTGCTCCATGACAGTGATTCGATCGTGAGCCCACCCGCCGGTCGCCTCTATTCCCGCGGAGGGGATCGGCGCATACTGACTCGTGAGCCGGCAGCGGAGGCGGCGCGAGGTTCCCCGCCAAGCGCCCAGCCGCCTTGCCCGTTCGAGGGCGATCCGAGGGCCATCCGAGGAAAGAGCGCATCATGACTGGTCACGTCAATATCGATCTGTTCACAACCCTCGATGGCGTCGCCCAGGCGCCGGGCGGGCCCGACGAGGACCCCTCGAACGGGTTCCGCTTCGGCGGCTGGCAGGCGCCCCTGCCAAGCGACGCCGTCGGACGCAGCGCTGCCGAGCACATCGAGGCCTACGACGCGATGGTGCTGGGCCGCCGGACCTACGACATCTTCGCGTCGTACTGGCCTTTCCACACCACGGGTCCCGAGGGCTACATCGGACGGAAA
The DNA here is from genome assembly GCF_008831305.1 of Kocuria coralli. Lineage (GTDB taxonomy): Bacteria > Actinomycetota > Actinomycetes > Actinomycetales > Micrococcaceae > Kocuria > Kocuria coralli. Next base: position 20,231 of record NZ_ML708625.1, read on the forward strand.
TTCGACGCCATCCCGAAGTACGTCGCATCCCGGGCGACACCGGAGCTGACTTGGCAGGGGAGTGAGCGCATCGGCAGCGATCTCCACCGCGAGATCGCGCAGATCCGGGCATCGCACCAGAACATCGGGGTGATCGGCAGCATCGACTTCGTTCAGACGCTGCTCACCGAGCTGCTCTTCGACGAACTGCGCCTGTGGGTCTATCCGATCGTGCTCGGCGGCGGGAAGAAGGTCTTCCCGGACGGCGCCTCACCGGCTCGCCTGCGTCTGCTCGACGATGCCGTCACCGGCGACGGCGGCACGGTCCTGCTCCGGTACGGGCCGCTCGAGGGGGCTCCCGAGACCGGCACGATGAGCGACTGAGCCTGAGCTCAGAGGTCGGTGGTCCCCGAGATGCCGGGGCCGTCCGTGCCACGGATCTTCGAGACGAGGATCTTCGCCGCCGCCACGGCCTTGTTGCCGGGAACGCCCCAGTACTGGGCCGAGACTCCCGTGACCTTGAGCAGGCTGAGGTTCGGGTCCTCCTTGCCGCCGTCGAAGTAGGAGTCGACCTGGCCGTCCCACAGCTCATCGACCTTGGCGCGGTCCTCGACGAACTCGGCGAGTCCGGCGACCGAGAGCCACGAGCCCGTCTCCGCGAAGGCCAGGTTCACCTCGGGGTTCTGGGCGATGGCATCGGCCTGGTCGCCCTGACGGCCGATGAAGAACCACACGACAGCGTCGTCGGTGACCTCCTGCGGCGTCATCGGGTGCGACACGATCTTGCCGTCCTTGGTAGCCGTGGACAGCATGACGAAGCGCTCCGACCGCATGACTTCGACGACCTGCTCCTGGCTCAGTTCCTCTGATGTGCTCACTGCCACTCCTTCGTGATCGGCTTCACGGCCACCTTACTCATTCGGGCACGATCCGTCCGGGCTGGACTACGACGTCGTATCGTCGTCGTCCGTGGCGTACTGCAGCTGACGCTCGCGCTGGCCGTGGGTGAGTTTGCGCAGGTCGGTCCTGCTGTCGAAGCTCGAGCCCAGCCCGCCGGCCACGACCCCGAGTGCGGCGCTGAGCCAGGCGATGTCCAGATAGTTGGTGAACCGGACCTCGGTCGTGTCGAGGATCGTGGCCATGAACTCCGGGGCGATGATGATCAGCCCGCCCAGGAGGATCAGCACCACGAGGGAGAGGTAGAGCGCGGCCACGCAGATCAGCAGGGTCAAGATCGTCGACAGGTTGTAGAGCACCACCACCCGGCTCAGGCGTTCGTAGATGGGCCTGTCCCACAGGCCGTTGCTGACGATGAGCCAGGACACCATGACCACCACCGCCACGACCCCGATGGATATCAGCCTGGCCGTGGACAGGTAGGCGGCCATCTGCCAGATCGAGCTGTAGAAGATGCCGAAGGCACCGGTGGCGGCTGCTGCCGCCAGGGCGCTGGACAGGCGCGGGGCGGTGCGCCAGGGGTCGTTTGCCATGGTCATCCCCAGCACGGTGCGGACCGATCCCGCACCGCCCTTGGACCGGAGGGCCTGATGGCCGCCGGAGTGCTCGGACCACTGCGTCCACCGAAGACCCTGCTGCGACCGGTCGTCGTCGTGCTCCGACATGGCACCGGCTCCGGCATCGGACCGCACGGCACCGGACGGGGCAGGACCGGACGGCGAGGCCGGTGGTATCAGGCGGGCCATGCAGTCCATGAGCACCGTCAGGATGCGCCGTTTGGTCGCCACCGCGCCCAGGGTGGGGCAGGAGACCACACCCACGTTGTGCTCGGGGAAGACCTCGGCCACCAGCGGCCGTTCCCCGGAATGGCGGGGGATCTCGGTGAGCAGGAGGACGGCGTCGACGTGGTCGTACTCACCGGCCAGCCGCCCCGCCGAGGCGATGTCCAGGGTGTTGTCCGGGCGCAGCCGGATGGTCTCGGTCCGGGTGATCAGTTCCACCTCGCGCGAATACGCCTGCCTCATGCGGGCTTCGAGCTTGTCCTGGATCTTGTTGACCCTGCGACTGGGCAGGCCGGGATCGCTGAGCAGGAGGACGCGCATACGGTGGGCTCCGGCGACGTCGTCGGCCATTCTTTCCTCCGGACCGTTGGGGGACTGGTACTGGCGGAACCCGGTCGACCGCACTCGGGACGACGCTCAGGACCTCGGCGAAAGCGTCTGCGGCCATCGGGCCGGGGTGACCAGTACATCAGGAAGGGTCCCGTCGCTGCATGACCAGCACGGCGACGGCGCACAACAGGCCGGCGACCACGATGGCGGCCGACCACAGCACGATCGAGGGCCAGCCGAAAGCGCTCCAGAGATGCGTCGAGAGCGTTCCGGAGATCGAGGAGCCGGCGTAGTAGAACACCAGATAGGCGCTGGAGGCCCGTGCGGTGCTCAGCCGCATCCGGTGGGCACGATCCACCACCCACCCGCTGAGCATGGAATGGGTCCCCATGAAGGAGAACGTGAGCAGCCCCAGGCCGACCAGTATCGTGGCGACCAGATCCGGGCTGGTCACCCCCACCGCCGCGCCCATGAACAGCAAGCCCAGGATCACCGTGACCGGACGGCCCAGGCGCTCCGCCACCCGGCGGAAGACCGCCGGTGCCAGGATGCCGATGGGATAGGCCAGGTAGACCACGGCGGCCTCGCTGCCCATGCTGAACGGATCGGCCTCGAGGCGAAGGGCGATCGCGTTGTACGCGCCCACGAAAACGGTCATGATCACGGCGCCGAGCAGGCAGATGAACGCCACCTGCCCGTTGCGCAGGACGGTGAACGTGCCGAAGAAGATCTCCCGGGCCGGCATGCCGTAACCGCGCCCTTTGTCGATGGGCAGGGCGAAGACCACGACCGCGCCGATGAGCACCGAGAACACGCCGAGGGCGTAGGCGGACAGCTGCCACCCGCCGAGCTCGGAGAGGGGCCCGGGCAGCAGCCGGCCCAGCGCCCCGCCCATGGCGGTCCCGGCGATATAGAGCGCATTGGCCTTGGCGTGCGCCGCGTTGTCCACCTGCTCGCGCAGATACGCCAGTGCGATAGCGGGCAGGCCGGCGAGCGCGAGCCCGGAGGCGGCCCTGAGCACCAGGAAGACCTCCCAGGTGGGCGCCATCGCGCACGCGATCGTGAAGACCCCCGAGAGCACCAGGGAGCCGGCCATGACCCAGATCCGGCCCAGCAGGTCGGCTAGGGGGCCGGCCAGGAGCAGGCCGACGACAATGGCGAGCGTGGTCGCGGACAGCGCCGCACCGGTGACGCCTTCGGCCACGCCGAAGGAGCGCGCGAACTGCGGCAGCAGGGGCTGTACGAAGTAGATGAGGGCGAAGTTCGCCAGCCCGCCCAGGGAGAGCGTGGCCAGGATACGGCGGTACTGCGGCGAGCCCGCGGGAAAGCCGGGGGAGGGAGTGCGGATCGGCATCGTTCTCCTCTCTCTCCCGGTCCTACCGGTCGCTGGTCTGCCCTGGTCACCATAAGCACATCTGCGGCCGACGCTGTTCGCGACCCGGGCAGCGGTGCCGTGCCGGTGCGGTGGGCGGAGGCCGCGGGCATAGAGTTGGGTGGTACGCGAATTCCCCTCCGAGCCGGGCTGTGGATTGCCCGGATAAGGACTGACGACGACGATGACCGGCACCCCTTCGAGTTCATCCCCCTCCTCCGCCGGGCCCGGCGGCTCCGGCGACGATCAGCGCGCCCAGCAGCTGGCCACCGCCCATCGGCAGGTGGTGGCGATCGTCCGCGAGGAGAAGCGAGCCCTGGACCGTCAGCTGGCCACTGCCGGGCAGCAGAACCAGAAGCTCCGGACCGCCCTCGAAGGTGCCCGCGACCAGATCACGAAGCTCAAGAAGGCGCTCGAGCACGACCTCGAGCTGCCCCTGTCCGTGGGCACGCTGATCCGGGTGGTCGCTGCCGGGGATTCCCCCGGGACCACGAGCGTGAGTGCGGATGCGATGCTGGCCGGGCGCAGCGTGCGCTGCCCGATCTCGCCGCTGGTTCCCCGGGGATCGCTCGAGCCGGGGTGCCAGATCCTGGTGGACGAGCACTCCGTGGTCGTCGCGGCGCTGGGATACGAGGCGACAGGAGAGCTGGCCAGCGTGCGCGAGGTCGTCGACGGGAGCCGTCTGGTGACCGTCGGCCGTTCCGACGAGGAACGGGTCCTGCGCATGTCGGGTGCGCTGCGGGAGAACCCCCCGCAGCCGGGGCAGACGGTCAGCATCGACCACCGCACGGGCTTCGCCCTGGAGGTGGTCCAGCGCACCGGAATGGAGGAGCTGGTCCTCGAGGAGGTCCCCAACGTCCGCTACGAGGACATCGGCGGTCTCCGGGAGGAGATCGAGCAGATCCAGGACGCCGTCGAGCTGCCGTTCGTCCACCCAGACCTGTACCGTCAGCACCGGCTGACCCCGCCCAAGGGCATCCTGCTCTACGGCCCGCCCGGTAACGGCAAGACCATGATCGCCAAGGCGGTGGCCCGCTCCCTGGCCGAACGCGCCGCCGAGAAATCGGGACGGGAGCAGGCCAAGGGCTACTTCCTGAACATCAAGGGCCCAGAACTGCTGGACAAGTACGTGGGGGAGACCGAACGGCAGATCCGGCAGATCTTCAGCCGTGCCCGCGAACAGGCGGAGGCCGGGATCCCGGTGGTGGTCTTCTTCGACGAGATGGACTCCCTGTTCCGCACCCGCGGCTCGGGGGTCTCCTCGGACGTGGAGACCACGATCGTGCCGCAGCTGCTCACCGAGATCGACGGTGTGGAGAAGCTGGACAACGTGATCATCGTGGGCGCGACCAACCGCGAGGACATGATCGACCCCGCCGTGCTGCGCCCCGGCCGGCTGGACGTCAAGATCCGCATCGACCGGCCCGACGCCACCGGCGCCCGGGAGATCTTCGCCCTGTACCTGACCCCGGACCTCCCCCTGCACCAGGAGGAGGTCATCGCCGCCGGGTCCCGGGAATCTGCGGTGGACGCGCTGATCGATTCCGGTGTCCGGGCCATGTACGCCCAGACCGACGCCACCCGGTTCCTGGAGATCACCTACAAGGACGGCGAACGCGAGACCCTCTGGTTCTCCGACTTCGTCTCGGGCGCCGTGATCCGCAATATCGTCGACCGCGCCAAGAAGCAGGCCATCAAGGACCTCCTGACCCGCGGGGTCCGCGGGATCACCCGGGAGCACATCCGCAGCGCCGTGGCCCAGGAGTTCATGGAGCAGCAGGACCTGCCCGACACCTCCGATCCCGACGACTGGGCGCGGATCTCCGGGCGGCGCGGGGATACCATCGCGGACCTGCGCATCGTCATGCACCGCGGCCCCCGCCCGGGCGATGCCACCGGCGCGCTGCCGGTCGTCGCCCCTCCGGCGGACGGCACGTCCTCCGACGACGACGGGGCCGGCTCATGAGCGTGCGCCGCGTCATGGGCGCGGAGACGGAGTTCGGCGTGCTGGCCCCGAAGAAGCCCAGGGCCAATTCCACGGTGCTCTCCACGCGCGTGGTGACCGCCTACGCCGCGCTGGTCCGCCGTGAACTGGGCGCCTCCGGGGAGACCGTGCCGGATTTCGACTACAGCTCGGAGAGCCCGCTGCGGGACGCCCGGGGTTTCGCCGTCGACCGGGCTCAGGCCCATCCCACGCAGTTGACGGATCAGGCCCCGGTGCTGACCAGCGAGGAGATCGCCGCCGAGGCCCTGGCCGAACAGAACCTGTGGGAGGACTACACCGCCCGGATCGTGATGAACACGGTCCTGCCCAACGGCGCCCGGCTCTACGTGGACCACTCCCACCCCGAGTACTCGTCGCCTGAGGTGCTCACCCCGCGGGACGCGGTGCTCTACGATCTGGCCGGGGACGCGGTGGCCGCGACCGTCGTCGAGGCCCTGGAGGCCTCCGCCGAGTCCACGGGGCTGGAGCCCGTGCACCTGTACAAGAACAACACGGACGGGAAATCCGCCTCCTACGGCGCGCACGAGAACTACCTGATCCCGCGCCGGACCGATCTGGACCGGCTCAATGCCGCGCTGCTGCCGTTCTTCGCCTCCCGCCAGGTCATGTGCGGCGCGGGACGCGTGGGGATCGGCCAGGACGGCTCCCGGCCGGGGTTCCAGATCAGCCAGCGGGCCGACTTCTTCGAACGCCAGGTGGGGCTGGAGACCACCGTGCGCCGGCCCATCGTCAACACGCGGGACGAGCCGCACGCGGACGAGACCAGGTACCGCCGCCTGCACGTGATCGTGGGAGACGCCAACCTGGCGCACACCTCTCAACTGCTGAAGTTCGGCACCACGTCCCTGGTCCTCCGCCTGGTCGAGGAGCGCTGCGCCCCCGACATCGCGCTGCGGGATCCCGTCGAGGCCATGCACGCCATCAGTCACGACCCCACGTTGCAGGCCACCGTGGCCACCATGGACGGGCGGCACCTGACCGGCATCGAGATCCAGCGCAGCTTCCTGGAGGCGGCCGAGGACCTCGAAGGCGGGGAGCCGGATCAGGACACCGCCGAGATCCTCTCCTCGTGGAGGGAGGTGCTCGACGCCCTCGAGACCGATCCCATGTCCCTGGCCGACCGCCTGGACTGGGTGGCCAAGTACCAGCTGCTGGAGGGCTACCGGCAACGCGGTGGTCTCGACTGGACCGCCCCCCGGCTGGCGGCCATCGACCTGCAGTACCACGACGTCAACCCGGCCAAGGGCCTGTACCACCGCATCGCCGCGGCCGGTCGCATCAGGACCCTGTTCAGCGCCGAGCAGATCGCGGCCGCCGCCTGGACCCCGCCGCCGGACACCCGGGCGGACTTCCGCGGCCGGCTCGTGGCGGCCTTCCCGGAGAGCGTGGTCGCCGCGGGATGGGATACCGCGGCCCTGCAGTTCCCCGGTATCCAGCGCGGTGCCCGGGTGGTCATGCCCGAGCCGACCGCCCTGACCCGCCAGGAGACGTCGTCGTGGTGGGGCGCTCCGGACGTGGAGTCCTTCGTGCGCCGGCTCGAGCGCGAACGACCGGAGTGGGTGAGCTCCTCCTCGGCGCGGGCCCCAGGGTGACGGCGCCCCGCGATCTCTCGTACCCGCGACGATCCGGCGGCCTTCACGGGCGCGGGAGGGCTCGGGCGGAGAGCAGCACCGGCGATCACCGCCGAAGAGCAGTACACAAAGAGCACTGCCGGAGAACACCGACGAAAAGCACTACTTAAGGAGCAATACCGTGGCACAGGAACGCATCACCTCGAGCGGCTCGAAGCGCGAAGAGGAGGCCCCGCTGCCCGATTCAGGACCCGCCCCGTCGCCCGGAGGCCCGTCCGCCGCCGCGCAGGCTCAGGCCAGCCAGGCCGACGACCTGCTGGCGGACATCGACGCGGTCCTGGAGGCCAATGCCGAGGAGTTCGTCAAGGGGTTCGTGCAGAAGGGCGGTCAGTGACCCCATGGACCGCAGGATCATGGGCCTGGAGACCGAGTTCGGCCTGGTGCATTCGGCGGCCCGCGGGCTGCCCCTGACCCCGGATGAGACCGCCCGGCGCCTGTTCCGGCCCGTCGTGGAATGGGGCAGGTCCTCCAACGTCTTCCTGCCCAACGGCGCCCGGCTCTACCTGGACGTCGGCTCCCACCCCGAGTACGCGACCTCCGAATGCGCGACGATCGAAGACGCGGTGGCCCACGACAGGGCGGGCGAGCTGATCGTGGACGGCATGCGCCAGAAGCTCGAGTCGGCGCTGGCGGAGGAGGGCACCGGGGGATCGGTCTACCTGTTCAAGAACAACGTGGACTCGGCCGGCAACTCCTTCGGCTCGCACGAGAACTACATGATCTCCCGCTCCACCCGCTTCCCGCGGCTGGTCGCGCACCTGATCCCGTTCCTGGTCACCCGCCAGCTGATCGCGGGCGCCGGCCGGGTCCACCCCGCGGGTCCTGCGGCCTTCGGGCAGCGCAGCTTCGCCGCGGCACCCGGGGTGCCCTCCTACTCGTTCTCGCAGAGGGCGGATCACATCTGGGAGGACTCGTCGTCGTCGACCACCAGGGCCCGCCCGCTGATCAACACCCGGGACGAGCCCCACGCGGACTCCGAGCGGTTCAGGCGCCTGCACGTGATCGTGGGGGATTCGACCATGTCCGCGACCACCACGGCTCTGCGCCTGGGCACCACGGACCTCATGCTGCGTCTGGTGGAGGCGGGCCACGTCATGACCGACCGCACCCTGGCCGACCCGGCACTGGCGCTGCGGCAGATCTCGCACGACCTCACGGGCACCGTCAAGGTCGAGCTGGCCGACGGCTCCCGGCGCTCGGCCCTGGACCTGCAACGGGAGTACCTGGAGACGGTCAGCAGGTTCGTGCAGGCCAACGGTGCCCATCACGACCGGGTCGAGTGGGTGCTGGATCTGTGGGCCAGGACTCTCGATGCGGTGCAGACCCAGGACCTCAGCGGCATCGACACGGAGATCGACTGGGCCATCAAGAAGAAGCTGCTGGACTCCTGGATCGCCCGCAACGGCGGCGACTACTCCGCACCGCGCATAGCCCAGATGGACCTGGCCTATCACGACATCGCACCGGGCCGGGGTCTGTTCCGGATGCTGGAGGAGCGCGGCATGGCCGCACGGCTCCCGGGCACGGACGGGTCCGAGGCGCGGTACGCCGTCGATCACGCCCCGCAAACCCGGGCCCGCATCAGGGGCGACCTGGTCAAGGCCGCCATCGCGGCGGGCAAGCACACCACGATCGACTGGGTCAACGTCAAGATCAACGGCCCCACCCAGCGGATCGTGACGTTACGCGATCCGTTCCTGACCCACGACGACGACGCGGAGGCCATGCTGGCGGATCTGCGAGCCGACGCGGAGACCGTTCAGCAGGATCCCCCGGCGCCGCCGATCATCTGACGGCGGCCTTACAGCACGGTCGCAGCCGACTCGCCGGCGAGTGCGTCGCGCGGTCATCGGATCGTCACGGAGGCGCTCAGGCGGCCAGGTCCACGGTCACCGGCCCCAGCCGCATATCGCGGCAGAAGGACACGGCGGCGTCCAGGGCCTCCCGGTAGCTGTGATGCTGCTCCTTGAGCAGGACCCGGCCGTCGGGGGCCCAGAGGGTGAGCTTCCATCGGGGACGACGACGCAGCCCGGCGAACCATGACGTCGTGATCTCGACCGTGGGAGCCTCGTCGGCCGGACGGTCGTTGTCGGGGGGTGCAGCCTGACCGTGTGCGACGGGCGCATTGTTCTCGTGCACTGTTTCTCCTGGGGGGCCGGCTTGGGGGAGCCGAACTCGGAGGCGGGGGGAGTCTCATCGACGGTGATGAAGAATATTGCATTTTCATTGTATCGAGGGGGTCTGGGTTCCGCACGTCTCCCGGCTCGTCCCTTCACCCCGGGCGTCCGCACCCGCCTCTCATCCAGCTCGCTGCCGCATGCTCCGGTTGCCCTCGGGGCGGTGGTGCGGCAGGGGCTGGCGATAGCATGGGAGGGCCCGGACGTCTGCCAGGAAGCCATCACCATGCCGTACCGAGGTCACCGACCTTTCCGCTCGTTCGCCGTCGTGGCGGGGGGTGCCGCTCTGGCCCTGACGTCCTGCGGCGCGGACCCGTCGGACCCCCGGGGCCTCACGAGAGAGTTCGTGGAGGCCATGCAGGAGCGGGACTGGGATGCGGCCTGCGAGAACCTGTCCCACGACTTCGTGCACCGTGCCACTGACGGCGACTCCCGCTACTGCGCCTACTACCTGGAGCAGTGGCACGGCGAGTCCGAGATCTTCCACGGCATGACCGTGCCCCGGCAGACCCAGCAGGCCAGGGAGGACGGCACCGTGATCCGCGTCGACCTCGCCGACGGCTCCACGGATGAGGCGATCGTGGTCGAGGAGGGTGGAGAATTGAGGCTGTCGCGCTATCCCGGGCAGGAAACCGCGGCCCGCTGACGGATCGTGATCACCCCTCCCGCCGAGAACCAGGAGTAGCGCATGAGCACCCAGGCCCACCCCACCCCGCACGACGAAGCGGTGGAGATCACCCGCAACCTCATTCGCATCGACACCTCCAACTACGGGAGCGGCGATGCCAAGGGCGAGCGGCGTGCGGCGGAGTACGCGGCCGGGCTGCTCGAAGAGGTCGGGCTGGACACCACCCTCGTGGAATCGGCCCCCGGCCGCGCCAACGTGTTCGCCCGGATCCCCGGGACCGACCCGTCGGCCGACGCCCTGCTGGTCCACGGGCACCTGGACGTCGTCCCCGCCATGGCGGAGGACTGGTCCGTCGATCCCTTCGCCGCGGAGCTGCGCGACGGCATGATCTGGGGCCGCGGCGCGGTGGACATGAAGGACATGGACGCCATGATGCTCTCCGTGGCCCGTCACATCCAGCGCACCGGGCAGCGGCCGAAACGGGACATCGTGATCGGCTTCTTCGCCGACGAGGAAGCCGGCATGGAGTACGGCTCGAAGTGGGTCGCGCGGAACCATCCGGAGATCTTCGACGGCGTGACCGATGCCATCAGCGAGGTCGGCGGGTACTCGGCCACTATCGGCGGTCGCCGCGCCTACCTGCTGCAGACCGCCGAAAAGGGCCTCATGTGGCTGCAGCTCCACGCCCAGGGCACGGCCGGCCACGGATCGCAGGTCAACCACGACAACCCCGTGACCACGCTGTCGCGGGCGATGGCCAATATCGGTGAATACCAGTGGCCCATCGAGCTGACCAAGACCACACGCCAGTTCCTGGACGCGGTGACGGAGCTGACCGGCGTCGAATTCGATCCGCAGAACCCGCAGGGGCTGCTCGACGAACTGGGTTCGGTGGCCCGTTTCGTGGGTGCCACGCTGCAGAACACCTCGAATCCCACACAGCTGAGCTCCGGGTACAAGACCAATGTGATCCCGGGTTCCGCCGTCGCCGGCCTGGACGTGCGCTACCTGCCCGAGCAGCGGGAGATCGTCCTGGCCAAACTGCAGGAGCTGGCGGGGGAGAAGGTCCGGATCGAGTTCGAGTCAGATCAGATCGGGCTGGAGGTGCCGTTCTCCGGCTCGGTCGTGGACGCCATGGTCGATGCGCTGCAGGTCCACGATCCCGACGCCGTCGTGCTGCCGTACATGCTCTCGGCCGGCACGGACAACAAGTCGCTGGACCCGCTGGGGATCACGGGGTACGGCTTCGTGCCGCTGCGCCTGCCCGAAGAGCTGGACTTCCCCGCGATGTTCCACGGAGTGGACGAACGGGTGCCGGTGGACTCCCTGGAGTTCGGCGCGGACGTCCTGCACACCCTGCTGACGAACTACTGAGTCCTTATTCTCTTTCCTTCCCGCCGAGTAGTGAGTTGGACCGCCCATCGAAGCTGATGGGCGGTCCAACTCACTACTCGGCGGAATAAGGGAGAGAAGAAGTTGACGCGCGCGCTCAGAGGGTCCGCTGCACCCGCATGACACGCCGGCGCATCCAGTACTTGCGGGTCCCGCCGTAGAGATGGACCGATCGGGTCAGCTCCCACTTGCCGTACTCCGCATGCTCCGTGAGCCGCGCACGCGCCTCCGCGATGCGCTCGCCCGGAGCCACGGTAAGGACCAGGTACTCGAAACGCTGATCGGGATCGAAACTGATTCGAGCTGAACTCTGAGCGATTTGCTCTCTCATCTCTCCCCATTCTGCCGTCGGGCGGGTAACGTCTGGGCCATGAGCACCGATCCGCGAGTCGCCCTGCAGTCCCTCGTCTCAGCCCTTGAGGAGCACCTGGTTGCCCTCTCCAACCGCCGCAGTGACCAGGATCCAGCCGTCGACAGCGCCTACGTGGCCATCGCGGATGCGTTCGATGCCTATGAAGAGGCACTGTACGACAACTTCGACGAGGTCACCCCGCTCACGGTCTTCGCCGACGACGAAGACGAAGATGACGAGGAGTTCGACGATCTCGACGAGGACGACGACGGCTCCCTGGTCGACGAGGACGACTACGACGACCTCGACGATGCCGGAGAGGCCGACTCCGCCGCCGATGAGGACGAGGCCGATGACGACGATGAGCGCGACGAGGAAGAGGGCTCCCGCTAACCGGTCGTCGTCGCCCGGCGCCGCTGCTATCTGCCACCTGCCCGCCCCCGCGCTGTCCCTACTGTGAGGGACCACGCACGGCATGGCGCCCGGTGTCTGCGCCACCTGCTCCGGAACCTGTTCTAAGGTGTCCGGGTGGACTGGCTCTCAACAATCATTCTTGGACTGGTGCAAGGCCTGACGGAGTTCCTGCCGATCTCCTCCTCGGCCCACTTGCGCATCGTCGGTGAATTCCTGCCCGGCGGCGGCGATCCCGGCGCTGCTTTCACTGCTATTACGCAGCTGGGCACGGAGACCGCGGTGGTGATCTATTTCTGGCGCGACGTCGTCCGGATCATCAAGCACTGGGCGCTGTCCCTGGTGGGCAAGATCGACCGCAAGGATCCCGACGCCCGCATGGGATGGCTGATCATCGTCGGCTCCCTGCCCATCGGCATCCTGGGCCTGTTCCTGGAGGACTGGATCGACACGTCCTTCCGGAGCCTGTGGATCACCGCGACCATGCTGATCGTCTTCGGCGTCTTCCTGGGCATCGCCGACAAGGTGGGCAAGCAGGTGCGCGCCTTGCAGGACCTGAACGTCAAGCACGGCGTGCTCTACGGATTCGCCCAGGCCCTGGCCCTGATCCCCGGTGTGTCCCGCTCGGGCGGCACCATCACCGCCGGTCTGCTGATGGGCTACAAGCGGGAAGCCGCCGCCCGCTACGCCTTCCTGCTGGCCATCCCCGCGGTCTTCGCCTCCGGTCTGTACAAGCTGGCCTCCGAGATCTCGGACCCGTCCCCGGCCGCCTACTCCATGCCGCAGACCTTCGTGGCCACGGTCGTGGCCTTCGTGGTGGGCTACGTGATCATCGGGTGGTTCATGGGCTACATCTCCAGCCGGTCCTACTCGCTCTTCGTCTGGTACCGCATCGCCCTGGGCATCGTGATCTTCGTGCTCCTGGGCTTCGGGGTGATCTCCGCGGTCCCCGCGATGAGCGCGGTCTGACAGCCCACGCCCAGGTCCTAGACTCAACCGGTGGCAGCCGCCGCTGCCGCTCCTTCCCGCTCAATCCGAGGTGTACATGCAGTCCTGGTCAGCGCGTCCCGTTCCCGAACTCCCCGGTCGCGCGCCGGTGCCCGCGGTATTCGACACCCGCACGCAGCAGGTCGAACGGCTCCCGCAGCAGCAGCGCGCCAGCCTGTACGTCTGCGGCATCACCCCGTACGACGCCACGCACATGGGTCACGCCGCCACCTACGTCGCGTTCGACGTGCTCAACCGGGCCTGGCTGGACGCCGGCATCCCCGTGGACTACGTCCAGAACGTCACCGACGTCGACGATCCCCTGCTGGAGCGGGCGGAGCGCGACGGCGTGGACTGGCGCGAGCTCGCCGAGGAGCAGATCGAGCTCTTCCGCTCGGATATGACCGCGCTGAACGTCCAGCCCCCGGCGCATTACACAGGCGCCACGGAAGCGGTGGGATGGATCGTGCCGGCCGTCGAGGACCTGCTGGCCCGCGGCCTGGCCTACCGGGTGCCCGGGCGCAACGACGAGGAGCCCGACGGGGATGTCTATTTCGACGTCGACGCCGTCGGGGCGCTGGGGGAGGAGGGCAACGCCACGGCGGAGCCCCAGTCCGAGTTCGCCGCCCCGTGCGGGCCAGACGACGGCGGGACGGGTGCGTGTCCCGGGTCCTGGCACCTGGGCCAGATCTCCAATCTCAGCCGGGAGGAGATGCTCCCAGTCTTCGCCGAACGCGGCGGGGACCCGGACCGGCCGGGCAAGCGCAATGCCCTGGATCCCCTGCTGTGGCGGGTCGAGCGTCCGGGCGAACCCGCCTGGGACGGAGCCTCCCTGGGCTCGGGGCGGCCGGGGTGGCATATCGAGTGCTCCCTGATCTCGCTGCGGTATCTGCCCGCACCCTTCACCGTGCAGGGCGGAGGCTCCGACCTGGTCTTCCCGCACCACGAGATGGGGGCCGGGCACAGCTGGTCCATCTCCGGCCACCCGATGGCCCGCAGCTTCATGCACACCGGCATGGTGGGCCTGGACGGGGAGAAGATGTCCAAGTCCCGCGGCAACCTGGTCCTGGTGTCCCGGCTGCGCGCCGAGGGCGTGGACCCCAACGCGATCCGGCTGGCGATCATGTCCCAGCGCTACCGCACGGACTGGATCTGGACGCAGGAACTGCTCGATGAGTCCGAGCACCGGCTGGCGCTGTGGCGCCAGGCGGCCGACCTGGCCACACCCGGCTCCTTCGAGCAGGCGCTGGAACGGATCCGGGCGGCCATCGCCATGGACCTGGACACCCCGGCAGCACTGGCGGCCGTCGACGAGTGGGCCCGGAACGTCATCGCGGATGCTCCCGGCCCCGGCGACGACCTGGCCCGTCAGGCCATCGACGCCCGCCTGGGCATCACCCTGTGAGCCAAGGGCGGGTCGTCTCGGGCTGAGGCCTCGGGCCTCTTCCGTCGGCCGTCCCCGCGTCAATTCTCCCCGCGTCAGCCCTCTTCGCGGCGGCGCAGGAAGCGCTCGAACTCCTGGGCGATGGCGTCGCCGGAGGCCTCGGGGAGTTCCGTGGTGTCCGTGGCCTCCTCCAGCTTGGCCACGTAGGCCCCGATCTCCGGATCGTCCTCCGCGAGTTCGTTGACGCCGCGTTCCCAGGCCTCGGCGTCCTCCTCCAGGTCGGCCAGGGGCAGCTTGAGGCTCAGCAGGTCCTCGAGCTTGCGCATCAGGGCGAGCTGGGCCTTGGGGGACGGCGACTGCGCGACGTAGTGCGGCACGGCCGCCCACAGGCTCACGGTGGGGATACCCGAGACCGCCGCCAGGTGGGACAGCACGCCCACGATCCCGGTCGGTCCCTCGTAGTCCGACCCGGAGACCTCCAGCTCGTCCTGCAGCTCATCGGTGTCCGAGGTCATGGAGACCGGGATGGGGCGGGTGTGCGGCACATCGGCCAGCAGCGCTCCCACCATGACGATGAAATCGACCTCCAGACGGGCGGCCTGCTCCAGGATCTCCGCGCAGAACCCGCGCCACCGGTAGGACGGCTCCCACCCGTGCAGCAGCACCAGCTCGAGATTGGTGCCGTCGACCCCGGCAGAGGACAGCTTGGTCGTCGGCCAGACGAGCTTGGGCTCCCCGGTGGCCGACCGGGTCACCCGGGGGCGGGAGTACTGGTAGTCGTAGTACTCGTCGGCGGAGACTTCGAAGATCTCGCGGGCGCCGTAGTTCTCGCCCAGGAACTTGACCGTGTCCGTGGCGGCGTCACCGGCGTCGTTCCACCCTTCGAAGGCAGCCACCATGACCTTGACCGGTTCGGGGCCGCCGGTTTCACGGACCACCCCGAACGGCCCGGCCTCGGGCTGGGAGCCCCGCTCGGGTACAGAGGGGTTGCTGGTTTCCTCGAATCCACTCACCTGACTCACTCTACGCGGATCGCAACGGCGCGCCGTTGCGCCCGGTCAGCCGCGCATCGCCTCCGGGACGGGCACCCGAATCGCCGCCCGGTGCCCCGGCTATGCCGTCCCGCGGACCGATAGGATCCCAGACATGGTTTCCGCAGACACCGCAGCAGCAGCACGTTCCACCCCGGACGCGGGCCCGCGTCCTGCCGCCCCCGACGCCGTCGTGTGGGACATGGACGGAACGCTGGTGGACACGGAGATCCACTGGTTCGCCGCTGAGGGCGATCTGATGGAGGAGCACGGGCTCCCCTGGAGCCACCAGGACTCCCTGAACATGCTCGGCTTCTCCCTGGAGGACACCACCCGATACATGCGCGGCCGTGGACTCGAGCTGTCGGCCGAGCAGATCGGCGGTGAGCTCTACTCGCGTGTCCTGGACCGCATCCGCCATGAGCTGCCGCTGCGGCCTGGCGCGCTCGAGCTGCTCGTGGAGACCCGCAACGCCGGAGTCCCCACCGCGTTGGTCACCAACAGCGGGTCCGAGCTGGCGGAGGCCGTCATCCGGCGCCTGGCGGTTATCGCCCAGGAGATGGACCTGGGCGGAGAGGAACTGTTCGACCTCGTCGTGACCGGTGATCTCGGCCTGCCTGGCAAGCCCGATCCCGCCCCCTACGTCTTCGCCGCCCGGCGCCTCGCAGCGTTGTACGCCGAACGCGGTCGGCCGGGCCTGGAGATCGGCCGCATGGTCGCGGTCGAGGACTCCATGACCGGGATCCGCTCCGCCAGGGAGTCTGGGGCCGTTGTCGTAGGGGTGGCCAATCTCGCCCCGCTCGTGGACTCCGGTGCCCACTTCCTGCCCGACTCCCTCGAGGGCATCACGCTGGCCGAGCTCACCCGCTGGGCGAACCTGCCCCGCCCCGATACCCACGACGCCGATACCTACGACGCCGGCGGGCACGAGGCCAACGGGCGCGATGCCGGTGACGACGAGGAGCGGACGGAAGACAGTTCCCTGTGAGCTCACGTCCCGGCTCGGGCGCCGCCCCGGCCCCAGGCGGCGATCAGCCGCCTCGCGCGGCCGGAAGATGGCGCCGCCCCCTGTCCCTGGGGCGGGTGACCGGCTTCCCCGTTCTGGTGGACCGGTCCTGGTTCCTGATCGCCGCCGTCGTCATCCTGCTCTACACGCCCGTCCTGGCCCGATCGGTCCCGCAGATCGGCGCCTGGTCCTACGCCGTGGCGGCCGGATTCTGCGTACTGCTGGCCGCCTCGGTCCTGCTGCACGAACTGGCCCACGCCTGGGCGGCGCGCGCCTTCGGCTGGCCCGTGACCCACATCGTGCTCTCCCTGATGGGCGGGCACACCAGTTTCGGGCAGGCCCGGACCTCCTGGGTGGCCTCGCTGGTGATCTCCGTCGTGGGCCCCGCGGCGAACATCCTGCTGGGCGTCCTCGGCTGGACGGTCCTGCGTGCGGGGGCCGGGAGCGACCCGTCGACCGGCGCCGCGGTGGCGCTGGTCCTCGTCGAGCTGGTCACCTGGGCCAACCTGTTCGTGGGCATCTTCAATCTCATCCCCGGCATGCCCCTGGACGGCGGGCGGGCGCTGGAGGCCCTCGTGTGGGGGCTCTCCGGCAAGGAGCACATCGGCACCGTGGTCGCGGCATGGGCCGGGCGCCTGGTGGCCGCCGGTGTCCTCGCATGGCTGCTGCTGACGGGGCTGTGGCGGTCCCTGCCTTTCCTGCTGTTGTCCGCGCTGCTCGTGTGGCTGCTCCTCTCCGGGGCTGCGGCTGCCACCCGCCGCGCGCGGGCCGGCCGCGCCATGGCCTCCGTCCGCGCACGGGACCTCATGGAACCGTGCCTCGCGGTCTCCGCGGAGACCTCCCTGGCCACCGTGGAGGTGCTGCTGCGGGAGGCCTTCAGCCCCGCACCCGGATCCGTAGCACCCCAGGGGCCCGTCGCGGTCCTCGGCCTCGACCACGACGGCGTGCCCCATGGCGTCCTGAACCCGGCTCGCATCACGGCGGTACCGGCCCAGGACCGCGCCTCGATCGTCCTGGGCGAGGTCATGGAGCCGCTGCCGGACGGAGCGGTCCTGTCGGCCGAGCTCGCCGAGATGGCGCTGCTGGAGTTCACCGCCGGGGCGAGGCTGGGCATCTTCGTCGTCGTCGACGGCGAGCACACGCCCGTGGGCGTGCTGCGGGCGTCCCGGCTCAACGAGCTGCTGCGAAGCGCGGGGCTGCTGAGGTGAGGACCGGCGCAGATGTCACAATGGTCTGCGCACGGGCCGGCAGCGCGGATCCCGCCGCCGGCTGACCCCGGCTCCCGCCCCGGATCCGTCCGGGGCAGGAGACCCTGCGATCCGCCCCTGCCTGACCTACTGTCGAAACCACTGCCGAAAGCGAGTGCATGACTCAGCCTGAAACCCCCAGCCCGACCTCCGCCGCTCCAGGCCCCACCGGCGCCGTCAACCGGCGCGGCCTCATGCGCGAGGGGGAGCGGATCCAGCTCACGGACGATCGCGGCAAGCTGACCACCATCACCCTGACCAGCGGCGCGGAGTATCAGACGCACAAGGGCGTCCTGCCCCATGACCTGCTGATCGGCCGTCCCGAGGGCACCGTGGTGCAGAACTCGGTGGGCATCCAGTACCTGGCCCTGCGCCCGCTGATGAAGGACTTCGTATTGTCCATGCCCCGGGGTGCCGCAGTGGTCTATCCCAAGGACGCCGGCCAGATCGTGACCATGGGCGACATCTTCCCCGGCGCACGTGTGGTCGAGGCGGGCGTGGGCTCGGGGGCGCTGACCATCGCCCTGCTGCGCGCCGTCGGCGATGAGGGCCGGGTCCATTCCTTCGAACGCCGCGAGGAATTCGCCGAGGTCGCCGCGGGCAACATCGCCACCATGTTCGGCGGGGAGCACCCCGCCTGGCAGCTGACTCTCGGAGACCTCGCGGAACAGCTGGGCCAGGTCGAAGGGCCGGGATCGGTGGACCGGGTGGTGCTGGACATGCTGGCCCCCTGGGAATGCCTGGACGCCGTAGCCGGGGCCCTCGCCCCGGGCGGCGTGGTGATCTGCTACGTCGCCACCGTCACCCAGCTCTCCCGCACCGCCGAGGCCATGCGCGCCGACGGCCGCTTCACCGAGCCTGATGCGCACGAGACGATGGTCCGCGGCTGGCATGTGGAAGGCCTGGCGGTGCGCCCCGACCACCGCATGGTCGCCCATACCGGGTTCCTGATCACCGCTCGCCGGCTGGCCGACGGCTCTCCCCGCTTGGCACCCAAGCGGCGGGCGTCGAAGTCCGAGTACACGGAGGAGGACCTCCAGGCGTGGACCCCGATGGCGCTGGGGGAGCGGGAGGTGACGGCCAAGAAGGCACGACGCGCCGTCCGGGACGCCCAGCACCTGGCCGAGCGCGCCGGCGTCGCCGACGCTCAGGCCCGCGGAGCCGCCGCCCCCGAGGACGGTTCGCCCACGCCGGACCCCGCCGACTGACCCTGCTATTGCACCCACTACCCCATCCCGCCGAGATGCGAGTTGGACCGCCCGTCAGGGCTGATGAGCGGTCCAACTCGCATCTCGGCGGCGGGGGAGAGCCGATGAGCGGTCCAACTCGCATCTCAACCGAAGGTGCGGGTCGATTCAGGAACCGTCCAGACCTGACCGCTACCCTTGCCGGAAACGTTCGGCACGTCGCTGGATGCCGCCTGCGTTCAGGGCGCTCCCGGACACCACAGACCACGACCACGCGCGACCGATGCGCAACTGGAGGACTACGTGCGTAAGGCTTTGCTGAGGACCGGAACCGCCATCGGAGCCGCGGTCTTGTTGACCGCCTGTTCCTCCGGTGGCTTCAACTCCGTGGAACTCAACAACGACCCTGCCGACGGAGAGGTCCCCGAGATCACCTTCGAGACCCCGGTCGAGGTCGAGGAGAACGAGACCAAGGTCCTGCGCGACGGCGACGGGGCGGACATCGAGGACGGCTCGACCCTGCTGGTGCAGGCAGCCCTGTACGGGGGCGCCGACGGCCAGGAGATGGGGGAGTCGTACTCCTCGGGCGCGGGCCAGGTCCTGAAGGTCGACGACGACCTCAAGGAGCGCCTCCCCGAGCTCCACGACGCCCTGACCGGGATGAAGATCGGCGGCATCGTGGCCTACTCGTCCCCCAACACGGCCGGCCAGTCCGGGCAGGAGGGTGATAACTCCACCGCCGTGGAGGTCTACGAGGTCGTCGAGGAGATTCCCTCGGGCATCGACGGCGAGATGCAGGACTCTCCCGAGGGCCTGCCCGAGGTCACCGAGAACGATGAGGGCGCGCCGCAGATCGCCAAGCCCGAGGGCGATGCCCCGGAGGACCTGGTCTCGGACTACCTCATCGAGGGTGACGGCGAGGAGGTCCAGGAGGGCCAGACCGTGGTGGTCGACTACGTCGGTGCCCGCTGGGAGGACGGGGAGGTCTTCGATTCCTCCTGGGAGACCGGCACGCCGGCCGCGCTGTCGCTGGAGAACGCCATCAACGGCTGGACGGAAGGGCTGGAAGGCAAGAAGGTCGGGTCCCGCGTGATGATGTCGATTCCCGCCGACCAGGCCTACGGCACCGAGGAGGACCTGGGCGAGGACTCGGGCTATCCGACGGGCGACCTGGTCTTCGTCGTCGACCTCCTGGCCGCCGTGGACACCCCCGAGCCGGAGCCGCTCCCCGAGCCCACCTCCTCCATCGTCAACGAGGGCGACGGCGACGAGGTCGACGAGGGGGACACCCTGCTGACCACGACCGCCACCGTGACCAGCGGCGAGGTCGGACAGCAGACGCCCATGGTCATGACGCTGAACGACGCCATGCGTGAGGAGGACTCCTTCACCTACGACCGGCTCGCCGACGCACGCGTGGGCACCTCGGTCGACATCACCCGCACCACCGACTCCGGCGCGGGGCAGACCGCCGAGACCACCACGCGGTACACGGTGCGCGAGATCATCCCCCGGGAGATCGAGGGGGAGATGCAGCAAGCCTCGGACGGCATGCCCGCGGTCGCGGAGGCCGAGGACGGCACCCCGCAGATCGCCCAGCCCGAGGGCGATGCCCCGGACGACGTGGTCTCGGACTACCTCATCGAGGGCGACGGCGACGAGGTCCAGGAGGGCCAGACCGTGGCCGTGAACTACGTCGGGGTCCGCCGGGAGGACGGCGAGGTCTTCGACTCCTCCTACGAACGCGGTGAGCCCACGGCCTTCCCACTGGACCAGGTGATCGACGGCTGGTCCGACGGGCTGGTCGGCAAGAAGGCGGGCTCGCGCGTGATGATCAGCGTCCCGGCCGACAAGGCGTACGGCACCCAGGAGGAAATCGACGAATCCGGGAATAGCGGAGCCCCTGCCGGCGATTTGATCTTCGTGGTGGACATCCTGGGAGCGACCGACACCCCGGAGGCACCCTCCGCCGAGCCGTCGCCCAGCGAATGACCCGGACTCGCTAGCGGTCCGCTCCCGTTCACCTCAGCACACCAGGCACCACGCCGCACCACATCGATTCAGGAGGCACCCGTGTCCTTTGGACAGCGCAACCTTGACCGCACCAAGCCCGAGGTCGACTTCCCCGAGGGCGAGGCCCCGACCGAGCTGAAGATCGTCGACGTGATCGAAGGCAAGGGCGCCCCCGCGGAGGCGGGCCGGCAGATCTCCTGCCACTACGTCGGCGTGACCTTCTCGGGCGGCGAGGAGTTCGACTCCTCGTGGAACCGCAACCAGCCCCTGGACTTCACGGTCGGGATCGGTCAGGTCATCGAGGGCTGGGACCAGGGCCTGCTGGGCATGCGCGTGGGCGGCCGCCGTCGGCTGGAGATCCCCGCGGACCAGGCCTACGGCGAGCGCGGCGCCGGCGGTGTCATCGGCCCGAACGAGTCCCTGATCTTCGTGGTCGACCTGCTCGACGTGCGCTGAGCCGCCCGGTGCCCGTTGATCAGCAGCGGCGCGCTTCCGAGCGCCGGCTGAACCTGATTTTCGCACTGCTCTACCGCGAGCGCGGGTACACCCGCGCCGAGCTGCGCGCCGCCGTGCCCGACTACACGGCCATGCCGTCGGACGCCGCCTTCGAACGCGCCTTCGAGCGGGACAAGCAGGAGCTGCGCACGCTCGGATTCCCGATCGAGGAGGTTCCGGAGGACGCGTTCTTCGAGGAGCAGACGGGCTACCGGTACCGGATCGCGCGCGGCTCCTTCGCGTTGCCCGAACTGAGGTTCACAGCCGAGGAGGCGGCGGTGATTGCCCTGGCGGCCAACGCCTGGACCGAGACCACGCTGGCCTCCACCGCCCGTCGTGCGCTGCGCAAGCTGGAGCCGGTGCTCGAGCCGTCGGCGGGCGACGACGACGGTGCCCCGCTCGTCCAGCCCACCATCACCGTTCAGGAACCGTCCTTCGCGCCGCTGATGGACGCGGTCCTGAAGCACCGGCAGGTCCGCTTCGACTATCTGGCGGCCTCCACGGACGAGCTGTCCACCAGGCGTCTGGAGCCGTGGGGGGTGGGCTCGCGGTTCGGCTCCTGGTACGTGATCGGCTGGGACCTGGACCGGCAGGCGGAACGCACCTTCCGGCTCTCGCGCATCGTCTCGGACGTCCGCTCCACGCCGCAGACGTTCGAGCCGCCGGCGGGGTTCTCGATGAACGAACGCCTCGATGCCCTGCAGGCGGCACCCGAGCTCGGCTCGGTGACCGTGGTGGTCACGGCCGGCCGGGGGCAGATGCTCAGGCGTATGGCCTCCTCCGTGCAGCCTGCCGAAACGGGTGACGGCCCCGATCGCCTGGTCATACCCGTGACCGAACCGGAACGCGTGGCCGCCGAGATCGCCGCCGTGGGCCCGGATGCCGTCGTCCCGCCCGCGTCGTCGCCGTCGCTACAGCAGCGGGTGCGCGACAGCGTCCTGCGCCGGCTGGAGGCAGCGGCGCAGTTCCAGGCGCGCACCCGCGGCGTGGAGGTGGACTGGTCCAGGACCTCGCGCAAACCGCGCCGGTCCTCGAACACCAGCGCGGACCGGCTGGCCCGCATGCTGGAGATCGTCCGCTACGTCTACGGGCACCAGGGCGTGGAACTGACCGACGTCGCCGAGCATGTGGAGGCCTCGACCGAGCAGATCGTGGAGGACCTCACCACATTGTTCGTCTGCGGCCGGCCGGGGCACACCCCCGATCAGCTCATCGAGGCC
The DNA here is from genome assembly GCF_008831305.1 of Kocuria coralli. GTDB lineage: Bacteria > Actinomycetota > Actinomycetes > Actinomycetales > Micrococcaceae > Kocuria > Kocuria coralli. Next base: position 42,817 of record NZ_ML708625.1, read on the forward strand.
TCCTGGGACGACGGCGCGGTCACGGTCACCAACGCCGACGAGATCTCCTCGCCCGTGCGCCTGACCCAGCCCGAGGCCGCGGCACTCCTGGTCGGGCTGCAGACCCTGCGCTCCCTGCCCGGCGAGCACACCCCGGCCATCGACTCGGCGCTGCGCAAGGTGGCCGAGGCGGCCGGTGAACCGGCAACCGTGGTGGACGCCGTGGGAGCCCGCCCGGACGAGACGTTCCTGGCGCTGGCCGCCGCGGCGCAGGAGGCCCGGGGCAGGGCACCCGAACACGAGGAGTCCGCGGCGGTGGCCGCGACCGTGCGCTCGGCGATCGACCGGAGGCAGCGCCTGCGGATCAGCTACATCGTGGCTTCACGCGACGAGGTGACCGACCGGGAGATCGATCCCTTGCGCCTGGTCTCGGCCAACTCGCACTGGTACGTCATGGCCTGGTGCGCCCGAGCCCAGGACTTCCGCGACTTCCGGCTGGACCGGATCCGGTCGGCCGCCGTCGTCGGTGACGCCGAAGCCCATGACGAGGCGAGGACGCACCGCACGGGTGTGGCCACGGTCTCCTCCGCCGAGACCGACATCGTGCTGATCTCCGACCGCCGCGCCCGGTGGGTCGCCGACCAGTACCGGGCCCGGCGGACGGCTGCGGTGAAACTCCCTCGCTCCGGGCGGGCCGCGAAGTCCGCGCGCGGCAAGACCGCCGCGCCCTCCACACCGGTGGAGTTCGAGGCCGCCGAGATCTCCTTCACCACCGAGGAACTGGCCTTCTCCCTGGTCGCCCGGTTCGGCGGCCAGCTGGGCATCGCGGGGCCGGAGGCCGTGGCGGAGCGCGGCCGAATCTGGGTGAACGATGCGCTCACGGCCTACTCCCTCGCAGGTTCCGGCCAGCCCGCGGGTCTAGACTGAGTCGCATGTCCTGGTGGATGTGGGTCGTGCTCTGGACCGCGCTGGTCGTGCTCAGCGCCGTCTTCCTGGCCCTCATGCTGTACCGGATATGGCGCAAGCTGGCCAGGGCACTGCATGATCTGGGCGATTTCGGGGACTCGGTCAACGAGCGACTGGAAGTCGCCACCGCCGCTGACGGCGCCCGGCACCCCATGCCACGCCGAGCCGACGTCTACACCCCCTGGGGCGAGGCCCACAGGCAGTACCGTAGTGGCAAACTAGAACGACGTAAGGCCCGATCCCAACGCCGCTCGGCACGACGCCGGGCGATGGGCCAGCCGCAGAGGGTCTCCGACCTGACGCGGTGACACCGAAAGGAACATTATGTTCGGTCGCCTATTCGACAACCCCATGGTCCTCATCCTGATCCTGGTGGTCATCCTGCTCCTCTTCGGTGCCCCCAAGCTTCCGGGCATGGCCCGCAGCCTGGGCCAGTCCATGCGCATCTTCAAGTCCGAGGTCAAGGAGATGAAGGAGGACGGCAAGGACGACGAGAACACGGTGGTCAACGGGGAGGCCGTCGATTCCCAGGACTCGAACGGCCCTGCCTCGCCGGGCCCGGCCTCCGCTCCGCGCCCATCCGAGAAGGATCCCGCCGCCCGGCAGGACAGCGACGGCACCGCCCGCTAGGAAGCCCGTCGTCGGTGAACGGATTCACCCGGCCGAATGCTCTGGCCGGGTGAATCCGTCTGATTGGACACGTCTGTGATGAGCGAGAAGAAGACCCCACGCCCCAAGAAGAAGCGCGTCAGCCGGCGCAACAACCCTCAGGCGCAGATGGCGCTGGCCGAGCACCTGAGGGAGTTCCGCAATCGGCTGATCATCTCGGCGATCGCCACCGTGATCGGCATGATCGCCGGTTTCTTCCTGTACCAGCCGTTCATGCAGTACCTCAATGCTCCTATCGAGCAGCTCAACCAGCAGACGGACCGCGAGGCCATCCTGAACTTCGGCGGCGTGGGCGGGCCGTTCAGCGTGATGGTCGAGGTCTCCATCATCCTGGGGCTGATCCTGGCCAGCCCCGTCTGGCTGTACCAGCTGTGGGCCTTCATCACCCCCGCGCTGCACAAGAAGGAGAAGGGTTACGCCTACGGTTTCGTGATCGCCGCCGTACCGCTCTTCCTGGGTGGTTGCGCGCTGGGCGTCCTCACCCTGCCCAGCGCGGTCTTCGCGCTGACGGCCTTCAACCCGGACAACACGGCCAACGTGATCGACGCCAACCAGTACGTCAGATTCGTACTGCAACTCGTCCTGGCCCTCGGACTGGCCTGCGTCCTGCCGGTGCTGCTCGTGGGCCTGAACATGATCGGGATCCTGCCCGGCAGGTCCCTGCTGAAGGCCTGGCGCTGGGTGATCATCCTGGTGCTGCTGCTGGCGGCCATCGTGGCGCCGGGCCCGGACCTGATGGTCATGTTCTACATCTCGGCACCGCTCATGGCGCTGTTCTTCCTGGCCGTGGGCATCTGCCTGCTCAATGACCGGCGCCGGGCCAAGAAGCTGGCCAAGCAGCAAACCGCCTACGATTCTTCCTCGATCAAGGCCACCTCCGACGACGAGCTCAGGACCATCCAGGCCGACACCAAGGACTGAGCCCTGCGCGTAAGCGGTTTCCGGTGCCGTTCCGGCCCTGGATCAGCGCGTAGGGTTGAACCCATGTCTTCACCCTCAGAGCGCTACTTGGCAGCCAAGAAACGCAATGCAGAGGCCAAGACGCAGCTGACGCGGTTCGCCGCGACCCTGGACTTCGAGATGGACGCCTTCCAGACGGAGGCCTGCAGGTCCCTGGAGTCCGGCAGCGGTGTGCTGGTGGCGGCGCCCACCGGGGCGGGGAAGACCATCGTGGGGGAGTTCGCGGTCCACCTGGCCCTCGCCCGCGGGCAGAAGGCCTTCTACACCACGCCGATCAAGGCGCTGAGCAACCAGAAGTTCCACGATTTCGCCCGCCGGTTCGGTCCCGAGCGCGTAGGGCTGCTCACGGGGGACACCGCCGTGAACTCCGAGGCCGACGTGGTGGTCATGACCACGGAAGTGCTGCGGAACATGCTCTACGCGGGCTCCTCGACCCTGGCCAACCTGGGGTTCGTGGTCATGGACGAGGTCCACTACCTGGCCGACCGGTTCCGCGGTGCCGTGTGGGAGGAAGTGATCATCCACCTGCCGGACCACGTCCAGATGGCCTGCCTGTCCGCCACCGTCTCCAACGCCGAGGAGTTCGGCGACTGGCTGGACACCGTGCGCGGGTCCACGGAGGTGGTGGTCTCCGAGCACCGCCCCGTGCCGCTGTGGCAGCACGTCCAGGTGGGCACGGAGCTGATGGACCTGTTCGTCGACGATTCCACGGTGGAGCAGGCCGTGGACCGCAGACGGCGGGCGCAGGACTCGGGTCACGACGGCGGACCCGCCGTCAATCCCGAGCTGCTGCACCTGGCCCGCAGCCAGCCGCCCGGTGGCCGCTCCGGCGGCGGCTACGGACGCCGCAATGGAGGCCGGCGAGGACCCGGGGGAAGATCGCGCGACCGGATGGCCCGCCGCCAGCGCGATGGCTCCGGCGGCGGCCGCGACGAGGGCTTCCGGGAGAGCCGGGGACACGGCGGCCACCGGTACGAGTCCCACGGCTTCGACTCTTCGTCGCGCGATGCCGGGTCCCGCGCCGTGGCTGGGCGCTTCGGCCACCACCACCGGATCTCCCGGCCTCAGATGATCAAACGGCTGGAGACCGAGGGACTCCTGCCCGCCATCACCTTCATCTTCTCCCGCGCCGGCTGCGACGACGCCGTCAAGCAGTGCCTGGCCGCCAATCTCTGGCTCACAACGGACCGGGAGCGCCAGACCATCCGCGCGGTGGTGGCCGAGGCCGCCGCCGCTCTGGAGGCCTCCGACCTGGACGTGCTGGGGTTCTACGAATGGCGCGACGGCCTCGAGCACGGCGTCGCGGCCCATCACGCCGGGCTGCTCCCGCTGTTCAAGGAGGTCGTCGAGCAGCTCTTCGCGCAGGGCCTGGTCAAGGCGGTCTTCGCCACGGAGACCCTGGCGCTGGGGATCAACATGCCCGCGCGCTCGGTGGTCCTGGAGCGCCTGGACAAGTTCAACGGCGAGTCCCGTGTGGACATCACCCCGGGCGAATACACCCAGCTCACGGGGCGGGCCGGGCGGCGGGGGATCGACGTCGAAGGCCATGCCGTGGTGCTGTGGCGCCCGGGACTGGATCCGAACATGGTGGCGGGGCTCGCCTCCAAGCGCACCTACCCGCTGATCTCCAGTTTCCGGCCGACCTACAACATGTCCGTGAACCTGATCGCCCGGTTCGGCGCGGAGCGCTCCCGGGCGATCCTGGAGTCCTCCTTCGCCCAGTTCCAGGCGGACCGCTCCGTGGTCGGGCTGGCCCGTAAGGTGCGCTCGAACGAGGACGCGTTAGCGGGCTACGAGCAGGCCATGACCTGTCACCTGGGGGACTTCACCGAATACGCGAGGCTGAGGCGGGAGCTGAAGGACGCCGAGAAGAACGCGGAGAAGTCCCGCTCCCATGCCCGGCGCACCCAGGCAGCCGATTCCCTCGCGGATCTGCGGCCGGGGGACATCGTGGACGTCCCGCAGGGGCGCAACCGGGGCTACGCCGTCGTCATCGCCACGGACTCCCGGGCCGAGCTGCCACGACCCGTGATCGTCACCTACGACGCCAATCTGCGGCGCCTGGGAGCCCAGGACCTGGATGGGCCCCTGGAGCCGGTGTCCTTCGTCAAGCTGCCGAACAAGGTGCGCACGGATTCCCCCAAGGACCGCAAGAACGTGGCGGGATGGATGCGCGCAGCGCTCCAGGAGCGGCGCCCGGCCCGCGGCGAGGGCGACGGCGCATCGGCTTCCCACGGCGGAGGCGGCCGGGCGATCCAGTTCGCCCGGGGGAGCTCGGAGCTGGAGCACCGCATCACCGACCTGCGCCGGAGGCTGCGGGAGCACCCCTGCCACGGCTGCAACGACCGGGAGAACCACGCGCGGTGGGCCGAGCGCTGGAACAGGCTGCGCAAGGACACGGACGGCCTGCTGCGCCAGCTCGACAACCGCACCAACGCCGTGGCCACGACCTTCGACCGGATCTGCGGCGTGCTTTACGCCCTCGACTACCTGACGGTCGACGACGACGGCGCGCTGCACCCCACGCCGCCGGGTGATCAGCTGCGGCACATCTACGGCGACCGCGACCTCCTGCTGGCCATGAGCCTGCGGGAAGGGACCCTCAAGCCGCTCGACCCGGCGGCGCTGGCCGCCACGGCCACCGTGATGGTCTACCAGGCCAAGCGGGAGGACGCCGGGATCCGGCCCAAGATGCCCACTCCCGCCATCGAGCGGGCGGTGGCCGCGGTGATCGCGCAGTGGTCCGCCCTCACGGACCTCGAGGAGCAGCACAAGGTCCGGCCGACGGCGGAGCCCGAGCTGGGCCTGGCCGGTCCCATGTACCGCTGGGCCCGGGGGGCCTCGCTGCACGTGACCTTGGAGGACTCCGAGATGGCGGCCGGCGACTTCGTCCGTTGGGCCAGGCAGGTCATCGACCTCTTGGACCAGATGGGCTCCATCACGGCTCTGGACCCCGACCTGCGAACCGCCTGCCGGCGTGCCGTGGAACTGATCCACCGCGGCGTGGTGGTCCAGTCCGTTCTCGACGACCCCGACGAGGGAGACGATTTCTCATGACCGCACCGGATCCGGTGGCCTCCGCCCCCGTGCTGTACCGCAACGGCTCCGTGTACACCACGGCGGACCCCTTCGCCTCGGCCATCATCGTCGAGGGCGAGGAGGTCGTCTGGGTGGGATCGGAGCAAGCCGCCGACTCGCTCGTGGACGATCGAATGCGGATCGTGGACCTGGACGGCGGACTGGTCACCCCCGCCTTCGTGGACAGTTCCGTGGATCTGACGGCCCAGGGGGACCCGGACGCCGTGCTCCGCAACGCGGCGGCCCGCGGTACCGCCGCAGTGGTGCACACCGGGCCCGTCGACGCCCTGACGTCGCTCCCCGGCGAGGACCGGAAGGACGCGCCCTCCGCCGGCGGAGGTGCCGCCCGTCCGTCGGTGTACCTGTGGCCCACCGTATCCGCGGAGGCCCTGGAGCCGGGTCTCGATCTGATCTCCGCGGTCGGGCCCGACGATCGTCTGGTCGGCCTGCGGACGGTGGTCCACGACGCTCCGGCGCAGCAGGTGACCGCCTTCCTCACGACCTGCCTGGAACGGTCGCTGCGGCCGGGGCTCGTCGTCGACAGGACGAGTGCCACCGCCATCGTCGATGCAGTGGTCGCCGCACGGGAGACAGCCGGGGAGCGGCGGTTCAACGCCGCGGGCCTGCGCCTCGAGTTCGCCCCGGACCTGACCTCGGACGAGCTGCTCCCGGTGCTGGACGCGCTGAGCGGCTGCGCCTTCACCGTGTGCCTGGATCCGGCATCCAGTCCGCTGGCCTCCGAGTACTACCGGCGCGGGATCCCCGTCACACTCGGCACGGGCGGCGCCCTCCTGGAACCGTGGGCGGCCGTCCGGGAGCTGCTCAACCACGATGCCGAGCACCAGCGGATCTCCGCCCGGGCCGCCTTCACCGCAGCCACCCGCGGTGCCTGGAGAGGCATCGGCCGCGGGGGAGGCATGAGCGGCCAGCTGGCCCCCGGGACGCCGGCGACGTACGCCCTGTGGCAGGTCGAGGCGCTCATGGTGCAGGCCGCTGCGGGGACGGGTGCCTCGTGGAGCACCGACCCCCGGTCCCGTACGCCGCTGCTGCCCGCCCTGGAGGACGAGGCCCTCCCCGTCTGCGAAGGCACCTTCCTGGCTGGGCTGCAGCTGTACAAGGCCTGATGACACGGCCTGTCGCCTCCGTCCGGGAGGTCACGGCATGGCACAGTGAACCCAATGGTTTGTCTCGCCCGGGCCCCTCGTTAGACTGGGCCTCTACTGCCGGCCGGGCCGGGCGTCCCTAGAAAACAGTCTCCGTCCTCCTCCGGGAGGGCCGTGACTGGTCCGAAGGCGCCCGGTTCGTCCTGCGGTGCCGGCAGCCCGAACTCCGACAGTGTCGGCGAAAGGATTTGAACCGCGTGCGGTCCCTCATCATCATTCCCACGTACAACGAGCGCGAATCCCTGCCCACCGTGATGGACCGGCTCCGCCGCTCCGTTCCCCAGGGCGACGTCCTCGTGGTCGACGACAACAGCCCCGACGGCACCGGTGACCTGGCCGACAGCATGGCAGCTGCCGACTCCCAGATCCACGTCCTCCACCGGACGGAGAAGAACGGCCTGGGCCAGGCCTACATCGCCGGATTCCGGTGGGGCATGGACAACGGCTACGACGTCCTCGTGGAGATGGACGCCGACTGCTCCCACCAGCCCGAGGAGCTGCCCAAGCTCCTGCTGGCCATCGACGACGGCGCCGATCTTGCGATCGGTTCGCGCTACGTGCCCGGTGGTTCCACCGTGAACTGGCCCTGGTACCGGCAGTTCATCTCCCGCGGCGGGGGCATCTACGCCCGCTTCTTCCTGGGCTCCAACATCCAGGACATCACGGCCGGCTACCGCGCGTTCCGGGCCTCGACGCTCAAGGCCATCGACCTGGACTCGGTCGAGTCCCGGGGTTACTGCTTCCAGATCGACCTCGGCTGGCGCACGGAGCTGGCCGGGCTGAAGGTGGTCGAGGTGCCCATCACGTTCGTGGAGCGTGCCGAGGGCGTGTCCAAGATGAGCGGGGACATCACCCGCGAGGCCGTCGTGAACGTGGCCAAGTGGGGCACCACCGCGCGTGCCCGCGTGCTGCGCGACAAGGTCAACAACCTGCTCGGGCGCTGATCCGGCCGTAGCCCTCAACGACGACGGGGCCGGGACCAACCTCAAGAGTTGGTCCCGGCCCCGTCGTCGTAGGCGGCAGCAGCCGGTTCGCCCGGCCGGTCCGCTTAGATGGCGTGCTGCTCGCGGTAGAACTGGATGCGCTGCTCGAGGATCTCCTCGAGCTCCTCGGTGGTGCGACGCTCCATGAGCATGTCCCAGTGAGTGCGCTGGTGCTTCTCATTGGGGTTCTCGGGCTTCTCGCCGTTGACGATCACCGCTTCCTTGCCGGACTTGGAGACCCACACGGACGGGATCTCGGCCTCGGAGGCGAAGGTCACGAAGACCTGCTCCCCGTCCGGCGTGCGGTACTCGACACGCTGCCGGGGTGCCGGCTCGACGCCGGCCTCGGACTCCATGGACTGTGAGCCCAGGCGCATACCTCGCAGGCTACGGTCACTCATCAGGTGCAACTCCTGTCGGTGGAAGACACTTCCAAACTTCTCCGGTGGCATATCTTACGCGGGCCATGGCCGCGCCGGCTTATCTCCGGATCAGTCCTCGATCGGTGGTACCAACGCCGCCGGCGGCGGCCTTGTTCCCGTTCGGCGTCATATGGACCCGCCGAAACCGGAGTCCGGTCGCCCATCGGCGAGGATGGGCGACCGGACTCCGGTTTCAGCGGAAACGAGGGGGCTCAGCGCTGCTGGTCCCCGTTGCCGCCGTCGTTGTCCTCGGGGACAATCCCGTAGGTCTCCTGGTGCTCCTGCGTGAAGGGGGAGTGCTTCTCCCCGGCACCGGCATCGTCACCGGGGATCGGGGCGTTCAGGTCCACCGGGGCGTTGGGGTCGATGGACTCGGGGTCCGGGACCGTGTACGCGTCGGGATCGGTGAGCGCCGTCGAGGGCTTGAGGTCCTCGTCCGTGACCTTGACGCCCTCCGACTTCACGATGGCCTCGTCGCGGGCCGCGGCCCGGGCTTCGTCCTCGGCTCGGTCCTCTTCCTCCATGACGTCGCCCCAGTCCTCGCCCCTGTCGGGCTTGCCCAGGAACTCTCCGACGCCGCGCAGGGCGTCGCCCAGCTCGGCGGGGATCATCCACACCTTGTTGGCAGATCCCTCGGCCACCTTGGGCAGGGTCTGGATGTACTGGTAGGCCAGCAGCTTCTGGGTCGGCTTGGCGCGGTGGATGGAGTCGAAGACCTTCTGGATGGCCTGCGCCTCGCCGTCGGCGCGCAGGATCGAGGCCTTGGCGTCACCCTCGGCGGAGAGAACGGCAGCCTGACGCTCGCCTTCGGCGGTGAGGATCTGGGACTGCTTCTGGCCCTCGGCGGTCAGGATCGCGGCACGGCGGTCACGCTCGGCGCGCATCTGCTTCTCCATCGAATCCTGGATCGACGGCGGGGGAGTGATCTCCTTGATGTCGACACGGGATACGCGCAGGCCCCAGCGGCCGGTGGTCGAGTCCAGGACACCGCGCAGCTCCGCGTTGATCTTGTCGCGGGAGGTCAGGGTCTCCTCGAGGTTCAGGCCGCCGACGACGTTTCGCAGCGTCGCGGAGGTCAGCTCGTCCACGGCGTGGATGTAGTTGGTGATCTCGTAGGTCGCGCCCCGCGGATCGGTGACCTGGAAGTACACGACCGTGTCGATGCCGACCACCAGGTTGTCCTCGGTGATCACGGACTGCGAGGGGAAGGAGACCACCTGTTCGCGCAGGTCGATCAACGGCAGCAGCCGGTCGATGAACGGCACGAGGATATGCAGTCCCGGGTTGAGGGTGGCCTGGTACTTACCCAGGCGCTCCACGATGCCGGCGCGTGCCTGCGGGATGATACGCACTGCCTTGAGCAGTATCACCACGGCAAGCACGACCAACACGGCGAGCAAGATGATGAAAACCATGGTCAATCCTCTCGGGTTGGATGTTGCGTACTCGGTGCCCGGGCTGGTTTCCGGTCAGCCGCAGCGAGGAGCCGCGGTCGACCGCGCCGGGCATAGATCAGGCCTGGACCGTCGGTCCGGCAGGATTCAGTGGCACATGGGTGACGACGACGGTGGCTCCGTTGACCCGCTGGACGTAGACCTGCTCGTCGACCTCGTACTGCTCGCCCCCTCCGGCGCGGGCGGTCCAGACGTCGCCGTCGAGCCGCACCAGGCCCGTGTGGGCCGTGACCGTCTCCAGTACCAGACAGGGCTGGCCCGGGAGGCGGTCGGTATTCGAGAGAGCATCCTTCCCCGGCGCATCATGCAATCGGCGCAGCAGCCGCGGGCGGATGGCGAAGAGCAGCAGCACGGCAACGGCCACGAAGACCAGGACTTCGAGGATGAGGTTGCCTCCCGTCACCCCGGATACGAGGGAGGCGGCAAGGGCCCCGCCGGAGAGCATCAGGAAGGTGAGGTCCAGGGTCAGGATCTCGACCACGCCCAGCAGCACGGCGATGATCAGCCACACCATCCATCCGTTCATCAGCATCCAGTCCAGCACGGTGTCTACAGACCTCCACTTCAGTGTCATGCGCCGGTCGGGGGAGTACCGCCACATTTGCCACTGTAATCGCCGGCTATCGCGGCCCTCACGGTTACACGCCCCATCAGATCATGTGACGCCAAGTTGTGACAGCCGGGTCAGCGGGGGCCTCAGCGGGGCTGATCGTCCGTGGACTCACCCGTGATCTCGCCCAGGATGTCCACGCGAGGCGGACGGAGGATGCTCCTGGCCACATTGCGGTAGTCGTAGCGGTCCAGGAGGCGCGCGGCGGTTTCATCCTCGATGTCATAGGCGTGCGCGAGCATGCGCACGTTCTCCGTGTAGAAGGCGTGGAGCTTGTCCACGCCCTTGATGAACTCGAGCTCTTTGCTCATGTCGTGGGCCTTCCGGGAGGTCAGGCTCTGCGCTGCCGCAGTCCGCAGGATGGGTGCCATAACGGTAGCGCGAATGCCAAGGTCCCTGAACGTCGTGCACGCAGAGTTCACCGAACTCCGAGCCAACACCTCTTACTGCGACTCACACGATCGCTAAACGGCTGAGTTGTGCTCGGGACAGCCCACACTTTAGCGTTCCTCACGTAGAGACACGTCGACTCAGCATGTCGACGGCCGAAGCCCGGGCACCGCGAGGAGCACCCCCACCCATGGCGCACGTTCTGGTGACCACCGATTACCTGCGACCGGGGGACACGGTCCACCGGCTGCTGACCGACGCGGGACATTCAGTGGCCTATGACCCGTCGAGCGGACCGCGCCGCGAGGCTGATGCCCTCACCCTGTTCGACGGTGCGGACGCGGCCATCCTGGCCAGCGAGCCGGTGACGCCCGAGATGCTGAATGCCGCCACCGCGCTGAAAGTGATCGCACGATCCGGCGTGGGATTCGACTCCGTAGACATCCAGGCGGCCACCGATCACGGCATCTGGGTGTGCAATACCCCGGGTGTCAACCACCACGCCGTCGCCGAGCTGGCCATGGGGCTCATGCTCACGATCGCACGGCGACTGGATGCCGTCATCCCGGCGGTCAGATCAGGGCAGTGGCCGCGGACCGCGGGAACGGAACTCCACGGCAGGACCCTGGGCATCGTGGGCTTCGGCGCCAGCGGGCGCGCCACGGCTGAGCTCGGGCGGGCCTTCGGGATGGAGGTCCTGGTGAGCACCAGATATCCGGGCCAGGACACCGAGGGGCTCGAGTTCGTCGACCGCGCCGTCCTGTGCGCCCGGGGCGACTACGTGTCCCTGCATGTGGAGGCCACCGCCGGCAACCATCACATGGTCGACGCGGGATTCCTCGAGGCCCTCAAGCCCACGGCGGTCCTGGTCAATACCGCACGCGGCTCCCTGATCGACGAGAGCGCCCTCGCACGTGCGCTCGACGACGGGCGGATCGCCGGTGCCGCGCTCGACGTCCTGGAGTCCGAAACCATCTCCGGAGGTTCTGCACTGCGCGGACGCGACGACGTCGTCATCACCTCCCACCTGGGCGGCCAGACGGTGGAAGCGCGCCAGCGTGCGGGCTTGGCCGCGGCCGAGAACGTCCTGGCGGTACTCGCCGGAGACACTCCGCCCTCACCGGTCAATCAGCCCGCTGCCGCCAGCTGATCCCGCCCGCCTGACCCCACGTCACCTACTGGCCCAAGTCACCTACTGGATCGAGGAAGACCCATGTCATCGACGCACGCTATCGCCGTCATCCCCGGGGACGGCATCGGCAAGGAAGTGGTTCCGGAGGGTCTTCGGGTGCTCGACGCCGCCGCCGAACGCTTCGGTTTCGCCCTGGACTACGAGCACTTCGACTTCGCCAGTGCGGAGTACTACCAGGAGCACGGCGCCATGCTCCCGGAGAACTGGTACGACCAGCTCGTAGGGCGGGACGCCATCTTCTTCGGGGCCGTCGGGTGGCCCGAGGTGGTGCCGGACCACGTCTCCCTGTGGGGGAGCCTGCTGCAGTTCAGGCGCCACTTCGACCAGTACGTGAACATGCGCCCGGTCAAGCTCATGCCCGGGGTGACCAGCCCCCTTGCAGGGCGGGCGCCGGGCGACGTCGATTTCCTGGTGGTGCGCGAGAACACCGAGGGGGAGTACTCCAGCATCGGCGGCAAGATGTTCGAGGGCACCGAACGGGAGACGGTCATCCAGGAGACCGTGATGACCCGGACGGGAGTGGACCGGATCCTCAAGTACGCCTTCGAAGTCGCCCGGTCCCGCCCGAAGAAGCACCTGACCTCAGCGACCAAGAGCAACGGCATCTCGATCACCATGCCGTACTGGGACGAACGGGTGGCCGAGATGAGCAAGGCTTACCCTGAGGTAGAGGTCGATAGCTTCCACATCGACATCCTGACCGCCAACTTCGTGATGCACCCGGACTGGTTCGACGTGGTCGTGGCCAGCAACCTTTTCGGAGACATCCTCTCGGACCTCGGGCCGGCCTGCACGGGCACCATCGGCATCGCCCCGAGCGCCAACATCAACCCGGAGCGCAAGTTCCCGAGCCTGTTCGAGCCGGTGCACGGGTCCGCCCCGGACATCGCCGGACGCGGTCTGGCCAACCCGATCGGCCAGATCTGGAGCGCCAGCCTGATGCTGGATCACCTGGGCGAGACGGAGGCCGCTGCTGCGATCGTGGCGGCCATCGAATCCGTACTGGCGACCGGCGAACTCACACCGGACATGGGCGGGCAGGCCAGTACCCAGGACCTCGGGCGGGCGATCACGGACGCCTTGGCCTCCGGGACGAACCGTGGGTGATGAGCTGAGTAGCTAGCCGCTCTCACTGTCAGACGGAGATGCCGGGTCCCGGACGAGAACTTCCTCGTCCGAGACCCGGCATTTCGCGTTGCAGCAGGCCGAATGAACACAACGTTGACACTCCAGTGTGCGCCACTTCATAATGTTCAAACGATTGACCATTCAAACGATTGAACGGATTTCTATGTCACATCTGTCCTTCAGCCTGCTCACGGAGCTATACCCGGCACCCGCCCTGGCGGAACTCCTGTCCGCGGAACGAACGGTCCAGGGGTGGATCGATTTCGAGCATGCACTCGCCGCCGCGCAGGCGGTGACCGGGGTGATCAGCGAGGCCGATGCTCAGGCCATCTCCTCGGTGACGCTGGAGCATCTGGATCTGCCGGCCCTGTGGACCGCCGCACGGAACGTCGGCTACCCGATCCTTCCGTTGGTGCGCCAGATGGCGGCGCACCTGCCGGAGGGCCCGAACGGGCGGGTCCACTATGGGGCGACCACCCAGGACGCCATGGACACCGGGCAGGCCCTGATGCTCAGGGATACAGCGGAGGCCCTGGAGCAGCTGGTGGAGGCCGTGGGGGAGCGCCTCACCGCTCTCGTCGGCGAACATGCGTCCACCGTGATGCCCGGGCGGACCCACGGGCAGCAAGCGGTGCCCACGACCTTCGGCGCCCACCTGGCGCCCGTGCTCGCGGAACTCACCCGTTCCCGCCGCAGACTCGCCGCAGCCAAGGACGACGTATCGGTCATCTCGCTGTTCGGGGCCGGCGGGACCTCGGCCGCCCTGGGCCCGCAGGCGCCGGAACTGCGACGGCTCATGGCGCAGGACCTCGGCTTGTATACGACGGACGTGCCGTGGCACACCGCTCGTGACGGGGTCGTCACCATGGCCCAGACCTGCACGTTGCTGGTCGGCAGCTGCGCCCGCCTGGCCCGCAATGTCATCGACCTATCGCGTACCGAGATCGGGGAGATCCATGAGGCAGCCGGCTCGCACCGTGGCGCGTCGTCGACCATGCCGCAGAAGGCCAATCCGATCCTCGCCGAAGGCATCATCGGGATGTCAGCGATCGTCGGCCCACTCGTCTCATCCCTGTCCCGGACCCTCGAGATGCCGCAGGAGCGCGCCGCCGGCGAATGGCAGATCGAATGGCATGTCCTGCCGCAGATATTGCAGCTGACCGGCAGCGTCCTGACCGCTGCGGCGGAACTGCTGGAGGGGCTGCGTGTCAGCACCACAGCCATGCGGTCGAATCTGGCGGCCGACGGGGGCCTGATCATGTCCGAGGCGGCCATGATCTCCCTGGCGGACGCCCTGGGCAGGGAGCAGGCTCACGACATCGTCTACGGGGCGGCCCTGGATGTGCGCTCCGAGGGTTCGAGTCTGGGCGAGGCCGTCAGGAACCGCCTCGAGAAGGAGGGGGTGGACGCCGACGTCGCCGTGCCGGAGGCCGCCGAGTACTTGGGGGAGGCCGGCTCGATCTGCGAAGCCGCCCGGCGCGGCTGGGCCGAGCGTGCCGGGGGAGTGCGATGAGCGGGGAACAGCAGAGACCGCTGGCGGCGACCGGGCCGGTCCAGGCGAGCGAAGAGGCCCCGGACAACCGCTTCGACCGGATCCGGCAGTCATCCGGTCTGATCCTGGCCCCCTTGGCATTGGCCGTGATGCTGCTCCTGCCCTTGCCGCTGACGACGGGGCAGCAGCACCTGGCCGCGATCATGGCCTTCGTATTCATCGCCTGGCTGACCGAGGCGGTGCCGATCCCGGTCTCGTCCATGATCGCCCTGGGCCTGGCCGTCCTCCTGCAGGTCCCGGATCTCGAGGAGGGATCCGGGGACTCGGCCGAGGACTTCGTCTACGCCGCCTTCTCCAGCTCCACGATCTTCCTGGTGCTCGGCGGGTTCATCCTCGCTCGTGCCATGACGGTCCACGGCCTCGACAAGAGGTTCGCGTTGTTCGTCCTTTCCTTCCCCGGCGTCGCGCGTTCCACTCTGCGCGTGGCCATCGCCTTCGGCCTGATCGCAACCCTGGTATCGGCCTTCGTCTCGAACTCCGCGGCCGCGGCCATGCTTCTGCCGATCGGAGTCGGCATCGTCAGGGCGCTGGGACCCGAGCTCGCCGAGGCAGCCGGGGTGGAGAACGCGAGCAAGACCCGGTTCGCCACCATGACGATGCTGATGATCGCCTACGGGGCCAGCGTCGGGGGCCTGCTGACGCCGATCGGCAGCACCGCCAATATCGTGGGCCTGGGTTTCCTCAAGCAGCAGGTGGACGTCGAGGTCGGCTTCGTCGACTGGTTCCTGATGACGGGGCCCCTGGCCGCAGCGTTGTTCGTCGTCATGTGCGCCGTGCTCTACTTCCTCAACCGCCCCGAAACCCGTGTCCTGCCCGGCGCTGAAGCCTATGTCCGCGAGCAGCGGGCCGAGCTCGGGGGATGGACCCGCGGTGAGGTGAATACCCTGATCGCCTTCGCCCTGGCCGTCGTCCTGTGGATCGGGCCCAGCGTCCTGGCCGAGACCTCCCTGGCCGACGGCGCCCTGTCCTGGTTCGTGGGCATCGACATCGGCACGGCCGCCATTCTGGCGGCCTGCCTCCTCTTCGTCCTGCTCCTGTCCTGGCGGGAGCGACGGTTCACGCTCACCTGGCGGCAGGCCGTGTCCATCGACTGGGGCACCATCCTCCTGGTCGGCACGGGACTGGTGCTCGGAGCCCTCATGGACAACACCGGTCTCGCCCAGGTGGTGGGGGAGGGCGTCGTCGACGGCATGGGCCTGAACAGCACGGTCGCCGTCACGGTGATGGGTGTGGTGATGGCGGTACTGATCTCGGAGACCGCGTCCAACACCGCAGCGGTGGGGGTGGTGGCGCCCGTGATGATCCCCATCGCCACCGCCGTCGGAATGGATCCCACGATCCCCGTCCTGGCCGCCATATTCGGGGCCTCCTGCGGCTTCATGATGCCGGTGTCGACGCCGCCCAATGCCATCGTGTACGGGTCGGGCATGGTGCCCATCACCCGGATGTTCCGGACGGGGGTGGTTTTCGATGTCATCGCCATCGTCGTGATCTCCGGCGGGGTGCTCGTGACCACCACGTTCGTGACCCTCACGTGATTCCATATCCCTGATGGGTATGCGGGTGCGGCCGATTCTCGGTCGCACCCGCATACTTGGTGGTGCACCGGCAGGAGAGTGCCAGGGGAGCGGAGGGAATTCATGGGAGCCAAGAGGGCGACCATTGCAGATGTGGCTGCGAGGGCCGGCGTGGACCCGGGGCTGGTCTCGAAGGTGCTCAACAACAAGCCGGGGCTCTCGATCCGCGACAGCACACGAGAGCGCGTGCACCGGGCAGCTACCGAGCTTTCCTATCGGCCGAGCAACGCCGCCCGCAGCCTGCGCACGTCGAGAACAGGCGCTCTCGGCGTGCTGCTGCCGACGTTCACCAATCCGATCTGGACGATCATCCTGGACGCCGCAGAGGCGGAGGCGGATCGACGCGGGTACACGCTCGTGGCGGGCATCGCCGGCGATGCCTCGAGCGGGCAGGATCGGCGCCCGTCGAGGTTCCTGGAATGGGTCAGGTCCGGCACGGTGGACAGGTTGCTCGTGGCCTCGACCTTGTCGGACGAGGATCTCGGCAACGGGTTCGGGCAGACTCCCTGGCTGCACATCAACCGACGCCCTGACACCAGCCGGAGGCATGTCCTCCTGGACGATGCGGCGGGCATGCACCTGGCCACGGAGCATCTGCTGGACCTGGGGCACCGCCGCCTGGCACATGTCAGCGGCCCTCTCGATACGGATTCCGGACGACGACGGCTGGCCGGCTTCGAGGCGGCGACCACGGCCGCCGGCCTCGGGACCCTTCCGGTCGCAGAAGCCCGGTACGACACGGAGTCGGGGCACCGGGCCATGCAGGCCCTGCTGACGCATGAGGATGAGGTCACCGGTGTCGTCTGCGCGAACGTGGCTTCAGCGGCGGGGGTGCTCGCCGCGGCCGTCGAGAACGGGCTGCGCGTCCCCGAGGATCTGTCGGTGATAGCCCTGCATGATATCGGTCTGGCTCGCAGCTTCCAGCCCGCCCTCACGACGGTTCTCATGCCGCTGGACGAACTCGGTCGCAGGGCGGTGTCCCTGATCCTGGACCGGCCCGCCGACGACGAGATCGACGAGATGATCACCGGACCGATCCGGCTGGTCGAACGAGCGTCCACGGCGCCGCCGCCGATGACGCGGCACGCCTGAGCCCGTCGTCGGAAGCGGTTCGTCGACAGCCGTCGGAATACGGTCGCAGGGCCTGCTGCCTCCTGACGGTCCGCTCTCCTTAAAACGCCGATAATCTACATTATGTAAAGTAAAGCGCCGATTCTAGCTTCGGATGTCTGCAGGTGCCGTCGTCGTGAGCAGCCCGTCGGCCTCCCAGGCCTCGAATCCGCCGACGACATCCGTGGCTCTGGTCAGACCCATCTGGCGCAGGTTCCAGGCAGCCAGCGACGACGAGAATCCATGGCGGCAGATCAGGATGTACCGTGCGTCCCAGCTGACGGCCTCCGGGATCCGCCAGGCGAAGGTCGGGTCCAGGCGCCATGGCAGCACGGTGAGGTCTATCACCAGGGCGCCCGGGATCTCCGCCGAGGCGGCTCGATGGGCGGGTGTCCGGAGGTCTATCAGGAACGCGCCCCCGCTCTGCTCGACCACGGCCTGCTGCGGAGTGAGCCGGTCGAGCTCGGCTCGAGCCCTGACCAGAAGACCGAGCGAACCCGGCGCCTCATCATGCCTCGTCGATGGATCCGGCACCATTCAACTCAGCATCCGGCGATATGGCGGCGATAGGCGTTCTCCGCGGCCTCGTCGAACGGGACGAAGAGCACCTCGGTGATGCGCTCCCCTACCTCGTCGATCATCTCCTGCACCGTCTCGACCGCGACGCGCGTGGCGTCCTCCAGCGGCCAGCCGTAGATTCCTGCCGAAATAGCGGGAAAGGCCACTGTGGTCGCACCGACGTCGACGGCAGCGCGCAGGGACTCCCGGTAGCAGGAGACCAGTAGCTCGGTGCGGTCCTCGGAGATCGAATACACCGGACCCACCGTATGGATCACCCATGTGGCCGGCAGCTCCCCCGCCGTCGTCGCTACGGCTCGCCCGGTCGGCAGGCCGTCGGGCAGGGAGGAGTTTCGCAGTTCCCGGCATGCTTCGAGGATCGAGGGGCCGCCCCGGCGATGGATAGCACCGTCGACTCCCCCGCCGCCCATCAGCGACGAATTGGCGGCGTTGACCACCGCGTCGACCTGGGCCCTGGTGATGTCACCTGGCTGAATGCGCATGTCCATATCGCCAGGGTAGGCGGTGGTCCTCAGTCCAGGAAGGGGCGAGCAGCAGCCTGGTCTCGGCGGTAGCGCTGGAGCCGGAGAGCACTCCACGCCATGGCCAGCCCAAAGAGAAACACGACGACCCCCAAGGAACTGAGAGCGGTGATGAGCGCAGGGTGCCACCGGCCGCCATCCGGCGAGTCGATGAACGGGGTGAACCGCAGGACTCCATTGAAGAAGCCGACCACGGTCATGCACAGGGCGCAGATCCAGCGTCTCGTGACGCCCCATCGGTCTGGGCTGGTCAGCAGCCAATTCCAGCGAGGGTTCCAGGGTTCTTGGTTTTGGTGCTGCGCCTGAGCGTTCTCTGCCTGGTCCTGCATGCTCCGCCTCCGTTTCCTTCTTCTCACCGTAACGGGGTGCTGGAGGTATGTCAGGCATCGTTAAGGATCAGCGGTGCCCTCAGTCCAGGAAATACCGCAGCAGCTGGGTGAACTCGGCGGGCTTCTGCGAGTGCACCCAGTGCCCTGCGCCCTTGACAGTTACCTTCCGCACCTGGGGGAACAGCTTCTGCATCATCGGCCGGTCCTTGTCCTGGATGTACCGGGACTCGCTACCGGCGACCCAGATCACCGGCCGGTCGAACGTCGTCTTGAAGTCCGGGAACCCGCCGATGGTGTCCAGGTTGTCGTAGAGCAGGTCCAGATTCGGCTGCCAGGTGAAACGTCCGTCGTGGTGCCGCAGGTTCTGCATCAGGAACCCGCGCACCGTGGGGTGCGGTATGGGCCCGGCCAGTTGCTCATCCACCTCGGTGCGATGAGCCACCGACTCCAGGTCCACCGACTTCAGGCTTCCGAGCAGGTGCGGGAACTCTCCCCCGCTCTCCCAGCTGTGCGCGGGGGCGATGTCCACCACCATGAGCCTCTGGATGAGCTCGGGGTCGGTGAGCGCCATCGTCATCGCGACCTTGCCGCCCATGGAATGCCCCACCAGGTCGTAGGGCTGCTCCCCCAGTTCGGCGTCGATGGCCGCGGAGACCTGAGCGGCCATCGTCTTGTAGTCGAAGCTGTCCGTCCATGCGGAGGCGCCATGATTCGGCAGGTCCACGAGCAGGACCCTGCGTTCTCCGGAGAGCTCCCTGGCGAAACGCGCGAAATTCTTGCCGCGGCCCATCAGACCGTGCAGGAACACCAGATTCCCGGGTCCGTTCCCCACCGTCTGGATCTTGACTCCGTGCGGGGCATCCGAGGTATCTGAGGTCATGGCTTCAAGGCTATCGCCGCACCCGCCGCCGTGTCGGAGGTCATCAGCGTGCCGCCGTCCGGGCGCGTAGCATCGCGTGAGTGACTGCCTCATCGCCCCCTACCGAACCGCAGACCCCCGATCCCAACCGGTCACGGATCCTGACGATCCTCCTGGCATCGCTGTTCATGGCCTTGATGGCGGTCAGCATCGTCAACGTGACGCTGCCCGCCATTCAGAACGATCTCGGCGCCTCCGACACGAGCCTGCAGTGGATCCTCTCCGGCTACGCCCTGGCCTTCGGCATCGTGCTGGTCGCGGCGGGCCGGGCGGGCGATCTCCTGGGGCGGGAACGGATCTTCGTCGCAGGCATCGCCCTGTTCACGCTGGCGTCCCTGGGAGCGGCGCTGGCCCCCGACATCTTCTGGCTCAACATCGCCCGGGTGGTCATGGGGGTCGCCTCCGGCATGGTGAACCCGCAGGTGGCCGGGCTGATCCAGCAGCACTACCGGGGCGTGGAGAGGGCCAGGGCGTTCGCGAAGTTCGGCGGGGTCGTCGGCGTCGCGGTGGCGATCGGCCCGGTCATCGGAGGGTTCCTGCTCGGGGTGTTCCCGACAGGCATCGGGTGGCGGACCACTTTGGGCATCAACGTCCCCGTCGGGGCGGTTGTCACCGTTCTGGCACTGCGCTGGATGGACCTCCGTCCTCGCCGGGCGGGGAGGCAGAAGCTCGACATCGACCCGGTCGGCGCAGGACTCTTGGGTGCCGCGGTCCTGGCGATCATGCTCCCGTTCATGCTGGCCTCCGACCATCCCGTCGCCTGGGTACTGCTTCCCGTCGGTTTGGCCTTGGTCCTCCTCTGGGTGCTGTGGGAGCGGCGCTACGCCTCGTCCGGCCACGAGCCCATGGTGGATCTGCGCCTCTTCCGGATCCGCAGCTACACGCTGGGCTCGCTGATGATCGGCGTGTACTTCATGGCGGGCACCTCGATCTGGGTGGTCCAGGCGCAGCTCGTGCAGCAGGGGTTCGGGCAGGCCGCCCTGACCGCGGGTCTGCTCGCCCTGCCCGCCGCTGTCTTCACGGCGCTGTCGGCCCAGCTGGGTGGCCGCCTGGTGGTGCGCATCGGCCGCTGGACGGTGGTCATCGGGCTGGGCATCATGCTGCTCGGCCTGGTCGCCACCGTGATCATGACCCCGCTCATCTCCAGCGGTGCGGTCCCCCTCTGGGTCCTGAGCGCCGCCATGGCCCCGATCGGCATGGGCAGCGGGATGGTCACCAGCCCGAACCAGACGCTCACCCTGCGCGAGGTGCCCGTTTCGCAGGGCGGAACTGCGGCTGCCGTCACGCAGACCGGTCAACGCATCGGCACCGCCGTGGGAACGGCCGGGATGACCGGCGTGTACTTCCATGTGCTGCCCCACGGGGCGGACGTCGCCGCGGACACCACCTACATCCTGATCGGGGCGGTCCTGATCCTCGCCTTGCTCATCGCCCTGGTGGATGCGCTGGCCCCCGTGGGCAGCAAGCGCGCTACTCCGGTGTCGAAGCCGAAGTGACCCCGCGCATCAGCTCGCGCAGTCGCTCCACGTGGATCTGCCCGGGGGCGGAAGGGCGGCCGACGGCGCCGAAGGTGGCCGCCGAGCCGAAGACATGTCCCGCGATCCGCGACACCGCGCCCTGCTCCGCCATGGACATCGTCAGGAGCGGGACCTCGGCCCGAGCCGCGCGGCGCGCCGTGGCCAGCAGGAGGGTGGCGACATCGGCCGGGCTGCGGGGCATGACGGCGATCTTGGCCACGGCGGCTCCCATCCGTTCCTGATCCGCCAGGATCCGCTCGATCTCCTCGGCGGGCGGCGTCCCTTCGAAATCGTGGAAGCTCGTCACCACGGGGACGCCCGCGTTCCTGGCCGCGTCCACAAGGGCCGCAGCGCCGTCGCGCCTGTACTCGATATCGACCAGATCGGCGTCCGAGGACTCGATGAGGCAGGCCACCAGCTCGGCGTAGGCGCCGTCGTCCGGCCCGTGACCGCCCTCGGCGACCGTCCGCACGGTCAGCAGAAGGGGCACCTCCCCCAGGATGCCGCGGAGATCGCGAGCCGTGCGCGCCACCTCGCGGGGTTCCGGGCGAGGACCGCCGGGCCTCTCCTGAAGCGAGTCGACGCGCCACTCGACGATCTCGGCCCCGGCAGCCACCGCGGCCCGGGTATCCCCGGCGACGGCCTCGAGGTGCGCGGACATCACGGGAACGATGACCGCTGGGGTGGACGAGCTCAGGGACATACCCCGGATCGGCAATGAAACCGTCACGGTATAGGCCTCCACATCAAGACCGGCACCCCCGCGGGGGTGCCGGTTGCATATCGGTGGTCAACGATGGCTGCGGTAATCAGCGCAGGCGATCAGCTCAGAGCGGCCACGACGGCGTCGTAGTCCGGCTCCTCGCTGATCTCCGGGACCACCTGGGTGTAGGTGACCTGGCCACCGGCATCCACGACGACGACGGTCCGGGCGAAGAGCCCCTCAAGAGGCCCGTCGACCATCCGGACGCCCCAGTCCTCACCGAAGGTGGAGCGGAAGCCGGAGGCGGTGATCACGTTCTCGATCCCCTCGGCGCCGCAGAAGCGATCCTGGGCGAAGGGGAGGTCGGCCGAGACGCAGAGCACGGAGGTGTTCTCCAGCCCGGCGGCCAGCTCATTGAAACGGCGCACGGAAGCGGCGCACACCCCTGTGTCCAGGCTGGGGAAGATATTGAGGACGACCCGCCGTCCGGCGAGATCCCCGGAGGTCACGGCCGAGAGGTCGGTGCCCACGAGGTCGAACGACGGGGCGGTCGAGCCCACGGCGGGCAGCTCTCCGACGGTGTGGACAGGATTGGCCTGAAATGCAGTCTCCATGGCCCCCACCTTAACCAGAAAAACGACGATCCCGGCCACTCGCGTAAAATTGACGGTGTCACTGTCAGCTTTCCCGATGCGCGTCTCCCGAGGCGGGCCGCCCCGTATCGGCGGGTCACTACGGACGTCATCGGGCCGAAAGGACCTCCCATGATCCCCGACCCCCTCCCCCAGCCCGCGGACGAGGAACTGCCGGTCAAGAACGTTCGTGGAGCCGTCGTGGCGTGGATCGCCATCGATCTGGTGCTGGTCTGCGTCTTCGCGGCCCTCGGACGCACCTTCCACGGGGAGGACCCCTGGGGCTTCCTGGACACGGCGTGGCCGTTCCTGGCGGCCGCGTCCGTCGGGTGGGTGGGCATCGCCCTCGCCAGGCGGCCCGGGATCTCGCCTCTGGGCGGCCTGATCCTGTGGGCCGTCACCGTCGTGGGAGGCCTGACCATGCGCAGCGTCTCGGGAGGCGGGGTGCAGTGGTCGTTCGCCGTCGTCACGGCGCTGGTGCTTCTGGTGTTCCTGCTCGGCTGGCGGCTGATCGCCTGGGTGATCCTGCGTGGACGCTCTCGTCCGGCCGGCCCGGGTGCCGATCCTCGGAGCTGAGGGTTCCGCCGCCGGACCCAGGACATCGCCGTACTGCCGCCACCGCCCCGAGCGTGCGAACAGGGCTACTGTGAAACGCAGGCGGTCGTGATCGTCGCCTGCTCGTCTCCCGCAGGCCTGCCCGCGTGGAACCTAACTACGAGCATCAAACGTATGAGTGTCGCGCCTGCGAACCCCGATCGAACGAACAACGACCCGACACCGACCCGAGACTGAGAAGGAATCATCATGCTGACTGCGATCGTCATGGTCCGGACCGAGCCCGACCGCATTCCGGAGGCCGCCCAGGAGATCTCCGAGCTCAGCGGGATCTCGGAGGTCTACTCCGTGACCGGCGAGTGGGACCTGATCGTGATGGTGCGCGTCCGGCAGCACGACGAACTGGCGGATGTCATCGCGGATCGCCTGTCAAAGATTGAAGGTGTAGTAGAGACTGTGACTCAGATAGCCTTCAGGACGTACAGCCGCCATGACCTCGAGGACGCGTTCTCGCTGGGTATGGACTGAGGCCGCCGATCTCGTCCCGCTCGACCTCGGCTCCGCGGGCGGATCGGTGGCTGCCCACGCTGAGCCCACCCGCTCCGAGGTCCGTCCAGCACGAGGCGGCCGGACTGGCGGGACGGCTCAGGACTGACCGTTGCGTGAGTGCTCGACCCATCGGCGGAGCACATCGGCCGCTGCGCCGGAGTCGATCGACTCGGCCGCGCGCGCCACACCGCGCTCGAAACGCTCCGCGAACGGAGCCTCCGCCGTTTCGTCCAGGGCCACCAGCGCAGCCGCGGCGTTGAGCAGCACGGCGTTGCGCACGTGCCCGCCCTCCCCTGCGAGCACCCGGCGCGCCACGTCGGCGTTGTAGGCGGCGTCCGCTCCCCGCAGGTCCTCGATCGTTCCCCGGGGCATGCCCAGGGTCGCCGGGTCCAGGACGTGCTCGTGGATCTCGCCGTCGCGGACCTCCCAGATCTCGGACGTGCCTGTGACGGTGAGTTCGTCCAGCCCGTCCCTCCCCCGGAACACGAGGGCGCGGTCTCCGCGTTCGAGGAAGACGCCCGCCATCATGGGGGCCAGGGCCCTGTCGGCCACTCCGATGGCCGAGGCCTTGACGCGGGCGGGGTTGGTGATCGGCCCGAGGAAGTTGAAAACGGTGGCCACGCCCAGCTGCTTGCGCGCACCCGCCGCGTATTTCATGGAGGGGTGGAAGGTCTGGGCGAAGCAGAAGGTGATGCCGACCTCCTCCGCGCACGAGGCCACCATCTCGACGGGCATGTCCAGCTGGACCCCGAGCGCCTCGAGGCAGTCGGCCGATCCCGACTTCGAGGATGAGGCGCGGTTGCCGTGCTTGACCACCCTGGCTCCGGCGCCGGCCGCCACCAGGGCGGCCATCGTCGAGATGTTGACGGAGCGCAGGCGGTCCCCGCCCGTGCCGACGATGTCGACCGCGGGACCCGCCACCTCGATGTTCCGGGCGTGCTCCACCATGGCGTCCGCCAGCCCCCGCAGTTCCGCGACGGTCTCCCCCTTCGCGCGCAACGCCACGAGGAAGCCCGCCAGCACGACCTCGGAGACCTCGCCGGACATCACGGCGTCCATGGCCGCGTAGGTCTGTTCCGCGGTGAGGTCCCGTCCGGCGATGAGGTCGGTGATCACCTCAGCCCAGTCGAGGGTTCCTGTGGGATGCGCGAAGGCGGAATGGGTGGAAGTCACACCGTGAACTCTATCGCCGGGCGGCTGCATGCCAGAAGTTGCCGGTCCACTTTCATGCTCCGGCACGGCCGCGCGCCGCCGTCATCCGCCTCGGCCGGGGCGCCCGTTCGCGCTGTTACCGGGAGAGATCACGGGAAACCGGCCACCGGAATCCACGCCCCGTCTCGGAATGTGACTCGAACCGGACACATGTCTCGGGGTGTCTCGGTTGGTTCACACGGCATTTTGGCGACATAATGTCGTTCGTGACGACAGCAACCCATGCCCCAGCAGCGCGGCAGCCCGCCCCGGCCATCAACCGCCCCAACCTCACCGCTGTGGGGACCATCGTGTGGCTGGCCTCGGAGCTCATGTTCTTCGCGGGCTTGTTCGCCATGTACTTCACCCTCCGCGCCACGCAGCCCGAGCTGTGGACCGAGCAATCGGCCAACCTGAATGTCCCCATGGCGTTCGCCAATACGACGGTGCTGGTGCTGTCCTCCGTGACCTGCCAGTTCGGCGTCTTCGCAGCCGAGCGCCTGCAGCCCCGCCGCTCCGGCGGGATCTTCCAGATCACCAAGTGGGGCATGATCGAGTGGTTCATCCTCACGTTCTTCATGGGGGCGATCTTCGTCTCCGTGCAGGCGTTCGAGTACGCGGAGCTGGTGGCCCACGGGGTCACCATCCCGACCGACGCCTACGGATCGGCCTTCTACATCACCACGGGCTTCCACGCGCTTCACGTGACCGCCGGCCTGGTGGCGTTCCTGATCATCATCGGCCGCGCCTATTTGGCCAAGCGGTTCGGCCACTTCGAGGCCACCTCGGCGATCGTGGTCTCTTACTACTGGCACTTCGTGGATGTCATCTGGATTGCGCTGTTCATCATCGTTTACTTCTTACGCTAGCCACCGCACCACCCAGCCCTGCTCCGCCCGACTCTTAAGGAACTTCTGACGTGAAGGCTCTCTCCCAGAAGCGACGCCACCCGTTGGCACTGCTGGCGCTCCTCATCTCCGCACTTCTCCTCACCGGTGGTCTCTACGCTGTCGCCACGACCACCAATGAGGCCAAGGCTGCCGAGACCTACACCGCATCGGATGTGGACGAGGGTTCCAAGCTCTTCGTGGCCAACTGCTCGACCTGTCACGGCATGAACGCCGAGGGTTCCGATTCCGGGCCGTCCCTGGTGGGCGTCGGCGCGTCGGCCGTCGACTTCCAGGTCGGCACGGGACGTATGCCCATGCAGATGCAGGGCCCGCAGGCGCAGATCAAGCCGGGACAGTTCAACGAGGAGCAGACCCGCCAGCTCTCCGCCTACGTCGCGTCCCTGGGCGCCGGCCCCGCCGTCCCGGAGGAGCAGTACACCGACGTCACCCAGGGCGACTCCGCCAACGGTGCCAAGGTCTTCCTGGCCAACTGCGCCATGTGCCACAACGCGGCCGGCGCCGGCGGCGCCCTGACCCGCGGCAAGTTCGCTCCCTCCCTGATGGGCGTCGAGGAGAGGCACATCTACGAGGCCATGCAGACGGGCCCCCAGAACATGCCGGTGTTCAACGACGCCAACATCACCCCCGAAGAGAAGCGGGACGTGATCACCTACCTCAAGACGATCGAGAACAACACCGATCCCGGTGGGTTCGGGCTGGGCTCGCTGGGCCCGGTCTCGGAGGGCTTGTTCATCTGGACCATCGGCCTGCTGATCATCATCGGATTCGCCGTGTGGCTCACCTCGCGGTCGGCCTGATCCAGCATTTGAATCCATGCCGGGTCACCGGCTTTAAGCACCACATTCAGAACTAGAGAAGAAGAGGGACCACATGGCTGACCACCGTGACGGCCTTCCCCAGGGGAAGACGGGGAATCTGCTTGATCGCAGTGCGGCGACGCCGGATACCTTCCAGGATCCCGGGCTGCCTCCGCATCGCCCCCGTAGCACCGACGTCGCTCCCGGTCCGGCCAAGCGGGCCGAGCGTCAGGTCGCGTTGCTTTTCGCCGTTTCGATCATCGGCTCGATCCTCTTCTTCGTGGGGTACTTCGGGGTCCGGGTCGACGGCGACATCTACGCGGTCACCGACAACGCCCCCACCGCCGCCCTGCGACTGCAGAACCTCCTGCTCGGCGGCGGTATCGCCCTGGGCATGCTCGGCATCGGCGTCGGCGTCGTGCACTGGGCCCGCACCCTGATGCCCGACCACGAGCTGGTGGAGGAGCGCCACGACGTCGTCACCGAGGCTCAGCGCGCGGACGCGGAGCAGATCGTCGATACGATCCTGGACGAGTCCGGGATCAAGCGGCGTCCGCTGATCCGGAACACGCTCATCGGAGCTGCCGTGATCGCCCCGCTGCCGTTCGTCGGCCTGCTGCGCGATCTCGGTCCGCTGAACCTCACTCCCCTGCGGCACACCCTGTGGGAAGAGGGCGTCCGCCTGGTGCGCGACCCTTCGGGCACTCCCATCATGGCCTCCGACGTCACCCTCGGCTCGACCTTCCACGTGCTGCCGGAGAACCTCTCCGGGCTCAGCCACGACGAGGGCTACCTGGACGAGAAGGCCAAGGCCGTGGTGCTGCTCATGCGCCTGGACCCGGACACCGTCAACGTCTCCCCGGAGCGCGAGGACTGGAACGTGGACGGCATCTTCGCCTACTCCAAGGTGTGCACTCACGTGGGCTGCCCGATCGCCCTGTACGAGCAGCACACGCACCACCTTCTGTGCCCGTGCCACCAGTCGACCTTCGACCTGGCCGACGAGTGCCGCGTGATCTTCGGTCCCGCTTCCCGTCCCTTGCCCCAGCTGCCCATCTCGGTCGATGCCGATGGCTACCTGGTGGCTCGCAGCGACTTCCACGAACCCGTCGGCCCCAGTTACTCGCAGCGCATCATCGCGGTTAACGAGATGGCAGAGGAGAACGCAAACTAATGTCTGCTCAGACCACCCCCGGGGCTACCGGTACCCACGAGTACCAGGCGGATACCAGTGTGGGGAAGATC
>NZ_ML708626.1 GCF_008831305.1 Kocuria coralli
CAGAAATCATAGTCTCCCCTAGCCAGCCAGGAGAGAACCGGCGGATGAGGATACCCCCGGCACTGCCTCTCCCTCGGCGGGATAAAAGGCTCCTGGCTTGTCGAGTTCTCGGGCGTCACCGTTGAACGCGCCGTACAGCATCATATGACTCCTGGGCGGCTACGCCCACCGGCGCGGCGATTTCTGAAGTCATAAAGACACCAGGAACGGGCGCCGAGGGGCAGGCGCCCGAATTCGTTATGAAAGAGTTGTCATCAGATCGGTCTTGAGCAATTCCATGTCCGGGAAGGGATTGCCGAATCTGTGCATGGTCATCGACACGGCCTGCTCGTGCAGCATCTCCATGAGCTCGACCCGTGCCGCTCCGACCACGGGGTGCGTGAGCACCGCGATCTCGGGAGTGCCTCCCAAGGCCGCGACCAGGTCGACGTCGGAGCCGATCAGCTTGATGCGGGCACCGGCGCTCAGATCCTCCGGTTCGGCGGTGACGATACCGCCTTCGGCAGCACCCGCTGCGCCGTGGCCGGAAGCCTTGGCCTGATCCCCGGACAAGGTGCCGGACAGGGCCTGCTCCCGGAAGTCCTCGTCGGTGCTCGCGGGCAATACCGCCGCGAAGAGCTTGCGGGCCACCAGCGGCAGCTCGTCGGAGATCCGCGGCGAGGGGCTGAGCACCACGTGGGAGCCGGAGCGCCCGGCGGCCAGGCCCACGCGCACGACGTCGGTCACCGGCGCATCCTCGGCCGCTCGCACCACGACGCGCCGTGGCCGGTACCGGAACAGGTTGACCTCGGCGGTGAGTGCCGTGGGGTCCTTCGCGACCCCGAACTCCTCGTCCCAGGCGCGCTGGTCGACCGCCGCGCAGGCCCGCAGCCAGGCGATGTCGGCCTCCGGCAGGGTCATGCCCAGCTCCGGGGAGTTCACCACCTCGTCCACCACGGGATGCGAGCTGCTGCCGGGGGTCTCTCGATGGAACCCCGCCTTGTACCACGTGCCCAGCTGGGCCAGGTAGTTCGGTCCGCCGGACTTGGCGCCCAGGCCCACGGAGGATCTCTTCCAGCCCCCGAAGGGCTGCCGTTGCACGATCGCGCCGGTGATACCTCGATTGACGTAGAGGTTGCCGGCCTCCACCCGCTCCAGCCACTGCCGGATCTCATCCGTGTCCAGTGAGTGGATGCCCGCGGTCAGCCCGTAGTCCACGGCGTTCTGCCATTCGAGGGCCTGGTCCAGGTCCTTGGCCTCCATGAGCCCCAGAACCGGCCCGAAGACCTCCGTGAGGTGGAAGAACGAGCCGGGTCGCACGCCCTTCTTGATGCCTGGGCGCCACAGCCTGCCGGTGTCGTCCAGCCGCCTGGGTTCCAGCAGCCACTCCTCGCCGTCGTCGAGCTGGGTGAGCGCACGGCGCAGCTTGTCCTCCGGCTCCTCGATGACCGGCCCCACCACCGCCTGCAGGTTCTGCGGCCAGTCGACCACCATGGACTCTGCGGCGTCCAGCAGCTGCCGCTCGAAGCGCTCGGATCTGCCCACGGAACCCACCAGGATGCCGAGTGAGGCCGCCGAGCACTTCTGGCCGGCATGGCCGAACGCGCTGGTGACCAGGTCCCACACCGCCTTGTCGCGGTCGGCCGCCGGGGTGACCACCAGGGCGTTCTTGCCGGAGGTCTCACCCGTGACGGGTCGCCCGGTGCGCCATTTCCCGAAGAGCTCCGCGGTCTCGTAAGCGCCGGTCAGCACGATGCGGTCCACGCCGGGGTGAGTCACGAGGGACTTGCCGGTGTCCCCCTCCACGGCCTCGACGAGCTGCAGGACGTCGCGGGGGACCCCGGCGTCCCAGAGCGCCTCGAGGATCGCCGCCGAGCAGCGCCGGGTCTGCGGCGAGGGCTTGTGGATCACCGCCGCACCCACGGCGAGGGCCGCGACGGTGGAGCCGCAGGGTATGGCCAGCGGGAAGTTCCAGGGCGGCGTGACCAGGACCAGGGTGTCGGGGTCGAAGACGGCGCCGTCCACCTGTTCGAGCTCGAGCGCCTTGCGGGCGTACCAGCGGCAGAAGTCCATGGCTTCCGAGACCTCGGGGTCGCCCTGCGGAAGGGCCTTGCCGGTCTCGGCGGCGGCCACCGCCAGCAGGTGCGAGCGCCGCTCCCCCAGCAGATCGGCGGCACGGTTGAGGATCTCGGCCCGCTCCCGCGCACCGCGTGCCCGCCATTGCCTGGCTGCGTAGCGGCCCTTCTCGACGACGACGGCCACCCCGTCCTCGTCGAGGTCCTCCGGGAGGGGAAGGGCCCTGAACCAGCGCCGGTCCGTGACCCGCTCGGCGATACCCTGCGCCCAGCGCTGATTGGCGGGGACGGAGACGTCCGTGTCGGGTTCGTTGGCGAACGGCTCGTCCAGGGGGATGTGCCCCCGGTACCCGCCCTGCTCCTCGGCCGCGCGGTCCTGGAGGCGGTGCGGCTCAGGGGCCCCTTCACCGCCCGTCGCGATGCCCTCGGCCAGCACCTGGTCCACGGCGGTCCGGAACCGGCCCGCTTCTCGTTCGAAGACCTCGTTGCCCGGCGCCAGCTCGAAGATCCCGGACATGAAGTTCTCGCTGGCGGCGTTCTCCTCCAGCCGGCGGACCAGGTAGGACACGGCCACGTCGAACTCCGCCGGACGCACCGCCGGCACGTAGAGCAGGATGGGCCCGAGGTCCTCGGAGACCGCCACGGACTGCTCCACGGCCATGCCCTGCAGCATCTCGAACTCGATCCGGCCCCCGACGCCGCGCTGTTCTGCGAGCAGATGCGCGAAGGCGATGTCGAACAGATTGTGCCCCGCTACGCCGATCCGCAGACCGGTCAGCCGGTCGGGGGTGAAGGCCCAGGCCAGCACCCGCTTGTAGTTGGCGTCGGTGGACTGCTTGGAGTCCATGGTGGCCAGCGGCCAGTCGTGGATCTCGGCGTCGACGTGCTCCAGGGCCAAATTCGCGCCTTTGACCAGCCGGACCTTGACCTGCGCCCCGCCGTCGGCCACGCGGCGTGCCGCCCAGGCGGAGAGGCGCTGGATCGCGCCCAGGGCGTCCGGGAGGTATGCCTGGACCACGATCCCCGCCTCGAGGCGGCTCAGTTCGGGACGGCTCAGCAGGCGGATGAAGACCTCGGTGGTGAGATGGAGGTCGGAGTAGAACTCCATGTCCAGATTGATGAACTTGGTTCCGGCCGGGGCCGCGGCCGCTTTGGTGTAGAGGGGCAGGAGCCGTTCCACCACGCGCTCGACGGTGCCCTCGAACCCCCAGTGCGACAGTTGCGCGACCACGGAGGAGACCTTGATGGAGGCGTAGTCGACGTCATCGCGGTCCAGGAGCTCGTCGACGTCGGCCAGGTGCTTGTCGGCCTCGGTGCCGCCCAGGACCTCCTCGCCCAGGAGGTTGATGTTCAGGGGGTTGCCGCGCTCGGTGAGCCGTGCGATGGCCTTGCCGAACGCGGCGGGACGGGCGTCGATCACGAGGTGGCCGACCATCTGGCGCAGGCGGCCCCGGGCCACCGGGATGACCACGGCCGGGGCCAGCCGGGAGAGGCTCCCGCCCGCCACGATCTGGGAGCGGTCCAGCGCGGAAAGGCTCCTGGGCGCCAGCTTCGACACCCGTTGCAGCGCCTTCGCAGCGGCCCTGCTGTCCTCCGTACGGATCACCCGGTCCACGAAACCGGTGGTGAACTCCAGGCCCTTCGGATCCTTCAGGATCGCCGCGAGCCGGTCCGCGCCCGGGGAGCTCGCCTTGCCCTCCTGGGCCAGCTGCTCAGCGCGCCGGAGCCACGTCTCCACCTGGTCGATCGCGGGCTCGACCAGATCGGCCAGGCCGGCCAGGGCGCCGTCGTCGTTCATGTGTCCGGTATCAGCGGGCTCGTGCGAGGTGTTCGACACGTGTGCGGCCTCCCTTTCGCCTCACCCTGGGACGGAACCGAGGCATTCCCACGGTCTCCGGCCTTCCGATTCCGCAGGGTCCAAGTGGGCCGGTGACAACACTCTAGGCGACTCAGGTGTCGGCCGTGTCACAGGGAAAGTCGTCTCATCACCACGCTTATGACCGTGTGATCGCTACCCGCCGGACTACCCCACGCCGAAGAACCTGCGCAGCTTGCGCTTGATGAATCCGAAGAACGAGTTGTCCGCCATCACGTCGGCCACGTGATGCAGTTCCCGCTGCTGTTCCCGGATGAGCACGGTGAGCTCCGCGTTCTGCCGCTCCAGCACGTCCAGGCGCTGCTGGAGGCCGTGGAACTCCCGGGCCAGGTACAGCGGCAGCCCGATCCCGTTCTGGCGGGTCCATTCCTGGAAGTGCCGCTCGCGCACCTCCAGGTCGTACCGGCGATGCCGCTCCGCCTGCGCGTGCATGGAGTTGCCCAGGTGACCGGCCTGGTCGGGGCGCTGCTGCCAGAACGCCAGGGGCCGGCCGTCGATGAAACCGATGGTCGAGGCCTGGGCGAACCGGAGGTGGAACTCCCAGTCGCCGACGGCAGGCAGGGTCTCGTCGTACTCCCCGATCAGCCGGTGCATCTCCCGCCGGTACAGCAGTGAGATCGGCACCCCGCGGTTGATCATCACCAGGTCGGACAGGGTGATCGACTGCAGGTCCTTCCAGAAGGTCTCCCGCCCCGTCTCGGTGATGACCGGCGGGTCGGCGGAGAGGTCGATCTGCTCGTAGACGATCTCGGTCCGCACCATCACCCCGCCGTCGTCGCAGGAGGGACGTTCCAGATAGGCCACGGTGCGCTGGAGGAAGAGGGGATGCCACCGGTCGTCGTCGTCATGGACGCAGACGAATTCGCTGTCCGCCGCGTGCAGGCCGATGTTGGAGGCCGCCTCCATCCCGAAGGCCCGCCGGTTGTGGATCACCGAGACCCGTCCCGCGAACTCCCTCTCCCGCGCGGCCACGAGGGCCTCGACGGGCTCGGGATCGCCGCCGTCGTTGACCAGGACCAGCCGCCAGTCGGCGAAGCTCTGCGCCAGGACGTCGTCCAGCGCACGCTCCAGCAGCAGGGCGCGGTCCTTGGTCCGCATGATGATCGCGACGGCGGGCCGGTGCGATTCCGGGACCGGGGCCAAGGGGCGGGTCCAGTCCCGGCGCAAAGCGCGGGCGATCTCGGTGCCCGCACCCGAGGCGGGCACCTCCTGGACCCCCGACGGCGACGGCGCGGAACCCGTGAGCCCCACCGTGACCGCGTCCCACCACGCCGCCGAGACCTCCCGGACGTCCGCCCGGCGCGCCAGCAGATCGTCCGCGACCTCGCGGTGGGCCTCCACGGCTTCGCGGGTCCACTTCTGCGCGGCATCGCGCAGGTCCCAGGCCACGGACCGCGGGGTGATCAGGGCGGCGAGGGGCACCACCTGGCCGGTGATCCCCCACGTGGCGCAGGCACCGGTCATGCGCACCTCGGCGAACTCGTCCACCGCGATGGGCAGGACCGTCGCCCCTCCGGCCAGGCCGAAGACCACGGGGTGGTAGCGGGAGGAGACCACGAAATCGGCCGTCAAGGTCCGGCGGAGGCTCACGGCGGCGGGCTCGATCTCGTACTGCACGGATTCGCTGTGCATCCGCCGGGCGATCCGGCGGTGGAACTCCTCGTCATGGTCGTGCTCGCCGAACTGTGCCAGGTGCGGGACGAACTCCACGGCGCCGCCCGTCCGGTGCACCAGGGCGTCCAGGACGACGGCGAAGGCCTCCGCCGCCTCGCTCTTCTCGAACGCTCCTGCACCCGGGGCGAACGTCGCCACGATCCGCGGGCGGGTGGGGTCGGAGGGAACGAGATCCGCGGAGGCGGGTTCGGCGTCCGGCCCCTCCGAGACGGTCTGGTCGATCGTCGGCACCACGGAGGTCCGTGCGCTCGGGGCGTCCGAACCGTGCTTGGCCCAGGGCGCCGACAGCGCATCGAGCGCCCAGCCCACGGCGTCGTCCGGGCAGGAGCGGATGCCCTTGTGACCGGGGCACAGCGTCCGGGCCAGATGCAGGGACTCCGCCTCCCGCAGCCCCACCAGGACGGCGCTCTCCAGGGTCTGGCGCAGCACCTCCCGGTCGGGCGCGGACAGGGAGGGCCCCAGGGTCTGGCCGCTGATCACCACCGGCTTGCCCGCGGACCTGGCGATCCGGGCCACCGCGGCGCGTTCGTACAGCAGCCAGCCGAAGCCGGAGTTCATGTTGCCACCGCCGGCGATGAGCACCGCGTCCACGCCGCGCAGCGCCTCGATCAGGGCGAAGACCGGATCCGAGTCCGGCAGGACGCCGGTCTCCCCGGCCAGCACCCGGTCGATCTGGGCCAGCCGCCGCTCCCGCTGGGCCGGCGGCCACGGGAAGGGCAGGGCCGGGACGGTCTCGACGCTCTCGAAGTACGTCAGCGTCTGCGCGGCGTCGCGGGTCAGCACCACCAGGTCCGTGACCCCGCGGGCCTGGAGGGCAGCGACAGCGGCGTGTCCCATGGCCTCGTCGCCAACGTGGTAGTTGGCCTGGCCGATGTCGTTGAGGATCGCTACGCGCATGGGGGGAATTTTCCCACAGCCGGAGGTGGGCTCAGGTCTCCCGGGCACGCCGGTGGACGGCCGCGTTGCCGGCCTCACGCAGGTTGTCGTCGAAGGTGGGGACGGAGATCTCCCTCGTGCCGTGGGTCAGGTCCGCACCGTACGGCAGGGGATCGTCGTCGGGGTCGTCCAGCAGCTGCGGCGCGGCGGACCGGCCCTCGGCGCGGTCGATCGCGGCGATCGCCTGGATCAGGCTCAGGTGGGGCAGGGCCTGGGGAATGTTGCCCAGCATGCGCCCGTCCTCGCCGGGCACTCCCTCGTAGGCGGTCGAGAGCAGCCCCAGGTCGTTGCCCCTGCTCAGCACGGCGCGCACCACCTCGCGGGCTCGTTCCACCTGCCCGCTGCGAGCCCAGTTCATCGCCAGCCACAGCGTGACGCTCAGGTGCCCCACGTCCTCGCCCGCGAAGCCGTCCTGACCGATCTGGCTCTCGAAATCCTCGGGTGCGCTGCCCGGCGGCCGGTGGATGTTCTGATAGCGGCGCAGCAGGCCGCGGCTGTCGCCGAGCTCCGCCGTGATCCGGTCGACGGTCCGCGTCATGCGCTCGTCGTCCCAGGAGACGAAACCGACGGTGGGCAGCAGCAGCAGGGAGGCGTCGACGTGGGTGGAGCCGTAGTGCTGCACGAACGTGCCCACCTCGGGGTCGTAGCCGGAGGTCCAGATCTCCAGTGCCAGCTGATCGCGGTGGGTCTCCCACATCTGCAGGTCGCCGTCCAGGCCGTGGGTCCTGACCGCATCCACGCCGGCCTGGAGCGCAGCCCACATCATCACCCGCGAGTGGGTGTAGAACTGCGGTTCGCCGCGCATCTCCCACAGGCCCTGGTCGGCGTCCTCGTAGTGGCGCAGCAGGTGGCCCAGCAGGGCCTTCTGCAGGGGCCAGGACAGCTGGTCCTCCTCCAGGCCGCGACGGCGCAGCTTCTCGAAAGCCACCATGACGTGTCCCACGGTGTCCGACTGGTACACCCGCGACGCCGAGTTCCCCACTCTCACGGGACGCGACCGTTCGTATCCGGGCAGGTCCAGTGAGTGCTCGGGCGTATCCCGCTCACCGCCGAGCCCGTAGACGTTGCGGATGTCCCCCGGCTCTCCCGCGAGGGCGCGCAGCAGCCAGTTGCGCAGCTGCAGCGCCTCCCGGTCGTGACCGTGGTCCAGCATGACCTCGAGAGCGAAGGCGGCGTCGCGGACCCAGGAGTAGCGGGAGTCCCAGTTGCGGTCGCCGCCGATCCGTTCGGGCAGGGAGGTCGCCACGGAGCCCACCAGCCCGCCGGTGCGCTGATGCATCAGGGCCCTGATCACCAGGAGGGACCGGCGGATCTCGGCCTCATGAGCGCTGGCCTGCAGGCTCCCACCGGCGTCGTGGGCCGCGCCGCTCTCATCGGCGTCGGCCTCGTCCCGCCCGTCCGGGGACGCCTGCCGGGCCTCCCACTGCGCATCCCAGTCCCGCCACAGCTCCTTGGTCTCGCGCAGCTGGGCGCTGATGTCCCTCGGCGTCGGCGGCGTCCGATGCGAATCGAAGTGCGTCAGCACGAAGTCCCTGGTCTGCCCCGCCGAGACCGTGAACCTGCCGACGTGCCGGGGCCCCTGCTCGTCCCGGACGAACGCCGGCATGGGCTTGCCGTACAGGGCCATGGAGTCCGGCCCAGCCATGGCGATCACGTCGGTCCCGTCGGATTGCCCGGTCTCCGGATCCGGCGCCGATGCGAACTGCGAGATCCAGGGGACGATCTGCCCGTAGCCGAACCGCAGGCGGATCTCCTGGTGCATCTCCACCTCGCCCGTCAAGCCCTCGACGCGGCGCACCAGATCCAGGTCGGGCGACAGCGGCATGAAGTCGGAGATCCGCACGGACCCGGTGTCGGTGATCCACACGGTCTGCAGGACGAAGGTGTTCTCCGAGTAGGAGCGATCGCCCACGCGGCAGTTCTGCCGCCATTCGGGCTCGGGGAGGTCGGCGCCGTCGTCGTCGACCGTCGCCGACGGCGCCAGGAGCCACCTCCCGTCCTGGGGCGCGCCCAGGAGGGCGCCGAACACCGACGGGGAGTCGAAACGGGGGACGCACATCCAGTCCACGGATCCGCGGCGGGACACCAGCGGACCCGTCTGCATGTCGGACAGCAGAGCGTAGTCCTCGATCAGGGAAGCCATGGTTTTAATCTCGCACATTCGAGACGGGTTCGCAGACCACCGGATCCCGCGTGGCCCTGCCGGCCCCGGACCTCAGCTACGGCGACGGCGCCCGGCCACCACCATGGCCCACGCCAGCGAGGCGACCGCGACCAGCCCCGCCCCGATGATCACCACGGGATTGGCGCCCGCCCGGGTCATGGCCAGCCGGGACTCCGCGCTGGCCTGAGGTTCCAGGATCTCGGCGTCCTCCGCGGCGGATCGTTCCTGCGGGGTCTCTTCGTCCGTCCAGGTCTGCCCGGGTATCAGAGCGGAGGATTCCGACCCCAGGACCATGGAGGCCATGGGAGCGTCCGCCGGGGTCTCGGCCGGGTCGACCATGACCAGGAGGGAGTCACGGGCGGCCAGACTGGGTTTGACCTGCTGATCCTCGGACCGCACCTCACCGGACTCCACGGTGATCGGTTCCCCCTCACGGGTATGGCCCTTCACGGTCACGCCCATGGACTCCACTTCCGCGACGTCCTCCGAAGGCACGGCCACGTTGAAGCTCCCGGT
The DNA here is from genome assembly GCF_008831305.1 of Kocuria coralli. Lineage (GTDB taxonomy): Bacteria > Actinomycetota > Actinomycetes > Actinomycetales > Micrococcaceae > Kocuria > Kocuria coralli. The sequence continues at coordinate 9,221 of NZ_ML708626.1, forward strand.
CTCGTCCACGTACGCGGTGCCGAGCTCCTCGTGCGTCTCGGAGTCGGTCAAGGTCACCGTGGGCTCTTCCACCAGCTCCTGGCCGACGATGGTGCCGACGAAGAGCATGCTGGTGCTGGCGCTCTCGCCGGGATAAATGGTGAAGTCGGTCTCCTCGGCGGGGCCGGGTTCCGCACCTCCGGTAGCCCCCGGATCCGGCGGCAGGGTCTCCGCGGGCGCCGGCGGGGTGGTCTCAACCGGCGCGGTCTCAACCGGTACCGGCTGCGGGGCGGCGGTCTCCACGACCTCGGGGGCGGGAGTCGCCACCGGGGCGGGCTCGGTGGTCTCGACGGCCGCCGCGCCCGGGGCCGCGACGACCACAGCCCAGCTCACCGCGAGCATGGCGAAGCCGCTGCGGATGATTCCGCAGCGTCTGGGCTTCGCCGAGGGCATTGCCAGATCCTTTCTGGCGCACCGTGACGGCCTCTTGGTCTTCGAGCAGCGGGGAGAGCATGACCAGGGGACGTAACGGCAGCTGTGGTGGTGGTAAGAGAACCCTACTGCGTTCAGCCGTCCGGAGGGCCGATAACCGCGAAGATGGCAAGAATTACCGATCCCCGGCTTCAGACAGAGTCATCGGGGTGTCCGTGCCGGTCAGGTGGCGTCCGTCTGCTTGGGGTCCTGCGACTTGAAATGGCGCAGCGCGATGTGCAGATTGCCCGCCTGGCGCAGCAAGACCACGCCGCTGGCGAAGGCTGCTCCCGCCAGCACCACTTGGATCAGCGTTGCCATGTCGAAGTTGTTCATTGCAGCCCTCCGTTCTGTTGTTCCCTAATGCAATCGTCCCACTTGCATGTTGTATTGACCAACAGTTGCACGGTTATTGCGTCAAGATTCGATGAACCGCCGGGAATTCCTGCGTGATCAGGAGACCGGGGTTCACGGCATTGCGACTTTGGATTGAACTCCTCCCATGGGTTCCTGCGGCGCTCGATCGGTTCGCCGGACGTCCATAGCGTCGACAGCATGAACAAGAACAAGCACCGCCCACCCGCCCCTGTCGCCTCCCTGATGCCCGCCACCAGGCCGAACCCCATGGTCCGGCTCGGGCGTCTCATCCGCCGGCACCCGCTGATCGCGTTCTTCGCGCTGGCCAACGCCCTGAGCTGGACGGCGTGGTTGCCCTACGTCCTCTCCTTGAACGGATTGGGTGTCCTGCCGTTCCGGGTTCCGGAGATCCTGGGCACCAGCCAGTTCGCCGGAGCATTGCCTGGCGCCTACCTCGGGCCGATCACGGCCGCGTTCCTGGTGACGGCCATCGTCGACGGACGGAACGGGTTGCGGGCGTGGGCCGGACGGCTATGGCGCTGGAGGGTCGCCCCGCGCTGGTATGCGATCACGCTGCTGGCCGCACCCGCTGGCATGGTCCTGACGGGCATCGCCTTCTCGGGCGGTCAGATCGCGGCGCCTTCCCTCGCGGCGATCAGCGCCTACGCTCCGATGCTCCTGCTCCAACTCGTGACCACAGGCCTGGCGGAGGAGCCGGGGTGGCGCGACTTCGCGCTACCGCGCCTGCAGAGCCGGTTCTCTCCCCTCAGCGCGTCGTTCATCCTCGGCCCGCTGTGGGCGCTGTGGCACGCACCGCTGTTCCTCACCGAATGGGGCGGGTATCCCGACGCCGCCTGGTGGCGTCCCCTGGCCTTCGCCGGCTTCTGCATCGCGTTCAATATCGTGATGTCGTGGGTGTTCAATCGTTCCGGGCAGAGCCTGCCGCTCTCGATGCTCATGCACGTCAGCGTGAACACCTTCGCGTCAGTGCTGTGGTTCGAGATGTTCCCGGCGTTCGACGAGGACGGCTTCTTCGCCGCCCTATTCGTCGGCGCGGCGGTCGCTGCGGTCGCCATCGTCATCGGTACGCGCGGGACACTCGGGTGCACCATGGCACCGTCGTCCTCAACGGCCGGGACTGGAATCGCGTCGGCCGAACGGGCCGAGGAGCACGGCACCACCAGGGTCTCCCCGTGAGCCTGCACACCGTCGCCGCCACCCGTTACCATGAACGGGTGGCGGCGGAGCGACTCGACCTGGGAGGAACCGCGGTCATCGCGGCCGCAGCCGCATTGGTCTCCCTCGGAATCCTCGGAATGATGGCGATGGTCCTCCGCGAGGATCCCGCCGGGGACGCTCCGGCCGTCACGGCCCTGGCGTTGAGTTCGACGACCGCCACGGTCTCGCTCCAGTCCCTGACGCTGCTCTGGCTGGCCCGCGCCCCGGGCGTGAGCCTCCTGATCGCAGCCGGCCTGCCGGTGATCCTGGCGTTCCTCGTCCCCAACGAGCTGTACAGCACGACCGCGGTCCCTGTGGCGGTGGCGGCGTTCTCGGCGGGGCTCCGGATGCCCTTCCGCCGAGTGCGCCGGTCGGCCGCCGGGGCGGCCATGCTCTTGGGCGCCGGCCAGGTCGCGAACAATTTCGGCTCCGGCCGATCGGATCCGTTCGCGGTGCTGCTGGAGTCCCTCGCCCAGGCCGTCATCGTCGTGGGGCTGCCCCTTGTGCCCGCCATGGCCATCGCGGCGCAGCGCACGGTCCGGGCCGCTCAGAGCGAGACCATCACCGCTCTGAGACGTGAGCGCGACGCTCAGGTCGGCGAAGCCATCGCGCTCGAACGGGCGGCGATGGCGCGCGAACTGCACGACATCGCCGCCCACCACCTCTCCGGAATCTCGCTCATGGCCTCCGCCGTCGCCCGCCAGGTCGAATCCGACCCGGGAGGCGCGCGAGCCGGAGCCATGCAGATCCGGGAGCAGAGCACGGCGATCCTCCAGGATCTCCGCCGCCTGGTCGGTCTTCTGCGAAGCGAGACGGACGGCGAGTCATCGGTGAAGACCCTGGCCGCCCTCCCGGCGCTCGTCGAGTCCGCCGAGCGCACGAGCGGTACGGTCCTCCTGGATCTCCGTCTCGCCGACGACCGAGATCCATGGCGGGGCATCGGCCCCCTCGCCCAGCTGGCGGCCTACCGTATGGTGCAGGAGTCGCTGACGAACGCCGCGCGCCATGCACCGGGGGCAGCTCGCACCGTCGTCGTCGACGACACCGATCCCCGGCACCTGCTCCTGAGCGTGGGCAACGCCTCCTCGCCAGCATCGCTCCGCTCGGTCGACGGCACCGGATTCGGTCTCATCGGCATGCGGGAGCGGGCCACACTGGTCGGCGGCGCTTTCGAGGCGGGCCCCACCCCGGGCAACGGATGGAAGACTCTGATGACCATCCCCCGTGATTCCGGGCATCGTGACGCACAGGAGGCATCGCCGTGATCCGTGTCCTCGTGGCCGACGACCAGCCACTCGTCCGCGCGGGCCTCTCGGCTCTGTTGGGCGCCGAGAACGACATCGAGGTCATCGGAGTCGCCGAAAACGGTGTCGAGGCACTCGCTCTCGCACGTCAGCTGGTACCGGATGTCGCCTGCCTCGACATCCGGATGCCTGAGATGGACGGCATCGAGGTCGCGACCCGCCTCTGCGGCCCCGACGCCGACCCGCGGATCCCGGTGCTGGTCCTGACCACCTTCGATATCGACGACTACGTATTCCGCGCGCTGGAGGCCGGCGTGGCGGGCTTCCTGCTCAAGGACTCCGACCCCGATGAGATCCTGCGCGCCGTTCGTCATATCGACGGCGGGCGCGGCACCCTCGACCATGCGCTCACCCGCCGCATCGTCGATGAATACGTTCAGCATCGCCGTCTGCAGCCCGTCTCCGCCGGACGAGCACTGGAGATGCTCACCGCCCGGGAGCACGACATCCTGCTCCTGCTGGCGGAGGGAATGTCGAACGAGCAGATCGCCGCGTCCCTCTTCGTCGAGGTCGCCACCGTGAAGTCGCATCTCACCCGGATGCTTCCCAAACTGGGGGTGCGGTCCCGCTTGCAGGCGGTCGTCTGGGCGTACCAGAACCGCGTCGTGGAGGTTCCCGACCCTCCTCGGGATCGGCCCGGCCGAGATCGAGGCCCCCGGTGATGCCGTCAGCGGCGGGGCTTCGGGCTCCCCGCGGGTCCTACTACTCCGGGTACTTGCGCCGGCCGTACTGCGGGCCCTCGTCGCCCTCGTCGCCCTCGGGCGGAGTCGCCGGCCGCTGCGGCTTCGAGGTGTCCTGCGCCTGGCCGGACTGCCGCTTGGCTCGGCGTTCCGCATAGAGCTTGGCGGAGGACCGGTTGACCCCGGACCCTTCGCCGAGACCGGGATCGTTGGGCTTATCCAGCATCATCAGGGTCGCGCAGACCACCACGGAGGCGATGAAGGCCACTCCCCCGACGATCAGCCCGAGGTCCAGGCGCATGCCGTCGTCCGTACCGCCGGCGGCCACGAAACTGGTCACACCGCCCGCCACCAGCGCCAGCACAGCCGAGACGGCAAGGGGGCCCTTGACGTCGGGCGCGCGCCGTTGCGACTTACGGGTCTGGCGTGACACTTGGGGGTCCTCCTGGAATGGCCTCGGGCTCACCCGGGGGTCTCCCGGGCTTTCAGCACACCGGCCTAGTCTACGCGGCCACGGGAGGGGCACTCCACGCGCCGCTCCTCGGGCGGTCAGGCGTCGTCGGGTCGCGCTGAGACCTCGCGCTGCCGTGCGTCATGCCGCAGGGTCAGCCCCGAAATCAGCAGGAAGACCCCGGAGATGATCGCGGAACCGCCCGTCACGCCCAGGACGGCGTGCATGTCGATGCCGGAGACGAGCAGCACCCCGATGGCCGCCCCCGTTCCCACCAGGCCCGTGAGCAACCAGTCACGGCCCAGGGGATGCGACCCGCGCCGGGTGGAACCGACCCACAGCTCCGGTAGGCCGATCAGGACGAGCACCAGGGAGACCACCAGGGACAGTCCGGTCAGGGATCCGCCGAAGGCGATCGTCGCCACCGCCCCCAGCAACGCGAGGTAGCCGGTGGATCGCTGCGAGGCGTCCAGGGCGCCCAGGCTCAGGCTCTCGTGCCCCGACCCCCGGCGCTCCGTCCACAGGATGCCCAGGCCGGTGCCCGCGAACCACAGCGCCAGCAACCACGTCCCCGTCGTGTGCGACGGCTCGGTGATGAAGATGGTGCAGGCCGCGAAGGCCAGGGTCACGCCGGCGCGTACCAGGGTGGGAACGGCCAGGGCGCGGAGTGCGGCGGCGGAATGCTCCTGGGTCACGGAGTCCTTCTTTTCAGCGATACCGGTCGGCGATCGCGCCGGCCGGGCCGGGTGGCGATCATGTCCCAGCCACTGTAGACCGATCCGCTCAGGCGTCGAACGCCGCCCCGGAGGGATCGGGCTCCATGGCGCACAGGACCAGCAGGATGATGCCGCCGACACCCGGGATGAAGGACAGGAAGTAGTACCAGCCCGATTTACCGGTGTCGTGCAGGCGACGGACGGTCAACGAGATGTTGGGGACGACCAGGGCCAGACCGATCAGGCTGATCACCGCGAGCAGTCCGAACATCATGGAGACCGCCCCGGCATTGGGCTGACCCCCGGCGCTGTTCTCCGCGCGGGTGACGACGACGACCACCGCGACCACCCAGACGACCGCCATCGCGAGCAGCAGCAGCACCTGAGCCAGGTAGGCCCACCAGAACTCGGACCGGGAGGCCCGGCCGGAGAACTGGGCGTACTTGCGGAAGAAGTTCCTGACGGCACCCGCGAAGGTGACCGGCTCACCGGGCTGGGACCCGGTGGGGTACGGGTAGGGCTGCCGGCCGTAGGCGGCCGGGGTGAACGAAGGTGCGGATGCGCCGGCATGGCCGGGTGAGGATTCCTGGGGGTCGATGCCGTAGCTCATGTCTGCTCCCTGGTGAGGGCCGATTTTGACAAAGGCAAACGTAGACCCGGGAGCAGGCGGCCCCATGCACGTGACGTTAAATTACAAGTGCAAATGTATGGAAAGACAAAAGGATTTGGGGCCGGGGCCGACACGGCGAGGGCGTGCGCTCGAGCGCCTTCGTCATCGAATGCACACGAGCACACGCCCTGAGCGCCGGGGCGGACCTACCCCGTGCCCGTTCCGATGGGCTGGGGTAGGCCGCTGGCCGCGCTATTCGGCGTCGGCCTCGTACTTGTTGGGAACCACCATGACCGGGCAGGCGGCGTCCACGAGGACGGCCTGGGAGACCGAACCCACCAGGAGGCCGCGGAAGCCGCCATGACCGCGGGTGCCCAGGACCACCAGGTCCGCGGATCCGGAGGCTTCGACCAGGGCATCGGCCGGCCGACCGGAGAGCACGTGAACGCTGGTGTCCAGCCCCTCCGCCTGCTCCAGCGCGACCTTCTCCACCTCATGGCACAGGGTGCGCGCGGGTTCGGTCAGCTGGTCGGCGATGGCCTTGTCCAGTTCTGCCGAGCCCGACGGCAGGGAGGTGATCGTGGGGATCACGGTCACGATCGACAGGCTCTTGCCGTGCCGCGCGGCGTACCTGGCGGCGTGCTTGACCGCGGGGGACTTGGGCCCCAGCTTGTCCACGGCCAGCACCACGCGTCCGGAGAAGTCGCCCTCCTGGGGCTCCCAGCCGTCCGGCAGCACGATCACGGGGCATTTGGCGTGCGCGGCGGTCGCCGCCGACACGGATCCCAGGCGACCTCGGATGCCGTGCAGGCCCCGCTTGCCCAGGACGATCAGCGAGTTGCTGCTGGAATCGTGCACCAGGACGCCGGCCACATCGCCGCGTTCCAGGACGCCTTCCGCCTTGACGCCGGCATCCAGCGCCTTCTGCACACCCGCTTTCGCGGTCTCTTCGGCCTCCTCCTCGATCTTCTCGAGGAACGGGCCGGTAATCGCTGCATCGGCAACGACGGGGCGGCCGGTCGAGACCACGACGGTCATCCGCGCATCAGATGCCTTGGCCTCGTTGATGGCCCAATCCAATGCCTGCTCCGCAAATGCAGAGCCGTCATACCCGACGAGAATCTTCTCGGTCATCACACAGCCCTCTCTTCTGGGTTTAGGGAGGACGAGACGTTTGGGACGGTCACCCAGATCGGCGCCTTCGCCTCTCCGTTTCCATTCTATGTTTTCTGCTGTTCGCGGGCCCGGGAAAATGGCAACGTTTGGCCACCGTCAGGCCCGCAGGAGCCATCGGTCGCCGTGCGCCCTCAGCCCGAGGGTCACGGCGCGCGCACCCATGAATCCAAAGGCGTAAGCCGCCCACAGCCACACCAGCCCCGTCACCGAACTCAGGTGCGCGAGATGCACCGCCGCCAGCAGCGGCAGGTAGACGATCAGGTTGATCACCCCGGCGACGGCCAGATAACGGGCATCCCCGGCACCGATCAGCACCCCGTCCAGCACGAAGACCCAGGAGGCCAGGGGCTGGCCCACGGCGACGACCAGCAGCGCCACCGAGAACAGACTCTGCACCTCCTCCGCGGGGGTGAGCAGGGGCGCCGTCCAGGGCAGCAGCAAGCCGACCACCAGGCCTGTGACCACCCCGAACCAGAGGCCGAACACGAGGATTCTGCGGGTCAGATGCCGTACCTCGGCCCGTTCGTCCACGCCCTCCTGTCCGGCGGCGGTGAGCCGCCGCGCCCCGGTCTCCTTGCCGACCAGTGCCTGGGCCGCGATCGCGAGCGCGTCCAGGGCGTAGGCCATGACGTTGAAGATGGTCATCACCAGCTGGTAGGCGGCGAGGTTCTCCGGCCCCTGGGCGGTGACCACCACGACCGTCAGCAGAAGCGCCGCCCTCAGGGAGACGGTGCGGAGCATGAGCCAGCTCCCGACCCCCATGAGCGAGCCGATCCGGCGGGCAGTGGTCCCGATGCCGACGCCGTGGCGCCGGGAGCGGACGGTCAGCAGGACGACGAAGGCCGCGGCCATCAGCCACTGCGTGGCGCTGGTGCCCATGGCGGCGCCCGCGACGCCCAGCCCGAGGCCGTAGACCAGGAGCACGTTGGTGCCGACGTTCACGACGGCGCCGGCCGCCGCGATGATCAGCGGCGTCCTGGTGTCCTGCAGCCCCCGCAGCACACCCATGCCCGCGGTGACCATGAGCATGGCGGGCAGGCCGGGCAGCGACCAGTGGAGATAGGTCGTGGCCTGATCCAGTACGGCGCCCTGGCCGCCCATGGCCGTCAGCAGGGCCCGGCCTCCGGCAGCACCCGCCCCGGCGAGCAGGACGCCCAGCAGGGCTCCCAGCCAGAGCCCGTCGCGGCCGACGGCGAGGGCCTCGGCCATCCGGCCGGCACCGAGGTGCTTGGCGACGGCGGGGGTGGTCGAGTAGGCCAGGAACACCATGAGCCCCACCGCGGTCTGCACCACCGCCGTCGCCAGGGCCACGCCTGCGAGCGGATCGGTGCCGAGGCGGCTCACGATCACGGTATCGGCCAGCAGTAGCAGGGGCTCGGCGATCAGGGCGCCGAAGGCGGGAATCGCCAGCCCCAGGATGCGGCGGTTGAGGCCGGCTCGCGGCACGGTTCGCCGCTGCACCCGGGCACCGCTCATGGACTCATCGCTCCCTTCATGCCGCCGCTCATTCCCTCGTGCGCCCGGACGCGGCGTCCGGGCGCGATCCGCGCGTGCTCCACCAAAATCGTGCCCCACCGTACCGCTCCTGTCCCCGGTTGCTAGCCTGGCGGATGTACTTCCCCTCTCCGGCCCCAGGAGGAGCCCATGGCCCGCTCAGTCCGGGGTCGTCTCCACCACGGTTCCCTGCCTTCCTGGCCCCCTCTGCGCGTCCGGGCGCTGGTCAACGGGCTGTGCCTGGTCGCGTTCGCCTGCGCCCTGCTCTATCTGACGTGGACGATGCTCAGCTTCCGCGTCCACGACGCCTCCGGGACCGCCCCGATCCTGAAGGTCCTGGCGATCTGGTTCGCCGTCGGATGGCCCGTGGGGTGCCTTGCGATCGGCCTCCACCTGATGCTCACGGCGTTCACCTCGACCGATCGCCTTCTGCTCGCTCACGGGGCGGCATCGTGGGATCCCGGGGAGCACGAGGACGTCCTGCGGGGCGTGCGCGTGCGCAATTGGAAACCCGAGCGCGGTCCGGACTCGGGTGCCTTCTCGGCCAGGACCCTGGGGTGGGTCCCCGTGCAGACCCCCGTGGCCCTCGTCCCTCTGCTGGCAGGCATGGTGGTCGCCCTGGGTCTCATGATCTGGGTCGCCACCGGATACGGCGGTGCCTCCGCGATCCTGCTCGTGACCCTGGCGTGGCTCGGCTGGCGCACGTGGCGGGCATGGACGGCGCTGCAGGACTACCGGGTGGATCAACGCCGCCGGGGAGCGAACCCCGGGAGCCGGCGGAACTCGCCCGGCTCCGGTTCCCGCACCGAGTCCCGTGGCGACATCGGTGGCGAGACCGTCATCACCGCGGACGAGGCCTGGGACGACGACGAACCCTCCTACCGGCCTCCGCCGCACCCGGATCCCTATCAGCGCGAGCTGCAACTGCGTCAGGCCATGGCCGACGACGACCACCGCAACGGCGGCGGCAACGATGTCCGGGTGGAGGCCTCGCGGCGATACGACGACCCCGAGGACACCACCGATCTGATCCCCGTGTACCGCGACCCCGATCACGGCCCCGAGTACGCGGACCACGGCCGTCAGGACGAACGGCACGACCGGCGCCGCTCGCGCAGACGCGCGTCCCGCGGCGCCGGGCACGAACCGGACACCCAACCACAGGTGGTGCTGGTGGACCGGTCGGCGGAACGCGCCCGCCGCGCCCGCCAGCGCAAGTCAGGGGGGTAGCTCCGGCGGGGAGGCGGAGGATGCGGCACCCACGACCCGCGGTGCGGGCAGGCGCGGGGGCAGGCCCGAGGCGACGGGCCGGGGCCGCAGCAAGGGCCTGCGCTCCCGCGGCACCGACGGCGCTGCGGCGGAGACCGCCGCACCCGACTCCGCCACGTCGCGCGCTCCCTCCCGCCGGAGGACGGGCGCCCCGTCCAAGGCCGAGGCCGAACGGGACATCTACGAGCGACGGGACGAGGCCGCGTCGATCTTCGGCTACCTGTGGCGCCGGCCTCAGGACGACTGACCGCCGCCCGCCCCACCGTGGCCCGTCTCAGGGCGCGGCAGCGGTCAGTGGCCCCGAAGCTCGTCGAGCTTGCGCCGGTCCTTCTTCGTGGGTCTGCCGGCACCGGGATCGCGACGCGGGACCGCCGCCCGGATCTGCGGGGGCGGCGGCGCGGAGAGGTCCTCGTAGCACTCCCGGGCGACCGGGGCCCCGACGCGCTTGAGGATGAGCTTCCGGACGTCGAGGACCTGCTGCCACCCCGGACGGCGGACGACGACGCGGTCCCCCACCCGTACCGCCTGGGAGGCCTTCACGGGGGCGTCGTTGAGCCGCACGTGACCCGCGCGGCAGGCCGTGGTGGCAGCGGCGCGGGTCTTGAAGATCCGGACGGACCACAGCCAGACGTCCAGGCGGACGCTGGAGGGACCGGAGTCCTGGGCACCTGTGACAGGGCTCGAGCTGTGCGGTGAGGCCATGTCCGTCATGGTCTCCCCGGCCGGGCCTCAGGGCAAATAACCGTGTCACCGGGACGTGCCACGAAGCCTCCACCCCGGCCGAAAAAAATCTCGGAGAATGCGCAGTGGTCTTGATCACCCGGAGACCTGGACGTAAATTACCCGTAGAAGTTGTCGAGCGAGAGGAGTTCGAATGGAGATGCGGACACTGAGCGAGACCGAAACGGGCAAGGCTGCAGAAGCCGTTTGCTAATAGGCCGGAGCAGTACGCGACCGTCGCCAGGATGACGAATTGAACCCGTTGGAACCGAACGGGACATCAAAAGGCCGACGACGCAGTCAGCGACGCAGGCATAAACCATCGAGATCAAAGCACGGTGGCAATGCCGAACCCGCAGTAGGATCAACACAACAGGAACCCCGTAGCGATCGCGACGCTGCGGGGTTTTCCCGTGCCGACCATCAGACCCATGAGGACGTCATCATGCAACGCACGCTTTTCGGTTTGGACATCGGTGGTACCTCGACCCTCGGCATACGGGCCGAGACGCAGTCCGGTTCCGCCCGGGATCCTGGAGACCCCGGCACGTGGGAGGTCCTCGGCACGGCGAAAGGGGGTAGCGCCAACCCCCAGAACGTGCCCCTGGAGGCCGCGCGCGAGGAGATCCGGCGCACGCTGGCCCAGCTGGGCATCGACGAGGCGGTGGACCCGGAACAGGTCAGCGTGATCGCCGGCTCCGGTGGCGTCGACACCCCGGCCGACGAGCGGCGACTGCGGGAGATGATCGCAGCCGCCGCACCGGGGATCGGCCCCGGGCAAGTCACGGTGGTCCACGACAGCAGGCTGATCCTGGCCGCCGGAGGCCTGGACACGGGCATCTCGGTGATCGCCGGCACCGGCTCCGTGGCCTGGGGGCGGACCGCGGACGGCACCGAGGCGCGAGCGGGCGGCTGGGGCCACCTCCTGGGCGACGAGGGAAGCAGCTGGTGGGTGGCCCGCGAGGCCGTGCGACGGGCCCTGCACCGCGCCGATTCAGGCGTGCCGGCCGATGACCTGGACCGCGCCGTCGTCCGGGCCCGGCAGCTCGAGGACCGGACAGCGCTCATCTCCGACTTCCATCCGGATCCGGACCGCACGGAGTGGGCGGAGCTGGCGACCGTCGTCGATCGCTGCGCCGAGTCCGGCGACGTGGATGCACGCGCGCTTCTTGGGCGGGCCGCCTCGGAACTGGTCGACCTGGCCGGGGCCGTCGCCGAACGGCTCGCGGTGACCGGGCCGGTGGTGATCGGCGGCGGTCTGGCGGGACATTCGCGCTGCGTCCAGAACGCGTTCGTCTCGCTGGCCGCCGACCGCGGCCTGACGGATATCCGCCTGCTCGACGTGGAACCCGTGATGGGCGCCCTGCACCTGGCCGGCTCTCGCTGAGCCGGCCAGGCGGTCAGTTGTCGTTCATGATCTCGGCGACGGCGGCGTCACGGGCCATCTGCTCGGTGGTCTCCTCGAAACCCCATTTGCCGTCGGCCTCCACGGACACCAGCCACAGGCCCTCGCCGTACTCGGTGTAGAGCGCGGTGCGGCCGATCTCGTTGGCGGCCAGCTCCTGGTCGCCGTACGTCCCGTCCTCGTAGTCGGTGGCGGCGTAGACGATGAAGTTCGAGGTGCCGTTATGGCTCATCTTGTACCAGGTCGAGCCGTCCTTGACGTCCACCAGGAAGGCAGCGTTCCCGTCGCCCTTGATGCTGCCGCCCTCGACCTTCTGCAAGGCATCGAGGCTGTAGACCTTGAGCTCGAACTCAGCGCCCTCGTCCTCGGAGCGGACCTTGGTGATCGGGTTGCCCCGGTCGAAGGAGTAGGTCGACTCCAGCTGCACGTTCGGCTCACCGCGAGTGGCCCCGCTGATGAAGGCGTCGCTGCCATCCGCGCGCTCCGCCTCGAACGACAGGAAGCCGTCTCCCGTGTTCTCGACCGAGATCAGCTGGGGCGCATCGTCGCCGTCGGGGCGGGGCAGCTCGAACTCGCCGTCCTCCTGGGTGAAGGTCTCCACGGGATCACCGAGGTCGCCGATCTCGGTGGCGCCCTCCGGGTCCACGTTGATCCGGGTCGCCTCCTCCGAGACGGAGGGGTCGTCGGAAGCGCCCTGGGTGGCCTCGGCGGTGGCCATCCCGCCCGGTGTGACCTCGTCCCCGCCGTCGGGGGTCTGCGCCTGGGTCTGGGACTGCGTCTCCTCCCCACCGGTGGTCTCGCTGTCCGAACCGCGGAACACCCCGGTCAGGGCCAGCACCAGGATCAGCATGACCACGACCAGCAGGATGATCACGGCGCCCAGGATCCACGGGAGCTTGGATCCACCGTTCTTGCCGTTCCCGGGGCCGCCGGGACTGCCGGGACCTCCCGGCCCACCCGGGCCGCCGGTGCTCGGCGGGAAACCGGAAGAGCCCGCCGCCTGGTACTGCGGGGCGCTGCCCTGCGGAGTGTGCTGGCCCGCCGCCCCGGCGGCGACGTGACCGGCGCCGGAGTCCCGCCGGGTGGTCTCAGAGCCGTGCACGGTGCTCTGCGCGGTCGGCTCCTCCGCGGCGGACTGGTGCTTGGGCATACGGCTCGTACCCGTCCCCGCTCCCTGGTCCCCGAAGGACGGAGCGGAGGGGGAGCCGTCGGCCGCGGCAGCGCCGGAGGCCGCCTCCGCGCCCTCCGTGGTGCTGGTCGCGGAACCCGCGGAGTCGGCGGGCGCCTGTTCGTCGTCGAGCCAGACCTGCCAGCCCTCCGGGGCTGGCCCCCAGGCCGGATCGGGCTGCCATCCCGGCGGCGGTTCCCACCCTTCCGGCGGCTTGGGCCAGTTAGGCGGGGGGTTGAAGGTGCGAGCCATGGGTACTCCTCATGACGTGGATCAGACGTACGGATCTGGTTCGGGGAGCCGGCGCCCTGAGGATGCATGGAGGGCGCGCTGACTGGAAACCAACGCCACGTAGCCCGGCGGACAGTATCGGTAACACTTCACTGTAATCGAGACCGGCAGCCAATTCGGGTTATCTCCATGACACTGCACATAGATGTGCGCGGCCGTCTTTTTCGCCGCTTTTCGCCCAGAGCGGGGATGGCTAGGGCCTCGGGAGAGGGCAGCGTAGGCTCGGATCAGGAACCACACTGGTGTTTTCCAGTTCGCTCGCCCGACCACAGAACCGAAAAAGGTGATTCCCAGTGGCCGACGTCAGCCCTTCGGCAGCCAACGACGCTCTCCGGCGGCCCTCCGCCTTCACGGGGGACCCAGCTGGCCTGCAGCGGAACCTCGCCTCCGCCGGGGCTGAGGCGCAGAGCACCCTGAGCGCAGTGGTCACGGGGCCGGGGAACACCGCGGCGGACCGGGTCGCCGCCGCCGTCATCCTGGCCGCCCGTTTCGACGACGCGTCCGGCCTGAATGCCATCGGCTCCGAGGAGACCGGGGACCCGGAGGTCCTGGGGCTCCGCTGGTCCGAGGACCTTCGCGCGAAAGCCCGGACGGCCGTGGGGCAGTCGGTGATCGTGTCCCTCCTGACCTGGGCGTCGACCGCCACCCCCGCCGAGCCTCCCCTCGCTGCTGCCCGCGCGGCCGCCGAGCTGGGCGTCGACGACGACGGCGCCATCTTCCAGAAGGTCTCCCAGCGCGCCGTACAGCTCGCCCAGCAGCGGGGCACGAGCAGGGCGCGGAAGGACGAGCTGCGCCAGTTCACCGAGTCCCTGGGCCGCGCGGACCAGCGGGCCCGGCAGTCCAGGGCGACGTCGGCCCCCGGCGCGGCGGAGGCATCGTCCCCCGGAGCCGCGGAGGCGAGCACGCCCCTCTCCCCGAACACGCCACCGGACGCACACCCGGCAGACGGGCCCTCGCCCGAGGCATCGTCCGGTCCCGCACCGAGGGCGGGCCCGGACCCGGCGGAGGCGGAGCGGCCGCCGTCGTCGTCGTCCGGTGACGATCACCCCGAGCACGCCTCCGACGCCCAGCCCTCGCAGTGGTCGGCCCGCGACGACCACGCCCTGAACGATCTGCTGGGCCATGGGAGTCCCGGGAAGCCCGCCGCGAACCAGCCGCCGGAGCCCCGTGACGATCCGGACCACGGGAAGCCGGTCGGCTTCGGCGACGCACCGGCGGGCGGCACGCCCGCAGCCGGGAACGACCAGGACGCCGGCGCATCCGGGCCACCGGACGAACCACGCTACGGAGACCGGTTCGAGGACAAGCAGTGGAGCGGGGACACCGACGAGACCCAGGATCCGCCCGGCCCCGGCCCGCGCCGCGCCTATGACCCCCGCGCTCTCTTCGACGGCCCCATGTCCCCCACCCAGAAGGCCGACGAGAAGAACGTCCTGCGGAACTGGGCCATCACGGCGGCAGTCCTGGTGGGCATCCTGATCCTGGTGGGCCTGCTGATCTGATCTGAGGCGGCTCCGGCCTCCGCTCCGTGCCGCGCAGTATGTGAGTTGCCTCACACTGGGTATCTTGGTGCCATGATTGGCCACACCACTGCCGTGTCAGGACCCCTGTCTCGCGCCGAGGAGACACGTCAGCGCTTCGTCGAAGCCGCCGTCGCGCTGTTCCGAGAACACGGATACAGCGCCACGTCCATGTCCCAGGTGGCGGCCGCGGCCGGTTCGAGCCGGGCCAACCTCTACCTGTACTTCCATTCGAAATCCGAGATCGTGCTGGAGTGGATGCTGACCCTGCGCCCCGAACTGGAGCGGATCTACCTGCAGCTCGACCAGCTGGCCGACCATTCGCCGGACTCCTGCCGGAACTGGCTGACCCGGGTGGTGGCGTTGTGGCGGGCCCATCCGGCGGAGCTCGACGCCATGGAGCAGGCCACCAGCGAGGACAGCGATGTCCATCGCAGCCGCCTGCAGATGTGCCGGAGGACCGCGGCGGAGTTCCCGGCCCTGCGCCGCGCCCCCGACGGCTCCGAGTACGCTTCCGGGACGCTCAAGGCCCGGCAGGCCCACATGCTCTGCCTGATGCTCGGGACCGAGCGCTGCCTCTCGTCGCTGGTCCTGCACGAGGCCGTCCCGGAGGAGGAGTACTTCCTCGACGCCCTGGCCAGCCAGTGGTCGGCGCTGCTGCAGCCGCAGGTCGAGACCTCCGGCAGCAAGATCTGACCCTCAGGGACACCGGTGGTCGCGGACCCTGGCCTTCCACCGGTCCAGGTCCTCCGGGAGATCGAGGTCCGAGCCGTCGTCGAGGTCGGAGCAGTCCACCAGGTCCACGAGACCCGGATGAGAGCGCAGCCATGAGCGGGCCCCCGCATCTCCGCGCGCCAGGGACGCAGCTTCTTCCAGGAGTCCGCCGGGGAAGACCACGGGGTGACGGGGGCCGCCTCCGTAGTCCGCAGCGACCACCCTGCCCGGTACACGGGCTGCGAGGATACGCTCCACGATCTCCCCGCTCAGGCCCGGCTGGTCGACGACGGCGACCAGCACCGCCCGATCTCCTCCCGTCCCGGCCGCCAGGGCCCGCACCCCAGCCCTGAGCGAGCTCGCCATCCCGCTGCGCCAGAGGGGGTTCTCCACCGCGGTGACCCCTGACGGGTGCACGCGGTTCAGGAACGTTCGCACGTCCGCAGCGCCCGCGCCGGTCACGACGACGACGTCCCGGCATGCCTCCGCCAGGACGGCCACGGTGTGCCCGAGCAGCGTGCGCCCGCCGGGTGCGATGCGCAGCAGCGCTTTCGGCCCGAGGCCCAGGCGCTCTCCGGACCCGGCGGCGAGCACCAGCCCGCGGAGTTCGCAGGCCGCAGGCTTCCCCCTGGACGTTCCCTCTTGCGGAGGGTCAGACATTCGTCCCGGTGCCGCGGGCGTTGTAGACCACCACCTCGCCCGCCTCCTTGGCGGCCCTGTAGTCCTCGAAGACCGCGAGCGCCGAGAGCCGGTCCACCTCGGGCACCACCTCGATGCCCCTCTCCTCGAACTTCCCGATCCAGTCCTCCGGCATCGGCCCCTCGTCGAAGCCCGTCAGCTCCTCGACCTCGTCACCGTGGCCGGCCAGCACCAGGCGGGTGATCCCCGACCACATCGCCGCCCCGTAGCACTGGACGCACGTGCGCCAGTTGACCACCAGCTCGGTCGGCTCGCTCCCGGCTGCTCCCAGGTCCCACTGGCCGCGTTCGACCTGGGCCAGGGACAGCGCCACGACCTCCGCGTGAGCGACCGACAGCCCGGAGGCCAGTACCCGGTTCACGCCGGCGGCCACGACCTGTCCCGTCTCGCGGCCGACCACCAGGGCGGCGAAGGGGCCCCCGCCGCCGTCGCGCCAGTTCAGCTCCGCGAGCCGGTTGACCAGTTGGACCTTCTGCGCGTCGGAGGTCAGCCGCGCCGGGAAGGCCCGGAGCTCTTCCCCGACCCAGCCGGGAACGGAGCAGCCGAAGGATGCGATGGGAGCCGGTTCGGAGGATGCGTTCATGGCCCCATCACACACGGCCGGTATGACGAACGTGTTGCGCCCGGGTACCGGAACCACCCGGGCCCGGCTTCACAGAGGGGAAACGCGGAGCAATCGTCGTGAAACCTCGTCTCCCTAGTCTCGCGCCATCAGCATCCGCACGGCGGCTGCACCCGCCTGCACCCGCCTACACCCAGGGAGGGATCATGCTCGAGATTCTGAGGGCATGCCTGGAGTCCCGGAGTTCCCGGCTGGGCATCGCCACCATCGTGGACGTGTCGGGGTCGGCTCCCTCCGGCGCCGGGACGTCGATGGCCCTGACGGAGGAGGAGGCCGTGATCGGGTCGCTCTCCAGCGGGTGCGTCGACTCGGAGGTGCTGGAGGCCTGCCGCGCCGCCCTGGAGGACGGGAGGTCCTCGATCCACGTGTTCGGCTACGCCCCGGAGGACCCGTTCGGGATCGGCCTGGCCTGCGGTGGCACCATCACGGTCGTCGTCGCCCCGGCGGACCGGGTCACGCTCCTGGGGCTGTGTCCCGCTGCCTCCGGCCACGGGATCGCCCGCCTGGCCTGGAGCGGCGGGGAGGGAACCAGCGAGGAGGAGGCCGCGGATCCCGTGGCCAGGTGGCGCTGGAGCGACGCCGGGGCCGGCGAGAGCCGGGACGACCTGGGACGCCCCCTCCCCGCGCTGCACGCGCACTACGAGTCGCTGTCCCCCGCCCCGCGAGCGCTGCTCTACGGCGTCAATGCCTTCAGCGCCGCCGTCGCCCGGCAACTGCTCGTCCTGGGGTACTCGGTGGAGCTCTGCGATCCCCGGCGGGCTTTCACCGACCCCGCCCGGTTCCCCGGCTGCCAGGTGGAGGTGGAGTCCCCCATCGCGCATATGACCGCCCGGGCTGGGGAGCTCACCGCCTCCGACGTCGTCCTGATGCTGGCCCACGACACCCGCTTCGACGCCCCCGTCCTCGATCTGGCGCTGAGCTCCCGGGCCGGGTACGTCGGTGCGCTGGGTTCCCGCGCCACGGACGCCGCTCGGCGCGCGTCGCTGCGGGCGCTGGGGCACGCCCGCAGCCTGGCCGCGCTGCACTCGCCCGTCGGACTGGACCTGGGCGCGCGCACCCCGCCGGAGATAGCCGTGGCCATCGCCGCGGAGATCGTCGCCCGCCGCCACGGCCGCGAGGGTTCCGTGTCACCGCTGCACACGACCACCGGGGCGGTCCATGCCCGCCGTGCCGGTGCGGCGGCGGAAACGCTCGCCGGATCCGTGCAGGCCGGCGAGCACCCGGAGGTGGCCGGGTCATGGACATGAGCGCTGTGACCGCATGGGCCGAGAGCACCGATCCCGACGACTTCCGGCCCGCTGACGCCTGGCTGGCCGGCGGCACCGTGCTGTTCTCCTACGGCTCGGATTCCATCACCCGCCTGCTGGACATCACCACGGCGGGCTGGCCTCCGATCGCGCTGCACGACGACGAGCTGGAGATCGCGGCCACGTGCACCATCGCGGAGCTCTACGAGTACTGCGGCCGGGAGGAGACCATCGCGGCCCACCCGGCCCTGCGCATCGTCCGCCCCGCCTGCGAGTGCTTCGTGGCGTCCTGGAAGATCTGGCACACCTCCACCGTGGGCGGCAACGTGGCCACCGCGCTGCCCGCCGGGCCGATGACATCGTGGCTCGCGGGTCTGGGGGCCGTCGCCAGGATCTGGGAGCGCGGTGGCGTGGTGCGGGACATCCCGGTCGCCGACCTGGTGGTCGGCAACGGGCGCACGGCGCTGACCCCCGGGGCGCTGATCCGCTCGTTCCACGTCGCCGGGGTCGCGTTGAGGAGCCGGGCCACCTTGCGCCGGGCGTCGCTGACCTCCCGTGGACGCTCGGCGGCCCTGCTGGTGGGACGCACCGCACCGGCTGCCGGGCAGGCCCAGGCCGCAGGCACGATCCGGCTGACGCTCACAGCCAGCACCCCGCGACCCCTGCCGCTCGAGCTGCCCGCGTCCCTGACGCCCGACGAGGCCGCGGCGGCCCTGGACCGGGAGGTGCGGGAGAGCCCCGGGGGCTGGTTCGAGGACCTCCACGGCGCACCCGCCTGGCGCCGTCACATGTCCCTGCGCTTCGCACGCGAGATCTTCGCGGAGCTGACCGGCCCGGCGCCGGCCGACCCCCTGGAGATCACGTGAGCCCCGGCCGGATGCGCCTCGATGGACACGAGGTCGAAGAACTCCCCCACCCCGGCCAGTGCCTGCGGACCTACGTACGCGAGCACGGTGCGACGGGCGTCAAGAAGGGATGCGACGCGGGCGACTGCGGGGCCTGCACCGTTCACCTCAACGGTCAGGCCGTCCACTCCTGCGTGATCCCGGCCATGCGTGCCGTGGGCCAGGAGGTCACCACCTCGGCCGGGCTGGGCTCACCCGGGCAACCGCACCCCGTGCAGCAGGCCTTCGCCGCCGCCCAGGGTTTCCAGTGCGGGTTCTGCACGTCGGGGATGGTGATGACCGCTGCCGCCATGACGGAGGAGCAGCGGGCGGACCCGGAGCGCAGTCTCAAGGGGAACCTGTGCCGCTGCACCGGCTACTGCTCGATCCGCGACGCCCTGGAGGGCACGGTCAACACCACCCCGGACGGCGGTCCGGACGCCGGCGGCGAGTGCGGACGGACCATGTCCGCCCGCGCACCGGGAGCCGAGGAGGTGGTCACGGGCCGCGCGCGCTTCACCCTGGACCTGCCGCCGGGGGCCCAGCAGGCGGTGGCCCACCTGAAGGTCCTGCGCAGCCCGTACGCCCATGCCCGCATCCGGAGCATCGACACCACTGCCGCACTGGAGACTCCCGGCGTCCTGACGGTACTGACCTGGGAGGACTCTCCCGACGTGCTGTTCTCGACCGGCCAGCACGAGCAGCGCACCGACGACCCGGACGATACGAGGGTGCTGGATCGCGTCATGCGTTTCGCCGGCCAGCGGGCCGCCGTCGTCGTCGGGGAGACGGTGAGAGCCGCCGAAGCCGGGGTCCGCGCGCTCGTGGTCGACTGGGAGGTGCTCCCGGATCTGCAGGACCCGGAGGCGGCACGGAGGCCCGGCACGCCCCTGGTGCACGGTGACAAGGACGGCGGGCGGGCACGGATCGCCGACCCCGCGAGCAATACGGTGGCCGAGCTGCACACGGAGGTGGGCGACGTGGAGGCCGCGCTGGCGGCCTCGGCGCACGTCCACGACGCCGTCTACACCTCCCCGAGAACCGCCCACGTCACGATGGAGACCCATGCCTCCGTGGCCTGGTTCGACGACGACGGGCGGCTCACCATCCGCACCTCGAGTCAGGTCCCCTTCCTGACGCGGCGCACGTTGTACCACGTCTTCGGCCTCCCCAAGGACCGGATCAGGGTGGTGACCGGCCGGGTGGGCGGGGGCTTCGGCTCCAAGCAGGAGATCTTCACCGAGGACCTGGTCGCCCTGGCCGCACTCAGGCTCCGCCGCCCCGTCCAGCTCGAGCACACCCGCGGCGAGCAGTTCACCTCGACGGCGACCCGGCATCCCATGCGGGTCAGGGTGCGCCTGGGATGCGACGCCTCCGGCCGGCTGACGGCGCTGCATCTGGACGCCCTGATGAACACCGGGGCCTACGGCAACCACGGGGTGGGCGTGATGTTCCACGCCGTGGGCGAGTCCACGGCCATGTACAGAGCCCCCGCCAAGCGCATCGACATCGCCAGCGTCTACACGCACCAGGTCCCGTCCGGGGCATTCCGCGGCTACGGCCTGAGCCAGACCGTATGGGCCGTGGAGTCCGCGATGGACGAACTCGCCCGCCGCGCCGGGCTGGAGCCGGGGCGGATGCGCCGACTCAACGCCATCGGGCCGGACGATCCGCTGGTGACCACCCACGCGGACCCGGCGCGGTCCTCCGAACGGGACGTGGTGATCGGCAGCTACGGCCTGGACCAGTGCTTCGACCTGGTGGACGCGGCCCTGGCCCGCGGGCGGCGGGGGCCTGAGGGCAACGCGCCCTCCGGGGACTGGCTGCTCGGCGAGGGCACTGCATTCTCGGCCCTCAACACCATCCCGCCCAACGGGCACCGCTCCGACGCCCGGGTCACCGTGCGCACCGACGGGACGGTCGGGCTGAAGGTCGGCACCGCCGAATTCGGCAACGGGACCTCCACGGTGCTGCGCGACCTGGTGGCCGCGCGGCTCGCCGTGCCGCCCCGGGCGGTGATCGTGAGCCAGTCGGACACCGACCTGGTCGAGCACGACACCGGTGCCTACGGCTCCACGGGGATCACCGTGGCCGGCCGCGCCGTCGAGGAGGCGTGCCGGAACCTCCTGGAGCAGGCACAAAGCATCGTGGCCGCCCGATGGGGCGTGCACCGGAGCCGGCTGGAGGTCGTCGACGGCGGTCTCTCCGCCTGGGACGGCCCCAGTGTGACCTGGTCGGATCTGGCCCGGTTCCACGCCGCCCGCGAGCGGGAGCTGTCAGCCACCGGGACCTGGCGGGGCACGCCGCGATCGGTGGCCTTCAACGTCCAGGGGTTCCGGGTGGCCGTCCATCCCGGGACGGGGGAGCTGCGGATCCTGCAGTCGGTCCAGGCGGCCGATGCCGGGACCGTGCTCAACGAACATCAGTGCCGTGGCCAGATCCAGGGAGGGGTCGCCCAGGCTCTGGGAGCGGCGCTGTTCGAGGAGGTCCGCCTCGACCCGGGCGGGACCGTCACCACCACGATCCTGCGCAACTACCACATCCCCGCCATGGGGGACGTGCCGCAGACCGAGGTGTACTTCGCGGACACCTACGATCCCCTGGGGCCGTCGGGGGCCAAGTCCATGAGCGAATCGCCGTTCGACCCCGTGGCCCCCGCGCTGGCCAACGCCATCCAGGACGCGACGGGCGTGCGGCTGCGCTCCATGCCCATGCGCCGGGATGTCCTGTGGGAGGCGCTCTCGGGAGAGGCGGATGGCCGCAGAGGGTGTCGCCAGGCCTAGTCGACCTGATATTGATGGAGGGCACGCGCAAGGGTCAGCCGGGCTCCCGGTCCGCTGCAGCGCGCCCCGTCATCATCGTCACGACTATCGGAGGTCGTATGACAGCCGCCCAGGAACTCTTGACCGACGCCGCCCGGCGCGCCCCGGAGACCGCTCGCCTCGTCCTCGACGGACTGAGCCATACGGCCGCGCACGAACCCCCCGGCGGGATCCAGAATCCGGTGGCCTGGCTGATCTGGCACGCCGCCCGCCAGCAGGATGTCCAGGTATCCCAACTGGCCGGCACCGAGCAGGTCTGGGACCAGGGCGACTGGGCCGAGCGGACCGGGGTGAACCGGTCCTCCGGCGACATGGGCTTCGGCGACTCCGCCGAGCAGGCGACTTCTTTCCTGGCGGAGAACCCGCAGGAGCTGGGCGGCTACCTGGAAGCCACCGTGCAACGGACCGTCGCCTACATCCAGACCCTCGACGACGAGTCCCTGGCGGAGGTCATCGACTCCTCGTGGGATCCGCCGGTCACCCGCGGGGTCAGGCTCGTCAGCACCATCGACGACGCCGCTCAGCACCT
Organism: Kocuria coralli; assembly: GCF_008831305.1. Classification (GTDB taxonomy): domain Bacteria; phylum Actinomycetota; class Actinomycetes; order Actinomycetales; family Micrococcaceae; genus Kocuria; species Kocuria coralli. The sequence goes on from NZ_ML708626.1 coordinate 31,567, forward strand.
GGGACAGGCCGCCTACGCCCGTTCGCTCGTGGAACCGGGCTGGAAGGCACCGTACTGATCCGCGCCCGACGGAACGACCTGGCGAGAAGCCGGGTCGACGGCAGCTGAAAGGCCCCGCCCGCGGACCTCCGAGGTTCACGGACGGGGCCTTCGCCGGTGATCAGGCGGCCGGGGTGCCCGAGTCGGCCTCGGCCTCCTCCGGCGAGGAGGGCTCGAGGGTCCAGCCTGCGTCGGCCTCGACCACGATGTAGTACTCGCCGGCGCCGATGTCGAGGTAGCCGTAACCGGTGCCGATCTCGTTGAAGGTGTACTGGGTGCCCTCACCGCCGGGCTCCGTGTCCTCGCCGTGGACGATGAAGTTGCCCTCGCCGTCGTGGCTCGCCTTCACCGTGGCGTCCTCGTCGCCCTCCCACTTGACCACTCCGAAGCCCTCGCCGGTGACGGTCTCCCCCGGCTCCGCGGTCGGGATGGCATCCACCTCGTAGAAGCTCATGGTGAAGGTCTCGTCCGAGTCGCCGTCGATCTCGTACGACTTGGTATTGGTCTGGCTGTACGGCGAGTAGGGGTCGACGAAGTTGATCGAGGTCTCCCCGGTGTCCACGCCGTCGAGCACCTCTCCGTGGTCCGCGGTGCCGTAGATGTAGGTGTAGGGGCCCGACGAGGTGTTCTCGAAGACCACCACGATCGGGCCGTCGTGCTCCGGCACCTCCACGGTGTCGCCGCCCTTGCCCTCGACCGTGGCGATCGGCTCGCCCTCCAGCTGGGTGGAGTCGACGTCGCCGCTCGACGCCTGGCTGCCGCTGGTAGCCGTGGACCGGGGGGCGCTGGTGCTGCCGCCCGTCTTGTCACTGGAGGCGGTGCTGGACTGGGTCGGCGCCGCGCTGGTGGCCTCGGAGGTCTGGGTCTCGGCCGGGGCCGCGGACTGCGTCTCGGTCTCCGCGGTCTCCGTCTCCGCGGTCTCCGTCTCCGCGGTCTCGGTCTGGGTGGTCTCGGTCGGCTCAGGGTCGCCGTTGCCCTCGGGCACGCAGCCTGCCAGTCCGAAGGACGCGGTCAGCGCGAGCAGACCGAGGGTCAGGGGAGTGCGGAGGGTGCTGTTCTTGGACATGGGAAGCTCCTTGAGAAGAGGGTTCGACAGGTCTTCTGTTTCGTTCTGGTGGCCTGGATCACCGGCACATCAGTAGTGAAACACCTCATGTTCCCTATTGCAAATACAGCGTACTTCATACTCTGTAATGCTTTTGCAAACCTCGGGCCCTCCGGCGAACCACGGATCGTTCACGGCACGGACCTGCAACCGCCCGGGCCTCGCTGCCCCTGCGTGTGCGTGCCTTCTAGGCTGGAGCCATGACGACGACGCTCCTGAGCACAGCCCGCACCGCCTTGTTCACCCCGGCGACCAGGCCGGACCGGGTGCTCAGGGCCGCTGATTCCGGAGCCGAGGTCGTCATCGTCGACCTCGAGGACGCCGTGGCCGCAGCGGACAAGGACCGGGCGCGGGAAGCCCTGGTGCAGTTGCTCTCCGGGGGGCATGAAGCGGGCGTCCTGCGCGCCCCTATCGCGGTGCGGATCAATTCCCCGCGGACGGAAGCCGGCCTCCTGGATCTGCAGGCCCTGGCGGGGCTCGACGATCTCGACCTCCTGGACGCCGTCGTGGTCCCCAAACTCGAGGATCCCGAGCAGATCCGGGAGGTCCGGAGCGCGATCCCCTCCGTTCCCATGGTGGGGACCATCGAGTCCGCTGCGGGTCTGCTCTGGCTGGAGGTCCTGGCCGCGGAGACGGGCCTGATCAGGCTCACGACGGGCACCCTCGACCTCGCCCAGGACCTCAGCTGCACCCTGGACTCGCGGACCATGGACGCTGCGCGAGCGCGTCTGGTCATGGTCTCCCGGGCCAAGGGGCTGGCCGGGCCACTGGACTCCCCCACGCCGCAGTTCCGGGACCTGCGGCCCGTCCAGGTGGCCGCACGGCTGGCCAAGGAGGACGGTTTCACGGGGAAGTCCTGCATCCACCCGGCCCAGGTGGCCGCGGTAGCGGGAATCTTCGCGCCCACCCCGGACGAGATCGAGTGGGCGCGTTCTGTGGTCGACGCCGACGACGGCGCCACCGCGGTGGACGGCTCCATGGTCGAGGCGCCTGTGATCGCACGCGCACGCGCCATCCTGCGGGATACGGTCGACTGAAAGAGCACGGACGGCCCCCGCGCGGGCCACGGATGGACTCCGCGGCCCACGCGGGAGCCGTCACTCATGCCGGGCCCGTATCAGCCGGCGGACGCCGGATCAGCAGGCACCACCGGGCCCGGCTGCGGCCCCGGAGCCTTCAGCGGCGGGAGCCGCACCACCGGACTGGAAGTCTTGGCCCGGTCCTCCGGACTGGCCCGGCTGGACCGTCTCGGAGCCGGTGGCGGGAAGCGCAGCGGCCTCCTGGACAGGTGCAGCCGCCGCAGCGGTAGAGGCAGCGGGAACGTCTTGGACGGTCACGGCGGAACCGGAGCTGCTCACCGGGTCCGCGGCCGAGTCGTCAGCTGAAGCACTGACTGAAGCGTCGACTGAAGCACTGGCCGAAGTGCTCTCCGCGCCGGTGGACGACTCGGTCGTGGCCGATGCGCCGGCCCAGCAGGACTGGGAGGCGAGCCACGGGGACGTGCCCTGGGCGTCGTACAGCTCCACCGCTGCGGCGTCCTGGACGGACTCCGGCGCGCTCGCGGCGGTGGTATAGCCGGAGGACGCCGAGAGCGACTGCCACGTCGAATCCAGGAACTGGTATGCCCCGGAAGCCCCCGAGGAGGCGTTGACCGCGCTGTAGTCGCCGCCCGACTCGCAGGTCTTGATCTGCTCGAGCACCGGGATCCCCGTGTCGGCGGCCTGCGCCGGTGCCGCGGCGAGGGCTGTTCCCAGCACCACGGCGGCACCGCCCAGTCCCACCGAGCTCCGGCGCAACAGCGAACGGCTACGGGTCGTCGTCGAGGTCGTGTTGGTCATGAGATGTTCTCCACGTCGGTTGAGCGATTGAAGGTCGTGTCATCGGCATCCGAGCCCATGACGGTGCCGACCTTCCATGCCGTGGATGTCCGCCCGGTGTCCGGGACATGAGGGCAGGACATGAACCATCCACCCCGAGGCGGTCTCAGCCAGGATCTGAGATCGCCACAGGCCCGGCACAGGCCTCCTGCCCATATTCCTTGCATGCGAATTCTCTTGGTGGACCTGATGAGCGGCCCCGGACCGGCCGGTGAAGCCCCGGGGTGGGCCGATGGCACCGACAGCGTGCTGCGCGTGACGCGCCCTTCGGAGCTGTCCTGGACCTGCGTCGACGTCCAGCCCGATGCGGTGGTGATCCATGTCGATACCGCCGGCACCTACGACACCCTGGTCGTCCGCTCCTTGCGCGGCGAGCACATCCACACGCCGGTCTCCGTGCTGGCGGAGGCCGCCGACGGCGAGTCCGTGGCCCGTGCCCTCGACTCCGGTGCGGACGACGTGGTCCCGGCGCCCGTGAGCGTCGTCGAGATGAGGGCCCGGCTCCGTGCTCTCATCCGGCGACCGGCCGCCTGGGAGCCCGACGAGCTCGCCAGCGGGCCCCTGGCCGTCGACCTGCTGGAGCACCGTGCGCAGGCGCACGGCCGGGAAATCGGCCTCACCCCGGTGCAGTTCCGGCTTCTCGTCGCGCTGATGCGCAATGCCGGGCGGACGCTGACCCGGGACCAGCTCCGCGACTCCGTGTGGGACCCCGCCGCGCGGCTCGGGTCGAACGTGGTCGACCAGGCGGTCTCCGGGCTGCGGACCAGGCTGGACGAGCACGGGGTCCGTCATCACCTCAGGACCATCCGCGGCGTCGGCTACCGGCTGGAGGCGCCACGGCCCGGGAGCCGACGGGAGAACCGGGCTGCCTGACCCTGCCGTCCGATGCTGAGGAACAGCGAACCCTCGCCGGTGTCCCGCATCGGACCGGGACGCGGGACACCGGCGAGGGTTCAGCGGATACCGGGGATCAGTCGGCGTTGTCCGCGGCGGCGAAACGCTCGCGGTACTGCTCCTCGTCGATGTTCTCGGCGGTGACCTGCTTGTTCCCGTTGTAGATGTCGCGGTCGATGTCGTCCGTGGAACTGGCCACCAGCATGGCCACCATGGTGTCGCCGTTGACGTTGAGGAAGGTCCGGAAGATCCCGGCGAACCAGTCCACGGCGATCAGCAGGCCGACCGCCTCGAACGGCAGCCCCAGGGAGGTGGCCAGGAACATCGCCACCACGGGGAACCCGCCGGGCACGGTGATGGTGCCCATGTTGAGCAGGATCGCCAGCAGCATCCCCAGGAGGATCTGCCCGAACGTCAGGTCCACGCCCCCGGCCTGGGCCAGGAACATCACGACGATCATGTAGTTGAGCACCGCGCCGTAGGACCCCATGGTCAGGCCGACCGACAGGGTGAAGTTGGCGACGCGCTGGCCCACGCCGACCTTCTCGACCGTGTTGCGCAGCACGGTCGGGAAGGTGAACGCGGAGCTCGTGGTCGTGATGGCGATCGCGGTCTGCTCGGTGAGCTTGGCGGGCAGCTTCCACGGGTTGAGCCGGGTCCGCAGGGTCACCACCACGACGAACAGCGCCGCGATGATCACCACTCCCAGCAGCGTCGTGCCGAGATAGGCGGCCGTGGTGGTGACGACGGCGAAACCCACCTCCCCGGCGATCGAGGCCAGCAGGCAGAAGACGCCGATCGGCGCGAGGTACATGACGAAGCGGATCATCGTGAGCACGATCTGCTGGACCTGCTCCAGGAAGTCGAGCACCAGCTTGTTACCGGAGCGTGCCGCATAGCTGTTGAGCGCCAGGCCGAACAGGAGCGAGAAGACGATGATCGGCACCATGTTGGCCGTGGACATGGCCTCGAAGACGTTGGTGGAGACGAAGTTCAGCAGCGTGTCCTGCCAGCCCGTCGCCTCCGAGGCCGACTCCTGCAGGGATGCGTCGAGCTCCCCATTGAAGGACATCCCGGCGCCGGGCCGGATCAGGACGCTCAGCCCCCAGGCCAGGACCGCGGCGACGACGGAGAAGCCGATCATCCAGCCGAAGGTCCGGCCCGCGAGCTTGCCCATGCCCGTGCCGGTCATCGAGCCCGTGGCCACGATCACGGAGGCCATCACGAGCGGGACGATGGACATCTGGATCAGCCGGATGAACATGTCCCCGACGAACTGGAGGTTCCCCGCCCAGGGACCCATCACGAGGCCGAACAGAATGCCCGCGACTGCGGCGATGCCGATGAGCGCGGCTGGATGCTTCAGAACCTTCAAGATGATCGTCCCCTTCGTACCGTGGTTCGAACTATCGAACTCGGTACGGGTTTCAGAGGACGGTCGCGGGTGTTAAACCCGCATGACGGCCGGGGCCGGGCCCCCGGGGCAGCACCGGTGACGACGCCGGCCGGTCACCTCGCGCTCATGGCCCGTCTCAGGGCGCGCGGGGTGACCGGCCGGCGTCGCTGACGCTGCGGTCGGGGTCTCAGACGTCGCGGCGCATCCGGTTGACCACCTTCGAGCGGACGGTCAGGAGGATGATCAGCAGCAGGACGCCGTAGAGGACCAGCGGGATGGGACCGGAGACCAGGACGGACCAGTCGCCGTCGGAGCTCAGCAGAGCATCCCGCAGGCTGGACTCCGCGAGCGGCCCCAGGACCATGCCGATCATCAGCGGCGCCAGGGGCACCCCGTGACGGCGCATCAGGAAGCCCAGCAGGGCGAGGCCGAGCAGCAGCAGCAGGTCGAAGATCCGGCCGGAGGTCGCGTACACGCCCAGGCCGCAGAAGACGGTGATCCCCGCGTACAGGTACGGCTTGGGGATCAGCAGCAGCTTGGACCACAGCGGCGCGAACGGCAGGTTCAGGATCAGCAGCACGACCATCGCCACGAAGAAGCTGGCCAGCAGCGCCCAGACCAGGTCGGGTGCGCGCTCGAACAGCAGCGGCCCCGGCTGCAGACCGTACTGCTGGAAGGCCGCCAGCATGATCGCCGCCGTCGACGAGACCGGCAGGCCCAGGGCCAGCAGCGCACCCATGGCGGTGCCCGTGGTGGCGTTGCCCGCGGCTTCCGGCGCGGCCAGGCCGCGGATGGCGCCCTTGCCGAACTGCGGGTCCTTCCGGCGACGGTCCAGCCGGCGCTCGACGTCGTACGCCATGAAGGTCGGCACCTCGGATCCGCCCACGGGGATCACGCCGAACGGGAGGCCGATCGCGGTACCGCGCGCCCAGGCGGGTGCGGCTTCCTTGAGCTCGGCGCGCTTGAGGAACGGACGGCCCGAGGCGTTGATCTGCTCGCCCTCGCGATCGCGCTTGATCCGCGACGCGACGTGCAGCACCTCGCCGAGGGCCAGGATCGCGACCGTCACCGTGATCAGCGAGATGCCGTCGAAGATCTGCGGGGCACCCAGGGTGAACCGCTCCACGCCGGTCATGGCGTCGATACCCACGGTGGCGATCGCCAGGCCGATGATGAGCGAGGCCAGGCCCTTGATCGCCGAGTCGGCGACCACGGACGAGGTTGCGACGAACGCGAACAGGGCCAGTGCGAAGAACTCCTGCGGCCCGAACAGCGCCGAGAGCTCGGCCAGGCGGGGCGCCAGGAAGACCACGACCACCGATGCCGTCATACCGCCGATGAAGGCACCGATCGCGGCGGTGGCAAGGGCCTGCGGGGCTCTGCCGGCCAGCGCCATCTTGTGCCCCTCGAAGGTCGAGGCGATGGCCGAGCCCTGCCCCGGCGTGTTCATCAGGATGCCCATGGTGGAGTCGCCGAAGAGGCCGCCGAAGTAGACCCCGGCGAACATGATGAAGGCCGCCGTGGGATCCAGGGCGAAGGTCATCGGCAGCAGCAGCGCCACGGCCATGGAGGAGCCCAGGCCGGGCAGAACGCCCACCGCGGTGCCGAGCAGACAGCCCACGAGCACCCACAGCATGTTCATGGGTGTCAGCGCACCCTGGAACCCCTCAGCGAGAAGACCCAGTGATTCCATGTCAGAGCCCTCCCAACAGGCCGGAGGGAAGGTTCAGGCCGAGCCCGACGGCGAAGCCCAGGTAGATCAGGCTCGAGAAGACCAGGGCCAGGGACAGGTCGAAGATCGGGCGCTTGCTGCCGACGCCCCGGGCCACGCACCAGAACAGCAGTGCGCCCGCCACGATCCAGCCCAGGAACTCGATGCCCACGGCGAAGATCAGGAATCCGCCGACCAGCCACGCCACCGCCTTCCAGTCCGAGTAGAACCGGTACTCGACCTCGTCCTGCTCGGGGTGCTCGGGCTTGCGCAGGATCTCCAGGACCAGCAGGAGCGCCAGGAGGTAGCCGACGATGGCCAGCAGCATCGGGTAGAAGCGCGGTCCTGGGAAGTCGGTGTCCTCGCCCACCGGCATGGTCACCATGCCGTAGACCAGGTATGTGCTGAGGGCCGCTAGGACCGCCGGTACGACGAGACCGCTGCGGCCCGCCCAGAACCCTCCACCGCTGCGCCTTTGCTCGGTGTCGGTCGGACGTGGCGGATCGGCGGTCGGGCCCGAGGGTTCGGCCCAGGGCGCCTCCGACGCGCCTTGAGTGGAAGCTGAGCTCACGCTACTCCTTGTGATGTGGTGCAATGACTTGCCGGTGCGTCATCGGGCGTGCAACTCTGCCAACCCCTATGATTCAAGTCACAGCCGATCATATGCCACATCGAGGTCTGGAGGACGAATGACCGTCGTCGTTGCCCGTAGCAGCACCCCCGAAAGCGAAGCCGCCCTGGCCGCAGGACTCGTGGAGGCCAAGCGCCGAGGGGAGGATGCGATCGTCTTCCATCTCGACGGCGACAGGCAGGAGACCGAGCCCCAGCAGATCGACGGCGTGTCGGTCACCCACCGTTTCCCGCAGGCCCGCGGGCGCGACGCTACGGGCGACCTCCTGGATGTCGCCGAGGAGGTCGATGCCTCGCTGATCGTCGTGGGCATCAAGCACCGCAGCCCGGTCGGCAAGCTGTTCCTGGGCAGCTCCGCCCAGCAGCTCCTGCTCGAGGCCGCGGCTCCCGTCCTGGCCGTCAAGGCGCCGCGGTAGTCATCAGGCGGCAGTCGCCGCCCTGCGGCAGCGGGCCGTTCTCCCGGCATGGGAGAGCGGCCCGCTGGTCTTTCCGCTCCGTCAATCCCCCCGGTCCGCCAGTGGCAGCCGGACCGTGAACCGCGTGCCGTGGCTGCGGCCGGTGCCGAGGTCCATACGTGGGGAATCCACCGTGGCGCTGCCCCCGTGCGCTTCGGCCACCGTCCGGACGATGGCCAGGCCCAGGCCCGTGGATTCCTCCGCCGGGGCGGCGACGGCTCTGGCGGGATCCCCCCGGGCGAAACGGTCGAAGAGGTGCTCGTGGAAGCGGGCGGGGATACCGGGCCCGTCGTCGTCGACGTGGAGCACCGCCTCGCCGTGCTCCACGGTCAGCTCGGCCTGCACCTCGGTTCCTCGGGGCGTGTGCTTGCGGGCGTTGGAGAGCAGGTTGCCCACCAGCTGCGCCAGCTGGGCGGAGTCCCCCGACACCAGCACGGGCTCGTCCGGGACCCTGAGGTCCCACCGGTGCTCAGGACCGGCCGCGGTGGCGTCCATGACGGCCTCGGCCACGATCTCCCCGAGGTCGACCGGCGCGGACTCCGGGCTGCGCCCCGCATCCAGCCTGGCCAGCAGGAGCAGGTCGTCCACGAGCCCACCCATGCGGTACGCCTGGGCCAGCAGGCGCTCCAGGGAGACACGGCCTTGCGGGCTCAGCTGCTCGCTGAGCCGGATCATGTCCGCATAGCCGCGCACGGAGGCCAGGGGCGTGCGCAGTTCATGGGACGCGTCGGCCACGAACTGTCGCAGCTGCGACTCGGAGGCGTTGCGCCGCTGCAGGGCGTCGTCGACGTTGGCCAGGAGAAGGTTCAGGGCGTGGCCGACGTCGCCGATCTCCGTGCCGGGCCGCGCCAGGTCCCCGCGGACGCGGTAGTCCCGCACCGGGGCCTCCCCCGTCTCCATGGGCAGGGCCGCCACCTGAGCCGCGGATCGGGAGACCTCCGCCAGCGGGCGCAGCGAATACCGGACCCACCACAGGCCCAGCAGTCCCGTCACCACCAGCGCGGCGGCGGACCCGCCCAGCACGGTGGTCACCAGGACGTCCTGGGTATGCGTGACCTGTTCCGACGGCAGGCCCGTGACCACGAACCGCTGGGCGCCGGCCTGCTGCCCGGTACCGTCCTGGCCGGTACTGCCCTGGCCGGCGTCTCCGGAGCCGGGATCCCCGTCACCGATCGGGCCCACGGCCCCGACGCGGTAGTGCCCCAGGGACAGATCCACCCCCACCAGGTCGGCCTGGTCCGCCTCAGGGGGTGCGACCGCCTCGGAACCGTCCGTGAGCCCGAGGCCCATGAGGGCGTCGACGTCCTCCGCGGGCAGCTGCTCCGCCGTGCCCTGCGCGTTGAGGTACGTCGCCTTGTGCACGGCCCCGTCGACGACGTCCACGGAGAGCACCCCGACGGGCTGCCCCGGGGTCTCCAGCGGATCACGGTCCAGGTCGCCGGGCGAAGCGCTGGCCGCCGGGGACGGTGCCGGCTGGCCGCCCGGCGCTTCGTCGCCTCCCGTGAAGGCCGCGGAACGGGCCATCGCCTGGTGGACGGCGTCGTCGAGCTGGGTGTCCAGGGTGCGCTGCGCCTGGACCAGGATGAACGTGCCCGCGGCGGCCAGGACCGCGGCCAGCAGGAGGACCACACCGGCCACGCTGCGGAAGGCCAGGGTGCGGTGGAACGGCACGCGTCCCGTCATGAGGCCGGGCGGATGACGTACCCGGCGCCGCGGACGGTGTGGATCATGGGTTCGCGGCCGGCGTCGATCTTCTTGCGCAGATAGGAGATGTAGAGTTCCACGATGTTGGCCTGCCCGCGGAAGTCGTAGTCCCACACCGCGTCCAGGATCCGGGACTTGGAGAGCACCGCGCGGGGATTCTCCATGAGGTAGCGCAGCAGCTGGAACTGGGTGTCGGTCAGCTCGATGGGCTCCCCGCCGCGCGTGCAGTCACGGGTGCTCACGTTGAGCACGAGATCGCCGACCACCAGCTCGTCCGCGTCCTGGGCGGTGACCCCCGAACGCTCCGCCAGGCGGTGCAGCCGCAGCAGGACCTCCTCGATCGAGAAGGGCTTGGTGACGTAGTCGTCGCCGCCGGCCGAGAGACCGGCGATGCGGTCCTCCACGGAGTCCTTGGCCGTGAGGAACAGGACGGGCACCGCCGGCTGAGCACGGCGGATCTTGGCCAGGACCTGCGGCCCGTCGAGCTCGGGCAGCATCCAGTCCAGCACCAGGACGTCCGGCACGAACTCCCGGGCGCTCTCGACGGCGGCCCGGCCGGCGTGCTCGATCCGCGTGTCCCACCCCATCATCCGGCAGCCCATGGCCACCAGGTCGGCCAGGGAGGGCTCGTCGTCGACGACGAGGACCCGCACGGGGGAGCCATCCGGGTGGGACAGGGCGGGGAGGTTCAGGGAGGGCAGGCTCACGATGCTCCTTGGTGTTCCGGCGTCGTCGTTGCAGAGTATCCCCCGATCTTCCCGGATGCGCAGGATCGGACATTGACCGGGGTCCCCGGATGCCTACGCTGAGACCACACGGACGACGCGGTCCGCACGGTGAAAGGAAGAAGCCATGCCCAAGGTCTACACCTCCCTGTGGTTCGACGACGACGGGCTCGATGCGGCGGAGTACTACGCCTCCGTCATCGAGGACTGCGAGGTCACCAACGTGGTCACCGACCCCGGCGGGAACCCGCACACCACCCCGGGACAGGTCCTCGTGGTGGATTTCCGGATCGGGGAGCAGAAGTTCCAGATCATCAACGGCGGCCCCGAGTTCGTGCTGGACGAAGCCGTCTCCATCGTCCTGGAGTGCGCGACCCAGGAGGAGGCCGACCGGTACTACGCGGAGTTCACCCGGGAGGGCTCCGAAGCCCCCTGCGGCTGGTGCAAGGACAAGTTCGGGCTCTCCTGGCAGATCGTGCCCGCCGAGGTCAACGAGCTCTTCGCCCTCGAGGACCGGGAAGCCGCCAGACGCGCCGTCAAGGCCATGCTCACCATGACCCGCCTGGACGCCGCGGCCATGCGCCGGGCCGCCCTGGGCGAGTAGTCAGGGACAGCGGCCGAGAGCTGGAGCTCAGTACCGGTGGTCGTCCTGGTCGATGCCACCGGCCTGATGGTCGACGGCATCGGCCAGGCGGACGTAGCCCAGATGGCTGAAGGCCTGGGGGAAGTTGCCGGCCAGGCGGCCGTGCTCGGGTGAGTACTCCTCGGCCAGCAGGCCCAGGTCGCTCGAGCAGTGGTCCAGCTTGTCCAGGATCGCGTTGGCCTCGTCGATCCGCCCCGTGTGCGCGTACTGCTCGCCCAGCCAGGCCAGGCAGATCAGGAACGGGTACTCGTCTCCCTCCAGCCCGTCCATCCCGGACCGGGTCCGGTAGCGGTGCAGGAAGCCGTCCTGATCCAGCAGGTCCCGTTCGATGCGCTCGGTGGTCGCGACCATCCTGGGGTCCCCGGGATCGATGAACCCGGTGTGGGGCAGCTGCAGGAGGGAGGCGTCCACCTCCTGGTAACCGGGGGCGGAGCCGTAGGTCTGCACGAACGAACGCAGGTCCTCGTTCCAGCCCTCGCGGTGGATCTCCTCGTGCAGGGCCTCGCGCAGGGTGCGCCATCGCGACCGCTCCTCGTCCGTGGCGGACACGCAGGAGTCCTCCCGGGCGTTCTCGACGGCGCGCAGGCCCTCGTTGAAGGCCGCCCACATCATCACCCGGCCGTGGGTGAAGTACGCGGCCTCGCCCCGCATCTCCCAGATCCCGTGGTCCTTGCGGTCGAAGTTGTCCGCGCAGAAACTCAGCAGGTGCTTCTGGAGGTTCCAGGACCACGTGTCCTCCGCCTCCCCGGCGTCCCGCAGGGCGGCGAGCGCGAGCATGACCTCCCCGACCACGTCCGCCTGGAACTGATCCACGGCGCCGTTGCCCACGCGGACGGGGCGGGAGCCCTCGTAGCCGCCGAGATGCCCGAGCTCGGTCTCGGGCAGTTCCCGGCGGCCGTCGATGCCGTACATGATCTGCACGCGCCACGGGTCGCCGGCCACGGCGCGCAGCAGCCAGTCCCGCCACAGCTTGGCGCCCTGGGTGTAGCCGTGCTCCACGAGGGCCTCGATCGTCAGGGAGGCATCGCGCAGCCAGGTATAGCGGTAGTCCCAGTTGCGCGAACCGCCGAAGTCCTCGGGGAGCGAGGCCGTGGGGGCCGCCACGATGCCGCCCGTGGTGTCGTGGGTGAGCGCCCGCAGCACCATCAGGGAGCGCTGGACCATGGCCGATCGGCCGCCGCGGACCTCGATCCGGCCGGACCACCGGGTCCAGAACTCCATGGTCTCGGCGATCGCGGTCTCGGCGTCCACGACCTCCGGGACGGGCTTCCAGGACTCGGCCCAGGCGAGCGACCAGTCGGCGGTCTGGCCCGCGCCGAGCTCCATCCGGCAGCCCATCCGCGAGCTGTGCTCGCCTCCCGCCGGGACGTCGTGGTGATACCTGGAACCGTTGTCCCCCTCGTGCACGGACAGCAGGGGACCGCGCAGCACCAGCATCTCCGGCCCCGCCACGGAGACCAGGCCCTCCCCACCCTCGGGCAGGTCGGCCTTCCGGGTCCAGGCGCCGCTGCGCCCGAAATCGGGCCGGATCCGCAAGTCGTGCTCGATGGTCACCGTGCCCTCCGTGCAGGTGACCTGCCGGATCACGTTGGCCTCGCGGACGCCGGCCGGGAGCAGGTCGACGACGACGGCCTTGCCCGTGGCCGTCTCCCAGTAGGTCTCCAGCACGAACGAGCCGTCGCGGTAGCGCCTGTTGACCACCTCGCCGCCGTCGATCGAGAGCCGCCAGCATCCGTCGTCGGCGTCCCCGAGGATCGCCGAGAACACGGCGGGCGAGTCGAAATCGGGGAAGCACAGCCAGTCGATGCTGCCGTGCCGGGACACCAGGGGCCCCGTGTGCAGGTCCGACAGGAGCGCGTACTCCCCCAGGGGAACGGACCGGGCGGCATCGACGGGGGCGGACGGAGCGGAATCCGGGGTCATCGACCAATCTCTCTGCACGGAGGGCGCGGCGTGGACGGTTCATCAGTAGCCTACTGTTCATGGCCAACTCACAAGACACCGACCGGAACGAACATCGTGATCAGCCCACCACGCTGGTGATCGCCGGCGCCAACGGGGATGTCACCCGTCGTCTGCTGCTGCCCGGCCTCGGAGAGGTGCTCACCCTGGAACCCGGCCGCGAGGTCACGGTGATCGGCACCGCCCGCAGCGAGGACCCCACCTGGTCCGAGACGGTCCGGGAATCCTTCGCGTCAGTGGATGCCCACGGCCCCGCCGTCGAGCGGGCCTGCAAGACCACGCGTTACATCGAGGGCGACACCACCGATCCCGAGGACCTGAACGATCTGCTGGAGGCCACGGAGGGTCGCGTGCTCCTCTACTTCGCGCTTCCTCCCGCGGTCACGGAGAAGGCGCTGCACGCCCTGGCAGAGGTCGACCGCCCGGACGATCTCTGGATCGCCCTGGAGAAGCCCATCGGCACCGACCGGGAGTCCGCAGCCTCCCTGAACCGGGCAGTGGGCCGGATCGTGCCCGAGGACCGGATTTTCCGCGTCGACCACTTCCTGGGCATGCCCGCCGTCCTCGACCTGGTGGGGCTGCGCCTGGCCAACCGCATCCTCGAGCCCCTGTTGAACCGGGACCAGGTGGGCGGCATCGAGATCGTCTTCGAGGAGACACTGGGCCTGGAGGGACGCGCGGACTTCTACGAGGGCACCGGCGCGATCCGCGACATGCTCCAGTCCCATCTGCTGCAGGTCATGGGCGTACTCATGATGAACGCCCCCGCGGCGCTCGACGACGACGAGATCCCCGCCCTGATCGCGCACGTCCTGCGGCACACCAGGCCGGCGGGCACCGTGCAGGAGACCACGGTGGCCGGCCGGTACACCGCGGGCTCGGTCGATGGGCGGGAGCTGCCGGACTACGTGGCGGAAGAGGGCGTGGACCCCGAGTTGCGGACCGAGACCTTCGGGCAGCTCACCGTGGAGGTGGACACCTGGCGGTGGAACGGCGTTCCCGTGACCCTGCGGTCGGGGAAGGCCGTCGGCAATCCGCGCCAGGAGATCATGGTGCACTTCAAGCCGGCACCGCATGACTACGACAACTACGGCTCCTGCGCCCCCAACACCTTGCGGATGGGGTTCGAGAACGCCGAGATCACCCTCGAGATCAACGCCGGCGGTCCTTACGACGCCCGGGGCCTGAGCCGGCTGAGCCTGACCTCATCCACCGGTCCTCAGCCGTTGAGCGCCTATGGCAACGTGATCCGCTGGCTGCTGGACGGCAACCCGGCCTTCTCCGTCTCCGGAACGGCCGCCGAACAGGGGTGGCGGATCGTGCAGCCCGCGGTGGATGCGATCGCAGCGGGCGAGGTGGCGCTGCAGGACTACCCCGCGGGCTCCTCGGGCCCCCGCAAGCCCATCGCCTGACCAGTTCTGGCTGGTTTCAACACGGATAAGTGCAGATTCGCCCGCCGGATCTGCACTTATCCGTGTTCGGAACGTGCGGGGCGTGCGATCCGGGGCCTCAGCGGTCCCTGATCACCCGTTCGGCGCCGGAGACGGCCAAGACGCCGCAGGCTATCCAGATGGCCGCGGCCGGTCCCAGCGGTGCCGCCACCAGGCCGGCGAGCATCGGCATGCCCACCTGCCCCAGCCGGTTGCCCATCAGCCGGACCGCCAGCGCCGATCCCCTCCAGTGCTCCGGCACCGCGGTGGTGATCATCGACATGGTCAGCGGCTGGCCCAGTCCGAGGAAGAAGCCGCCGACGGCCAGGAAGATCGCGGCCAGCCATTCATGGGTGATCACCCAGGGCGGGAAGACCAGGGTGACGGCGGCGACCAGCAGGCAGGTCTTGAGCAGTCCGCGGCGGCTGAACCGTATCGAGAGCCATGGCAGGACGACCCTCGAGAGGATCGAGGCCCCGCCGCGCACGGCCAGCAGCACGCCCACCACCACGGGGGCGACGCCGGCTTCCTCGCCCACCACCGGCAGGAAGGCCGTGAGGATGTCGATCATCGCCAGCAGGCCCAGGGAGGTCACCATGTACGGCACCACCCCTCGGGTGCCGAGGATGCGGGGGATGGAGGCAGCCGCATCGTCGTCGTTGCGCGGCCGCACGGGGCGCAGGGGGACCGCTTCGAATCGGAGCGCCGCGGGGACGACGGCGACCGCCGCCAGGATCGCCCCCACCCACAGTGCGAGATGGATCCGCCCCAGGCTCTCCTCTCCGCCGGTGACCGAGGCCGTTCCCAGGAGCGCCCCTCCCAGGATGGGACCGATCATCTGCCCCAGGGAGTAGGACGCCGTGAACCAGCCGAACCCCGCGTCCAGCTGGTTGTTGGTGGCCGTGCGGGCGATCGTGGTCTGGCCGCCCACGGTGAACGCCAGGTGCCCCATGCCCAGCAGGGCGCTGGCGAGGGCGACCCCCAGGACGTTGGGGGAGAGCATCAGGCCCACCCCGCCGAGAGCCAGCATGATCACCCCCGCCACGATCATGATCCGCAGGGAGGCCATCCGGTCGGAGACCTTGCCCAGCCACACCGCCGCGAACAGCGGCAGCAGGGCGTAGGCCGCGGTGACCAGGCCGATCGTGACCGGCCCGGCATCCAGTGCGATGAGCTTGTACGAGGTGACCGGGCGCAGCAGGTTCAAGCCGCTCTGCGTCAGGGCCCCGGCCGCGCACAGCAGCCAGAGCCAGGTCATGGAACGCTGACCGCTCACCCGCTAGCGACCTGTGCTCCGGCCGGCGACCGTGCGGCCGGCCTGGCGCATGGCCCGGTCGTCAGTGGCGACGAGGACCTCGGCGAAGTTCGACCGGTACTCCCCCAGATCGTCGTCCACGGAACCGACGACGGCGATCACCGGAAGCCCCGGGCGCAGCCTGCCCACCCGGGCCAGCACCGCGTCGATGATCTTGCCCTGTCCCGTCTGGGCGTCGAGCCTGCCCTCGCCCACGACCACGGCGTCGGCCTCCCCCACGTGGTCGTCGAAGCGCACGAAGTCCAGGACGTAGTCGGCCCCGGAGACGAGCGCGGCGTCGTACTGCGCCCACATCCCGCCGGAGAAACCGCCGGCCGCTCCCGTGCGTTCCACGCCCAGCGGGTTCCTGGGCAGTTGCCCGGCCTGCCGGCGCAACCGCGCCGTGATCCGCTCGACGGTCGCCGGGTCGGCGCCCTTCTGAGGGCCGAAGACCTCGCCCGCTCGCTCGAAAGGGGTCGTGACGTCGGTGAGCACCGTGATCGGCACCGACCCCAGGCCACCGGCCTCCTCTATGGCCCGGATGGCGCCTTCCGCGCCGTCGCTGGTGGCCGAGCCCCCCGCGGAGACCAGGATCTCCGTGGCACCGTGCCCGACAGCCGCGAGGATGAGCTGGCCGGTGCCGTAGGTGTCGGCCTCGTAGGCGTCGCGGGGACCGTCGTGGGCCACCGTGATCCCGCTGGCCTGGGCCAGTTCCACGATGCCCACGCCCGCGGGCGTGATCGCGTAGCTGCCGGTGACCGGCGCTCCCCACGGGTTGCGGACCTCCGCCTCGAAGAAGCGCGCATCCGCATTGGAGGCGAGAGCGGTCAGGGTGCCTTCGCCGCCGTCGGCAAGGGGGAGCTCGACGGCGGTCTGGCCGGTTTCCCGCACTCCGCGGGCGATCGCGGCGGCCACCTCCACGGCTGTATACGTGCCCTTGAAACTATCCGGGGCGATCAGCACCTTCATCCAGACTCCTTGCGACGTGTCGGGTCCCGTGCTCCCGCGCCGCGTCCACCGGGCAGGGCCATGGTGCGCGCCGGGCACCGTGTGCGCGGACCCTGTCCAAGCTACCGGAAGCAGGCTCCCGGGATGCTGCCGTGCCGGTTCCGGTCAGCCCTCATGCGTGTCGCCGTACATGTCGCCGGTGGAGGGGACGGCGACGAAGGGTCTCGGCTCGCCCAGGACGGCGCCCACCCCTTTGCTCGCGATCATGGCCGTGGGCGCGTTGGTATTGCCGGTCGGGACGGTCGGCATCACCGAGGCATCGATGACCCGCAGTCCGTCCAGGCCGTGGACGCGCAGGTCCTCCGGGGAGACCACCGCATCCGGGCCCGTGCCCATCCTGCACGTGCCGACCTGATGGTGGTAGGTGGTCACCCACCGCTTGACGTAGGCCTCCTCCGCGGCCTGATCGGCCACCTCGGCGCCCGGGTAGACCTCCACCGCGCCCCAGTCGCCGGCGAGCGCCGGTGCCGCCACCATGGCGCGCGCCTGGCGCAGCGAGGCGATCAGGGCGGCCAGGTCCCTCGGGTCCGAGAAGATCTCGGGATCCATCTCCGCCGGGTCGGAGACCCTGGGGCCCGTCAGCCGCAACGTACCGCGCGAGTACGGTCGCACCAGGCCCGCGTGCAGGGTGAAGGCGCTGGCAGGGCCGTCCATGCCGTCGTCGTACATGGGCACGCTGAAATGGATGGGCTGGGTGTCGGGGAGGGGCAGCTCAGGGTCGGAGCGCCAGAAGAGATGCGTCTGGGTGACGGACCAGTCCGTGCCGGGGTGCTCGATCTCCCGGGTCGTGGTCTCGGCGATGACCGGGGCGAGGAGGTGATCGTGCAGGTTCTCGCCGACGGGCAGATCCGCCAGGACGGGGAGGCCGAGCTCCTCCAGGTGGTGAGCGGGGCCGATCCCCGAGCGCAGCAGGATCTTCGGCGAGTCCAGGGCCCCGGCGCACAGGATGACCTCCTCCGCCCGTTCTTCGCGCCCCTCCCGGTCCGGGTCGTCCAGCGGCGCGTACTCGACGCCCACCACCGTGTTCCCCTCCAGGACCAGTCGCTGGATGACGGCCCCGGTGATGACCGTGAGCAGCGGGTTGTCGACGACGGGCTTGAGGAACGCCATCCAGGTGTTGAACCGGCGGTCGTCGCGCACGTTGATCTGCTGCTGGGAGATGCCCTCCTGATCACCGGCGTTGTAGTCCGGGTTGTACGCGACGCCGACCTGCCCGGCGGCCTCGATGATCGAGGCGAAGATCGGGTTGAGCCGGTAGTCCTGCCTGACGGGGATCGGCCCGCCGTGGCCCCGGGTCTGCGCGGGGGTCTCCCCCGGGGCCGGGGTGTAGTCCTCCAGGGCCTCGAACCACGGTTGCACGTCGGCCCAGGACCAGCCGGGGCAGCCGTCGTCCGCCCACCCGTCGTAGTCGGCTGCCGCCCCGCGGACCCAGATGGCGGCGTTGAGGGCGTGGGAGCCTCCCATGACCCTGCCGCGGGGCCAGTGGATCACCCGGCCGTCCGAATGGGCCTGGGGAACGGTCCGGTAGTCCCAGTCCTCCGGGGAATGCCACAGCTCCCCCAGTCGTGACACCTGATGTATCGCAGGGTTCTCGTCATAGGCGCCGGCCTCGAAGACCGTCACCCGATGTCCGGCTTCCACCAGCCGGCGGGCCACGATGCAGCCCGCCGTGCCGGCGCCCACGACGATGAACGACCGCCGCCGCTCGCCGTCGGCGCCCGCACGGGCCTCTCCCTCGTGCTCGGCGTGGTTCCGTCCTGGGGTACTGGGGCTGCGCGTCATAACACCTTATAGTGATATGAATCACGCACGGGCGCTTGTCCGTGGGTGCTGTGAAGTGTCACCTGCGCGCACCCATGGCACCCCGCCCATCCGCCCCGGCGCGGTCACCGCACCTGTGAGCCGTGTCATACGATGACGTATGACCAGTCGATCCACTGAAGGACTCCACCCTTGAGCACCACCCCCTCCACCCCGGCCGACGGCTCTGACGCCACGCAGACCCCAGCCGGATCCGCGCCCAGGAAACGGCGCCCCATCCTGATGACGGTCTGGGCCATCTGCGCCGTGGCAGTCGTCGGCGTAGCAACCGCGTTCTCCGTCCAGGCCGCCGACGAGGGCGAGGACATCCGCGCCAACATGACCTTCCTCGCCCCGGCCGGCCCCGGTGGCGGCTGGGACACCTTCATGCGCGAGATGCAGCAGGCGGACACCGTCAACGGGCTCGTGGGCAACGTGCAGGTGGTCAACGTGCCGGGTGCCGCGGGCACCATCGGCCTGGGCCGGATCTCCACCATGGAAGGCGACGCCTCCGCGATCATGGTCACCGGCGCGGGACTGGTCGCCGGCGTCGAGCAGCTGAACGCGCCCGTCTCGCACGACGACGTCACCCCCATCGCCCGGGTGGTGGAGGAGTACGACGTCGTCGTCGTGCCCGCCGATTCCCCGTACGACACCATGGACGACCTGGTGGCCGACTGGCAGGAAGACCCCCGCTCGATCGTGTGGACCGGCGGCGGTTCCTTCGACCAGCTCGTGGTCTCCGAGCTCGCCATCGCCGCTGACGTGGACCCGGCCTCGGTCGCCTATCTGCCCAACTCCGGTGGCGGCGAGGCCACTCAGGCACTCATCACGGGTACCGTCCAGGCCGCCTCGTCCGGTTACCAGGACGTCGCCGACCAGATCGACGCCGGTCGCCTCAAGGCCCTGGGGCTCGCCGCCCCGGAGCGCATGGAGGAGCTGGACACCCCCACGCTGATCGAGCAGGGGTATCAGGTCGACCTGGCCAACTGGCGTGCGATCGTGGCTCCCCCGGGGATCACGGACGAGGAGCGCGAGGATCTGACCGCCCTGGTGCGCGAGACCGTGGAGACTCCGGAATGGCAGAGCGCGGTCGACCGCAACTCCTGGACCGAGGTCTACCTGGACGGCCCCGAGCTCGAGGAGTTCCTGAACACGGAACGAACCCGCATCGCCAACCTCTACGAGGAGATGGGCATGTGATCCGCGGCCAGCGGGAGCCCGGTGCTCAGGTGGCGCTCCGGCGCGTGAGCCGGTGCACCAGGAAGACCGCCAGCCCCACCGCGAGCACCACGGCCGCGGTGATCCAGGGGTTGGCCAGCCAGGCGTAGACGACCGCCATGCCCACCGTGCCGTAGATGCAGCCCCAGATGAAGGTCCCCACCAGCATCGCGGGGATCCAGCGGCTGAGGGGCATGCGGGTCAGCGCGGTGGTCAGGATGACGGCCGTCTGGAATCCGATCGTCAGGAAACAGGCGGGCACGGCCAGCACGCCACACCTGTTGACGAAAGCCGCGGCTCGCAGATAGACGGGGGATTCCATCACGCGCTGCACGAACCCGAGACTGCGGCGGGATCCCTCGGCCGCCGCCCGTCCCAGGCCGAAGATGACCGAGGTCCGGATGATGGCCACCAGCCAGAAGAACAGGATCGCCCATACCAGGGGGAGCGATTCGATCCAGGAGAGCACCCCACAACCCTAGTCCGTCGTCCTGGAGGGCTGTGACGGGCTCCCCGGGACTTCAGGACACGGAAAAGTGCATTTCCCCGGCGGAGAAATGCACTTTTCCGTGTCCTGAACCCCGGACGCAGGTTCTACAGCGGCTGCTGGAGCTGGAACGTGGCGCCTTCGGGATCGACGACCGTCGTGATCCGGCCGAACTCCGTGTCCTCCGGGCCGTCGGTGGCCTTGCCGCCGGCGGCTTCCAGCCTCTGTATCGCTGCGGCGGAGTCCTCCACCATGAAGTAGGTCCGCCAGTAGGACCGGCCGTCGTCGAAGAACGCGTGCGCATCGCACAGCCCGGCCAGGGCGTTGTCCCCTGCACCGTTGGTGACGTACTTGAAGTCCTCCGTGCCGCCTTCCGGACCCATCCAAGCGATGTCCCAGCCGAACACGTCACGGTAGAAGGGCAGGTCGGCGTCGAAGTCCGAGGTCATGGCCTCGAACCACACGGCGGTCCCCGGTGTGAGCGGGAGCTCGAAGCCCGCGAACTCCACCGCCTGCCACAAGCCCAGCGATGCCCCCGACGGCGTGGTGAGCACCGCCATGTGCCCCGTTCCCTCGACGCGCATCGGCCCCATCTCCAGCCTGCCGTCGGCGGCCTGGGCATCGGCGATGGTCTTCTCGATGTCGTCCGTCGCCAGATAGAGGGTCCACACCGACGGCGCCTCGATCGGGTTGCCCTCCCCGTCCATGGCGCGGACGAGCCCGCCGATCGGCACACCGTCCTTCTCGATGATCGTGTAGTGGCCGTATTCCTCGCCCTGGTCCTTGAACTGCCAGCCGAAGAGGCCGCCGTAGAACTTCTGGGCTCCCTCGACGTCCTGGACCATCAGGTCCAACCAGGCCGGTGCCCCGCTGGGGTGTGCTTGTGCTGACATGACTGCGATCCTTTGCTCTGCGAGCGGGCGGCGGGTCTGGGCCGTGCGGCCGATGACCGCCCTTGATGCTCTGAGCCTAGGTGGCGGCGATCACGGTGTGGTGTCCGATCCTGCTCTCCTGAGGCCCTCAGCCCCGCGCCAGGGAGGGCAGCGCCGTGAGGACGGGATGCTCCCAGGACATCGCCTCCCGGAACTCCAGGCGGATGGCGTCCCCAGGCCGCACAGGTCCTGGGTGCATGGCCACCAGGGGTTTGAAGGCGGCGAGCTGATGCATCGGATCGGTCGAGGCGGCATAGGCGGTCGCCAGAACCCACGGGGCCGCGGGGGTGACGGGGAGGAGGAATTCGCCCTGCCCGCGTCGCAGCACCCCGGACACCGGCCTGCCCAGGGGCACCGGCTGCGGGTAGGCACCGATCCAGACCAGGGGTTCGCGGTGCACCAGGTCGTCCCGAAGGCGGGCGCGGACGCCGTCGTCGAACACCACGCGCCCCGTGACCGTCCCGGAGGCGAGCGACCCCAGCGTGAAGGGCTGGATCTCCGAGTCCGCCAGGTGATCCGCCACGACGCGCAGCTCACCCGGCGCCACGGCGACGGCCTGGGAGAAGCGGCGCGAGAAGGTGCTGACGGAGTTGAAGCCGACCTCGTGGCAGACGTCGATCACGGGGAAATCGTGTTCCAGCAGCAGTTCCTTGGCGCGGTGAAAGCGCATGGCGGCCACGTACCGTGCCGGAGTCGTGCGGAAGACCTTGGCGAACAGCCTGCTGAAGTGGAACGGGCTGTAACCGGCGGAATCGGCCAGGTCACCGACGGAGACGCCGGTGGCCAGATGGTCTGCGACCACGCGGGAGGTGGTCAGGGCGAATCGCTCCACGAACGGATCGAGCTCCACGGACTCAATGTATCCGCCGGGCAAGGCCCTGTCACCACCCTCCCTCTCCCCTCCCTCTCCCCTCTCCCTCCCCTCCTCTCCCCGCCGAGTGTCCGATCCCGTACCGGAAATCGCGGAAAATCGGTATGCAATCGGACACTCGGCGGGGAGGGGGAGGGGAGGGGTCATGCGAGGATCGTCACAGGCAACGTGGTCCGCCGCCTCGGCCCGGACCGCTGAGAGGAAAGGCCGCGACCATGAGCGAGCTCTACCCGGATTGTGACCCGTACGGCGTGGCCGACGTCCTGACGGAGGCCGAGCGCGGCCCGATCCTGCGCCTGAGATCGGTCCTCGAATCGCAGATCCAGCCGCTACTGGCCGAGCACTGGGAAGCCGGCACGTTCCCCGCCGAGGCGGTGCGGCGGTTGCAGGACCTGCAGCTGATGCACCCACCCGAGCTGGCCGCCGAGACTCCCCGGACGCTGTACCACGGCTTCCGCATCTTCGAGATGGCCAGGTGCGACGCCTCGATCGCATCCTTCTACACGGCGCAGGCCGGGCTGTTCCGCACAGCCTGCAGGGTGGGCGGCTCCGCAGAACAGTTCGCCGCGTGGGATCCCCGGATCCAGTCGTTCGAGATGACCGGGGTGTTCTGCCTAACTGAGCCCGAGCACGGCTCGGACATCGCCGGCGGGCTGTCGACGGCGGCCCGGAAGGACGGCGACGACTGGATCATCGACGGGGTCAAACGCTGGATCGGAGGGGCCCTGACCGCGGACTACCTGTGCATCTTCGCCCGCGACGTCGCCGACGCCCAGGTCAAGGCGTTCCTGGTCCCGCGCGAGGCCGAGGGGGTCACGCTGGAGAAGATCCACGGCAAGACCTCCCTGCGGATCATGCAGAACGCGCACATCACCCTGTCCGGGGTACGGGTTCCGGAATCCGCTCGCCTGCAGAACTGCAACTCGTTCAAGGACGTGGCCGCGATGCTGCGGGTCATGCGCTCCGACGTGTCCTGGATCGCGACGGGCCTCCAGGCCGGTGCCTACGAGGCCGCACTGCGGTACACCCGCGAACGCGAGCAGTTCGGGCGCCCGATCGCCGGTTTCCAGCTCGTACAGGAGAAACTGGCCCGGATGCTCGGCAATGTGACCGCCTCGCTGTCCCTGGTCTCCCGGCTGGCGGAGAAGCAGCAGGAGGGCGCCTACCGCGACGAGGACTCGGCCCTGGCGAAGATGTGGGTCTGCTCCAGCATGCGCGAGACCGTGGCGCTGGCCCGCGAAGTGGCGGGCGGCAACGGCATCACGCTGGCGGCCGACGTCGCCAGGTTCCACGCGGACGCCGAGGCCGTATACTCCTACGAGGGCACCCACGAGGTCAACTCGCTCATCGTCGGGCGCGCCGTCTCCGGCCGCTCGGCGTTCGTGTGAGCCGCCCCCTTACGGGCCATGCATCACAGACGGGGAGAGTGAACCCGGAGGCCCCTCCGCGGTTCGCCCTCCGCGCCTACGCCGCTCAGCTCAGCGCGCGACCTCCCGGTTCACGGGGTACGGAGGGACCCCCCCGCGAGCCATGGCCAGGGCGTTCTCGGCGCACATCTCGCCCATCCGCGCCCGGGTGGACCGTTCGGCGGAACCGATGTGCGGCAGCAGGAAGGTGTTGGGCAGTTCCGCGAGACCATCGGCCAGATCGGGTTCGTTCTCGAAGACGTCCAGGCCGGCGGCCTCGATGGTTCCATTGCGCAGCGCCGTCACGAGCGCCTGCTCGTCGACGACGGGTCCGCGGGCGGTGTTGACCAGAATCGCGGTGGACTTCATCCGCACCAGTTCGTCCGCACCGATCAGATGCTTGGTGTCGGGGGTCAGCGGGACGTGCAGGGAGATGTGATCGGAGGTCTCCAGCAGCTCGTCCCACGAGACCTGCTCGACCTTGCCGGCCAGGTCGCCGAGTTCGTCGTCGGACACCTCACGATCATGCGGGGGCCGCTGGACGAAGACCACCTCCATACCGAAGCCCAGCGCACGCCGGGCCATGGCCTTGCCGATGCGGCCCAGCCCCGCGATGCCCAGGCGGGTCCCGGTGATGTCCGCGCCGAGGAGCAGCTCAGGGGTCATGCCCTGGAACTGACCGGAGCGCACCAGGCGCTCGCCCTCGTGGGCGCGCCGCGCGGCGGCCAGGAGGAGCAGCATCGCCGTGTTGGCAGAGGCGTCCGAGAGGACGTCGGGGGTGTTGCCCACGAAGATCCCGTTGGCGGTCGCCGAGTCGACGTCGATGTTGTTGTAGCCCACCCCGAAGTTGGCCACGCCCTTGATCTTCGCTCCGTCGAGGACGTCCGCGGTGATCTGGTCCGAGAGCTGCGTGATCAGGACGTCGTACCGCCCGCTCGCAGCGACCTCCTTGAGCTCCTCCGGTCCGTAGCCATGAGCGATCTCCACCTCCCCGACTTCGCGCAGCATCTCCTCGGCGGGTCCGGGCAGCGGGGCGGTGAAAAGGAACGACGGCATGAGTGGTCACCTCTCTGTTTCGCCCTCACGGGCAGCATACGGCCGGGCGTCTGCGCTCGGCCCTGAGCACCCCTCCATGCTCTCACTCCGCGGCGACGGCGTCAGTCCAATCGCCTGTGCCAGGCGAGTGGTCGATTCGATCGGGCATCAGGACTGATGGGCGATTGAAGTGACCGGTCGGCCAAGGACGGCCACCGGAATGCCGGCTCGACAGCTCGGGGAGCGGGTGCACACAAGAAATCGCGGCTACCGACTGCGCAGTCGGTAGCCGCGATGACCCGTGACCGGTGAGGTCACGCGGGCAGGCGATCAGATGATCGAGGAACCGCCGGCGCGGGCCTTCTCGAGGCGCTGGGCGACGTCCTGCCAGTTGACGATGTTCCACCATGCCTTGACGTAGTCAGGCTTGACGTTCTGGTAGTCCAGGTAGAAGGCGTGCTCCCACATGTCCAGCTGCAGCAGCGGGATGGTGGCGAGCGGGACGCCGTTCTGCTGGTCGTACATCTGCTCGATGACCAGGTTGCCGCCGATGGGCTCGTAGGCCAGGATCGCCCAGCCGGAACCCTGGATGGTGGTCGCGACGGCGGTGAACTGGGCCTGGAAGGCATCGAAGGAGCCGAAGGCGTCGTCGATGGCGGAGGCCAGCTCGCCGTCGGGCTTGCCGCCCCCGTCCGGGGACATGTTCTTCCAGAAGATCGAGTGGTTAACGTGACCGCCCAGGTTGAACTGGAGGTCCTTCGACAGCTTGGCGGCACCGGCGGAATCGCCGTTGGCGCGAGCCTCCTCCATCTTCTCCAGCGCGGTATTGGCACCGGTCACGTAGGTGTTGTGGTGCTTGGAGTGGTGGAGCTCCATGATGCGCGCGGAGATGTGCGGCTCAAGAGCGGCGTAATCGTAATCGAGCTCGGGCAGAACAAACTTCTCAGCCATGACAAACCCTCTCTATCGAAATCTCTACCCCTCAATCCAATCGAGAGCAGCCCGGTCGGTCAAGGCCGTTCAGCCAGTAGCGGAGGTTCAGCCCCGGATCGGCCTGCGGGGAATACACCGGATCCAAGCCCATCCGTGGGCTTCCAGGAGCACCCCGTGGCGAAGGTCCATCCGGGAATCGTCCTGCAGAGAGGTCGCGTGGGACTGGAATCCGGAGAGCGTCTCCCCGGTGACGTACTGGGTCCAGTCGGAGAAGTTGGCCAGGCACAGGACCACGCTGCCGTCCTGGCCGGGACGCTGGTAGCCCAGGACGGGCTCGTTGCGGGTGTCGAAATCGATCACGTCCTGACCGTCGAACTCTGGAGCGGAGGACCGGATCTGGAGCATGCGCCGGATCGCGCCGTAGAGCCGCCCGGCCACGGAGAACAGGTCATGCCGGGCCGCGATGGCGTCCTGCTCGATCCGGGTCCGGTTGGCCCACCGGGGGTCGGACTCGTGGCCGGATTCGAGCGACCACAGGGGGTCGTCGAGAACGCCCAGTTCGTCCCCGAGCCAGAGCTCCGGCACCCCGCACAGGGAGAACGCCACGGCGTGGGCCAGCAGCACGCGGTCGGCGCCCGGGCCGGGCTCATGGCGCACCCCGGCCAGGGAGGCCGCGGTACCGCACACGCCGACCCCGGCCCGGCCGGACCGCGACGGCGTCACGGGGTTGGCCGCGAAGGAGCCCTCGTACCGGCCGGAGTAGAACTCGCCCAGGAACCTGCGGTGCGCGTCGGGGTTCAGCCCGGCGGCTAGGACGACGTCGTCGGAGAACGTCCACTGCAGGGCGTCGTGGTTGCGGACCGGCTGCAGGTAGCCCTTCCCCTCTGCGGGTCCGCCGCGGTCGCGGAGGTCCAGGGCCAGCATGGTGGCGTCCCTGGTGGCGATCGAGCTCCAGATCAAGGCCGCGCGATCCAGGCCCTCCGCCACCTGCGCTCCGCCCCCCGGCGTTCGCATCTCAGCGGGGTCGCTGGACTCCAGGACCACGGACGGGGCCACGATCTGCAGCAGGTTGCCCAGGGCGCTGAGCACCCTGCTGCCCGAGGTGTAGACGTCCGAGCAGCCGACGGCGCCCCGCCACAGCTGCCACGGCGACCCGACCCGGAGCACCTGTGCACCCAGCCCGGCCACGTGCAGCATCTCCCCGGCCATGCCCAGGAACACCCGGGGGTTAGTCCAGTCCAGGTCCCACTGGTGGGCCTGCTCGGAGGTCCGCACCCGGCGGCGGTCGGAGGGGTCCTTGGGCGCCATACGCTCCCACGCGGGGCCCTGGGCCCACACGGGGCGCTGCGTCGCGTCACCGGTCGGACCGGCCGGCTGCACGCAGTAGAACTTCTCGAAGAACGGGTTGCGCCGCACCGCGGCGCGGGCCCACGGGTGCTCGGGGGCGGTGCGGGAGAGCACGACGTCGAGCATCAGCGAGATGCCGTGCTCCTGCAGCGTCTCGCCCAGTTCGGCGAGCTCGGCCATGGTCCCCAGCTTCGGGTTGGCCTCGCGGTAGGAGGCCACGGAGAATCCGCCGTCGTCCTGGGTATCGGCGGGCCGGAAGGGCGGCAGGAGCCGCAGGTGCGTGATCCCGAGTTCCCTCAGGTACGGAATGCGTTCCCGCACGCCCTGGAATCCGCCGGCCCAGCGGTCGGCATAACAGGCGGCGACGACGGCGTTGCGCGAGTTCCACCACGGGGCATGGTGCTCCCGGTCGGAGTCGACCCCGCGGAAGTAGTCCGGACGCGCCCTCCAGGAATAGGCGATCAGGGAGCCGAGGTCTCCGATGACCAGCTGCATCTCCTCGGCGCTGACACGTTCGCCGTAGAGCTCGCGCACCGTGCTGATCAGGGGCTGCAGATAGCGGTCGAGCCGGCTGAGGAACTCGTCGTGCTGCGCCTCGCCGCTCAGGTCCACCTGCTCCAGCCGCGCCCGGGCCACCGTGAGCAGTTCGGCCACGGTGGCGTCGGGGGCGGGCAGGTCCTGGGCGTCCCTCAACCGGGGCAGCTCCTCGACCACCGCCTCGCCCTGGTCGCGCTGATCCTGGGCCCCAGCCGCCGTATGGGTGCCCCCGGTCACGATGGAAGGCACCGACGGCGCTCCCGTGGGCCCGGTGCCGCGGGATCCGCTACGCCGTCGCCTGCCGCCGCCCGGCGCCGACCCCTTAGCGGGCAGGAGGTACCCCAGGTCGAGTGGATCGGATGCGGGCTCATGGCGTGCGTTCGAAGTAATCGTGACTCCCCTGGAATCGGCCTGGAACGAACAGATGTTGCAGGCGGACCTAACTCAGGATCGTCGTTGACACCGAGACTTGCCAAATCCGGCAGTGTGCGGAGAGACCAGCCGATCTGGGCCCGATCTCGGCGCGGAGCAGAAGCTGCCGACTACTCGCCATACTAGAGAGGTGGCCCGATTTTTGCAGGCCGCCCCCTCAGCGTCACGCATGGCCCGGCCCGGAGCACGACCGGGGGAACGGTTGAAAGCTCGTGTGTCCACACCTCGTCCACAAGGATCCACAGCCTTCTCCACACCGTTGTCCACAAGCTGTGGACAACGGTGTTCCGCCCGGGTCTCCACCGGGCGGAACACCTTGTGCCGCCTGTGACTAGGCGTCGTAGCCGTTCTGGCTCAGCCAGTCCTGAGCGGCCTGCTGCGGGCTTACGGCCCCGTCCCCGGAGATGGCCTGGTTGAGCTCGATCAAGTCCTGCGTGGTCAGCTTGGCGGACAGCTCGTTCAGGGCGTCCTCGGCCCCTTCGGGCAGGCGCCCCTCCGCGGTCAGCGGGATCACCTGCTGGGCCAGGAAGTTGTTCTCCGGGTCCTCGAGCACCACCAGGTCCTGTTCCTCGATCGCCGGGGTCGTGGTGAAGATGTCCGCCACGTCCACATCCCCGCGGGTCAGAGCTTCCACGGTCAGGGTGCCGCCGCCGTCGTTGATGGGCTCGAACGACTGCGGCACGCAGCCGTAGTTCTCCTCGAGCCCGGACAGCCCGTAGGCCCGCTCCTGGAACTCGGGCGGACCGGCGATCACCAGCTGGCCGCACACGGGAGCCATGTCGGCGATGCTGGTCAGCGAGTACTCGTCGGCGGTCTGCTGGGTCACCACCATCGCGTCCTTGTTCTCCGCCTCGGAGGCCTCCAGCACCATCAGCCCGTCGGAAAGGGCGTCGGGGAGCTCGTTCATGATCTCCTCGGCGGAGGCCGCCGAGGATTCGGGATCCACGTAGAGCAGGAGGTTGCCGGTGTAGTCGGGGACCAGGTCGATCGATCCGTCCTCCAGGGCGCCGATATACGCCTCGCGGGCCCCGATGCCCGGTTCCGTGGAGGTCTCCACGCCCGCATCCTCCAGCACGCCGGCGTAGAGCTCCGCGATGATCTGCGACTCCGGGAAGTCCGCCGATCCCACGGTGACCGACCCGTCGGCCTGCGTGCTCTGGTCGTCGTCGGCCAGCGGGTCGCCGCCACCGCACGCGCTCAGGAGGAACAAGCCCGCCACGGCGAGCGGCAGAACGGCATGACGGCGGGCAACGCGCCGGGAACGTGCGGGAAGCTGGGGCGTACGTGACATGGTCTTCTCCTCGGTGGGCGGCTGGACTGATGACGTGATGGGCTGATGGCTGCTGAGCGGGCGGGGCGAGTGTGCCGGTCAGTGGGCTCCGGCCGGGCTGGCCCGGATACCCGGGGAGGTGAGGGCTCTCTGCAATGCGGCCAGGACGGCGTCGATCGCCAGCGCCAGGACCGCCACGAGCAGCACGGAGCCCAGCATCCGCGAGTAGTCGCGCACGGCCAGTCCGTCGATCAGGTACCGGCCGAGGCCTCCCAGGTTGATGTAGGCGGCCACGGTCGCCGTCGCGATGACCTGCAGGGCCGCGTTGCGGATCCCGCCCATGGCCACCGGCAGAGCCAGCGGCATCTCGACCCGGGTCAGCACCTGCAGGGGCGTCATGCCCTGGGCCTTGGCGGCGTCCTTGACCTGGGGGCTCACCTCCGCCACCCCGGCGTACGTGGCCGTCAGGATCGGCGGTACGGCCAGGATCACCAGGGCCAGCAGCGGCGGCACCAGCCCGAGGCCCATGAGCAAGGAGAACAGGGTCAGCAGGCCCAGGGTGGGCAGGGCGCGCAGCGCACCCGAGACCCCGATCACCGCACCCGAGCCGCGGCCGGTGTGACCCACCAGCAGTCCTAGCGGAACGGCGACGACGACGGCGACCACCATCACGATCCCCGAGTACGCCAGGTGCTCGAGGATCCTGGACGGGATCGCACCCGCTCCGGACCAGTTGGCGGGGTCCACGAGCCATTGCCACGTACCGGCCAGCAGATTCATGCTCCACCCCCGGTGGCCGCGATACGGCCGGCAGTCGTATCAGGTGCGGGACCGGTTCCAGCCGTCCCCGCGCTGTCGGAGCGGCCGCCGCGGGGGTCGCGCCGTCGTCCGCCAGCCCGTCCGCCAGCCCGTCCTCCGGGCCGCTGCCAGCGGGTGAGCACCAGCCCCGTGAGGCGCAGGATCTGGTCCAGGCCCACGGCCAGGACGACGGTGACCACAACGCCCACCAGGATCTCCTCGGCGATGCCGCGTCGCAGTCCGTCGGTGAACAGGGTTCCGAGCGACTGGATCCCGATGACCGCCCCCACAGAGACCATGGAGATATTGGCGACCACCGCGGTGCGCACCCCGGCCAGCATGACCGGGACGGCCAGCGGCAGCTCAACGGCCCAGAACCGCTGCCAGGGCGTATGGCCCATGGCGGTCGCCGCCTGGAGGACGGAGCGGTCCACCGATCTGAAGGCATCGGTGCAGGAGCGCACCAGGATCGCCACCACGTAGATCGTCAGCGCCACGATCACGTTGACGATCGAGGTGATCCGCGTGCCCAGCACCACCGGCAGGACGACGAACAGCGTCAGTGACGGGATGGTGTACAGCAGGGCGGCGCCATTGACCATCAGGGGACGGACCCACCGCGAACCGGCCGCCAGCCGGGCCAGGGGGATCGAGATCAGCAGGCCCAGCACGACGGGCAGCACCGACTGGAACAGATGCGTGCCCGTCAGCCGCAGCACGAGGTCCACGTTGTCCGGCAGCCAGGTCATGATCGCGCTCCGCGTGCCTGCTCGATGGCGGCCAGCACGTCCTGAGGGCGCAGGACGCCGCGAACCCGGCCGGAGTCGTCGACGGCGACGGCCAGGCCGGAAGGCGAGGAGAGAGCCGCGTCCAGGGCGGAGCGCAAGGAGCCGCCCGGCCGGTAGAGCGATCCTCCGACCCTGTGGGCGGACGTGTCCGCCCCGTCGGACTCGCCGGGGGCCAGCCAGCCGACGGGACGACCCGCGGCGTCGACTTCCAGGGTCCAGCCGCCGGTCGCCTCCGATCCGCCCAGGACCGTGGTCTCGCCCTCGTGGTTC
This sequence comes from Kocuria coralli, assembly GCF_008831305.1. GTDB lineage: Bacteria > Actinomycetota > Actinomycetes > Actinomycetales > Micrococcaceae > Kocuria > Kocuria coralli. The sequence continues at coordinate 62,567 of NZ_ML708626.1, forward strand.
CTGCTCAGCACACCGGACAGGGCCACCTCGTGGGAGTCGAAGGACAGGGCCCGGAAGCCACGGTCGCGCCCCACGAAATCGGAGACGAACTGATCGGCCGGGGCCCGCAGGACCTGTTCCGGCGGGGCGTACTGGGCCAGCCGCCCGCCCGTGGCGAACACGGCCACCCGGTCTCCCAGCAGCACCGCCTCGTCCATGTCATGGGTGACGAACACGATCGTCTTGTTCAGGCGCTGCTTGAGATCCAGCAGTTCGCGCTGCAGGTCGGCACGCACCACGGGGTCCACCGCGGAGAAGGGCTCGTCCATGAGCAGCACGGGCGGATCCGCGGCCAGTGCCCGGGCCACCCCCACCCGCTGCTGCTGCCCGCCCGACAGCTGGGAGGGATAGCGGCCTCCGAGATCGCGGTCCAGGCCGATGGTCTCCAGCAGCGACTCGGCGCGCTCCCTGGATTCCCGCTTGGACCGGCCGAGCAGTCGCGGCACGGTGGCGATGTTCTCCAGCACCGTGCGGTGCGGCAGCAGGCCGGAGGCCTGCATGACGTAACCCATGGACCGCCGCAGCCGGGCCTCGGGGACGGAGGAGACGTCCTGCCCGTTGACCTCGACCGTTCCGGAGGTGGGCTCCACCATGCGGTTGATCATCCGCAGCGACGTGGTCTTGCCGCAGCCGGAGGGCCCTACGAAGACCGTCAGCGAGCCCTCCGGGACATCCAGGCTGAGATCGTCGACGGCGGTGGTGCCGTCCGGATAGGTCTTCCGCACGTCACGGAAGCTGATGGCGTGATTGCCCATGGCAGGTTTTCCTGACCTCGAGTGACGGATTCACCCTATTCCATCGCACCGACACCATCCGCCCCCTTAACACTTACCCGTACGTTCCGTGTTCCGGTGCGAGCCGGCGTTCTCTACTGTTAGCCCCATGAACTCGATCGACGGGATGATGACCCGATGAGCGGCGGCTTGATCGCGCTGCTGGACGACGTCGCAGCGCTGGCCCGCGCCTCGGCGGCCTCCCTCGACGACATCGGCGCCGCGGCCGGCCGTGCGAGCGCCAAGGCGGCGGGCGTCGTCGTCGACGACACGGCGGTGACACCGCAGTACGTGCGCGAGGTCGAGCCGCAGCGCGAGCTGCCGATCATCTGGCGGATCGCCAAGGGCTCGCTGCGCAACAAGCTGCTCATCATCCTGCCGGTCGCGCTGCTGCTCAGCCAGTTCGCCCCGTGGGCCCTGACCCCCATCCTGATGGCCGGGGGCACGTATCTGTGCTTCGAGGGTGCGGAGAAGATCTGGGGTGCGATCGCCGGGCACGACAAGCATCTCGAGCCGGTGGTCGGATCGGAGGCGTCCGCGGACGAGAGCACCCGCGAAGGCGGCAAATCCGGTGAGGACAAAGTGGTCTCCGGGGCCATCCGCACGGATCTGATCCTCTCGGCGGAGATCATGGTGATCTCCCTCAACGAGGTGGCCTCCGAGCCCGTCCTCTCCCGCGCGGTGATCCTGATCATCGTGGCCATCGGCATCACCGCCCTGGTCTACGGCGTGGTGGCCGCCCTGATCCGCATGGACGACGTCGGGCTGCACCTGGCCGGCAAGGACTCCGCCGGCGCGCAGAGGGTCGGCAAGGCCCTGGTCACGGCGATGCCGAAGGTCCTCCAGGTGATCTCCGTGGTGGGCACCGTGGCCATGCTCTGGGTCGGCGGGCACATCATCCTGGTCGGCCTGGACGAACTCGGCTGGCACCCGCTCTACGAGTTCGTCCACCACGCCGAGGAGGCCGCCGCGGCGGCCCTTCCTGCCGTCTCCGGGGCCGTCGCCTGGGTGGTCAACACCTTCTTCTCCGCGATCCTGGGCCTGGTCTGGGGCGCGGTGGTGGTACTGGCCGTCACTGGGATCAAGGCGATCACCGGCCGTGGGGCGGGGCAGCTCACCACGCGCCATCCCAACTCGTCGGCATCCTCGGCCGCCTCGTCCCGCTGACGGGCGGCCCCGCCTACTCCTGTTACTCCTGTTCGGCGAACTGGGTCTCGTAGAGCTCCGCGTAGCGTCCGTGGGCCGCCAGCAGATCGGCGTGCCGTCCGCGTTCCACGATGCGGCCATCCTCGACCACCAGGATCTCGTCGGCCTTCCTGACGGTGGACAGGCGGTGGGCGATCACCAGGGCCGTGCGGCCGCTCATGGCCTCGTCCAGCGCGGCCTGGACATGCGCCTCGTTGGTGGAGTCCAGGGCGGAGGTCGCCTCGTCCAGGATCACCACGCGCGGGGCCGCGAGCAGCAGCCGGGCGATGGTCAGGCGCTGGCGCTCACCACCCGAGAGCCGGTAGCCGCGTTCGCCGACCACGGTGTCCAGGCCGTCGGGCAGCTCATGGACCACGTGGTCCATCCGGGCCCGTTCCAGGGCGGACCACATCTCGTCGTCGGTGGCCTGCGGGTCGACCAGGGCCATGTTGGCGCGGATCGACTCGTGGAACAGATGACCGTCCTGGGTCACCATGCCCACGGTCCGGCGCAGCTGCGCGAACGATGCGTCGCGCACATCCACCCCGCCCAGGCGTACCGTGCCCCCGGTCGTGTCGTAGAGCCGCGGGACGAGGGAGGCGATGGTGGACTTGCCGGCGCCCGAGGAACCCACCAGCGCCACGGTCCGCCCGGGTCCGACGGTGAAGTCCACGCCGTGCAGGACCTCGTCACCCGCGCGTGCATCCAGGACCGACACGTCCTCCAGGGAGGCCAGCGAGACCTCGTCGGCGGAGGGGTAGGTGAAGGAGACGTCGTCGAACTCCACGGTCACCGGCCCGTCGGGGACCGGGTCGGGGTCGTCGGACTCCGTGAACATCGGCTTGAGGTCGAGCACCTCGAACACCCGCTCGAAACTGACCAGGGCGCTCATGATGTCCAGGCGCGCGTTGGCGAGCATGGTCAGCGGCGTGTAGAGCTGGGTGAGCAGCATGGCCAGGGTGACCACCTGTCCGGCGTCGAGGTTGCCCAGGATCGCCTGCACGCCGCCCACGCCGTAGACCAGGGCGAGCGCGAGCGCCGAGACCAGCGTCAGGGCGGTCACGAAGGTCGCCTGCAGCATGGCGATCCGCACTCCGATCCGCTTGACGCGGTCGGCGCGGGACTCGAACTCCCGGGATTCCGCCTCCGGGTCGCCGAAGAGCTTGATCAGCGTGGCCCCGCCGGCGGAGAACCGTTCCGTCATCTGCGTCGACATCGAGGCGTTGTGCTGCGCGGACTCCCTCTGCAGGTTCGCCAGGCGCCCGCCCACCAGCCGGGCCGGTATCAGGAAGACCGGGAGCAGCAGCAGCGACAGCAGGGTCACCTGCCACGAGATGGTCAGCATGACGGCGATGGTCAGGGCCACGGAGACCAGGTTCGACACCACCCCGGAGAGGGTGTTGGAGAACGCCCGCTGGGCCCCGATGACGTCGTTGTTCAGACGGGACACCAGGGCACCGGTGCGGGTGCGGGAGAAGAACGCCACGGGCAGCGTCTGGACGTGGTCGTAGACCGCCGTGCGCAGGTCGAAGATCAGCCCTTCCCCGATACTGGAGGAAAGCCACCGGTTCACGACGCCCAGCGCCGCCGTCGCCACGGCCACCGCCGCGATCAGGACGGCCAGCCACATCACACGCTGCGCCGGGCCGCCTCCGGTGATCGCGTTGACCACGTCACCGGCGAGAACCGGCGTGATCACGCCCAGGCCGGAGACGGCGATGGATACCAGGAGGAAGTAGAGCAGCATGCGGCGGTGCGGCGCGGCGAACCGGAACACCCGGCCGACCGTCTCCCGCGTGATCCGGCTGCCCTTGAACTCCTGGCCCCGCGTCGCGTTGTACATCATCGCCATCGGGGAAGACTGCATACTCACGCGGACACTGTAGGACCGCGCTGGTACCCCTTACCCGGGGTTTCGCTCCGGGCCCTCGTCCGCCGCGACGGCGGCGGTTCGGTCACTGCAGCGATGCGGGTGCCTTCGCCCCTTCGTCGCCCGAGGTCAGCACCCGGCAGATGGTGGTGAGCTGCTGGACCTGATCGCAGGTGAGCCTGTCGAAGATCGCATTGCGCACGTGGGTGACGTGCTGCGGGGCAGCGGCCTCGACGCGCGCCATACCGGCGTCGGTCAGCATGGCGACCACGATGCGCTTGTCGGCGGTGTTCCCCGACCTCTCGATGAGCTTCTGGGCTTCGAGGCGCGTGACGATGCGGGAGAGCCGCGACTGCGCGGTGAACGTCGCGGTCGCCAAGTCCGACATGCGGCACTGGCGGTCAGGGGCCTCGGAGAGGATGGCCAGCACGAGATATTCGGCAAGGCTCAGCTGCGAGTCCTCGAGAAGCTGGCGTTCGATCGTGCCGGGGGTCTTGAACATGACTGAGATGAGGGCCAGCCACGCCTCATGCTCTTCAGGGCTCAGCCACCTGGTTTCTGACATGTTGATAACCCTACTGTCTAATATCTATATTTGACACGTCAACTAAATTGGCCCTGGGCAATTGTTACGGCAATTAACAGTTCACTGTTGTTATGGGGTCGGGTCCAGCCGGCCGCCGTCGGAAGCCTCCGCACGACGCCGGCCGGTGCGGTTCCGCGAGGCGGTTCTGCGAGAATGTCCACCATGGACGATCAGGGAACCTGGCCTACACCCCTACCTGCCCACGGCAGCAGCTCGGAACGCCGTTTCGAGCGTCAAGTCATGGACGAGGTCCGTGCGGACCCCCAGGCCCTGCGTCAGATCGGGGGCGTCAAGGGCAACGTCCTGATCGTCCTGGTGCCCGTCGTCGCCGTCGTCCTGCTGACCATCGCGTGGCTGCAGTGGCGAGCCAGCGACTCCGGCCTGTGGCTCGGCGTGATCGCCGTCGTCCTCGTGGCCTCCGTGCTGATCTGGATCTCGCGGGTCAAGGCGATCATGCGGCAGGCGAGAGACGTTCTGGGGCACCACATGGCGGGCTCTGTCGGATACGGCGTGGGCGTGGTGCGCAACATCCGTATTCTCGGCGATGACGACGACGCCAGCCATGAAGACGACGCCATCGGCGGCGAGGAGCCCGAGGGAGCGGTGACCGATGGCGCCGACGGTCCCCTCCGCCCTACCGAGGACACGACGGCGGAGCACCTGCCCGATCGCGCGGAGATGGACGACGATGCGGAGGAGAAGGACCTGTCGACGGTCGAGGTCGAGCTGACCCTCTCCGTCTCCCCCGTGCAGGGCTCGCGGTTCACCGCCGTATCGCTGCAGCGTTACGCCACCCTGGACGCCCTGCGCCTGGAGACCGGGCAGCACGGTCCGGTGCGCTATCTGCGGCGCACCCCGGAGACGAGCACCGCGGTGGAGACCCGCCTTGAGCCCGAGTCGGTCCAGAAGATCTATCGTGCGGCGGCGATGAACTAAGCACGTGCCGTTGGGAACGGCCCTGGCCCGCACCGAGATCGGGCGGGCTCAGGATGAGCCTCCCGCAGCCCGCTCCGCCTTCTGGCGCAGTTCGGGGTGCAGGTACGGCCCGGCATCCAGCATTCGCCTGAGCAGCGAGCGATCCGTGGGCTCCGCGCGGAAGGACTCGGCGACGGTGACGCCGTGGTCGGGGCGGGACTCGACCTGGATGTCCATGCCCGCCCGGATACTCCCGGGCGAGAGCACCATGAGATAGGCACCGGTGCGAGCGCGCTGCGTAAAGGTCTTGACCCAGCCCTGTTCCTGCATCACCCCGGCGAAGGTGCGGCACGGGGTCCGGCCGCCGGTGACCTGCAGGCGCAGGTCGCCGATGCGCCAGATCTCCCCCAGGACGGCGCTGTCGACCTCATATCCAGTGGTCGTGAGGTTCTCCCCGAACGTCCCGTCCGGGATCTCGTATCCCAGCTCGATCTCCCAGAAGTCGAGCTCCTCTCGCGCGAACGCGTATACCGCCTGGTAGTCACCGCCGTGGTGGCGGCCATCGCCGATGTAGTCACCGGTCAACCCTGAGCCGGGGCCGGTTCCCCGCGGGCCGGGAGGTCGGACTTCGACGAGCTCCTCCACGGGTTTCTTGAAGATCCCCGTTTCCAGCCGCCCCGGGACCGGGTTCGGTTTCCGGGCGCCCACATTCAAGCTGAGGACCTGGCCTACGGCGTTCGTGTGCATGACGACATCATTGCAGTTCGAGGATCCGGGCAGGATCTGAGCCGGAGGGTGTGCCCCCGCTCCGCGCGCCGCCCGTCAGAAGCGCTTGGTGATCTTGGGACCGCCGCCCGCGTCAGAGTCCTTCGTCGAAGGCTTAGCGGCTGAGGTGTCGCTGCCGTCGTCGGAGGTCTCCGTTTCGTCGGAGTCCACGGCTGACCTGCTCGCGGCGACCTTCGACCGGCCGGACTTCGCCACGCCTGGACGCTGATAGACCATGGGGTCGTCGATCTGAGTAACTGCCACAGCCATGATATTGAGGCCGAGCCCCAACAGGCCCACGATCCACCCGAAGACCACCCAGCCGACGCTCGCACACAGCAGCGCCAGGAACAGAAGGGCAAGGGAGGTCACCAAAGCGGGGGTCAGGCGGCGGAAGTCGAACTTCATGCATATATTCCATCACACCAGCCCTGCACAACCGCACGGCCCGCCCGGACGGTTCTGCAGGATTACAAGGCGTCTTCCATTTCAAGGGCCTTCTTCGGAAGGTCTCGCCAGAGTCGAGGGCCCTGGGCCCGGTCCGCCAACCGGATCGTCGGCACGGGCCGTACCGGAGGGCTTGCGAATATCGGCCAGTCCCGAAAACGGCGAACGCGAGTATCCGGAAAGCGCAGATTTCCGGGAAGACGCTTCTACTCGGTGCCGCCTTCGAGGCGAGGTGGTGCCTAGAAGGGTGGTGGGTCGTCGCCGGAGGGGCCTGGTGCCTTTACGACTGTCTGTCTCCGATCACGTGCGTGATCCGCGGGTCCTGGCTGAAGTGC
>NZ_ML708627.1 GCF_008831305.1 Kocuria coralli
TTCAGGAACTAACGACACGCGACACTAGGAATGATCTTTCCCAGGACCAAAGTCCATATTCGGCGGCATCTCCAGGCCCCATTCCGGTTGGCTCTCGCTACGGTTGATGCACTGGCCGGGCGCACGGGACCTGAACGGCGCGAAGGTCGTCGTCATCGGAGCGGGAACCATCGGCCTGCTGTCCGCGATCGCGGCACGAGGCACCTCAGGCAAAGTGGTCATCGACCCCAGAAGATGACGCGGGCGCCTCGCCCCGGGTGAGGCCACGGTCGTCCAGGCCGAGCCAGGTGCCGATGCCGAGGCGGGTCAGGAAGACGTCGTCGTGGCTGACCACGAGAAGACCTCCGCGGTAGTCGGACAGGGCGGCCACGAGTTCGTCCATGCTGTGCAGATCGAGGTTGTTGGTCGGCTCGTCCAGCACGATCAGCTGATGCGGTGGGTCGGCCAGCAGCACTGTGGCCAGGGCGACCCGGAACCGTTCGCCACCGGACAGGTCCCCGACCGGGCGGTGGATGAGATCGCCACGGAACAGGAATCGCGCGAGTCCTGCCCGCAGCTCCCCGTCCGGTGTCGAAGGCGCGGCCCGTCGCACGGTGTCGAGGATCGTGGCCTCGTCGTCCAGGTGGTCGAGGCGCTGCGGGAGATAGCCGATACGGTCCGTGTACGCCAGGGCCTCCACCCCGTGGTTCCGGGGTTCGGTGGAATCCGCAGGTGCTGGGGGAACGAGGGCCTCGAGCAGCCGGGTCTTGCCGATGCCGTTGCGACCGGTCAGAGCGATGCGTTCCGGCCCCTGGAACGTGAACGCCCGACCGCGGCCGTCACGCAGTTCCGCCAATCGGCGCCCTGCCGGAACCCGCGGATCCGGCAGGGCGATGGTGATGGTGGGGTCGCGGCGGAGGCGTTTCTCCCGCTCGGCGACGGCCTCCTGTGCGGCGTCGACCTTGTGATCGAGTTGCCCGCGCAGCTTTCCGGCAGAGACCTGGGCCTCCTGCTTGCGGTTGTTCATGATCATCTTCGGCTTGCGCTTGTTCTCGAAGTCCGTGCGGGCGTATCGCTGACGGCGGGCCAGCTTGGTCTGCGCCTCCACGCGCTGCCGCCGCTCGGTCCGCAGCTGCTGCTCGGCCGTGTGCAGCGCCTGCTCGGCCGCCGCCTGTTCGACGGCGAGATGCTCCTGGAACGCGCCGTAGTTGCCGCCGAAGACGGCGAGCGAACCGTACCGCAGCTCCGCGGTGTCGTCCATGAGATCGAGTAGCGCGACATCGTGGCTGACGACGACGAGCGCACCCCTCCAGGAGGTGATCGCCTCGTACAGGAGCTGGCGGGCATGGCGATCGAGGTTGTTCGTCGGCTCGTCCAGCAGGACGACCTCATCGCCCGACAGCTGCAATCCCGCGAGCGCAGCGAGGATCGTCTCTCCCCCGGACAGCGTTCCCGCCGGACGTTCCAGGCCGATGTCCGGCAACCCGATCCTGTCCAGGGCAGCCAGGGTACGGGCTTCCACGTCCCAGTCGTCGCCCAGGGTGTCGAAATGGCGTGGATCGGCGTCGCCGGCCTCTATGGCGTGCAGCGCAGCAACGGTCCTGTCCACCCCGAGCAGCTCGACGACCGTCGCGCCGGTTCGCAGGGTGAGGTGCTGAGGCAGGTAACCGACCCGGCCCGTGACCGTCACGGTTCCCGAGACCGGCGTGAGGTCGCCTGCGATCAGACGCAGCAATGTGCTCTTGCCCGATCCGTTCGAGCCGATCAGCCCGGTACGGCCTGCGTTGAAGGCGGCCGTGAGGTCACGGATCGCCGTGCTGCCGTCCGGCCAGGTGAAGGAGAGGTCCGCCAGCGTGACAGCCGGCTTCTGCGGGAAAGACATGAGGCTCCTGGGGTATCAGCGGTCGCGCTGACAACGGAGCCCGCGATGGGGCGATCGACGACGTCAGCGCGTGGGGAACGCGGCCATACGGTCGTGGATCAGCATGATGACGTGTCCTTACTCAGAGCATCAGGTCGATATCAGGGTACCAAGGGCGCCCAGCCGGCCTCCAGCGTCCCAGGAGCCGCCCGGAGTCACGCGGCCGGACGGCTCAGGATCCGCAGGCCGGTGACGAGACCCTCGGCCAGCCACCGCTCGTAGTCGGCAGGGGTCCAACCGCAGCGGCGGACGAGCCGGTCCGCGTTCTCCGGCGAAGTGAGCGTCCAGACGAGGTCGACGGCTCGTTCCACCGTGACACCGTCGCCGAGTCCGAACCGGTTCGCGATGTGCTCCACCACGCCGGTGTTGCCGATCCGTCGCTCGCGGTCGATCGTCTCCAGGAAAGCACGCAGTTCGGCGTCCTGCCCCGCTCCCTCGGCGAGGACCATCCAGATCAGAGGCCCGGTGCGTTCGATGAAGGTTCGCGCCGCCGCTGCGTACGCGCGCAGCGTGGCGGAACGGTCGGGCTGCGCCGTCACCCGGATGATCTCGGGCCTCTCTCGCATGGGGATCGGTTCGTCGTCACCGGCCAGAAGCACGTCGTACAGCGCCTTGAGCACCTCGGCCTTGCCGCCGAAGGCGTTGTAGATCGTCTGCGGGCTGACCTGCGCGGCGCGCGCGAGGGCAGCGACCGTCGTGCTGTGGTAGCCGGTGTCGAGGAACTGCTCGCGGGCCGCCTCCAGGATCTGTCCGCGGGTCCGGCGAGCGGCCTCGGCACGGCGGGTGTTGTCGTAGCGACGAGGGGTTGACATCGTCCTCCTTTGGATGGAATCTTATTCCACTGGAATTTCATTCCATCGAAATTCTATCAACTCGGGGAGTTGTCATGACCACGACCACCGCAACCACGAACCTCAGCCGCAGCGCGAACGCCGCCCTACCGGCCGCGCATGCCGTCTTCGAGGCGATCAACTCGAAGGATCTCAGCTGTCTGACGGAGGCCGTGACCTCCGATTTCGTCGACCACGGCTCTCCGTTCCCGCTGCCTCCCGGCCCTGAGGGCTACCGGCAGATCCTCACCTACGTGACGCAAGTGCTGTCGATCCGTTACGAGCTCAAGGACCAGATCGTGACCGGGGACAGGATCGTCTTCCGGGCCGTGGCGTATGGCACCTCGGTCGCGGCCGTCCAGGGCGAGGAGTTCGCCGGGCGCCCCTACTCGATGGACACGATCCACATCTACCGCACCGAGGGCGACCGGCTGGCAGAGCACTGGGGCGTCAGGAACGAGCTGGGCGTGCTCCAGCAGATCGGCGCGCTGCCGATGCCGGTACAGCCGGAGTGACACCGGCCCGCAATCGCCTTCATCGAAACCTGGCCGTTACCGGGACGGCAATCCCGTTGCACGCCCCGGCGCGCTCAGCACCAGCTCCGCCGTGGCCTCGTCGGTCACCAGGTGCGATACGAACCCGGCCTCCAGCGCGGTGTGGAGGGCCCTGACCTTGCTGCGCCCGGCGGCCACGCAGATCCGCCGTTCTTTGACCTGCAGTTCCTCGAGCGAGAGGGCGATGGTCCGTTCGGCCAGGCTGGGAAGGCACTCGCGACCCGCATCGTCGTAGAAGCGGGAGAAGATGTCCCCGGCCGCGTGCTTCAGCAGGAACTCGCGGTCCGAGGCCAGCAGATGCTCCGAGCCGAACAGGGTGGAATCGGGCGAGGTGCCGCCGACCGTGAAGATCGCGGTGCCGGCCTGCCGTCCCAGCTCCAGGACGGCCTGGACATGGGACTCCGCCTCGACGGCCCGGCGGGTCTCGGCGTGCTCGAAGAGCACGGGCACCACGAGAGCCCGTGGATAGGCGTCGAACGCCTCGCAGAAATAGGTCATCGTCTCGTACTCGAGCGTCCGTCGGGAGTGAAGGGGGATCCCGCCCTTGAGTTCCACGATCTGGACGCCCCTGCGCGCCGTCGGGACGAGCTGCTGCGCCACGGCATACAGCGTCCTGCCCCAGGAGAGGCCTATGAGATCGCCGTCGTGGACGTTCTCCTCGATGAGCCGCGCCGCCAGCCTTCCGATGGCCTCCGTCAGCAGGTCGCCCTGGGCGGGCCCGGTGGCCAGGCGCACCTCGTCGAGTCCGAACCGCTCCCGCAGGCGGTCCGCCAGCTCGGACGCGGACTCACGCGGATCCCGGATCCGGATCTCGACGTAGCCCCGATCCTTGGCCAGCTGGATCAGCTTCGACACGGTCGGGCGCGAGACTCCCAGCGCGCGGGAGACCTCGTCCTGGGAGCAGCCGAGCCCGTAGTACAGCTTCGCGGCATCCAGGGCCTGGGCCTCCCGGGGTTCCATGGCGATGATCCGCTTCCTGTCTGCTGTGGGAACTGACGCGGCAGCAACTCTACGGCAGCCGTGTTCCGGACCGGTGCGTTCAGCGGGAGGCAACCTCCGAGGACACCATTGACCGGCTCTTCACCCGGTCCTATGATTCACAAATGTTCTCGACTCCGGGAACAAGTGTCACCAGCGGCGGTGGCGGTCCTCGCTCCGCGGCTGTCCGCGAGGTTGCGAAAGGGATGCCATGAACCGGAACGAGGTCGCTGCTCTGATCGACCACACGCTGCTCAAGCCCACGTCGACCGCTGAGGACGTGAGAGCTCTGGTGGCGGAGGCCGCCGAACTCGGTGTCTACTCGGTCTGCGTCTCGCCGAGCCTCCTGCCCGTCGAGACCCCTGAGGGCCTCCACGTTGCCACCGTGTGCGGTTTCCCGTCCGGGGCGCATCACCCCGAGATCAAGGCGGCCGAAGCAGCGGATTCGGTCGGCAGGGGCGCCGACGAGGTCGACATGGTGATCAACCTGGCCAATGCCGTGACCGGGGACTTCGACGCCGTCCAGGCCGAGATCCGCGCGGTCCGCGAAGCATGCCCCTCCCCCGTCGTGCTCAAGGTGATCATCGAGTCCGCGGCGCTCACCGACGACCAGATCGTGGGCTGCTCCCGCGCCGCCGAAGCCGCAGGCGCGGACTTCGTGAAGACCTCCACGGGTTTCCATCCCGCCGGCGGGGCGAGCACCCACGCCGTCGAGCTGATGGCCCGCACCGTCGGCGGCCGGCTGGGGGTCAAGGCCTCCGGCGGCATCCGCGACGCCGAGACGGCACGTGCGATGCTGGAGGCCGGAGCCACCCGCCTCGGCCTGTCCTCCTCCGCGGCGATCCTCGCCGGGCTGGAAGCGTGAGCCCCATGACCGACGCGATCGAGAGAGCCCAGGCCTGGATCGAGCACGATCCGGATCCCGCGACCCGCTCCGAGCTGACCGCGCTGACCCGCGCCGCAGAACAGGGCGACCCCTCGGCGCTCACCGAACTGGAGTCGCGCTTCAGCGGTCCCCTGACCTTCGGCACCGCGGGCCTTCGCGGTGCGGTGGGTGCGGGCGAATCCCGGATGAACGTCGCCGTCGTGACGCGGGCGACCGCCGGCCTGGCCCGGTACCTGCTCGACACCCTGGGCCCGGGTGCCCGCGTGGTGCTGGGCTGCGACGCCCGGCACGGTTCGAGCCCGTTCATGGACGCCGCGGCGGGGGTCCTGGCCGCGAGCGGTGCCACCGTGCTGACCCTGCCGAAACAGCTCCCCACCCCCATGACCGCCTACGCCGTGCGGGCCCTCGACGCCGATGCGGGGATCATGATCACGGCCTCCCACAACCCGCCGGCCGACAACGGCTACAAGGTCTACCTCGGGGGCCGTGCCGCCGACGAGGACGGGCGGGGCGTGCAGATCGTGCCACCGGCCGATGCGGAGATCGCGGCGCGCATCGCCGCATCGCCGCCCGCCGACCAGGTGCCGCTCTCGGCCGAGGGGATCGAGCCGGCAGGCGATGAGGTCGTGCAGGGCTATATCGCCCGCGCGGCCTCGCGCCGCCCGTCCACCGAGCCGTCCGGCACCCGCGTCGTCCTCACCCCCATGCACGGCGTGGGCGGCGAGATCGCGCAGCAGGTCCTGCACCGGGCGGGCTTCGCCGACGTGCATGTCGTCGCTGCGCAGGCGCAGCCCGACCCGGACTTCCCCACGGTCTCGTTCCCGAATCCGGAGGAACCGGGCGCCATCGACCTCGCGCTGGACCTCGCCCGCGAGGTCTCGGCCGACGTGGTCATCGCCCTGGACCCCGACGCCGACCGCTGCTCGGTGGCGATTCCCCTGCACGACGGGTCGTGGCGCCAGCTGACCGGCGACGAGATCGGGGCGGTCCTCGGCGAGCAGGCGGCGACGGACGACACGCGCGAAGGGGACACCCTCGCGTGCTCGATCGTCTCCAGCAGGCTGCTCGGGCGCATCGCCGAAGCCCACGGCCTGAAGCACGCGGCCACCCTGACCGGTTTCAAGTGGATCGCCCGGACCCCGGGCATCCGCTTCGGCTACGAGGAGGCGATCGGCTACTGCACCGACCCGGCCGCGGTCCACGACAAGGACGGCATCGGGGCCATGGTCCGCGCGGCGACGCTCGTGGACGACCTCGCCCAGGAGGGTCGCACCGTCGAGGACCTCCTCGACGACCTGGCGCGTGCTCACGGCCTGCACGCCACCGGCCCGCTGAGCTTCCGGGTACCGGACCTCTCGATGATCTCCGACGGCATGGCACGCCTTCGTGCCCGGGGCATCGCTCAGCTGGCCGGATCGCCGGTCGTGGAGGCGAGGGACCTGGCCGAGGGAAGCGACGAGCTGCCGCCGACCGACGGTCTCCTCTACCTCACCGAGGCGGGCGACCGCGTGATCGTGCGCCCCTCGGGCACCGAGCCCAAGCTCAAGTGCTATCTCGAGGTCGTCCTCCCCTGCGAGGGCGACGAGGTACCGCGGGCCGCGGCCGCCGAGCGCCTCGAGTCCATCCGGGCCGACGTCACCGCCGCCCTCGGCTTCTGAGGCGCCTGCACTGAACCGCCGGCACTGATCCATCTGCGCTGAACCGCCTGCGCTGAACCACCCGGTCGTCCGGCCGGGTGCCTCCTCGATCCCGCTTTACCCGCTGTACCTATCTTCAAGCACCCACATCTTCGAACGACGGAGTCCTGAGATGACGACCACCAGCACACCCCATATCGACCCGCACGGCGTGGAGATCGCGGAGACCATCCTGCTTCCCGGCGATCCCCTGCGCGCGAAGTTCATCGCCGAGACCTACCTCGACGGCGTCCAGTGCTTCAACGAGGTCCGCAACATGCTCGGCTTCACCGGCACCTACCGGGGCAAGCAGGTCTCGGTCATGGGCACCGGCATGGGGATCCCCTCGATCTCGCTCTACACCTACGAGCTGATCCACTTCTTTGGCGTGAAGAACCTGGTTCGGGTCGGCAGCTGCGGGGCGATGCAGGAGGGCATGGACCTCTACGACGTCGTGATCGCCCAGGGCGCCTCGACCGACTCCAACTACCTCCACCAGTTCGGCGTCCCGGGAACGTTCGCGCCGCTGTCCTCCTACCGCCTCCTCGAGCAGGCCAAGCGGGCCGCCGACGAACGCGGGCAGCGCACCCATGTGGGCAACGTGCTCTCCTCCGACGTGTTCTACAACGCCGACCCCGATGCCATGGAGCCGTGGCGCAAGCTCGGCGTGCTCGCCGTCGAGATGGAGTCGGCGGGACTGTTCGTCAACGCGGCCGCCGCCGGCGTCGACGCCCTCGGGATCTTCACGGTCAGCGACAACCTGCTCACCCACGCCCAGACGACGCCGCAGGAACGGCAGACGGCGTTCAAGGACATGATCGAGATCGCATTGGAGCTGGCATGAGCAGCGGGAGCAAAAGCGGGAACAAGGTCGTCACGGAGGCGATGGCCAGGCGGGCGGTGCCCATCCTGCTCGCCGTGTTCGTCTTCTCCCTGGTGATCGACAACGGGTTCAAGTACGTCAGCCAGCCGATCTCGGAGTCGCTGGGGATCACGCTCAACGAGGCGGGGCTGCAGGCTACGATCCCCGGCATCCTGATCGGCATCGGCGCGGTCGTCTACTCGGCGATGGCCGACGCGATCAGCATCCGTAAGCTCATCATCTTCGCGATCCTGCTGATCTGCGCGGGCTCCGTGGTCGGATTCGCCTTCCAGGGGCATCTGGCCGCTGGTGCTCACCGGCCGTATCGTGCAGACAGCGGGGCTCGCGGCGGCCGAGACGCTGTACGTCATCTGGGTGACCAAGCACTTCAAGGGCGACGCGCAGAAGACCTACCTCGGCTTCAGCGCCGCGGCGTTCCAGCTGTCGCTCCTGCTCGGCGTGGTGGGCGGCGGCTTCATCGCCACGTACGTCGCCTGGCCGGTGCTGTTCCTCGTGGCGCTGCTGCCCCTGCTGGCGCTTCCGGTCGTGTTCAAGACCGTGCCCGACGAGGACACCCGGTCCTCGAACCTGGATGTCTTCGGCCTGTTCCTGATCGCCGTGGCGGCCGGCGGGATCATCATGTTCCTGCAGGCCTTCCAGTGGCTCTACCTCGTCGCGGCGATCGCCGCGGTCGTACTGTTCGCCTGGCACATCTCGCGCAATCCCAACGCGCTGATCACCCCGGCCTTCTTCGCCAACAAGCGGTACACGCTCGTCATCCTCATCGTGTTCGTCATGTACTCGGTGCAGCTGGGCTACGTGGTCACCTTCCCGGTGCTGATGAACGGCCTGCACGGCATGGCCGAGGCGCAGTCCTCCCTGCTGCTCGTGGCCGGTTACATCAGCGCGGTGCTCGTCGGCGTCTTCAGCGGGCAGATCGCGAAGGTGCTCAGCTCGCACCAGGCCCTGCTGCTCGCCCTGGCGCTGATCACGGGGGCGCTGCTGCTGCCCGCGTTCTTCGTGGACGCACCGAGCATCCTCTACGTCCTGTCCATGGTGATGTTCCCCTCCGGCTTCGCCCTCATGTACGCGCCGCTGGTCAGCACGGCCGTACGGGGCATCCCGGCGGAGAAGGCCGGCGTGGCGATCGGGTTCTACAACCTCACCATCAACATGGCCGTCCCGATCGGCATCGCCTACACGTTCAGGCTGCTCTCGCTCGACCTGGGCTTCATGGCGCCGTTCGCCTCCGAGGCCGGCACCCCGTTCGCCTCGGTCCTCATGATCCTCGCGCTCGTGGCCGTCCTGGCGGTGCTGATGTACCTGGCGTTCGCGAAGACCCTGCACCGGGAAGACGCCCCCGGGACCGACCTCACCACCCGCTGACGGCGGTTGCCGGGGCCGGGGGCGGCCCCGGCAACCCCATCGGCGTGGCGTCACATCGACGCAATACTCGTCGTCTAGCTTGACTTTCATGTCTCATACCTCTGATGCGACGGGGCGGGATCTCTCCCGCCCCGTCGAACCCTCGACGCTCTACGCGGATCATCTCCAGGCGGCCACGGAGTCCGCTCTCACGACCGCCCGGCATCCCGGTTCCGCCTTCGCCGGTGCCGGCGAGGACCTGCTCGCGCGGCTCGAGGCACATATCGACGGCGTCCGGGAGGAGCTCGTCGAGCTCATGCTCGACCTCGCCGAGCACCCCGAGACGGCCTTCGAGGAGTACCGCTCCAGCAAGGCCATCGTGGACGTCCTCGCCCGCCACGGCATCGAGGCGCAGCTCGGCGCCCACGGCGTGGAGACGGCGATCCGCGCAGAGCTCGCACCGCGCAGCGGCGCCGGTGCGGACGGCCCCACCCTCGCCGTGCTCTCGGAGTACGACGCGCTGCCGGGGATCGGGCACGGATGCGGGCACAACGTCATCGCCGTGATGGGGCTGGGCGCCTTCCTGGGGCTCGCGAAGCTCGCAGAGGAGGACTCCTCGGCAGTGCCCGGGCGCATCGTCTACCTCGGCACCCCGGCCGAGGAGGGGCACAGCGGCAAGGAGGTGATGGCCCGTCACCGAGCCTTCGACGGGCTCGACGCCGCCGTCATGGCCCACGGCTACGGCTACGACCTGGCCGACCAGCTGTGGCTGGGCCGCCGTACGCTGACCGTCGACTTCCACGGCCGGACGGCCCACGCCTCCGCGCAGCCGTTCATGGGCCGCAACGCCCTGGACGCGGCCTCCCTCATGTACCAGGGCATCGGGCTGCTGCGCCAGCAGATCCCACCCACGGACCGCATCCATGCAATCCTGACCTCCGGGGGCGACCGCGCCAGCATCATCCCCGATCTGGCACGGCTCGAGATGTACGTCCGTTCGCCAGCCCCGGCCACCCTCCGGGACCTCTCCAGCCGGATCGAGGACATCGCTCGCGGGGCGGCCCTCATGACCGGCTGCGGAGTGACCGTCAGCTGGGACAACCACCCGCCGTCGCTGCCGGTGCGGACTAACGAGGCCCTTACCGGCCGATGGGTGCAGGCCCAGCGCAGGCGGGGACGCGATCCCCTGCCGCGCGGCGTGGTCTCGGAGACCATCGCGGCCTCCACCGACTTCGGCAACGTGAGCTACCGCCTGCCCGGCCTGCACCCTCTCATCAAGGTCAGCGACGCCGAGGTGGCCCTGCACACCCGCGAGTTCGCACAGGCCGCGGTCTCCGACCGGGCGAAGTCCGCAGCGGCAGACGGCGCCTACGGACTGGCGGCCACGCTGCTCGACGTCCTGCACGACCCCGAACTGGCCGACGCGGTCTCGGCGGAGTTCGAGGCGGCCGGCGGTGCGATCGACGTGGAACGCTACTTCAGCTGACCGCCCTCGCCGCGCCTTCCCTCCTCCACCTCGATCACCCCCGATCAACCCCGCGCACCGTTTCCACCACGGTCGCCCGCACCAGGCCCATAGCCGGATGGAGCACCCATGAACACCCCGTCTCCGGAGAACACGCTTCAGCCGACCCGCATGGACAGGCTCCTGAGCGGCGTCGAACGCGTGGGCAACAAACTGCCCGAACCGTTCATGCTGTTCCTCCTGCTGTTCCTCGTCACGGGCATCGTCTCCACGGCGATGGAATGGGGCGGGGTCATCGTCGAGGTCCCCGGCTCCAGCGAGCCCACCGTCATCAAGGGGCTGTTCACGGCCGAAGGGCTCACCTGGCTGACCACCAGCCTGGGTGAGAACTACATCGGCTTCCCGCCCCTGATGACCGTCATGCCCATCCTGCTCGCGATCGGCATCGCCCAGCATTCGGGCATGCTCTCCGCCGCGGTGCGCAAGCTGTTCGGCTCCTCCCCCGCCCGGCTGCTCCCCTACGTGGTGGGCTTCGTGGGCGTGGTCGCCTCCGTCATGGCGGACTCCGCCTTCGTGGTGATCCCGCCGCTGGCCGCGCTCGTGTTCAAGGCCGCGGGCCGCCACCCCGTCGCGGGGCTCCTGGGAGGCTTCGCCGCCGCAGGCGCCGGCTATTCCACGAATATCTTCCCCACCAGCCTCGACGCGCTCTTCGCCGGGATCACCAACTCCGTCATGGAGTCCCTGCCCGGTATCGAGGCGACCCCGGTGAACCCCGTGTCCAACTGGTGGTTCAACATCGTGTCCTCCATCGTGCTGGGCTTCGTGGCCGGTTTCATCATCGACAAGGTCATCGAGCCGCGGATGGTGCGTCAGGGCGTTCCCGTGGACGAGGTCTTCGACGAGTCCGGCCAGGCGGGCGGCGACGGCACCGACGCAGAGCACATGCGCGCCAAGCTGACCCCCGCGGAGAACAAGGGTCTGCTGGTCGCCGTCGTCAGCGCGGCACTGCTGACCGCCGTCGTGCTGGTGGCGACCCTGGTGCCGACCTCCCCGTGGCGGAACGAGGAGGGTGGTTTCCTCCCCGCCTCACCGCTGCTCCAATCCATCGTCTTCCTGGTCTTCGCCTACTTCGTGGTCGTGGGCGTCGCCTACGGCTGGGTGGTGGGCACGCTGCGCTCGACCAAGGACATGGTGCGGATGATGAGCGACGCGCTCAAGGAGATGCTGCCCTTTATCGTGCTGGCGTTCATCCTCGGGCAGTTCATCGCCCTCTTCAACTGGTCCGGCATCGGCTCGTGGATCGCCGTGACCGGAGCGGGAGCTCTCCAGGGTCTCGGGCTGACCGGCTTCCCGGCGCTGGTCGGCTTCATCCTCCTGGCCAGCTTCCTGAACCTGTTCATCATCTCCGGCTCGGGGATGTGGACCATCATGGCCGCGGTCTTCGTGCCCATGTTCGCGATCCTGGGCTACGAGCCCGCAGCGACGCAGGCCGCCTTCCGGGTCGGCGACTCGGCCACCCAGGTCATCACCCCCATGAACCCGTACATGGTGGTCCTGCTCGGCCTGCTCAGGAAATACGAGCCGGAAGCGGGTCTGGGCTCCCTGATCGCGCGCATGCTGCCGTTCGTCATCCCGTTCTGGATCGTGTGGACGGTCATCCTGGCCGTGTTCTACTTCCTGGATCTGCCGCTGGGACCGGGCACCGACTTCTTCCTGGGCTGACGCGGGACGGCCGGGGCGATAGCCAGAACCTCCGGGCCCGGAAAGGGCCCGGAGGTTCTGCCCGGCCTCCCGGGCCCTGCGCCCTGGTGCCCGGGACACCCGGCGGAGAATCCTGATGGGCACCGGCTCGTCGCCTCCCGATGAGCCCGACCCAGGAGGCTCAGATGTCCACCCAGCACCTCGAATCAACGTTCCCCGCAGGCACCACGGACCCCTCGCGCGCCGCCCGCCGCAGACCACGGACCTGGGCCTGGAGCGGCGTCGCCGCCGGCGTGCTCGGCATGGCCACCATCCAGGCCAGCATGCTCTCGTCCGTGAACTGGGACCTGACCGCAGGCGACGCCGAGGCCATGCTCGCCGACGCGTCCGGCAAACAACCCGCCTACCTCGCCTTCCACCTGCTCGCGGTGCTGACCCTCCTGGCCCTGGTGGTCTTCGGCGCCGGGCTCAAACGGCGTCTCGACGACCGGGGGCCGGAAGGATCCCTGCACGGGCAGATCGCCCTGGGCGGGCTCGTCCTCACCGCCGTGGCCCTCATGCTCGGCAGCGGTCTCGACACCCAGTTCGGCCTCGGGCTCTCGGACCCCTCCGCCTACGTCCCGGAGTCCGCGGCGTTCTATACGGACTGGGTGGCCACGATCCCCTGGGTGTGGGTGGGTTCCGGGCTCTCGGCCATGGCCGTCGCCCACGCCGCCCTGAGGCACCGCGCGGTGCCCCGCTCGCTCGGGATGGTCTCGCTGGTCTTCGGGCTGCTGATCCTGCTCACGGGCGCATCGCCGCTGCAGTACCTGGCCGGCTTCATCGGCCCCGTGTGGGTCCTCATCGTCGCCCTCGGATTCGCGCTCGGCGACCGCCGGTGAGCACCCTCGCGCAGCTGCGCCGGTGTATCCCGCGGCCCCTCCCCCAGGAGGCGCCACGGGATATACCGCTGCCTCCTCCCGCGCTGTACGGTTTGTCCATGACGACCCCGTCTGCCCGGTATCCCGGTCGTCCGCGGACCGCGGTCGCCGTGCTGGTCGTGGCGGCCCTGCCGGCCCTGGGCGGAGCAGTCCTCCAGCTGGCCAGTCGTCTGCCGCTGACCCCCGATGTGCTGTTCCTGGTCGTCGATGTGCTCGTCGGGCTGATCTACGGCTGCGTCGCGTCGGTGATCCTGTGGCGCCGCAGCCATCCCGTGGCATGGCTGATCGCCCTGGCGGGGATCGGGGGCGGGCTGGCGGCGCTCGGCGGCGGCTGGGCCTCGTTCGCGATGACCCATCCGGTCCCGGCCGGTGCGATCGGGATCGGCCTCTTCGGCTCCGCCTGGGTCCCCGGGACCCTGTCGCTGTTCCTGGTGGTCCCCTGGCTCATCCGGGAGTCGCCCCTCACGCCTCTGGCCTGGGCGGGCCTCGCCGCGGGGGTCGTCGTCACCCTGGCGCTCACGGTCCAGCGGGTGGTCTTCCCGATGGCCGACAACGGGATGCTCCTGCTCGCCGTCGTCCTGGTGGGCCTGGTCACCGCGGCCGGCGTCGTGCGGCGTCGCCGCTACGGCCCCGTCGGGGAGCGGCCCGGCCTGGGACTGCTCGCGGCGGGCACCACCCTCATGGCCCTGTCGTTCCTGCCGCTCGTCCTGGTGCCCTACACCTCGGCCGGCCTCGTGCTCCTCGTGCCCGTCTCGCACCTGGCGTGCCAGGCGCTGTTCCCCGGGGCCCTGCTGGTCACGGTGCTGCGCAACCGCCTGTGGGGCATCGACCTCGCCGTGAGCCGCGCCGTCCTGGCCGGCCTGCTCACCCTCGGCATGGCCGCGGTCTACGCGGCCCTCGTCTGGGCGGCGTCGTGGATGGTCGGCAGCTCGGTGGTCGCGCAGGTGATCGCCGCCGTGGGAGTCGTGCTCGCCGTGCAGCCCATCAGGTCGTGGCTCGAGAAGCGCGTCCGCCGTCTCGTCTGGGGCGAGGCGTCCTCCCCCGGCCGCGCCGCGCTGCGCATCGGGGCCTCCCTCTCCACCGTGCACGACGCGCGGGCTCTGGACCAGCTCGCGGCGGCGGTGGGGGACGCCCTGCGGCTCGAGTCGGTCACCCTGTCCCTGATCGACGACCGCAACACGGCCGGCCGGTGGGGCACGGCCACGAGCCCGCCGCTCGAGCTGGCCGTCCACGAGCACGACGACGGCGCACAGACCGTGGCCGGGATGCTCGCCGTGACCCCCAGGCCCGGCGAGCTCCTGGACCGGCGTACCCGGGAGTCCCTGGACCGGCTGCAGCCGATCCTGGCCGCGGGCCTCGGCCTGGTCCGCGCGAGCCGGCAGGTGGCGCGGGCCCGCGACGCCGCGACCAGCGCGCGCCTGGCGGAGCGACGCCTCATCCGCAGGGAGCTGCACGACGGCATGGGCCCGTGGCTGTCCGGTCTGCAGCTCGGCCTGCAGGGAGCACGGAACGTCATGCACGCCGATCCCGACGCCGCGGACGCCGTACTGGTCGCCCTCCAGGAGGAGGCCGCCCAGCGGGTGCAGGACGTGCGTCTGCTCTCGCGCAGCCTGCTCCCCCCGACTCTGGAGGAACAGGGGCTGGGCGTGGCCGTGAGGGAGCTGGCGGCCCGTCATGCCGAAGCGGGTTTCGTCCTCGAGCTGGAAGGCCTTCTCCTGGAGGACCCGGAACTCCTGCGCGCCCTGGACCCCCGGGTGGCCGCCGTCGCCTACGCCGTGCTCTCGGAGTCGGCGCTCAACGCCGCCCGGCATTCGGGGGCCGATCGCTGCCTCCTGGAGGTCACCCACGACCAGGGGACCGGCCTGCTCGGCGACTCCGAGGCACTCGTCGTCACCTGCAGCGATTCGGGCACCGGCCGCGCCGTCGAGGCCCGGGACGGCGTCGGGACCGCCTCGATGAGGGAGCGCGTGCAGGAGCTGGGCGGGACGTTCGAGATCGCACCGGCGCTTGAAGGCTCCGGGGTGCTGGTGCGCGCCCGGCTCCCGCTCCAGCCGATGGCGGTGCTCCCATGAACGAGCGGGACGGCGCGGCGGGGATCCGGGTGACGCTGGTGGACGACCACCCCGTCTTCCGGATCGGCATGACGGCGCTGCTGAACTCCCTGAGCGGCATCGAGGTGGTCGGCCAGGCGGACAGCGCCTCGGCCGCACGCGAGCTCTTCGCGGGGGCCCACGGGACCGACGTCGTGCTCATGGACCTGGACCTCGGGGACGGTTCCGGCATCGATCTCACGCGCGAGGTGCTGCGGGCGCATCCGGAGGTGCGCATCCTGGTGGTCTCCATGCACGAGGACGACGATTCGGTGGCCGCCGCCGTACGCGCCGGCGCCCGAGGGTTCCTGGTGAAGTCGGCCCCTCCCGACGCCGTGGAGCGGGGCCTCCGCGCGGTGGCAGCCGGGGAGATGATCCTGTCCCCGGCGGTCGCCGAACGAGCCATGGCCTACGTCGTCGGTGGTGGGCAGGCCGCACGGGTGCCTTTCCCGCAGCTCACTCCACGCGAGCGCGAGGTGCTCGACCTCGTGGCCCGAGGCCTGGACAACGCCGCGATCGCCCGGCGCCTGTCGCTCAGTGTCAAGACGGTCCGCAACGCAGTCGCCACCGTCCTGGCCAAGCTGTCCCTGAGAGACCGCTCGGCGGCCATCGTCCGGGCCCGCTCCGAAGGGCTCGGCGGTACGGAGTGAGCTTCAGGAGCCCGCAACGACGCCGAGACGGCAGTCCGGTCGCCCATCGGCGGTGATGGGCGACCGGACTGCCGTCTCGGCGGATCTTCAGGTGAGGATCACGAGTTCCCGGGTGGCGCGGGTCATCGCCACGTAACGATCCACCGTGGCCTCGGTCCCGTCGCTGCTCCAGCCGGTGCAGGTCCGCCCGGCGGTGCCCCACTCGCTGCCGTCCCGGCCCGGCTCCACGAGTACCACCAGATCGAACTCGAGGCCCTTCGCCTCGGCCGCCTCCAGCGCTTGCACCCGGCCGGCGCTCTCGAGGCCCGGATCCCCGATCACGCACGCGGTTCCTTCGGCATGCGCGGCGAGCCACGCCGCGATGATCGCGTCCCGTTCGGCCACCCGCCCGCGACGTACCGGGACCCCGCTGCTGCGGATGGACCGGGGGACGTTCGCATCCGGCAGCACCGTGCGGATCACCGGGGCGGCCTCCGCCATGATCTCGGCCGGTGTCCGGTAGTTGATCGTGAGCGACGCCCGGCGCACGTACCGCATGCCGCTCTCGCCGAGCCGGTCCTCCCACGACTGCGCGAAGCCGTGCCGCGCCTGCGCCCGGTCCCCGACGATCGTGAAGCTGCCCGACGGGTTCCTGCGCAGCAGCATGTGCCACTGCGCATCGGTGAGCTCCTGGGCCTCGTCCACGACGATATGGACGAACGGACCGCCGAGCGATCCGGGTCGGTGCACCTCTGCCGCGGTCGAAGCCGCCAGCGCGCCCCGCAGGTCCTGCCCCCGCAGCATGGACATCACCCTCATCTCGGAGTCGTCCGTCCCGATGAGATCGGTGATGACCTCCCCCATGCGCACGCGGTCGGAGGCCTCCTCGGCCCGGTCGCGGCTGCGACGGGCCGCCGCCCCCGGGTCGCCCGCCCGCAGATGCGCCGCGTCCAGCAGCGGCAGGTCCTCCGGCGTCCAGGGGCTGTCACCGGGGCGCTGCAGCGCGTGGACCTCGTCCGCCGTGAGCCAGGGGGCGTGCTGCTGCAGCAGCTCCGGGGACGTCCATAGGCCTCGGACCAGCGCTGCGGGGTCCAGCAGGGGCCAGGCCCGGTCGAAGGCGGCCTGCAGCTCGCTGTTCTCGATCAGCCCCAGCCTCATCGCCTCGGACTCGTCCCCTTCTCGGTCGTCCTCGAGGTCATAGGCATCGAACTCCGCCTCGTCGTCGAATCCTCTCTGGGGGCTTGCTCCGGCGCCGCCCGCGTCGCCCCAGCCCTCCCCCGCCCACGGATCCTGGTCCCATCGGACCTCGCCCCAGGCAGCCGCATCGCCCTCTCGGTCGATGGTCCGCGCCCGAAGCCGGTCGGTCAGGACGGCCAGGAGCGCCTCCCCGATCTCCTCGCGGGCCTCGTTGTGCGTGGAGTCCGTGGCCGCCGCGCCGAACGCCTCCTCCCAGTGGGCCGGCGTGAGCAGGACATCGCCCCAGGCCGTCTCGATGGTCACGGGGCGGCGTGGGATGCGCTCCCGGGAGCGCACCACGGCCTCGACCACCCCCGGCATCCGCCCGTCGCCTTTGAGCCGGGCGACTCGCCGATCCGCTTCCACGGAGGTCTCCGCGCCTTCGGGCACCAGGTCGGCCAGCGTGCAGGTGCGGACGCCCTCCTCTCCCAGGCCCGGCAGGATGTCGGCCACATAGGCCGTATAGGCGCGGGACGGGCCCACGAACAGGATGCCGCCGTGCCCGCTCCGGAACCTGGGCTCGGCATACAGCAGGTAGGCGGCGCGGTGCAGGGCGACGACGGTCTTGCCCGTCCCCGGTCCGCCGTCCACCACCAGTGCTCCCCGGGGATCGGCGCGGATGATCGCGTCCTGGTCGGCCTGGATCGTGCCGAGCACGTCCCGCATGGTCGTCGAGCGGCTCGCGCCGAGGCTGGCGATGAACGCGGACTGCTCATCGAGCGCTGCCGTGCTCGTCATGGCCGCGTCCGTGAAGGCCTCGTCCCAGTAGTCGGTGATGCGCCGGTCCGTCCAGCGGTAGCGACGGCGTCCGCGCAGTCCCATCGGATGGGCGCGGGTGGCGGCGAAGAACGGCTCGGCCGCCGGGGCGCGCCAGTCCACCAGCAGCCGGGCGCCGTCGTCGTCGGTGAGGGAGAGACGCCCGATGTACAAGGTCCCCCGCTCCCCCTCCACGCGTCCGAGGCACAGGTCGAGGCCGTAGCGCAGCAGCAGTCTCTGCCGCTCGGTGAGCCGGTGGATCTCCAGGTCGCGGTCGAAGGCCGCCTGCCCGCCTCGGGTCGGGGTCCGGCGGAGCTCGCCGAGCCGCGCTCCGAGATCGGCGAGCTGCCGTTCGAGGCTGGCCTCGATCCTGGTGAAGTGGCGGATGTCGGCCGCGATCAGGATCGGATCGGCTTTCGCCGGGTGATCGTCGAGGGTGAACGGGTACAGGTCGAACTCAGGCATCGGAAGCCCCCCGGTCGTGGATGAAAGCGCCTCATGCTGCCTCACGACCCGGGGCTTGCGGCAAGAGGGGCCCGCCCGGATATCCTGAAGATGCAACGGGATACGGGGCGGGCTGAGGCGGGCGGAATGGGGTCCGCGCAGGCTCGGAGCGGCCCTCACGACGACGGGATTCGTCAGGGGCTTTCGGGGCGAAGGGGGCGTACTCTGAGGCCGATGCCCAAGAACGATCTCCCGCCGCGTCATGTGCGACGCGGGCCCAGTTCCGTGGACCCCGACCGGATCCACGCGCTCCCGCCCGAGAAGTCGGCCTACCGCACGTGGTTCTCGTCCCTGAACCCCTCGCTCCAGCTGGTTCTCCTCCAGCTGTGGATGCCGATGTTCATGGCGGTCATGTTCATCCTCTGCTACGTGGGCGCCTTCCAGAACACGGCACCGCGAGAGGTTCCCGTCGGGGTGGTGGGCGGGACGAGCGTCGTCGAGAGCTACCAGGCGACGGCGGACGAGGCCGCTCCCGGAGCCTGGTCGTTCGTCGCCCTCGCGGACGAGGGCTCCGCCCGCCAGCAGGTGCGCTCAGGCGATATCGCGGCCGCGTACGACGTCGAGAGCAACTCGCTGATCGTGGCCTCCGCGCACCAGGCACAGGCCGCCAACCTCCTGCCGCTCTATCTCAACCCGCTCCTCAGCCCGGACGAGCCGCCGCAGCGCGAGGACATCGCCCCGCTGCCCACGGGAGACGTCGGCATGACTCCCATGTACCTGATGCTGGCATGGTGCATCTCCGGGTATCTGGCGGCCATGTTCATCGGGCTCATGGGCGGTCACCTGGCGCGCCGGGTCCGGTTCGCCGTCATCCTCGCCGTGAGCTTCGTACTGTCCTTCATCACCTCGTTTCTCGTCTCGCCGGTGCTGGGCGCCATCGACGGTCACTTCTGGCAGCTGTGAGGCCTGGGGTGGGCATGGGCTGTCGCCATCGGCCTGGCCGTGAACGGGTTGAGCTACTTCTGCGGGCGGTTCATCGCGGCTCCCGCCATGACGGTCTTCATCTTCTTGTCCATCCCCGCCTCCGGTGCGGCGTTCCCCGAGTGGTTCATGCCGGAGCCCTTCCGCTGGCTCAACAACCTGGTGGTCGGTTCCGGCATCACGGAGATGCTCAAGCGCCTCGTGTACGACGTCGGCCCCGGCTACGCCCGAGGGTGGATGATGCTGGGGTGCTACGCGGTGATCGGGCTCCTGCTGACCCTGGTCGGCAAGCCGTACTGGGAACGGCAGCGGGTGCGGCGCATGCTCCGGGGCAAGACCACGATGATGCAGGACGCCCAGAGGGCGAGCGGCCGCCAGCACGAGAAGGACCGCGAGACCATCCTGGGCGATTTCGGCCTCGAGGCCACGACCAGCGGGATCATCATGCAGCGGAACCCGGCGGTGCCGGCCTCCGAGACCCCGCCCTCGGGCTCCCCCGCGAGGGGCCAGCTCGACACGACCAGCATGTGGGCCCTCGGAGGGCCGCTGGAACAGGATCTCGGCGAGACGCAGGAGCCCCCGGAGCGTCGCTGATCTCAGGCCCGCAGGATGGATTCCATCTTCTTGCCCCTGGCCAGCTCGTCCACGAGCTTGTCCAGGTAGCGGATCTTCTGCATGAGCGGGTCCTCGATCTCCTCGACCCGGTGACCGCAGATCACGCCCTTGATCAGGTGCGCATTCGGGTTCATGGCGGGTGCCTGCGCGAAGAACGTCCGCAGGTCCGTCTCCTCCGCGATGACGCGCCGCAGCCCGTCCTCGTCGTAACCGGTCAGCCAGGTGATGACCTTCTGCAGCTCCTCCTCGGTGCGCCCCTTCCGCTCGACCTTCGTCACGTAGAGCGGATAGATGCTGGCGAAACTCATGCCGAAGATGCGGTGCTCAGCCATGGGAACTCCCTCGTCGATGCGCGTCCGGGTCCGGCGGGCACGGGCCGTGTCCCTGCCCCGGGCGTTCGTGCCCGGCGGGTCGAGGGTACGTCATCCCCGCGGGTGCGGGTACCGGCCAGCGCGTAGGGTTGACCGCGTGAAAAAGACTCCCCCATCGGACGGCGGCTCCGCACGTCCGCACGGACGTTCAGGCCCCTCCTGGGAGGCCGTGATCCGCAACGGCACGCTGGCCGTGGTGCTGCTGTTCATGGTCTGGCTCGTCTTCAACGTGCACCTGCCCTCGCCGGCCGAACTCGAGAGGGAGATCGACGGCTTCGGATGGGGCGCCTGGCTGGTCTTCATCGGGATCTACGCGGTGGTCGCCCTGACCCCGATCCCCGTCACGGTCATGGCCGTCAGCGGGGGGCTTCTCTTCGGCGCCGCACTGGGCAGTCTCCTGTCCGTGATCGGCGTGCTGCTGGGCTGCTGGGGCGGCTATTGGCTGGCCCGGGCCCTGGGCACCGATCTGGTCAGGCGCGTCCTGGGCTCGCACGCGGACACGGTCGAGTCCTATCTCGCCGGTGCCGGATTCGAGGCGGTGGTGGTCCTGCGCCTCATGCCGGGAATCCCCTACTGGCCGGTGAACTACGGCAGCGGCGCCTTCGGCATCGATCACCGGGCCTACCTGGCCGCCAGCGTGCTCTCCGTGATCCCGGGGCAGATCTCGCTCGTGGCCCTGGGCGCCTTCGTGGCCAACGCCACCTGGTACAACGGCCTCACGGTCGGGCTGGCCTGGGCCACGGTCATCGTGCTCACCATCCTGGCCTCCCGCCGCTGGCGTACGGCGGCTCGCGAGAACAAGAACTCCCAGGACCCCGAGCCCACCTGACGCCCAGAGCCAGGACATCCGTAAGACCCGCGTAAGATTCCGGCAACCGGGATGCCGGGGCCGATCGGCAGAGGGCTTGCTACTACCGTTGGGACATGGACCCGCGCAGAAATCCACGCCGTTTGCCCATAGCCGTCCTGATGATGACCGGGCTGGTGCTCAGCGCCTGTTCCGGCGCCGACGACGAATCACCGGCCACTTCCACGCCCTCCCCCTCAGGATCGGCAACCGCCAGTGCGTCGGAGACACCGAGCGGGACGACCACCCCCTCGGCGACCGAAACCGAAACCGATGCTCCCCCGCCGGAGTTCGCGACCGTCGACGAAGCGGATCGTCCCTTCGCCGTCGAGGAGGTGGGCGCGTACGACTCGCCATGGGCGCTGGAGTTCCTGCCGGGCACGGAGCAGCTGCTGATCACCACGATCACCGGGGAGATGATCCTGCGAGATCTCGACGGCGGCCGTGAAGTCGACGTCGAGGGCCTCCCGGACCCCGTGGTGGCGGGGCAGGGAGGCCTGGGCGACATCGTCGTGGGCCCCGACTTCGAGGACGATCGGACCGTCTACCTCAGCTGGGTGGAGGCCGGTGAGGGCGGGACCGGTGCCGTGATCGGGCGCGCGACCCTGGAGGAGTCGGGTGATCAGGCCTCCCTGCAGAACCTCGAGGTGATCTGGGAGCAGCAGCCCAAGGCCTCCGGTGACGGCCACTTCTCCCATCGTCTGGCGTTCAGCCCCGACGGCGAGTATCTCTTCGTGAGCTCCGGGGACCGGCAGGAGATGACCCCGGCACAGGACCTCGGCAGCGGCCTGGGCAAGATCATGCGCCTGACCCCCGACGGGCAGCCCGCACCGGACAACCCGTTCGCCGACGAAGGCGGGGTGAGCGCCGAGATCTGGAGCTACGGGCACCGCAATCCGCTAGGCCTGGCCTTCGCCCCCGACGGCACCCTCTGGGCATCGGAGATGGGGCCTCAGGGCGGCGACGAGCTGAACCGGATCGAGGAGGGCGGCAACTACGGCTGGCCCGAGGCCTCCAACGGGTCGCACTACGAGGGCGAGGAGATCCCCGACCACACCGACGACGACGGCTTCAACAGCCCCGAGGCCTGGTGGACCCCCAGCGTCTCGCCGGCAGGCCTGATGATCTACGACGGCGAGATGTTCCCCGACTACTCCGGCGATGCCCTCATCGGCGCGCTCTCCGGCCAGGCCCTGGTGCACGTCGACCTGGACGGGGACCAGGCCGTTGCCGGAGAAATCTACCCCATGGGCAACCGCATCCGGGACGTGGCCCAGGCCCCTGACGGCAGCATCTGGGTCCTCGAGGACGCCGGCGGCGCCAACCTCCTGCGCCTGACACCGGCCTCCGACTGAACGTCCTGAACGCCGTACGACGGCGGCTGCCCTACAGCCCGTCGATGTCGTCCCGGGCGAAGCCGTCCTGCGAGCGCACCACGTTGGCCGCGAGCGGGATCTGGTGCGAGGCGCTCTCCAGGATGTGCATCAGGTACCCCGCGGTATTGGGCAACGCGATGCAGTCGCCGACGGCCACGCCCTGCGGGAACACGATGCGTCGGCGCAGGATCAGCTCGGCCTCGATGCAATAGGCGCCCACCAGGAAGGCACCTCGAGGGGCGTTCCAATGATCCCCCGTCCCTCGTCCGTGGCCGTGCGCCCCGGTCCGGACCAGGATCGGGTCCACGAGGAAGTCCGCGGAGGTGGAGCGGCACTGGGTGCGGTTCATCTCCAGGCCCACGATCGGGATGCCGTCACTGGTGTGCTTGCGAAAGGCCACGCGTGAGAGGGTCAGCCCGCATCCGTCGAGCATCGAACGCCCCGGTTCGCAGTGCAGCGCCAGATCGCGGTCGCGAAGGGCCCGGGCCGCCGTCGACCCTGGAGCCACCTCGCCCGCGAGCACCTGCTCCAGCCACGCGCCCCGGACGGGCTCCTGGTGGTAGGGGTAGAGATCGCGCGCTCCCGCCAGCCGGGCGCCGTCGCGTCCTTCCTCGCGTCTCAGCCCCAGCCCGTCGCCGCGCCAGGTGAGCGCCTCGCCGTCGCCCAGCACGGCGGCCTCGTGCCGGTCCCAGAACGTCTCCCACGCGCCGGCGTCGTCGATGTAGGACATGGGCATTCCCCCGCCCATGTCGATGAACGAGGGTTCATGACCGCGAAGGCGCACTTGGTCCACGAGCTCGATGGCCTGGCCCAGTGCCGCCGTCCGGTCCCCCGGCTCGTAGCCGTGAAGGTGGAAGTGCACGCCGTCGAGACGCTGGCCGGCGCCCTCGAACGGATGGGCGTCCAGGAAGTCGAGCCAGGTCCGCATGCCCTCTCCGAAGCGGGTGGGGGCGAGGCCGCGCCCCGCTTCGGGTGCCAGCCGCAGTGCCACGGATGACGGGTGCGGCAGCTGCGAACTGATGCTCTGCGCCGCCAGCGCCTCATCGAGGTTGTCCAGCACCACTGGCACCCCTCGCGCCATCGCCGTACGCAGCAGGCGGCCGGGTTTGACCGCGGCCGTCAGGACGATATCGGCGGGCGGCACGCCACGATCGAGGACTTGGAGGAGCTCTCGCTCGCTGCCGACGTCGATACCGTGCCCCAGGCGACGGGTCTCGTCGACCAGTCCCAACGTCTTGTTGGCCTTGCGTGCGACGAACACGCGCACCGCCACTCCCTGCCGCCTCCCGGCCTCGACCACCTCGGCGGCGTTGCCGCGCAAGGGGCCGAAATCGTGGACATTGACGGGGCTGCCGTGCTCGCGCAGGAGATCCGCGCACGCTGCCGGGTCGCCCAGGAGCCTCCGCATCCACGGTTCGAGCCTGGCGGGAAGAGCCGGATCCCCGTGGGCCGCCTGACGCAGGCCGTGCGGACTCACAGGAGACCGCCGTCGCGGTTCACGGCCACCGGAGGGACGTGCGCGGCCCGGGGCTCCGTGGCGTCGCCGGCAGCCGCGGCGGCCCGCTCGGTGCGGTCCGCACCGAGGATCTGCTGCGCCACCCGGTCAGCCCATCGCTGGGGGGTGTCGTGCAGGGCGCGGTTGAGGGTGTCATGACCGATCACGTAGTCCTCGGTGGGCCTGCCCAGCACCGACAGCCCGGGTACGTGAGCGCCGGTGCCGTCCACGGCCTGCCCGCAGGCCGTGATCCGGGCACCGCGTCGCCCGGGGGCGAGACTGAGCGTGCCCGTGCTCAGCAAGCGGTCGTAGATCGGCACACCGGCGGGCGCGATCCCGGCTGGTGCCATCACGGCGTCCACCACCACGTCCGGCTCCCGCGCGTCCCGGGGCACCCCGGTGAGGCCACCGGTGTCCACCTGGACACCGCCGTGAATCCAGTCGGCATCCACGATGCCGGCATCGATCAGGGCCAGCAGCTTGGCCGCGTTGACCGGTGGTGGGCCGAAGGCGAGCCGCTCCATGGCCACCGCCACCGTCCTGAAGTCGGCCCACTCCTGCGCGGTGAACTCCCGATGGCTCAATCTGTCGACGATGGCCGGGTAGAGCTGGGCCCAGGCCCGGCCGAGCGCCCAGGCAGCGCCGGGCGCCTCTCTCCCCTCCGCCACTGCGAGGCTGTACCGCAGCACCCGAACGGCCCGGTCCAGCCGTTCGGAGCCGGGGTCGGCGCCGTGGCGCAGGGTATAGGAGACCTCCCACTGCGGGTCCGACACCGTGGCGGCCTCGCAGCGTCCGAGCATCTCGGCTGCGGCGGCCTCCACCTCCCGGATCACCGCGCCGGCGTCCTCCGCCCGGCGGACCCGGGCGGCCGTGCTCTCCAGTAGCTCGTCCAGTCCGTCGACGACGACGCTCGCCCCCGTCTTCGCATCCAGGAACAGCCCATCGCGGGTGATCGGCGCGATGGCACGGGGCTCGTGGCCGCTGGCCAGATAGACCATCCGGCCGTCGTCGCCGGTGCTGAACATGCCGCCGCGCCCCTGGGTCAGGGCCAGGCACGCGTCGATGAAGGTCAGGGCCCCGCCGCGCACCGCCACCGTGGAACCGACCGGAACGTTGTCTTCGGTGAGCCACTGCCGCACGGGAAAGACCTGGGGGACCAGGGGCACGGGCGCGGACCATCCGTTGCGCAGGGCGTCAGGGTGCTCGCCGCGGTGACCGGTGCTCAGCAGCACCTCGTGGTACGGCCCGTATTCCGTACCGGCGTCGGTCTCGGCCATCCAGCCGCCTGATGTGGATGCCGTGGCCACGGACACCACCCGGGAGGGAACCCGGGTCACGCTGACGGTCCGCGGCGCCGCGCCCAGGACCCGTTCCCAGGCGTACTGCAGATACCGGCCGACCTCGGCCCGGGGAGGGAACGAGTCGTCTCCCAGGTGCGGGGCGTGCTGCGCGGTCCAGTCTCCGAAGCCGTCCACGTAACGGTCCGGGGCATGCGGTTCGTGGACGTCCACGATCCTGGAGGTCACGTTGAGTCGGAGGTACTCCGGCTGGTCCGGGGCATACGCCGCTCCGGCGCCGAAATGCGGATTGTCGTCGAAGAGGTCCACAGCGATCTCCGGCAGATCGTCCGCCCGCCGCCGCAGGCGGCGCACCAGGGATTCCAGGGCGAACAGGGCCTTGGGCCCGCATCCGACCACGGCGATGCGATAGCCGCCTCCCGACTCTCCCGCCTCTCCCGAAGAGTCCAAGGAGTCTTCCGAGGAGTCTGGAGAGTCCTGGGCGGTCGGCTCTAGCCGGTTCTCAGTCACGGGTGGCCTCCAGGAGCTCTCGCATGTCGTCTTCCAGGTGCCGGGGCTCCACGCCGAGGGTCGCCCGGACCCAGTCGTCGTCGTAGACCGTGTCGAGGTAGGGCGTCCCGCCGTCGTGGACCAGCATGGCCACCCTCCTCAGCTCCGGTCGTTCTCGCAGGAGCCCGGCCAGGGCATGGACCACTCCTCCGGTCGACGCGCCGGCCAGGATGCCCTCGGAACGCGCCAGCCAGCGGGCCCCCGCAACGCACTGGCGTTCGGTCACCCGCACCACGTCATCGGGTGTCACGTTACGGGACAATTCGGTCACCATGCCCGCCCCCATCCCCGGAAGACCCCTGGGGCCGGGCCTGCCTCCGAAGAGCGCGCTGCCCACCGCGTCGACGGCGATCACCCGGGTATCCATCGCGTGATCGGCGATATAGGCGGCGCAGCCGCCAATGGTCCCCGTCGTGCTGCAGGCCGCGACGACGGCATCGAGGCGATGACCGGCGGCCTCCGCGATCTCGCGCATGGTGCCGTCGCGGTGAGCGGCCGGGTTGGCCGGATTGCCGTACTGGTAGAGGTTCACGGCTCCGGGAAGCTCCTCGAGCAGCCGCTCCACCCGCAGCAACCGCGCCGTCAGGAGATCTCCGGTCTCCGGATCGGGCTCCGCGACCATCTCGATCCGGCCGCCCAGGGCCTTGATCGCGGCCACGGTCGCCTTGTTGGCGCGGACATCCACCACGCACACGAAGTCGAGACCCCGCACGGTGCAACCACGCGCCAGAGCCAGGCCCAGGTTGCCCGAGCTGGACTCCACCACGGTCCCGCCGGGCCTGAGCTCTCCGCTGGCCAACGCAGCATCGAGCATCGCGCCCGCCGGTCGGTCCTTCGTGCTCCCGCCGGGGTTCATGGACTCGATCTTCGCCAGCACCTCGGCCCGGGGGAAGAGTCGGGAGAGCCGCACCAGAGGAGTCGCCCCCACCGCAGCCGATACGTCATCCAGGATGATCCCGCCGCTATCGTTCATCGGTCCAGCTTAACCGCATTCATCAGCAGGCTGTTTAACGGACTTCCAGTAGGATTCTCCGCCGGGAGGCATGGCCGCCGCCCCGTGGCCGCTGGTGCCGTCGACCGACGTCCCCCGACCGCGTCGTCCGCCCCAGCCGAGGAGCATGCTCGTATGACCGTTCGCCCCGTCGTCATCACCGGTGACCCCGTCCTGCACAGGCCAGCGGCAAAGGTCACCGATTTCAACGACGACCTGCGCACGCTGATCGCCGACATGCACGAGACCATGGACGCCGCCAACGGCGTGGGCCTGGCCGCCCCCCAGATCGGGGTGGGGCTGCGCATCTTCACCTTCGTCTTCGGCAATGACGACGACGCCCCCGATCGCGGCGAGATCGTCAACCCGGTGCTGACCGTCGGCAAGATCACCGAGGAGAACCCCGATCCCGACGAGGAGGCCGAGGGCTGCCTCTCCGTGCCGGGACTCAGCTATCCGCTCAAGCGCGCCGAGTGGGTCAAGATCGCCGGCTTCGACCCCCACGGCGTGCCGATCGGGTGGGAGGCCACCGGCTGGTTCGCCCGGGTGATGCAGCACGAGTACGACCACCTCGACGGCAAGCTCTACGTGGACCGCCTCAACACCAAGTGGGCCAGGAAGGCCAAGAAGGCCATCCGCGCCGAGGGCTGGCCCAAGGCCGGCGGCACCTGGCAGCCCGGTGTGGACCAGGATCCCTTCGGCCACGGCGAAGAGGCCTAGAACCCTCCGGTTCTCCCCGTCAGCGCCAGGAGGGCTGCGCCGTACGGCGCAGCCCTCCTTTCGCTTCAGCGTTCCCGCGTCTCCGCGTTCAGAGCCTGTGCCCGGCTCCGCTCATCGCTTGAGCTCCTCGGCCAGCGCGTGGAAGGCCGGTGAGGCGTTGCCGAAGCGGTGCAGGGTGATCGAGACCGCCTGCTCCTTGAGCCAGTACCTCAGCTCCACCCGCCCCGATCCGGTCACGGCGTCGTCGAGCAGAGCGACCTCCGGCCGGGCGGCCAGCCGCTCCCGCAGTGCGGGAGCCACCGAGCCGAGCAGACGCACGCGCGCCCCCACCGAGACGTCATAGGCGCCCTCGGCGAGCCGGTCGGTGAAGGAGGACTCGTCCAGGACCGCCGGAGCGCCGAAGCCCAGCCGCGCGGCAGCGGTGGTCAGCACCGCCGAGACCTCGGGGGTCGCACCGGGATCGGCCACGATGGTCAGCCCCGCTCCGGCACGGCGAGCCGCGACGAGGGCACGGACCGTTTCCTCGGCCTGAGCGTCGGCACCGACCCGGAGGATCAGGTCGGCCGGGCGGTACCGGAAGATATTGGCCTCGCTGTGCAGCCCGGTCAGGTCGCGGGCGGCGCCGAACTCGGTGGCCCAGGCCGCGGCGTCGTCGGCGGCGGCCCCGGCCACCCAGTCGATGCCACGCGCGTCGAGCAGCCGCTCGTCCTCGATCTCCCGCAGCAGGGCGTCGATCGCGGCATCGCCCGAGGGGTGCCGCTCGGAGGCCGGCTGCGTGGTGTCGTGCCAGCTGCCCATCATCATGACGTAGTTCGGGCCGCCGGCCTTGGAACCCAGTCCCACCGAGGACTGCTTCCAGCCGCCGAAGGACTGCCGCTGCACGATCGCGCCGGTGATCCCGCGGTTCACGTAGGCGTTGCCCACCTGGACACGGTCGGCCCAGGTGCGGACCTCGGCCGGATCCAGGCTGTGGATGCCGCCGGTCAGGCCGAAATCGGTCGCGTTCTGCAGCTCGATGGCCTCGTCCAGGTCGCCTGCCCGCATCAGCCCCAGCACGGGCCCGAAGACCTCGGTGAGGTGGAAGAAGGAGCCCGGCTTGACGCCGTCCTTGATGCCCGGGGTCCACAGGCGGCCCGAGTCGTCGAGCTGCCTGGGCTTCAGCAGCCAGCTTTCGCCGTCCTCCAGCTGCGTCAGTGCGCGGTGCAGCTTGTCGCTGGGCAGCTCGGTGAGCGGGCCCATGGTCGCGGAGAGATTGGTGGGCCAGTCGACCACCATGGACGCGGCGGCGTCGACCAGCTGACGGCGGAACCGCTCCGAGCCGTAGACGCTGCCGACCAGGATGCCCAGGGAGGCCGCGGAGCACTTCTGCCCGGCGTGGCCGAAGGCGGAGTGGACCAGGTCGGAGACCGCCAGGTCGCGGTCAGCGGCAGGGGTGACCACCAGGGCGTTCTTCCCGGAGGTCTCGGCGCTGATCTGCAGCTCGGGACGCCAGGAGGCGAACATCGAGGCGGTCTCCGAGGCACCGGTCAGGATGACCCGGTCCACGCCGGGGTGGCTGACCAGGGCCTTTCCGGCGTCGCGGTTGGCCGGGTAGACCCCGCGCAGAACCTCGCGCGGCACGCCGGCCTCCCACAGGGCATCCAGGATCGCCATCGAGCAGTGCGGGCTCGGCTTGGAGGGCTTGTGGATGACGCCGGCACCTGCCGCCAGCGCGGCGAAGGTCGATCCGGCGGGGATGGCCAGGGGGAAGTTCCACGGCGGCGTCACCAGGACCACCCGGTCGGGGGTGAAGCCGGCGTTCTGCACGCCGTCGAGCTCCATCGCGGAGTGGGCGTAGTAGCGGGCGAAGTCGATCGCCTCGGAGACCTCGGGGTCGGACTGGGCCACGGACTTCCCCACCTCGGCCGCGGCGATCGAGACCAGGTGACCACGGCGGGTGGCGAGGATCTCGGCGGTCCGGTAGAGGATCCGCGCGCGCTCGGCGGCGGGGCGGGCGGCCCACTCGAGCGCAGCGTCGCGGGTGGAGGCCACGAGGTCCTCGACGGAGCCGGTGTCGACGGACTCCGGAGCGAGCTGTTCCTCGAGCCAGCCCTCCTGGGCGGAGATTCTGATGGCTTCCCGGGCCCAGTCCTGGTTGGCTCGCAGCGCCGGGTCGGTGTCGGGCTCGTTGACGAAACGCGAGAGGGGCTGATCCGCGGCCGCAGGTTCCGGCAGGGTCTCCCCCGAGCGGTCCTGACGGTGCTGCGGGGCCGGTGCGGCGTACCCGTCGGACTCCAGGATGGTGGCGAGGTCATCGAGGGAGGCGCGGAACCTGCGCTCCTCCCGGACGAAGATCTCGTTGCCCGGCTCCAGGTCGAAGATCCCGGACATGAAGTTCTCGCTCGCCGCGTTCTCCTCGAGCCGGCGCACCAGGTAGGAGATCGCGACGTCGAACTCCTGCGGCCGGACGGCGGGCACGTAGAGCAGCAGCTGCCCGACGTCGTCGCTCACGGCGGCTGCCTGCTCGGAGGCCATGCCCTGCAGCATCTCGAACTCCACCCGCCCGGACACGCCGCGCTCGACGGCCAGCAGGTGGGCGAAGGCGATGTCGAAGAGGTTGTGACCGGCGACGCCGATCCGCAGGCCCTCCATGCGCTCGGAGGTGAACAGCCAGTGCAGCACGAGCTTGTAGTTGGCGTCACTGGCCTGCTTGGAGTCGCAGGTGGCCACAGGCCAGCCCGCCACCTCGGCGTGCACCTTCTCCATGGCCAGGTTGGCGCCCTTGACCAGGCGGACCTTGATGCCGGCCCCTCCGTCGCGGACTCGCTGCGTGGCGAAACCGGAGAGCTCCTGCATGGCGCCCAGTGCGTCGGGGAGATAGGCCTGCAGGACGATCCCGGCCTCGAGCTCCTTGATCTCGGGCTGGGACAGGAGGCGCTTGAAGACCTCGACGGTCAGCCGCAGGTCCCGGTACTCCTCCATGTCCAGATTGATGAACTTGGTTCCGGCGGGTGCCTGGGCGGCTTCACGGTACAGCGGGGACAGGCGCTCGACCACGTAGTCGACGGTCTCGTCGAAGCCCCACATCGAGATCTGCGAGGCGATCGAGGAGACCTTGATGGAGACGTAATCGACGTCGTCGCGGGCCAGCAGCCGCCGGGTCTCCTCGAGATGACGGTCGGCCTCCCCCTCGCCCAGCACGGCCTCGCCGAGCAGGTTGATATTGAGGCGGTGACCGTCCCGGGTGAGCTCCGCGACGGCCTTGCCCAGCTGCTTGTCGCGGGCGTCGACGATCATGTGCCCGACCATCGAGCGGATCCGAGTCCGAGCGGCGGGGACCACGACGGAGGGGAGGTACTTGGCCAGGGCGGAGCCGGCCTTGATCTGCGCCCGGTCCAGGGCGGACAGCGTGGCGGGTGCGATCCCTCCGAGCTCGGCCAGCGCCTCCGCGGCGGCCTTCGAGTCCTCGGTCCGGATCACGCGGTCGACGAAGCCGACCGTGAAGTCCAGCCCGTTGGGGTCCGACAGCACGGCGGACAGCCGCTCCGCCGAGGGATTGGCGGTTCCCCGCCCCTTCCCGTTCTCGAGCCAGCGGCTCACCCTGGCGGCGGCGTCGTCGGCGAT
This sequence comes from Kocuria coralli, assembly GCF_008831305.1. Lineage (GTDB taxonomy): Bacteria > Actinomycetota > Actinomycetes > Actinomycetales > Micrococcaceae > Kocuria > Kocuria coralli. The sequence goes on from NZ_ML708627.1 coordinate 31,139, forward strand.
GCGGTTCAGCTCGCTGCTGGATTCGGAGTGGTTCCCGGTGATCTGGGTGACGCGGGGATGGGTCGAGGTGTCCATGTGATCCTCCTTCGGAAGACATCGGCTGGGGAAGACGTTCGGGGCCGGCCCCGTCGGTGGGCTCACCGTGGGTGATCCGGCGCTGCGGTGACGCCTGCCCAGAGAAGTGGCACGGCGCGCGTTGAGCCCAGTGTGTGGCCCCGCACATCGACGGGAAAAGGGCCGGGCTCCCGTTTGAATCAGCTTTGAGTCAAAATAGGACCATGAACTCGATTCCACCTCATCCTCCGCCTGCGGGACGGGCCGGTGGCCAGAGCGGCCAGCCCCGCGGGCGGCCGCGGGTCCAGGAGGCCGCCGACGACATCGTGGCGAGCGTGCTGGCCACCGCGGGGCCCCGTGTCGGCACCCGCGACTTCTCCACACGTCGCATCGCCCTGCTGACCGGTCTGAGCCAGTCCGTGGTGACCCGATCGGTGCACCGGATCCGGGGGTCCTCGCGCAGCCCCGAGGAGCGGCACTCGATGCACCTCACCGAGTTCCGCGTCGAGTTCCCCCGCATCGTCCTGGTCTTCGGGCCGGGCGAGACCGCGCCGCCTGGGCAGACGCAGGCCTTCACCCGCCGGGCGGCCGCGCTCATGGCGGCCCTGCACGTCTCGGGCGCACGCGAGTGGCCGAGCGAATCGGCCCTTCCCGCCGCCGAGCGGAGCCTGCCCGGGGGCATGCTGCGCCTGGTCTGGGAGCCGTGGGCCCAGCCGTGGCCCGACTTCCTCGCGCAGGTATCGGCCGCGCTCGACGCCTGCGCCCCGGGCGTGGACGCCATCCCGGGCGACCTTCTGAGCCAGCTCGCCGCGAAAGCCGGCAGGGGCCTCCTGGGAGTGCGCTGGCAACGCCGGGACTCAGCACCCCGTGGGGGCGCCTGGCAGGAAATTGAGGAGATTTCTGAATCAAACACCCTGAGCGTGCCGGAATACCCGCCCCCTGGCCGGGGCCGTTCGATGGGACCGCGTTGGCTGCCCCAGGATCAGCTGTCCATCACCGAGCAGATCGCGATCGCGCTGCGGAAGGAGGTCATGAACGCCGGTTTCCGCCCCGGCGACCACCTGGCCCCCGCTGTGCTGGCCTCCGGACTGGGCCTGACCATGCCGACGGTCCGCGCGGCCATGCGCCGGATGGTCGACGACGGCCTGCTCGCCTACTCGGGCGGCCACTTCACCGTGCCGGAGGTGACCGGCCAGGACGTCACCGACCTCTACGCCTCCCGCCTCCACGTCGGCTCGGTGCTGCTGCGAGGATGCTGCGCACAGCCCCGGCACCGGTTCCTGGCCCCGCGCCTGGCGCTGCGCGCACTCGAGGCAGCCGCCGCCGAGGGCAGCGGGACGGATGTCGACCAGGCGGACCTGCACTTCCAGCAGGAACTGGCCGATGCCAGCGGCCTGACCCAGTCGGCCCGGACCTTCCACGCCCTGACGCTGCGCGTGCGGATGTTCATCTCCGTCCTGCAGCTGGACTACAGCCCCGCCGCGGACCGGATCGTCAGCGACGACACCCGGATCCTCCGGGCGCTGCTCGACGGCAGGGCCGAGGAGGCCGTGGCCCTGTGGCGCTCCAAGCTGGACAACGCCGTGCGCCACATGTCCGCGCTGTCCCCCACGGCCTTCGACCGGGACCTGTGGCAGCGCCTGACGGCAGCCGACTGAGCCCCGTGGTCCCCGGAACGTCGGGACCGGGCCGAGCTGTCCGCGGCACGACGTGACCCTCCGTTCAGTACAATTACAATGCCAGTAGATGTGCAGGGCAGCTCGGCTCGTCCCCATCGCTACCCTGAATAGCCTGAACAGGACGGAAGAGGAGGAGGGGAACGTACCCGTGGAGACCTACCGGACAGCCGACTACCACACAGCCGGCGAACCGTTTCGCATCGTCACGGAGATCGGCACGCCGATCCCCGGGGAGACGGTGGCCGAACGCCGCGTCCATGCCATGAACTCAGCAGCGATCGAGCGGGTCCGCCGTATCCTCTGCTTCGAGCCCCGCGGGCACGCCGACATGTACGGCGGGTTCATCACCCCTCCCGACGACGACGGCGCGGACTTCGGCGTCCTGTTCTGGCACAAGGACGGCTTCTCGACGGCCTGCGGTCACGGGACCATCGCACTGGGCGTCTGGGCGGTCGAGTCGGGCCTCGCAGAAGCCCCGGCCACCGGCACCACCGACGTGGTCATCGACGTGCCCTCGGGGCGGGTCACGGCCAGGGTGCATACCGAGGAGGGCCGGGTGACCGCCGCGGACTTCGTGAACGTCCCCGGGTACGTGCTGGCCACGGGGGTCACGGTGCCGACCTCGCGCGGCGAGGTCACCGTCGACGTCACCTACGGCGGCGCCATCTACGCCCAGCTGGACGTGACCACCGTGGGCGAGAGCATCCACCCCTCGAGGACCGGCGATCTCATCGCCCTGGGGCGTGAGATCAAGTGGGCGCTCAACGACTCTCCCGTGGCGGAGCATCCCGTCGACGACCGGCTCAGCGGCATCTACGGCACGATCCTGTTCGAGGATCTTCCGCGGCAGCGTCCCGACGTCGTCTCCCAGCGCAACGCCACGATCTTCGCCGACGGCGAGCTGGACCGCTCCCCCTGCGGCTCCGGCACGTGCGCCCGGGTGGCGACGCTGACGGTCTCCGGGGTCCTCGCCGAAGATGCGGTGCTGGAGCACGGATCCATCGTGGGTTCCTCCTTCACGGCCCGCGTGCTGGAGCGCACCGAGGTGGCCGGCTACGAGGCGGTGGTCACCCAGGTCTCGGGCATGGCCTACCCGACCGGGGAGAGCATCTTCACTGTCGATCCGCACGACCCCCTCGTCCCCGGGTTCGTGCTGCGATGAGCGTCGAGCAGGTGGGCCCCGCCCAGATCGCAGAAGCGCTCCCGCCCGCCGCGGCGGTCGACGCCCTGCGGCAGGCCCTCGTCGACGGCTACGATCCCGCCACCGATGCGGCGCGCCAGAGCATGCGGATGCCGCACGGCGAGATGCTCATCATGCCCTCGGCGGTGGGCGATGCCGCCGGGATCAAGGTGCTCACCGTGGCGCCTGCCGACCCCGGGCGGACGCTGCCCCGGATCCAGGGCCAGTACCTGCTCTTCGACGGGACGACCCTCTCCCCCAGGATGATCCTCGACGGCGAGGCCCTGACCTCGCTGCGCACGCCCGCGGTCTCCTTCGCAGGCGTCAAGGACCTGCTGGTCGGCTCGGCCGAGCCCCTCGAGGCCGTGGTCTTCGGCACCGGTCCGCAGGGCGTCGCCCACGCGGAGACGCTGAAGGATCTGCTGCGCGGCGTGCGGGAGGTCTCGATCGCGTTCGTCAGCCGCACGCGGCCCGAGCACCTCGCCCCCTGGCTCGCCGCCGGCAGCCCGCAGGCGCGGGCCGCGGTGGCGCGTGCGGGGCTGGTGGTCTGCGCCACCACCAGCACGGAGCCGCTGCTGGGTCTGTCCGACGTCCGCTCGGACGCCGTCGTGGTGGCCGTGGGCTCCCACTCCCCCGACGCCCGCGAGCTGGCCTCCGACCTCATGGGCGCCGCCCAGGTGATCGTCGAAGACCTGAGCACCGCGCTGGCCGAGTGCGGCGACGTCGTCCTGGCCGTCGAGGACGGTTCCCTCGACCCGGCCGGGCTCATCACCATGCGCGGGCTGGTCCGCGGCGAGCAGACCGTGGACGACCACGCACCGGTCGTCTTCAAGACCTCCGGGATGTCATGGGAGGATTTGATCCTGTCCCGTGCGATCGCCGAGGTGATCGCGCCGCTCTAGGGCTACAGGAAGGCCGCACATGACCGACCCCCAGCTGATCTCGAGTCCCCTGGGAACCCGGGTGTCGGTCCGCCGGCATGTGGTCGACAACCTGCGAGCCGCGCTCATCTCCGGGGAACTGCGCCCCGGGGAGACCTACTCCGCGCCCTCCCTGGCCAAGAAGCTGGGCGTATCGGCGACGCCGGTGAGAGAGGCCATGCTCGACTTCTCCCGCGACGGCATGGTCGAGGTGGTGCCCAACACCGGGTTCAAGGTCACCGCCGTCGACGAGCGGCAGCTCGACGAGATCGCCGAGACACGGCTCCTGCTCGAGGTCCCCGTCATGGGCGCGGTCGCAGAGGCCTGTACCGGCGAGGTCGCCGCCGCCGTCGAGGCGCTCCGTCCGCTCGCCGCGCGGCTGAGCGAGGCGGCCGCGGCCGGCGACCTCGTGGACTACATGGAGGCGGACACCGAGTTCCACACGCGTTTCCTCGCCTTGCACGGCAATCGCGAGGTCGTCGACTACGTCCGGCGCCTGCGGTCGCGCAGCCGGCTCTACGGCCTGCAGGCCCTGGCCGATGCGGGAGTGCTCGAGGAGACGACCTCCGAGCACGGCAAGATGATCGAGATCGCCCTGGAGCGCGACCGGACTGCGATGGAGGATCTGGTCCGTCAGCACATCGGCCACGTCCGCGGGGTCTGGGCGCAGTAGCGCCTCAGTGGCCTCTCAGCCCCGGGCCGCCTCCTGCTCGGGCAGGACGACGGTGAGCTCTCCCGCTCTGCCGGCGGCGGGTTCGGTGAGTTCGACCTGCCACCGCTCTCCCGCCACCCGGGCGAGATCCCGGGCGGTCTCCACGGACTCTCCGGCGGCCACCCGCTCGATCACGTGGCGTGACAGCAGCCCTCGTGTCTGCTTGGCGTTGTGGGAGACCACTTTCCGCGCGCCGTCGACCAGCTGGACGACCTTGACGGTCACCGTACGGTCCTTGGGCGCCTGGAAGGCGGCGGCGTAGGCCGAGGAACGGCAGTCGATGATCAGCTGATCGTGGGCGGCAGGACCCAGGTGACGGGCCAGGTGAGGTTTCCAGAACGCCGACATCTTCACCGTCCCGGCCGTGCCGAGCCCCCGCAACGCCGTCCCTCCCGACAGCCGGTAGGCCGGGATCCGGTCGGCGGGCCGCAGAGCGCCCCACAGGGCCGAGATCACGACGACGGATTCCTGCGCCACCGCAGCCTGCTCCGGTGTGAAACCGGCCGGATCCAGGGCGTCGTAGAGCACCCCCGTGTAGACCTCGAGGGCCGGGGCGGCAGGAGCGGTCTCCAGGTCCAGGTTCCTGGCGACCTCGTCCTGCAGCGAGGCCCCCACTCCCAGGACGGTGAGCGCGTTCTTCTGCCCGCTGACCCTCACCAGGGCCTTCAGGGCACGATCACGGGCGGATTTCAGGCCCGGCCAGGACAGGGACTCGGCTTCGACGGGGCCCCCGGTCGCCGGGGCGGCTTTGGTCTCGGAGGGAGGGAGCAGAATCAGCACCAGAAGATCCTACCGGCCGCACGGGCCCTGACCGGGACCTCCGCCGGAGCGGATAGACTTCCATCGGACAGGACGGCCGGGTGACCGCGCGGTGCCGCTGAGGCGGCATCTCGAGGAAAGTCCGGGCTCCGCAGAGCAGGACGGTGGGTAACGCCCACTCGGGGTGACCCGCAGGACAGTGCCACAGAGAACAGACCGCCCACGGCCTTCGCCGTCGTGGGTCAGGGTGAAAAGGTGGTGTAAGAGACCACCAGCGCACCGGGTGACCGGTGCGGCTCGGTAAACCCCGTCCGGAGCAAGGTCAGACAGGATGCGCATGAGGGCTGCTCGCCCGAGTATCCGGGTAGGCCGCTCGAGCCCATCGGCAACGCTGGGCCTAGATGGATGGTCACCGCCGCGTCCGGATGACCGGGCGCGTGCACAGAACCCGGCTCATAGGCCGTCCTGTCCCTCTCTCCCCGCCGGCCCTGATCGCGCGGCGCCTCTCCCCTCGGGCCCTCTTCCCCTGGTGGACCATTGCCACCCCGCGGGGCCTGACCTACTCTGCATACAACATACATCTGCATACAACACTGCGATGAGGGAGTGATTGCCGATGGCCAATGTTCGTCGTGAAGTGCGGTCGACCGGAGACGGCTGGACCGAGACCCTGCGGTGGTACGCAGTGGCCGTCCGCGAGATGCAGTCCCGCCCCATCACCGACCCCACGAGCTGGTGGTTCCTGGCCGCCGTCCACGGCACGCACCCTCAGGTGTGGGACGAGTTCGGCCTCGTCGACGCGGGGGCGCCGAGACCTCCGCAACCGGTGCAGCAGCGCCTGTGGAACCAGTGCCAGCACCAGAGCTGGTACTTCCTCCCCTGGCACCGCGGCTACGTCGTCGCGTTCGAACGGGTCGCCCGCGCCGCGATCGTCGCCGCCGGAGGCCCCGAGGACTGGGCACTCCCCTACTGGGACTACAGCGATTCCTCACGGCCGGACGCCCGCATGCTGCCGGAGGCTTTCTCGGCTGCCGAGCTGCCCGACGGGTCCCCCAACCCGCTGCGCACCGATCGCCGCTACGGGAGCGGAGCGGAACCGATCGTCGTCGACGAACGGTTCGTGTCGCTGCAGGCCCTGGAGGATACCGAGTTCGCGGGCGGTGCCGGCGACATTCCCCCGGGCTTCGGCGGACCGCGCACCGCCTTCCACCACGGCACCGAGGGCCCTTCGACCAACGGAAGCCTCGAATCGCTGCCGCACAACGTGCTGCACACCGCGCTCGGCGGCAGCGCACCGGGCCTCGATCCGAACGACTGGCGCAACCTCGGCCTCATGACGATGCCCATCACCGCAGCGCTCGACCCCATCTTCTGGCTGCACCATTCGAATATCGACCGGCTCTGGGAGGTGTGGAGGCGCGCGAACGCCGATCCCGACGACTCGGGCTGGCTCGAGGGGCCTGCGGATCGCCCCTTCGCGCTCCCGACCCCGGAGGGAGACGAATGGGCGTTCACCGCCCAGGACATGCTCGACACCACCGCGCTCGACTACGTCTACGACTCCCTGCCCGCTCAGGAGGATGCCGGCGCCCGTGAGGTCTCGCGAGCAGAAGAAGCGCGGTTCAGGAGAGGAGCGGCGATCATGGCAGAGCAGAACCCGGAGCAGAACCCGGAGCTGATCGGGGCGAGCGAGGTCGATGTGGTCGTGCACGGTGAGACCGATGCCCCGGTACGACTCGACGGGTCCCGGCTGCGATCGCTCCAGCGCAGCGCATTGCGCCGCTCGGCGGCCGAAGCCACCGCCGGCCCGCGGGTGTTCCTGAAGCTGGAGGGGATCCGGAGCCCGAGCGACGCCGCGATCTACCACGTCTACGTGGACCTCCCCCAGGGCGAGGATCCCGCCGCACGGCCCGACCGGCTCGCCGGCACGGTGTCGCTGTTCGGGGTCTCGGAAGCGAGCGATCCCGAGGGAGCTCACGCGGGCAACGGCATCAGTCAGGTGCTCGAGATCAGCGGCATCGTCGACGCCGCCGCGCTGAGCTCCGACCCGTCGGCGCTCGCCGTACGCTTCGTCCCGGCGAACGACGCCGTCGCGGAGGCGGAGTTCGCCGTCGGCCGGGTCGGCGTCTACATTCTCGATTGATCGTGCCGCGGGCGCGCCTCCGGTTCCGAGCCGTGCTCGACGGTGCCCGGCGGTCGCCCGTTCCGGTCCTGCTCATCCTCGCCGCCGCCGGCTGGATGCTCTTCGCCTGGTCGGCCTCCGCCGTCCACAGCCCCTCCGCGGGAGGGGCGGCCGGACCTCATCTGGCGGGCGCAGGATCGCCGCACGCCGGCCACGGGCCCGGCGTCTCGCTCGCCCCGCTGGTGCCGGGCCTCGGCATGTGGCTCGCGATGGTCCTCGCGATGTCGCCGCCCCTGCTGATCCGGGAGATCGGCACCCTGTGGCGCACGAGCCTGCGCCGGAATCGCGTGCTGAAGTCGGTGCTGTTCCTCTACGGGTACCTGTTGAACTGGGCGCTCGCCGGCCTGGCCGCCGTGCCCCTGGCCGCGGCCATCACCGGGAGCCCCGCCCTGGTCTGGATCGCCGTGCTCGCGGTGATCGGCTGGCAGCTCTGCCCGCCGCGGCGGCGGCTGCTGAACCGGTGCCATCGGGTTCCCGTGACCGCGGCCTTCGGCGCGGAGGCGTACCGGCACGCGCTGCGGTCCGGGCTGGGCTCCGGGGTGCTCTGCGTCGCGATCTGCGGCCCGGCCATGGTGCTCGTGCTCCTGGCGGAGCAGTTCCACCTCGTCGCGATGGTGGTCGCAGCGCTCCTGCTCACGGGTGAGCGTCTCGTGCCGGCGAAGCGCCGGGCCGCTCCCGGTTTCGATGTCGAAGCGAATCCCGTACCGCTGCTGCGCGGCCGGTCACCGAGCTGGCGACCGGCCCAGGACCTCGCCCGGGAGCCCGGACCCAGGACGTGAATCCGGTCGTGCCGGTCACCCCGCGAAGATGGCACCGCACGACGGGCACGTGGAGACCTCCGACGGGTCCGCCTCCACCTCGTTGACCTCCGCCGGGCTCATAGCCGAGCCGCAGGAGTTGCACAGCGGACCGGACCGCGTGGCGGCGGCCGTCCGGATCGCGTGCCCGCCCGTGCGGATCCTCTCGTAGCGGGCCACCAGCGGCCCGTTGTCCACCGCGGCGGTGGCGGCATCGCGTTCGCTCACGAGCTGCTGGTGCTCGGCCTGCATGGCGGCGCCCTTCTCCTGGGTGGCCGCCACGAGCCGCTTGGCCTCGGCATCGGCCGCCTGCAGCTTCGGAAGCACAGCTGCGCGCTCCGTGGTAAAGGCATCGAGCTCCCGCTGGGCGGCGGCCTGCTGGGTGCGGGCCTTCTCCACCTGGGTCACCAGGGAGTCGATCTGGCGCTGCAGCGCCGAGACCTCCTTGGCGGACCCGCCCGCATCCCGGCGGGCGCGGTTGGACTCCAGGCGGGCCAGCAGGTCGCTGACCTTCTGCGCGGTCTCGGAGGCCGACTTCTCCAGCTCGGCCTTGCGGCCGTCCATCTGCCTTGCCGTGTTGATCGCGGCCTGGCGGCGTTTCAGGGCAGCCACCAGCTCGGGCTCCTGCTGCAGCGTCTTCAGGGAACCGGCGAGCGAGGTCATCCTGGTATCGCGCCGCTGCAGGTCCAGTAGTGCGGTGAAGTTCTCCGGCGTCGCCTTGGTCATTGCTTCTCCTGCCGACATGTCACGCTGTTGCTGTCTGCCGCGGGCCCGTGACGTCCGGCCTGCAGCGCTGTCTCGGTTCGACCCGCTGTCTGGTCCGGGCCTATTCCCAGCGGTCCTGGGGTTCGGGCTGCGGACTCGGCACGTGGAAGTCCCAGGGATCGGTCCGGCGGGTGGAGACCAGGACCTCGGTCCCGAAGCCGGCCTCCCGCAGCTCTTCCGCGAGCGCGGCCGCTCCCACGGGCACCCACAGCCATTCGCTCGCGGCGTGGGAGAGATCGATCAGGCACAGCCCGCCGCCGGCGTGCATCGCGGCCTCCCTGGCCTCGGACACCGGGTGGTGCCGGAGATCGGCGGTCACGTATACATCGGCCTCCGTGGCGGCGACGGTCTCGAGCAGCGAGCCGCCCGCACCACCGCATACCGCGACGGTGCGGATCTCGCGATCCCGGGGTCCCGCTACGCGGACTCCCTGCGCGGTCGGCGGCACGACCGCGGCCAGACGGGCGGCCAGGGTCTCCAGCGTCACGGGCGCGTCCAGCGGGCCGATGCGGCCGAGACCCGTGGCGGGATCGTCCTCCAGGGGCTGGATGGGCCGGGAGGCGCCGACGCCGCAGGCCCGGATCAGGACCTCCGAGACCCCGGCGGCGGCGCTGTCCGCGTTGGTATGGCAGGCCAGCAAGCCGATGCGGTTCTCGATCAGATCGTGGATCAGCCGCCCCTTGTACCGGTCCGCGGCAATGGAACTCTCGCCGCCCAGCATCAAGGGGTGGTGCACCAGCAGCAGATCGGCGCCCACGGCAATGGCCTCCTCCACCACGGAGCTCACCGGGTCGACCGCGACCAGGATGCGGCGCACCGGTGCGCCGGGCCTGCCGGCCACCAGCTCGGAGGCGTCCCAGGACTCCTGGGTGCCGAACGGCCACAGCCGGTCGGCGGCTTCGACCACGTCGGCGAGGGTGGGGGCGTCGTCGTTCTCGCGGGCGGCCACCGGGGAGGTGGCCGAGGGCGTCCGATGCTCAGCCGTCATGAGGCCAGTCTAGGAGCTGTGCAGGCCCCGGGGACTACCGGGAAAGCGAGGGGCGGAAGAACGCCGGGACCGATTCCGCCACAGAGCCGCCCGTGGCCAGGTCCGCGGCCATGCTGCCGATCAGCGGCGCGAACTTGGCGCCGTGGCCCGAGCACGGCGAGGCGATCGTCACCGCTCCGGCCCGGTCCAGGACGAAATGCTCGTCGGGCGTGTTCGTGAACAGGCACGTGGTCTCCGCGTAGGGCTCGGGCACGAGTCCCGGCAGGTTCTCCCGGACGTAGGCGACGACGCGGCTCCTGTTGGCCGCGTCGATGAGCCCGGTCTGCTCCGAGGCCGAGCGCATCGGCAGACCGCCGTTGAACTCGGCGATCTTCTGACCGGTGAAGCCGGCGTCGCGACCGCCCGGCAGTGCGTAGATCTGCATCCGGTCCATGTGGATGACGGCCGGCCACGGCTGCTGCCCGTCCCGGTAGGGGAAGTGGTAGGCGTTCTCCTGCATCACCGTGAACCGCGGCAGCTTCCGCACGAAGTCCCCCGGCAGGTCCAGGTCGCCCAGCAGCTCGGGCAGCCAGCCGCCCGCGGTGACGATGACATGCTCCGCCTCGATCGTCTCCGGTTCGGTCGTCTCCGGTTCGGCCGTCCCGGCGGAGGTCGCGCCGTCAGGCCCGTAGAGGATCACGCCCGCGCCTTTGCGCCGGAGCGAGGCCACGGGCCAGTTCTCCAGCACCCGGGCCCCCGCGGCCACGGCGAGGTCGAGGGCCGCCTCGATCGTGGATCGGGGGTCCAGCACCCCGGCTCCCGGCTGGTGCAGCACGGAGGTCGTGAAATCGAACTGGGGCCACAGCTCCCGGGCCCGCTGCGCCGGATAGAGGCTGTGCTCGACTCTCACCCGGTCGAGAACCCGGGCCAGGGTCGCGGGGTCACGCGCCGGTCCGTGGTCGAGACAGCCCACGCGCTGGAGCAGCCGCCGTCCGGAGGACCGTCCCAGCTGCTCCCAGAGGGCTTCCGCGTGCACCACCATCCGAACGTAGGCGGGATCGGGGTAGGCGTACCGGAAGATCCGCGCCGAGCCGTGCGAGGAGCCCCGTGCGCTGCCGGGGACGTCGCGCTCCACCACCGTGACCTCCTCACCGCGCGAGGCCAGCTGCCAGGCCGTGGCAGCACCCATGAGACCGGCGCCGAGCACTACATAACGGCTGCTCTTCATCACATGGCTCCCGGGGGTCGACGACGGAGCGGCCCCGTCCGGCCGCGTATCGGCTGACATCACATCACATCCGGCCGACCCCGCTCCGAGAGACCGCGCGCCCACGGGTCAGTGCCGGGAATAGGGCACCGCGCGGCTCTGTTGGAGCCTCACGTGAGAGCAACGACTTTCGTATTGGCAGGCGGGTGCTTCTGGTGCCTGGACGCGGTGTACCGGATCACGCGCGGCGTGACGAGCGTCGAGTCCGTCTACACGGGCGGGCGCACGGAGAATCCGGACTACTACAGCGTGTGCAGCGGGACCACGGGACATGCCGAGGCCGTCGTGGTCGCCTTCGACGCCGACGTCGTCCCGGAGGAGACCATCCTGGACATCTTCTTCACCGGTCACGACCCCACCACGCTGAACCGCCAGGGCCACGACGTCGGTACGCAGTACCGGTCGGCGATGTTCCCGGCGGAACAGCACCAGGAGCTGCTGTTCCGGGAGGCGATCGAGCGGGCGCAGCCCCTGTTCGACGACCCGATCGTGACCACGATCGAGCCCCTGGGAATCATGTATCCGGCGGAGTCCTATCATCAGGACTTCTACGCCAAGCAGCCCTTCAACGGGTATTGCCAGGTGATCATCAACCCGAAACTCGCAAAAGTCCGTCAACGTTACGCCGAGTTTCTGACTATCGGGTAGCCGAAAAAACCTCGGTAGCCTGGCAGAGACTGCGCCAGCGCAATGATCCAGCGCATTCGCATCCACTCGGAAGGAAGCACTATGGGCAAGATTTACGACAACGTGACCGAACTCGTGGGCGGTACCCCCCTGGTCCGCCTCCACGAACTCGACAAGGACCTCCCCGGCAACGTGGCCGTCAAGCTGGAGTTCTACAACCCCGCCAACTCCGTGAAGGACCGCATCGGCAAGGCCATCATCGATGCGGCCGAGGCCTCCGGAGAGCTCACCCCCGGCGGGACCATCGTGGAGGGCACCTCGGGCAACACCGGTATCGCCCTGGCCATGGTCGGCGCAGCCCGCGGCTACAAGGTCATCCTGACCATGCCCGAGACCATGTCCACCGAGCGTCGCGCCATGCTGCGCGCCTACGGTGCGCAGATCGTGCTGACCCCGGGTGCCGAGGGCATGCGCGGGGCGGTCGAGCGCGCCCGCGAGATCGTGGAGAACACGGAGAACGCCGTCCTGGCCCGCCAGTTCGAGAACGAGGCCAACCCCAAGGTGCACTACGAGACCACGGGCCCCGAGATCTGGGAGGACACCGACGGCAAGGTCGACACCTTCGTCTCCGGCATCGGCACCGGCGGCACCATCACCGGCGCCGGCCGTTACCTCAAGGAGCAGAACTCCGGCGTGCGACTGGTCGCCGTCGAGCCCGCCGACTCCCCCCTCCTGACCCAGGGCACCGCCGGTCCGCACAAGATCCAGGGCCTGGGCGCCAACTTCGTGCCCGACGTGCTGGATCGCGAGATCTACGACGACGTCTACGACGTCACCGTCGACGACTCCATCCGGGTCGCCCGTGACCTCGGCACCCAGGAAGGCATCCTGGGCGGCATCTCCTCGGGCGCCATCGTCTGGGCCGCCCTGGAGGAGGCCAAGAAGGAGGAGAACCGGGACAAGCTGATCGTCGCCGTGGTGTGCGACTTCGGCGAGCGCTACATCTCCACCATCCTGTACGACGACATCCGCGGCTGATCTTCTCCTCGCCCGGCTCCGGCGACAGCCGGGCGCCGGGCGAGCAGGTGGGCCGGGACCCGCCATGTCGCCGACCGCTCGCAGGTAGGGTCGGAGACATGGCGGGTCCGTCCATCACGAACCGCCGAGCCAATATCCGCAGACCCTGACCCTCGCGGGCCACCGGCTGCAATCCCCGAAGGAGTGACGTGAGCTTCCTCAGCAGACTGCGCGAGGACCTGGACACCGCGCGCAACCACGACCCCGCCGCCCGGACGGACCTGGAGGTCGCCCTGAACTACTCGGGGCTGCACGCGATCTGGCTGCATCGGCTGAGCCACCGGCTGTGGGACCACGACAGGACCCGCGGAGCCGCACGTACCGTGTCTCAGGTGGGCAGGTTCCTGACGGGTGTGGAGATCCATCCGGGGGCCCAGATCGGGAAGCGCTTCTTCATCGACCACGGCATGGGCGTGGTGATCGGGGAGACCGCCGAGATCGGCGACGACGTCATGCTGTACCAGGGCGTGACCCTGGGGGGCACCTCGCTGGCCAAGGTCAAGCGGCACCCGACCGTGGGCAATGGCGTGACCGTCGGCGCCGGCGCCAAGGTGCTCGGCGACATCGAGATCGGTGCGGGCTCCGCCGTGGGGGCCAACGCCGTCGTAGTGAAGGACGTCCCCGACGACTCCGTGGTCACCGGCATCCCGGGCAAGGTCCGTCCGCGCACCCCCGACAAGCAGGAACCGCTGGTGGACCCGGCCTCCTACATCGATCCCGCCATGTGGATCTGAGCTTCAGTCCCGGGCGACACCGCCCCGGCAGGCGAAGGCCCCGATGACCTCCCGGGAGGTCATCGGGGCCTTTCGTCAGCTACGACCCGGGCTGTCAGGCCTCGACCTCGGACCGGTCGCCGCTCCACAGGGTGTGGTACGCCCCTTCGGCATCGATACGGCCGTAGGTGTGCGCACCGAAGTAGTCGCGCAGGCCCTGCGTGAGCGCCGCGTTGAGGCGCGGACGGCGCAGGCCGTCGTAGTAGGCCAGCGACGAGGAGAACACCGGTGCCGGGATGCCCCGCTCGGTGGCCTCGACGACGACGCGGCGCCAGGACGGCAGGTACTCCTCGATCGCCTTCTGGAAGGCGGGCGCGAACAGCAGGTTGCGCGGCTCGGCCCCGCCCTTGTAGGCGGCCATGATGTCCTGCAGCAGCTCGGCGCGGATGATGCAGCCGGCGCGCCACAGCGAGGCGATGGTGTCCAGCTGCAGGTCCCAGTTGTTCTCCGCGGAGGCCGTGGCCAGCATCTCCATGCCCTGGGCGTAGGCCACGAGCTTGGAGCAGTACAGAGCGCGGCGGACGTCCTCCACGAACGCCTCGTCCCCCACGGTGTCGGTCTCCCGGACGCCCGCGGCCAGCGTCTCCTGCGCCTCCAGGCGGGTGTCGCGCTCGGTCGAGGACAGGGCGCGGGCGAACACGGACTCCGCGATGCCGGTGACCGGTGAGCCGAGCTCCAGGGCGGACATGACCGTCCAGGTGCCGGTTCCCTTCATGCCCGCGGCGTCCACGATGACGTCGACCAGAGGTTTGCCGGTCTTGGCGTCGACCTGCTTGAGCACCTCCGCGGTGATCTCGATGAGGTAGGAGGCCAGCTCGGTCTCGTTCCACTGGGCGAAGGTCGCCGCCTGGTCCCCGGGCTCGAGGCCCGCCACGTCGCGCAGCAGCTCGTAGGCCTCGCCGATGACCTGCATGTCGGCGTACTCGATGCCGTTGTGCACCATCTTCACGAAGTGGCCGGCGCCGTCGGTGCCGATCCACGCACAGCAGGGAGTGCCGTCCTCGGCCTTGGCGGAGATGTCCTCCAGCAGCGGGCCCAGGGATTCGTAGGACTTCTTGGAGCCGCCGGGCATGATCGAAGGGCCGTTCAGAGCGCCCTCCTCACCGCCCGAGACGCCGACGCCCACGAAGTGCAGGTTCTTCTCCGCCAAGTCCTTCTCGCGGCGGATGGTGTCCGGGTAGTGGGAGTTGCCGCCGTCGATGATGATGTCGTCGGGATCCAGCAACGGCACGAGCTGGTCGATCACCGCGTCCACGGGAGCCCCCGCCTTGACCATGATCAGGATCCGGCGCGGCTTCTCCAGGGAGTCCACGAGTTCCTGCAGGGTCTCGGTGCGGATGAAATCCCCGTCCTGGCCGTGCTCGGCCAGCAGGGCGTCGGTCTTGGCGACCGAGCGGTTGTGCAGGGCCACGGTGTAGCCGTGACGAGCGAGGTTACGAGCCAGGTTGGCACCCATCACCGCAAGCCCGGTGACGCCGATTTGCGCTTTCTTCTCTTCAGCCATGGGCCAACCCTATCCCTGGTTCCGCGGCAAAACGTGGAAAGGACGGGGCTCGTTCACGCGGCGCCCGTCATGCGCCTCAACGATCGGCGTACCGCATGCCGGGGAACTTGTCGTACATCAGCTCGCCCTCGATGCCGTGCTCCAGCCAGAGCTTCAGGGAGGAGAGCACGAGTGTGAATCCCGACATCGATTCGATCGCCGTCGGCGCATGCGAGAAGCCGGTGACCTCTACTCCCACGATCGTGTCCCCTTCATACGGGGTGAACGTGATGCGCAGCGGCTGCCCGTCGTCCCAGAGCAGGTCCAGCAGCGTCCCGGGCCTAGCCTCGGTCACCGTCACGTCCGTCTCGGCTCCCGCGATCTTGAACTGCCAGTGGACCACGGCGCCGGTCTCCAGCGGGCCGGACGAGGAGGCCAGCCAGAAACGCCGGATGTTCTCCGGGACGGAGAACGCCTCGTAGACGGTCTCCGGCGGGCGGCGGATGAGCATGTCCACCTTGACGTCGAGTTCGGCATTCGCATCGGTCATGGCCCGACCCTACTACCAGGCCCGCGAGCAGACCGCCCATCGTTCAGAGGGCCATCACGCGCTGTTCACCGAACAGCTGACCATAGGTCAGGCATCAGGGCCAGGATCCACTGAGCACGCAAGAACCTGGTGAAAGGACATCCTCAGTGACACAGACCATCCACGACGAGGCGGAAGTCGAGCTTCCGCCCCAGAGGAGGTTCCTCGGACCCGACCGCAACTGGCACCTCGCGTTCGGCGGGCTACTGGCGATCGCCCTGGTGACCTTCACGCTATGGTCCTTCGGCTACGTGTCGAGTGGAGCCAACCACGTCGTCTTGTTCACCGCGATCGTCTTCGGCGTCTTCATGGCGTTCAACATCGGCGGCAACGATGTTGCGAACTCTTTCGGCACGAGTGTCGGTGCGGGCACGCTCACGATGAAGCAGGCCCTCGTGGTGGCTGCGATCTTCGAGGTGAGCGGTGCGGTCATCGCGGGCGGTGAGGTTACCGACACCGTGCGGAGCGGAATCGTGGACCTCGGCGGGGTGGAGCTCGCCCCGATGGACTTCGTCTACATCATGATGTCGGCGCTCCTCGGCGCCGCCATCTGGCTATTGGTCGCGACCCGGCTGGGCTGGCCGGTTTCGACGACGCACTCGATTGTCGGCGGCATCGTGGGCGCGGCGGTCACCCTCGGAACGGTCCAGGGCACCGGTGGCTGGGAGATGGTGCAGTGGGGCGAGATCGGCAAGATCGCGGTCTCCTGGGTACTCTCCCCCTTGCTCGGCGGCATCGCCGCATGGCTTATGTTCGGGCTGATCAAACGCCATATTCTCGTCTACAACGAGAAGGCCGATCACCAGTTGCGTTCCATCAAGATCGAACGGGCCGAGCATCGCACCCGGCACAAGCAGGCCTTCGAACGCCTGAACGAGCTGCAGCAGATCTCCTACACCAACGCGATGGCCCGCGACGCCGTCACCTCGCGCCGTGAGGACTTCGACCCGGACGAGCTCGAATCGGACTACTACCGCGAGCTCTACGACATCGAGGAGAAGGCCTCGAAGGTCGGGGCCCATCGGGCGCTCGAGACCTGGGTTCCCCTCCTGGCAGCAGGCGGCTCTCTCATCATCTCCGGCATGATGCTCACCAAGGGGCTCAAGAACCTGCATCTCAATATCGACTTCGTCGGGAACCTGCTGATCATGGGCATGATCGCCGCCGTGGTGTGGATGGCGGTCTTCATCTTCGCGAAGTCCCTCAAGAGCCAGAACATCTCTCGATCGACCTTCCTGCTGTTCAGCTGGCTGCAAGTTTTCACCGCCTCGGCCTTCGCGTTCAGCCACGGCAGCAATGACATCGCGAACGCCATCGGACCGTTCGCCGCTGTTCTGGATGTCATGCGCACCGGTCAGATCTCCGACGAGGCCTCGGTCCCACCGGCGGCGATGCTGGCCTTCGGCGTGGCGCTCATCGGGGGCCTGTGGTTCGTCGGCCGACGGGTCATCCAGACCGTCGGATCAGGCCTGACCAAGATGCATCCCGCCTCCGGTTTCGCGGCCGAGCTCTCCGCCGCCGCGGTGGTCATGGGTGCTTCCCTGCTGGGCCTGCCCGTGTCGAGCACGCACATCCTCATCGGAGCGGTGCTCGGCGTCGGCATCATCAACAGGGCGGCCAACTGGAACCTCATGAAGCCCATTGCCCTGGCGTGGGTCATCACGCTCCCGGCCTCCGCAGCTGTCGGGGCGGGTTGCGTACTCGTGCTGCGAAGTGTCTTCTAGGAGCACGTTCGGGACTCGGGTGCCTGGAGAGACAACGTCCTGCGTTCTTCCGCGCCCTCCCGGCAGCAGCTCGCCTCACTGATCACTGCCCATGAGGCGGCAGAAAACAAGGGGGAACACGCGACACCCATGGGTGCCGCGTGTTCCCCCTTGCCAGTTCGTTCTTGTCGATGGGTGGACGCAGCCGGACTCAAAATAGACTGGTCGCATGCCCGGCACATCGCGCCTCGTCATGATCCTGCGCCGCGCCCGGTGGCTCGTGCCAGTGCTGGCGCTGGGGCTTGCCGCGCTCTCCGCCGGTCTCGGCCAGCTCGCCTACGCGCGCGTCCTCGCCAACCGGAGCATCAGATCTCCTTCATCGTGGAGAGCGATCTTCCTCATGGCATCACGCAGGAGACGGTCGAGGCCGCGGCCGAGGGCCGGGCGCTTAGCTATGAGCCGTTCACCATGCTGGTCGTCGAACGGGAGCTGACCTGGGACGAGTACGAACACGGGGAGATCCCGCAGGACGCGGACGTGATGCTCTCGGTGGGGTACGACCCGGCGGATCCGGATCTCACGCTCCCCGACTCACGGCGTGTCGCCGTGGCCGAACTGGGAGCACTCGACGACTGGCGTCCCCAGTACCAGGTGTCCACCGACGTGCGCGAGACCTTCCTCAACAACGTCACGCAGGGCCACGGCCCGAGCGCTGTCGTGGGTGCAGCGCTGACGGCCGCCTCGGATGTCTACGACGGCGGGACCCGCTCCCCCGCGTACTGGGGCGCGATCGCGGTGCTGCCTCTGCTGGTCGCGCTGCTGGTGACGCTGTTGTGGTTACGTTTCGTCGCCCGAGAGCGGGCGCGCATGCGTGCCTTCTCTCGCGCCCGGCTGCAGTTGGCCCGCGTCGTGCTGGAGCTGGATCTCCTAGAGGCGCACTTCCGGATCGCGGATGCGGAGCTCGGTCGCGTCACCGGCCGGGCCGCGCGGAACGTCGCGAAGGACGTCAGGGGCGCGCTCAAGGCCGACTGGTCAGCGATCCGGCGCGATAGCCTCCGGCTCGCCCAGGTGGAGCAGATGCTGACCCGCGAGCTGCTGGATCCGCGTGCACCGGTGCACACGCGGGGAAAGCCCGGCGAATCGATGCCGCTCGCTGAGTTCGCCGCCTCCGCCGACGCACTCCGACGACGCGCCGATGCGCTGGCCGCCTCCTCGTCACTCCGCGTCGGGCACACCGCAGGAGGCACGGTCCTCGGCTGGGTCGCCCTCCCCTCCGCACTGGCAGTGGAGGAGATCCTTCGTCACCGCGATGGGCTTCCCCGCCGCGACGCCGAGAACCTGGCGAGGCAGCGACGGGCCCTGCTTGCGCTCGTTCAGGAAGGCGAGTCCTCCTTCGGTACGGAGAGCGGACCCGATGTCATCGTCCGTCACGCGGATCTCATGGAGCGCTGGCGACGCACGGAGAAGCGGCTGACCGACGCGCTGGTGAAGGTCGACCGCGCCCTGCAGAAACGCCTCAATAACGGCAACGGCTCGCAGATCGCCGCCGACGATGTGACCGCGCGCGAACGCGAACGCGTGCGTGTCGCCACCGGTGGGCGGATGGACACGCTGGACGATCTGCGCACGTCCCTCGGCATCTCCCCTCGCGGCTCTCGCGCGCCGTCCTGGCGCGCCGAGCGCGTCCTGCTGCGGATCGAGTCCCTCGACGCGTCCCGCGGCGCAGTGCCGTCCCGCCGGAGCCGTCCTGCAGACGTGGCGAGCACGCTCGCTCCGAGCATCCCCGGGGCCGCTCTGGTCGCTCTGCCTGTGATCGTGGCGCTGATCAGCGGCTGGATCGCGGTGGGCACGATGGACGGAGGCAACACGAGCTACGGCCGCATCCTGGTCGGTGACCAGTCCCTCGCCGCTCTGCACATCGCCGGCGACACCTCGCTGATCCCCGACTACGCAGCTCCTCGGCGCGATGAGGACGAGCCGTCGAACGCCGAGACCCTGACGCTGGAGAGCATTCGAGAGCAGATGGAGCGGAACGCGCGCTACGGCGATCTCGCGCTGCTCCCTGAGCGCGTGGAGCTCATCGTCGCTCTCCTCCCCCTCGAGGACTACGTCTCGGCCAGGCCCATCGAAGGTGCGGGCGACCGGGTCGAGATCGACTACCTCGACCTGCTGGATGCCTACCCTCGCATCAAGGAGGAGGCGGCGGCCGTGCAGCCGGCGGCGATCGACGCGACCACCGGCGACGTGCGCGCCGGTTACGCGATCCTCCCGCTCTGGCTGGGTGCGGACGGCTCCTACGGTGCGGGCCTGCCGCTGACCGGGGAGCTCAGCACGGGCGTGGACAGCAGGCTGGGCGCCTACGACTTCGTCGCAACGGAGCCGTCGATGCGCAATGCCCCGGGCGATGAGTGGAGCCTGCCCATTGGAGCGGAGGTGGCGTCGGCGATGTCGGACCTGGGACGTCAGATGGAGTACAACAACCAGCGTGCGGCCGGCATCGCGCCGGCCACGCTGTTCTGGACCGTGGCCATCGCGGCCTGGACCGGCGTGCAGACCCTCGTGCTGGCCGGCCTCACCCTCGCGCAGGCCCTGCGACGCACCGCGGGTACGCGCCAGGCACGCCGTCAGCTCCGCGAGATGCGCGAGAAGCTGAACCGGCTGGCGCTGGGGCTGGACCTATCCCGCCTGGACGCGGTCGCTGTCCTCGGAGCTGTCGACGGCCATGACGGCAAGGCCGCCGAGACGGACCAGCATCTCTACGAGACGGTGCTGCTGACCGCGTGGCGCGAGGTGCAGGAGCTGGAGGAGCTGCCCCGTCGCATGCAGCGCGGCCCGGAATGGCGCACGCGCGTGACCCGGATGCAGAGGGTCATCGACTCCCTCGCAGAGCGCGACACCGACGTCGCCGAGCACGCCCTCGCGCTCATCCGCTCCGACGGCGAGAACCCGTGATGATCGGCAGGAGTTGGGGCTGACTCGCGCGAAAGCTACTCGTCAGGCTGGTCAAATTCTGAACCTGTGACGCCTCGAGCCAAGCTCGAAGCGGAAAGCGACAAACTGCTCGCGGCGCACTTCGCCTACGCGAGCCATGACGGAGGCGAGGAACCCCTACGGGAACACTCCACATCTACACATGTCGTGTGTTCCCGCAAGACACTTGCGGTGGAGTGTCATGCCGATCCGCGCTTGCCGTGGCGATTGTAAATGAGGATCGCAACGATCACTCCGAGCACTCCGCATACGGGCATGAGGAAACCAAGTACTATCCCCAGCGCGATAGGGATGGTGCCTTCTCGAAGAAACGCGGTCGCCAGAATGTCCTGCAAGATCAGAGCCAGCAGCACCCCGCCTACGAATCCAAGGACGCCGACCCCGGCCGACCGCCACACGCTTCTCCGCTGCGGCGGAGGCTGTATTGGCGATACGGGGTTGTATCGGGGCGTCGGACTCGACGTTGGCCACGACTGCTCCGGGTGCTGCCCACGGCCTTGCCCTGGCAGCGCGCGCTCCGCTGGCGACGCCGAGTTTGAAACTTGCGGCCCCTGGACGCGGCCCTGCAGATCTCGGATAGCCGCATCGGTGAGCGCTTCGTCGGCGTCGGTGCGGGATTCCTCATCGTTTCCGTTTTCATTGGAGCGCGGTGGGTAGGTCATGGGAGTCCTCCTGTGGATCAAGGTGGGCCTCAACGGGTCTCAACGGCGTCGCGTGCACGAATACCGCGAAGACGTTGAACCAGGAGAGCGAGACCGCCAGTGGCAAGCCCCCAAACAGCGTTCGTGATCAGTACCGGGATGATGGCGATGGGCATGGCGAGTGGCCCCTGGAGTTCCCCGGTGAGGATCGGAGAGAGGATGCCGCTGAGAAGAATGGAGAGAACGCCGTAAGCGAGTCCGGTGAACAACAGCGTCAGCACTGGGTGGGGCGTCTTGCTCAATCCGACCACCGCGATCCAAATCGCGGAAAGGATCAGAGTGATGACAATCGGCACTGCTGGAGGGTCGGTGACGTCCAGTAGATATTCGACGATGCTGACGAGCGGCCTCACCAGAGCGAGGGCCCCGAGACCGAGGATGAGGGGCCATTTCAAGGATTTGATCTTGTTCATACCCTCAACGCTAGGAACCTGCACGCGTCCGCACATCGGCCTGGACTCTCGACCGCTGTCGCTTCGCATCTCGTCCGCGATACGCCTGTAGGTGACACTGAATGTCGCTTCCAGGCCCATGAACTAGGAAGGGGCGGCACGTACTCTGGTAGACATGGGCGAGCGGAAATTTTCAAGGTGTTTGAGGCCAGCGGGTGTCAGGCGGCTGCGGGTTCTGCGGCCGGGGGTCGGTTGATCCAGGCGTCGGCGGGCAGAGCGAGGATCTTCGGGTCTCCGGTGGTGGAGAAGCGCTCGGGGTGAGTAGTACGAGCCGCGGCCAGGGTTGCTGATCGTTGCTCTGCGACGGTTCCGGCGTGGCCGTAGTGGACGTCGGCGGGGGTGTGCAGCCCGATCCCGGCGTGGTGGTGTTCGTGGTTGTAGGCCTCCACGAACCGGTCCATGAACGCCCGGGCATCGGACAGGGACCCGAAGCGCTCCGGGAAGACCGGGGCGTACTTCAAGGTCTTGAACCATGCCTCGGAATACGGATTGTCGTTCGAGACGCTGGGCCTGGAGTGGGACCGGGTGACGCCGAGGTCGGCCAGCAGCGCGGCCACCGGCTTGGAAGTCATCGAGGTACCCCGGTCGGCGTGCACCACGGCCGGGATGCCGTGCACGCCGAAGATCCGGCGCATCATGTCCTCGGCCAGCGGGGCGGACTCTCGGGCGTGGACGTGGGCGCCGACGATGTAGCGGGAGTAGATGTCGATCATCACGTAGGCGTCGTAGTAGAGACCCTTGGCCGGGCCGGGCAGCTTGGTGATGTCCCAGGTGTAGACCTGCCCGGGCTTCTCCGCCACCAGCTCGGGGACCGCCCGGGCGGGGTGGCGCGCCTGGCGCCGGCGCTCCTTCACCTGCGCGGCGGCCGCGAGCACGCGGTACATGGTGGAGATCGAGCACAGGTACACCCCGCGCGCCAGCAGCGTGGCGTAGACCTGCGCCGGGGGTTGGTCGACGAACTCGTCGCTGTGAAGGACGTCCAGCACCCGGTCCCGCTCGGGCTCGGTGAGCCTGTTCGCCGGGGTCGTCTCCTGCCGCATGAGTTCCCGCTGCCCAAGACCAGCGCGGCGGGTGGCGGTGGCCCGAGGCACCCCGGTCAGTCCCGCGGCCGCCCGGGTGGTCGTCCCCGCGGTGGTCAGTGCGGTGTAGGCGCCCATCAGCGCTTCTTGCGCGGCTGCTCGGTGTCCGCGCTCTCGGAGATCTGCTCCAAGAGCGCGTGTGCTTTTCCCATGATGTCCAGGGCGGTCTCGGTCGTGGCCAGCTTCTGCTGGGAAGCGGCCAGCTGGCGGCGCAACCGGGCGATCTCCGCTTGCTCCGCACTGGGGCGACCGATCGCCTCCCCGGCCGTCTTGCCCTCGAGCACCCCGGCGTCACGCAGCCGGCGCCACTCCGACATCAGCGAGGAGTACAAGCCCTCCCGGCGCAGGTACGCCCCGCCCTGCTGCCCCTCACAGGCGGCCTCGTAGGCGGCCAGATGGGCCAGCTTCTGCTCCGGGGTGAACGATCGGCGCCGGGACGGGCCGTCGGCGCGAGGGCGGGGATTGCTCATCCCTCCATCATCGGTGACCGCGGACAACGGCGACGAGGCAGTAGTGCTGCTCATGGTGGTCGATCCTGATCTCGCCCTGCGTGAGGCGGACTTGCTGTGAACCACTGGACTCAACTCACCCTGACACGCAGGGGAGCGAGCAACGGCCCCGTCGTGGGCACAGGTCGACGCTGGTCGCGGTGCCCACTACACACCACCGTGGGCGATGGATGCCCTGCTCGGAGCCGCCGTCACGCTCGCGCTTGCGCTCATCATCGCAACGAGCGGGAGCAGACCAGCTGATGCTCTCGCCTACCTGTTCGCAGTCGGGTTCGGTCTGCTCATACTGTTGCGCCGAAGGATGCCGCGGACAGTGTTGGTGCTCAGCGTGCTCGGCATGTTCGCGTATTACACACTTGACTACCCGCCGATCGGCGTCGCCGTTCCTGTAGTCGCCGCACTATTCTCGGCGTCTGAGGCTGGCCTGATGATGTGGTCGGTGGGTGCCGCGCTGGTGGTGTTCGCCGTTTCCATGTTCTTCCGCGTCCTCGATGGTGGGGAAGCGATCGGCTTCCTTGTCGGCTACGAATCGGTATCCAATATCGCGTTGTTCGCAGCAGCGATTGCTCTGGGGTACGGCATCCGTGCCCGTCGATTGCGAACTGCGCAGCAGGCGGAGATAGTTCGACTCACTGAAGCGCAACTTGCTCGTGAAGCCGAGTTGCGCGTTCAGGCCGAACGCGAACGAATTTCCCGCGAGCTACACGACACGGTGGGCCACACGATGTCGGTCATCTCCTTGCAGGCTGGTGTTGCTGCGGAGGCGATCGGCCCTGGTGACGGTACCGCGAATGAAGCGCTCGACCGAATTCGTACCGCCAGTAAACAGTCGCTGAGCGATCTTCGTTCAATGGTGCGCATCCTGCGTTCTGATTCCGATCAAGATAAAACTCGGCGCATCCAGTCGCTCTCTGCTCTTCCTCAGCTTGTTGATGCGGCGCGGGGCGCCGGCATCGAAGTATCCACCGACATCACTGTGATGCCCTCCGACCTATCGGCACCTGTCGACACTGCTGCGTACCGAGTAATACAGGAGTCGATCACCAATGTCATTCGTCATTCACGTTCCACACGCGCGCACGTACGAGCAGACCTGCACGATGGCCACCTCTGGCTCAGCATCTCAGACAACGGTCGAGGTCGCGGACAGGACGATCAGCGAACCGGCTATGGGATCGCTGGCATGACTGAAAGAGTCCGGCTGCTCGGCGGGTCACTGACTACTCACTCGCTTCCTGATGGGTTCACCGTCGAAGCCACGATCCCCGCGAGGCTGCCATGATTCGAATCGTTCTTGTCGACGATCAGGAACTCGTTCGAACGGGCTTGCGCACGCTGGCCGAACACAACGGCGACATCCAGGTCGTCGCTGAAGCTGACAACGGCAGCACCGGACTCGACATTGTTCGTGAGCACAGGCCGGATGTCGTACTGATGGATATCCGCATGCCGCAGATGGACGGCATAGCTGCGACCCGGGCAATCGTTTCCGACTCTTCTCTCGCGGGCGTTCGGGTGGTGGTGCTGACCACTTTCGATGAGGACGAGAATGTTCTGGCAGCGATCAGGGCGGGATCGGCTGGATACCTCTTGAAGGACATCGCTCCGAATGATCTGCGTGCCGCCATCCGAGTTGTTGCCGCAGGAGACGCGCTGCTCTCGCCTGCGATCACGCGGACGGTCATGAGTACGCTGGCGGGAGGAACGAGCACTTTGACGCGCCCGGCGATCCTCGACTCTCTCACTGATCGAGAACGCGAAGTTCTCACCCGAGTGGGCATGGGCGAGTCAAATGAAGAGATAGGCGCGAGCCTGTACATCAGCCCCGCAACCGCGCGCACGTACGTCAGTCGTCTCTTGACGAAGCTTGCAGCACGAGACCGCTCGCAGCTTGTGATCCTTAGCTACGAGTCCGGCCTCATCAGCCCTGGAGACGCACCCGCGCACTTCGCCGACCGCTGATCGGCTTGAGCTTCCCCCACACGGTTGGCACGAAGAGTGCGATCCACCGATGTCGGGTGTTCTAAGTACGTCTTCAATGGTGGGCCCTACCGGGATCGAACCGATGACACCTGCGGTGTAAACGCAGTGCTCTACCAGCTGAGCTAAAGGCCCTGGGAGGCGTCCGTCGCCACAGCGACAGCCGGGGCGAACGCCTGGAAGACTCTACCCAATCATGGGCTGAGATGCTTGGGCGCATCGGGTGGACGACTTCTCCAGACGCCAGCACCCGATGCTGACCGTTACAGTACAGCCCGCACAGCGATGGGGGACGTGTCAAGCACCGGGAAATAAGCCGAAACCGGCATGATTTTCATCACACCTCGTCGAGAGAGTCATCCTGCCCGGGGCGGCTCCTCCCGGATCGCCGTCAACGAGCGGGCAGTTCCCTCTCGAAGGCCATGAGGAAGTCGGCCACCCCGGCGTCGATCTTCACGCACGCGTCGGCGTCGGATCGCGTCCGGCCGTGGTTCACGATCACCACGGGCTTGCCGTCGCGCACGGCCCGCCGCACGAAACGCCGCCCCGAGTGCACGGTCAGCGAGGAACCGAGCACCAGCACGGCCTGGGCCGTGTCGACCATCGCGGTGGCGCGCGCCACGTCCCCCGCCCCGGCCTTCTCCCCGAAGAACACGACGTCGGGCTTGACGACTCCCCCGCACACGGGGCAGTCCGGCACCCGGTAGTCGCCGTCGTAGTGGATCTCCGCGTCGGCATCGGGAGCGAAGTCGATGTCGTGGGGATGCGGCGAGCGCCGCGCGAACTCCGGGTTGAGGTCGTCGAGCAACCGCCCCCAGACGGCACGCGGGATCAGCGTGCCGCACCGGGTGCACAGCACCCGGTCGTAGCGTCCGTGCAGGTCGACGACGGCGTAGGACCCGGCCCGCTCATGCAGCCGGTCGATGTTCTGCGTAATCACCCCGTGAACCGCACCGGTGGCCTCCAGCCGGGCCAGGGCGAAGTGGGCGGCGTTGGGGTCGGCGAGCGCGAGGTGATGCCAGCCGACCTGGTTGCGGGTCCAGTAGCGAGCCCTGTTGGCGGCCGAGGCCATGAACTCCTGGTAGGTCATGGGCTCGCGGGGCGCGGCGTCGGGGCCTCGGTAGTCCGGTATCCCGGAGTCCGTGGAGATCCCGGCCCCGGTCAGCACCGCCGTGGTCCGGCCGGCCAGCACGCCGAAGGCCCGCTCGAGGCCGGTGGAAAGGGTCAGCGCATCCGGGTCCGGGAAGACATCGCCCTGCCCCCGGGCGCCGTAGCCCGCACCGAGGGTACGGACGGGACTCACTCAGGCCCGCTGTTCAGCCAGTTTGGACAGGGCCTCACGGTAGGAGTCGACGGTGCGCGGGATACCCAGCTCCGCCGAGGTGAACCGGTCGAGGATGATCCCGTCCCCGTCGATGAGGAACGTGGTGCGGCTGGGCACGCCCTTCTCGGGATCCAGCACTCCGTAGCTCTCGGCGACCTGGCCGTGCGGCCAGAAGTCGGACAGGAGGTCGAACTCCAGGGACTCCACATTGGCGAACGCCTTGAGGACGTGAGTGGTATCGGTCGAGATGGCGAGCAGGAGAGCGTCCACCTCCTGCACCTCCTCGAGCATGTCCTGCAGCTGGCACATCTCGCCGGTGCAGACGGAGGAGAAGGCGAACGGATAGAACACCACCACCACCGGGCGTCCACGATGCTCGGAGAGCTGGACTTCCTCCCCGTACTGGTTGGTCAGGGTGAAGTCGGGGGCGAACTGACCGATATCAAGCATTTCCTTACCTCACTACCGTCGGAGCAAGACGTTGACAAGCGGCTCGCGCCGCGGGCGCAGCCACTTCCAAGGCCCTTACAGGTCCGTTGAACGGGATATGTTTCTAAAAATTGCGTTTCGGAGCCAGACGCACGGCGGCCCAGTCAGCGCTCACGCCGGCGGTGCTCGTCCGGTGCAGCCCCGCCGTGGAGGATGCCGACTCGATGTCCGTGGGCGTCACGTAGCCGTTCCTGCCGGATTTGGGGGTCAGCAGCCAGACCACGCCGCCCTCGTCCAGCTGGGACTGCGTATCCACCAGGGCGTCCACGAGGTCTCCGTCGCCGTCGCGCCACCACAGCAGCACCGCGTCCACGACCTCCTGATCCTCTTCATCCAGGATCTCGTCGTCCGTGATGTTCTCGATCCGCTCCCGGAGCCCGAAATCGACGTCGTCGTCGTAACCGAACTCCTGGACGATCGAGTCCTTCGAGAGTCCGAGCTCACTGATCGAATCGTCGGCGGCGGCCTTGGCCTCGCTCACTTCCTCACTCCTTACCGCGGGGCCCGTGGACCCGATTGGATTCTCCCGTTGTCGCCGGACCCGATGGGGTCGGAGACCGCGACGGTGCTGGCACCGCCACCGGGCTGTCGCGAACGCTGCGAACCTTCGTGCGCATTGCGGCCGCACTGCCCAGAAAACACCGGATTAGACTCGGGTGCAAGCAGGCAGGCAACCCGACGGGCCGTCAGCCGCAAGGTCGTGCAGGCGGGACGTTTCCGTCGGGCGCGTGCCTCGTGGCAGGCATCCGCAGGGTGCGGACACGCGCTTCCCTGCGCCCGAGAACATTACCCGGAATTCCTGTGAGACAGACCACGTGTCCTCTCGAGATGAGAAGCTGCACCACAACAGTGTGCGGAGGCCTCCCAGGATGTTGGATGATGGAACCCAGCTTCATGACCGCCCTATCGCGCAACTGCCGCGGAACTCGACGAAGAGAGGTTGAACGTGGCTTCTGAAAGTAACAACCACATCCTCAGTGGTCTCACCAACAATCTGAAGGACTCCAACACGGAGGAGACTCAGGAATGGATCGAGTCCTTCGAGGACCTGGTGCAGACCCAGGGCACCGAACGGGCGCAGTACATCATGCGCGCCCTCCTGCAGTACGCGGGGGCGAAGTCGGTCGGCGTGCCCATGGTGACCACCACGGACTACGTCAACACGATCCCCGTGGATCAGGAGACCGAATACCCGGGCGATGAGAGCATCGAGCGGCGCTACCGCTCGCTCATGCGCTGGAACGCGGCCATGATGGTCCAGCGCGCCCAGAAGCCGGAGATCAGCGTGGGCGGGCACATCTCGTCCTTCGCCGGCGTGGCCACCCTGTACGAGGTCGGGCAGAACCACTTCTTCCGCGGCGCCGACCACCCGGGCGGCGGCGACCAGATCTACTTCCAGGGCCACTCCTCCCCCGGCAACTACGCCCGCGCCTTCCTCGAAGGCCGTCTGAGCGAGGAGGACCTGGACGGTTTCCGCCAGGAGAAGACCAAGGAGGGCCACGCGCTGTCCTCCTACCCGCACCCGCGCATGATGCCGGACTTCTGGCAGTTCCCCACCGTGTCCATGGGCCTGGGGCCCATGAACGCGATCTACCAGGCGCAGTTCAACCGCTATCTGGAAAACCGCGGCATCAAGGACACCTCCGAGCAGCACGTGTGGGCGTTCCTCGGCGACGGCGAGATGGACGAGCCCGAGTCGCGCGGTCTGCTGCAGGCGGCGGCCAACGACAAGCTCGACAACCTCACCTTCGTGGTCAACTGCAACCTGCAGCGCCTGGACGGCCCGGTCCGCGGCAACGGCAAGATCATCCAGGAGCTCGAGGCCTTCTTCCGCGGTGCCGGCTGGAACGTGATCAAGGTGGTCTGGGGCCGTGAGTGGGATGCCCTGCTGGAGAAGGACACCACCGGCAACCTCATCAAGATCATGAACGAGACCCTGGACGGCGACTACCAGACGTACAAGGGCGAGTCCGGCGGCTTCATCCGGGATCACTTCTTCGGCCGCACCCCCGAGACCAAGGAACTCGTGGCGGACATGACCGACGACGAGATCTGGAACCTCAAGCGCGGCGCCCACGACTACTTCAAGATCCACGCCGCCTACAAGGCCGCCCTGGAGTTCAAGGGACAGCCCACGGTGATCCTCGCGCAGGGCGTCAAGGGCTATGGCCTGGGTTCCCACTTCGAGGCCCGTAACGCCACCCATCAGATGAAGAAGCTGACGGTGGACGACCTCAAGGCCTTCCGCGACGCGCTGCACATCCCGATCGAGGACGAGCAGCTCGAAGACCAGTACAACGCCCCGTACTACCACCCGGGCCCGGATGCCCCGGAGATCAAGTACCTGCTGGAGCGCCGCGAGGCACTGGGCGGGTTCCTGCCCGAGCGCCGTCACCAGCAGAAGGACATCGTTCTGCCCTCGGACAGGGCCTTCGCCTCCGCGAAGAAGGGGTCGGGCAAGCAGCTGGCCGCCTCGACCATGGCCCTGGTGCGCATCCTCAAGGACCTGATGCGGGAGAAGGAGTTCGGTCACCGCATCGTGCCGATCGTTCCCGACGAGTCCCGCACCTTCGGCATGGACTCGTTCTTCCCGACGGCGAAGATCTACAACCCGAACGGCCAGAACTACCTGTCCGTGGACCGCGAGCTGATGCTCTCCTACAAGGAGTCCGAGAAGGGCGTCATCCTCCACCCGGGCATCAACGAGGACGGCGCCACCGGTCAGTTCGTTGCCGCGGGCACCTCCTACGCCACCCACGGCGAGGCGATGATCCCGTTCTACATCTTCTACTCGATGTTCGGCTTCCAGCGCACCGGTGACAACTTCTGGGCGGCCGCCGACCAGCGGGCCCGGGGCTTCATCATCGGCGCGACCGCGGGCCGCACCACCCTGACGGGTGAGGGCACTCAGCACGCCGACGGCCACTCCCCACTGATCGCCAATACCAACCCCGCCGTGATCACCTACGATCCGGCTTACGGATACGAGATCGGGCACATCGTCCGCCGAGGCATCGAGCAGATGTACGGCACCAAGGACGAGGACCATGACGTGATGTACTACATCACGGTGTACAACGAGCCCATCCAGCAGCCGGCCGAGCCGGAGGACGTCGACGTCGAGGGCATCCTCAAGGGCATCTACCTGCTCAAGCCCGCCGAGAACGACGGCCCCCGCGCGCAGCTGCTGGCCTCGGGCGTGGCCGTTCCGTGGGCGCTGGAGGCACAGCGGATGCTGGCCGAGGACTGGGGGGTCTCCGCCGATGTCTGGTCGGTGACCTCGTGGACCGAGCTGCGGCGCGATGCGCTGGCCGCGGAGAAGGAAGCCTTCCTGAACCCGGGTGACGGCGCACGCACGCCGTACATCACCCAGGCTCTGGCGGGAGCCACTGGTCCGGTCGTGGCCAGCACGGACTACGTCTCCGAGCTGCCGGACATGATCCGCCAGTACGTGCCCAACGACTTCGCGACCCTCGGCGCGGACTACTTCGGGTTCGCCGACACCCGTGCCGGTGCCCGCCGCTGGTTCCACATCGACTCCGCCTCGATGGTGGTGCGCACCCTGGAGATGCTCGCCAAGCGCGGCGACGTCGACTGGTCCGCTCCCCAGCAGGCCATCGAGAAGTACGACCTCCTCAACCCGCGGGCGGGCACCTCCGGCAACGCCGGAGGCGACGCCTGATCCCGTTCCGCGGGGACCGGGCCATCGCCTGATCCCCGCGGGCGGCCACGCCGCCGAGGCAGCACCGATACGGCACCGGGACAGCTCAGCTGTCCCGGTGCCGTATTGTTTTCGCCATGCCCAAGGAGTCCAAGGAGACAGCACCGGAGCCCGAGAGCAGCGGTACCAGGGGGAAGGACCAGAGGGGCTCGGGGTTCCTCATCCCCGGGTCGCGCTGGATCCTGGGTGGTCGCACTCCGCGCGGCAGCGCCCAGCGCACCGCACGGGCCGGTGCCCCGATTCCGTCCAGGAAGACCCTGGAGAACATCCGGTCCAAGGTGGGGGCGATGTCCGTCGTCGCCGCCCAGCGCCTGGAGGCCGAGCTGCCCTGGTTCCGCGAACTCCAGCCCAAGGACCGCTCGGAGCTGGGACTGGTGGCCCAGCGCGGTATCGCCGCCTTCGTCACCTGGTACGAGCAGCAGGACGACGACGGCCTCCTGCTCAACCGGCTGTTCCGGGACGCGCCCCCCGATCTCGCCCGGGCCATCACCCTGCAGCAGGCCCTCCAGGTGATGCGCGTGGTGGTCGAGGTGGTCGAGGACAAGGTCCCCGAGCTCGCGACGACACACGACGAGGCCGTGCTGCGCGAGGGCGTCCTGCGGTACTCACGGGACATCGCCTTCACGGCCGCCGATGTCTACGCCCGCGCCGCCGAAAACCGCGGTTCGTGGGATGCGCGGCTGGAAGCGCTCGTGGTGGACGGCGTCCTGCGCGGCGAGCACACGGATTCGCTGCGGTCCCGGGTGGCGGCCCTCGGCTGGACCAGCACGGGACCGGTCACCGTCCTGGTCGGCTACGCCCCGGAGCAGACCAGTCCCGCCGGGGTGGCGCGCATCCGCCGCACGGTGGCCAAGCACACTTCCGACGCGCTGGTCTCCATCCAGGGCAACCGCCTGGTACTGATCCTGGCGGGGCTGAGCACCCTCGACCGGTCGCTCGAGCGCATCGCCAGCCTCTTCGGCCCCGGCCCCGTGGTCCACGGCCCGGAGGCGGCCAACCTCTTCGCGGCGGCCGAATCCGCGGAGCCGGCCCATGCGGCCCTGTCCGTGGCACCGGCCTGGCCGGACGCGCCCCGCCCCGTGGACTCGGAGGAGCTGTGGCCGGAGCGGCTCATGGCGGGCGATGCCGCCGCACGCCATGCTCTGGTGGAGCAGATCTACCGGAAACTGGCCGGTTCCTCGACGGGCCTGACGGAGACCCTGTCCACCTACGTCTCGGTCGGCCACTCGCTGGAGGCCACGGCCCGCGAGCTGTACGTCCATGCCAATACCGTCCGCTACCGGCTGCGCCGGATCTCGGATCTCACCGGCTGGGACCCGCTGGTCCCGCGGGACGCGTTCGTGCTGCACTGCGCCATCGTCGCAGGCCGGCTGACGGATGACTGCCGGACGGAGCAGGGGTAGCTCCGCCGTGTCCGGCGTCACCTCCATGGTGCTGTTCCCCTCCCGGGGGCAGCGGCATCGGCCCCGGTTCCGCCGGCTTTGTAGGGACCGTACAAAGCTCACGGGCGGGCTTGGTCCGTCACCTTCCGGCACGAGCCGGTGCCCAGTTGGTGCAATAGTCGGGTGATTGCGATTGTCTGCCCCGGACAGGGGGCCCAGAAGCCCGGTTTGCTCAACGACTGGCTCGAGCTCGACGGGGTGCCCGAACACCTCGCGGAGCTCTCGGAAGCCGCCGGTCTGGATCTCCGCCACTACGGCACCGAGGCCGATGAGGAGACCATCCGGGACACGGCGGTCGCCCAGCCCCTCATCGTCGCCTGCGGCCTGATCGCCGGTCGTCTCCTGAAGGACCGGCTGGACGGTCGTGACGACCTGGTCTTCGCGGGCCACTCGGTCGGGGAGATCACCGCCGCCGCGCTGTCCGGAGCGCTGACCGAGAAGGACGCCATGACCTTCGTGCACACCCGTGCCGATGCCATGGCGGCGGCCGCGGCAACCGTGCCCACGGGCATGTCCGCCGTTCTGTCCCCCAAGGAGGACGAGGTCCGCGAGGCCATCGAGGCTGCCGGCCTCACCGCCGCGAACTCCAACGGAGGCGGCCAGATCGTCGCCGCGGGGACCCTCGAGCAGCTCGAGGCCTTCGCCGCCGAACCGCCCGCCAGGGCCCGCGTGATCCCCCTCAAGGTCGCCGGGGCTTTCCACACTCAGCACATGTCCCCCGCCCTGGCTCCCCTGCGGGACCTGGTCGGATCGCTCGCGCCCCAGGACCCCTCGTCCCCGCTGCTGTCGAACTTCGACGGCCAGCCGGTCACGAGCGGGGCCGCCAACCTCGAGTCCCTGGTCGAGCAGGTGTGC
>NZ_ML708628.1 GCF_008831305.1 Kocuria coralli
GTTCCTTGCGCCCACCGCTTGAATCCGCCGTTCCTCGACGCGGTCGCCGATTTCCGCGCGCCGCCTCGCGCTGCTCCTCCCGCCGAGCCTGGCCATGACCTCCAGTTGCTCGCGCGCGGTGAGCGCGGGCAGCAGGTTGGGCTGCTGGAAGACGATGCCGATCCGTTCGCGGCGCAGTGCGGTCGCCTCTTTCTTGGACAGCTGCGAGGCGTCGACGGCTGTGTCGTCGCCGATGAGCACCGCACCGGAATCGGGCCGGATCAGGGTGGCGGCGACGGCGAGGATGCTGGACTTGCCCGACCCGGAAGGGCCCGTGATGCCCGTGACCGTGCCGTTGTCACCGCGGAGGGTCACGCGGTCGACGGCGGTGATGCGGTTCTGCCCGTCGGGGAAGGTCAGGGTGACGTTCTGCAGCTGGATCATCGGTTGCTCCCGAGTGCGGTCAGAGGGTCGGCTTTGGTGACGGAGCGCAGCGCGAAGGCTGCGCCAGCAAGGCCCAGCGCGGCCATCACGGCGGCGGGGGCGAGTGTGGTCAGGGGGCTGACCACGAACGGCAGCGCCTGCCCGGCAAGGGCACCGAGTCCGAGGACGGCGAGGAGTCCCGCACCGATCCCGGCTGCGAGGACGACGAGCGCTTGCCCGAGGGAGTCGCGCACGAGCGAGCCGTCAGTGGCCCCAAGGGCTTTGAGCACGGCGATGTCACCTGCGCGCTGCATCGTCCAGACGGTGAAGAACGCGCCGACCACCAGAGCGGAGATACCGAAGAGCATCGCGATCATCAGTCCCAGCGATCCGATCTCGGAGCGGAAGGCCTCCAGCGCGGTGAGGCTCGACAACGGTGTCTCCGCGACGGTCCCGGTCCGGGCGCCGACGGCATCCCAGTCGGGGTCGCCGGTCACGGCGAGCACGGTCGCTGCGCCGGTTCCCCCGACGCGCTTGCTCGCCTCGCTCCACGCCGTGTGCGTCATGACGACGACGGGGGTATGGCTGTACCAGAGGTCGTCCCCGATCACGGCGACGGAGAACCGGGTTCCCGTGACCGTCACCGTGTCGCCGACCTGGACGTCGAGCGCCTCCGCTGCGCCCTCGGATAGGCCGACCTGGTCATCATGTGCCGGTGCAAGCTCGAACAACGGGTTCGGCTCGGAGCCCGCTGCACCCTGTGGCAGCCCGTACAGTGCGACTCCGGCAGGGTCGCCGGCACCATCGGCAGAGGCGCGCGACTGCGCGATGCCGATGGAAACGACCGAGTCGACCCCCTCGGCACGCTCCCAAACCTGCACAGTGTCCTCCTCGAGGGAGGAGGTCGCGTAGCTGGGGGTACCGCTTTCCGGCTGCTGCAGCACCAGGCGGTCGCCGGGCAGTTGCAGCACGGAGGAGACGTTCTGAGCGGCGAGGCCACCGGTGAGACCGGAGAGGAAGCCGACGAGCAGGGTGATCAGGGCGACGACGGCCCCGATGAGCAGGAACCGGCCGCGGGCGAACCGCAGCTCTCTCCAAGCGACGAACACGTGATGCCTTTCCGCTCGCACTCTCTGTGCGAGCTACCCGTCAACACTCCTTGCAGGGGGCATGGGCGGGCATCGCCTGAACCACTGGATTCCCGATCCAACTTTCGGTTGATGGCCGATCTGGCGTGCTCCCCTAGGCTTGAACCGCCATGTCGCACTCCACCCTCGCCCCGGTGTTCACCGGGCTCCGTTTCGGCCTGCACGCTCTCCTGATCGGCCTCACCGCGTTCGCCGTCATCCGCGCCTTTCTCGTGTCGTCTTCAGTCGCGGGGTGGACGCTGGTCGTGGGAGTGGCGTTCGTGGCGGTCTATCTGACGGGTGCCTGGGCGGCCCGGATGAACAGTCGGCCGAGGTTCCCACGGCCCGGCTTCGCCGTCGGGTGGGTGGCTGCCCTCACGGCCCTGTGGGCCGTGCTGGTGTGGCTCAGCCCCGAGGGCGCCTATCTCGTCTTCCCCTTGTTCTTCCTCTACCTCCATCTGCTGCCGGGCGCGGGTGGCGTGGCGGCCATCGTGATCGCCACCGTGTTCGCGATCTGCGCGCTCGGTCTGCACCTGGGTTTCAGTGTGGGCGGAGTCGTCGGTCCGCTCGTCGGCGCCGGGGTCGCGGTGCTGATCGGGCTGGCCTATCGCGCGCTCACCCGGGAAGCGAAGGAACGCGAGCGGCTCCTCGCCGAGCTCCTCCGTACCCGGCGGCAACTGGCCGACACCGAACGCGAGCAGGGCGCCCTGGCCGAGCGCGCCAGGCTGGCCCGCGAGATCCACG
The DNA here is from genome assembly GCF_008831305.1 of Kocuria coralli. GTDB lineage: Bacteria > Actinomycetota > Actinomycetes > Actinomycetales > Micrococcaceae > Kocuria > Kocuria coralli. The sequence goes on from NZ_ML708628.1 coordinate 2,274, forward strand.
ACACCGTGGCCCAAGGGCTCTCGTCCATCCAGATGCTGCTGCGCGCCGCCGAACGCGAGGCATCAGGGCCCGCCGCCGGCTACCTGGAACTGGCGCGTGAGACGGCGGCCGACAGCCTCGCCGAGACCCGGCAGATCATTCGCGAGCTGACCCCTGCCCGCCTCGACGACGGCCTCGCCGCAGCCCTTCGCAGGCTCGGTGACGAACAGGCCAGCCGTACGTCGATTCCGGTCGAGGTCGCGGCGGAAGAAGCCGATCTGCCGATGGACATCCAGACCGCGCTGCTGCGTATCGCCCAGGGCGCCCTCTCGAACGCCGTTCGTCACGCGGATGCCTCGCACATCGCCATCGAACTCACGACCTCGGGGGGCTCGGCGACGTTGGTGGTCAGTGACGACGGACGCGGCTTCGATGTGCCCGGTGCCGCAGCCGTGACCCATCGAGCGGACTCTTTCGGGCTGCAGGCCATGCAGGTTCGCGTCGAGCAACTGGACGGCACTCTTGATATCGCGTCGGCCTCCGGACAGGGCACCACGATCACCGCCGTACTTCCCCTTCCCCCAGAATCATGGAGACAGCTGTGATCCGTATCGTGCTTGCCGATGACCATCCCGTGGTCCGCGCCGGGCTTCGTGCCATGCTCGCCGGCGACCCCGACCTCGACGTCGTCGGGGATGCAGCCGATCCCGACGAGGCGATCGCCCTTGCCACGGATCTCGCACCGGATGTGGTGCTGATGGATCTGCAGTTCGGCACGGAACGGACGGGAGCGGACGCCACCCGGGACATCCGATCCCTTCCGGAGCCGCCCGCGGTGCTGGTGCTCACCAACTACGACACCGACGGCGACATCCTCGGCGCCGTCGAAGCAGGCGCCAGCGGTTATCTCCTCAAGGACGCCCCGCCGGACGAGCTCATCGCCGCGATCCGCGCCGCCGCCTTCGGTGAGACCGCACTCGCCCCGGCGATCGCGGGTCGCCTGCTAGCACGGATGCGTTCCCCTCAGCCCAGTCTCAGCACCCGCGAGACCGAGGTCCTCCACCTCGTCTCCGACGGCGCCACGAACGTCGAGATCGCGGCGCGTCTGCATATCAGCGAGGCCACCGTGAAGTCGCACCTCGTGCACATCTATACCAAGCTCGGCGTCTCCTCCCGCACGGCCGCCGTCGCCACCGCCCGGCGCACTGGTCTCCTCCGATAGATCAGTCGCGTACTGGCTGCCAAACGGTAAGTCGAGGATTCGGTATTCCTGACTACTCCGAGGTGCTGCCTTCCAATGTTGCGGCCACCGCCTCGAATTCGGCGAGTGCAGCAGTGAGGTCTTCGACGATCTCGCGCGCGATAACCTCAGGTGCCGGTAGCGAGTCGAGATCTTCGAGAGAATCGTCGCGCAACCACGTGATATCGAGGTTGACCTTGTCGCGTGCGATCAACTCGTCGTAGGTGAACGCCCTCCACCGCTCCGATTCCACGCGGTTGTCACGAGCGTCACCCGCCAAGTACGACTGCACGAATTCATCGAGATGTGCCCGGCGCAGCGCGTTCTGCTTGAGGGTGAAGTGCCGGTTCGTGCGCAGATCGTAAACCCAGAGCTTACGAGTCCACGGCGTCTCGCTCGCGGGCTTTTTCTCGAAGAACAACACGTTCGCTTTAACGCCCTGGGCATAGAAAATGCCGGTGGGGAGACGCAGGATCGTATGCAGGTCGAAGTCTGCGAGCAGCTTGCGGCGCAGCATCTCTCCCGCACCGCCCTCGAAAAGCACGTTGTCGGGCAGAACAACGGCTGCTCGCCCACCGATGTCGAGAATCGTCATGATGTGCTGCAGGAAGTTGAGCTGCTTATTCGAGGTCGTGGTCACGAAGTCAGCACGCTCGATCTCGGTGTCTTCTTTCGACTCCCGCCCATCAGCTCCGACCATCGTCATCGATGACTTGCGGCCGAACGGAGGATTGGAGAGCACCATTGAATAGCGCTCACCGGGGTCGGCAATCAGCGCGTCGCGCACGTCGATGAGCGATTCCCCGTCAGGAGTACCGATACCGTGCAGCAGCAGATTCATGGCAGCGAGCCGGGCTGTGCCATCAACGAGCTCAGTGCCATGGGCGAAGGTGTCTCGCAGGTGGTCACGCTGGATGGGTGTGAGGTCTGCGGCGTGCTGGGAGGCGTAGTCGTGGGCGACCAGCAGGAAGCCAGCTGTACCGCAGGCCGGGTCGATCACAGTGTCATCAGCAGATGGCTGGATCACATCAACAATCGCTTGGATCAGGTCACGTGGCGTGAAGTACTGGCCTGCTCCTGCGCCCTTATCGGATGCGCCCTTCGCGAGAAGCTGCTCGTACGCGTCACCCTTGAGGTCGCTGCTAGTCGCCGACCATTGTTCCTTGTCGATCAGATCGACGATGAGGCGCTTGAGTTTTGCCGGGTCTTGGATACGATTCTGGGCCTTACGGAAGATCACGCCGAGTGTGCCGGGCTGTTGCGCGAGCCCGACCAGGATCTTCGTGTACTCGAGTTCCAGAGCGACGCCCTCGGCATCGAGCAGCCGCTGCCAGGAGTACTCTTCGGGCACGATCTGCTGCGGCTTGAGCTTACGGGTAGCGCGCTCGTGCGCCATCTTGAGGAACAGCAAATAGGTGAGTTGCTCGATGTAGTCGAGCACGCCCACACCGTCGTCGCGCAGCAGGTTGCGGAACGAATCGAGCTTGTCGACCAGGCGACGGGAATCGGTCATTGCGGCCTCCTCGACCAGAATGGATCGTCGAACCAGTTATCGGGCACTCCCATACCGCTCAGCGGAACGTCGGGGCTTGCCTCGAAGAGATCATGTAACCGCGTACCCCACGTGGATCGCGGGGGGATCGTATGCAGGATCGTCTGGATAGAGACGAGCACGGGATACAGGCGCTGGCGTCTCCACGGTTCACCGGTGATGACGGTGGGGTCGTCGAGCCACACGATCGACCTTGATTTCGGGAGCGCCGGGTACACGCCGAGGCCGCAGTTCCACAGGCGCCCATGGTGGGCACAGATATTGCGAACACGCTGATAGCTCTTCAACCATGAAGACAGAACGGGGGCGACGACACCGAGCGATCGAGCAACCTTGGACTGCAGATCGCGCGGCGCAAGCGCATCAAATACGGCCCGTATAGTGCCGAAGCTCAGTTCCTCGAATACGACCCATGTCGGTGGGCGAACAGGTTTGTCGAAGTGGCCGACGTAGTAGTCCAGCGCTGAGACGAATCGATCGCCGCTCAAGCCGCTTTCCGGCCGCCGTGCCCGCTGGAGCCGCAGTATCTCGTTAACATCCGCAAGCAATTTTGAGTGGGTGGTGCGGGTCGTGAAGTGTCGGGAGTTCTCGTACCAGTGCGGCCCGTCGATGCGTGCTAGGTGGTCGCTGATCGACGCACGTAATGCGACCTCGATGCGTTCGATCGCGTCGAGCACGAGCAGGCGGAGCTTGCGGTCGAACACGTAGAGGCCGAGGACGTCATCGAACGTCGTGCCGGGCCGAATAATATCCCGCTCGCCCCCTTCGAAGCTACGCACGTACGCCGAGAGCCGGTAGTACCCGATGTGGCGGAGATAACGTAACGCCCGCTGCTCATCGGGGAGCTCAAGCCCCCGCGACTGCCATCGCGCGAGCAGCTCGCCCTCGGTCAAGGCAGGCTTGGAGTAGAAGCGTGAGGCCTCAGACATGAGAAAATCCCCCGGTTGCGCATCGTGGAGAGGCTCGGGGGATATTGTGCTTCCACCCTACACGGCCGCACCGGCCTCCGCCATCGTTCGCACTACTCATCGTCCACCCCGCGGCTCTCCCAGACGCCGAACGATCCCTCTGCGCTTACCCAGGCGACCCGGCCATTGCACGCACTCCCGAGCGCAATCGCACCGGCCGCTGAGGGGGAAGGGAACACGATGTCACGGCTTGTCCGGGCCATCTCCCCGTCCACCACAATGGAGCCGTCGGCGATCAAACCCTCGTGCTGAGCCCGGTAACTCGCATAAGCCTTCTGAGTACTCAGCGCATTTCCCACCCCGTGCCAGGTAGGGACGACAACAGACCCAGCGAGCATGATGAATTCCCCGTCGACCTGCTGGGCTCGTGCATCGACGCTCTGGCGTCTGTTCGTCAGGCTGAACACTGGAGATTCGGTGGTCTCGAGGTTCTGCTTGACTGAGCGGGCCCTGATGACGTTGACACCGAGCACAGGAAGCACGATCTGCAACTGGCCGAGGAAGTACTCCATGTCGGAGACATCCGCCTCGGGCAGCCGCGGACGGGGCGGCTCCGTGCCGTTCTCCAGTGACACCCGGCCCGCTTGGGTGGCGAGCTCGATGAGCCGAGATTCCAAGTAACGCACGTGCGACTTAGTCAGGTTCGTGTCTTTCGACGTGACGAGCACGGCCTGGTTCCAGAACGGCTTCTCCTTCGCGTGACTTCGCAACCGTGTTGCGACGACGTCGGCCTCGCCGATATAGCCGCGCGTGTCACCTACTGCCTCTTCATCTTCCCCGAGCAGCATGTACACACCGGTGCGCCCAGCCTCTTCGCGCCTCAAGAGTTCAGCAAGGTCAGAACGCCGCGCCGAGAGCACGCTGCCTGTCCAGTTCGTGATCTCCGCGGTCGTCAATCCGCCAGGGGTGCCGTCTACAAGGAAGAGTTTGACCTGCTTGCCGTTCATGCTTCCATTCTTCCGTCGACCACTGACACCGGCTGCGGAGAGCCGGTGAGGCGGCCTGAGAACGCTGCGGTGAGCAGGGAGCGTCGGAGTGCGGACCGGCGTTACTGGAGTTGCACAATAGTGCTCCTCTGCCGCGCATAGGACTCACGAAGCTCGTCTACCTCCGTCACCAGCTCTCGCTGCCGCTCAACCGACGGAACCGGAACAGCAAGTCTCTTCAGCTTCGAGACGCTTAGGGTGTGGAGCCCGCTGCTTGAGCTGGCCACATTAGACAGCGTCCTACGATTCTGCGGTGAGTTCCACACAGCCTCCAAGTACTCAGGTAGTAGCCCCGAGCCCGGTCGCACTCGAATGAGATGATTCTGGTGCACGCAATCCTCGATACTGTCATTCCAAAGCGCAGCGCGTCCGATCTGCGATGAGCTGCCATTGCCCTCTACTACCAAAAGATCGCCACGTTCAAGACGCAGCTTTTCCAGTTCTCCGTTGAAGAGTTCGACCTGATGCACCTCATTGAGGTCAAGACCGTTGGCGGTGACATTCGCTACACGCAGAAAAGCGTACGCGTTCAGCTTAGGAACCCGCTTTGGCTGCTTCTAATTACCGCCTTGAATCAGCGCAATATCCTTCAAGGGAAGCAGTCTACCATCCCGGCATGCTTGATAGCATCACTTGGTCAAGCGTTTGCAATCGCCTCTCAACCATGGACAGCGCGCCATCAGCGGTGTCGAGGTGGGAAAGATGGTCTTGGAGGATCGCGACGATGCGGCGCTGCTCCTCCAGCGACGGCAAGGGGATTTCGGTCTCAAGTAATCGCTTCCTAGACACACTTGCCTGATTGACATGGTTCGAGCAGATGGCCTCAAAATATCCGCTCATTTGCTGAAAATGCAAATAGCTCGCCAAGAACCTTGAATCGAGCCGATGGGTCGGAGATCGAAGACGAGTCATATGGTTTGAATAGGCCAATTCTTGCGCTGCGTTGACCCATGCGGTCTTCCCAACCCACTTTGGGCTATTCGTATTGTTGAAGAGCACGTCCCCTCGCTCGACCCGTTGAATACCTGATTCCGCGTCTACAAACTTACTTCCATCTAACGTAAGCGCGCCATGCGGTGTAATATTCATTGGTCGCAAGTGAGGCAGTTCACCCACACCCGAGTGCTTTCCTGAAGCAAATCCTATCTGGGCCTCAACGCCCAGGGAACCCAACGTATCTCGCTCCCACGTCACGCCGTGAGCTCCCGGTTGAGTTCCTCGATGAGGTCGCCGGCCCCGTCGCCGAGGTCACGCAAAGCACCGTCGATACCGCCGCGCTCATCGAAGGGAGCGTTGTCGAGGTCATCGGCGTCGATCCCTGCTGAGGACGCAATGATGCGCATCATCCGATCCAGCCACCACCGCTGCGAATCGGTGAACACAGCCCCCGCCTGCTCCTGTCGCGCTAGCCAATTCTCATACCGTTTTTCCACCTGCTCAGCGTAGGGCACGAGCGCATCGTCGACCCCAGCTTCAAGGCGCAGCAGCGAGATCAGATCGGTTGCCGCATGCCGATCGCGGTTCTCTGGGCGGCCCCGATACTCCACCTCAAGCGAGAGGTAGGCGCTCCAGATGATGTCGACCGTCCAGTTGTGGGGCGGGCGGGCAATGCGATCGGCAAGTTCTTGAATCTGCTCGAAGCAGATGCCGCGGCCCTTGGCCTCGAACATCAGCTCAATGGCGCTGATCTCGCTACGGTGCTGGGCTAAATACTCACGCCAGGAGGTGATCGTGTGCTCCGCCTTGTCGGGGTCGATCACGCCATAGGCATCGAGCACCTCGTCACGACTCACTTCATCGATGATCTGATCCTTGGCGCGCCGCAGTTCGATGATCCTCGTACGCAGGCCGGGGTTGGCCGCAAGTGGCTCGGTCGCAGCATCTAGCAACTCCTGGACCACCTCGGCCGGGTCACGATCCGGTGCTGTCGCGCACGCCGCAGCCTGTGCATCGGGATCGACGGCGTTCACAAGTGCCTGCACGACCTGATGCATTGACACCTCAGCATCGAAGACACCCGCAACCTCGTCCAGCTCGGCACGCTCTGCTGGGGTGAGCTGCCGATCCAGCGCGGCGAGGCGACTCGCAAGGGTCGCAGTCTCGCTCTCGGTGAGATTCAGAGCAGCGGCCCTATCAAGCAGTTTCTTCAGGCTGATCGACTTGTCGCGATTCAGGGGTGGTTCTACGAAGTCGTGTTCGGTCACGCCGATGGCATCCACGATCACGAAACGGGTCTTCGCGATGGCGTCGTCGGTGACGGCGCGGAAATCGGCGGGATCAAGGGTGCGTGCACCTCGGCCCTTCATCTGCTCGAAGTACTGCCCGCCACGCACGTCACGCATGAAGAACACGCATTCAAGCGGCTTCACGTCGGTACCGGTGGCGATCATGTCAACCGTGACAGCGACGTGCATTGCTGGGCTTGTACGGAACGTCTTCAGATGCCCCTTCGCGTCTTTGACGGAGTAGGTGATCTTCGCGGCGAAATCGTTGCCTTTGCCGAACACTTCGCGCACTGTCTGCACGATCTCTTCTGCATGGTTGTCGTCCTTGGCAAATATCAGCGTTTTGGGCACGGTACGACGGCCGGGGAAGATCTCTGTAAATAGCTGATTACGGAACGTCTCCAGTACAAGCCTGATCTGGTGCTTCGCCGTTACCGCGCGATCAAGCTGACTCGGGGTGTAGTCAAGGTCGGCGTCTAGACGCAAGAGTTTTTCCTCACGGGTGCTGCGATCCACCGTGGGTACATAGGTGCCGGCTTTGATGGTTTCGCCCTGTTGCGTGATTCTCGTTCTGATGCGGTAGATGTCGAAGTCGACGTTCACGCCGTCGGCAACCGACTGGGGGTAGGTGTACTCCGACACCAGGTTCTGCTGGAAGAAGCCGAAGGTCTGCTTGCCCGGGGTCGCAGTGAGGCCGACGATATGCGCGTCGAAGTACTCCAGCACTCCGCGCCACACGCCATAGATCGAGCGGTGGGCTTCGTCCACGATCACCAGGTCGAAGGCCTCAGGCGGCAGATCGGAACTATAACGGACCGTGACCGGTTCCTTGGGGCGAAACTCGTCGAGCCCTTGGTCGTCGGTGTCGGGAACACCCTCGTTCTTGATCGCCTTGAACACTCGCTGGATCGTTGAGATCGCAACCCTGGTCGAGTCGGGCATGCCACCGCGAGTGAGTTTGGTGACGTTGTACAGCTCGGTGAAGCGGCGGCCGTCGTCAGGCGTGCGATAGTTCTGAAACTCGCCTATGGCCTGATCGGCGAGGTTATTGCGATCCACCAGGAACAGTACGCGCTTGAACCCACCCCACTTCAGCAGCCGATAGGCCTCAGTGACCGCCGTATAGGTCTTGCCGGCGCCAGTAGCCATCTGCACTAGTGAACGGCCGTATCGTTGCTCGACAAGGCTGCGTTCAATCCCGGTTATCGCTTCGACCTGAGCCGGCCGAAGGGATGCCGCATCAAGCGTTGGGAGCACGCGCACACGCCCACGCCACGTCGGCGCCTGATCCTGGTGCTCGCCCGCCGCACGAACCGTTGCTGCGAGCGTTTCAGGTCTCGGAAAGGCGAAGATGCGCCTGGCACGCGGCTCAGGATCGAAGCCATTTGCGAAGTGCGTCTCGGTGCCAGATGCCTCGAACACGAACGGCAGACGCCCCTCCGAGTCGAGCGCCTTACGCCGCACATCGTCAGGCAATCCGTTCGCGTACATCGCCGACTGCCACTCAACACCGGAGAGTGGCGTGCCCATGGGCTTGGGTTCGATGACGCCGACCACAGCTTTGTCGACATACAACAGGTAGTCGACGCGGCCGTGGCCGGGCTTCATGATGACCTCCCGTACCGCGATGCCTCGTTGCGGTACGAAAAGGTTGAGTGCCCCACGGTCCTGCACCGCCCAGCCAGCGTCCGCGAGCTGGCGGTCGATCAGCACCCGCGCCCTCTGCTCCGCTGCCAGGCGCTCGTCTCCGGTCTCAGTCATCAGCATCGATCTTATCGAAAGCACTAATTCGCATACTGATATGACGGAGGAGTGAATCGTCCAACGTCCCTGAACCGAGAAACCTGAATCAGAAGATCCCAGCCGGTTTTAGCCCCTGATCAGATGTCGGCGGCACAAGACTTAGAAGTCCCAGTCCTCGTCGTCGGTGTTCACGGCCTTGCCGATCACGTAGGAGGAGCCCGACCCCGAGAAGAAGTCGTGGTTCTCGTCCGCGTTCGGCGAGAGGGCCGAGAGGATCGCGGGCGAGACGTCGGTCATCTCCTTGGGGAACAGCGCCTCGTAGCCCAGGTTGTTGAGGGCCTTGTTGGCGTTGTAGTGCAGGAACTTCTTGACCTCTTCGGTCCAGCCCACGCCGTCGTAGAGGGACTCGGTGTAGGCGATCTCGTTCTCGTAGAGCTCGTCCAGCAGGTCGTAGGTGAAGTCCTTGAGCTCCGCCTGATGCTCGGGGCTCTCCTTCTCCAGGGCGCGCTGATACTTGTAGCCGATGTAGTACCCGTGCACCGCCTCGTCGCGGATGATCAGGCGGATGATGTCCGCGGTGTTGGTCAGCTTCGCCTGCGAGGAGAAGTGCATGGGCAGGTAGAAGCCCGAGTAGAACAGGAAGGACTCCAGCAGGGTGGAGGCCACCTTCTTCTTGAGGGGATCGTCGCCCACGTAGCGGTCCATGACGATGTCCGCCTTGCGCTGCAGGAACTCGTTCTCCCGCGACCAGCGGAAGGCCTCGTCGATCATCTTGGTCGAGGCCAGGGTCGAGAAGATCGAGGAGTACGACTTGGCGTGCACCGACTCCATGAAGGCGATGTTGGTGTAGACCGCCTCCTCGTGCAGGGTCACGGCGTCGGGGATCAGCGAGACGGCGCCCACGGTGCCCTGGATGGTGTCCAGCAGGGTCAGCCCCGTGAACACCTTCATGGTGAGGTCCTTCTCCTCATCCGTGAGCGTGTTCCAGGACTGGACGTCGTTGGACAGCGGCACCTTCTCCGGGAGCCAGAAGTTGGCGGTCAGCCGGTCCCACACCTCGTCATCCTTGGGATCCTGGATGCGGTTCCAGTTAATGGCCTCGACGTGGTGGTGAAGCAGCTCCACCTTTTCGCTCATCATCGCGAACGATTCTCCTTGCTCGGAACCGGGTCCCGGCCATGGGTGGTGGCCGGGGATGTCCGTGGATTGTTTTCTGTCTCGACTCTATCGACGACGACGGCGCTCACCGCCGCAGCGCCCACCCCGTGTACGTCACACCGTTGCCGAAGCGCATCGAGGCGATCAGGTCCGCACCGGCGGCGGGCACGTCGTCGGTGAACAGCCTGCGGCCCTCCCCCTGGACGACCGGGTAGGTGAAGAGCCGCAACTCGTCCACCAGGCCGGCCTCCAGCAGGGCGTGGCACAGAGTGATGGAGCCCGTGCACACGATGTCCTGCCCGGGCTGCTCCTTCAGCCGCCGTACGGCGTCCAGGACATCCCCGCTGATCACCGTGGAGTTCTGCCATCCGGGATCGGTCATCGTGGAGGACACCACGTACTTGGCCACCGCGTTGAGCTGATCCGTCACCCCGGTCTGGTCGTCCGTCTGCTCGGGCCAGTAACCGCGGAAGTCCTCGAAGGTCTGCCGCCCCAGCAGCACCGCGTCGCAGGTCTCGTCCTGGCGGTGCATCTCCGCCAGGACGTCGGGAGCCTCGTCGGCCGGGTCGAACCAGTCCCCCAGCATCTCGACGCGTCCGTCGATCGTGATGTTCTGCGTGATCGCCAGCGTGCGCATAGTCTTCAACCTTTCCTCGGGCCGTACGGCCGCTGTATCGGATGCCTCCAGCGTAGGAACGTGCTGTCGTGGAGGTGTGTCCGATCATGCGGTCGTACCGTCCCCTGCCACCAGGGGACGAGACCCTCAGAGCATGCAGGACACGCAGCCCTCGACCTCGGTGCCTTCCAGGGCCAGCTGGCGGATCCGCGAGTAGTACATCGTCTTGATGCCCTTGCGCCACGCGTAGATCTGCGCCTTGTTGACGTCCCGGGTGGTCGCGGAGTCCTTGAAGAACAGCGTCAGCGACAGCCCCTGGTCCACGTGCTGGGTGGCAGCGGCGTAGGTGTCGATGATCTTCTCGTAACCGATCTCGTACGCGTCCTGGAAGTACTCCAGGTTCTCCATGTCCATATGGGGCGCCGGGTAGTACACGCGGCCCAGCTTGCCCTCCTTGCGGATCTCGATCGCCGAGGCGATTGGGTGGATCGAGGAGGTCGAGTTGTTGATGTAGGAGATCGAGCCGGTGGGCGGGACCGCCTGCAGGTTCTGGTTGTACATGCCGTGCTCGGCCACCTGGGCCTTCAGCTCGCGCCAGTCCTCCTGCGTGGGGATCTGCACGCCCGCGGCGTCGAAGATCTCCCCGACCCGGGCCGTGGCGGGCTGCCACTGCTGCTCGGTGTACTTGTCGAAGTACTCCCCCGTCGCGTACTTCGAGTTCTCGAAGTTCACGAAGGTCGCCCCGCGCTCCTTGGCGATGAGCATGGAGGCGCGCACGGCGTGGAAGACGACGGTGTAGAAGTACATGTTCGTGAAGTCCACACCCTCCTCCGAGCCGTAGTAGATGTGCTCGCGGCCCAGGTACCCGTGCAGGTTCATCTGCCCCAGCCCGACGGCGTGGGACATCGAGTTGCCGCGCTGGATCGACGGGACCGAGTCGATCTCCGACATCTCGGAGACGGCGGTCAGGCCGCGGATGGCGGTCTCCACCGTCCGTCCGAAGTCCGGGGAGTCCATGGTCATGGCGATGTTCAGCGAGCCGAGGTTGCAGGAGATGTCCTTGCCGACGGTCGAGTAGCCGAGATCGGCGTCGTAGACCGAGGGCTCGGAGACCTGGAGGATCTCGGAGCACAGGTTGGACATGATGATCTTGCCCTGGATGGGGTTGGCCTTGTTGACCGTGTCCTCGAACATGACGTACGGGTAGCCGGACTCGAACTGGACCTCGGCGATGGTCTGGAAGAACTCGCGCGCGTTGATCTTCGTCTTGGAGATCCGGGCGTCGTTGACCATCTCGTAGTACTTCTCGGTGACGTCGACGTCGGAGAAGGGCTTGCCGTAGATGCGCTCGACGTCGTACGGGGAGAACAGGTACATGTCCTGGTTCTTCTTGGCCAGCTCGAAGGTGATGTCCGGGATCACCACGCCCAGCGAGAGGGTCTTGATCCGGATCTTCTCGTCCGCGTTCTCCCGCTTGGTGTCCAGGAACTTGTAGATGTCCGGGTGATGGGCGTGCAGGTAGACGGCACCGGCGCCCTGGCGGGCACCGAGCTGGTTGGCGTAGGAGAACGAGTCCTCCAGCAGCTTCATGACCGGGATGACACCCGAGGACTGGTTCTCGATCTTCTTGATCGGCGCACCGGCCTCACGCAGGTTGGTCAGCGCGAAGGCCACGCCGCCACCCCGCTTGGACAGCTGCAGGGCGGAGTTGATCGAGCGCCCGATCGACTCCATGTTGTCCTCCATGCGCAGCAGGAAGCAGGAGACCATCTCGCCGCGCTGCTTCTTCCCCGCGTTGAGGAAGGTGGGGGTCGCCGGCTGGAACCGGCCGGTGATGATCTCCTCGACCAGCTTCTCGGCCAGCTGCTCGTCGCCGCCGGCCAGGTACAGCGAGACCATGACCACGCGGTCCTCGAAGCGCTCGAGGTACCGGCGCCCGTCGAAGGTCTTCAGCGTGTAGGAGGTGTAGAACTTGAACGCACCCAGGAAAGTCTGGAAGCGGAACTTGTGGGCGTAGGCCTGCTTGGAGAGCTTCTTGACGAAGTCGAAGGAGTACTGCTCCAGCACCTCCGCCTCGTAGTACTGGTGGTCCACCAGGTACTTCAGCTTCTCCTCGAGGTCGTGGAAGAACACCGTGTTCTCGTTGACGTGCTGCAGGAAGTACTGCCGCGCGGCCTGCCGGTCGGCCTCGAATTGGATGTTGCCGTCGGCATCGTAGAGGTTCAGCACCGCGTTGAGCTCGTGATAACCCATGCCACGGTATTTCTCGGGCACGGTGGGGTCGTCGTGCCCGGACTCGGCGATGCCGATATGTGAGGTGTGGGTGGTTACTGCCACAGGTTCATCAGTCCTTCATTAACGGTGGTGACGTCCGTGCCGGTGCCCATGAGCTCGAACTTGTAGAGCACGGGCACCTCGCACTTGGCGGCTATCTTGTCGGCGGCGAGGCAGAACTTGTCGCCGAAGTTGGTGTTGCCGGCCCCCAGGACTCCGCGCAGGAGCTTCCGGTTGGTCTCGACATTGAGGAATTTGATCACTTGCGGTGGGACGGCCCCGGATCCTTCGGGCCGGCCATAGGTGGGCACGGCCAGGACGTACGGCTCCTCCATGACCGGAGGCTCCTCCCGGGTGCGCAGCGGCAGCCGGACCTTGCGCGCCCACAGCTTCTCCACGAACCGGTGGGTATTGCCCGAGACGGAGGAGAAGTAGACGACGACGGGGTCGCTCGCGCCGCGCGGGAGCTCCTCCCGCCGGTCGTCGTGCCCCTGATCCTGCCCGTGCTCCGGCGCCCCGTCGCGGTGACGGGCTTCCTCCAGGAGGGCTGACAGGGCGGACATACGAGATCACTTCCGTGGCTGCTGTATAGGTAAAGACATGAGGGACGGGCTTTGTACCCGCGATTGGGGTCCCCGGAGGCCGCCGCCGACGGGAGCCGGGGACGGCAACGGCCCGGATGCTCGTCCACCGCGCCATCATGCTCGGTTACGACTGCTGCACCGGGCCGGTCCGGAGATCCCTGGTCAGGCCGAGAGGCGCACGCGCAGCGAGGAGATCTTGTCCGGGCGGAACCCGGACCAGTGCTCGTCACCGGCGATGACGACGGGCACCTGCTGGTAACCCATGGCGACCACGCGATCGAAGGCGTCCTGGTCCTCGGTGACATCGATGACGTTGTAGTCGATATCGCTCTTCTTGAGTGCACGATAGGTGGCATTGCACTGGACGCAGGAGGGCTTGGAGTAGACGGTCACGGACATGTCGGGAGTCCCTTCCTGTGGGGGTGGTCTGTATCGCTGCGGGGAGAAGCCGGCCGGGGAAGTTACGTGCACCACCAGGGCTGGCAGGCGGACCGGTCCGCGTAGGTGGACCTCTCTCCTGTGCTGAGCACCGATACTACATCTAGTAGTGGGTACTGGTTACAACCCCTAGATGTCGTGTCTTGTTCCTCTTCTCGTCATCCTCATCCCATCCCCAGCCGGGCCCTCGTTCATCCACAGGGAGGGGCGTTGCCCTCCCGCGTGATCGCGCGCAACCGGCGCTACGGCACCCCCGTCATCCACACCTGTGGACGACCCGGCGAGGGCTCCTGTGCACCGGATTTTTGCTTTGGGAAACTTTTCCGCCAGCGTGTCGGGGCACCCGCCCGCGCCCCGATCGATACCTAGCGCTTTCCGCCCAGCAAGCGCCCGATCAGCCGCGACGGTGACGGCATTCCCATGGCCAGCCGTGCTCCGCGGGCCTTGAGTGCCGAGTACGGCGGATAGACCATCTTCAAGGTGTCCGGCTTGAGCGGCTTGTCCAGGACGGCGCGCTCGTGGCTGAAGGTCCTCAGGGAGTACTCGCCGTGATAACTGCCCATCCCGGACTCCCCCACACCGCCGAAGGGCAGGTGCGGGTGTGCCAGGTGGACCAGCGGCGCGCCGATCGCCATCCCGCCTGAGGAGGTATTCCGCCGGAAGCCGTCGCGCACGGCCTCATCCTCGCTCAGGACGTAGAGGGCCAGGGGCTTCTCCCGGGCGTTGACCGCGTCGATGGCCGCCCGGTGGTCTTCCACGGGCACCAGCGGCAGGACGGGGCCGAAGATCTCCTCCTGCATGAAAGGCCCGTCCTGCGAGCTGCGGATCACCGTGGGGGCCAGATAGCGCTCATCCTCCCGGCGTTGCCCGCCGGTCACCACGTCCTCCGGGTCCACCTGATCCAGGAGTTCCGTGAGCCTCCCGAGATGCCGGGCGGTGGCGATCCGCCCGTAGGAATCCGATATCGAAGGATCCGGCCCGTAGAGCCTGCCGATCGCCGCGATCAGCAGCGGTTCCAGCGCGGTCAGCACCTCCGGCGGTCCCATGACGTAGTCGGGGGCCACGCAGGTCTGCCCGGCGTTGACGAACTTGCCCCACGCGATGCGCGCGGCCGCTACCTCGAGATCGGCCGTGCCGTCCACCCAGGCCGGAGACTTCCCGCCCAGTTCCAGGGTCACGGGGGTGAGGTACTCCGCCGCGGCCCGCATGACCACCCGCCCCACCGTGGCATTGCCCGTGTAGAAGATGTGGTCGAACCGGTGCTGCAGCACCCGGGTGGTCTCGGGCACCCCGCCCGTGACGACGCCGACGCAGTCCCCCAGGAACTCGCGCAACCCGTCGGCCAGGACCTCCGCCACCGCCGGCGCCACCTCCGAGGGCTTGACCACCACCGTGTTCCCCGCCGCCAGCGCCCCGGCTAGGGGCGAGAGCACCAGCTGGACGGGGTAGTTCCACGGGGCGACGACCAGCACGGTGCCGAGGGGCTGCCGATCGGCCCAGGCCCGTGACGGCACCAGCGGCGCCGAGGACGGCACGGCACGCGGCCGCTGCCAGGACGGCAGGAGCTTGCGCAGGTGCGCGATCTCCCCGAAGACGGTGCCGATCTCCGTGCCCCAGGCCTCCGTGGCGGATTTGCCGAGGTCATCGGCCAGTGCCGCCAGGAGCTGATCCTCGCGATCGCGCAACATCGCCTCGAGCCGGTCCAGCCGGTCCAGGCGCAGTTCCAGCGCGCAGGGCAGGCCGAAGCCCTCCCGTGTCCGCCGGATGGTGGCGTCGATCTCCCGTCGCTCCGGTTCCCGCAGGCCGTCGACCGCGGCCAGTCGGGTGTCGGGCACGGTGCTGATGCTTTCTTCCATGCCCCCACGGTAAACGCGGGGGCGGACAACCGGGCTAGAGCAACCCGGCCTCGGAGAGCTTCTCGGAGATCGTGGCCCCGTCGTTCGCCTCGATCAGCGGGATTCCCTCCGGGATCCGCGGCCCGTCCTCAGCCAGGAACTGGCCCGAGGCCAGCACCGCTTCCGCCGTTGAGAGATTGCGGATCACGACGGCGGCCACGTGCTCCGGGTAGCGCTGGGCGAATCCGCCGTAGATCTGCGGATCGTGCTGCCCGTCGTCGCCGATCAGGATCCATTTGATGTCGGGGAAGTTCTGGGCCAGGTGCTCCAGGTTCTCCACCTTGTGCCGGGCACCCGAGCGGAACCACCGGTCCGTCGTCGGGCCCCAGTCCGTGAGCAGGAGCGATCCGGACGGATAGGCGTTGCGGGAGAGGAACCGGCGCAGGGTGGGGGCCACGTTCCACGCACCGGTGGAGAGGTAGATGAACGGCGCGCCGGTGTACCTCCTGGACAGCCGCTCCATCAGGACGGCCATGCCGGGCGTTGGGGCGCGGGCGTGCTCGTTGAGCACGAAGGAGTTCCACGCCGCGAGCATGGGACGCGGCAGGGCGGTGACCATGACGGTGTCGTCGACGTCGGAGACCACGCCGATCCGCTGCCCGTCCTCCACCACGGTCACCTTCGAGGTGGCCCAGGAGGAACCCTCCGTGCGCAGATGGGCCTCGTGGACGCCGGGTTCCAGGGAGATCGCCAGATCCGCGTCGATCACCCCGCCCTTGTCGGCCACCAGGCGGAAGTCCTTCCCGCCCAGGTTCACGTCCACGTGGGCGAAGGTGATGGGCAGGGAGGTGAACGACCGCCACCCGCGGATCGAGGACTCGTCCTCGTCCGTGGGATCCTCGGGACCCGTGGTCTTGAGCAGGGCGCGGCCCAGGATCCGCACGCGGGTGGTGGAGCCGTACCCGTCGAACGCGACCATCACGGGGATGTCCCCGCGGCGCTTGGCGCGCCGTTCCCGGCCCAGCGCGAACCGCTGTTCCAGGCGGTAGCCGAGGTTCAGCGCCTCCTCCGTGACCTGGTCGACGGTTTGCCGCAAATCCGTGGCCAAGTCCACAGGCTGTTGATCATGCTCTGGGCGAAAGTGCGACATGGCGAGCAGTCTTTCACATCCCCAGGCCCGTGACAGACTGAGGCCAGGTCGCGAACTCGCGCGTCCTTTCATGAATGAGGACGCCATGAACCACGCTATTTCTCCCTCGGGGAGTGCTCGAAGTTCCACTTCAAGTTCTACCTCTCGCCGCCGGCCCACCCCGCATCTCTCCGATTTCACGGAACTGACGGCCCGTGTCAAGGACAGGGGGCTCTTGCTTCGCAACTACCGGCACTATTGGACCAAGCTCATCCTGCTGCCCGCCCTCGGGCTAGGCCTCCTGGCACTGTTCGTCCTGCTGGGTGACACCTGGTGGCAGATGGCGTTGGCCGCCACCCTTGCCCTGCTCATGACGCAGATCGCCTTCCTGGGGCACGACGCAGCTCACCGGCAGATCTTCAAGTCACCGCGCTGGAACGAATGGACGGCCATGGTCTTGGCCAACCTGTTCGTGGGCATCGGGGTCAGTTCCTGGACGGGTAAGCACAACAAACATCATGCCGCGCCCAACAAGCTCGGATCCGATCCTGATATCTCCTCCGAGGTACTGGTCCTCAATCCGGAAGACACTCCGGAGCGGGGCTCCCGCACCATCAACCGCTGGCGGCGCGCCCTGGCCCGGCTCCAGGTGTGGTACTTCTTCCCTTTGCTGACCCTGGAAGGCCTGAACCTGCACTACAAGGGTTTCAAACGGCTCTTGAGCGCCGCCCCCGTCAAGCACCGCGGTGTGGAGCTCACCTTTTTGATCTTCCGCCTCGCCAGCTTCATCGCTATCGTCTTCATCGTGCTGCCCCCGGGTAAGGCGGCCTTGTTCCTGGCCGTCTCCTGGGGCCTGTTCGGGTTCTACCTCGGCATGGCCTTCGCCCCGAATCACATCGGGATGCCGATGGCTCCACGCAATGTGACCATCGACTTTCTACGCCGCCAGGTTCTCATGAGCCGGAACATCTCCGGCGGCCGGGTGACCTCGTTCCTAATGGGTGGTTTGAACTACCAGATCGAACACCATCTCTTCCCCAGCATGCCCCGGCCCAACCTTCGGCACGCAGCGCCTCTGGTGCGCGAGCACTGCCAGGGACTCGGCATCTCCTATTACGAGACACCTCTATGGCGCGCATACGGAGAGGTGGCCTCCTATATCAGGCAGGTCGGCCGAGGTGGAGTGGACGTGTGGCAGTGCCCCCTCTCCCAGCAGCTCGGCCGCTAGCCCGCGGGACGGCCCTCGATACTGGTGACGAACGTCCTCGCATAGTGCGGCCACAGCGCGAATTCCTCCGGCTGCGATGCGATGTGCAACGTATCACCGGGCAGGACCTCGCGCAGGATCCGGGAACTCGAGATCGGATGGGCGGCGTCATCGGACCAGGCCAGGATCAGGTTGGGCACCCGGATCCCGGCGAGCTCGCCGGGATCCGGCAGATCCGTAGCCGCAGCCCCTCGCAGCACCGCCGGCAGCAGGTGCTCCGGGATCCGCGGCGGGTGATGCTCGCGATCCTCGACGGCGGGCGGGCGCGGCACCGTGCGGGTGGCCCGGGTGTAGGCCTCGATGCCAAGGGACTCGATCAGCTCCGCGCTCTCCCGGTAGATACCGGCCTGGCCGCGCCGGGTGGACCACGCGGTCGAGGGCACGCACAGCGTGAGCGACGTGAACCGGGCGGGGTCCGCGAGCGCCGCGTAGAGCAGCGTGGCCGACCCCATGGAGGGGCCGATCCCGTGGACGGCCTCGCCGGGGAAGACCTCGTCCAGGAGGGCCAGGAGATCCCGGGCGAGATTGGACCACAGCCAGTCGTCCACCACGGGCTCGCCCGTGGAGAGACCGTGCCCGCGGGCGTCGTAGCGCAGGATGCGGGCGCCGGGGACGAAGGCGGCGAGGTCCAGGCCGCCGTCGGCGTTGGAGGGCCGGTCGGACATCAGCCCGTGCAACTGCACCACCGCGGGCCCGCCGCCGCCGGGGTTGGTCAGGTCGTAGGCCAGGCTGCAGCGTTCTAGGTCCAAGGTGGGCATGGGGATACGGTACGCGGCGCGCCGGCCCGGCCCTGCGCAGCGGCTCCGGGCAATTGTTTCCGGCAGGTCAAACCTTCTGCGTCCAGACCTCCGCGGGGCCTTCCAGCGTTGATACTGAAGCACCGGCACCTGCCCTCGACACCCGTGGGCGGTGCATCCAGCTATCACGACGATCGGCACGGCGACGACGAGGAGGCTCTCATGAGGCTGACCAACATCACCCACGCGAGGTTGCCCGAAGGCCCGGTATCCAGCTGCTCGCTGGTGGTCACCGAACTGGGCCGGGAGGTCCCCGTCTCCTTCGACCAGGGCATGCACGCCGGCGGCGGCCCGCGTCCCGGAACCTGGATGGCGGTGTCCTTCACCCTCCCCGGACCGGCCACACGCGACGAACTCGGCGGTGCGTGGCGACGTGTGGCCTATCGGCACCACACGCTGCGCACGGTCTTCGAGTCCGACGACGTCTCGCACCTGCGCCTGCGGGAGATCCCCGGTGAGCCGGTGGTCCAGTGGCACGATCACGCGTCGTCGCCCGACGGCGCCCGTCAGGTCCTGGGAGCGGTCCTGGACGAGGGCTGCTCCCCGTTCGCCAGGCCGCCGCACAAGCTGTGCTTCATCGACGCGCCGGAAGCCCCCACGGTCATCCTGGCCGCGGATCACTGTCATGTCGACGCCTGGTCCCTGCCCCTGCTGGCTCATGATTTCCTCGCGGCGCTGGAGGCCGAGAAACAGGGCATGCCCCTCCAGGAGACGGACCAGGCGGCATCCTTCGCCGAGCACACCACCGAGCTGGCCGGGCGCCCGGCGCCGCCACCCGATATCACCGCGCGCTGGCGCGAGATCCTGGCCGACGGCGATGGCACCATGCCGGTCTTCCCTCTGCCCCTGGGAGAGGTGGATCCCCTTCCGCAGGAGACGGTGACCACCCGCGACCTCCTGGACGCGGCGGGACTGGCGGCTTTCGAGCAGCACGCCCAGGGCTTGCAGCAGCGGCCCCTGACCCTGCTGGTCTCCGCCATGACCCGCGCCACGGCCGACCTGGCGGGCCGGCCCCTGCGCGCGGTGCTGCCCGTGCACTCCCGCACGGACGAGCGGTGGCGCGACGCAGTCGGGTGGTTCATCACCAACTCGGTGCTGGTCTCCTCCGATCCGGCGCTCCCCGCTTGCCGTTCCGCCGTCAGGGAGGCCCTGGCTCTCGGGTCGCACGCGCTGGAACCCATCATGCGCCCGTACGGGGGCATGCCGGTTCCGGCGGGGATGTTCATGATCTCCTACCTGGACTACCGCCGCCTGCCCGCTGCCCTCCCGGCGTCGCTGAACGCCCAGCACGTCTCGGCCTCCGCCCCCACCAACGGGGTGCAGGTCTGGTTCGTGGCCGCGGAGGACGGCCTCCACCTGCGTGCCCGGTACCCGGACACCCCCGAGGCCAGGGAGTCCGTATCCCGGTGGCTGACCGCCGTGGCCGACCACCTGGTCACCGCGGTCATCCCGGAAGTCTGCTGAAACTCGGCAACTGACCTGGTTCATGGTGCCCGCGGCCGATAATGTTCCGTCATGGCTACAGACACCGCAACGGATATTGCTGCTGATTCAACCGATCTTGACACCAAGGGTTCCTCCCGGCCCAAGAAAAAGAAACGCATGAACAAAGCGGTGTACGAAGCCGAGCTATTGCGCCTGCAGGCCGAACTGGTCGAAATGCAGGAGTGGGTCAAGGCCACCGGACAGCGCGTCGTGGTCATCTTCGAGGGCCGGGACGCCGCGGGCAAGGGCGGGGCGATCAAGCGCGTCACGGAGTACCTCAACCCCCGTATCGCGCGGATCGTGGCGCTGCCGGCACCCACGGAGCGGCAGAAGTCCCAGTGGTACTTCCAGCGTTATATCGAGCATCTGCCGGCGGCCGGGGAAATCGTGCTGCTCGATCGCTCCTGGTACAACCGTGCGGGCGTGGAACGGGTGATGGGTTTCTGCTCCCCGCAGGAATACCGCCGTTTCCTGCGCCAGTGCCCCATCTTCGAGCGCATGCTGGTGGAAGACGGCATCATCTTGATCAAGTACTGGTTCTCCGTCTCGGGCGACGAGCAGTACAAACGATTCAAATCGCGGATGTCCGATCCCATGCGGCACTGGAAGCTCTCCCCCATGGACCTGGAGTCGATCACCCGCTGGGAGGAGTATTCCCGCGCCCGTGACGCCATGCTGGTGCACACCGACATCCCGGAGTCGCCGTGGAACTTCGTCGAGGCGGAGGACAAGCGGCGCGCCAGGATCAATATGATGGCCGACCTGCTGGGACGAGTGCCCTGGACCCGGGTGCCCACCCCCCAGATCACGCTGCCCGATCGGCCCTCGACCAACGGCTACCGCCGGCCCGATCGTTCCCTGCAGCACGAGGTGGCCGACCACTCGAGCCAGGTGGAGCAGGAGAAAGCGGCCGAGGCCGGAACCTCGGGGGACGCGAAGAAGGGCAAGAACGGCAAACGCGGCAAGTCGGGGAAGGCCAAGAAGTCCTAGCGCGCCCCGGGACTGAGGCCCTGGGCAGCACCGCGGCTCTTCGACAACGCCCTCACCAGGAGGCCGTGCGCCGCTCCCCTGCCCGGGGCTCCTTGCCCAGCACGGGTTCCTGGTCCAGGACCTTTTCGAGATAGGCGAGCACCCCGGCGTCGTCATTCGAACCGACCACGGTGTCGGCCCGGTCGCGGATGGACTGCGGCGCATTGCCCATGGCCACTCCGGTTCCCGCCAGGGCGAGCATCTCGACGTCGTTGCCGCCGTCGCCGAAAGCCACCATGTTCGCCGGGTCGATGTCCAGGCGTCGGCACAGCCACTCCAGTGAGGTGCCCTTGTTGACCCCGGCAGCGATGAGGTCGATCGACCCGTGCCCGCTGGAGACCGGGACGATACCGCTGGGAAGCTCCCTGCCGAATCCGTCGAGCAGCGACTCCGTGCGCTCCGGCGGGCAGATGAGGGCGAGCTTGACGATGTCCTCGTCGACCTCGTGCCAGGAGGTCACCACCCGGGTGCGCACGTAGTACTTCCGCACCAGGGCGAGCATCCGGGGATCGATGGTGCTCAGCGCGTAGGCGGAGCGGGCCCCGCAGGCCAGCACGTGGACGTCGCGGTGCCCGGTTACCGTCTCCAGGGCGCTGAGGGCGTCGTCGCGATCCATGGCCCTCACCCGCAGGAGGTCGGTGTCGGTGCCCACCACCGCGCCGTTCTCCGCGACGTACAGGGTCTCGGGGAAGCCGTCGAAGTACCTCTTGAGCTGCCAGTACTGGTTGCCGCTGGCGACGGCGAAGCGCACTCCCCCGGCCGCCAGGCGATCGTTCACGCGGGCGAAGCGCTCGCGGTCGAAGGTGCTGGTCGAATCCAGGAACGTGCCGTCCATGTCGACGGCCACCAGCTCGAGGCCCATACCGTTGTTCGCCCTTCCAGTCATGGTCCGTCATGATCCTTCATGACCCGGCACGACGATCGCCGGAGTCCACGGCCCGAGCCTAACGCCGTCGGGCGGCGCCGCGCTCATACATGAGCGGCTGCCATCCGCTCGCGTTCCAGGAGGGCGCACTTGACCTCGGTGCCCCAGGCGAAGCCGCCCGGTGTCCCGTCGGTGCGCAGCACCCGGTGGCAGGGAACGAACAGGGCGGGTGCATTGCGAGCGCAGATCGACGCCGCCGCACGCACAGCCCGGGCCGCCCCGATCAGCGTCGCGAACTCGGTGTAGTTGAGCGACCCGCCGGGCCCGATCGTGCGCAACGCGGTCCAGCCCCGCTGCTGCAGGTCGGTGCCGTGCTGTCTCACGGGGACGCTCCCGGCCGCCGTGAGGTCGCCGGCGTAGTAGGCGATGACCGCCTCCGCGGCGTCCGTCGTTCCCTCGATGAGTTCGAGAGGGCGGATCGCCGGATGAATGCGATCCCGCACCGCCTGCCGATCGGCAGTCCACCCCGAGGCGAGCACTCGCTGCCGGTCGTCGGCGATCAGGGTGAACGCCCCGTCCGGGGTCTCGATGGTCTGCACGGTTGCCGTTGTCTTCTCGGTCATGGGGTTCTCCTCAATCATGTGCTCGACGTCGTGCATCGTCTCGGTCTCCGCTGGCCGCTCGCCAGAGGTGGGCCGTGAGGTAGCTGCGCCAGGGCGCGGTCCTCATGGACCATTCGCTCAGCGGCTTCCGGTCGACGGGCAGCCCCGCCGATTTCGCCCCGGCGCGCAGGGCGCTGTCGCCGGGCAGGAACACGTCGGGATCGCCGAGGATCCGCATGCGGACGTAATCGGCGGTCCAGGGGCCGATCCCGGGGCGGGTCAGCAGCGCGGCCCGCTGCTCGGCGCCGTCGTCGGCCACCCCGAGCGCCAGAGAGCCGTCCGCGAGCACCCCGGCGGCCTGGGTGACCGCGCGGATGCGTGCGGCCGGCCCGCGGAGCACCTCGTGGCCTCGATCCGCGATCGCCTCCATCGTCGGGAAGAGCAGGTGAGGCTCTCCCTCTGGAGCTTCGACGGGCCGCCCGAGGGCCCCGACGAGGCGGGTCAGGACCGTGCGCGCGGAGGCGACCGATACCTGCTGCCCAATCATCGCCCGGATCAGCATCTCGTGCGGATCCGCCGCCCCCGGAACCCGGATGCCGGGAGTGCCCGCGACGAGCGGTGCGAGCAACGGATGCCTCGAGAGCGCCGAGTCGACGGCCTGCGGATCGGCGTCGAGATCGAAGAGACGCCTGACGCGGGTCACGAGCGACCCGAGGTCGGCCAGCTCCGTGACCCGTGCCCGGAGGCGTACACGCCCCGGAGACTCCCCGCCCTTGCCCGGGTCGGCACGCAGCTCGAACCAGGCGGGGCCGCCGGGCAGTGCCAGCGTGCGCGAGAAAGCAGACGTGGTGGCCGCCTCCATGCCCGCCACGGCTCGTGCGGCCATCCACCGGAACACCCCGCTCGCGTCGAACGGCTCCCGGACCGGGAGGACCAGGTCGATCGCGCCGGGCACCGGACCGGGACCCCGACGACGTGCCCGCAGCTCGGTCGGCGTCATGGCGAACACCTCGCGGATGGTGTCGTTGCACTGCCGAACGCTGCCGAACCCGGAGGAGAACGCGACGTCGGCGACTGAGAGGTCCGTGTCCGTGAGCAGCATGCGGGCGGTATGCGCCCGTTGCGACCGGGCGAGTGCCAGCGGGCCCGCCCCGAGCTCCACGGTGAGCAAGCGGGTGAGATGCCGCGGTGAATAGCCGAGCCGGGAGGCGAGCGCCTGGACCCCATCGCGCTCCACGGCGCCGTCGGCGATGAGCCGCATCGCCCGGCCCACGGTGTCCCACCGCAGGTTCCACTGCGGCGACCCGGGTACCGCTTCGGGCAGGCACCTCTTGCACGCCCGATAGCCGGCCTCGTGCGCGGCGGCGCTCGTGGCGTAGAAGGTCACGTTCGCGCGTTTCGGAGTACGGGCCGGGCACGACGGGCGGCAGTAGATGCCGGTGGTGCGCACGGCCATGATGAACTGTCCGTCGAAGCGGGCATCGCGCGCCTCGACCGCGCGATAGCGCTCGTCGAAGCTTGCGGGTGCCGTCGTCATGCACTCAGCATGGCACGCGCCGGGCCGGTGTACTCGCGGAAATCGGACATGGCACTCAGGCCCGCAGACCGGGCTCAGCAGCCTCGGGCGGCGATGTCCCACACGTCGATCAGCGTCTCCCCGCTGACCGCATAGACGATGTCGAAGAGGTTGATCGAGGGGTCGAGGTGCGGCACGACGCACTCCAGGCGCGCGCCGGGCTGCGGAGGCGAGGGGTCGGTGAAGTCCAGCCGGCCGTGCTCGTCGCCGGTGGGGGTGTAGGACGCGCTCTCCAACGTGATGCCGGGCGGGACACGCGTCAGACGGGGCGGGTGGCCGTACTTGCTGGCGAACCGTTTGTCTCCGGCATCCGCGGTGGCGTGGGTCGGCCAGTTGCCGCTCAGCACGCTGGACTGCACCGTCACCGCCGCGGAGAACGGCCAGCCGGCCCTCCCCGGCGAGTACGGCAAGGCCAGGTACTCCACGTCCATCAGCGCGTAACTACCGCACTGCATCTCGGTCAGGACGGGCTCCTCGAGTTCGAGTGCGAGCGATCCGGTGCTTCCGCCGCTGATGATCGGCGACGACGGCAGCGCCTCGCTCAGGGCCTCCCGGTAGCGGGCGAGATCGCTGCGGAACTGCGCATGCCCTTCCGCCCTCCGCTGGGGATCGTGCAGGTGGGAGAGATGGCCGGCATAGAACTGCAGGCCCTTGAGCGCTAGCGCGGAGGATCTTCGAACGGCTTCCGCGAGCTCCCGGGCCGCGGGGATGGAGGCGCACCCGGCCCGGTGCCGTCCCGCGTCGATGTCGATGAGCACGCCGGCGGTGCACGCCCGTGCCTCCAGGGCTGCGTTCAGACGTTGTGCAACGGGAACGCTGTCGACGACGAAGGTCACGTCCTGGGCGTGCGCACGCAGGTCAGCGCCCCGGGCGATATTCGTTTCGGATGCCAGGACGGAGGTGAGCAGCACCGAGGTGCCGAGCGGCGCCAGCTTCTCCGCTTCGCCGACCGTGGCCGCGCTGAACCCGGCGGCGCCGTGCTCGAGTTGCAGACGGCAGATCTCCAGGCACTTGTGGGCCTTGAAATGCGGCCGCAGCGTCAAGGAGGACCCCGCCAGCAGCCGGTCCATGGCGGAGAGGTTGGATTCCATGACATCCAGGTCGAGAACCAGAGCCGGAGTGGGCAGGTTCTCGCGCGAGCCCGGAAGGCCCACCAGTGCCGCGATGTCCGGGGCCACCTGCGCGGTGATCGGCTCTCGAGTCAAAGGTCACCTCTCTCCGGAGTCAAACGTTCGTCCTATGTCGGTCCCCCGCGTTTCACACGCACATCACACGACGGCGGCGACGACTTTCGCCAGCGCCGTCCTTCCCTCCGAGGAGGTGATCCTGCCGAGCACGATCGCCCGGGCGATGCCGTCGGCGGCCCCGAGGATGGCCTGCATGGAACCCTCGGGCAGGTGCCCTGAATCGGTGAAGGGTTCCAGCGCCCGGCAGCATCGGGCGCTGAAGGCCGCGTCCGCCTCTTCACGGAGGTCTTCGAGCTCGGCGGAGCCCGACAGCGCGCCCGCGATGCCGGGCAGTTCGGTGCTCTCCGCGTCGATGCAATCGATGTAGGCGTCGGAGATGATCCGCGCCACCGTGGCACGGTCGGCTTCCGCCGTGCTGAGCGTCCTGTCCAGGGCCACGTGGGTTCGAGCTTTGAACTCACCGTAGAGCTCGGCCAGCACCGCCGGCCGGGTGCCGAAGTGCTGATAGACGAGCGGCTTGGTCACCCCGGCGTGCTCCGCCAGCCGCGCGAGCGTGAGCGCGTCGCTGCCCTTCTGGCGGATGAGCTCCCGCGCGACCTCCAGCAATTGGGTGTGCCGCTCGGCGTACGTCATCCGCGTCCGGGTCTCGGCGGTGGTCTCGCCCATGGTGAGTCCTTCGGGTATATGTTAACTTACTATTAGTAACTTACACTTGGTAAGTCGTCGGCTTCATTCACTGTACCCGGAGGGAAGACTCCATGCATACGCCGGGTATCCACGTCGGACCGGCAGAGCGCGAGGCACTCTCCCATCAGCTCAAGCCCTGCGGAAGACCACCCGGACCGGTTCGCTGTAGCCCACGTCCGCCGCGCCGCCGTTGCTGAAGGCATCCACGAGGAACAGGATGACCCACAAAGGCAGCAGTCCCGCCCCGATGTATCGCCATGCACCCCGCCAAACGCCCACTCGCCGTCCCGTCCAGGCGCGTAGGGACACCACGCCCGCCATCGCCTGGCCGGGGGAGGCCATGCACCCGTAGAGCACCCCGAAGAACACCAAGGAAGCCAGGTACCCCAGGACGGTCAGGACGATGACGACTCCCGGGTCGTCGATACTTATGAGCCCCACCGCCGTCCACACCATCGTGACGATCGCGACCAGTCCCCCGTCGATCAGGCGCGCCGCCCACCGATACCCGCTCGGAGCCATGGAGTGCGGGCGGCCATGACGGGACACCACGTCCTGCTCCGGAGCGGCGTGTCGCGAGGGCGTCGAGGTCTGGTGCATGCCGGGGGTCACAGATGCAGCATACGGATAACTACGGATAACTCAGGGCGATGACGGAAGGACTACGCCCCCCGGCTCCCCGGGTGACGGAGCAGGCGCGGGCGGGCCGAGGGCCTCGACTCGTCCGGTGCGAGCGCGCCGAGAAAACCCAGCAGGGCCTGCACCCAGACGAAGACCAGCCCGATCACCACCGCCTCGAAGCCGGTGAGCGAATAGATGTCGAAGACCAGCCACAGCAGCGCCGCGACCACCAGGCCGACGGCGAGTCCCGCCGTCGTCGCCCGGAAGGCGGGGATCGGGCCGGGCAGCGTCGTCGTGGTCACGGCGGCCGCCACGACGACGAGTAGGAGCGCCGCCGACGCGACGATGTCGTGGGTGAGATGGGCGCGGTGCAGGGGGAACACCCCGACCAGCGCCAGCATGAGCCCGGCCGCGGCGAAAAGCCCGACGATCCAGGCAATGCGGCGGAGGGCCTGGTCGCCGAGGAGACGGTGCAGGTCACGGCCGACGTAGGACCCCAGGGTGGCCAGCAGCAGCCCCCCGACCATGAGCGTGCCGTTGAAGGCCCAGGCGTTCGCGTCGTCTATGCCCAGCTGCGAGAAGTTGAGCTCCCACCACCGGGGGTCGGCGGCGGTGAGCATCGCGAACAGCGTGCCGGTCACGATGAAGGCGAACAGCAGCCCGGCGAGATCGCGGGTGCGCAGCCGGATCCCCGAGGCGAACGCGAAGGAACCGCCCGCGGCCGAGGCCGCACCGGTGAGCAGTCCTCCGCCGAGAGGCGCGATCTGGAGGCCGCTGAGCCCGACCGCCAGGATCTCGCCCGCGCACAGGACGGCGAGCCCGCTGACTCCTGCCACCGCAGCGCCGACGGCGACTCCCGAGACGTGCGAAACCGTCGCCTGCCACAGCGGCATGCCCTCCGTCTCGCCGTGCCGGTATCGCAAGGCGCTGACCGTGAACGCCGCCGCCGATACGCTTGCCGTCACGATCGCGGCGGGCACGCCGATCGAGCCCTCACCCGCCAGCGGTCGCGCCACGCCCCACAGCACCGCGGTGCCGGCAATGGCCCCGAGCAGGAAACAGGTCCACCCGGCCCAGACCAGCCGGGCCTGGCGCGCGACCGGATCGTCCTCTCTCATGCTCCCATCGAACCATGTCCGGCCCGCCTCCGGGTGACCTCGGACACACCGGGTCCCGCTACCGGCCGGTCCTAAGCTGGGACCATGACCTCCGATCTCCCCAGCCCCGGCGTCGCCGGACCCGACCTCCCCAACCCCCTCGAGGCTCTGTCCCTGGACCAGCTGCGCACCAGGACCAGCGAGAAATGGCGGCGGTATTCCGACGACATCCTGCCCCTGTGGGTGGCCGAGATGGACGTGGTGCCCGCCAGGCCGGTGATCGACGTCGTCCACCGCGCCATGACGACCGGCGACACCGGCTATCCGTCCGGTGATGTCTACGCACAGGCGCTCCAGGAGTTCGCCAGCCGGCGCTGGGACTGGGACGGCTTCGAGACCGACCGCACGGTCACCGTTCCCGATGTGATGAACGGGATCGTGGCGGCGCTGAACGTGATCGCGGACCCCACCGACGCGGTGATCGTGTGCTCACCGGTGTATCCGCCGTTCTACGCCTATGTCCGGCGCACCGGGCGCAGGGTGCTCGAAGCCCCGCTCGGGCCCGACGGGCGCATGGATCCCGAGGCCATCCGCGCGGCCTTCGCCGAGGCCAGGACGACTTCAGCGAATCCCGTCCTGCTCCTGGCCAACCCGCACAACCCCACGGGTGTGGCCCATCGCCCGGACGAGCTCGCCGCGGTGGCCGGACTCGCCCGGGAGTACGGCGGCCGCGTGATCTCGGACGAGATCCACGCGCCCCTGGTCCTCGACGGCTCGCGCTTCACTCCCTTCCTGAGCGTGCCCGGTGCCGAGAACGGGTTCTCCGTGTTCTCGGCCTCGAAGGCCTGGAACCTGCCGGGGCTCAAGGCCGCCGTTCTCGCCGCGGGGCCGGAGGCCGCCGCCGAGATCCGCCGGGTGCCGGCCACGGTGACCGCCGGTGCGAGCCATCTGGGGATCCTGGCCCACACCACGGCACTCCGGGAGGGAGGCGACTGGCTGGAGGCCCTCCTGAAGGGCCTCGGCGCCAATCGCGACCTGGTCTTCAGCCTGGTGCAGCAGCATCTGCCCGGGGTGAAGGTACGCCGGCCCGAGGCCACCTACCTCGCCTGGCTGGACTGCACCGGCCTGGAACTGCCGGACGCCCCCGCGGACAGCCCCGCCCGCCGTGAGGGCCTGAGCGGTCCGTCGGCCTTCTTCTTCGACCGGGCGGGCGTGGCCTTGAACGACGGCGCGGCCTTCGGCACCGGCGGCCGGGGATGCGCCCGGCTCAACTTCGGCACCTCGGCAGCGATCCTCCACGAGGCGATCGACCGGATGGGTCGTGCGCTGGAGTCCTGCTGCCGGGGCTGAAGTCGGTGGAGCAGTCGCACGATGAAGATGCACGATGAAGACGCACGATGAAGACGAAGATGAAGGAGACCATGGATGACTCATGACCTGTCGGATCGCACCGTGCTGGTGACCGGATCCGCCCGCGGTCTGGGCTGGACCTATGCCCGGGCCTTCCTGGACGCCGGCGCCCGGGTGATCCTTCACGCCTCGAGCGAGGGCTCCCTGGAGCAGGCCCGGGAGAAGGCGGCGGCCTTTCCCACTGAACAGTGGCGCACCTGCAGCTTCGACGTCTCCGACGCCGAGCAGGTCGAGGCGGGCGTCGCGGAGTTGAACGCGGCGGGGTGGGCGCCGTCCGTCCTGGTCAACAACGCCGGCATCCAGCGCCGCGGCAACCTGCTGGACCTGGATGCCACGGTCTGGGACAAAGTGATCGGGGTGAACCTCTCGGGCGCCTTCTACGTGGGTGCAGCCGTCGGGCGGCTGATGCGCGAGGCGGGCCACGGCAAGATCGTGAACATCGGATCGGTGACCACCGAGCGTGCCCGCAAAGGGGTGGGCCCCTACACGGCCGCCAAGTGCGGCGTCCACGGGCTGACCCAGGCCATGGCCGTCGACTTCGCCGAATGGAACATCCAGGTCAACACGCTTTCCCCTGGATACTTCCGCACGGAGATGAACACCGCCCTCGTCGACGATCCCCAGTTCGACCGGTGGCTGCGCGACAGGACGCCGGCTGACCGGTGGGGTGAACCGGAGGAGCTCGTCGGGGCCATGCTGTTCCTGTGCTCCGGTGGCGCTGACTTCGTGACCGGCCAGAACCTCGTCGTCGACGGCGGGATCGTCTCCTCGCTCTGAGGACCAGTGAGCGAAGGAGCCCGCCCCAGTGGGGCGGGCTCCTTCGTCATCGGCCGCTGTCGGCACCCGATGCGATCAGTCGCGGATCGTGATCTTCGAGCCGACCTCCATCTGGGGCAGCGCCGCGCCGTCGGGTGCGGAGAGGTAGATCGTGCCGCCGAGCTTGGCCCGGGTCGACCCATCGAAGTTGAGGGTGACGTGGCCCAGATCGGTGAGGTTCTTCTGGGCGACGTCGCCCACCGCGGTCACGGGGAACTCGGTGCCGTCGATTTCGAGCGTCTGCCCGGCCTCGAGCGATCCTTCGTACGGGGTCTGGTCGATGATGTAGCAGAATTCCCGCAGCTCCGGGGGTGCTTCGGAGCCGAAGAGGACGATCATGCCCTGCGAGGCGAAGCTGGCCGCTTCGGGGCCGATCTCCCGGACCTGGGTGCTGTAGTGGGTGCTCACGGTGTGCGCCTTTCGGATATCAGTTGTCGGTCGAGTAGAGGCCAACGCTGGCGAGCCAGGCGATGGCGACGCGCGGTGCGCCGTTGAGGAACCGGGAGTACAGGATGGCCGGCACGCCGACCTCCACCGTCTCCGGTTCGGCTTCGGCCAGGCCCAGGCCCACGGGGATGAAGTCGCAGGCGTTCTGGGTGTTGATGGCGAAGAGCGCGGGCAGGGCCAGGTGCGGTGGCACGTTGCCCCGTGCGATCTCGTTGCCGATCAGCGTTCCGATGATGCCGCCGATCACGCCACCGGGACCCAGCAGCGGGGACAGGAACGGCAGCGAGCAGATGAACCCCAGCACGATCAGGCCGATGCCGTTGCCCGCCAGGGGCTCCAGCAGATGGGAGAAGAAGGTGCCGAATCCCGAGGCGTTGATGATGCCGATGAGCATCGCCACGAAGCCCATGAACGGGATCACGGAGTTCAGCATCGTCTGCACGGCATCGCGGCTGGCCTGGAAGAAGATCGACACGACTCGGCCGGCTCCGAGGCCGATCCGCTCCAGAATCGACTTCTTCTTCTTGGCGGCGATGGTCTCGGAGATCTTCTTGTTCGTGGCGTAGGTGCCCGTGGACTCCGCCCCGGCGTCATCGCCGGACCCTGCAGCGCCCTCCGCGGTGGCCTCGGCCGCAGCAGCGGAGGCTCCCACGGTGGCGGCCTCGGCCTCATCGGCCAGCGAGACCTGCGCCCCGGAGACCGCGGAGACGTAGAGGTCCTCCGTGATGTACTGCGCCAGGGGGCCGGCCTTGCCCGTCTGCATGACGTTGACGGTGTGGATGCCTTTCTTCGGGTACAGCCCGCAGCGCAGCGTTCCGCCGCAGTCGATGACGGCCAGGAAGGTCTCGTCGTCGGGGACCGAGGTCTTGAAGCCGTTGACCGGCTCCGCCCCGGACAGCTCGGCGATCCGGTCGACCACCTCGGGCCGGGCGCCGCCGCCGACGATGTAGACGATCTTGTTGCGCTTCTCATCGGGCGTGACGGTGTAGGGGCCGCCGAACCCGCCGGGGCCCTTCTTGATCGTGATCGGACGATAGGTCCTCATCTCAGGCCACCTCGAGCTTCGGTTCGGTGCTGAGCTTGACGCCCTGCTGCTTGCTGACCCACTTCACGCAGAGGTCGGTGACCCAGCCGCCGAGGAAGTTCAGGACCAGGCCGAGCAGGAGGTAACGGATCGCCAAGGGTCCGGTGCTCAGCCCGAGACCCGTGATGCCGGTGGCGATGCCCAGCCAGACGAACAGCTCCGCGGGGTTGATGTGCGGGAAGACGCCGTTGCTCGTGTGGCAGAACTGCCCCGCCGAGGCGAAGTAGCCCGGCTTGTAGCGCTCCGGCATGAAACGGCCCAGCGAATGGACCATGGGGTTGGCCAGCATGAAGGCGCCGAGGAACGGCAGCACCATGTAGCGCAGGAGCACGTTGCGGCTCGCACGTGCGGCCAGCCAGTTCACCCGGTCCTCGCCGATCAGCTGGATCAGCGAATTCATGGCGATCAGCAGCATCAGGACCAGGGGGACAATGCTGCCCATCCAGTCGATGAAGGTCTCAGCTCCCGCTTGGAAAAGTCCGATGAACCATTCCGCCGCGTTGACAAAGAATTGCATGGTCACACCTCCTTTGGTGTTCTTCTTGAGGGGAACTTCTCTCCCAGCCGGGCCCAGGCGCCGGCTGGTTCCTTCGGGACGCCACCGGTCACGAAGACCAGATAGTTGTCCGAGGCGTTGACGATGGCTCGCCGAACGGATTTGGGGTAGCGCGAAAGATCCATCTTGTGGAGGTGGAGCACGTTCATGCCGACCAGCTCCGCGAGGGGGCGGAACCTGGAGAACACGGTCACCCCCGAGAGGAGCCGCGCGTCCTGGATGCACCCGCTCTCCGTGACTCCGCACATGACGATCGCTCCGGAGTTCAGCAGCCGCTTGTGCTTGCCGATCGCGATCCGGTTCTTCCTGCGCATCTCGATGTAGGTGACCGCAAGGTTCTTCTCCTGGAAGAAGGAGAGGACCATGCTGATCCCGACGACGAGTGCCAGCATGACGAGGACTGTCCAGACGTGGTCCATTATTTTTCCCTCAGCAGTTCTGTCGCTTGCACTGCCATCACCGTGCGGAAGCGCGCTGCGCTGTCGGCGGCGATGATGGCGGAGACGGCGTCCTCGTCCTGTGCGAGTCCGACGATTTCTTCGTAGAGGCCCAGCAGCAGGGAGCTGGATTCGTCACCCGCCGCATCCGGCACGGCCAGCAGCACGATGACGAGCCCCTGGCCGGCGTCGGAGACCCCGACCGAGAGCAGGAGGTCACCGGTGGGGGCGACGACGTGCGGGAATGCCAGGCGCGGGAAGAGCCGCATGGTCGAGCGGGCCTCCCGCTCGTGGACGGCCTGGATCAGCTCCGGGCCGGCCAATCCGCGGCGGCTGAGCTCCCCGAGCAGCTCCTCGAGCGCCTCGCCGTATTCCTCACTGCTCAGGCGCACGAACGCCTGGGGCTCCACCAGGGTCCCCAGCCACGACGCGCCGCCGAGGGCCATCCGGCGGGACCACCCGCGTCTCATGGCCAGCGCGCCGATCTTCCGGCGCAGCTCGCTCACATCGAAGACCATCCCGACCCGGACGGTCGGGAGCTCACCGGCGTCGAACGAGCACTGCCGGTGGGCGACGGCCAGGTCGAACTCCTGCTCCGAGAACTCGTGGAGGTCGGACTCCGAGATCGCCGTGACCGCCCCGTAGGCACCGACCGCCTCCACCACCTGGAGCCGCAGCAGCTCGCCCTCGGCTTTCCCGTTCGCGTAGACGGCGGCGATGCGCAGCGGCTCGCCGGCATCGGTCCGGGTGCGGTTGACGAAGATCTGGAAGTAGGCGGCCAGCAGTGACACCTCGGCCTCTTCGACCTCACGGCCCGTGGCGCGCTCGATCTCCGACTGGGCGATCGTGGCCACCCGGTGGGCCAGCGGATAACGGTCGCGCAGGAGCGCGGCGCTGCCCTGCGTCACCTGGATGCCGTACTGCACGCGGTTGAGCAGGAAACCCAGGTGCGCCAGGAACTCCTCCCGCAGCTGGGTCGCCTTCAGGTCGATGCCCATGTCGTCATGGATCCGCGCCATGATCGCCCGGTACAGCTCCTCGTGCGTCTCCACCGCCAGGAAGCTCTCGAAGGCCAGGGGGTCCTTGGGCCCGCGCATGCCCACGAGCGGCAGCGTCATGAAGAGCGCTTCGTACTCGGAGGCCTCCAGGGAGAGCCAGTCGGTCGCGAGGCCGGCGAGCCGGGCGCCGTGAAGGACCGCCTCGTTCTCCGTCAGGGGTTCGAGCGAATCGTCCGCGCCTTCCATCGTGAAGCCGTCGCGCAGCCGCACGAACATGATGGTGAACCACGATGAGACGCTGTCGATCGCCGCGACCCCCAGCTCGATCTCCTCGCACACCGCCACGACGTCCTGCACGAGCCGGTCGGGCACGGGAGAAGGGTCGAGCAGGGGCGCGGAGAAACGATCGAGCATCGCCAGCCGGATGTGCAGCTCCGTTCCGCGCAGGGCGACGCCGGCATTCGTCTTGCCGACGATCTCGAGT
The DNA here is from genome assembly GCF_008831305.1 of Kocuria coralli. Taxonomy (GTDB): domain Bacteria; phylum Actinomycetota; class Actinomycetes; order Actinomycetales; family Micrococcaceae; genus Kocuria; species Kocuria coralli. The sequence goes on from NZ_ML708628.1 coordinate 36,446, forward strand.
CCGTAGGCGCGGACGACCTCGCGCAGCCTGTTCAGATCCGCGTTGACCGTGGAGCGGGAGACGTTGATGGACCTGGCGATGACGTCGGCGAAGACCGGCCCCTTCCGGGAGGCCAGCAGATGGAAGACGGCTGCCTGCCTCGCGGCGGGATCGTTGAGATCGGTGCCCTCGGGCACCAGGGACATCTTGAAGTGCCTGTATCCCTCCGGGTCGAGGACCTCCAGGCGGCGGGAGCCCTCGATCTGCACGATCTGCGCCACGCCGTCGAGTTCGAGGTTGAGCGCCGCGATCTGGTTGGCGATGGTGCGGGAGGAGACGCCGAGCAGCTCCGCCATCTCGGTGAGGGTTCCGCTCAACCGCGATTCGAGGACATCAAGGATGTGACGCCTGTGCACCGTCATCTCCCCCACCTCCACTTCTGCACCATCAACCTGCACCTTCACGTTGAGCCCGGCAATGCGCCGTCGGCTCGCGTCCTCAGTCCCCGCCGCCGGTCCGCCCCGCGGACCGCGCCGTCATCCGCGCGACTTGCCGCCGGTCACCGCATAGGTCGTGCCGGTGATGTAGGAGGCGCGGTCGGAGACCAGGTAGGTCACCAGGTCGGCGATCTCGCTGAGCTTCCCGGGGCGGCCCAGCGGGATCGTCTTGGCGTAATCGGGCGTGAGGTTGTCGACCGTGGTGTTGCGCGTGTAGGCCAGGGCCTCGTTGTAGGCCGGGGAGGTGAGGCCGGTGGGCTCGTTGATACCCGGGGCCACGCCCACGGTACGGATCCCGTACTTGCTCAGTTCCTTGCCCCAGGAGCGGGTGAACGAGTTCACGGCCCCCTTGGTCGCGGAGTAGACGCTCTGCCCGTCGGAGCCTTCGACGCCGGCCTCGGAGGAGATGTTGACGATGACCCCGCCGCCCTTGGCCGCGAAGATCCTGGCGGCCTGCTGCCCGACCAGGAAGACGCCCTTGACGTTGATGTTCATCATCAGGGCGAAGGAGGCGTCGTCCAGTTCGTACTCGGGGCGCTCGCCGCGCACGTCGACCAGCATGCGGGGCAGGTTGATGCCCGCGTTGTTGACCACGCCGTCCAGGGAGCCGTAGCTCTCGACGACGGCGTCCAGAGCTGCCACGACGCTGTCGCGATCGGTGACGTCGCAGTGCACGTCAAGATGGTTCTCCCCGTCCGCGGTGACGCCCTCGGCGCTGATGTCGAGGTTGGCGACCCGTGCACCCGCAGCCTTGAGGCTGTCGGAGATGCTCTTGCCGATGCCCGAGCTCGCCCCCGTCACGGCAATGACCCTTCCATCGATTCCCAGCCAGGTCGCCATCATCGTCTCCTTCGACGTTCGTCATACTGAATTGGGCACAGAGAATTCCCCGGAATAAGGGGTCCCCTGTCGTCGGTGTTCAACATACCCAGACGCTACGGTCTCGGGAAGCTCGATTAGTGGGAGGTTTTTCTGCCGTCGTGAATTTCGCCGTCACGGCTCGGATAGAGTCTTGGCGCCAGACGGTCCGACAGCGACATGACGAGATGGAGGCATGGCGGAACAGCGCCCGGTCCGCGCCTGTCTCTGCGGCCCGCCTGCCCCAGCGTGCGCGTTGCAGGCGAGGGAACCCTGCACATGCAAGCCACCGGGTGCATGCGATATCTACGATGAACTATCGATTCTTCGCCCCCGCCGCAGCGTCAACAGAATACACTCGATAGTTATATTTTATGCGCCTCTTATGCATCATCTTTTATGATGATTCCGGGAAGAATTTATCACATCGATTTCCTCCGCCCGGCAGAGCCGGGGCACGGCGCGGTAAGGATTGTTCAGGGCGTTTCTACCCAGGACTCCGGGAAGGCCGTGCCGACTGCTGCCGGGAAAACACCAGGAGCCAGATGAGATAGGCACCGCCCACGGCGGCGGTGACCAGGCCGACCGGGATCTGGAAGGGGCTCAGCACCCGCTGGGCGGCGAGATCCGCGATGATCAGCAGCAGGGCACCCATCGCCGTGGAGGCCAGGACGGAGACCCCCGGCGAGCGCGAGAGGCGACGCGCCAGCTGCGGTGCAGCCAGCGCAAGGAATCCGATGGGCCCCGCCGTGGCAACGGCTATCGCCGTGAGGGCCACTCCGATCGTCAGGGCAGTCACGCGTGTCCGTGTCAGTCCGAGGCCGACCCCCGCCGCGGTGTCGTCCCCGAGTTCGAGGATGCGCAGATTGCGCACGTGCAGGAGCGAGGCGGGGATGGCGATCGCGGCGACAAGGACCAGCGGCAGAAGCGGCTGCCAGGAAATGGCATTGAGACTTCCGTGCTGCCACGCCTTGGCGACCTCAGCCTCTTCGATGGCCGAGCGGCTGAGCAGGTAGTCGTTGACGGAGGCGAGAATGGCGGAGATGGCGATGCCGCCGAGAACCAGTCGATCACCGCTGAGGCCGCGACGCAGGCTGATGAGCACCACGGCAAGTGCTGTGATCGCACCACCCACGATGGTGCCCGCTCCGATGGTCATGGACGTGACGGAGCCGCCGAGGAGGATGATCAGCAGGCCGCCGGTTGCCGCACCGGTCGTGAAACCGATGATATCGGGGCTGCCCAGCGGATTCCGGGACACCGACTGGAAGATCGCCCCCGCGGCCCCTAGCGCGGCGCCGACGAGCAAGGCCGCCAGGACACGGGGAAGCCTCTGGTCGAGGACTATGAACCGGTCCAGGTCTGAACCCGTTCCCAGCACGAGCGTACGAAGGGCCTCTACAGGGGTGAGATGGTAAGCGCCGGTGACGACCGTCAAGGCGGCGACGAGCAGCGCCACCACGCTGAGGCCTGCTACGACGGCGAGCGTCCGCCGGTGCAGGAGGAGACTGCCGAATCGGGGAAGGCGGACACACCAATAGCCAGGAGGCAGGTATCGAGCGCCGGCTCTCGTTCTCGTCGTGCTCATGAAGACCGCCTCCGCATGATCAGCGCCAGGAGCACCGGCGCACCGATGAAGGCGGTGACGAGACCGACTTCCAGCTCCCCGGGAGGCGCCACGATCCGGCCGATGATATCGGCGGCGAGAACAAGCGCGGGTCCTGCAATCAGGGACAGCGACAACAGGACCCGTTGCTCCACGCCGACGACAAGCCGCAGCGCATGAGGCACGACCAGTCCCACGAAGGCAATGGGACCGGCCGCAGCGGTCGCCGCCCCGCAGAGCAAGGTGATGGAGGCGAACGCAAGCCCGCGGATCACCGCGAGCCGCACTCCCAGCGATGTCGCCTGCTCGTCGCCGAGGGCGAGGGCATTGAGCATGGGCCCGCAGGCGAGGGCGAGGACGAGTCCGACGAGGACGAACGGGGTGATCGCCACGAGGGGCTCGGTGCCACGCTCGGCGACCGAACCGATGACCCAGAACCGGTACGAGCTGAACACCTCGGTGTTGAACATCGTCATGATCCCGGTGAGCGATCCCAGGCAAGCGGTCAGCGCAGCGCCGGCGAGCACCAGGCGCGCGTGATCGCTGGCGTGCGTCCGCCGGATGCTGATGCCGTAGACGAAACCGGCGGCAAGTGCTGAACCCAGGAACGCGAACCACAGATTGGTGCCGATGCCGGTCGCGCCCAGGACGGTGATGGATAGGACGACGACGAAGGCAGCGCCCGAGTTGACTCCGAGCAGGCCGGGCTCAGCCAGGGGGTTGCGAGTGAGTGCCTGCATCATCACGCCGGCCACGGCCAGCGCCGCTCCGACGAGGACTGCCAAGACCGTACGGGGCATGCGCAACTGCCATACGATGATCGACTCCCGGGAACCGTCCATGGTGGTCAGCCCATGCCAGACGTCGGGAAAAGACAGCGGCTTGGAGCCGATGGCGAGACTGAGGAAGAAGAGCAGGACGACGATGCCGGCGCCCAGGAGGAACACCCCTGCGGCAACGCCGCGTCGACGCCGCGGAGCCTCCCGGTGACGGTCCTCCACGACGTGCTCCCGGGAGGACGTCAGACTCAATGGACTCATGTTAGGTTATGCTAACCTACCCGCCATGACTAGGACGGTCCTTGCTCGAGGCGCGAGCACATCTCGATGGTTTGCCGGGTTACTCTCCATCTCCCTTGCGGGGGCTCTTCTGGCAGGGTGCGCCAGCGATACCGCCGATGACGGCGCTTCGGCTGGAGCAACGAGCACGGAAGAATATACGACGCCCAGGACGATGCCCGAGGGGAAGGGCAGCGGGGAATCCGACGGCACGTTCTCCCGCACGGTGAAGCATTTCCAGGGGGAAACGACCTTGGAGGCCGAGCCCGAACGCGTCGTGGTGATCTCCACCGGGCAGGCGGACGTCATGCTCACCCTGGGAATCGTTCCGGTCGGCTCGACCTCTGGAGACGGGGCGGAGATGATTCCGCCCTACCTGTCCGATGCATTCGCCGACGACAGCGCCGCTCTGGAAGAGGTCACGTACGTCGGTAGCAGGTTCGACCCGGATATCGAAGCGATCGCGAACACCGATCCCGATCTGATCGTCATGAACAACGCCGGCAAGGACGCCACTGCCATGTACGAAGGGCTCAGTGAGATCGCCCCCACTGTCGCCACGCAGGGAACCGGCCTGTACTGGAAGCAGGATTTCCTCCTGCTCGCCGATTCGGTCGGGAAGACCGAGCAAGCACAGGACTGGCTGGACGAGTTCCACGCTGATGCAGCCGAGTTCGGGGACGGAGTCAGCGATGACCCCACGGTTTCGTTCCTCCGCAAGAACGGTGACCGCTCGCGGGTCTTCGGCGTAGCGTCCTTCACCGGGTCCGTGGCCGAAGATGCGGGTCTCGCACGGCCGGAGAGCCAGACCTTCACCGACGAGACCTCAGTGGACATCAGCGCCGAGCAACTCGATCAGGCCGATGCCGACTGGATCTTCTACGGCGTCCAAGGCGGCGATGAGACCGAACTGACGTCTGCGCCGCTGTGGCCGACGCTGGAGGCGGTCAGCGCAGGTCAAGCAGTCGAGGTCGACGACGATGTCTTCTACCTCAATGTCGGCCCGACCGCAGCCCGCGGAGTGCTCACCACCCTCGAGGACGCACTCGGGTGACCGCAGTGCACAACGCACCGCAGTACGGGGGTGAGTTCGAGGTCACCGAGGTGACCCTCTCCTACCCGAATCGAGAGACCCCCGTACTGCGAGGCGTGTCTGCACAGATCGAACCGGGATCGATGACGGTGATCGTCGGACCGAACGCTTGTGGAAAGTCGACTCTCCTGCGCGCCCTCGGACGCATCCTCCAGCCCGGCGAAGGGACAGTGGCGCTGGACGGCAAGGCCGTTCACAGCTACGGGAGCAAGGAGTTCGCCCGGGAGGTCGGTTTCCTGGCCCAGTCGGCGATAGCCCCGGATGCCATAACGGTAGGAGACCTGGTGGCAAGGGGGCGCTTCCCCCACCAGGGGATGTTCCGTCAGTGGTCGGAAACAGACGAGCAAGCCGTCCTGAAGGCCCTGGAGAGCACTGGCACGCTGCCCCTCGCCGACCGGGAGGTCGCCGACCTGTCCGGAGGACAGCGGCAGAGGGCCTGGATCGCCATGGTGCTGGCTCAGGAGACCCGGGTGCTGCTCCTGGACGAGCCGACGACTTTCCTGGACCTATGCCACCAGATCGAGATCCTCGAGCTGTGCCGCGAACTCAACCAGCGTCATGGCACGACCGTGATCGCCGTACTGCACGACCTGAATCAGGCCGCTCGTTATGCCGACCAGATCATAGCCATGGCCGAGGGCCGGATCGTCGCCCACGGTCGCCCTGAAGAGGTCATCACCAGCCAGACCGTCGAGGCGATCTTCGGCGTCCATTCGAGGGTCATGGCGGATCCGGAGACCGGCACGCCCTTGATCGTTCCGGTCGCCGGCCCTTACAGCCGCAGAGTCGGGAATTCCGTACCGGAGGAAGCCGGTCAGGGCACCTAGCGCCCGCTCTCCGCCAGGAACTGCCTGATGACCAGGCTGATGAGCCCGGGGCGCTCCGCCACGAGCCCGTGCGTCGCGCCCGGCAGGATGCAGAGCTGCGCCTCGGGGATGGACGAGGCGATCAGGAGGCTGTGGTCCGGCCGGATGACATCGTGATCCCCCGACATGACGAGCGTGGGAACACTGACCTCCGCGAGGCCCGCCGGGTCGATCCGGGGCTCCGTCTCCCACAGGCGGGAGAGCTTGCCCAGGACGGTGTCCGCATGCTCGGGGCCATCGGGTGAGAGACGGTCGTAACGCGCCCTCTCGATGTCGATTTCGGCATCCAGCCCGGCATCAACCTCGGCATCCGGGTCGGCATTCGTATCGGTGCCGTTCCCCGCGCCGCTCTCTTCGCTGTCCCTCCCCGGGGCGATCTCCGTCGTCGAGGGCTCCACGGCCGGCGGGTTACCGCGCCCCAGCGCATGGTCGAATGCCGACGGGTCGAGGTTCGCGCTGATCGCGACCAGGGAGCGGAGCCTGTGCGGGTGGTCGCGGGCCAGCAGGAGGCCGATGATCGCACCGTCGCTGTAGCCGACCACGTGCGCGGATTCGAGTCCCTGGGCGTCGAGATAGGCGAGGGCCTCGGCCACGCCCCGCTCATAGCTGTACTCGCCGTCGATGTCCGCGGACCGGCCGTGGCCGGGCCGCTCGAAGGCGAGCACCCGGTAGGTGTCCGCCAGCGAATCCGCCTGCTCCTGGAGGGACTCGAGGGAGCAGAACCCGCCGTGCAGCAGGAGCACGGGGTCACCCGAGCCCTGCACCTCCGAATACAGCTCCTCACCGTTGATCTGGAGGTATGCCATGGCTGTCCGTCTCCTTGGATCTCGCGCCCGCCCCGCTGCTGAGACAGGGCATCCACCGCAGCGTACCCCCTGGGCCCGGCACCTAGGATTGGCACATGGAACATGTCCCCCCTGAGATCGTCACCCGCCCGTGAACCGGCTTTTCCGCGCGGTCCTGGGCCTGTTCGCCGCCCCCCGGGTCAATATGCGCGAGGACTACGAGAAGATCCGGCATCTCCGGCGCCAGCTGGCCGCCCGGCCGGTGCTGCGGTACCGGATCCTCGACAGACAGGCCACGTTCGACGGCGGAGGCCAGGTTCCCGTGCGGGTCTTCCAGCCCAAGGAGAAGCGGCGCGAGGAGGTCCTGCTCTTCTTCCACGGCGGCGGCTGGGTCACGGGGGACATCGAGAGCTACACCCCGGCGTGCGCCACGATGGCGGATCTGACCGGCTGCGTCGTCGCCTCCGTCGACTACCGACTGGCCCCGGAGAACCCGTTTCCCGCGGGGCTCGAGGACTGCTACCGCATGGCCCGGCTCCTACTGGACGAACCGCAGCGAGCGGGGGCGGAGGACGCCGGCAAGATCGTGCTGGTGGGAGACTCGGCCGGCGGGAACCTGGCCGCCGCGGTGTCCCTGCTCCTGCGTGAACGGGGCCATCGCGGGGCCGCCCGTCAGATCCTGCTCTATCCGGTCACTCACTGGGATCACGATCCGCAGACCTCGCCGTTCGCCTCGGTGCGCAATCACGGCAGCGACTACCGGCTGACCAACATGGAGGTCCAGGACTACCTGGAGCTCTACGTCCCCGACCCCGGGCGACGGCAGGATCAGCTCGTCTCTCCGCTGATGGCCACCGATCTCTCCGGGCAGCCGGAGACCCTGCTGATCACGGCCGAGCTGGACCTTCTGCGCGACGAGGGCGAAGCCTATGGCGAAGCCCTGCGGGAGGCCGGGAACCGGGTGCGGATCCACCGGGTGCCCGGTGCGCTGCACGGATTCATCGCCCTGCCCCGGTTCTCCCGGTCCCTGCGCGAGGCCTATGAGGTGATCAATACGTTCCTGGATGGAGACCCCGCCACCGGCGAGCGCCCAGCCCAGGAGGCCGCGAAGTGACCCGCCGGGCCTGGGTGCGGCTCGACAACGCCTCCAATATCTTCCTCGCTGCCAGGAGCGACGCCGATCCCAAGGTCTTCCGCCTCAGCGCCGATCTGCTGGAGCACGATGTGGATCCGGAACTGCTGCAGGAGGCCCTGGACACGACCTACGACCGGTACCCGCTCTACCACGCCGTGCTGCGCCGAGGGGTGTTCTGGTACTACCTGCAGGACAGCGACCTGCACCCGGTCGTCACCGCGGAGCACGAGCCCACCTGCGCGCCCATCTACCAGGCGGATCGGCGCAGCCTGCTCTTCCGCGTGCTGTACCACCGCCGGCGTATCGTCCTGGAGGTCTTCCACGCCCTCTCCGACGGCACGGGGGCACTGTGGTTCCTCTCGGACCTGATCAGCGCCTACGTCCGACTGCGGTACCCCGAGGACGGACCACCGGACGAGGGTGCGGACCCGGTCGGCGCAGCGCCGGGTCGAGAGGAGCGAGGCGGCATGCGCATCCGACCGGGAGCCGAGCGGGCACCCGAGGATACGGCCGGACAGCCGCATGGGCTCACCACCGACAGCTTCGCGCACTACTTCCGCCGTCGTCGTGCGACCGCTCCGGGCCCTGCCTTCACCCGCGAGGCGACCCCCGCTCCCCTGACGGTGGAGGAAGCCGCCCTGCCCTCGTCCGGCGGAGCGGCGGCACCCGGCCGCACGCCTCGCCCGGCGGGCACGAAAGCCGACCACGTCAAGAAGGTGCACCGCGTCAGGGGCAGCCGGGCCCCGGACAACCGCACGCGGGCCGTCGAACTCACCATGCCCGTCAAGGACGTGCTGGCTCTCGCCCGCGCGGAGGGGGCGGCCCTCACGATGTATCTGACGGCGCTGTTCTTCGAGTCCGTCCGCCTGTCCTCGGGAGGGCTGGACGATTCACGCACGCTATCGGCGTCGGTGCCGGTGAACCTGCGTCAGTTCTTCCCATCGACCTCGGCGAGGAACTTCTTCGCGACCGTCCGGGTGGAGCACACCTACGGCGAGGGCCCGGACGATCTGGGCTCGATCTGCAGGCAGCTGGAGGGCCAGTTCCGCCCGAAGGCCACCCCGGAGTCGCTCGAGCGGAAGCTGCGCACGTTCATCCGGTTCGAGCGGATGCCCGCCCTGAGGATCGTGCCGCGGCCCCTCAAGGACGTGATCCTGGGTCTGGTCAACCGGGCGAGCAACCGCGGCCTGAGCGTTGCCGTCTCGAACCTGGGCAGGGCGGGCTTGCCGGAGCCCGCCGGCTCTCATGTGAGGAGGGTGCTGTTCCAGGTCTCCGCCGCCCGCCCCCAGTTCTGCGCCATCTCCCACGGAGACCTGCTCACGGTCAGCTTCACGTCGCCGTTCACGGAGACCGACCACATCAGGGAGTTCGCGAGGCTGCTCACGTCCAGGGGCGTCGACGTGACGGTGGCGGCAGCCCGGGTGACCGAGGCGGAGCTCACGGGAACCGCGCCCACCGAGGACGAGCTCGCCGAAGACGAGTTCGCCGAGGGTGAGCTGACCGAGGGCGAGTCCGCGGAGGCCGGGCGATGAGACGCTGCCCGGCCTGCGCCGTCGACGTCGAGGGAACCTGGACCCGCTGCCCGCTGTGCGCGACCGCCCTCACCGGCGAGGCGGTGGAGAGTCCGCTGCCGGATGTGCCCCTCAGATTCTCCCGGCGCCGCGTGCTGAGAACGCTCTTCCTCGCCTCGATCGCGGTGATCCTGGTGTCCTTCCTCTCCCAGCTGCTGTTCAACCGCGGACTGGCCGGGATCGGCGTCCTCCGCTCCGTGTGGCTGGGTGTCAGCGCCATGTGGCTCGTGGTGCTGATGGCGATCCGGAAGCGCCGCAACGTGGCCAAGGGCACCGTGTACCTAGTCGTGCTCATCGGCCTGGTCTGCGTGTACTGGGACTACCTCAGCGGCTGGCACGGATGGTCGCTGACCTACGCGGTGCCGGTCGTCTGCGGATCCTCGATCATCGCCCTGCTGATCACCGTCCGGGTGATGCGGATCGAGGTGGGCGAGCACATCCTCTACAGCGGACTGACGATGCTCCTGGGCCTGGCCCCCATCGGCTTTCTCGCCTTCGGCTGGGTGAACGACCCCCGGCCGTCGGCGGTCTGCGGGGTCCTCAGCCTCCTGGCTCTGGCCCTGCTGCAGGTGGCCAGCGGGCCCGAGGCTCGCCACGAGCTGGCCAAGCGGCTGCATCTGTGAGCGCGGGGGCCGCGCCTTCGAGAACGATATACGTCGCCTGAGCCCTCAGCCGCAGGAGCCTCAGGGGGCCAGCAGGACGGCGAAGGTCTCGAGGGTGCGCTGCAGGTCCAGGTCCGGCTCCAGGAGCCATTGGATCTGGAGTCCGTCGGAGGCTCCTACGATCAACGCCGCGACGAGCCCCGGGTCGACGTCGCCGCGGATGCGCCCCTCGTCCTGCTCCACGCGGAGCCGTCTCTCCAGGTCGCCTCGCACGCGGTCGAACCGGCCGGTGAAGAAGTCCCTGCCGATCTGACTGTGCGCTTCGAGCGAGGCCGCCACCAGCGTCGAATACAGCTGCACCAGGCCGGGCACCTCGACGTTGAGCATCGCGGAGCGCACGATGACGCCGACGGCGGAGTCCGCCAGACCCGCGCCGGCCGTTCCGTTGCGCTTGCCCTCCGCGTGCTCGTAGACCGCCACCAGCAGTTCCTCGCGCGAGTCGAAGTAATGCAGCAAGGCGGCGTGGGAGACGCCGATGGCCTCACCGATCCGGCGCAGGGACGTGCCGTCGGCACCGCGCTCCCGGAACACCTCGATCGCCCGGTCCAGGATCTCCTGCCGCCTGGCGACCCCCTTGGCGTACTTGCCGGGGCGACCCAGGACGCTCGCCTGCCCGCCCTTCTCCTTCGTTCCTGCAGCTTTTCCCGCAGGCTTTCCCGCACTTTCCCTCTCAGTCTCCGTCTCCCGGTCCCCGCCTGCGCTCGTCATGCTGCAAACATAACGCAGCAAAAACCTCCACTCGGTGGTGTTTGGTGCTAGTGTGCTTTTCACCACACTCCCGGCGCGACGATGCGACGTCCGATCGTCCAGCTCCTCGTTGCCGCCGTCACCATCGTCAACGCACGAAAGCAGGTCAGTCTTGACGCTCCCCATCGCATCGGTCCAGCTGTATTCGCTGGCTGACGAGTTCTCAGCCGACATGGCGGGCTCTCTCGACAAGCTCGCCGGAATCGGCCTGAAGAACGTCGAGGCATTCGACTTCGTGCGCCGCCCGGCCGAGTTGCGCGAGGCCTTCGACGCCAGCGGCCTCGCCTCTCCCACCGGCCACGCTCCCCTGCTCTCCGATGAGCTCTGGACCCCCGACGGCTCGATCCCCACGCCCGCTCCCGAGGTCGTGTTCGAAGCCGCCTCCCAGATCGGCATGAAGACGGTCATCGATCCGTTCGTCCCGGTCGATCGTTGGCTGACGGAGGACGGCGTGAAGGACATCGCCGAGCGCCTCAACTCCGTGGCCGATCTGGCCCAGACCTACGGGCTCACTGTCGGCTACCACAACCACTCCCAGGAGTTCCTCGCCTCCTTCGACGGCAAGACGGCCTTCGAGCTGTTCGTCTCCCTGCTCGACCCGCGCGTGGTCATCGAGCTCGACCTCTTCTGGGCCCTGACCGGCGGGCAGGACGTGCCCGCACTCGTCGAGTCCCTCGGCGAACGGCTCGTCGCCGTCCACGTGAAGGACGGCGTGGCCCCGGCCAGCAACCCCTTCGCCCCGGACGCCCCGGCGTTCGGCTCCGCGAGCCTCGACCAGCGCCACGCCGGCACGGCCGACGTGCCGCTGGCCGAATCGCTCAAGGCCGCCTCGAACGTGCAGTACGCCGTCATCGAGTACGACTGTCAGTCTCTTTCTACCCGGTT
>NZ_ML708629.1 GCF_008831305.1 Kocuria coralli
TGCCGCCGCAACGCCACCGGCTGCGATGTGGACCACACCATCCCCTGGGCCACCGGAGGAACCACCGCGAGCACGAATCTGGCGCATTTGTGTCGGCATCACCATCGGGTCAAACACGAAGCCACCGCTTTGGGTGCTTGGCAGGTCAGACACATCAACCCCCACACCGCAGAACCTTTCACCACGATCCCGGAGAACACCTCAGCCCGAGGGGTCAGCGGTCAGCAGCACCCTGCTGACCAGCGAGCCCCTGCCGGGGTGCTGGAATGGACCTCACCCACCGGGACTGTGCGCCGCACTGTGCCCGGGGCCGCCACCCCGATCACCACCACGTGGCTCACCGGCCATGCACTTCAGCCAGGACCCGCGGATCACGCCCATGATCGGAGACAGACAGTCGAAAAGGCACCAGGCCCCTCCGCCGAGGACCCACCGCCCTTCTAAAGAGGTCGGTAGACGATCGTGTGGGGCCGTCAGACGTGGTGTCAGGCAGGCATCCAACGCAACCCGAGGTCTAGCTCATACGCGCAACTAGGTAAGACTCAACTAGGTAAGACGCAGCCGATCTCGGAGACGGCCCGGATCTCGTCGTCCTGCCTACCGCCCCAGGGACGGGTCGTAGTCCACATAGCCGTCGATGGTGCTCTGACGTCTCTGCAACCACTTCATACCGCCGGGCAGCCGGGAGATCCGCTGTTTGAGCACCACCCGTTTCTGCGCGGGCAGCACGCTGGCAGCAGCGTCGAGTTGCCGCTTGGCCGCATCGAGATCACCCGACCGCAGGTTATCGGCCATCTGGCGCAGCAGGCCCTGCGGGGAGCCCACTTCCAGGCGCCGCTCCACGAAAGCGATCTCGTCCGGGGTCATCTCGTCGCGGAAGCGGGCGAGGTTGCGGCGCAAGGCCTCGTCTTCACCCGCGTCCATGGCCTCCCGGTTGGACATCATGGATCCCGCCGTCCACCAGACCAGGCACAGAACCTTCTCCGTCCGGTGGAAGCGCCATCCTGAATACACCGCCCGGATCCAGAACTCCCAGTCCTCCACGAACGCCATGGTCTCGTCGAAGTCCCCGACCTCCTGGAAGAACGCCCGAGGGAAGAGCGAGGTCATGGAGCCGAAGTTGTACTGAAGGATCACTTCGCGCTGCCGGTTCGGCGCGGGCATGGGCTCGCGAGCAAGAGGGCGGGAGGTGTCCAGCCCTCCGCCCGTCACCTCGACCGCGTTCGGCACGATCAGCCATTTCCCGTCGCCGAGCCTCTCCCGTTCGGCCATCATGTGCGTGATGGCGCCGGGCAGGTATGCGTCGTCGGAGTCCAGGAACAGGACCCAGTCGCCCGTGGACCGGCGCAGGCCGTGATTGCGCGCGGAGGCCACACCGCCGTTCGGCTGCGAGACGACCACGAACTCCCGGCCGGGCAATTCCATCCCGGCGTAGACCTCCACCAGGTCCATGGCGTTGTCGGGGGAGCCGTCGTCCACCACGACGATCTCGAGGCGCGGCCAGGTCTGACGGAGCAACGACGAGATCGTCTCCCCCACGCTGACCCGGCTGTTGTAGACGGGCACCACGACGGACACCAGAGGGTGATCGCCGTCGTTGCCGGTATCAGCATCGGCGGATACGGAGTGCACCGGGTCGCGGTCGGGAACATCCCGCCCCTCCCCGGGGGCCTCGTCCATCGGACGAGGCGAAGGGGTACCCTCCGCGGACTCAGAACGCTCGGACATACTTCTTGTCTCCCCTCAGTGACCGTTCGGCCAGCGATCGTCCAATGACCGTTTGCAGATGACCTTCAGCACGGATCCGGCGGGTATCCACACCGCCGCAGCGCGCCGGATCGTTCTCGAACCGCGCTGCCACCCCTCGGACAGCGTGAGTCTACCGAGATCCCCTCTGACCAGGGCCGGTGACCAGGATCGGCGGATGTCCCCACATCTGCGCGTGTAATGGGTCTCATTGTCCCGGGACTCCAACCGTTTGCAGTAGAAGCCATGTAAGGTCACCAAGCGCGGCAGCACTTCCAAGGATGGGGATTCCTGGACGATCTTGCTGCCTGCATACGACGGCGATCCAAGAGGCCGTCGTATGGCCCGGGCTTCCCGAGTGCGGGCATATCGGGTTTGTTGATTGAAGGGGAACCACCGTGACGCTTACGCGTTATCTGAAGGCTCTGCGCCGTCTCTGGATGACTGTCCTGATCGCCACGGCGGTGGGTCTCGTACTCGGTCTCGGCTCAGCCCTGATCCTGCCGAAATCCTACGAGGCTCAGTCCACCATCTTCGTGAACGTCTCGGAGTCCACGACCGTCCAGGACCTGCAGATGGGTGAGCAGTTCGCGCAGGCCCGGGCGGCTTCCTACGCCGCGATCGGCACGTCCTCGCGAGTTCTGGACCCGGTGGCCGAGGAGATCGGGGGCGACGTCGACGCCTCCGCTCTGGCCGAGGACGTCACCGTGACCAACTCGCCCAATACCGCCGTGATCACCGTGACCGGCACCGATGGCGATGCGCAGCGCGCGGCCGACATCACGGCCGCCACGGCCGAATCCCTGGTGCGGGCCTCCGCCGAGCTGGAGGGCGCATCGGACAGCGACTCGTCACCGGTGCAGCTGAGCATCATGCAGGAAGCCGTTGTCCCCGAGGACCCCGCCGCGCCCTCGGTTCCCCTGAATCTCCTCGTGGGCGCTGTGGTCGGGCTGGTCGTCGGCTTGCTGATCGTCCTGGCGCGCGCCGGAAGCGCACGCCGGGCCGAGGCCTGAGCGCACCGGAGGAAACCGCCATGAGCACCGGCTCCAAGACGCGTGTGCTCGTGGTCTGTCCCACCGAGTACGGCGGGCAGATCGAGCACGCGGCGGACACTGCGATGGCACTCGCCGCGGATCCCCGCGTCGAGCAGGTCGTGCTGCTCTCCCGCCCCGGGGCCGACGCCTACCTGGGCCGCCCCGAGGTGGCGGGACTGAAGATCGTGGAATCCATCCCCCCGCGCCGCACCTCGGGATTCGGGCCGCTCCGTCAGGGCCTGCAGGTCCTGGACCTGGTACGCGAGCACACCCAGATCCACCGCCTGAGCCGCCTGGCCGGACCCGACACCGTGCTGGCGCTCGATTCCAGTAAGTATCCGTGGCCCCGTGTCCTCACCGCCGGCCGGCAACAGCGACTCGCGTTGTTCCTGCACAATGTCAAACCGCATCACGACGACGGCGCCGCGGCCTCCCTGCGTGAACGCGTCCTGCGCTACCTGGAGCTGGGCGCCGCCCGCGGCTGCGACCGGGTCATCGTGCACGGCGAGGACCAGAAGCGCACCGCCGGATCGTTCGTTGCCGGGGACCTGACGGCGGTCACTCTGCCCACCTCCACGCGCATCGACGAAGCGGCCACCGCGGAGTCGGTTCCGGTGGACGTTCCCGCCGAACCCGTCACGGAGACGGACTCGATGCGAGGCGGTGCACGAGAAGACCTCGAGGACCTGACCCGAGAGCCCTACGCTCTGGTGCTCGGTGAGCTGAGGGCCAACAAGGGGGTGGAACTCGCCATCGACGCTGCGGGCCGGGCCCAGGTGCCGATGCTGGTGGCGGGTCGTCCCGAGAGCCCCGAGCTGGGCAGGCTGCTGCACCAGCGTGCCCAGCAGACCGGCTGCGTCAATATCCTGGCGCGCTTCCTGGAGCGCTCGGAATTCACCCGGCTCCTCGAGGAAGCCGCCGTCGTCGTACTGCCGTACACGCACTTCGATGCGCAGTCGGGCGTCCTGGCCAAGGCCTTGGCCTCCGACCTGGCGATCGTGGCCTCCGACCTGACCTCCCTCAGGGAGCAGGCCGGCGACTACCGGAACATCCTGTACGGCGATGTCCACGACGTCGATGCCTTCGCCCAGGCCATGCGTGAAGGGTTCGACCGCGCCGCGGCCTCCGCCCCCCGCGGGGCGATCGCGCCGTCCGGCCACTCGGACTGGGAGGCCACGGTGGAAGCGGTGCTCGGCACCCGCCGGGAGGACCGGAGGTCGTGGGCCGTACGGACGTGGGGCATACGGAGGAAAGAGGACTGAGATGCCGAGCTCATCGACTCCGTGGTCGGATACGCCGCCTTCGCCGCAGCCGGACTCACGGTGGCTGCGCGGACCGCGTCACGCCAAGACGCCCCAAGGACCTGAGGCCGGGCTACCCGGCACCGTCGTGGACCGGGCTCTCGCCGGTCTGCTGATCCTCCTGTCCGCATTCCCCTACGCGGGGATCGCCCTGGGCGGCAATACGAACGTCCCGATCTCATCGTTCGTCGCAGCGTTGCTGCTCCTGCGCTGCATCAGGTACATCCCCCTGATGGTCGTCGCGGTGCTCTTCGCCGCCATTCCGTTCTTCTCGGCGTTCATCCGGATGTTCTACGACCCCACTCCCCTGCAGCTCGTGCCGGTGGTCACCTGGGTCATGGCAACGCTGGCCCTGCCGGGAGCGGCGGCGGCGGTGATCTTCCTGCGCCGTCGCACGATCCCATGGCTGTCCTGGGCGCTGATCGGTTCCGCGGGGTACGCGGTGGTGCAGAAGCACATCTTCATCGACAGGCTGGGAACCGTGCCGTTGCCCCGGCTCTACGAGCTGCCGGGGTACGCGAACCTGCTGCCGTTCCAGGAGACCTTCCTGACCTATGTACGCAGGCCGTTCGGGTTCTTCCCCGAGACCTCCTTCATGGTCGGCACCGTCACCCTGATGGCCATGGTGCTCATCATCCTTCTCCGCCACTACAGGCTCTCCCCCGGCATCCGGGACTGGGCCGCGATCGGACTCTCCGTCTGGGCCACCGCGGTGAGCGGCTCCGGCTCGGCGATCTTCGTGCTGGGCGCCGTGGTCATGGCCATCGTGCTGCCCTTGGCCCTGCGCAGGGCCTGGATCGGGGTCCTGGGCGTTCCCGCGGCCATCGTGGGCGCCTACCTGGTGGCGGACAGCGTGCTCGAAGAACGCTCCACCTCCTTCAACTGGTCCTGGGCGGACCGCGGCTCCTCCATCCAGGCGGTGATCAAGCACCTGCTCGAGAGCCCAGGGGCCTTCTGGGGAGGCATGGGGCGCGGACGCGTGAACGAGGAGTTCATGGCGGGGAAGATGCCGACGGAGACCTTCACCCACTACAACCCGATCGTGGACATCTTCTCGGTGACGGGACGCATGGTGGCGGAGAACGGAGTCCTCGTAGGCGGCGCCGCCTTCCTGTTCCTGGCCCTCCTGCTGCTGCGTTCCGGTGGCCGGGTGCCGTTGTTCTACGGCGTCCTGCACGTATTCGTCTGGGGCGTGATCGCAGGCGGCACCATCACCTACGACAACGCGTTCTGGCTCTGGGGCGGCGCCGGAGTATGCCTCGGCCTGGAGCTGACGCGGCACTGGCCTGAGAAACCGGTCCCCGAACGCCGCCGGATCCCCACCGTCCAGGAGATCGAGGCCCGTCATGACCGGGATCTCGACGCTCTCAAGGAGAAGCATGCGCATCCTGCACGTGGTTAACGATGCCGATACGGGTGGGGCCCAGACCCTCATCGAGGCACTCGCCCGGCGCCGCGGGTCCCACGACGAGGTCCGGATCCTGGTGCTGCTGGGGCGGGGCGGCCTGAGCGACCGCCTGGAGGCCGCGGCGACGTCGGTGGACTATGTCGGCATGTCCCGCCGGGAGGTTGTTCCGGCCCGAGCCGTAGCGCACCTGTTGCGCCTGGTGCGCAAGCACAGGATCGACGTCGTGCACTCGCACTTGCACCAGTCCGATCTCGTCAACGCCATCACCCCGCATGGGCGTCCCCGGATCTCCACGCAGCACGCCAGCGAGGACGCCTCGTCGAGCAGGGTGGCCCATGCCGCGTGGAGAGCCGCCGGAGCGCTATCTTTCCGCATGGATCAGATGGTGGCCTGCTCGCCGTCGGCACGGAACATCACGGCGGAGTTCGGCTACACCTTCCGGCCCGGACGAATGCCCGTGATCTTCAACGGCACCACGGTGACCGACTCCCCGGCGCCGAACCCCGGGGGCCAGCAGCTCCTGCACCTCGCCCGTTTCGCCCCTCCCAAGGACCACCGGAATCTCCTGGAGGCCATGGCGCGTGTTCACGCCGACCATCCGCAGGCCAGGCTGCTGTGCGCCGGTCACGGTGCGGACGAGTCGAACGAGCACCTCACGGCGTGGCGTGCCGAACTGGGGCTGGACGACGTCGTGGAGTTCGCCGGGACCATCACCGACGTGCGGCGGAGGATGCGCGGGGCCGCGGCTCTGGTGTTCGCCAGCTACAACGAGGCCCTGCCCATGGCCGGCCTGGAAGCGATCAGCGAGGGATTGCCGGTGATCACGACGCGCGCCGGCGACGCCGCTTTCATGACGGTGGACGAGCGCCTGGCCGTCGCTCCCCACGATCCGGACGCTCTGGCCGCGGCCATCAGCTGGTTCCTGGATCGGCCGGTCGACGAGGTCGAGGCCATCCGCATGAAGTCCTGGGAGCTCTCCCACCGGGATTTCGACATCGACCGCGCCACGCAGCGGTACATGACGATCTACCGGGATCTCGTCCGCTCCTGAGGCATCCGGCCGGGCCTGCGACTGCGCACGTCGTCATGCGATCGTCTCCGGCGACGTACCGCGGCACGCGCGCCGGTCAGGCCCTCTCGGGTTGTTCAGGGTCTCCGGCCTCTCGGATGACCGCCCGGTCGGCCTCGCGCTCTGCCACGAGGGCCTCTGAGTTCTCCTCGCTCATCTCCGCCACCACCGCTCCATCGGCCCGCACCAGCTTGATCATCCGGAAGGCCATCAGGGCCAGGCCCGCACCCACGATGAGGATCGTGGGCCAGGCGGGCAGGAAATGGGCCACGATCAGCGCGACTCCCGCATAGAGCGCCGCGCCCCCCGCCATGACCCCCCATCTGCCGAGGTCCTTGCGCTCGATCCCGTAGGAGACGTCCTTGTCGGCCAGATACATCTGGACGCCCGAGAGCAGGAAGCCGGGCAGCACCGTGGCCAGGGCCACGAGGGCGATACTCCCCGTGGCAGTCGCAAGCCAAACGGACGGGAGGGTCAGCACCAGGACGGTCAGGCTCAGGATGGAAGCGCGCATGGGCGATCCGCGGAGGTTCATGACCAGGTTCGCCGGCTGGGTGATCGCCTCGGCCATGATGCCGAAGGCCAGCATGGCCAGCGCCAATGCCGCGAAGGCGAAGTCGTCGCCCATCCACGCCGTCATGAGTTCCTGAGGGATCGAGGCCACGGCGACGGACATGAGCAGGCCGATACCGAACGTAAGGGTCAGGCAGTTCTTGAGGATCCGGGCGGATCTGCTCGGCGTCGCAATCCTCATGGGGTACCCGTAGGGCAGGGCGATCCAGGAGACCACCAGGCGGCAGGACTGATAGACGCGCATGATCGCACCGAAGGCCGTGGTGGCGTGCAGTCCCAGGGTGGGGCCCACCAGGAACAACGGCAGCTGATAGATGGCGAGCTGCGATAGGGCACCGATGGACATGACGGAGGACAGCTTGATCAGCGGCTTGCCGTGATCACGCCACAGCCCTTCGCCGACGACGGGGGCCCTGAAACGACGCGCGACGGCGATCATGCACACCACCGGCGGAAGCATCAGGGACGCGCATTCCACGATCACGATGCCGAGCAGCCCGGTGTCCGTGACGGCCACGACGCCGTAGCCCGCGGCACGGCCGAGGATGGCGATGACGGCGGCTTTCCGCTCGACGTCGGGCCTGTTCAGGCCCCACAGCACGGAGTTCATGCCACGGCCCAGCAGGGAGAGGAAGAGAGTCACCCCCGCCATGACGGTCAGAGGCCACAGGATCTGCTGATCCTGCTCCGCGATGGTGACCGTCTGCAGGTAGAGGGGGAAGACCACCATGTACAGAGCCGTCAGCACAGCGGCCAGGATCAGGAACACCAGCAGGGCAGCAGTGACGAACATGCGCCGTTCACGCTGGTAGTCCTCATGGTCCGGGATGCCGGTCAGGGTGCGGACGATTCCGGCGCCGAGGCCGAAATCGGTCATGGTCAGCATCTGGATGGCGCCGATGGCCAGCACCCACAAGCCGTAGGAACTGGCCCCCACGATCGACACGGCCAGCGGGTAGAGCAGCAGGAGCCCGAAGATGGAGGTGAATCCGGACAGGTAGTTCCACAGGATGTTCTGTCCCAGGCGTGAGGCACTGGTATCGGCTCCGGTGGCGTGCTCTTTCTGCTGGTCGTGTTTCGTCATGCGCAGGAGAACCTCCTAGGTGATCGCTGTCCATGTGCCAGCGGGTGCCCGATCGAATGGACGGATCGCCGTGTCCGGTGCCATCAGGGCGTTGGTCTTGTGAGCGGCCGGCTCCCCTACCGGCCGACCCCCTCCGACAAGGAGCCCGAGGAGGATGGTAAGCACCTGCCACCGTGTTCCGGCATCCGGCAGGGCGTCATCAGGTTCGGGGACACTCAGGACTCTCGTCCCTGTGACGCATGATTCGGGGGTTCCTTGCGTGCTGCCGTGAGCAGGGTCTCGTCCCGTCCGGGCAGCAGCGCCGCTCGCAGGGTCTCCAGGACGGTCCGGCATCCCGTGGAGGTGAGCACCGAATGATCCAGCCGGTCGCTGGCGATCGAGGTGATCTGCCGCCCGGCCGCGGACAAGCGCTCTACCGCCCGGTCCCCCTGTGTCTTCTCCCAGCGGGGCAGGTCGTCGGGTCCGTTGAGCACCACCACCCGGGCGTGCCGGGTCATGGGCTCCAGCACCCGTTCGGGGGTCTCCATGACTCTCATGCGCCCGCCGGCCCGCCAGAGCGGGTAGGGCAGGCGCGTGCGAACAGCACTCACGGCTTGTTCCCGGGCCCAGTTCTTGAGCCCGGCCTTACCGCCGGTACGCGCCAGTTCATTGATCCACCGCACCCGGTCCCCGAGACCGGGCAGACCGCCCCGGATCTCGGTCTCGGGCCGCACCGGAGCGGAGGAGTCCCTGGCAGCCCGGTTGGTCACGGGCATGGCACCGCGAGGCGCATCCGCGTCATAGGTCTCCCGGACCTCCGCCCACAGCTCTTCGCTCATCTTCCACTCGGCGTGCCCGACGAGCACGATGGTGCTCGCATCGACCGGGGCGCCGCGAACTTCACCGAGACAGGCCGCCCAGGCCGAGGCGCACAGGAAGGAGGCGCTGATGGTGGTGCACCCGGCCTCACGCAGCCATGCCGTCGACTCCCGGAAGCTGGTCGCGCTGCGCAGGGTGTAGGAGTTGGTCGCTCGCAGAGCCTCTACCGGCGTGGAATCACCGACGAGCGGCCGGTCGACCCGGAGGGTCACGATCCCGTCCGAGGCCAGCGCACGGGCGATGTGGGGCCATTCCCCGCTTCCCACCCGTCCGTCAGGACCGCCCCCGGACACCAGCAGGCCGTGAGCCTGATCGAACCCGCCCGGCGAACCCTCCTGGTCACGCCAGGTCACCACGCCCGCACGACGATCGGCACCGACCTCCACCAGCCGCTCGTGGAGCGTCTGCCCCCGGTCGTCGGTCCAGCTGTTCTGCAGGACAGGGCGGATCCGCACGTCGAGCGGCTGGGCGTCCGGTGCGGGCAGAGCGTCGACGACGAGGCCGAGGACGTCATCGTGCAGGCGCGTCTCGAAGGGCTCCACGCCGTACATGGCCTTGGCCCGGCGTTTCTCGGCCTCTCTGACCTCGACGAGGGTCTCGGAGGGCTCGGGCACGGCCAGCGCGCTGAACTGCTCCGCCTGGGCCTCCGTCAGGGCCATTCCGAGCAGGTCGACCTGGCCCTCGGTGGAGGGTACGTGCGGTACCACCGTGTGGCGCAACCGGGACCATTGCCTCACGAAGGTCTTCCCTGCCACTGGCTCCCAGGACACAACCGCGTCGAAGTCCTCGGCCATGGACCCGAGGACTGCGGCACCCGTGCGGTATCCGACGGCGAAGACGGGGAGATCATCCGCGGCCAGGAGGGCCTTGGCGCCGGCGGTGACCGAACGAACGTCGCTCTGCCAGACCTTGACCGCGTCGTCATGGGAGGCCAGCGGCTGTGAATCGCCGCTGCCACGCCAGGTGAAACGGACGGCGACATACCCCTCGCGGGCAAGCAGTATGCACAGGCGGCGTACCGCGAGCGCCGAGAGCGCCTGCTCCCGGCCGGCAGGGGAGGCGACCACGACGATCCCTCGGGCGCCCCGGGTTCCGGCGTCCTCCGGAGTGTGGATCCAGGCCAGGACGGCCTCGGAACCGCTGCCGATCCATGTGGGCAGGCCCTTGATCATTCCCGTTTCTCCTCGCTCGTCCCGTGCTCCGGCCGGTCGTTCCCTCGCCGGTGGCTGTGCGGGCAGTGCTCTCATCGGCGTTCCTGACCTTCCGGAGCTATCAGGTCGATGGCGAGCGCGCCCGTGGACAGCAGCTCGAGATCATAGGCTTCAGCCAGCCGCTCGCGTTGCATGGCCCGGCTGTTCTCCCACAGGGCTGCGTGCTGTTCCGCGACCATGGTGTGACGTGCCTGCACATCGTGCAGGCGGTGCCAGTTCCGGACCAGGTCCTCGGGTTCCTGGAGGACCAGGGGCATGCCGATGCCGTCGAAGGCGCGAATGGCCCGGACGGCCATGGGCCGGCCCAGGCGAGCCGCCTCCAGGACGGTGATCGGGAACCCCTCCCAGCGAGCGGTATGGAGGTAGAGGTCTGCCGCGGCGAGCCGCCGAAGCACCGTCGAGGGCCCGACCCATCCCGTCACCTCTATGCCCTGTCGCTCCAGGCCCGCCTGCAGGCGGTCGTCTCCCCCGCCGACCCACAATGCCCGGACCGCGTGCCCCGACGCTCGCAACGCGGTCACGGCCTCCGCGAACCACACGGGGTCTTTCTGCAGGGTCAGCCTGCCGGATCCCACCAGCAAAGGGCCGCGCGGATCCGTCCAGGGCTGGATCGGAACGCCGGCCACCTCCTCGTGGGGCTCGGGCGCGACGTTGGGCACGTAGACCGTCCGGATCCTGGCACTCCATTTCCGCGCCTCCAGGTTCTCCGCACGGGAGCACCCCGCCAGGACATCGGTCCGGCTGCTCAGGAGACGTTCCACGGCGCGGTAGGCGCGGCGTTCCCCTGCCGATTTGTCCTCGCGGTCGAAGGCCCAGGCATGAGGGGTGTAGACATATCGCACGTTGGCGGTCCTTTTCGATGCCGCGCGCGCCCAGACCCCGGCGTAGCTGCTGTGGGCGTGCACGACGTCCGGCTGCAGCCGCAGGATCGTGTCCCTGACGAACCTGGTGGCTCCTATGTGACCGGCTATGTGGCCGGCATCGATCCGGTGGATCGAGGTGAACTCATCCGCCCACCCGGATTCGAGGGTGCCGGCCTCGGGGCGCAGGCGGCAGACGAGATGGTGCTCGCATTCCGGCAAGGCCCGGACGTAGTCGCGGACCGCTGCCGCCACTCCCCCGCCGAATGCCTCTACGACGTGCAATACCCGGCGCCGATGGAGGCCACGAGAGCCTGGCTCCCGTTCCTCGGCAGATATAGACGTTGCCACGCCGTTCCCCCTACCCGCTCCGGCACGTCCCCACGTGCCGCGGCGTTGCTTCCATCCTGCGGAACAGGCCTAGGCCGCCCCCTGAGTCGGCTGGGACAACGATTTCCCAGCCCGGTCACGCGATCTCAGATATTCGCGGATTTCCCGAGGACAACGGTATAGAACCACTTAGATCTTGGCACCGTGAACACCCAAATTCGTGGGAGTGAAACTCGACACATCAATAGGGCGAGCGGCGCTGGCCGCCGAGCCGGTCCCGGAGCTCGGCGCGCGCCCGCGGATGGCCCCATCCAGGTAGACGCCACAGCATGCTTCCTCCTCAGCAGCCTGCTGACGGTATGACGCGCCGGCCGGACCATGAGCCCTTCAACGGCTGAGCCTGCTCCATCGTCGCGGGCAGCGGCGGCAGGACCCCGCGGGCGCATCCACCGGGGCCTACGGAGGTCTCTATCACCTGATAATTGGGTGGCCGCATTCCGGGAGGGTTTCTCCCATGAAGAAACTGTGCACGCCGCGTCCTCCCGATCAAGGAATTCGGCCGACGATTCAGATAACCCGCCCACTAACGACGGCGCGGAGACCGCAGCGAATTCATAACGCGTTCCGCGCTCGCTGCGGCCTCCACCCGGGCACCTCCGGTTGTCTCATACGGCCACCGGACGGCGGTTCCAAGCGGGGATCAGCAGAACCGCTGCGATCAACGCCGTTCCGGCGAAGGTGTAGAAGACACCCGTGGCCGCCATCAGTCCGGGCAGCAGGCCGCCCAGGATGGACCCCACGGATCCGCACCCGTTAATGAATCCGGCGGCGCCGGCGGCATGTTTGCTGGTGCCGAAGTCGATAGCGGCCACCCCGGAAACCATGGAGTCGGCTGCATATGCGGTGAAGCCCACCACGCCGAGCAGAACGGCAATGACCCAGACGGAGCCGAGGGAGGCGGCCGGCTGCCACAAGGCCAGCGCAACGCACAGGACGAGAAGGCTGAGCACGCAGGGCGGCATCCGCCGCGCCTTGAAGACCGTATCCGAAATCCAGCCGATGACGACGGGGGCGATGACGCCCGCCAGCCCGAATGTGACGGGCACCAGGATCGCCGTCATGTTGTCCACCCCGGGCACGGCGTCGAGCACCAGGACGGGGCCCCACAGCAGGATGGCGTACCGGGCAGGCTTGATCATGAAGTAGATGATGCCGAGCCGAAGGACCATGGGGTCGTGCCGCGCAGCCGCCAGCAGGTCGCTGAGCCGGAACTTCTCCCGGGGAGCCTCGAGTTCCCGGGCCTGCGCCGCTGCGTGCCCCTTGACGTAGTCGTCGTCGAACTTCTTCGGATCCTCGTCGATACCCGGCAGCCCCACGTCCTCCGGCCGATTCTTCTGGAGAACCAGGAAGATCAAGAACACGACCAGCATGACCATCGCGCCCGTGAAGAATGCCCACCGCCAGTTGTCGAAGAGCGTGTAGGCGACCCATCCCATGACGGGAACGGCCACGAGCCCGCCGAACGCATAGCTGGTGGAGAAGAAACCCATGGCCCGGCCCCGCTTGGAGATCGTGAAGAACGTGGCCATGTTCTTGCTCAGCGCGGACCAGCCCGTTGACTGCCCCAGGCCCTGAACGATCATCAGGGGCAGGAAGAGCGACAGCGCGGGGATGACTCCCATGAGCACCGCGGCGACCATCGCCATGACCATGCCGCCCGCGATCACCACGCGCTGCCCGTATTTCTCCGCCACTGCACCCCAGACGAACTGTCCCACGGCGTACGCGGCGAGGTAGACGGAATCGAGGATGCCCGGGCCCGCGCGGCTGATGACACCCTCCTCCAAGATGCCGACTTTCGCCGCGGAGAACGCGTTCCGCGGGAAATAATAAGCGGCGTATACCAGCCAGCTCAGCATAAAAATCTGCGTTTGGTACCGCAGGAGAACCTGCCGGTTGGTGATAGAGGGATTTACAGATTTTTCTTCGATAACTATCTGAGCGCCATGAGCCTGCGAAGAGGACTCCGGAACACGTTGGGCATCCATAGGTGTTTCCTTCGTGAAAGAACCTGAACCCATCCCCTGACGGCAGCGATAACCTGGCGGGGCAGATTTGCCTTGAAAATCTTTCAGGTGAAGAACTGCCTGCTGACCGGGACAAGTGGTGACAACACCATTGTTTCAAGGCAAGGCGAACCGGTAAGGGGGAATTGTTTCTGAGGCGTTACGGTATTTCCCATTCCGATGAATGGCCCGTTACCCGATGAGTCCGCCGCCCGAGTACGCAGAGGCCGTACGACACGCTCACGGGAGAGCGAGGGTCGGCTCAGAGCCGGGATCGCTTCCAGTTGGTGCCCACCCTCTGCATATGCATACGCGTTCGATCCGCCCGGAAGAAGTCATGAGCGTATTCAGCGGCCCAGTTATCCGCGTCGTAGGTCACGCGATAGATCTCCAGCAGGCCGGAGCCCTGCGGAATCTCGAGCATCTCGGCCTGACGGGCATCGGCCGTGGTCGCTTCGACTGTTTCTTCTGCTCGATCGATCTGGAGTCCGTAGTGCTCCGTCAGGAGAGCATAGAGCGATCCGTCGAGATTCTCGGAGAGCAGCCCCGGAAACCGCCGGGCCGGAAGCACGGAGGTGTCCAGGGACAAAGTGGCATTCCCCGCGTAGCGGACGCGGACGGTACGGATGACGGGCGCCGTCTCGTCGATCTCCAGAGCCCTGCGTTCGTCGGGGAACGGCTGAGCGAGTTCGAGCCGGAGGACCCGGGTCTCCGTGGACAGGCCCTGACGGCGCACCATGTCGGGAACGCCCTGCACCGTGTTGAGGTGCCGCTGGATCTTGCCGTCGTCGGCGAACACCCCGCCGCTCTGCCCCATGGCCCGGCGAACCAGATGTTCGGCCTCGAGGCGCTCCAGGGCGCGCCGCAGGACACTGCGGCTGACCCGCAGCTGCTCGGCCAGGGCCCGCTCGCTGCCCACCCGCTCGCCGGGGCGGAAACGGTTGTCGCGCAGCAGCCGCCTCAGGCGCTGCTCAACGTGCTCGGTGCCGGACATGCGCTGAGTCCACTGGTGTCAGGACAAGACCGTCAAAGATTCATGCAGCGCATCGACCGCCCAGCCGATGTCATCGCGGTCGAAGGGCAGCGGTGGCCGCAGCTTGAGGACATTGCCGTGCGGTCCCGCCACTGACGTCAGCACTCCGCGCGAGCGCAGTTCTTCCAGCATGTCCAAGGCGAGCTCCTTGTCCGGCTCACGGGTGCCGCGGTCCTTGACCAGTTCGAATCCCATGAAGAGTCCCGTGCCGCGCACATCTCCGACAGCATCGTGGGCATCGGCCAGCTCCTTGAAGGACTGGAGCGTCTCCGCGCCGACCTCCTGGGCATGCTGCTGGAGGCCTTCCGTACGGATCACGTCGAGCACAGCCTGCGCAGCCGCCATCGAAACCGGGTTTCCGCCGAAGGTATTGAAGTACGGGACGGTGTCGCTGAACGAGGCCAGCACCTCCTCCCGGGCCAGCAGACCGGCCACCGGGATACCGTTGCCCATGGGCTTGCCCATCGTGATCGCATCCGGCACCACCCCATGAGCGGCGAACCCCCAGAAATGGTCTCCGGTGCGGGCGAAGCCGGGCTGGACCTCATCCGCGATGAAGATACCGCCGGCAGCGTGGACGACGTCGATGGCCTCCTTGAGATGGCTGCCGGTAAGCACGCCGTCCGAGGAGAAGATGGAGTCCGCGATGAAGCCGGCGAACTCCACCCCCTTGGACTCCATGTCGGTGATGGCCGCCCGGACCTGCCGGGCGAACCACGCTCCGATACCGTCCGGGCCGTTGCCGTCGATGCCCGTGCGGTAGCTGTCGGGGGCCGGGAGCAACCAGACGCTCTCGCCGATGGGCTGCCCGCTGCCCAGCGCCGGTGACACCGAGGAGCTCAGCTCGGAGTTCCCGTGGTACGCCTCGGTGGTGGCGATCAGACCCGTACCTCCCGTATGGGCCTTGGCCACGCGCAGGGCCAGATCGTTGGCCTCCGATCCCGTGCACATGTACATCGCCTTGTAGGCCTCGGCATCCAGGTACGCGGGCAAGGTGGTGCGGAGGTCGTCGGTGTAATCCAGGATGCGTTCGTGAAGGTATCGGGTATGCGTGTTGAGTTGCCGCATCTGCGAGTGCACGGCTTCCACGACGGCCGGATGCGCATGTCCCACGGACGCCACATTGTTGTACATGTCCAGATACTTCTCGCCATGGGCATCCCACAGATATTGCCCCTGCCCCCGGACGAGGTGGACTGGCTTCCGATAGAAGAGCCGGTAGGACCCCCCGAGGACGTCCTCGCGGCGTCGGGTCAGCGTGAGCGTCTTCGGATCCAGTTCCGCCGCGTGCTCGGCCCTGAAGCTGTTGGTGTCCATGATGGTGGACCGGATGGTCATGGGAGCTCCTCGGGGAGGTGGCGCAGCGTGGCCCAGGCGACAGATGTGCCAGTCCTCCGGAGTGCCGGACCGCGCGGTTGAGGCGCGCAGTTGAGGACGGTGTGGGGATCGTCGCTACTGGGCGGGGATCGTTACTACTGGCATTCATCCTCCCAGAACCGGCGGGAGCCCGGCCCTCCGGCTGTTTCCCGTGCGTTACAAGATGCGCCACCGTCGTGAATGGCCCGTTACCGACCGGGATCGTATGAAGATCGACCGGGTTCGGCCGGGCCGGTCACGAGCGTGCCGTCAGGTCAGCGCTCCTGGTGGCTCGCGCCCGCTGTCGGCCGGATGCCTCGTTCGCCGTTGGAGCCACCCGCGGCGTTGACCGTGAAACGGACGGTGTCCGAGCGGTAGCGGTCGTCCGAGTACTCGAAGGCCCGCCCGTCGGCGTCGGAGGATCTGCGGCGCAAACGCAGGACGGGCGAGGCCTCGTCGATGCCCAGCAGATCGGCATCGAGCGGGTCGGCACCGATGGCGTCGATCTCGACCTCCACCTGGTCGAAGTTCAGGCCTCGGGTGGCAAGGTATGCGGTGATGGACCCGGCTTCCAGATCGGCGTCGAAGAGCAGACGCCCTACGTCCTCGCGGAACCTGGTCCGCTCGAGCATCGTCGGCTCGCCGTCGAGCAGACGGAGCCTGACCAGCTCGACCACCATGGCCTCCGGCGGCACGTCCAGTTGAGCGGCGCAGTCCTCACCGGCTCGCCGTAATGAGAGCGAGACCGTGTGCGCGCCCGGCTGCCGTCCGTGGACCTCTGCCCACCTCGTGAACGGGAGATAGACGTCGATCGGCTGGCGCGCCTGGCGTGAGATCACGCTGCCCTGACGCCCCTGGCCCGTATCGATCAGGCCCTCGCGGCGCAGTTGAGCCAGCGCGTTGCGGACCGGGCCGCGGGACGTGCCCCATAGCTCGCACAATGCGGCCTCCGTGGGCAGAAGCGCACCCTCCGCCATCTCGCCGCTGACGATCCGGCGCCGAAGGTCTTCGGCGATCTGCCGGTACATCACACGAACCATATGTACATGTTAGTCCGAAGCCATCGTCCGAGGTGCTCGACCACGGCATTCACCCTGGATACTCGAAGACATGTATGAACAAGATGTTAATTATCGCACGTGAACGCTCACATAGCTATACAAGTTGACATGGTGCGGTCATCATTGTCTTCATGAAGATCCCAGAGAACGTGGATGTGCTCGTCGTCGGCTCCGGCATCGTCGGGCTGGCCCACGCCTACGAGGCATGGCGCCAAGGGGCCAGGGTGGCCGTCGTCGATGCTGCGGCCACCGTTCACGGCGCATCGGTGCGGAACTTCGGCCACGCCTGCATCACTCCGCAAGCCGGTGCAGCGTCCTCCTTCGCCGAGGTCGCACGGACCCGATGGCTCGAGCTGGCGGGAAAGGCAGGCTTCTTCGCCCGCGAGTCCGGCACGACGGTGGTCGCCAGACGTCCTGAGGAGATTGCGCTCCTCGAGCAGTTCGCCGCCGGCCGCGACGACGTCGAACTCCTGGACCGCGCCGGCGTCGGCCGTATCGTGGATGTCGCCGAGGACGCGCTCGGCGGGGCGTTCCTGCCCCGCGACCTGCAGGTGGACCCTCGGGAGGCGGCACCCGCCATAGCCCGCTGGCTCGAGAGCGTCGGCGTCGCCTTCCTCTGGCGCGCGACCGTGGCCTCCGTGGCGACGGGGACCGCCTATACCAGCCGGGGCGAGATCTCGGCCGAGCGGATCGTGGTCTGCGTCAATCACGACGTCGATCGGCTGTTCCCCGATCTCGCGGAGCAATACGAGGTGACCCGCTGCCGCCTGCACATGCTCAAGGTCTCCGGTGGCCCCGCACGGCCGCGCACGCCGGTGCTGACGGGATGGTCGCTGCTGCGTTACGCCGGCTTCGCCGGCTGCCCCGCGAGCGCCGACGTCCGGGACGCTCTCTCACGCGCGCTCCCGGCCGGCATCGAATACGACCTCAACCAGATGTACACCTCTCCCCCGGACGGGACCGTGATCGTCGGAGACACGCACGCGCGTGCCGTCGACGCCGCTCCTTTCCAGCCCTGGGAAGGCTTCGACCTGCTTCTCGACGAGACGCGCCGGCTCTTCCCCCGGTTGACGCTGGACATCGTGGAGACCTGGCAGGGGGTCTATGCCACATCGCCGCGTACCGAATTCCTGATCGCCGAACCGATCCGGGACGTGCATGTCGTCACCGTCACCACCGGCATCGGGATGACCACGGGCCTCGGGATCGCCCCGTCGGTGCTCTCCTGAGGTCCCCCGCAGGTCATGGCATCACCGCCGCAACCATCCACTCGCCCATCCCCCGCAAGCCCCATCACGACGACAGGAACAAGCTGATGACGACTCCCCTTTCACTCGTAGTACTCGACATGGCAGGAACGACCGTCGACGACGGCGGTGCGGTCTACACCGCTCTGCGCGAATGCGTGGAGGCGCTCGGCGTCGTCGTCGACGACGAGTCGCTCCAGGCGTGGATGGGCGCCGACAAGCGCACCGCCATTCGCGCCCTGGCCGGGGACCTCGCCACGCCCGACGTGGTGGAGACCGCCTACGCGGACTTCGCGGCGCGGCTGGAACGGTTCTACGGTGAACGTCCCCCTGTCCCGATCGAAGGAGTCCGCGAGGCCTTCGAGCAGTTGCGCTCCGCCGGCATCAAGATCGCCCTGACCACCGGCTTCGCCCACGACGTTGCGGATCCCCTGATCGAGGCCATCGGGTGGACGCCAGGGGCGGAGGGCTCGCCGGTGGACGCGATCGTGTGCGCTGACGACGTGGCTGCCGGTCGCCCCGCTCCGTACATGATCTTCCACGCCATGGAGGCCGCCGGAGCAGTCAGCACATCCGCCGTCCTGGTCGGCGGTGACACGGTGGTGGACGTCGAAGCGGGGACGAATGCAGGAGCTGCCTATGTGGTGGGTGTCCTCACCGGGCAGCTGAGCGCGGAGCAGCTGGCGAAGGCGCCGCACACGGACATCCTCCCGTCGGTGGCAGCCATCCCGGAGCTGCTGGGAATCGGTTGACGAACCCGGCGCCGGAGGTCCTCGGCGCCTCGGGCACGCCCATCAGTCCAGCTCCGCGCCCTTCCGCTCCGGGACCATGAACATGGTCAGGAACGCCAGGACGTAGATCGAGGGCAGTAGGGCCAGGGCGAACGGGAACCCGTGGCGTGCGGCGATCAGGGCGATGACCACCGGGGCGAATCCCCCGATGCCACGGCCGATGTTGAACAGGACGTTCTGAGCGGTCGCTCGCGCTTCCGTGGGGTAGAGCTCGGCCATCAACGCGCCGTAACCGCCAAGCATGCCGTTGGCGAAGGCGCCCATCACGAACCCGCCCAGCAGCAACGCAGTGGGGTCGGTGAACTGGCTGTAGAGCAGGACGGATACGGCCGCGCCGATCTGGAAGATCCAGAACGCCTTGCGCCGGCCGATGCGATCGGCCAGCTGGCCGAAGATGACGATGCCGGACGCCATGCCCAGCACCGTGACCGCCGTCCACAGCGAGGACGAGGTCAGGTCCAGGCCCATCTGATCGCTCAGGTATCGCGGCAGCCAGCTGATGATGCCGAAGTAGCCGAAGTTCTGCACCGAGGTCAGGATCACCATGGCCAGGGAGATGCGTACGGTGCGGGCGTCGGCCACCAGCAGGCGCAGCGGGGACTTCCGCCGCTGGCCCTCTGGCCGCTGTTCATCCGCCTCCAGGAACTTCGGGGACTCGTGCAGGCGTTTGCGGATGACGATCGCGACGATGGCGGGGAGAGCTCCCACCACGAACAGGCCGCGCCACCCGAACGCGCTGATGATCGGCGCGGACAGCAGCGCCGCCGCCAGCACACCGCACTGGAAGCCGATGCCCACCCACGACGTCGCCCGTGCCCGCATTCTCGCGGGCACGGCCTCGGCCGCCAGCGTCATGCCGATGCCGAACTCGCCGCCGATGCCGATGCCCGCGATGAAACGGTAGATGGCCAGGTCGGTGTAACCGACGGCGAACGCGGAGAATCCGGTGAAGACGGCGAACAGGATCACGGAATAGGTCAGCATCCGCACCCGCCCGAACCTGTCGCTGAGGATGCCGAAGACGATGCCGCCCAGCACCGCGCCCAGCAGGGTGACGGTGGTGAGAAAACCGGCCTGTGTATCGGTGAT
Source organism: Kocuria coralli (assembly GCF_008831305.1). Taxonomy (GTDB): domain Bacteria; phylum Actinomycetota; class Actinomycetes; order Actinomycetales; family Micrococcaceae; genus Kocuria; species Kocuria coralli. Next base: position 20,118 of record NZ_ML708629.1, read on the forward strand.
CTCGAAGGTGGCGATGATTCCGCTCAAGGCGAAGCTGAGGATCAGCAGGTCGAACCCGTCGAGCCCGTAGCCGATGGATGAGGCGAACACGGCCTTCCGGCCGTAGGGGGACATCTTGTCCTGGGCATGCGCAGCCGTGGACTCCGCTGTGCTCGCGGCGTCATGGCTCATGAGTGACCTCCCTGCGGGTCGAAGGGTCGAGGATTCCGGGGAGGCCCGAGTGGGAGGAGATTCCCACGACCGCAATTGTCCACCATGCGCCGGGGGCTTCAGCACTCCCCTGCTTGTCGCCTTTACCACTACCATGCCTACAGGCGCGGTCCTCTGGCCCGGTCAGGGGCTCGCGTCGGCAACCAGTAGTCATCGCTCGATCACCGCATCGAACACCCAGGAGGAATCTCATGGCCGTATCCGCTGAGCAGACCGTGAACGCACCCGTCCAGAAGGTGGTGGAGACCTTCCTGGACGAGTCCTTCAACCGGCACGTCTCGGAGCGCGGGCGGACCACGTTCGTATCGCAGACCGTCGAGGGCGACCCCTCGGGGGCGTTCACCGTGACCCTCGTGCGCAGCATGGGTGCCGACAGGCTCCCCGACATGGCGAAGAAGTTCATCAAGGACGGGCTGACGATCACTCAGGTGGACTCCTGGGCCGCACCTCAGGCCGACGGTTCGCGCGATGTCCGGACCGAGATCACCGTCGGCGGCATGCCCGCCTCGGGACAGGGCACCCAGCTCCTGAAGGCCGAGGGTGAGAAGACCCAGGTGTCCGTCGAGATGACCTTGACCACCAAGATCCCCCTGGTCGGAGCCAAGATCGCGGCCGCGGCGGAGCCCTATGTCGGCAAGGCCCTGTCCCTGCAGGCCCGTGAGGCGAACGCCTGGATCGCCTCTCACTGATACCCGAGTCCCCCGCTACGGTGGTGCGTGACACGTATTTGTGATCATACGGGCGTACACTGACGCGGTCCGACGTTCCCTCCAGGAGGTCAGCAACTGTGTCGCAAGACGCCGCCACCGAACCCGCAGTGCACCAAGGACACCGAGGACTTGGGGCTTTCGTCCGCAAGGACCTCGTGGGCGGTTCCTTATTGCTGATCGCCATGCTGGCCGCCTTGGTCATGGCCAACTCACCGGCCTCGGACCTGTATTTCAATGTCCGGGACTTCGAGATCGGCACCGAGGCCGTCCCAGGGCTCATGCACACCGTGGGCGAATGGGCAGCAGACGGCTTGCTCGCGGTGTTCTTCTTCCTGGTCGGCCTGGAGCTCAAGGCCGAGTTCGTGGACGGTGAACTGCGCAATCCCCGGAAGGCGGCCCTGCCCATCGTGGCGGCATTCGCCGGGGTGCTCACTCCCGCGCTGATCTTCGTGGGCATCAACCTGATCGACCGCACGGATCCCAGCACCCTGCAGGGCTGGGCCATCCCCACCGCCACGGACATCGCCTTCGCGGTGTCCGTCCTGGCGGTCGTGGGATCGGCCCTGCCCGTGGCGATGCGGACCTTCCTGCTGACCCTGGCGGTGGTGGACGACCTCATCGCGATCATCATCATCGCCGTGTTCTACAGCCACGACTTCAACCTGCTGTCCCTCATCGGGGCATTCGTGGTCCTGGCCGTCTACTGGGCGCTCACGCACCGCTTCAGCCACTTCTTCATCGAGAAGAAATGGGCCGCATGGCTCATCCTCCTGCCCCTCGGGCTCATCACGTGGCTCCTGGTCTACAACGCCGGCGTCCATGCCACCATTGCCGGCGTCCTGCTGGGCTTCGCCACCCCGGTCATGGCGATCATGCCCCGTGTGATCACCAAGAAGGCACCCGCCTTCGGCCTGGCTCCGACCCTGGAGCACCGGCTCCGGCCGTTCTCCAACCTGGTGGCGGTGCCGATCTTCGCGTTCTTCTCCGCCGGCGTCGCCGTCGGAGGCTGGAGCGGCCTTCGCCAGTCCTTCACCGACCCGGTGGCACTGGGCATCGTCTTCGGCCTGATCTTAGGCAAGGCGATCGGCATCTTCTCGTCCTCGTGGCTCATGGACCGGTTCACTCCGGCGCGCAAGGACAGCGACTACGGCTGGAGCGATCTCTTCGGGCTCTCCGTCGTGGCGGGCATCGGGTTCACCGTGTCGCTGCTGATCGCGGATCTCTCCTTCGGCCTGGGCTCACCGCACGACAATCACGCCAAGGTGGGCATCCTGTGCGGATCCGCCATCGCGGCCGTGGTAGGCGGCACGATCCTCCTGATCCGCAACGCCCACTACTCCAAGCTGCGCGCGGAGGGGCAAGAGGTCGATTCCTACGACGGCTGACGGCGCTGCCGGGCATGCCGCCGGTTCGAACCGGCGGCGCCCGTCTGCTCCCGATCAGTCCTCGGTGCGCCCCGCGGCCGCCTGCCGCAGGGCGGCCTCGGTGGCCACCCAGGCCAGTGCGGCGCACTTCACCCTGGCCACGAAGCGGGAGACGCCGAGGAACGCGACGGCGTCCCCCAGCAGTTCCTCGTCCGGCTCCGCCGCCCCGCGTGAGCGCAGCATCTCCCGGTAGGCCTCGATCTGCGTAAGCAGCGTGGAGACGTCAGCGCCGGGAGCCATCTCGGAGAGCACCGAGGCCGCTGCCATTGAGATCGAGCACCCGTCCCCCTGCCAGGTCAGCGAGGTCACGGTGTCCCCGTTCAAGCCGACGCGTACCAGGATCTCGTCACCGCAGGTCGGGTTGTACTCGTGGTGACAGCCGGCCGCGTCCTCATCGCCCATCGGGGTGGCGTCGCCCGCTGCCAGGCCTTCGCCGATCCGCCGCTTGGAATGGTCCAGGATGACCTCCTGGTACATCTGGTCCAGTGCGCTCATGCGCTCATGACTCCTTCAATCGGTGCTCGTTGAGTCGGGCTCGTTCAGTCGGTGCTCGAGACGGCTCTCGAGTCAGTCCTCGGCCCGGAAGTACGCCCGCACGCCCGAGAGCTCCTCGAGGAAGCGGTCGACGTCCGCGGTGGTGTTGTACACATAGGCGCTCGCCCGGGTTGTCGCCGTGATGCCGAGGCGCCGGTGCAGCGGCTGGGCGCAGTGGTGACCCACGCGCACGGCCACGCCGGCAACGTCCAGCAGCTGGCCGACGTCGTGGGCGTGCACGCCCTCCACGACGACGGAGGCCAGACCCACCCGTTCCTGTCCCGGCCGGGGGCCGACCAGGCGCACACCCGGGATCTGCGCGACGCCGCGGGCCAGGCGCTGACCCAGCTCCGCCTCCCAGGCAGCGACACGATCCATGCCCAGGTCCTTCAGGAACCGCACCGCCTCGGCCAGTGCCACGGCCTGGGAGATACGCTGCGTTCCCGCCTCGAACCGCGCGGGTGCCGGAAGATACTCGGTGCGCTCCATGGTCACGGAGGTGATCATGGAGCCCCCGGTCAGGAAGGTCGGCAGGGAGTTGAGCAGCTCGGCCCGGCCGTAGAGGGCGCCGATCCCGGTGGGCCCCAGCATCTTGTGGCCGGAGAACGCGGCGAAGTCGACGCCGAGCGCATGGAAGTCCACCGGCAGATGCGGTACCGACTGGCAGGCATCCAGGACGGTGAGGGCACCCGCGGACTTGGCCGCCGCCACCAGGGTCGCCACGTCGTTGACCGCGCCGGTCACGTTGGACACGTGGGTGAAGGCCAGGACCTTGGTGCGTTCGTTCAGCAGATCGCCGAGAGCGTCGAGGCGCAGCAGGCCGTCGTCGTCCACGGGAATCCAGCGCAAAGTGGCTCCCGTGCGTGCGCACAGCTCCTGCCACGGCACCAGGTTGGCGTGATGCTCGGATTCGGTGACCAGGACCTCGTCGCCTTCGGCCAGCCGGAACCGCTGCGAACCCGGGCCGGAGCCGTTACTGCCCGCCGTGGCGTTCGAGAAGGCATAGGTGAGGAGGTTGATGGCCTCGGTGGCATTGGAGGTCCAGACGATCTCCCGCTCGTCGGCCCCCACGAAGTCGGCCACGGTGCGGCGTGCCTCCTCGAAGGCATCCGTCGCCTCGACGGCGAGAGTGTGAGCACCGCGGTGGACGGCGGCGTAGGAGTTCCGGAGGAACTGCCCCTCGGCCTCGATCACGCTCTCGGGGCGCTGCGAGGTGGCCCCGGAATCCAGGTACACCAGTGGCGCGTCCATGACCGTCCGCGAGAGGATCGGGAAACGCTGCGCGAGCGCTCGCGCCTGGTCGTCGTCGAACGGGGCCTGGTGCGAGTCTCCGCGCTGTCCGTCCGGCACGGGTAGTCCGTGATTCACGTCGACCTCCTGGGTTCTGGGCGTGCTGGGGTTCTCGGCATGATGGGGTGACGATCCGTCGTGCCCACGCTAGATCAGATGCGGCTGCGACGTGGCCCCGCCGAAACAATCCGTACCATGCACACGCCACGCACACGCCATGCACACAGCGGGCCGTTCAGCGCGCGTGCACGGAGTTCTGGGCGGCCACCAGTCCGTGGTCGATGATCTTCTCGACGGCGTCGGCGGCGTTGTCCAGCAGCAGTGGCAGTGCGGAGGCCTCCGACGAGGAGAAGGGCCTGAGCACGAAATCGGCCGTGTCCATCCGGCCCGGGGGACGGCCCACCCCGACGCGGACGCGGAGATAGTCCTTGCTGCCCATCGCCTTGGTGATGTCCCGGAGGCCGTTGTGGCCGCCCTCGCCGCCACCGCGCTTGAGCTTGACCGTGTCGAAGTCGATGTCCACCTCGTCGTGGACCACGATCAGGCGGTCCAGGTCGGCACCGAAGAACTTCATGACGCTGGAGACAGGGCCGCCGGAGACGTTCATGTACGTCAGGGGTTTGACCAGCACCAGGCGCGGGCCTCCGGGACGCAACCGGGTCTCGGCGAGCTGCGCCCGGGACTGCCTGTGCGCGGAGAACCTCTCCCCGGTGCGCTGCGCCAGCTCGTCGAGCACCATCTGGCCGACGTTGTGCCGGGTGCGCTCGTACTGCGGGCCCGGGTTGCCCAGCCCCACCACGATCCACCGTTCAGTCATGTTCCCGTCCTGTCGTTCCCGTCCTGCCGATCATGCACCGCCACGTCACCGCGCCGGCCACTGCATGGACCGACGGCATCCGGATCGGTTGATCCGGATGCCGTCGATGGCCGTGATGCACCGAGGTGGATCACTCGCTGTCGGAGGAGGGCTCCTCGGTAGCGGGCACGACGTCGCCCTCGGCCTCTTCCGCGGTCTCGGGCTCCTCGCCCAGGTCCTGCTCGATGGGCTCGGCCACGTTGACCACCAGGGTCTCCGGGTCGGTGACCAGCTCGACGCCGGCGGGCAGCTGGATGTCGCCGGCGTAGAGGTGCTCGTTCGGCTCGCGGCCCTCGATGGACAGCTCGAACTGCTCGGGCACCTTGAGCGCGTCCACCAGCACGGTCACGGAGGTCTCCTCCTGGGTGTGCATGGCGGTCGGGGCCACCTCGCCCTCGAGCGTGACGGGGATGTCCACCTCGACCTTCTCGCCGCGCTTCACGGTGAGCAGGTCGATGTGCAGGATCTCCGGGCGGATCGGGTGCCGCTGAACGTCCTTGAGCATGCACAGGTGCTCGCCGTCGGTCAGGACCTCGATGACGGCGTTGGAGTTACGGGCCACCAGCATCATCTCGTGGCCCGGCAGGGACACGTGGATGGGCTCGTGGGTGCGGCCGTAGATCACGGCGGGGATCCGATCGTTGGCGCGGATGCGGCGGGCGTAGCCCTTGCCGAAATCGGTGCGGGTCTCACCGGGGATCCGGATGACGTCGACCATGAGTCGTCGCTCCTCGTATTGATAGGCAATGTCTTTCATGAAGTGTTGCGCCGGCCTAAGGCGACCGGCTCATTGCCCGCCCCGGTGCGCCACCTCGATCCCGGCACCCGCTGAGCGCGGGAGCGCGGCGGCTCTGGAAGAGCCCGTGGTGGCGGATATCCGAAGGGATCCGAACCAGCCTCGTCGATCACGGGAAGCCTCATCGTGCTCACTGCACCGATGATGCCTCACCCTCGCCTCGGCAACCTCCCAAGACTATCATGGGCGCAGGCCCAGGGCGCTGACCTGGTGTGATACTCACCACGTGAGCCAGATCTTCACATTTTGGACACATCTGGGGACGCCCGGTCTTCATGTTTACTCCTAGGATGGGCGGAGCCGGGCAACCGGTTCCCGGTCCGGACGCAATGGGGATTGCGGCAGGCCGGAGACCACGCCCGGCCGTTGGGTTCGAAAGAACATGTTCGATAGAACACCTCGGGGACATCCAGCCGGCCGAGCCGGCGCATCTCGCCGCGGACGCCTCTGGCGGGGTCGGTTCGCGGGTTGGCGCGCTCGCACCGGCTGAGCCCCGAACGGTCTGCATCAGGGGGAGGAGCATCGAGATGTCCAGCATCACCGACTCATCGGTGGAGGGCATGGGCTCACAACGCGGCACCGCTCAGCGGCACGGGCGGCCCGGACAGGGCCCGGGCCCGGCCAAGATGCCCGTCGGCGGCGACGGCATGGAGACCCAGCCGAGCACGGGCCCCGTCCGGGCCGTAGCTCCCGCCGGAGCCGAGACCATTCCGGGCAAGACCCCCGCCACCGTCCCCGTCGCGGCCACGCCGCGCAACGACTGGCGAGCCCGTTATGTCCGGTCGATGCGCATCTCCGACGGCGTGGCCATCGTGATCACCCTGCTCGTCGCGCAGCTCGTACGGTTCGGCGCGGACAGCACCGCGGGAGGCGGCGATCTGAGCTGGGGGCGGTTCAACATCGACTACGTCTTCGTCGGCATCGCACTCGGCGTCGCCTGGTGGGCGTGGCTCGACCTGCGCGGCTCCCGGGCCATCCGGCTGATCGGCTACGGCATGGAGGAGTCCCGGGAGGTCTCCACGGCCACCCTGATCTTCTTCAGCGCGATCGCGATCGTCTCCTTCGCCCTCTCGCTTCCCGTCGCCCGCGGATACGTGCTGATCGCGCTCCCGCTGGGCCTGGTCCTGCTGATCCTGGGGAGGTGGTGCCTGCGGTCGTACCTGCTGCGCCGTCGTCGCCGCAACCGCGCCGCCATGTCCCGGACCATGGTCGTCGGGCGTCAGCGCGGAGCCCTGGAGACGGTCGAATCCCTGCGGGACCACGTGGAGGCGGGCCTTGCACCCGTGGTGGCCTACTACCCGGTCGGAAAACAGCCCCTCCCGGAGAAGCTGCAGCATGTGGAGGTGCGCAACGTCCTGGCCCCGGAGGACCGCCCCACCGTGGCCGGCATCCTCGAGGCCGCCCATCACCACCGTGTCCAGGCCCTGGTCCTGACCAACAACTCTCCCCTGAGCTCCGCCGAGATCAGGCATCTGAGCTGGTACCTGGCGGACGCCCGCATTCGCCTGGTGATGAACACCGGGCTCACGGACATCGCGGGCCCGCGCATCCATACCCAGCAGCTCGCGGGACTGCCGCTGATCCACGTCTCCACGCCCCACATGTCCTGGTCGCGCAGGCTGTTCAAACGCGGGATGGACATCGTGGGCTCGCTGCTGGCCCTGATCCTGCTGTCACCGGTCATGCTGGTGGTGGGAGCCGTCATCAAGGCGCACGACCGGGGACCGGTCTTCTTCGGACAGGAACGCGTCGGACTGGATGGCACCAGGTTCACGATGTTGAAGTTCCGCTCGATGTACACCGACGCCGAGGAGAGGAAGGCCGCTCTCGACGCCGCCAACGAATCGGCCGGCGCCGTGCTGTTCAAGATGAAGGACGACCCCCGCGTCACCAGACCCGGCCGGGTCCTGCGCCGCTACAGCCTGGACGAGCTGCCCCAGTTCGTGAACGTGCTCAAGGGCGAGATGTCCCTGGTCGGCCCGCGCCCGCCGCTGGAGTCCGAGGTGGAGAAGTACGAGGACTACGTCCACCGGAGGCTGCGCGTGAAGCCGGGAATCACGGGCCTGTGGCAGGTCTCCGGCCGCTCCGATCTGGACTGGGACCAGTCCGTGCGGCTGGATCTCTACTACGTGGAGAACTGGTCGGTCCTGGAGGACGTCCTGATCCTCCTCCGCACCGTCAGGGCCGTCTTCGCCCACTCAGGGGCCTACTGACAGTCCGGAATTCATAGATTTTTACAGCCGCTGATCGAGGGTGATTCCCGCGTGATCTCGGGCAAGTTCCCTGGTCAGCGCATATAGAAGTCGTCAAAATGCTTGCATGATAACGAAATGATCACGCTATACTCTTCATCGCTCGGCCTTCTCCCCCCAGTCGCCGGGCATCCCCCCGAAGATAGGCGTACGCGTGATCCTCTCCCATCACTCGTCGCGGGTCTCTTCCACCGCGACCGCTGTAACCGTCTCCGTCTCGATGGTGCTGGCCGGCCTGGCCGCCGCCGCACCAGCCGGAGCCGTAGAAGAAACACCCCCTTCCATCCTCAACGAGCACGTCAGCCAGGAGGGCACCCCTCAAGGTGAACTCTCCCTGACCGACGGCGAGGTCGTGTCCTTCGACGCCGACGGCGTCGCCTCCTACGACGCCCCCGAGCTGCCCGATGCTCCCCCGAGCACCGGAGACCGTTCACCGGGCGCCACCATGGGCATGTACCAGAAGAGCCTGGCCTCCGCCGCCCATCTCTCCGACGAGTCGGAGCAGTCGATGGCCAGGATCGCGGGTGGTGACGCCGAGGCGGACGGCACCACGACCACGGAGTCCGGCGCTGCCTCCGAGACCCCGCTCGATCCCGCCGGTGAGGCCCCCGCCGCGGACGTCCCGGTCGCTGAGACGCCGGCGGCGGATGCGCCCGCATCCGGTTCCCCCGAGACCGATCAGGCACAGGTGGGCCCCGCAGGGGCCATGTCGATGGTGGTCGTCAACGGCGCCTGGCAGCCGGCCGGCATCCAGGGCATGGACGTCTCCGGATGGCAGCCCTCGGTGAACTGGTCGCGCGAGTACTCCCTGGGCGCTCGTTTCGCCTATGTCAAGGCCACGGAGGGCACCAGCTACCGCTCCCCCGCGTTCAACAGCCAGTACATCGGCTCCTATCAGACCGGCATGATCCGCGGCGCGTACCACTTCGCCATTCCCTCTCGCAGCTCGTCGGGCGCGGCCCAAGCCGACTACTTCGTGAACAACGGCGGCGGCTGGTCGGCCGACGGGAAGACGCTGCCCGGCCTGCTGGACATCGAATACAACCCTTACCCGGCCTACGGCGATGTCTGCTTCAACCTGACGCACTCGGAGATGCGGAACTGGATCAAGAGCTTCTCCGACCGCTACAAGCAGCGCACCGGCCGCCTTCCCGCCATCTACACCGCCACCGACTGGTGGGTCCAGTGCACGGGCAATACGAACATGTTCAACGACCATCCGCTGCACATCGCCCAATGGACCAACTCCCCCGGCCCGATGCCGAACGGCTGGAACACCCACGACATCTGGCAGTACTCGGACAGGGGTCCGTTCTCCGGTGACTCCAACGTCTACGGCGGCTCCTGGGGCCAGCTGCAGGACATGGCGCGCAATGCCAGCTACAAGCCGCTCGGCGGCCGCGCCCCGGCAGCCGCCGCGGGTCCCTTCGTGGATGTGTCGCCCAGTAACCAGTTCGTCCGGGAGATCACCTGGGTGAAGGATCGTGGCTACCTCAATGGCTGGCCCGATGGCACCTTCCGCCCGGTCCAACCCATCGACCGCGACGCGATGGCCGCAGTGGCCTACCGCCTGGCAGGCTCCCCCGCCTACACCCCACCAGCACGCTCCCCCTACCGCGACGTAGCCACCACCCACCAGTTCTACAAAGAAATAACCTGGGCCCGCTCCGCCGGCTACCTCACCGGCTGGCCCGACGGCACCTTCCGACCCAACAACAAGATCACCCGCGACGCCACCGCCGCGATGTTCTACCGCATGGCCGGATCCCCCGCCTACACCCCACCGGCCACCTCCCGGTTCCCCGACATCCACCGCGGCCAACAGTTCTACCGCGAAATCCACTGGTTCGCCGCCCAAGGCATCACCACCGGCTACGCCAACGGCACCTACCGCCCGCTGAACACCACCAACCGCGACGCGATGGCCGCCTTCATCTACCGCTACATCAACTAACACCCCCTGGCCCGGGTCCCCCCCCGGTCCGCTATTCGATGCAGCCATCCCGTGGTCCGGCCGGCTGACCGGCCGGACCACGCCCCCAGAAAACACCACTGCACATCCGTGGGTACCCCCTGCCCACATGAATCCTCCGGTTGCAGCCCAGGACGCCACGGCGGTCTTCCTCTCCAGGGTTGAGTCCAACCTGTACCCGAAAGGACCACTCCCCCATGCGTTCATCGCATCGTCTCTTCGCCGGCGCCGCCCTGGCCGCCGCCGCCATCACCGCAGTCCCCGCCTTCATCGCCGCCCCGGCCCAGGCCGCCCAGGAGGACATCGTCCACGCCTCCCAGGCCACCCTGGATGGTCACCGGCAGACGATCCTCAAGGAGATCAACAACTACCGCGCCTCCCGCGGGCTCCCCGCCGTGAAGTACTCCCCCACGCTGACCGGCATCTCCCAGGACGAGTCCGACCGCGCGGTCCGGGACGAGAACGCCAACCACTCCATGAACTTCCTGAACGACTCGCGCTTCGGCAACGCGAGCCACAAGCGCGAGATCACGGCCCTGGAGTACAGCATCAACCCGGTGGCGCTGGTGACGTGGTGGAAGAACTCACCGTCCCACAACGCGGTGCTGCTGGATCGCAACGTCACCGTGGTCGGCATCGGCGTGACGCTCGCGGACGGCAGCCTGGCCAGGACCCGCCAGCCGTGGCAGATCGTGTCCGTGGTCAACGGAGCGGGCTACGCCAACGGGGGTGCTCCCTCCGACGCCCGCTCTTCGGTGACCGGGGGGTCGAATGACAGTCCGCCGGTCACGGCGCCCTCGCCCGCCCCGCCCCAGCAGCCCGCACCGGGGCCCTTCGTGGACGTCCCCGCCGGCTTGGAGCACGCCTCGGCGATCTCCTGGGCCAGGAACGGCGGCTACCTCAGGGGCTGGCCGGACGGGACGTTCCGCCCGCATCAGCCCATCGACCGCGACGCCATGGCGGCCATGGCCTACCGGTTGTCCGGTTCCCCCGCCTACACGCCCCCGGCCCGGTCTCCCTACGTCGATGTCTCCACCAGTCATCAGTTCTACAAGGAGATCTCCTGGGCCAAGGCGACCGGCCTGCTCACGGGCTGGAGCGACGGCACCTTCCGCCCCAACAACAACATCACCCGCGACGCCACCGCTGCGCTGTTCCATCGCCATGCGGGCAAGCCATGGGTGAGTCCGTCGTCGTCGTTCCGCGACGTGTCGCCCGGGCAGCAGCACGCCCAGGCGATCCAGTGGATGGCCTCGTCCGGAGTGGCCACGGGATGGTCCGACGGGACCTACCGGCCGTTGCAGACCACCAACCGCGACGCCATGGCGGCTTTCATCCAGCGCTACGCCGGCTGAACCCGAAGGCAAGAGGAAGGCCCGATCCGGGTTCCGGATCGGGCCTTCCTCTTGCGCTCGGAGCCGGGTCAGGAGCGGCCGTTGAACAAGCTCGTCACGGAGCCGTCCTCGAAGACCTCCTGGATCGCGCGGGCCAGCAGCGGGGCGATCGAGAGGACGTCGAGGTTCTCGAACCGGTGCTCCGGGGGCACGGGGAGGGTGTCGGTCACGACGACGGAGCGGGCACCGCAGCTGGAGAGGCGCTCGACCGCCGGGTCGGAGAACACGGCGTGGGTCGCGGCGATGATGACGTCCTTGGCACCGTGCTCGCGCAGCACGTTGACCGCGCCGGAGATCGTGCCGGCGGTATCGATCATGTCGTCGATCAGCACGCAGGTGCGGCCCTTGACCTGCCCCACCACTTCCTTGGACACCGCCTGGTTCGGGCGGGTGATGTCACGGGTCTTGTGCACGAAGGCCAGCGGAGCGTGCCCCAGCAGCTCGGCCCACATCTCGGCCACGCGCACCCGGCCGGTATCCGGGGAGACCACCGTGATCTCGTCCTCCCCCACCATGCCCTGGACGTGCTTGGCCAGGATCGGGATCGCCATCAGGTGGTCCACGGGCCCGTCGAAGAAGCCCTGGATCTGCGCGGTGTGCAGATCCACGGACATCAGGCGGTCGGCGCCGGCGGTCTTGTAGAGGTCCGAGATCAGCCGGGCGGAGATGGGCTCGCGCCCGCGGTGCTTCTTGTCCTGCCGGGCGTACGGGTAGAACGGCGAGACCACGGTGATGGACCGGGCGGAGGCCCGCTTGAGCGAGTCGATCATGAGCAGCTGCTCCATGATCCACTGGTTGATCGGGGCCGGGTGGGACTGGATGAGGAAGGCGTCGGCGCCGCGGACGGATTCGCCGAAACGCACATAGGTCTCACCGTTCGCGAAGTCGTAGGCATCGGTGGGCACCAGTTCCGTGCCCAGCTCCCGGGCGACGTCTTCGGCCAACTGCAGGTGGGCTCTACCGGAGAGCAGGACCATTCGGTTGGCACCTGAGTTGAGGATCCCGGTCATCGTGACTCGCTTTCTGAAGCGTTCGTAGTCGGTGGCTCTTGGCCTGGGTGGCGGATGGAGTGGTGAACCTCAGGAGTCGTCCGCGGCGGGCGCCGCGTCCTGGGCGGCCTGTGCCGCCGCGGCGGCAGCGGTACCGGCGCGGTTCTCGAGCACCCAGTCCTTCACGATGACCTGACGGCCTTCGGTCAGGGCCAGGGCGCCCGCGGGGACGTCCTTGCGGACCGTGGTGCTGGCGCCGGAGTATGCGCCGTCGCCCACGGTGACCGGGGCGACGTACATGTTGTCGGAACCCATGCGCACGTGGTTGCCGACGGTCGTGCGGCTCTTGTTCACGCCGTCGTAGTTGACGAACACGCTCGCGGCGCCGATGTTCGAGTGCTCGCCGATCGTGGCGTCGCCGACATAGGACAGATGGGGGACCTTGGAGCCCATGCCGATCTGGGAGTTCTTGGTCTCCACGAACGTGCCGATCTTGCCATCGGCCCCCAGCTCGGTGCCCGGGCGGAGGTAGGCGAAGGGACCCACCGAGGCGCCGTCGCCGATCGTGGAGCCCGAGCCGTGGGTGCGCACCACGGTGGCGCCCTGGCCCACGCGCACGTCGGTCAGCGTGGTATCCGGGCCCACGACGGCGTCCTCGCCGATCGAGGTCACGCCGTGCAGCTGGGTGTTGGGGTGGATCACGGCGTCGCGGGCGATCGCCACGTCCGCGCCGATCCAGGTGGTCTCCGGGTCGACGATGGTCACGCCGTTGCGCATGTGGGCCTCGGCCGTCCGCCGGCGGAGGTAGCCGCCCAGGGCCGCCAGCTGGACGCGGTCGTTGGCGCCCTCGACCTCCATGTAGTCGGCCATGGTCAGCGCATCGACGCGCCCGCCCTCGGCCCGCACGATCGCGGGGACATCCGTCAGGTACATCTCGCGCTGGGCGTTGTCGACGGTCACCTTGGCCAGGGCATCCCGCAGGACGGCGGCGTCGAAGGCGAAGATCCCGGAATTGATCTCCGCGACCGCCCTCTCCGCCTCGGACGCGTCCTTGAACTCGCGGATGTCGGTGAAGGCGCCGTCGGCGCCGCGCAGGATCCGGCCGTACTTCCCCGGCTCCGGATGGATCGCGGTCAGCACGGTCACGTCGTTGCCGCGCGCATCGTGGTGGGACACCAGATCGCGCAGGGTCTGGGCGGTCAGCAACGGGACGTCCCCGTAGGTCACCACGATGGTGCCCTCGACCCGGGCCTGGTCGTCGAGCTTCTGCAGGCCGGCCAGCACCGCCGAACCGGTGCCGGGCACCTCGGACTGATCCGCGATGACGGCCTGAGGATCGAAGTCCAGGACGTGCTGGGCCACCCGGTCACGGTCGTGCCGGACCACGACCGCCAGCCGCTTCGGCTCAAGGGTCCGTGCAGCCGCGAGGGAGTGCCCGACCATGGACCGCCCCCCGATCTCGTGCATGATCTTGGGCCTCTTGGACTTCATCCGGGTGCCTTGCCCGGCGGCCAGGACGATGACGGCTGCGGGATTCGTGATGGACTGCTCAGCATCGGTGGTGGTCACGATGTGGCTGCTCCTCGTGATCGACTGGCCGTCTTCGGCCATAGGGGGCGTACGGGAGGGCATCGACGGATGTCGATTCGTTCCGCCTCTAGGACTCGAACCTAGACTCCACGGCTCCAAAGGCCGGGGTGCTGCCGATTACACCAAGGCGGAACGCCACCGGTCTCGCGCCGTGGGCCGCTTGTGAGCGGGTGGGTGTCCAGTGGCGGTGCACCATGTGCACGGTGAGTCACCCTACCATTCAGGCGCTGATCCCATGGCTCGCTCACGGCTGCGTCCAGGGCCGGTCCCGGCACCTGCTCGAAGGCGCGCCCGCCGGCATCGTGCCCTGTCCAGGCCGTCGCCGGACCTCCATGGGAGTCCCCGATTTCAGGGGTGTACGGCCGCGTCCGTACCCTTGTCGGGTGGCCCACTTGTTGAACGGCGAAAACCTGCACCTCTCCTTCCCCACCCGTACCGTCCTGGAGGGGGTGACGGTCGGCATCGACGGCGGTGATCGCATCGGCATCGTGGGGCGCAACGGTGACGGCAAGTCCACCCTCATGAAGATCCTGGCGGGTCGCCTGGACCCCGACGAGGGGCGCGTCACCGCCCGCTCCGGGACCCGCATCGGGATGCTCGACCAGTCCGACGCCCTGGATCCGGAGCTCACGGTTGGGGCCGCCGTGGTCGGGGGCCGCGAGGAGCACGAGTGGGCTGGAGACCCCAAGGTCCGTGACGTGATCGGCGGGCTGGTGGCCGACCTGGACTGGGATGCCCGTGTGGGCGAACTGTCCGGCGGGCAGCGACGGCGCACCGCCCTGGCCGCCCTGCTGACCCGGGACTGGGACGTACTGTTCCTGGACGAGCCCACCAACCATCTGGACGTCGAAGGCATCGCGTGGCTGGCCGGGCACCTGAACCAGCGCTGGCCCGCCAGCCAGGGAGGCCTGCTGGTGGTCACCCACGACCGCTGGTTCCTGGACGAGGTCTCCACCTCCACCTGGGAGGTGCACGACCGCATCGTGGAGCCTTTCGAGGGCGGCTATGCGGCCTACGTGCTCCAGCGCGTCGAGCGCGACCGGCAGGCGGCGGTAGCCGAGGCCAAACGCCAGAACCTGATGAAGAAGGAGCTGGCGTGGCTGCGCCGCGGTGCGCCTGCGCGGACCTCGAAGCCCAAGTTCCGGATCGACGCCGCCAACGAGCTGATCGCCGACGTCCCGCCGCCGCGCGACACCGTGGCGCTGTCCCGCATGGCGGTCTCCCGCCTGGGCAAGCGCGTGGTGGACCTGGAGGATGCGAGCGTCACCTACGACGGCGCCGAGCGCGGCTACTCCCCCGACGACGAGTCCGTGGCCTCGACCGAGCCGCGGGAGGTCCTCCACGACATCACCTGGCGCATCGGCCCGGGCGAGCGAACGGGCATCCTGGGCCGCAACGGCGCAGGCAAGTCCACCCTGCTGCATCTGGTCACGGGCGAGCTGGAGCCCACCTCCGGGCGGGTGGTGCGCGGCAAGACCGTGAAGGTCGCCGTGCTGACCCAGCATCTGCGCGAGCTGGACGAGGTGAGCGGAGAGCGCGTCTCGGAGGTGATCGGTCGCAAGAGGACCTCCTACGTCGCCGACGGCAAGGAGCTGACCCCCGGACAGCTGCTCGAACGGCTGGGATTCACGAACGCGCAGCTGGCCACGCCGGTTCGCGAGCTCTCCGGCGGGCAGAAGCGGCGGCTGCAGCTCCTGCTGATCCTGCTGGACGAACCCAATGTGCTGGTGCTCGACGAGCCGACGAACGATCTGGACACGGACATGCTCGCGGCCATGGAGGACCTGCTGGACACCTGGCCCGGGACCCTGCTGGTGGTCTCGCACGACCGGTACCTGCTGGAGCGCATCACCGATCAGCAGTACGCCGTGATCGACGGCGGCTTCAGGCATCTGCCCGGCGGGGTGGACGAGTACCTGAGGCTGGCCGCCCGGGAGGGCAAGGACGCCTCGTCGTCGAACCCGCTGACCGCCGACTCCACGGCTCCCGCGACCGCCGGGGACGACACGGCGTTGTCGGGCGCCCAGGCCCGAGCCGCGCAGAAGGAGGTGGGATCGATCGAACGGCGCCTGGAGAAGCTCTCCGGCCAGATCGAGGCCAAGCACGAGCAGCTGGCGGCCCACGACCAGTCCGACTTCGAGGGTCTTCAGCGGCTCAGCACCGAGCTGCGCGCCCTGGAGAGCGAGACCGCCGATCTCGAGGAGCGCTGGCTGGAGCTCTCCGAGCAGCTCTGAGAGCAGCTCTGACCGCCGTCCGCCTCTGCCATCGGGCACCCGGTGGCAGAGGCGGACGGAGCCACGACGCTAGAAGCGGGAGATCTCCTCGGTCTCCTCGCGCTCCGGGTTCCGCAGGCGGTTGACCAGCCAGGTGATCGCCCAGAGGACGACGCCGATCGCCAGGAGCGCACCGGCGATCTCGTACTGGATCCATTCCTCGCGGGCCCGTGCCCACGGGCCGACCAGGAAGAGCGAGAACACCGCGCCCAGGATGGGCAGCACCGTGGGGGCCCGGAAGCCGTCTTCGGGGGTGGGGTCACGGCGCAGCACGAGCACCGCGACGTTGACGACGGCGAAGACGCACAGCAGCAGCAGGGCCGTCGTATTGCCCAGAGCGCCGACGATCCCGCTGTCGGAGTTCTGGTTGACGTAGGCGATCAGGCCGATGGCGAGCAGGGTGCTGAAGACGATGGCGACCCACGGTGACCGGCGCTTGGGCAGCACCGCGCCCAGTGCTTTGGGCAGCACCTCCTGCTTGGCCATGCCGTAGAGCAGACGGCTGGCCATCAGCATGTTGATCAGTGCGGTGTTGACCACCGCGAAGATCGTGAGGAACGGGAAGATCGCATCGACCGGGATGCCGGGAGCGCCGATGCGGACGACGTCGAGCAGGATCCCGGCGTCGGGGTTCTGCGGATTCGTGATGTCGCCCGTGGGCACCACGAGGATCACGGTCGCGGCCACGAGCATGTAGATCAGCGCGCACAGTCCCAGGCCGGTGAGCATGATCTTGGGGAAGATCTGCCGCGGGTTCTTGCACTCCTCGACGAGGTTCACGGAGTCCTCGAAACCGACCATGGCGAAGAAGGCTATGGCGGTGCCGATGGTGACGGCTGTGAAGACCCCGCGGTCGGAGGGAGTCTCGAACACGACCAGGCGGCTGGCATCGCCCTCCCCGTTGACGATCGCGATGCACCCGATGAAGATGATCACGGCCATCACGGCCAGCGTCACGACGGTGAGGACGACGTTGAACTTCACGCCCTCGCCGACACCGCGCAGGTTGATGAGGGCAAGGACCACGATGATGCCCATGGCCGTGAACATGGTGGCTGTCGGGCCGGTGGGGACCCCGTCGGCGAATTGGCCGATGCCGATCAGGAGGTTCTGGCCGACCAGCGTGGCGGAGGTCGAGGCGCTCGTGATGCCGGAGCAGGCGACGGCGAAAGCCACGATGAACGTGACGAAGTGGATGCGGAAGGCCTTGTGGGCGTACAGCGCGGCGCCGGCGGCGAACGGGTATTTCGTCACGAGCTCCAGATAGGAGAACGCCGTGAGGGTCGCGATGACGAAGGCCAGCAGGAACGGCAGCCAGGCGATGCCGCCGACCTGACCCGCCACCCGTCCGGTGATCGCGAAGATCCCCGCCCCGATGATGTCGCCCATGATGAGCAGAAGCAGGAGTTTCGGCCCGATCACCCTCTTCAGCGGGCCGTCTTCCCCTCCGCCCTCTATCGCTGCGACGGCTTCAGTGTCGAGCTTTGCCATCATCGCACCTTCTCTCGTGTGTCGCTGGGGCTTCGCTTCAGGAGACTTCGCAGAACCCGCGGGGTTAGAAAGTAACCCGATCGACGGCGGCAAGCCCGGTGATCGGATCATTTTTACACAAGGGAAATCCGGACGGGGGCGCTGGCCCTCGCCAGACGGGAAGCGGGAGCCGCCCGGTGGACGGGAGCAGAACCCCTGCAATATTTGTCTTATTGACAGGACTAATGCGGAAGGCCAGAATGGGACGCGTTTTGCACCGGCAGCGCAGCCCTTGCATGCCGGGCGACCCCTCGTTCCTCGGCGAGCGCTGCGCGCCGCACGATCACGATGGAGGGTCCCCTTTGGAAGACGCGGTCCCGGCACTGAGTGCCGGATGGTTGTTGGTCATACTCGCAGGAGCGATCACCGCTCTGCTCGTCCTGATCATCAAAGTCCGGCTCAACGCCAACCTCGCCCTGATCCTCATCTCGGCACTGACCGCCGTGGCGACCCGCATCCCGACAGCGGAGATCGTTCCCACGATGATCGAAGGGTTCGGGACCACCCTGGGCAACGTCGCCCTGCTCATCGGCCTGGGCGCCATGCTGGGCCGCATGCTGGAGCAATCCGGTGGCGCGGATGTGCTCGCTGAGGGCATGCTCAGGATCTTCGGGGAGAAGCGCGCACCGCTCGCCCTGTCGGTGGCATCCCTGCTCTTCGGCTTCCCCATCTTCTTCGACGCCGGCCTGGTCGTGATGCTCCCGATCATCTTCTCGATAGCCCAGCGTTTCGGCGGATCGGTTCTCATCTACGCCCTGCCGGCCGCCGGAGCGTTCCAGGTGATGCACGGCCTCATGCCACCTCATCCGGGGCCTGTGGCCGCCACCGGCCTGATCGGGGCGAACCTGGGGCTGGTCCTGATGACCGGCCTCTTGATCTCCGTGCCGGTGTGGTACCTGGCGGGCTACCGGTTCACCATGTGGCTGGGCCGGAGATACGACCTGCCCGTGCCGGAGATCCTCGGCGGAACCCAGTCCCGTGAGCTCCAGGGGCCCCGCCCCTCCATGGCGGTCGTGCTGTCCCTGCTCTTGCTGCCCGTCCTTCTGATCTGCATGAACACCACCCTGTCGACGCTGGTGGCGGACGGGCTGATCGGCGGGTCAGGCCTCGTCGATGCGCTGATCGCGCTGGGGCAGACCCCGGTGGCGTTGTTCATCACCGTTCTGGTGGCCCTCTTCCTCCTCGGCTTCCAGAGGGGGATCCCCGCGCACACCACGGAGGTCCTGGTCGACAAAGCCCTCATGCCGGTGGTCACCATCATCTTCCTGGCGGGAACGGGCGGAATGTTCGGCGCGGTGCTGCGGGCCAGTGGGATCGGCAGCGCCCTGGCCGACGGACTGGAGACGTTGGGGCTGCCCCTGATCGTGGCGGCCTACCTCATCTCGGTGACCCTTCGAGTCGCCCAGGGCTCGGCCACGGTCGCCGTCACCACCACCGCCGCACTGCTGGCCCCGGCCGTGCTGGTCATGGACCTGGGGGAACTGCAGCTGGCGCTCATCGTGCTGGCCATGGCAGCCGGGTCGTTCTTCGCCTCCCACGTGAACGACTCTGGGTTCTGGCTGGTCAGGGGGTTCCTCGAGATGGACACCCCCACCGCACTGAAGGTCTGGACGACCACCTCCTCGGTGATCTCCTTGACCTCCTTCGCCCTCGTCGCGGCCGTCTACGCGGTCGTGTCCTGACGTCCGGCTGCGACGGGCCGCTACGGCTGCAGGCGCTGGCTCTCCCACCCGTCCGGGGAGTCCAGCGGCCTCGGCCGCCCGTCGGAGGTCCGCCACAGCACCCGGTCGTGCAGCCGGGCGGGCATGCCCACCCAGAACTCGACCTCGGCCGGCCGCAGCCGGTATCCGCCCCACTGCTCGGGCAGGGGCACCTCCGTGTCGCGGAACCTCGACTCGGCCGCCGCGAACCCGGCGGTGACGGCCTCCCGTGATGCCACCGGCGCGGACTGCGACGAGGACCAGGAGGCCAGCTGGGAGGCCTGCGGACGCGTGACCCAGTACTCCCGGTCCTCGTCCCTGGTGGTGCGCTCGACCGGGCCGCGGAATCGCACCTGACGGAACATCGGATGCCACAGCATCACCGCGGCGGCATCCGGCGTGGTCTCGAGCTGCCGGCCCTTGGCCGAGTCCAGGTTCGTGAAGAAGCGGAGTCCTCCGGCGTCGAAATCCTTGATCAGGAGGATGCGGTTGTCCGGGAGCCCGCCGGCGGCGTCGAACGTCGCCAGGGAGGCCGCCGCCGGCTCACCGACCCTCGGATCCGCCAGAGCCTGCGCCCACCACGATTCGAAGAGTTCCAGGACCGTGGTCTTCGTGTCTCCTGACCCCAGGCCCTCGAGACCGGAGCCGCTGTAGACGACCCTCCCGTATTCTTCGCTGCGCATATGGCGCCTCCGCTCCACCGGTAGCCGCGGCCTGCCGTCCGGCGGCCTGTCTGACCTGGGCGCGTACGCGCACGCGCCCAACCCATTCTGCGCCCGGCCTGGCCCTGTGAGGCCAACGGGACCTCGGAGGTGACGCGTATCCGGGTGGACCACGGTAATTTTGGGGAAACCCTAGGCATCGTGGATTCCCCGCGAGGGGGTGAGGAACGGAGCCCTCGGTGGAATCCATAGGTCTGCCGGCCATCGCGGCGGTCCTGATCATCGTGGTGGTCTCGGCCTTCGCACCACGACTCGGAGTGGCGGCGCCCATCCTGCTGGTCCTGGTGGGCCTGGGCTGCAGCCTGGTTCCCGAGATACCGGACCTGGTGATCGAGCCCGACTGGATCCTGGTGGTCGTGCTGCCACCGCTGCTCTACGCGGCCGCGGTGAACGTGCCGACCACGGACTTCCGCCGCGAGCTGGGCACGATCAGCGCGCTGTCCGTGGGTCTGGTGGTGGTCTCCGCGTTCGTCGTCGGGTTCATCCTGTGGCGGATCTTCCCGGAGCTCGGCCTCGCCGGCGCCGTGGCGGTGGGCGCCGTGGTCAGCCCGCCGGATGCCGTGGCCGCGACCTCGATCGGCAAGCGCCTCGGCCTGCCGGGCCGCCTGGTCACCATCCTGGAGGGAGAGGGCCTGGTCAACGACGCCACGGCCCTGGTCACCCTGCGCACCGCCATCGCCGCCGTCGGCACGTCGATCTCCTTCTGGGGAGTGCTCGGCGATTTCGCCTACGCAGTCACCGTGGCCCTGCTGATCGGAGGGATCGTGGGGGCGGTGAGCGTATGGCTGCGGTCCCAGCTGTCGCAGCCCGTCCAGACGACGGCGATCTCCTTCATCGTCCCGTTCGTGGCGTTCATCCCGGCGGAGGAGGTCGGCGCGTCCGGTGTCATCGCCGTCGTCGTCGCGGGCCTGATCACCAGCGCCCAGAGCGCCAAGCGGTTCAGCGCCCAGGACCGCATCTCCGAGCGCACCAACTGGCGCACCATCCTGCTGCTGCTGGAGAACGGGGTCTTCCTGCTGATGGGCTACCAGCTCACGTTCCTGATCGGGCAGGTCCGCGCTTCGGGTGAATCCGTGGGGCAGGCCGTCATGATCGGGCTCCTGGTGGTCGTCGTGCTGGTCGTCGTCCGGACCGCGTTCGTGTTCCCCATGGTCGAGTACATGGGCAGGCATCACAGGCTCTCGGCAAGCCGCCCGCGGCCCGTGGTGACCCTGGTACGCCGGGTCACGGCCAAGATCGCCCCGGATGACGGGCGCATGCAGGAACGGGCCGATCGCAAGCGCCGCCGCAGGGAGGCGGATCTCACCTTCTACGAGAACGAAGGCCTGGACTGGCGCGGCAGCGCGGTGATCTCCTGGGCGGGGATGCGCGGTGTGGTCACCCTGGCGGCCGCCCAGACCCTGCCGTTCGGGATGGCGCACAGGCCGCAGCTGATCCTGGTGGCGTTCACGGTCGCCGTCGTGACCCTGGTGCTGCAGGGCTCCACCTTGCCCCTGCTGATCCGGCTCCTGGGGATCCGGGGGACGGACATGGAGGAGCAGCGCCGCGAGTTCGGCCGGCTGATGGCGGAGATCGGCGAGACCGCACAGGCCTTCCTGAAGAGCCCCTCGCTCAAACGCCACGACGGCAAGCCCTTCGATCCCCAGGTGGTGGCTCAGGTCCAGCGCAGCAGCGTGGCCATCAGCAATGCCGCGGCCGTCCTGGAGGTCGGTGGCTCGAACACCTTCAAGCAGCGCTTCGAGCTGCAGGGCCGGCTGCTCGACGTCGAGCACGCCGCTCTCCTCGATGCACGGGCCTCCGGGAGCTACCGGTCCTCGACCATCGAGGCCGCGCAGAACCTGATCGACTCCAACGTGGCCCGCCTGGAGCGTCCGCACAGCGGTTGACACGCTGGCCTGCCGCCCCGGCCGCCGTCCTGCCATGATGTGCACATGGCACCCCAATCCGCGGCGGAGGAAGCGCAGGCGGTCGATCTGCTCAGCGGGCCCCGGGCCGACCGGGCGCTGCTGCTGGTGGCCCGGGCCCTGGGACTGGCTCCCCGCGCTGACCGTGCCCCCGGCCTTCCGGAAGGCACGTGGGCCCTGATGCAGCTCAACCACCGGCCGGGCGCGGGTGTGACAGGGGTCTTCACGGTCAGCCTGCGCACGCACCCCGCGGGAGTTCCGCACCACGCGGGGCTGGAGGAGCACGAGGCCCTCCTCTGTCTGAGCACCGCCGCCTTGCCGCACGACGCCGAGGTGGTCGCCTTCTCCTGGGGCGAGCAGCGGTTCTCCGGGTGGCTGTGGCCTGACGATCCTTGGCTGCCCGGCCTGCGGGAAGCCGCGCAGCCATCGGCCTCCCTGATCGCCGATGCCCGGGCGCGAGTGGTCCCGGTGGCATACCGGCCCACCCGCCGAGCCGTCTTCAGGGTGGAGTCCGACGACGACCCCCGGCCGCTGGCGTTCATCAAAGTCCTCCGCCCCCGCCGGGAAGCCGACCTGGTCCGGCGGCACTGCCTCCTGGCGGACGCGCAGGTTCCGGTCCCCCGTCCCCTGGCCGCGACCGGTCACGGCGCCGTGGCCTTCCCCCCGCTGATCGGTCCGACGGCTGCCGCAGCACTCCGGGCGGCCAACGCCCCGAGACTGGAGCCGGAGCACCTGGTGGCACTCCTGGACCGGTTCCCCGAAGGCGTCCTGGCCCTGCCCCGCCATCCATCATGGACGGATCGCGTGGTGGACTACACCAGGTCGGCTGGCACGGCCCTCCCCACGGATATACGGAGGATCGACTCCCTGGCCACCGCGATCGCCGACGCCGCTGCAGACGTTTCCGGCGATGAGGACCTCGTACCGACGCATGGGGACTTCCACCCCGGCAACGTGATCCTGGGTCCGCATCCCGTCGACCCGGCGCTGGGCCCGATCACAGGGCTCCTGGACCTGGACTCGGTGGGGCCCGGCCGGCTCAGCGACGACCTGAGCTGCTTCGTCGCCCACACCTGGCTGCTCACCGACGACGCCCGGCCCGGCGAAGGCTTCCCTCCCGTGGTGTCCCGGTACGTCGAAGCCTTCGGCCAGGTCGTGGATCCCACGGATCTGCGCATCAGGATCGCCGGGGTGCTGGTCTCCCTGATCGGCGTGGCGGGACGCCGTCGCGGGAGGACAGCCGCCCGGCGTCGCCTGGCCCTGGCGGAGGCGGTCTACCGCTCGGCGCTCTGAGCTAGACCGCTGGGACCGGCACCGAGCCGGGTCGCGGCCGCGGAGACGGTTAGCTGAGGCAGACGGACTCGATCAGGTCCGCGGCACGACCGGCTCCACCGGCACGCGCCATGGACTCGGCCATGGCGCGTGCCCGATGCCGCAGCGCCTGGTCCCGGAGCATGGCCCCGATGGCCGTCCGGAGCGCCTCCGGGCTCGCCCGCCGTCGGCTCAGGCGTCTCCCGACGCCGCTGCGGGCGATGGCCGCCGCGACCATCGGCTTGTCCTGCGCGCCGGGAACTACGAGCACGGGGACGCCTTGTGCCACAGCTGCCAGAACCGCCCCGTAGCCCCCGTTCGAGATGAAGAGGTCGGTGCGCCTGAACAGCGCATCCTGAGGCGCCCATCCGACCGCGGTGACGTTGGACGGCAACCCGGGACTCGCTTCCAGGCCCGCGACGACCAGATGACAGTCCAGACCGTCGACGGCGTCGATCACCCGACGCGCCAGAGGGAAGGCGTCATTGCCCAGCGTGCCCTGGCTGAGGTGGATGACGGGGCGATCCCGGGGCAGGGATTCGAGCCAGGCGGGCTCCTCGCCCTTCCCCCTGGTACCGGCTGCCGTATCCCCCACGAAGTGGATATGCGGCGCAACGGGCCTCCTGGCCCGCTCCAGGCCGGCCACCCCCTGCGCCAGCACCAGCGTCGGTGACCAGGTTCCCTCCAGACCGGCGCGTCGCGTGGCGGGCAGGCCCAGCCTCCCGCGCGCTCCGTTGTGCATCCGCCGGAATACCCTCCCCACGGTGTTGTCCGCCGCGAACCTGAGCCCGGGATTCAGACCCAGTCCCACAACCGACTGCGACATCGTGGCGTGCGGCACCCCGGACAGCCCGTGGAACAGGGACGGCGCTATGCACGCCCCCTCACCGACGACGACGTCGATGGGATCACGCCGGTGAATGGCCTCGAGATCCCGGGCCTGCGCAGGTGCGAGGCCAAAGAAGATGTGCTCGAAGCTGCTGAGCATCCCGAGAGGCCCGTTCCCCGGGCGCATCGCGGGGAACCCCGCGGAGGGGTCCCTGTCATCGAAATCCCGGGCCGCGTCGAACGGATGCCACTGCGCACCGGCCCGGTTCACGACGGCCGCGTACTTGGTCCCCGTGTAGAGGCCGACCCTATGTCCGCGGTCCAGGAGAGCACGCGCCAGTCCCGCCATCGGGTAGACGTGACCGGCGAACGGCATGGCGGCCAGCAGGACGTGCGCCATCAGGCCTCCGGCGGGGCGTAGCCGTAGAGGTAGGCGCGGACCGAGTCCCGGGCGATGTTCTCCAGTTCTTCACCGGACAGAGGAGAGGCAGCGTAGTAACCCCGTACTTCCGGAACGCCCTCGATCAGCTGCAGGAGGTGCAACGTCGCCACATGCGGGTCGGACGGTCGCAATTGGCCGGCCAGCATGAAGCGCTTCAGGTGGAGGGCGATGGCACCCTGGACCCGCTCCGGCCCCGCCTGCATCCCCCGGTCCAGGATCTCCTGGGGGACCTCGGCACGGTCGGCCTGGATGCGGCTGGCCAGCGCGAGGTAGAGCGAGAGCTCCGATGACTGCTGGAGCCATCGATCGGCGAACGCCACCAGCACGTCCTCGACGGGGCCGTCGACCCCGAGCTGCTCATGGATCGTGCTCAGACGGCGTCCCACGAACTCCCGGGCGACGAGTTCGACCACCGCACCGAACAGACCCGGTTTGTCCGTGAAGAGGTTGTAGATGGTCCGCGTCGACACGCCGGCTTCCTCGGCGATGTCGACGATCCGCGCACGGGTGTAGCCGTCACGGGCGAACACTCTCAAGGCGCCTTGCACCAGGTCGTCCTTCTTAGCCACTTCACTCCATCCATATTACAACCACCGTTGCACTTAAGTGCAATATGCGTTGTACTTCTGGTGTCGATAGCCACGGCTCTCCGGCCTGCAGCACAGCACTCGTCCCGTCAACTCTAGGAGGCACCGTGGGTACCGGTGGACCGCAAGGCATCACCCCGGCCGACCACCAGGCGGATACCAGTGTGGGGAAGATC
>NZ_ML708630.1 GCF_008831305.1 Kocuria coralli
GTTGCGCTGACCGCTTGAATCCGCCATTCCATATCGCTGACTCGATTCTCGGCCCGGAGAACTGCCGTCGGCTGGGCATTCGCAGTAAGGATGACCTTCCCCCGGGAACCGTCGGGCTGGTCGGCTCTCTCATTGCAGCGGTCACCCACGCTCCGTGCATTGTGGTCGGTGGGGGCCTGATCAACGGCAATCGTCGCACTTACGGACCGGACTGCGAGATACGGGCGGTCCGCGGATTCCTGACGAAGACGACCATCATGCGCGACGCGGGCCAGAATCCAGAGGTCATCGGGGATCCCGGTCTGTTGTTGGCCGAAATCGAGCCGGCGCCGGAGGTTCACGATCGGAAGCCTCTCGGGTTCATCGTCCACGCTCAGGATCGCGAGATGTTCCTCGACAGGTATCCGCAGCATGCCCAAGACATCGTCGACAACTATGCCCCACGCGAAGAATTCGTGCGGCAGCTCGCCGAATGCGAGATGATCGCATCGACCAGTCTCCACGGGTGCATTTTCGCGCATTCGTATGGGGTTCCTGTAGCGCCGTTCGTGCTATCGGACCAGCTGTACGGCGGGGACTTCAAGTTCCAGGACCACTACTCCGCGCTGGGTTTCGACGTGCAGCGCAGGAACATGCCGGAGACCATCGACAAGATCGTCTCGATCATCGATTCCACGCCGCAGCCCGACGATAAGCAGTTGCAGCGACTCGTCGATCGTCAATGGACGGTCATTCGGGAAGCGCTCACGTCGACCGGGGGATGACCTGTGGCCCTGGAGGGCCGTGCTATGCACCGCCTTCCAGGGCCACAAGTAGCCGCCGCAGCTCAGCTGAGGTTCAAGGCTTGAAACCGTTCGACGAAGTGGAGGTAGAAGGAATCCACGTAGTGGAACGGCGAGAGACCCCAGCGATGTTGGCTGTTAGCGACCAGTAGGTCCGGAGAGTATTCCACCGTATGGCAGTCCAAGATCGTGGCGAGGTGCGAGTACATCTCTCGGAGAGCCCGGTTGTGCGTGTCGACATCGAATTTCTCGCGCAGATCGCCGCCGGCATCGTCGTGCGTCGCCCAGAAGGCCTGGTTCAGAACTACTGTCCTGCCGTGCAGGGCATCGGCCATGACATCGGCGGCCCTGAGCCATGCGGCCTTATGAGCGGGAGCCCCGATCTTCAGCTGTCGACCTGAGCCGCCCCGGAAACCGGCTCTTGCTGCTTCGGGGCTGACCGCGATCAGTCCATTCGCGGATTCTGCGACTCGGATTCTCTCGTCGATGAGGTCGAGAACGACCACCTCATCCGTCAGTTTCGTCAGCGCTGCGGGGAGCTGCTTCTCGAGGTCCCTTTTGACCATACGTCTCTGGAACGGGCTGGAGATGGCGTTGAGGTCGAGGTCCTCAGGAACGGAGTCCGGACGCCTGCCGAAGGCTGAGATCAAAGGCGACCGAGCGAAGTAATCGGCCAGGGGCGGTAGGCCGTCGAGCTGGAAGGCATCACGGGACACGCAGCTTCCGTAGATGAAGGCTCTGCGCGGACTCGCCTTCTCGGGGGGCGCTTGCTCCACCTGATGCCTCTCGTCGGGGTTCTGATACGACATCCAGTGCCAGTCACCCCGGTGGCGACCAGCATCCGATGCTGATTTAGAGTATCCGCGGAATTCCCGAATCGGAAACCCTGTGATGTCCGGCTGACTTATTTCTGCCGTGCTCCGCCACGCAGCCGATCATCGATCACGGCGCCGATTCAGAGGTTCATTGGATTTGAAGGTGTAGGCGGGGTCTGGAGACGCGGGTTCCGGCTGTCGATCGTGTTCCCGGCTGTCAGCTCGGGAACACTGAGACGCCACCACCTTGGCCCCGAATGGGTCCTCGTTCGGCCTTGCCGATTAACGAAAGGCTCCGGCTACGGCCTGGCGTTGGGGAGCCGGTCGATGGGCAAATACCCAGAAGCACGTTTTCTATGGTCGGATATATCAACGGTTCCCGGAAGGTGATCTCACGGCAGATAGCTGTTGATCAACCTCCACGGCCCTCGTGGAGAGAGTCATGAGCACCACCGCTGACCAAGGCGTATGCATGGCCGACTCTCGGAGCGCTGCAGCCAGCATGTGGGCCGGTCAGGGGATAGGCTGGCCCATGGCCCCCGCCTTTCGAAGAACATGAGGACCCCCCATGCGCCGCATCCCCCTGTCAGTTGCCGCTTCCGTCGTCGGGCTTCTCGCCTTGTCAGCCTGTGGCAGCGAACCGCTCACCGAACGTAGTTTCGACTCGGTCGCCGATCTCAGATCGGCAGTGACGGATCAGGACCTTACGTGCGACAGCGAAGACGTCGTCCATGGAGATGGCTACAAGGAATCGATGAGCTGCGGCGACAACGTCTGGCTGATCCTCTTCGAGGATGAGCAACAGAAGAATGCACGAGTGGATCAGTACGAGGAAAGCAATTCCAGTTACGTGGATGGGCCCAACTGGGTCGTCGTCGCGCCCCAGGCAGAGCTGGACCGGATCACCAACTGACATCGTTTCGCCGGCGCGTTCCGGGCGGCTGACAGATTGAAGGAGTTGAGCTTTCGATGGCTCGGATAGGACTGGTCGGTTTCTTCGGCTGGGGAAACTACGGTGACGAGCTTTTCCTCACCAACTGGCAGAACACGATCGGATTGCATCACGAGGTGTCCGTCGTGCACGACCTGCTGACCACCCCGTATTTCTCGCGGCAGGCATCCGATATCGCCGCTGAATACGATGCCCTGGTGATCGGGGGCGGGGATCTGATCATTCCGAACAAGATCTCACCACTGTACTGGAATCGCGCGTGGCTGCAGCGGCCGGTATATATCAGCGGCGTGGGAGTGCCCACATGGGTGAAGCACCACGCCCCGGATGTCATGGATCGGTTGCGGAACTTCTTCCAGCATCAGAACGTCCGCCATATCGGCGCCCGCGACGAGGAGAGCGCGCAGTGGATCCGACGTCATCTGGAACCCAAGGTCCCCGTCCAGGTGCACGCCGATCTTGTCTTCAACATGTCGTTGCCTCCCGCTGTCGAGTTCGAGAAGCCGACTATCGGCATCAACCTTCGTACTCACCGAGCGGACTCCGATCCCTCGCATCTGGTGGATGTCTGCAAGACGTACTCCGCCAGAGGCTATGACGTCGTGAACCTGGTGCTCGGCACGGGCCGTACCCGTGCAGCGGATCTCGAAGTAGCTCAGGCCTTTCCCTTTGCGGACCAGATCGTGCTGGACTCCGAGAGGATTGACGACCTCTCTTCTTGGATCGGTGGCCTGGATCTGCTCCTCTCCAACAAGTTTCACGGGACGGTCGTGGCGACCATGTACGGAGTCAGTTCAGTGGTGCTCTCGGCCACAACGAAGAGCCGCAATCTATACACCCGGCTCGATCGCCGCCCGCTGCTGTCCGCAAATGAGGATGCGCAGATGCTATCCAAGGCGGACCTCGCCCGGATGCCCGTCTCTTCGGCAGCCGTCCGTGAACTGGAGTCGGAGGCAGCGGCCGCGGTGCGCGCACTACAGCGCAGGATCAACGCAGACTTCCCGGGACGTGCCCCGGAGCGGACGTCCTGATGCAGGCAAGACAAGGCGATACGGATTTCCCAGATTCAGCCAACCAGCCGATCTTCAAAGCGCTGGAAACGGCTGATGCCAAGCTGGCTACGGCCACGCTCCGGGCTCTGTTGACGGCTCACGAATATGAGACGGCGACCGCACTGATGCAGCGATGGGGCACCCGATTCGACAGCGATGCCGAATACCTCAAAGTGCAGCGAGCGGTCTTCGGCAAATTAGGAGAGCTCTCCGAGGCGCTCAGGGTGAACTTCCGACTTTCGGAGCTGAAACAGGTCTCCCCGAGTTCGCTGGCGCTCCTGGAGGGACGTATCCGTGAACTGAGTGGCCGGATTCCTCGTATCCAAGGACCGATGAGGCCTATTACGCCGGTTTCGGATCGACGGATAGTCCATATGGTGAAGGAGAGCCGCCCTTATCTCTCCAACGGATTCACATCCCGTAGCCATTATAATTTTATTGCCGAGAAAAAGGCCGGGCTTGAACCGATCGTCATTACTGAACCAGGATTTCCACGATCGGTTCTGAATGAACTTCCCCGATCAGAAATTCTCCTGGATGGTATCGGGCACTACTTTCTCGACCTGGGATCCACCGATCTGAGCAATCTTCCAGCCGACCGGTACTTGCAGCTCTTCGCGGACATGGCCTATGAGCGGATCGCCAAGATCCGCCCTGCCGCCATCCATGTCAGCTCGGGCAGGCGCGGCTACGAAACTGCACTAGTGGCACTGGCCATCAAGGAGAAAACCGGTATACCGGTGATCTACGAAGTACGATCCTTTTTCGAGAGCAACTGGACCGGCGAGGTGCGGTACGAGGCTCAGGGTGAGATCTACGAATCCCGCAGACGGGTGGAACTCGATTGCATGCATCGTGCCGACCTCGTCTTGACCATCGGGGAGTCCATGAAGGATGAGATCGTCGCCCGGGGGATTGCCGAATCCAAAGTCGGCTTGGTTCCCAATGGGGTGGATGTCGAGCGATTCACCCCGCAAGAGCGCGATGTGGAACTGGCGGATCGTATTGGCGTCGGGGGACACCCGACTTTCGGCTACGTCTCCAACATGGATCACTACCGCGAGTCCCAGGAGACCTTGATCGCCGCGACAGCTCACCTCGCCCGTGCCGGCCGCCCAGAGCACTGCGTCCTGGTCGGCGACGGGCCCCGACGCGAGAAGCTGGAACTGCTGGCGGACTCCTACGGGGTCATGGACCGCGTCCATTTCACGGGCCGGGTGGATCATGATGACATTCCTCGCTACTACTCCCTGATCGACGTTTTCGTGGTGCCCAGGACTCATGAACGGGCCGCAACATATGTGACGCCTCTGAAGCCCTTCGAAGCGATGGCCATGGGGCGCCCAGTGGTGGTGAGCGATCTCCCCGCATTGTCGGAGATCGCTCCGAGCCCCGAACGAGGGTGGTCATTTCCGGTGGACGATGCCCGCGGCCTGTCGAAGGTGTTGTGCGAAGTGTTCGACGATGACGAGGAACGTGCACGTCGTTCTCAGGCGGGTCTCGATTGGGTGCGTGGTCATCGCCAGTGGAGTCACAACGGGCCCCGCTATGCGCAATACCTGACTTCCGTTCTGAAGACCGCCGCTTCCGGGGAAGGAGCCTGACGGCATGCTCGTCCACCTCAACGGTTTCCGCAGGGAGGCCACCAGCCCGGTGCAAGAGATCCATCAAGCGATCCGGGCTGTGGGTACAGACCCCAGCCCTCACCTGCTCGGTTACACTGCTGTGGCTAGGGTCAACCCCTTCCAGGCGCTGCTCTATCGGTCTTTCCCCCAGAAGGGCGTCGCCGTAGCACCCATCCTGAATGGATTCGACTTCGCTGCCCTGCCACAGTTCCACCGGCTGTCAGCCTCACAGACGGTCCATTTTCATTGGATCAACTGGGTCATCGGTGAGGCCAAGGACGCGGCACAGGCGGGGATCAAGGCTCGTGGCTTTCTGGGGAGAGTGGACCAGTTCAGAGAACGCGGCGGAAAAGTGGTCTGGACGGCTCACAACGTCTATCCACATGACGCGCGGTTCATCGATGAAGAGCTCACGCTGCAGCAGGGCCTGGCGGACCGCGCCGATGCCGTCCATGTCATGGCCGATGCCACCGTCTCCGCGATGGACGGGCTGCTCGACGTCGAGCCCGGCAAGTTGGTCGTCGCCCCCCATCCGAGCTATGTGGGTGCTTACGAGGATTTCGTTTCCCGCGCTGAGGCGAGAGCCGCCCTGGGCATCGACGGCGATGAAATCGTGTTCGTCTTATTCGGTGCGCTCAAGGCCTACAAAGGACTTCATGTGCTGCTCGATGGATTTCAGGAGTTGTGCAGGAGAGACAGATCTACTCCCTATCGGTTGATAGTCGCCGGCCATCCCGACGAGGATCCCGACGTGCGCCGGTTCGTCGCTCGATGCGCCGCCGACCCTCAGGTTCTCATCGAGCCGCACCGCATTCCGGGGACGAAGGCGCAGTACTACCTGAGGGCAGCCGATGCCGGTCTGGTGACCTACACACGGTCGCTCAACTCAGGGGCGGCCTTGCTGTATCTCAGCTTCGATCTGCCGGTGCTGGCCACCGACACCCCGGTCTTCCGGGAGGCTCTCCCCGGCAGTTTCGTCGAGTACGTCGAGAAGCCTGGGGAGACCAGCCCCGGAGAAATGGCGGACCATCTCGAAGGAATGGGCAGGCTTGCACTCCGAACCACGCCCGAGGAAGTCCAGAACTCGATCACGGCGCTCAGAAGCGATGTGGTCAGCACAGGATTCCATCGTGACCTCGGCCGGGTCCTGGGTTGGTAGGCGATTCGAACATGGCAAGCACCCGCAGGGACCTTTCACGCTACGCTCGTCGCACCTCGGAATACGCAACAGCGGATGATTTCCTGCGTCATTCACTCAGCGGGCGGGAGATCGTGTCGATCGGTCAGACGCATCCCGTCGATATCCATGTCAGCCCTGCTCATTCGGACACGACGGTCGTCGTATTCCACGCGGCTCTGACCAAACGCAGTACTTTGCTGCCCGTCTTCACCGGCGCCAACATGTTGAAGCCTTTCAAGGTGAATCTTGTCCAGGTGGCAGACCCTGGACTGTATGCCGATGACGAACTCACCATCGGCTGGTTCGCCGGAACCGCTGTTCACCCAGTCCAGCAAGAACTCGTCATGATCCTCAGACATCTAGTGAGCGAGCTCGGCGGCTCGAGGACGCTGTTCTTCGGCGCCTCGGCCGGGGGATTCGCCGCTTTGTACTACGGGAGGAATTTCCCCGACGCGACGATCGTGCCCGTCAATCCGCAGACCGTCCTGGAGAACTTCTCGCTCGAACATCAGACCGCCTACTGCACGACCGCTTGGGGCGCCGCACCGACCGATGTCTGGGAGAATTCCGTGGACGCTGACCTCCGCCGGATCTACAACGGTGCCAACCACAACGACATCCTGTACATCCAGAATGTCACGGACGCCCACGTGGAGCTGCACATGCAGCCGTTCCTCGGGAGCATTCCCGACGAACGGGTAGAGGTGGTCCGGGGTGACTGGGGCGATGGGCACACGGCGCCTTCGCCGGAGGAACTGACTCAGCTGCTGACACGGGTGCTCGACCGCTGAAGCCCTGATACTCGGCGAATCGCTCAGCGGAGCACTTCAGCCAATGCCAATAGCCTTCCGGGCATGCCGTGGGTATGTCCCAATGGAATGCTGGGATCACGCACCGTCCGGCGCATCTCCTCCGCGACCGAGGACCATTGCTCGGAGAGACCAGATCCGGCGACCACGCGCGCGGCGTCATCAATCAAAGGACGGACTCCATCACGGTTGACCCGGCCCCGGATACGCGAAGCATCGACAAGTCCGAGCAGCGTGGTGCTCGGCCCGTCCGCGACATCATGAGGGTTCCCGGACACATGATAGGTACTCAATTCAGCGCTGGAGATCGGACCTCCGAGGAGACGGAGGCGTTCAACCACTTGGTGCGGCGATCGGTCCTTGACCGGCCGATCGAACGGCCGGGCCGCCAGGGATGGGCTCAGCAGGACCAGCAGGTCATCCGGAACCTGCTCCGGTCCCGTCATCAGCGGTGAATAGAGATCCGGGCTGACTTTGCTGAGGCCGACCAGGTTCCGCTGTTGCAGAGGACGCAAACCAAACTTGCTGACCGGGGTGAAGCGTCCACCGTGTATCGCGTTGCGAAGGAGCAGATAGTGCCATTCCGCACTGAGATGACGTCTAGGGTCGATGCCGCTTTGGACCAGCACCTCCTCCGCGATAGAGCGGACGCTCTCCGCAACCTCCGGCTGAGTTCTGGCAATGGAGGTCACGATGGCCTGGAGGGGGCGCTGCCCGTAGTTGCCCTTGTACAGCTCGGATCCGAAACCGGCAATTGCGAATCGGCCCTTGGCCCGCAAAGCGTAGGCCTGAATCCTCAAGGGGTAGTAGCTCAGGCAGTTGTCAGAGAACCACAGCGCCAGGGGGTTGGCGACTCTGCGCAGTTCATCCGATCGGCTTTCGATGGAACCTCGCGCCCCCAAAGGGAAGCCGAACTCGGTGGAGAGCTCTGTGACGACCTCATAGTCACGTCGATGCTGCTCGGATGTGTTGGTACACGAGTATCGAGCGGAATCGCGAGCCGCAGGGGACAGGAGTGCAGCCGCAAGGCAGATGCGCGAGTCCTTTCCTCCCGACAGCGAGAGCCGAGCGTGCTCCGGACCCGAGGACGCGACCGTGTTGATCAATGAGCCGATACGGATGCCCGCGAGTCGCAACTCGGCGGCGTAGTCAGTGCTCGGGGGACTGAAAATCTCAGGCACGGGCCGACCGACCTCCAGGGCGGTACAGCTCGGCGAATCCAGGGGCAGTCGCACGTGGCGTCCGACGGGAACGTATCTGATGTCCTTCACGGGCGTCCGAGACCCCAGCAGTTGCCCGGACATCGAGTTCCGCCAGAGCATCGCACGGGCGACACCTTCATCCAAGACCACCGGTAGTCGCAGTCGCCGCCGCATCTCCATCAGGACGTAGGCGGAGTCGGAGACCATGGTGAGGCCGGGAACGGAGGTCACGAAGATCGACATGCTCCGGTAGAGATCCGCGGTGATATCGACACCGTGCTGGTCCCACGCTGCGCTGATATAGCAACCCGGCAGTCCGTCTCCGAGGGCGGGGCGCCCCTCCGCCAGCACTCCGCGGGCGCCGTACATGATGCGCTCATGGCCGTCGTCGACGGCGAAGCCCGAAAAGAGTCCGGTCCCGGGGAGAAGGTCGCTCTCCGCGCCCTTGGCGATCCAGCTCAGGTGCCAACCACCTGCCAAGGTTCGATGTGCTATCTCTTCAGAGGGTCCTAGCAGGTTCTCGGTGAGCCGTCCTTCGGCGGCCGACCGCCCTTCGTGCCTGAGGATGCAAAGATAGTTCGCCACTATTCCTGCCCAGATGATGCGCTAGCCGCGAGCTGAGGCTCGAGTGCTCGGACTTCCCCCGCCGACGCGAAGAGAGTCCGAGCAGGTCCCCGATCATTCACCGCGTGGACTTCATGGATCCTCACGGATACCCGACTGTACTTCGGCCATGACTGTGCGGGGTAGCAACGACCGTTGACGAACAACGAGACCCTGACCGGGATCTCCTGGATACCGGAGGTCCTCAGCCGCAAGAGGACGGGTTCCTTGGAGCGGGCGAGATCATCGACGAAGACGTGTTCTCCGACCTGCACCATCGTGGTGATCTTCCCGAGGTTCTGTTCGCGTTCGTAGTTGCTGGTGACGCTCAGCGACACCTCCACCGGTGACGCGCTGTCCAGGTTCAACGAACACCGGTTGTGGATCGCTTGCCCAGCGACCGGAGAAGTCGTCGGCAGGGAGATGTGCAGCGCCTTCGGGGAGTCGAAGAGAACGTTCAACGCTCGCTCGGGGATTTCCAGCTCCGTGGCGGAGAACTCGGCCTTGGTGAAGGCAGCTACCGGTTTCTGGATCACGACGCCTGGGGCCTCTGGTTCATCGGGACGCTCGGCCGGGATCTCGTAGACGGCTGTTCGCACGGGTGCCCGGGCCACGCGCATGGCGGCCTCAGTCAGCGCCGCGCTGGATTCCACTTCGAGGGCCCGCACCGCCTCTGCGGTGCCCGGGTCCATGATCCTTCCCTCCGCGATGGCCGCATGCGTCCGCTCGTAGATGGGCTCCCATGCGCTGGTCAGCGGCAGGGCGAAGTCGCTTCTGCCGACCTCTTCGAAGTGGCGGGCGACCTTGGGATCGTAGACCAGGCCGATCGTGGGCAGGCCCCGGCGGTGGGCCAGGAGCGCTGCGTGCAGGCGCATGGTGATCAGTGCATCGAGCTGACCGATGCATTGATCGAAGGAATCGAACGTCGGCGGATCCGGCATCAGGAAGAAGGAGATGTTCGGCGACAACCGTGATCCAAGCTTCTCCAGAATAGAGCGGTCATGGGTCGCGCCGGCTTGCATCGGAATGCCGACAAGGGCGAGAGGTCCGTGCGCGGCTTCGGCGTTGATTGCCTTCTCGACCTCGGCCAGAACCGCGTCCATGTCCTCGCGTGCCCAGCGCCGCAGATTGACCCCGACGAGCCTACGACCTTCCGCTTTCAGGCCCGCGATGGTCTCCGTCGAATGCGCCTGGGTTCCACCGTCCGGCAGGTTGATGGCATAGACCACATCGGGTGCTGAGCGCACGCAGGCAGCGTCGATGCCGGTATTGACGATGGCTGCCTTCGAGTCCTCATCCCGGACAAGGATGGACTCGGTCTGGCCGGCCAGATAGCGGACCATCGCCTGAGCATCCCGGTCCTGCAGCGGACCGGCGCCCAGGCCGATCACGTGGTAGGGAATGCCCAGGACCCGCCCCATCAACGGCAGGTTGCCGAATCCTGCGATCGACATCGTCGAGCCGTTCACCAGGCTTGCGAGGCCTCCAGCCCGGTTAAAGGTCAGGTCATGCCACAGGCCGCCGCCTCCCACGACCACGGCATCGGCTGTATGGAGCTGGTACGCGCTTTCGTAGACGTCCGCGCGCTTGAAGGCCTGAAGGCCATGGTGCAGTTCCACCTGGCGCGGGTTCTCAGCGGCGACGACGACCTGGATGGCCGGGTCTGCAGCCGCGAGCGCGGAAGCGATGGAACGCAGGATCAACTCGTCGCCCAGGTTGCCCGCCCCGTAGAAGCCCGACAAGATGATCTTGCGTGCACGGGGGAACGACTGGCCGAGAGCTTCCCGTATCTGCCCGATGCGCTCAGAACTCAGCCAGGGGGTGGACTCGGTCGAGGCGTTGCGGATGGTGTCGAAAAGCTCCATCCACCGGTGTTCGTACAAATGGTTGTCCACTAGACGTCGAAAGCCGTTAAGCCGAATCCGCTCATATTCGGCAGGATCGCTGAGCAGGTGCTCGATCTTCGCCGAAAGGTCATCGTCGTCGGTGTATCCGATGATTTCCTCGCCATAGTCGAAGAATCGAGCCATCTCCTCGAACTCACCCGTCGCAATGACAGCACCTGCGCCGACGGATTCGAAGACTCCGCACTTGATATTGATGTACCCCGCTCGGGTGAGCGGGAAGTTGATATGCACACGTCCCATCTTGAGAGCTTGAAGTGCTTTATCACCTGCGACAGGCTCGCTGCCGGGGACATCCCAACCGCGGCCGTACGTTTTGACGTCGAACCGGCGATTGAGCGCCGTCATGGTCTGATTGCGGTCCGGTCGATTGTTGGCGTGTCCCAGGCAGATGACGTCGGCCTCCATCGATGGGTCCTCGTCCACCTCCTGCGTCACGAATCCACGGTCGATTCCGAAGGGGAAGTACACGGTGTTCATAACACCCTCATCCCTGTACATCTGCAGGGAGAGTTCCGCGTTCGTCGTATGCACGTCGAAAACGTGCGCATGATCCTTGATACTCGGGAAGACGTCGGGGTCACTTAGAGTGATACCGACCAAGACGATCCCTTGTGCTTTCAGCCACGCCGCATCCTGGTCGGTAAACGTCAGTCCGCCGGCACAGCAGATGATCATCTGCGGGCGGAAGTTCTCCAGCACGGGGGCCAGCTTCGTTGCCTGCACGTAGATCGGTCCGTTGCCCCCTGCTGCCCGCTCCGGGTTCTCCGTGATGCGGTGGAACTTCAGGTCCAGATCCAGGACGTGGTGCCCGAGGTTACGCAAGGATCGGGATAGCGACGAGACGATATCCGTGGTCCCGTTGATCGATCGTCCGAGAAAGAGAATGCGCCAGTGGAAGCCCTGGTCGAACGTCTTGCTCTCGAGTTCGGCCTTCAGCTGGTTGATGCTCTGCATGATGTTCTTAAGCTCCGGATTCGGGGGGATGGGAGAGGGGAGAGTGAATGGGGAGAACGGCGTTCAGCATCGCTTGGGGACCAGGGGGGAGGTCCAATCCGCATATTCGTCCAGCAGCGTCTGACCGAGCCGCGCGGCCCTGTCCAGATCGAGCCCCAGCAGGGGAGAGGCTTCGGGGCGTTTGATCTCTACAGTATCGACCAACTGATGCACCACCGCGATCTGTGTCGCTGAATACCCGGGCTCACCTGGGCGGATACCTCTTATAGGATACGGTGCCAAATGCGCCCCTTGGTACACCAGAAGGCTCTGGACCGCCATCGTCGGCACCGAGTGGGGGAGGACCCCGTGGTGAATAGCGAGCGCCGCAAGCGTCCCCGCCGCTTGGCCGATCGCGGTTACCGTCGGGTGCAGGCGCGTTGCTGCAGCAGCGATGCGG
Organism: Kocuria coralli; assembly: GCF_008831305.1. Lineage (GTDB taxonomy): Bacteria > Actinomycetota > Actinomycetes > Actinomycetales > Micrococcaceae > Kocuria > Kocuria coralli. Next base: position 12,321 of record NZ_ML708630.1, read on the forward strand.
GAAGCGGAGATGTTCTTCTCAGCCGCGATCAGCGGGAGTGGGGAACGCGGGATGAGCGAACCGAGCGGGATGGGGAACGGTCCTTCCCTCCAGGTGAGGGGTTTGTCCGCCAGGCTCTCGCTGAGGTCTTCTTCCATATCGCGGATCGTCCGCCCACCGTGCAGATCCGGGGGATAGGTGCCGACCGCGACGGCATGCGCATCCCAGGGAGCCAGAGTCCGGTTTCCCCGACGATAGATGGTCTTGCCGGTCATGGTGTCCCGTCCGATGATCCGGGGGGACTCACGCACATAGGGGATAGGCGGAAAATGCCGGACGATGGCTTCCGGCAGCCCGGCCACCACACGTGGGTCCCTGCAGCCCGGGCCTCTATCGAATCCCTCGTCCGTGACCACGCTCCAGTCGAGGCGCAAGTGATGCTGCAGGAAATATATGATCGCGAGCGTCCGGAGGATGGCCTCGCGGTCATAGCGAACCCGGGAGAGTTCGTCGGTGAAATAGGCCGCGGTAATCGGCTGATCGTTGTGGTAATTAAGCGAGGTGCGGGTGATTTTCTCCCATTGCGAACCCGTGTAGTTCACGTCACCCGCAAGGTCCGGGGCGGCCCGATAGCCGGCAAAACCGTTGTCATGCCCGATCCTCGCTTTTCCGGGCCCGAACGGGTAACCCCGGACGATAGCGGGAATGAACTCGTGGAAGCGCTCGGGCGGTTCTTCGAGCCTCAGTTCCGCGGGCATCGTTCCGGGTTCGTACCGACGGATCATCGCCGTCTGCGTGATGTCCTGCAGGACGACCTCTTCCAGGTCGGTAGTCGAGTATCCGGTTCCATCGGATACCGCGTTTCCGAGTCGATGCGGTACGAGGGAGAGGCGAGTCACGGCGCCGTCTTCCGTGGCGTCGATGATGAGCTTGCCGGAGATCGGGCCTGAACTCGTCGACAGCTTCGCCGCTCCGGGCCGGATCTCGGCAGACTCGATGTGAACGTTGCGATACGTTCGCACGCCTGCTTCTTTCAGCATCTGCGTCAGCACTCGATCGACCACTACCGGGTTGGGGGCGAAGGAGGTGTCCCTGTACTGCGAGACATTCAGGTGGCGGCGAAGTCGGTATCTGTAGACGTCGTTGATGCGCGACCGGAGTTCCTGCCATAGCCCATGGCCGTTGATCTGATCGTCGTAATGCTGAGTGACATCCATGGCAGAGACCCCCGCCGGACCCGCCTGACCACCCAGCATGTGAGTTGGTTCGATCAGGACTACCGGGGCCCCGAGCCGAGCCGCTGACAGGGCAGCCGCGCATCCCGACAACCCCCCTCCTGCCACCACGAGTCCGGCGTACAGGGGAAGCCGCCGCGGCACGGTTGACCATACTTTGGCGTGGGCGGGGGAGTCGAGGAGATGCGTCATTGTTGTCTCACTGTTCGGGGGAGGGGCAAAGAGTGCGTTCAGGAAGCCGCGAGGAGAGTGTCCACCGCGCGGGTGATAGCACTCTTGGCGCTGCTCTCGGCTTCACGGACGGAGTCCGTGGGAGGCCGTCGCCGTACGACTTCCAACAGCTGGGTATCGCTGAACTCTGACGGGTGCATAGCCAATTCGGGATCTCCGAGCTGGCAGGCCAAGGCGCTGATCTTATGGGTGGGACGAAGTGATAACGAGGGGATTCCATACCTGCTTGCTACGACAGCTCCGTGGAATTTGGCGCTGAATAGACAGCGGTAACCACTGATGGCACGCATAAGATCCTCGATCGAATCCGCGGTCCGGAAAGGCACTCGCGGTAGCTCCGACCGGAGCCCTTCGATCTCCCGCTGCCTCTCGGCACCCGTAGCCAGGACAAGCAGCTCCATAGTGACTCCGTGGGCCTCTCCCCACGTCAAGAGCCGTCTCACGACTCGTCGGTCCTCCTCGCTCGGCACCTTTCGCAGGACGATGCCCATCCGGTCGTCCCGCGGCGGAACGGGCGCAGGAAGATCCGTGGCAAACCCCAGGTCCGCGGAGACCCCAACGGGCCGTGCGGGGTCCAGGTGCTCGCGGAGCCACGCTGCGCTCGCCCCGTCACGGGCTCCGATGGACCGCACCATCTCTGAAGAGAAGAACGTGGTGAGGCGTTCCAGGACGTCGCTCCGTTCTCGGCGTCTTTCCAGCGCGACGCCGATTCCTTCGATGACGATCGGCTTCTGAAGCCAGGAGCGGTTCCAGTACAGGGGGGAGATGGCGTCCGGGTGGACCAGGTCGCCGCCACCGATGACCAAGGCGTCGAATCGGCGGGCGACGGAGTCGGCCGGTTCCTCGAAGTACGGTCTGTGAAGCAACGTGTTCACTTTGCGGGCGATGGCTGACCCTGCGAAGGCATCCGACCAGCAGCGCAGCATCAGTTCGTCCCCGAAGTTGCCCCACCCGAAGAACCCGATGAGGCCGACGCGTTTCATGGCTGCCCCTCAGCCCGCACCTGCAGACGATTGGCCTGGGGATCGCCGTCGAAGTGAGAGCAGGCATAGTCGATCCAGCTGCGGATTCTCCTCGGCGTCGGGGGATTCGTCCCCTTGCAGTGATGCTCGAGGACGAAGGCCACTCGGTCACCTGTCACATTCTGGAAGGGAATCATGTGCTTGCGCATGTTCGGCTCATCGCCTGTGTTCTGTATGAACCAGGCACGGCCGCCGGTGTACTGCCGGTATAGCGAGGAGAGGTCGACTCGCCCGGGCTGGTCGCGGGCGAGGTCGGCCACGGTGTCATATCCGGGGAAAGCCGACTCGATGAGCGTCTTGGCCGGCCCACCTTGTGCGTATGGCCGGATGTCCGTCTGAGGCGAGAAGGCAACGGCTAGGGAATCCTTGATCCTGGGGGCCAGGGAGAGGGCGGCGAAGCCGCCAGCGGAAGCCCCCGTCAGGATGACCTTGGACGCCCCCAGCTGCCGGGCTGCCTCCTGTATCATCCCGGCAATTCGCTCCGGCACTACTTCTTCAGTTGTCCCGGCGTACCAGCCCACCCGCAGGTTGGGTGACGCGTAGAGCGTGGGGTCGGCCAGGAACAGGACGTGATGGGGGAGGTCACGAAATTCCTGAAAACGTTCGAAGTATGGCAACCCATGTTTTTTCCGGTCGAGCGTGCCGTGCAGCGGAACCACGAGAGTGTCGGAGGCATCTCGGCGCAGGAGCAACGAGTTCATCGGAAGCGACGCCCCAGAGGGGTCGGCGATGGTGTGCCGAACCGAGGCTGCCGTATTCAGGAAGTCCGGAACCTCCGATGGACGCCATCTCAACTCCGGGAGATCTTCTACAGTCTCCGCCACATGCCGGCCCGGGGCGCCCTTTGGATTCCCGCGAGGCACCGCAGACCCGGCGTCGGCAGCACGGACGGCTCTCAGGACGTCGGCCTTGACCATGGGATTGTGACCGGCGACAGCGTCCTCATAGTGGTGGATGCAGAGACCCTCCGTCAGAGTCGGGTGCTCCCTCATGAAGCTCTCCACCTGTGGCAGATCCACCACCCGGTCGTGATCGGAAGCCACATTGACCCAGTAGTCGATCCGAGCGGGCTTCTTCCTGTGCTTCCACAGCTGCAGCACGCTGGTTCGGGTCGGGTACTGGCTACGGATGGTGGCCGGCAGGATGCCGTCGAACCTGGCAGCTCGCAGCTCGTTGACGGCGCCGGCCATCCACCGCGTCCAGTCGATCTGGGCATTGTTCACGACGGCCCGCGAGCCCGTATCGAGGATCGCAGCGGACCAGGCCCAGAAGCCACCGGCCGAGGATCCGAAATAAGTGCGCTGTTCAGCTGACTGGGCACCGAGCACGGATGCCAGCAGACGCACGGCCTCCACGGTGGCCGGAACGGCGGTGACGTCCCGGGAGACCTGGCCCCACGCGAGGCTCAAGGCCTCCGGTCCGATCGTTCCTGGATCGGCCACGTAGATCTGCGACCACGGGATGTCCTGCCACCAGGTCGAGCGCTGGAATACGGGTTGCCCCTGGGAGCGCTCGAGGTCTACGGCGCCGTTGAACAGGGTGATCACTCTGGCGTCTTCCGTCGGCTCGCGGCGCACCACCAGCAGGGGGACGAGACAGTCGCCCAGGTCCACATCCAGGCGGGTGGGTTCGTCCAGGGGGAAGAACTCAGCCAGCAGCGTGCCGAGATCAGCGGGGGCCAAGCACGGAGGATCGGCGTTGTACTGGGGACGGGTTGACCGAGGGGCGTCGAGCGCAACACAGGTCTGTCCGGCGGGGTCTTTGGCTTCGAAGACGATGTCCTCGATCTGAGCGCGGCTGGCGTTCGACCATGAAGCGGTGGCATGCCGGTCCACCAGAGCCATGACGGCGACAGAGACGATGGAACCCGCCCGCAGATCCGTGACCGTGACGTGCACCGGGGCCTTGGAGATGCCTCCGTCCCAGCTGGTGTGCATGCGGCCGTCGACCCAGACCTGGCACCTCCAATGGCCGGCGGCTGCGGCATATCCGTAGGTGGAGCTCAAGGTGAAACGCAGTTCGCCGTCCTGCGCAGTGGGCTCGAAAACGCGATGCGCGGCGCTGGCCGGAAGGAAATGCTCCTGGGGGATGATCAGCTGCGCACCCTTCGCGGCGAGCAGCTCATGGCCCTGGGGGCCCCTGATCTCCAGGTGACCCTGCAGAGGCAGTCCGGTCGGCGATCCCGCGCCGTCGCCCCCTTTGTCCCGGGTGATCTCGTAGAGATTGCGGTAATCATTGAATCCGGGGAAATTCAACGGCGGGGCGGCGCTGTTGATGAGTTCCGAGTAGAAGAAACTGGAATGCCGTTGTTCCAGAGGGAAGGACAGGGTGAGCTCCAGCAGAGCCCTCACATTCATGGTGGCGCAGGTCTCGAAGGCGATATCGGTCTCGTTGCAGATCTCCGCGGACCAGCGCCCCAGGCGGACCTCCCAGTAGAAGAGGTCTTTCCGGTGCAGGCCGTGCAGATCTCCGTCGTAGCCCCAGCGTTCATAACCGGCTCGGAAGTCCTCCTGGCGCTGGGCATCGGGGATGTCGTCGTCGTCTTTGCCGGTGCGTATCGAGCGCTCCTGCTCCAGAGCCTCGAAGGAGTCCTCGTCCCTTTTCCTGGTCCAGGGGCTCTTGCCGACCGCCGCGGCGTTGCCGCGCAGGTGGATCACGTGGTCCTCGGGGAAGGCCTGCAGGTAATGCGGCAGAAGCCACCTGCCGTGCTTGACCAGCGCATTGGTGGCCATGTGCTCCCGCTGGCCGGGGGTCAGGCGGAGCTTTGGTTCGTCGGTGTAGAAGTAGGTGTGCGAAACCGGCGGTATAAGTTGCAGGAGCTGCTCGACGAGGGTCCTGTCCCGGACCAGTGAGCGTTGCAGTTTGGTGCTCTTCCTGGTCACCGTGGCTTTCGTCGAATAGGTGAACAGCGCCAGCCGGTCCAGGTGCTCCAGCGACAGCGCCAGCCCGGTCCGGCTGTCCCAACCCCCTGTGATGGACATGATCAGCCGGGCATCGAGGGCGACGAGGTCGCGCATCATCCGTTCCCAGCGGGTACGGAATAGATCCACCCTCTCCTGGACGCTCAGATGCGCGTACGGGTTCTCCCGGCGCGGGTAGAAGCGCTCGATGGACCACGTGCCGAGCTCCAGCGAGTGGTTGGGCAGCAGCGCCTCCACCCCCAGCCGCGGTGTGCGACCCCACATGGTCAGAAAGCTCGCCAACCCCTGCTCGGGGGTGCGCAGCGGATGCGGCTGCAGGCGGTTGACCAGCTCCACGTGGCTGGCCACCACATCGGCAGTCTCGGAGAAGTGCACCGTCCTCATCCCGGTGGCGTCCTGGTAGAGCACGGGAGCACGATCCCCGGGCCCACCGCGGAGGATGATGTAGCGACCTCCATAGAGGTCGAGCTGCTCCAGGAAGGCCTCCTCGGAGCGCCCGAGGGCTTCCACCAGACGCTCCGAGGGCGTCAGCTCGCGAACGTCGTCACCCGCGTAGAGCAGCAGACCGTAGCTCAGCACCCATTCGCCGTCCTCGCCGACCGCCAAGGAGGGCTCCACCGCGGGGTCGTGAGAGAAGAACCAACCTGAGCCCTGCAAGGCCAACGTCAGCCAGCCGGTCGGCACCTCCAGTGCATCACCCGTGCGTAGGAGCGCGAATCCGCGGGGGAACAGGCGGGAAGCGGCCACAGATCTTCTCTCACTGGGGGGGGTGGGTCGGCCGAGCACGGCACGACAGGGGAGGGTGCGCTGGCGCGGGGTCAGTCCTGGGGCAGGTCCGGATTGAAGTCCGCGATCCGCTCACCGATACCGAACATCTGCTCGATCGCGGCGATCGTCCGCTCGGCCGCCCGGCCGTCGCCGTAGGGGTTCACGGCGTTGGCCATGGCCTCGTAGATGCCCTGCTGGTGCAGCAGGGTGTCCACTTCCTCCACGATGCGCTCCTCGTCCGTCCCGATGAGCTTGACCGTCCCGGCCGTCACGGCCTCCGGACGCTCGGTGTTCTCGCGCATGACCAGGACCGGCTTGCCCAGGGAGGGAGCCTCCTCCTGCACGCCGCCGGAATCGGTCAGCACGATGTCGGCCACGGCGAGCATGCGGGTGAACTCCCCGTAGGCCATGGGCTCGGTGACGTGGACGTTGGGCTTGCCCTCGATGGCGGGCAGGACGGCCTCCCGGACCACCGGGTTGCGGTGCGCGGGCAGCACGATCGTCAGATCGGGCTCCGCCTCGGCGATGCGGGCCAGGGCTCGTCCCACGCCGCGCATGGCCTCGCCCTGGTTCTCCCGCCGATGGGTGGTGACCAGGAGTGTCTTACCGGAACGCTGGGCGATCTCCTCCAGCTGGGGATCGGAGAAGGGGAGCGCCTTCGCCACGGTGTGGTGCAGGGCGTCGATCACCGTGTTGCCGGTGACCACCACGTCCTCGCCGTTGATCGACTCGGCGATCAGGTTCCGCTTGGAGATATCGGTCGGAGCCAGGTGGAGGCTGGTGATCTGGGAGGTGATCTTCCGGTTGGCCTCCTCCGGGAACGGGGAGAAGAGGTTGAATGAACGAAGGCCGGCCTCGGCGTGGATGACGGGGATCCCGCGGTAGAAGGCCGCGATGGCGCCGGCGGTCGACGTCGTCGTGTCACCCTGGACCACCACGGCGTCGGGAGTCTTCTCCTCGAAGATGGCGTCCAGGCCCTCGACCGTGCGGGTGAGCACGCCGTTCAGGGTCTGGCGCGGCTGGATGATGTTCAGATCGTGATCCGGGGTGATGTCGAAGATCTCGTTGACCTGATCCAGCATCTCCCGGTGCTGGCCCGTCACGGTGACCACGCACTCGAAGTTCGGCGACTCCTTGAGCGCCTTCACGATGGGGGCCATTTTGATGGCCTCGGGCCGGGTGCCGTAGATGGGCATGATGGTCAGGGTCATGAGGGCTTCTTCCCGCTGCTGCAGTCAGCTTCTTTGGTGTTCGAGGGGGACTTCCAAGAAGCATAAATGAGGATGTCCCCCATTACGTGGTGCGCGACGCCACGTCACGCCGGTCAGAGCTCAACCATGCCGGCCCGGTGAGCTGCGATGACCAGCTGCAACCTGTCCCGGACCCCGAACTTGCTCACCAGGTGAGTCACATGCTGTTTCACGGATTTCTCGGTGATTCCGAGCGTGTCGGCGATCTCCTTGTTGCGGCATCCCGTGGCCAGGTGCCGCAGCACCTCCGCCTCCCGAGTGGTGAGGGTGACGGCCGGGGGCAGTTCGTCACGCCTGTCGGATTCCCGCAGGTGCCCGACGACGGCGTCCAGGGCCGTGGGGGAGAGCTCCGTCTTCCCGGAGACGGCTCGGCGGACGGTGGTCAGGATCCTCTCGGGGGGATCCGACTTCAGCACGTAGCCCAGCGCCCCGGCACGGAGTGCGGGCACGACGGCGTCCGCGGTGGTGAATGTGGTGATCATGACCACCTGGGTGGCAGGCAGGATGCGCAGCAGCTCGGCGGTGGCCTCCACCCCGTCCACCCGGGGCATCTGGATGTCCATCAGCACGATGTCCGGTCGGAGGTTCGCCGCCATCTGCACCGCCCCGCGGCCGTCGGCGGCGGTTCCCACCACTTCCATGTCGCCGGCACTGGCCAGGTACACGGACAGCGTCTCGCGGACCACGGCCTCGTCGTCGGCGATCAGGACCCGGTACGGGCGGCCGGTAGCACCCGTACGGGCACCAGGATGTCTGCTCAAGGGAACCGCCTATACTGCCGAGTCCGTTAAATCTTGTGGCTTTCATGACACGATGACGGATTCCTCCGCACAAGTCGCCAGTTTGAGAATATCCTGGATACGTGCGGAATGGATCCTGACTCCCCAGGTCAGGCGTCCTGCTTGCTCCGCGCATCCCCCCGCCCCGTCTCGCATCCTGCAGGAGTACCAATGCCGATTCTCAACCGCTCTCGAAAAGCCGCAGCCGCAGCCGCCATCGCCGGGTCCATGTTCCTCAGTGGAAGCCTGGCGACGGTCGCGATTGCACCCTCCATCGGGGCTGCCCCCGCACCGGCCCAGACCACCTCCGTGGTCAAGGCCGAGCCCGGCGTGTTCGTCAGCCTGCTGTGCCTCTACTACGGGCGCTGCTCGAGGTAATGTGACGCCCGATTCATCCGACGTGGGTCCGTGGACCGCGATTCAGCGCCGCTGGCCTGAACTGCGGGTCACGGACCCACTACCTGTTCCCGCGCTCCTCCGCGTCGGTCTCAGCGTGGTCGTCGCCATGCTGTGCCTTTTCGACGTACTGCAGTTCACCATCACCGGTATCCATGTCTCGCAATCGCCTGGAACCGATCCCTGGATGGAGGTCCTGGGTACCGTTGGCGGCACCTATCTGCCCATACTGGGCACGCTGGCCGGGCCCCGACTGGGCATCAGCACACTGGTCTTCGCCTACGCCCTGGCGCTGATGACGCAGTCGACCTATGCCGTGTTCGTGCCAGGTGTCCTGTGCACCCTCGTTCTCACCATGTGGCTGCGCTGGGGCGTGGGCCTGACGGTCCTCGGCGCTCAGTGGCTCGCCGCCCTTGGCCTGGGAATCTTCGTCACCGAAACAGATGCATGGGCCGAGGTCGTCGCGCTGTGGGCACTACTCAGCTTCGGCGCGCTCCTCGGTTTCACCACGCGGTTCTTCCGATGCCGCACACTCCTATCCGCGCGCACCATCGCCCGCCTGGAGCACGATGCCGCCCTGGTGCGCGCCGCAGAACGACAAGAACTGGCCCGTGAACTGCATGATCTGGTCGCCCACAACGTCACGGCCACCGCGCTGCGCGCCAATGCAGGATTGCTCTCCCAGGACGCGGACATGCAGCGCACGGCGCTGAGGGATATCGCCAACGGCGCCAGCGGGACCATCGCCGACCTGCGCAGGCTGGTCAGCATCCTGCGCGAGGAACCCGTGGGCATCTCGGCCACCCGGATCTCCCCGCTCGACGGATCGAGTCAGTCCGCCGACTCCTCCAAGCCCGCCCCGCCCACACCCACGATGTCCATGGTTCTGCAGAACAGCGTGCAGATCCTGCGGGACTCCGGCTTCAGGAACATCGAGGTCCAGGAAGGACCGGACTGGGAGTACGTCACCACCTCGGTCCGCAGCGCCTGCCAGCGGGTGGTCCAGGAGGCCTGCGCCAATATCGTCCGCCACGGTTCGCCCGCCGGTCCCGTCTCCATCCGCGTGGAGATCGTCAGAAACCGCGCCCGCGGTCCGCGCGCGGAGGTGGAGGTCTCCAACAAACTCGCCCACGCCCGCCGTCGTGAGGTCTCCACGCCGGCGGCGGTACTGAGCACCGGCGGATTCGGTTTGCTGGGCCTCCGGGAACGCGTGTCGGTCTTCGGCGGCGAGCTGACCAGCGGGCCCAGAGAGGGCCGCTGGATCGTCCACGCACGGCTGCCCCTGCAGGAGATCGATCTGCCCTAGTGGGGGAGGGTCTTTCCCCGTTCTGTATACGAGCCTGAGAGCCGGGACTCGATGTCTGTGCGGTACGGTGGACACGACATCTTCATGTAAACGCGGTCCCCACCGATACGCCGCGCCCCTGCCCCTCCCGTTCTGATTCATCTAAGGTGATGACGCCGTGAAACTCGGACACCGCCCAGAGCACTCCAGGATCCATTTCAAAGTCCAAGACGCCACTGGACTGAACATGGTCCTCAGCCGGGACGTGCTCCGGCGTACCTACGCGGCCGTCAAAGAGCTGTGCCGCCACTTCTGCGAGACCGCGGCCGATTCGGATGGGAACGCACTGTCGATCTCGTTCATCGAATCGCAAAGCGGAGACATCGTCTTCATCGTGGACGATCTGGGTGAGCTCTCATCCGCGTCTCACCACAGGCTGCGCAGATTCCATCGGGACTCCCCCTCCTCGGACGGCATTCGACTCGCCGCTCAAGCGGCCATGCGGAATACGGTGTTCCTGGCTCAAGCGACCATGTTCGCGTTCGAGTTCGGGGGAGTACGGCCCGTTCCCGCATCCCAAGACGGTCTCGTGGACCTGGTGTCCGAGGAGACCTCCCAGCGCCTCCGCGTTCCCGCCGAGGTGGCCCGTGCATTGCTTGATCCCGACATGCAGGACACCATGCGCGAGTTCTTCGCGGCGATCGGCGAGCAGGGCGCAGCGTCGATCGTGATCGGCCTGGACCCCGATACCCCGGAGCGCCGACTCGAATTCCTGATCCCCGCGATCGATGACGTCATTGACTTCGTCGACGGCGCGCCGCTGCCTGTCCAAGGACCTGCCTGAGGGCGCTCAGCCCCGGGGATTCAGGCTCCTGAGGGTTCAGGCGCTCAGTCCAGAGGGCCCATGCCCGAGATGCCGGTCCCGAAAACCTGCCGCCGTTGCGTGCTGGTCATCAGTTCCCGTAGAGGGGCGTCGTCGAAGATCGCTTTGGCCAACAGCACCTCGAAATCGGAACTCTTCACCTGCTGATGGAACTCCTCCGTCAGATCCAGGACGATCTCGTGCCTCCTGTTCGGGCACGTGGGGTCGCGCACCACGACGATGGTCTTGAGGTCCGGTAGGAGAAAGCTGGTCAGCATCTGCCGGGACGCCGCGGCAACCTCCGGGACGGAGAAGAAGAGTGTGAACACCAGAACCGGAATCCTGAAGGTGCGACGCTCGTCGATGACCACGGTGCAGAAACCGTCGTCGTCGCCTTTGGAGCTGACCCGGATGCTCTTCGCAACGACCAGAGGAGGAACGCTCTGGATGGTCGCGGCGAGCATTTCCGCGCCCTTGCGCAGCCACATGTGAGCCGCTTGACGCTTGGCCTCCGGCACGGGAAGCAGAAACCGCCAGACGGCCGACCTGGGGTCCATGGCCACCAGCTGGATGGTGTACGTGCCCGGCACGGGGCTCTGGTAGTTGACCGCGATCTGGGGCAACCGGTCGCCCATGTCCTGATCTTGGACCATCAGCGAAACACTATGATTCAACATGGAAAGCATGCCACGGCGGGTGGCTTGCAGAACGGCTTCGGAGGGAACGAAGGGGCCATTCTTCCCCTCCAATCGAACCTCTACATCCACGTGGGTGATCAGCGCTTCACCTCGTCGCGGCAGACTCATGTCTGAACTCCTCTCGGTCGCGGGCAGAGAAACGCGGCCGGGTCGCCTTCAAAATGTAATGCCTGCCAGCGGGGGAGAAGGCAGACAACGACGTAGCGAGTATACGGTCAGTGAGGGACAAGTTCATTCTTAGACCTGTAAACCCCGGTCCTCGTGTCTTCGCGCGTCCCGGCTCGGGGCCAGAGACGCCGCTCGGGCCCCGCCGTCAAAAGGTGCGTGAACGCTAGGAGGTCCGGCGACGGCGGGCCCTGAGCCCCGCCACCAGCCTGCGCGTCCTGGGGGCCGCAGTGGAGACCGCGAGGTATCCGGACAGCGCTCCGACGGCTCCGGTGCCGCCCACGAGCAAGGGGATCCTGAGCCTGCTGAACCGCTCCGGGTCGGATGCCACCACGTGCGACATGCCGTTGATGGTGGCGGCGATGACCGCACCCGCGATCAGCTGGTGCCCGATCTTCTCCGTCTGCTTCAGCAGCGGCTGCAGCTCGTCGGTACGCAGGTGGACGTCGAACCCCCCGCGCTCCAGCACCGTCAGGACGCGTCGCACCACCTCCGGGGCCTCGGCGCCCATCTGGAGGGCATCCTGGAGGATGTCCCGGACCCGCCCGATCAGGGCGTCGGGAGAGAGGCGCTTGAGCACGAAACGCTGGGCGTAGGGCTGCATGACCGAGACCAGGTCGAAGTCCGGGTCCAGGCTGGTGCCGATGGCCTCGGCCGTGAGCACCATACGCAGGAACAACGCCGACTGGCGGGGCAGGCGCAGGCCGTGCCGCCGCAAAGTGGAGACCAGGTCTGTCATCAGGGCGCCGATACGGACCTCCGAGAGCGGCCGGTTGGCGTATCGGCGCAGCATCCCCTCGATATCGCGTTCGAGCTTGCTCCGGTCCAGATCCTCGCGCGAGGTGTCGGTGAGGGCCAGCAGGCCGCCGGCGGCCCGGCGGGTGTTCCCCTGGACCACTCCCATCATCAGGGTGACCAGGCCGTCCCGGAACTCCTCGGAGAGCGTCCCGACCATGCCGAAGTCGATCATGGCGATGGAGCCGTCCCGCTGGACGAAGAGATTGCCGGGGTGCGGGTCGGCGTGGAAGAAACCGTCCTCGAAGATCATCTTGGACAGTGCGTCCGTGGCCGTCACCGCGACCTCGTGGCGGTTCAGGCCGGCGGCGTCGAGGCCCGCGAGATCGCTGATCTTGAACCCCGTCATGCGCTCCGTCGTCAGGACACGGGTGGAGGTGGCCTCCCAGAACACCTCGGGAATGAGGATCGCCGGGTCCGCCGCGAAATTCTCGCGCATTCTCTCCGTGTTGCGGGCCTCGGTGAGGTAGTCCATCTCGTCGCGCATCGAGGAGGCGAACTCGTCCACCAGGCCCGTCAGGTCCTGGTACTGCACGCCGGGCCAGTACCGGGTCAGCAGCACCGCGAGCTCGCGCAGGATCTCGAGGTCGCGATTGACCTCGTCCACGATGTCGGGGCGGCGGATCTTGACCACCACCTCGGTACCGCGGAAGGTCGCCAGGTGGGCCTGTCCGATGGATCCGGTGGCCATCGGCACCGGGTCGATGTGCTGGAGGATCTCCTCAGTGGCCGTCTCGGGCTGCTCGGCGAGCATCTCGCGCATGACCTCAGGCGGGATGGGCGGGGTGCTGTCCTGCAGCCCGGCCAGTGCCTCCGCATACGGCGGCGGCAGGAGATCCGGCCTGGTCGAGGCCAGCTGCCCCAGCTTCACGAAAGTGGGGCCGAGTTCCTCGAGCGCGAGGCGCAGGTGCACGGGCTGGGACTGGATCTTCTGCGGGTCGATCAGGCGCACCTTGGCCAGGTAGGACCGCCATCCGGGCTTGAGCCCGCCCAGGACGAACCCGAAGCCGTGCTTGGAGAGCACATCGAGGATCTGAAGGAGTCGTTCGCGCCTGGATATCATCCGTCGCCGTATATCGCCTCTCCGCGCAATCGTTAGGAACCGCTACCCGCAGAGGGTACACGGGAGGAGCCGCTCTCCTGGGGGACCGGCTTGCCCAAGGGGCCGAACAGGGACCGGAGGTAGATCGCCATGCCACCGGTCGCGGCGGCCACGATCACCGCCAGCGCCGAGACGAGCGGTTCGCGTCCCAGGAAGAACAGGGCCAGGAGGATCAGGACCACGGTGACCGCGGCCAGCGCCCACAGGGTGATCCTGCTCCGCTGATTCCAGGAGCCTCCCTCCGAGGACGCTGCCGTCCCGCCCGCAGAGGACTTGCCACCGACACGGGTGGACCCGCCCGGCCTGGACGCGAAGGCGCTCTGGCCGGCGCCGGAGGCCGCCATGCCCTTGCGCCACTTCTTCGCGTTCTTGCCGCGTTCGGCCTCCGTGGGCACGTAGGAGGAGGGGACCTCGTACTCATCGGCCTCGGGCAGGAGCTCATCCCCCTCACGGGGCAGTTCCTGGTACCAGGCGGGGTCGATCGAGTCCGGACGCGCGGCCTGGACGGTCAGGGAGACCTCGTAGGCCGAGCCCCGGATGGTCGCCCACACCGCGGTCAGCAGCTCATGCTCGAAGGCATGCCGGATGACCGGGATGAACTGCTCCGAGAGCTGGGTGGAGAACCGGCCGACCACCTGACGCTCGTGCAGCACTTCCACGATCTCGGCGTGATCGCCGTGGTGGGTACGGATCTGATTGACCTCGAGGGTCAGGAAGAGCCGCGCTTCGCCGGACTTGGGCAGGATCGAATGCAGATACGCGGCGTGGTCCTGTTCATCCAGGACTTTGATCGAGGGGCCCTGGGGAAGGACGGTCGAGCGCTGCGGGGGAGAGTTCACGGGAAACAGCAGGTCCGGCGGTGACAGCTGCACCCGGCCGGTCGCGTCCACCTCGGGGGTCCCGTCCTCGTCGACCAGCGTGGCCTTCAGGACGATCGGCGCGGTCGGGACGAGCCCGGAGGCCACCACACGGGTCACGGCCGGCCAGTACCGTGCCGCGTCCTCCTTGGCCAGATGACCGACCTGGTTCTCGCCCACGCGCACCGAGATGGTCCTGGGGTCGAAGGGGTTGTCCGGTTCCGGGATCAGCGAGGCGTCTCCCGTAAAGGTCTCGACCATCCCGTAGGGCAACGAACCGAAGACGCGGAGTATCTCGGCGTCGTAGAAGTTCTCGGTGACGATCTCCAGAGAACCGCGATCATTCAGCGCGTAGTGGGTCATGGTCTCCCTTAGTCCTGAGAGATGGGGGGAAGCGTGGCGCTCCGGACTGCCACGTCACGTCTGAACCCGAGCACATCGGGACCGTCATAGTCTTTCACGGATTGCCCACATTTTAGGGGATTGGCAGGCTGCCGCGAGGCCTGTTCCCGCCGGTCGGACCCCGGTCACGAGCGGGCGCATGCCTGGATGCGCACGAGCCGCCGCCGTTCGTCCAGCTGCTCGGCGAGCAGTCTGCGCAGAGCCCCCGGGGCGTCCCCATGGTGCTTCAGCCAGGCCTCCGTCGAGCGGACGACGGCGTCGCCCGCTCCCTCTGAGTCCGCTCCCTCTGAGTCCGCTTCCTCCGACTGTGCCGCGGACTCGCAGGCCCGGGGGTAGAGGCCGGTGACCACGCGGGTGGCCATGCCGATCGACCGGGTCGCCCACTGCCCGGCGAGCACGGCGAAGTACCGGTCCCGGTAGGGCTCGAGCAACGACGGTTCCCCCAGCTGGAACCCCATGATGGTGGCGGTCAGCAGATCGTTCGACAGCTCCGCCCCCAGGATCTCCTCCCAGGCGGCCTCCTTGGCCTCCTGGGTAGGACGTGACGCCAGCGTCCGGGCGCGCCCGATCTGCGCCTCACGGGAGGCGTCTCGCTGGGACTCCAGGGCGATCCACGAATCCCCGGCGTGTCCGGAGGCCACCAGCCCGGTCAGCAGCCGCCAGCGGAGGGCGGGGCCCAGGCGCAGACCGGGGAGGGCCTCGGTGCCGCGCAGAAGGGCCTCCGCCCACTGCGCATACGTGCCGTCACGGGCCAGCAGGTGCCCGAAGGTGCGGGCCAGGGCGGTCTGCTCGTCCGAACCGGGGGCGGCGGCACGCAGTCGTGTGACCACGAAGTCGGTGAGCTGCCGGCGGCGCTCCGGGCGGTGGCGCTGCGGCAGGTAGTGCTCCAGCGCCTCGAGCGCCCGTTCCAGGGCGGTCTCGAAGATCACGGACTCCGTCTCCCGCCCGATGTGGTGGATCACCGCGCCGATGTAGTCGTCCGGATCCAGCCGGGCGTCGCGGACCATGGACCACAGGTGGCTCCACGCCACGGCTCGGGCCATCGGCTGCGGCAGATCGCCGAGGTGCTCCAGCAGCCCGGCGGCACCGTCCGGGTCCAGGCGGTACTGGGCGTAGTCGAGGTCGTCGTCGTTGACCAGGACCAGACCAGCGCTCCCGACCAGGCCGGGGAGGTCGATGGCACGGCCGGGCTCATGGCCGGCCGGGATGTCGACGCCGATCCGGCGGGAACGCTCCAGGTCCCCTCGACGGGAGGCGGGACTATGGGACGCGGAATCGTGGGACGCGGAATCGTGGGATGCGGGGGAGTACAGGCCCACCGCCAGGTGGTGCGCCCGCGCCGAGGAGGGGTCCTGGGCAGTGCCCTGAGGGATCAGCGCGGCTCGTGTGATGGGCGAGGCGATGCCCGTCGCCTCGCGCTCGATCACCACGTCGATCTCCGTGGCGTTGGTGGTGCTCAGCCAGTCCCGGGCCCACGCCCGGGTGTCCCGGGCAGAGGATTCCTCCAGCACGGCCAGGAAGTCCGCCAGCTCCGCCGAACCCCATGCGTGGCGGCGGAAGTAGAGACGGCAGGCCTCCACGAAGGCCTCGATCCCCACGAAGGCGACCAGCTGCTTGAGCGCGGCTGCGCCCTTGGCATAGGTGATGCCGTCGAAGTTCTGCTTGGCCGCCGCGACGTCGGGGACATCCGCCACGATCGGGTGCGTCGTGCTCAGGGCGTCCTGCCGGTAGGCCCATGCCTTGCGCCGGACGGCGAATCCGGCCCACGCACTCCTGAACTCCGTGGCCTCCGCCGAGGCGTAGGCGCCCATGAACTCCGCGAAGGACTCCTTGAGCCACAGGTCCTCCCACCACCGGATGGTGACCAGGTCCCCGAAGTACATGTGCGCCATCTCGTGCAGCACGGTGTTGGCCCGGCCCGCGCGTTGCTGGGCGGTGGGACCGTCCGGGAAGAGGTAGTCCTCCGTCAGGGTCACCAGCCCGGGGTTCTCCATCGCCCCCAGGTTGTACTCGGGCACGAAAGCCTGCCCGTAGGAGCCGAAGGGCAGCTCGAGGTCGAACAGGTCCGTGTAGAAGTCCAGGCCGGCGCGGGTGAGGTCGAACAACTCCTCCGCCGGCAGGTGCCGGGCCATGGAGGCGCGGCACCACAGCGTCAGCGGCAGCGTCTGGTTCCGGCCCTTGGTGCTGCTGGTCCAGACGCTGTCCACCCGGTGGTACGGGCCCGCCAGCACGGCCGTGAGGTAGCTGGGGATCGGAGTGGTGGCGGTGAACCGGTGCAGGAGGCCCTGCCCGTCCTCGGGGACGCGGGGCGCAGCGGCCCCGGCCGCTGCGCTCTCGCCCGCCGGGGCCGGGAGCGCGTTGGAGGCGACCGACCATCCCCGCGGTGCGGTGATGGTGAACGTCCACGGGCAACGCAGGTCCGGCTGATCGAAGCACGGCACCACACGACGGGCATCCGTGGGCTCGTACTGGGTGTACAGGTACGTGGCGCCGTCCTCCGGGTCGGTATAACGGTGCAGGCCCTCACCGGAGCGGGAGTAGTACCCGCTGCCCTCGACCACCACCGTGTTGCGCTCCCGGAGCCCGGTGAGCTCGATCCTCCCGGGGCTCACGGCTTTCGCGAGCGCCTCCTCGCTCACGGCGGTGCCGTTGATCTCCAAACGATGGACGTCGCCGATGAAATCGAGGAAGGAGGAGGCTGCCGCGCAGGTGAAGTCCCAGCGGATACGGACCGGGAAGGTGGCGATCGCCGGATCGGGAGCCCCCGTCAGGTCGAGCTCCACCTCGGCTCCCTGCAGGGTCAGGGACCGGGAGCGAGCAGCGGCGTCCGCACGGGTGAGATCGTAGTGAGACACCGTCCCAGTGTAGGAACCCGATCCGGTTCGCGGCGATCGCCGGCCCGGCGCGCGGCGCGAACGCGGTAACACCCGTGAACAGAATCCGCGGAGCCTTAGGATCTCAGCAGGATCTTCCGTGTGCGCCCCATCACGAAATGGTCCCGCAACACATCTGCGCCAGGCTTATGCGCGGTCATCCGCAAGACCAGCCGAGCGAACCGCACAGTTCGCGTGACCGGGGCTTTCGGGCTCGCGCCCGGGACCGACAATCGAAGGGAAGTGATCCACCAGCATGACGGATCTGTTCGCCTCCTACGCCCACGACATGGCCGGGTCGGGAGCGTACGACGAGATGTTCACCGACCAGCACAACGTTCGTTCGGCTTTCCATCGCGTCTCGGACGTGCTCAGTTCGCTGGACCTGAGCGACGTCACCTCCCGCGACGAGTCCATGGCCCGCTCCTTCCTGGACCGCGGGGTCACCTTCGACTTCGCCGGCGAGGAGCGCCCGTTCCCCCTCGACATCGTTCCCCGTGTGCTCACGATGGGCGAATGGGAGGTGATCGAACGCGGTGTGAAACAGCGGGTCAGGGCCCTGGAACTGTTCCTGGACGACGTCTACGGCGAGCAGAAGATGATCGACGACGGCATCGTGCCCCGCTCCCTGATCACCTCGTCGGCCCATTTCCACCGCACCGTCTGGGGCTTCAAGCCCGTGGGCGGGGTGCGGATCCACGTGGCGGGCATCGACGTCGTCCGCGACAATGACGGCGTCTTCCGGGTGCTCGAGGACAACGTCCGGGTGCCCTCCGGGGTCTCCTACGTGCTCGAGAACCGGCGGGCCATGATGAAGGGCCTGCCGGAGGCCTTCATGTCCACGCCGATCATGCCCGTGGACTCCTACCCCCGCCACCTGCTGCACGCCCTCAAGGCGACGGCCCCCGAGCCGGGCGAGGACGCCGTCGTCGTGGTCCTGACGCCGGGTGTCTTCAACTCCGCCTATTTCGAGCACACCCTGCTGGCGGGGCTGATGGGCGTGGAGCTGGTGGAGGGGCGCGACCTCGTGGTGCGCGGTGACCGCGTGTACATGCGCACCACCGAAGGCGAACAGCGCGTGGACGTGATCTACAAGCGCATCGACGACGACTTCACGGACCCGCTGCAGCTGCTGCCGGATTCCGTGCTGGGCTGCCCGGGGCTGGTGAACGCCGCCCGGGCGGGCAACGTGACCATCGCCAATGCCATCGGCAACGGCGTGGCCGACGACAAGCTGGTCTACTCCTACGTTCCCGAGCTGATCCGCTATTACCTGGACGAGGAACCCATCCTGCCCAACGTGGATACCTACCGTCTGGAAGAGGACGAGGCCCGCGAGTACGTCCTCGCCCACCTGGAGGAGCTGGTGGTCAAGCCCGTGGACGGCTCGGGCGGCAAGGGCATCGTGATCGGCCCGCATGCCACGCCCGAGGAGCTGGAGGAGCTGCGGGCCAAGGTCCTGGCCGACCCGCGCGGCTGGATCGCCCAGCCGGTGCTGCAGCTGTCCACCGTCCCCACCTTCGACGGCGAGGGGTTCAGCCCTCGGCACGTTGACCTGCGCCCGTTCTGCGTGAACTCGGGTGAGGACATGTTCGTCCTGCCCGGCGGGCTCACCAGGGTGGCCATGACCAAGGGGTCGCTGATCGTGAACTCCTCGCAGGGCGGCGGGTCCAAGGACACCTGGGTGGTCGGCAACCGGTACGCCCCGGTGCACCGCAATCCCGAAGCCGAGGAGAAGGTGGCCTCCATGGCCTCCTTCCCGGTCTCCGGGCACTGGGCCGACGACGCCGACCTGGCCGACCAGATGCAACAGCAACAACAGCAGGCCAGCCGAGGCCGGGCCGGAGAGGAGCAGGGCGCATGCTGAGCCGCATTGCAGAATCGTTGTTCTGGATCGGGCGCTACATGGAACGCGCCGACGGGGTCTCCAGGATCCTGGACGTCCATCTCGAGCGCATCACCCAGCTGCCGGAGGCGGAGCAGT
Source organism: Kocuria coralli (assembly GCF_008831305.1). Classification (GTDB taxonomy): domain Bacteria; phylum Actinomycetota; class Actinomycetes; order Actinomycetales; family Micrococcaceae; genus Kocuria; species Kocuria coralli. Next base: position 31,925 of record NZ_ML708630.1, read on the forward strand.
CGCAGGAGCTGCGCCGCATCATGGACGTGATGGGAGCACCCTCGACCGACGAGAACCCCGATGTGGGCGTGCTCATCCACGAACTCGCGTGGAACCGCCAGTCCAAGACCTCGATTGCGGGCTCCGTCAACGCCGCCCGTGAGAACGCGCGCCGGGCCCGGGAGATCGTCTCCTCCAAGATGTGGGAGGCCGTGAACTCGACCTACTACGGCCTCAACCAGCACCGGCACGATGTGGTGGGCACCTTCCGCATGTGCCAGTGGGCCGCGGAGCGCATCTCCACCATCCGGGGCCAGGCGGAGATGACGATGTCCCACGACCAGTCCTGGCAGTTCCTGACCCTGGGGGTCACCCTGGAGCGGGCGGATATGACGGCCCGTCTCCTGTGGACCCGCACCTCTGGGCTGTCGCCGTCGGCGGAGACCTCCTGGGTGGACATCCTGCACTGCGCCGGCGCCTACGAGGCGTTCCTGCGCACCAGGAACGGGTCCTTCAACGACGAGTCCGCCGTGCGCTTCCTGCTGCTGGACCGCCTGTTCCCGCGCTCGATCATCTACTCGCTGACCCACGCCGAGCGCATCCTCGAGGCGCTGGACCCCGGCTCCCGGCGGATGGGCTTCACCAATGACGCCCGCCGGATCATCGGCCGGGCCCGGGCCGAACTGGAGTTCCTGAACTCGGAGAACATCACCCGCGAGCTGCCGAAGCATCTCAACGAGGTGCAGGCCGCCGTGGCCAGCACCGCCGAGTTCGTGACCGACAAGTACTTCACGCACGAGCAGGAATCGTCTTGGTTTGGAGGGGTACTGTGACCCGGCTGAAGATCAACCACGTGACCCGGTACGTCTACGACACCAAGGTCAAGCGCTCGCATAACGAGGCGCGTATGACGCCCCTGGGCGACGACGAACAGGTGGTGCTGAAGGCGGAGCTCGCGGTCAAGCCGAGCTCGGCGCACATCCACAACTACGTGGATTACTTCGGCACCCGGGTCGCGGATTTCGACGTCCCCACGCGGCACTCCATCCTGGAGGTCCGTTCCTCCTCCGAGGTGGAGGTCAACCGGTTCACGGTGGATCCCGACAGGCCCGGAGTGACCTGGGAGGATCTGAAGGATCCGAAGATCCGGGACCGTTACGCCGAGTACCTGGTCACCACCCCCCTGACCACGCCGGGCAAGGAGCTGCAGGCGGTGGCCGACGAGGTGCGCGCCACGGCGGCCACGCCGTTCGACGCGGTGCAGGCGATCCTCAAGCGCATCGCCGGGAAGGTCACCTACGAGTCCGGGGTCACCGGGGTCCACACCGACGCCGACGCCGTCTGGGCCGACGGGCGCGGGGTGTGCCAGGATCTGGCGCACGTCGCGATCGCCCTCCTGCGGCACGCAGGGATCCCCGCCCGCTATGTCTCCGGCTATCTCCACCCGGATGATTCCGCGGGGATCGGGGTGACCGTGGTGGGGGAGTCCCATGCGTGGATCGAATGGTGGGACACCCGGTGGATCGGCTACGACCCCACCAATCACAAGTACCTTGACGACCTGCACGTCAAGGTCGGCCATGGCCGCGACTACAAGGACATCCCGCCGCTCAAGGGCATGGTCACCGGCGGGGGCGGCACGCAGGAGCTCGACGTCAACGTCGAGGTCACCCGCCTGGAGTAGATCTCCAGAGCAGGGATTAGAGCCGGCCTGAGCGGGTGGCATCGCCCGTGACGTGCTGAGAGCCGGTTTCAGAGACTGAAACCGGCTCTCAGCACGTCACCGCAGGGGTCTGCGCGACTACTCGAACTTGTAGTTCTTGGGGATCACGGTGATCCCGGACTCCGTGACGTGCAGGCCGCGCGCACGGTCCTCCTCGGCGCTCACGCCGACGCGCACGCCCTGGGGCACCACCANTCCTCGGCGCTCACGCCGACGCGCACGCCCTGGGGCACCACCACGTTCTTGTCGACGATGCAGCGCTCGACCACCGCGTCCTGCTCGATCACGACGTTCTGCAGCAGCACGGACTGGTCGACGCGCGCGTGGTTGTTCACCTTGACGTTGGGGGAGAGGATCGACTCCAGCACCCGGCCCCCGGCGACGATCACACCGGGCGAGAGGATCGAGTCCGTCGCCACACCGCCCTCCTGGTACGGGCCGCGGACCAGCTTGGCCGGCGGAGCGGTGACCTGGTGGGTGTAGAGCGGCCAGGCGGTGTTGTAGAGGTTAAACACCGGCATGGGACGCAGCAGGTCCATGTGGGAGTCGTAGTAGGAATCCAGGGTCCCGACGTCGCGCCAGTACTGCCGGTCCCGGTCGGCCGAGCCCGGCACGTCATTGTGGGTGAAGTCGTAGACGACCGCTTCGCCGCGATCGGCGAAGTACGGCATGATATCCCCGCCCATGTCGTGCTGGGTGTCATCGCGGGACTCATCCTGACGCAGTGCTTCGACCAGGTCATCCGTGTTGAACACGTAGTTGCCCATCGAGGCCAGGAACTGGGTGGGGTCGTCGTCCAGCGGGCGCGTGGACGCCGGCTTCTCGACGAACTGGGTGATCTTGGTGGGATCGTTGGGGTCGGTCTCGATCACGCCGAAGGAGGTCACCAGGTCCAGCGGCTGGCGCACGCCGGCCACGGTGGCCTTGGCCCCCGACTCGATATGGAAGTCCACCATCTGCGAGAAGTCCATGCGGTAGACGTGGTCCGCCCCGACCACGACGACGATGTCCGGGCGGGCGTCGTCGATGAGGTTCATGGACTGGAAGATCGCGTTGGCCGAGCCGAGGAACCAGTCCTTGCCGTGACGCTGCTGGGCGGGCACGGAGGCGATGTAGTTGCCCAGCAGGGTGGACAGGCGCCAGGTCTCGGACAGGTGGCGGTCCAGCGAGTGGGACTTGTACTGGGTGAGCACCACGATCTGCAGGTAACCGGAGTTGACCAGATTCGACAGGGCGAAATCGATCAGCCGGTACGTCCCCCCGAACGGGACAGCCGGCTTTGCCCGGTCTTCCGTCAGCGGCATCAGGCGCTTGCCCTCGCCGCCGGCCAGAACAATCGCAAGGACCTTTTTGCGAGCCATGTTCTACCTCTCAAGACTTCGTCGTCGTGAACGGGCTGACGCCCGTCTCCAAGCGAGCCCCATGAGGTAGCTCACTCTATAGGAGTAACTCAACCGCACTGCGCACGTCCGACGGAAGCGGGCTCGAGGAGATTTCGGCAAGCGTCCGTTACTTTGCGTCCAATACGAGCGGGGTCGCGGGTCGAATGTAGTCTGGATCACGTGCGTATCGACATTGTGTCCAAAGAGTTCCCGCCCGCGATCTACGGGGGAGCCGGCGTCCACGTCGCCGAGCTGTCCCGCGTGCTCGCCCCGCTGGTCGAACTGAATGTCCGCTGCTTCGGCGAACCCCGCGAGCCCGAGTTCCACGGTGCTGCCGTGCAGGCGTACCAGGTTCCGACCGACCTCCAGGGTCAGAACGCGACCATCGAGACCCTGGGTACGGATCTCGCCATGGTCGGAGACATCGGAGGCGCGGACCTGGTGCATTCGCACACCTGGTACGCGAACATGGCCGGCCACCTCGCCTCCCTGATGCACGGCATCCCCCATGTGGTTTCCGCCCACTCCCTGGAGCCCCTGCGGCCCTGGAAAGCGGAACAGCTCGGCGGCGGATACGCCATCTCCTCCTACGTCGAGAAGACCGCCTACCTCGGTGCAGCGGCCGTGATCGCCGTCTCCGACGGCATGCGCAACGACATCCTGCGCTGCTACCCGGAGATCGACCCGGACAAGGTGCAGGTGGTGCACAACGGCATCGACGTCAGCCAGTGGGACCGCGACGAGAACACCGACGTTCTCGAGCGCTTCGGCATCGATCCCAAGCGGCCGTCCGTGGCGTTCGTGGGTCGAGTGACCCGGCAGAAGGGCGTCCCCTTCCTGCTGCGCGCAGCCCAGCAGCTGCCGCCGGAGGTCCAGCTGGTCCTGTGCGCCGGTGCCGCCGACACCCCCGAACTCGCCGCCGAGGTCAACGCCCTGATCGACGAGCTCAAGGCGACCCGCGACGGCGTCGTACTGATCGAGAAGATGCTCCCGCGGCGCGACGTCATCCAGATCCTCTCCAACTGCACCGCCTTCGCCTGCCCGTCCATCTACGAGCCCCTCGGCATCGTGAACCTCGAGGCCATGGCCTGCGGCTCCGCCGTCGTGGCGACCGCCACGGGCGGCATCCCCGAGGTGGTCGTGGAAGGGGAGACCGGCCGCCTGGTGCCGATCGAGCAGGTCGACGACGGATCGGGCACGCCCTTGGATCCCGAGAAGTTCGTCAACGACTTCGCCGCGGCGCTCATCGATGTGATCTCCGATCCCGCACGTGCGCGTGCGATGGGCGAGGCCGGGCGCAAGCGCGCCGAGGAGAGCTTCTCCTGGGAGTCCATCGCCCAGCGGACCATCGACGTCTACAAGTCCGTGCTGGCCTGAGAAGTCTCAGGGCTCAGGCGGAGGCCCGCCTGAGCCCCGGTGACCCTGCGACGGCGCTGATTGTGCTAAAGTCATCGTCGTTGCTCGGCGGCCGAGCGGGTGGATGAACGCCCGCGAAGGTACGACCGGTCACCTGCGCGGGTGGCGGAATAGGCAGACGCGCTAGCTTGAGGTGCTAGTCCTCGTATTAGAGGGTGGGGGTTCAAGTCCCCCTCCGCGCACAGTTGGTCATTTGTACGAGAACGTGGATCACGTTTGTGCGAATGACCGGAACGAGGTCGGATTGCTCCTTCGGGTGTGATCCGGCCTCGTTCGTTTCCCGGCGCGCGCCCCTCCAAGCCTGATGAGGACGGAGCAAGCGGTGCTGAGGTCGTTGGAGGCGCGCTTGAGAGGCGAATCCGGGCGGGCTCACGCCCATGGGACAGTGCGTGGGTGAAATGAGTATCAGGTTCCGACCGCGACGGCGGGTGGGGCGTTGGGCACGACGGTCCACCCTCGGGTGGCCCCTTACCTCCGTGCCCGACGAAGAGGTGCAGACGCGATGCGCATCAGACCGACTTAGCCATTGAGCCAGTCGATGATCTTGCGGACGTTGGTCACCGCGACCGTGACGACGAGGCTGAGCAGCTGATCGATCCAACCGCGCCGAGGCCGCATCTCCGCGTCGTCCACTGGCATGAACTTCCCGTCCTTGATCGACTTGTTCATCGACTCCACGGACTGCTGCCCCGTTGAGTAGTGGTCCTGCTACTTTGGGGGAACGATAGGAGTAGGCCTGCTCGCACGCCTGATGCAAGGCGCGTCCACGGCGGCGATGCCGGTAGCCCTTCGTGTGCTGGTAGAGGGCCTGTCCATCGCTGTCTGGGCGCTCCTTCGGGCGGAGCATTTAGCGTTCACCCCGCTTGATGCGCTCCGCATACGCTTGGGTGGAGATGCGCTCGGGGTCACTGGCTTCGCGAAGGAAGTAGTCAATCGTGGCGCTGACCATGGGTCCAGGCATGTCTGGGCAAGTACCAGCGGCCCTCAACCATGATCGCGCCTTTTGTGGGAGGGCGACTGCCCGAGGCTCGTCTGAGTGCGGTTGTAGTTGAACACCAGGGAGTACCCGCGCTTCCTGATCGGCAGGGCGAGGTTCTCGGGCTTCTTCCCGGGGAGGTAGGGCCGGTCACTGACGAAGTGCCCGGGCGGGATGCCGCGCGCAAGGACGGCATCGACACAGCCGAGAGCGTTCTTCTCAAGCTCGTGCCCCGGGACCGCGAGAGTCGCGCTGAGGATCATGACGGGGACGTTGTCGCCGTAGGTGACGGCGGTGTGGAGTTCCCGCGCCCAGGACACAATTGAGGATCGGCGCTGGTACTTCGTCGCCGCCCTGGAAGTGGCCTCACCGTTGTGGTCGCCGTCGCGCTTGTACCATCCAGCTTCTGGGTCTGAGGAGGCAAACAGGGAGGCGTGTCCGCGTCCTCGGCCAGGAGATGCAATGACGGTCGCATCAACTGCGATGTCACCCTTGAACTCACGACGAACCTCGCGCGGCAGGAGCATCCACGGCTCTCCGAGCAGGGCGTTGCCGAACTCGTGTACCCGAGCGCGGTGAACCTTCGACTTCTCCTTATCCCTCGCTGCCAGCCGTTCAGCAAGTTGGATCTTCGTCAGAGTCTTGTAGAGCCATCCCGGCTTGGGGTCCATGAGGCGCACGAGACGTCGGTACGAGTTGTAGGCGCGATGATAGAGCGCGCTGTCGCTGAGGCCCTCGGCACTGTGATGTCGAGGACGGCGAGGGACTCGGTGCTGGCTTTTCGCAGGAGCCTCCGCATCTCCGTGAACAGGGCGGAGCGGCGGCTCAGGATCAGTACGAGCATGAGGGTGATGACCTGGACTTCGGAGAGCCACGTAGTCGGCCCCAGTTTGCGCGCAGCCCGATCCTCGCTCCGCCACGCATCGACCATTACGGTGATGCCGCTGTGCTCCACGATCCGCTGTGCGGTCCGGAACTCGTTGACTTTATCTCCCAGCCCGCCCTCGGCGGGGAAGAAGTCCATGCTGAACAGACCCGCGAGGGAGGCGTTGTCCCTCGGGGTCGTGTTCGTGCTGGATCTCTTCGCCATGAGGTCTCAGACGACTCTCAAGGCGCGTCGCATGGAGCGCCGCACGTCGTCCTGGCTCGGTACGTTCACGAAGGGGAGCAACTTCTCGATGGTCAGGAAGGTCTCTAGCCCAGCGGCAACGGATAGTGGCCCCAGGGGCGTGCCGGTGTTGAGGTGGTGCGCGATCCACGTGTTCCCTCAGCCGCGAGACGTTCGAGCGACGACCTGCTTCGGGCTGAGTCTTCGCAGGGGACTGCCGCACCGTTAGGTGACATCTG
>NZ_ML708631.1 GCF_008831305.1 Kocuria coralli
CCACTACGAGGCCCTCACCCGAGAGCCCGCACCCACAAAGTAGCGGCAGAGAACCTCGGCCGATTCACCGTACCGCTCGGCCTCTTCGTGCTCATCGGTGCCCGTGGTCTTCGCCGTCCTCCGCAGACAGATCGGGCACGGATCGGCGCGTTCGGCGCACTCCTGGTCACCGCTGCGTTCACGCTCACCACCTACGTCCTGTCCTCCATCGGCAGCCGAGGCCAAACATGGTGGCTCCTCGCCCTCGTGGCTCTGATCGTTGCCGCAGCCGCGATCCTGCATCAGTCCACCGCCGCGGAACCGTTAATTCCGCGCAGTCTGTGGCGAAACCGCACGATCGTGGTCGGCAACGTCGCAACCTTCGTGGCCGGGATGGTCTTCCAGGTCTCGATCTGGTACTTCCTCACCTACCTCTTGCAGCACCGTCTCGGGCTCGCCCCGGCCTTGACCGGACTCGCATTCCTGCCCTTGACGCTGACCATGCTCGTCATCAACACCTGGGTCACGCCGCACCTGATCGAACGCTATTCGCCCCGGAAGATTGCCACCATCGGCGCTCTTGTCTCGGCGGTCGGTCTCACCGCGCCAGCAGTCCTCTCGACGGCGTATCCGCTTCTCGTCATCTTCGTGCCGGCTCTGATCATCGGCATCGGCGCAGGCTTGTTCCACACGCCGTTGGCGGGCCTGGTCACGACCGGAGTCACGCCGGCAGCGGCCGGTGCCGCCTCCGGCATGATGAACACCGCCAAGCAGTTCGGCGGAGCCATCGGCCTCGCGCTCCTGGCAGCAGGCACCGCTGGACCCTCTGACCGGAGCGCCTTCGTCCTCATGGCCGGACTCATGCTCATCGCCGCCGTGCTCGTCATGGTCACGCCGTCACCGCAACCGAGTAGGACTCCCGAACGCTAACGACTGCTGGACCGTGCCAGATACTGAGTCGGATTGATGCCTCGAGCCTGTGCCCCTCGGCACGGCTCAGGCGAGTTGCGTGACGAGGTCGCGGACGCGGGATTTGATCTCGTCGCGGAGCGGTTTGTCGGTGACTTCGGTGCGTTCGAGGCCAAGATCGCCAAGGAGACCCAGACCGGCAAGTTGACCCTGGTTGAGCTGGACCACGTCGTCGTGCACTTTCTCACCGCCGACGCCGATCACCGGGACTACCTGCTGACGTTGAACGCCGCGACCCGGCCTGGCAGTCATGCGGTGCTGGCCGCCTTCGCCTCGGACGGCCCCACCCAGTGCACGGGCCTCCACGTCGCACGTTACGACGTCGAGGACCTCGGCAACATGCTCGCTGACGAATGGCGACTGGTAGAGTACCGTCGGCAGGAGCACCGCACGCCGAGCGGTAGCGTCCAGCCATTGACCTGGGCGACCTTCCGTCGCTGGAGACAGTCGAGCTGCAGAATCATTGCATCCCGACCGCACTGAGCAACACCCCTCCGGCAGCGCCTACGATGACAACCACCCACGGCGGCAGCTTCCAGCCGATGAGCAGCACGAAGCAGACCACTGCGAGGCTGAACGGGCCGGGCCCGGTGATCGCAGTGGAGAACACCGGCATGTAGAGCGCGGCGGCGAGGATGCCGACGACGCCGGCGTTTGCACCGCGCATCAGGGCCTGCGCCCAGGAGCGCTCTCGCAGTGCGTTCCAAAACGGCAGTACGCCGACGAGAAGCAGGAAGCCGGGCAGGAAGACCGCCACCAAGGCGATCGCCGCGCCGAGGATGCCGCCGGGGCCGGTGGTCGAGACTGTGCCGAGAAACGCCGAGAAGGTAAACAGCGGGCCCGGGACGGCCTGCGCGGCACCGTATCCGGCCAGGAAGTCCTGGTCGCTGACCCATCCGGTGTCGACGACGCCGGCCTGGAGCAGCGGCAGGACGACGTGCCCGCCGCCGAATACCAGCGACCCGGCGCGGTAGAACGCATCGAACAGAGCCACGTCGTCAGAGTTGGTTGCGAGCACCAGCAGCGGCAACCCAAGCAGCAGAGCCGCGAACACGACCAAGCTGGCGATGCCGACACTGCGTCGGACGGGGAAGTGCAGCGCGCCGCCCGAAGCGCCGTCCGAGGAGCGGCAGAACAGCAGGCCAGCGACCGCTCCGAACATGATCGCGGCGATCTGGCCGAGCGAGCCTGGCACCAGCAAGGCGGCAGCGGCGGCCACGGCCGCGATCGACGCCCGCTGCTTGTCCGGCGCGAGGTTCTTGGCCATGCCGAGCACGGCCTGGGCGATGATCGCGACGGCGACGATCTTCAGCCCCATGAGCATACCCTCCCCGACGGGGCCGGTGAACAGTCCCGCCCCGTAGGCGAATACGACCATCAGCGCCGCCGAGGGCAGGGTGAAGGCCAGGAACGCCGCCAGCGCGCCCCGGGTGCCGGCGCGGTGCAGGCCGATCGCGAATCCGACCTGGCTCGAGGCGGGGCCGGGGAGGAATTGGCAGAGTGCGACGAGGTCCGCGTACTCCCGGTCGTTCAACCATTTCCAGCGCTCGACGGCCTCGGAGCGGAAGTATCCCAGGTGGGCGATCGGCCCGCCGAAGGACGTGACTCCCAGCTTCAGGAAGGCCCGGAACACCTCCCAGGCGGAGCCGCGCGCTTCCTTCGTCGGTGCGATTACGTCGTCAGTCATTCTCGGGTTCCTCTCGGATGAAGATCTGGACGCGCTCCCGAGCGACCGCAAGCCCGTCGCGGCCCTTGTCGGTCGCGGAGTAGTACTTGCGCACCGTGCGCCCGTCGCGTTCGGAGCGCACGCTCAGGTAGCCGCTGTCAACCATCCGGTGCAGCATCGGGTACAGCGTCCCCGGCGAAAGCCGGTAGCCGTGGCTCGCGAGCTCCTCGATCATCCATGCGCCGTAGATCTCTTCCTGGGCCGCGTGGTGCAGCACGTGCATCCGCACAAGCCCGGACAGCAGATCGCGGTGCTCGAACTCGGCGGAGGCGTCCTCGTTCGGTTCCATGACGATATCGTACTTCGATAACGTGAACGGATAGTGAACTCGGATGCGTGTTGTCTACCGGTCGAGCAGCTCTGCGGTGAGCGTCTCAATTCGTCGCCTGATCTCGTCGCGGATCGGGCGCACCGCCCCTATGCCCTGGCCGGCCGGGTCGTCGAGATCCCAGTCCTCGTAGCGCTTGCCTGGATAGAGGGGGCAGGCGTCGCCGCAGCCCATGGTGATCACGACGTCGGAGTCCTGCACGGCCTCGGCAGTGAGGACCTTGGGCTGCTCGGCGGCGATGTCGATGCCGACCTCGCGCATGGCCTCGACGGCGACCGGGTTGATCTGTTCGGCTGGCATGGAGCCCGCGGAGCGGACCTCGATCCGGTCTCCGGAGAGGTGGCGCAGCCAGCCGGCGGCCATCTGGGACCGGCCGGCGTTGTGGACGCAGACGAACAGGACGGTGGGTGTGCGATCGTTCATCTCTGTGCTTCTTTCGCTCAGTGGGTGGAGAGGCTGGTGAGGAGTCGGCGGACCCTCGCGGCGATGTCGTCGCGGATGGCGGCCACTCCCTCGGGCGAGGCCAGGGCCGGGTCGCCGACCGCCCAGTCCTCGTAGCGGACTCCTGGGACGACGGGGCAGGTGTCGCCGCAGCCCATGGTCACGACGACGTCGGCGGCGCGGATCGCGTCGTCGGTGAGCGGCTTGGGGAACGCCGCGTCGGCGGCGTCGCGGTCGATCTCGGCGACGAGGTCGCGGACGTGCGGGTGGATGCCCGCCGCCGGGGTCGAGCCGGCGCACCGAGCGACCACCCTGCCTCCGGAGAGGCTTCGGGTCAGCGCCGCGGCGAGCTGGGAGCGCCCCGCGTTGGCGACGCACACGAACAGCACCTGCGGTGCAGCGGTGGCTCGGTCGCGGGCGAGGTCGGCCAGCCGCTGCCGGGCGAAGCGCTCGGTCAGGGGCACGAGGTGGCGAGTGATCTTCGCCGACCGGGCCAGCGCGGTGTAGGAGTCCCGGACGATGCCGGTGACGGTCTCCCGCGGTAGGTCCGGCGTGGCGTCCGCGAGCTCGGCGGCCAGATTCCCGATGTGCTCGTCCATGCCCTCCAAGTCCGCGAACGCCGCCGTCTCCGGTGCGACACCGGGGGCGACGGCAGCGGGCGCGAACCCCTCGAGCAGGGCGGAGGCCGCGGCCTTCTTTCCCGCGGCGATGCGGTACCAGACCCAGGTCCCGCGGCGCTCGGAGTCGAGCAGGCCGACCGTCCTGAGGACCTTGAGGTGGTGGGAGACGGTCGGCTGGGAGACGTCGGCGAGCTCGGCGAGGTCGCACACGCACGACTCGCCGCGGGGATCGGACGAGATCGCGGAGAGCATCCGCAGGCGCAGCGGGTCGGCGAGGGCCTTGAGGGTGCCCGCGAGGGTCGCGGCGACCTCCTGGTCGAGAGCGAGCGAGACGGGGGGAACCTGCGGCGAGCAGTCCTCGTCGGGCGCGGTCGGCGTCAGCGCGGTGTCGGTCATGACGATCGGGCCTCCTGGGCATAGGGGTCGGTGCGGAACCAGGCCTTCGCGGCCCAGAGGGAGACGTAGACGAGGCCGACGAGGACGGGGACCTCGATGAGCGGGCCGACGACGCCGGCCAGGGCCTGGCCGGAGGCAGCGCCGAAGGTGCCGATGGCGACGGCGATGGCGAGCTCGAAGTTGTTGCCGGCGGCGGTGAAGGCCAGCGTCGTCGACCGCGCGTAGCCCAGGCCGATGCTCTTCCCGAGGAGCAGGCCGGCGAACCACATGAAGGCGAAGTAGGCCAGCAGTGGCAGCGCGATCCGGGCGGCGTCCAGCGGCCGGCTCGTGATCTGCTCGCCCTGCAGGGCGAAGAGCAGCAGGATGGTGAACAGTAGCCCGTACAGGGCCCACGGCCCGACCTTCGGGACGAACTCCTGCTCGTACCAGTCGCGGCCCCTGCGCTTCTCGCCGATCCACCGCGACGCGAAGCCTGCTACCAGGGGCACGCCGAGGAAGACGAGGACGTTGAGCGCGATCTGTCCCATCGATACCTCCAGCCCCTGGGTGTCGAGGCCGAGCCAGCCGGGCAGCACCGTGAGGTAGAACCAGCCGAGGACGGAGAACATGACGACCTGGAAGACCGAGTTGATCGCCACCAGCACCGCGGTCGCCTCCCGGTCGCCGCAGGCGAGGTCGTTCCAGATCACGACCATCGCTATGCAGCGGGCCAGGCCGACGATGATCAGCCCGGTCCGGTACTCCGGCAGATCGGGCAGGAGGAGCCAGGCCAGCGCGAACATGAGCGCCGGCCCGACCAGCCAGTTGAGCAGGAGCGAGGAGACCAGCAGCCGCTTGTCGCCGGTGACGGCGGCGACGCGGTCGTAGCGGACCTTGGCCAGCACCGGGTACATCATCACCAGCAGGCCGAGGGCGATCGGCACCGAGATCCCGCCGACCTCGAGCCGGGACAGCAGGTCGGACATGCCAGGCACAAGCCGTCCCAGGAGGAGACCCGCGACCATCGCCAGGCCGATCCAGGCTGGCAGCCACTTGTCGAGAGTGGACAGCTTCTTCGTCGTTGGCGCTTCCGTCGCCACTGCTTGATTCGACATGATTCTATATTGACGCACGTCGATGCAGCGACGCAAGTCTGCTGGCTACGTGTCTCTGCGGAAAATCAAGAGCTGTCCGGTCGTCGACGATCAGCGTCTCGTGCAGAGGACCCGCGACAGCGGCATCCCTGATCTATGTGTCGTCAACGATGTCCTTGGCGGCCAGGAGTGCTGGGCCGAGACCCCACACACGCCACATACCGTCGTCGAGCCTGACAAGCGTGAGGAATGTGACAGTCGTCGCGTAGGCTGCGAACGCCTGCGCGGTGGCGGCGACCTCGGGGATGAGGCGCATGAACGCGATCCGGTCCGGTTCATCGACGGCGCGGATCACTCTTGATGCGAGTGACCTGTCGGCGAGCATGTCCACGGCCCACCGGTAGTCGCCCCACGCGCGAGGTGCGAAGGTCAGCCCCCGCGCCACATCGGGTTCTGCGTCGAGCGCGGTCCACCACTGGAGAGCCACCTGCGCGGGGTCGGTCAGGTCTCCGACCTCGCCGAACGCGGCCAAGGCCTCGTCCTGGTCGGCGCTGACAAGCGCTGTGATCGGAGAGGAGGGCTCGTCGGGATTCTCGGCGCGGGAGCGGATTTGGTCGGCGGCCAGGTTGGCGAAGATCGGCACCGTCGCGGTCAACGAGGCGAGGAACTCCGTGGGCGTCTGCGCCGGGTTTCTCAGGTCGGCGCTGCCCCGATGCAGGGCACCGACGACTCCGATGGGATCCTCGGCGAGCAGGCCTGTCAGGAACGTGTCCGGGTGGACGGCCTCGACCTGCCAGCCGCTCGTCGAATCCGGCGGGAAGTCCTTGAGGTTGAATGTCACGAGCGTGTCGGCTTCAGCACGCACGGCGGCCGCGAGCACGTGGCGGTCCTTCGGGTCGCAGGTCATGTCCGCGATCAGATAGTCGAAGTCGTCGACGAGTGCGGCTTCCCCGAAGGCATCACGCATGGTGCGCACGCGGTGGGCAGCCTTTTCCTCGCTGATGCCGAGCTTCGGGAGGTTGCGCTGCACCTCATCGAGGATGCGGTCCGACCAGAGCAGCTCGAAGATCCCGGCTTCGGATAGCCACAGCAACGTTGTCGCGAGTCTGATCGGCACCAGTGCGCACGCGTCGAGGACGGCGACTCGGGTGCTCCCTGCTGCGTCGCTCACCGAGTCTCGATGACCCGGTCGGCGGGCGTGTCCTCGGTGACGTCGCCGGCGAGTTCGGCCATCGCCGAGCGCCTCCGCGTCCGGGTCTCTGCCTGGTAGCGAGCCAGCTCTGCCACCGGGATCCGCCGGTGCACGGCGCTGGTCTCCGCTCGCATCTCGCCACGGTCGACCAACCGCACCACGGTCATTCGACTGACGCCGAGCAACGCGGCCGCCTGGCTTGTGGAGATCGTCGCCTCGGCAGGGAACACGACCGCGTCGTCGCTAGTCTCGAGCACGTCGACCAGCCGGGCGAACGCCGTGCGGGCGCTGTCCGTGATCTCCGGCGCGACGCGTAGCGCTTCGTCCACCGCATCGCGCAGTCGCGATGCCTCGTCATGCGTGATTGCTCCAGCCATGCCCTCATTCTACGCCAACAAACGCTCAAAACACACAGAAATGGCGCTGTGTAATCTCGGTTGGGACCATCGAGTCCGCGGTCGGCGGGGACCGTATCCGATACTCCATCTAGAGCTCAGCAGGTAGCAGAGATTGCTCCAGGTACAGCCATCGGGGGCGCATATTTTAGAACACCCGACCAACGTCGGTGCGTGTTTCCGGTCGGCTGCGGCGATGGGCGTGGACGCCGTGCTGGTCACGCCCACTTGCGCCGACCCCTTTTATCGCCGGTCGATCCGAGTCTCGATGGGCACGGTCTTCCAGGTGCCGTGGACGCGCATCGAGGAGTGGCCCGCCGGTGTCCGTGAGCTTCAGGACCTCGACTACGTCGTGGCGGGCATGACGCTGGGGGAGGGTGCGATCACCCTCGACGAGCTGGTGGCCGAGGACCATCAGAACCTCGCCCTGGTCTTCGGCAGCGAGGGCCACGGTCTGTCGAAGGGCACCGACCGGCTCGTCGACAGAAGGGTCACGATCCCGATGATGGGCGGCGTCGACTCGCTCAATGTCGCGGCATCGTCTGCGGTCGCGTTCTACGCGACGCGGTAGGCCCGACACGGCCGCGCCGGATAAACGCCCCGGCGGGCCAGGGCGCACCGACAGCGGAGGCTCCTACTTCGTCGCGTTCGGATGGCTCGTATGCACCTGCTCAAGGAACACCGTGCGTTCGTGGACGTAGAACCAGATACGAGCGGTTCCCTTCGCCGTCGGCTTGTGCTGCCACCGGTCATAGGTTGCCCCGTCGCGCTTGATAACAGCGAGCTCACCTCGAAGCGGATAGTTTGTCGGTGTCCTGGACAGGGGTGTTCTCGTGAAGAAGTCCCAAGTCTCCGTCATCGGATTGCGAATGGTGGCTACGAGGTCCCTCCACCCTTTCTGTGCATCGGAGGTTGCGAAACGGATCTCATACTCTGTCTTCTTCGGAGGGCGGGGGACCGGATCACCCTTCTTGGCCGCCACGACTACGGGCGCTCCACGGGTTCGCCGTCGTCGAGCCACCCGACGTCGACGCTGCCGAGTCCAGCGGCGACGGCAGTCGCCGTCTCTTTCCAGGACGTCAGCTCCGCAATCGCCAGGTGCGGCTGATCGGTGGAGAACGACGCGCGTGCGGCGTCGATGAGGTCCTGTGCACAAGTAACCCGGTCTGCCGGTGACAACGCGAGCATCCACGGGAAAGCCTTGGACATACGCTCAGCGAGTGAACCGTTGTCGTCGAGGGTGACAGTGATGAGTTGTGCGGCGAAGTTCAACAGGCGGGAACGTCCCTCGGCCTCGCGCTTGGACATCAATACCAATGCCTCGCCATCGCGTCGGGTCACCATCACGGGATGATCCACGGCTTCGGCGAAGACCTCGGCTGAGTGCTTGCTCAGGTCCGAGGATCGTCTGGTGGCCATGGGGGAGTCCGTTGCGATGCTCATGAACCCATGGTATTCCGAACGTATTCGGAAGTCTATCGTCCTGTAAAAGCAGAGAAAACAGGTGGACAGCACTCGACGATCGATCATTGCAATGGCGAGGCAGCGGCGATGTGCCACTGCCCCGCCATCGGGTCACTGATGCCCTGGAAACAGGGCCCGGATGCCTCGAGTCCGGGCCTTAGTTGATGTAGCGGTAGATGAAGGCCGCCATCGCGTCGCGGTTGGTGGTGCTCAACGCCCGATACGTACCGTCAGGCCAGCCGGTGGTGATGCCTTGGGCGGCGAACCAGTGGATTTCGCGGTAGAACTGTTGGCCGCGGCGGATATCGGGGAACCGGNCAGTGGATTTCGCGGTAGAACTGTTGGCCGCGGCGGATATCGGGGAACCGGGAGGTGGCTGGTGGGGTGTAGGCGGGGGAGCCGGCCAGGCGGTAGGCCACTGCGGCCATCGCGTCGCGGTCGATGGGTTGGACCGGGCGGAAGGTGCCATCGGGCCAGCCATTGAGGTAGCCACGATCCTTCACCCAGGTGATCTCCCGGGCGAACTGGTTACTGGGCGACACGTCCCGGAAAGGTCCTGACCTCGCCACGGCGCCCACCGCCTGATGCGGAGCCACCTGGAGCGTGCCCAGCTGCCCCGAAGACGTCGACTTCAGGGTCCGTTCGATCTGATCCACGCTCAGGGACGGGTTCGCCTCGCGCATCATCGCCACGGTGCCCGCCACGAACGGCGCCGCCATGGAGGTCCCGTACTTGTAGGCGTAGTTCGGCGAGCCATAGGTGGTGCTGCCCGTGTTCATCGTGGAGATGATCGGCACGGAGGCCGTACCCCCTGGTGCGAGGACATCGACGCCGGGGCCGAAGTTGGAGTAGCCGGCCCGGTTGCCCAGGTGGTCAGCGGCTCCCACCACGATCGTGCGGGCGCAGTTGGCCGGCGGGTAGTTGGAGGCGTCCCGGTTGGCATTGCCGGCGGAGACCACCACGGGGATGTTGCGGTTGTAGGCGAAGTCGATCGCACCCTGCATGGTCGTGCTGCAGGAGCCGATCAGGTTGAGGGACATGTTGATCACGGTCGCGCGGGTAGGCGCGGTACTGCCGTCCACCTGGGCACCCGCGGCCCAACGGATACCCGCGGCGATATCCGACTCGTAGCCCAGCGTGCAGGAGCCCAGGACCCGGACCGGCATGATCCGCGCGTCCCGGGCCACGCCGGCTACGCCGATCCCGTTGTTGGTGCTCGCCGCGGCCACGCCCGCCACGTGCGTCCCGTGCCAGGTCGCGTAGCAGCCGGACGTGCCGGGGCGATCGCCGGGATCGGTGGGATCCGAGTCGCGCCCGTCGCCGTCGATCGAGAAGTTGTTGGCCCAGTTGGAGACCATGTCCCGGCCCTGGACCAGCTTGCCGTTGACGTCCGGGTGGCTGGCGATACCCGTGTCGACGACGGCGATCACCTGGCCCCGCCCGGTCCCGCGGGACCAGGCGGCCGGGACGTTGCGGCCCAGGAGGTTGAACTGGCTGCCGAGCAGCGGATCGTTGGTGGCCGCAGCGGCGACGGCCAGACGATCTGGCTCGGCGTATTCGACCCGCGGATCGGCTTCGAGCTCGGCGACCACCTCGGTCTGCTCGTAGGCGTCCAGGGGCTCGTCGAAGGCCAGCACGTCGGTGCCGTCGTCGAGGCTGTTGATCTGCTCGGGGGTCTCCGGCACAGCCTGCTCCGGGGAGTCCGACACCCCGGCTGCCTCGGCGGCGTCGGCCACCACGGCCTCCTTGAAGGCCTTGTCCGTGGCGGGCTCGGCGAACTTGACCATGAGGCGAGGGGTCTCATCCGGGATGTCCTCCGGAGCACCGGGGGCCGGCACGTCCGTGGCGGCGCTGTCACCCGCGGCGGCGTCCGCTGCTGCGGGCGCCTCGCCCTCGGTCTCGGCGCCGGTGTCCACGGCCTCGACACCCGCGGCGCCACCGGCCTGGGCGCCGTCGGCGGGTTCTTCGTTGGCAGCGGCGGGAACCACCCCCGCCAGGGGCGCGATCAGGAGGACGACGGCCAGGCCGAGGGCGGGCAGCGTGCGACGACGGTGCGGACGGGACCGCGTGGGGACCGCAGCCACGGTCCGGGCAGAGCTATGCATGGGGGATGCATCCTTGCAAAGAATGGGGGGTGGGGACTGGGGGAGTCCGGCCGGGGTGGAGAACTGCTGACACGGCCACTGGCTACCCTACGAAATTGTGGGCCGTTATGGGGAGTTTCGCCTGGCGACAGCGCGAATGCGGGCCGGCAGACGGGGTCGGATCAGCCTCAGTCGCCCGCAGTGTGTATAGTTGATCGCTGGTGTCCAGGGTCTGAGATGCGTTCCGCCAGACGGGACGGCGCCGCAGAACCCCGGCAGTGGCACCCGCAACCCAGCGTCATCGTGCCTGGCAAAATCCAGTCACCCAAGAGCCAAGGATCAACAAGCTCATGAAGAACGATATTCACCCGGACTACCACCCGGTCCTCTTCCGCGACCTCGCGTCCGGCAAGACCTTCCTGACCCGCTCCACCGCCACCTCGGCGAAGACCGAGCAGTGGGAGGACGGCAACGAGTACCCCGTGATCGAGGTCGAGATCTCCTCGGAGTCCCACCCGTTCTACACCGGCAAGCAGCGCATCATGGACTCGGCCGGTCGCGTCGAGCGCTTCAACGCCCGCTTCAAGAACTTCGGCAAGGCCTCCAACTGAGTTCTCCTCAGTAGCCTCACGGCCTCGCCTCAACGGCGGCCAGCCCCTGACCCGTGGCTGGCCGCCGTTGTCATATGCTGTAGCTGATGATCCCCCCGCATCAGGGCTCCTCCCGGCCCTCCACCCTCCATCGTGTCCTGCCTCGGCACCGCCGCATGAGCTTCCCGCGCGCATGCGTCCCTCTGGCATTCATCGGCCTCCTGGTCCTGGCCGGCTGCGGCGCCCCCGACGACGGCGACGGTGGTGGCGGTTCCGAGGAACGGCCGGAGACACCGGGGGCCTCGGCTCCGTGGAACCCTGACGAGCCCTCGGACGACGGGCTCAGCTGGATCGCCGGACAGCGGGATCTGCCGACGCCGGGACCGGCTGACCCCGAATCGCAGGACCCCGGTGAGGCCGTGTCGCTGATCGTGGGGGACGGCGAGACCGGGACCTCCTACGAGGCAACGGGCGCGGGGATCTCCTTCGAGGCCACCGACCTGGCCGACGAGAGACTCAGCGCCGAGAACTCCGACCTGGTGCGCATCCTCGGAGGCCTGGACCGGCCCACGTTGCGCTTCGGCGGCAATACGGTGGACCGGCGTTTCTTCTTCACCGACCGGGACGAGAAAGTCCCGCAGGACTGGCCCTTGCGGCCCGGCGAACGCATCACCACGGTGGCCCCGGAAGATCTGGAGCGGCTGGCCGGACTGGCGGAGGCCACCGACGCCCAGGTGATCATCAGTGTCAACCTGGCAGCGGAGGATCCGGACCGGGCGGCCACGATGGCACGGTATGCCGACGAATACCTCGGCGACCGGCTGGCCGGGATCATGGTGGGCAACGAGCCCAACGGCTACTACCTGGGGGAGAGCAACCCCCTGACCATCAAGGGGCCAGACTGGGACACCCAGGACTACCAGGCCGATCTGGCGGAGTACGTCGCGGCCATCCGTGCGGAAGTGCCCGAGGTGACCATCGCGGGGCCAGGGGCATTCGCTCCCGCCTGGTGGCGGGCGGTGACCGAATCGGAGATCACCGGCACGGCCCTGGCCGTCCACCAGTACCCGCTCTCCGAATGCAGCGACCCCGCCGAACCGGGTTACCTCCCCGAGCAGACCCCTACCATCGCCAACCTGGCGGCGCCGGAGACCCGAGGCAGGGTGGATCACCTGGTCGGCACCGCCATCGACACTGTGGCGGGAACCGATACTCCGGTCTGGATCACCGAGACCTCCGTCTCCTCCTGCCAGGGAAGCAACGAACTCACCGAGACCCTGGCCGCCGGGGTGTTCAGCGCGGACTACCTGCTGCGCACCCAGCACCTGGGCGTGGAGCGGGTGGACTTCCACTCCTCGCTGCTGCCGTGCTTCGGCGGACCGCCCATGTCCCTGCTGTGCTCCTCGGGCTCACTTCAGGACCCCGGGGAGGCCTTCGTCCCCCGGACCAACGGTCTTGCCCTCTCACTGGCGGGCTCGCTGCCTTCCGGGCAATTCCTGGACACCACGCTTCGGTCGGAAGACGGCTCGGTCACGGGCGGGGCGGAGGGTGAGAACGTCACCGCCTGGGCCATCCGCCACGACGACGGGACCTTGAGCATCGTGGTGATCGACTTCCGCACTCCGGAAGACGCTGATCCTCTGGATCTGAGCATTGAGCTTCCGGGACCGATTTCCTCCGCGAGCACGTCGATGCTTTCGGGCGACGACTGGTCGGGGAACTATCCCGAAACCACGCTTTTCGACGGCGCGCCCGAAAGTAGAAACCGTATTACTCATGATTCTGACGGTGTAGCGCTCGACAATCGGTCGGCGACCGCGGCGGTGGGAGAAGGGCTGCCGTCGGTCGACGGATACGGCCTCCCTCTGCTGCCTCCGGAGCTTCAGCCGCAGGTCACAGGGGTGCAGCCGGGAGACACAACGGTCAGCCTTCGAACGGCGCCGGGTGCGGTAACGGTGGTGAGCACCTCACCGCAGCAATGACTTTTATGTAGGGGTAAGTATTAAGCTGTCCCCTGAGCGGAGGACATCCACCCTCAGGGCAACCATTCTTGGAGGAACACCCAATGGCCGGCGACATCAAGGACGACCTTTTCAGCTCCGCCGATTCCAGCGACAACTCACGACGCGGCGCCAGGAAGCGCCGCCGCGGGCTGAAGATCTTCATCGCCGTCCTGATCGTGTTCGTCCTCATCCTGGCCGGGATCATCGCGGCCATCTCCCTGTACATCAACGGCCTGAGCCGCGACTTCGACAACAACGTCACCGCCGTGCCCTCCTCCTCGGCATTCCCCGAATCGGATCGACCCCAGGACTCGGAGGGAACGACGATCCTGCTGCTGGGATCGGATCAACGTCCCCAGGGCGGGGGAGAAGGCGGGCGCGACGGCGAGCGGGCCGACTCGATCATGCTGCTGAACATCCCCGCAGACGGCGGTGAGGTGTATGTGATGTCCGTACTGCGCGACACGTGGGTGGACATTCCCGGGATGGGCGAGGCCAAGATCAACTCCGCCTACAACTCGGGGGGCATGCCCCTGATGGTCGAGACCATGGAGAGCCTGTTCGGCACGCACATCGACGAGGTGATGGCCGTGGACTTCGAGGGCTTCGAGGGCGTGACCGATGCGCTGGGCGGCGTCACCGTGAACGTCCCGCAGGACTTCACCTCCGATGACGGCACCCAGTTCACGGCCGGCCCCACCGAGATGGACGGGACCACGGCACTGAAGTTCGTCCGGGAGCGCTACGCCTTCACGGACAGCGACTACACCCGCGTGCAGAACCAGCGGGCCTATATCCGGGCAGTGCTGGACCGGTTCCTGAGCGCCGACACCCTGACCAACCCCGGCAGGATCTCGGACACCGTGGAGACCATCTCCCCGTACCTGACCGTCTCGGAGGGCCTGGACTCCGGGTACATCCGAGGACTGGTCCCCAAGATGCTCGGCACCCGCCATTCGGACATCCACATGTTCACGGTGCACACCGAGGGCATCGGGACCTCCGGCGACGGCCAGTCGATCGTCCTGCCCGACCACGACGCCATGCAGGAGATCGGCCAGGCCATCGACGACGACACCCTGGACGAATACTTCCAGCAGAACGGCGACAACGACGGGAGCGGCCTGTGACGGGTCCCCGGCAGGAGAACTCGACGGAGGCTGGTGAACAGCCCCCGTTGAGGGTCATGCTGCTCACCCACTCGTACTGGCCCGAGCATTCTCCTCCGCAACGGCGGTGGCAGTCCCTGATACGCCACCTCCGCCCCTACGGGTGGTCGGTCACCGTGGTCACACCGGTGGCCCACTACAGCCACGGCCCGGACTACCGCGCGGAGACCCGCGGCAGGGTCACCCGATTCCAGATCGGCCCGCTGGGCGAGCGCATCCTGCGGGTGCCGTTCCTGACGGGGCTCGACGACAGGTTCTCCAAGCTGCTGGACCAGGTATTCACCGCGCTGGGCAGCGGCCTCAGGGGGATGCTGTGCTCACGGGCCGATATCGTGGTCGTGACGGCGCCGTCGTTGCCGCTGCTCGCCGCAGGCTGGTGGATCGCCAGGCTGCACCGTATTCCCCTGGTCGTGGAGATGCGCGACGCATGGCCCAACCTGGTCACGGACTCCGGGGTGGCATCCGGCGCGGTGCAGGACGTGATCAACCACGCCGTCGAGTTCGTGCAGAACCATGCCGACGGAGTGGTCACGGTCACGGAGGGCTTCGCCGAGACCCTGCGCAAGCGAGGGGTCAAGCATGTCAGTACCATCCGCAACGGCGTGCTGCTGTCGCGGACTCCGATGCTGCCTCCTCCGCCCCTGCAGCGCAGACGGCTGGAAGTGCTCTATCTGGGCAACCACGGAGAGAGCCAGCGCCTCGAGCGGCTGATCGATGCCGCCAAGATCGTCGGACCCGGCGTCCGCCTCACGATGGTGGGCCAGGGCTCGCAGAAGGAGACCCTGGTGCGCTACGCCCTC
Source organism: Kocuria coralli (assembly GCF_008831305.1). Taxonomy (GTDB): domain Bacteria; phylum Actinomycetota; class Actinomycetes; order Actinomycetales; family Micrococcaceae; genus Kocuria; species Kocuria coralli. Next base: position 15,230 of record NZ_ML708631.1, read on the forward strand.
CGGCAGGGCGTGGAGGTCAATTTCCTGGAGCCCGTCTACCGGGACGAGGTCTTCCAGCACTACCGCAACGCGGACTCGCTGGTGATCTCCCTGCGGGACGACTGGAGCTCCTTCAAGGCCACCATTCCCTCCAAGACCTATGAGGTCATGGCCGTCGGGCGCCACATCACCGCCGTGGTCAAGGGCGAGGCAGCGCTGGTGCTCGACGAGGCGGGGGCGCCGGACGTCGTCGGCGGAACCGCGCAGGAGATCGCCCGTCTCTGGAGCGGGCTGATCGAGGACCGCGGACGTCTGCTGGTCTCCGACGCCGGGCGGAAATGGGTGGCCCAGCATGCCGACTACGCGGACCTGGCCACCCAGTACGACTCGTTCCTCCGCGGAGTCCACGAGCGCGTCACCAGCCGGCGGATCTCGCGGTTGATGCCCATGCCCTCCACGCGTACGACGGTCGAGGACGAACTGCGCAGTGCCTGAGCCCTTGACCGCCCCTCCTCTCCTCCGCCAGCTGGGCCTGGTCGCCAGAACCGCCATGGAGCACATGGGAACAGATCCCGTGGTCTTCGGCCTTCAGATCTCCCGGCGGCTGCCGAGGTCCATCACGCAGGCGATCGCCCGGCCGCTCTCGCACCTGGGCCGGCTCAACCCCGCTTGCGGCGCCGTGGCGCTGCATATCCTGGGCCGCGACGACCAGCTCGAATCCGTGCTGGAGGACCATACCCGCACGGCTCCCGTCTCTCGGCGCGACCGGCAGGATCGGCGGCTGCTGACGGAGGTGGCCGTCGCCACCGACGCACCCGACCACGCCTTCCGGCTCAGCAGCGAACTGCCCAGGAACCAGCGGCGCATGGCGGGAACCCTGGCCCGGCGCGATTGGCAGGTGGGGGAGATGGCCTCTGCCGTCGCTCATCTTCAGAACGCGATGCTCGGGGGAACGGCCACCCGCTCCGAGCATCGCCAGCTGCTGCGCCTGGCCGACGAGCGGGCCCAGTTCCACGGCGTGGCACCCGATCTGCCCCTGAGCGCGGTCTCCCTGACCTACCGCCCGCGGCCGAAGACCGTGGTGCACGTCCTGACCAATTCCGTGCCGCACACCTCCAGCGGTTACGCCAGCCGTTCGCACTCCCTGCTCTCGGCCCAGGCTGCTGCGGGATGGACGGTCCATGCCCAGACCCGCCCCGGGTACCCGGCGCAAGTGGGCAAGCTGGCGGCCGCGGACAGCGATGTGGTGGACGGTGTCACCTATCACCGGATCAGCCCCGCCCGCCTGCCGTCCACCGCGACCGGCAGGCTGCAGCTGCAGGCCCAGGAACTGCTGGCGCTGTGCCTCCTGGTACGGCCGAGCGTGCTGCACACCACCACCCACTTCGTCAACGGCCAGGTGGTCCGCACGGTGGCCCGTGCCCTCGGCATCCCGTGGGTGTACGAGGTGCGGGGTCAGCTGGCGGATACCTGGGCCTCGCGGCGACCGGCCATGGCCCAGTCCTCCGAGCGCTACCGCTGCTTCAATGCACGGGAGGCGGAGGTCATGGGGGAGGCGGACGACGTCGCCGCCCTGGGTGGCGCCATGGCGCAGCACATCGAGAACATCACGCGGGGAGAGGTCCCCGCGGGCGCGGTGCGGTTCGCCCCCAACGCCGTCGGGCCCGACTACGAACGACCGCTCGAGGATCGGGCCTCGGTTCGCGAGCGGCTGGAACTGCGCGCCCTAGGGATCGGCCGCTCGGAATTCCTGGTCGGAACCGTGACCAGCGTGGTGGACTACGAAGGCCTGGACGATCTGATACGCGCCAGTTCCGAATGGCCGCCAGGGGTACGCACGGTGATCGTGGGCGACGGCGCCGCCCGTCCGGGACTCGAGCACCTGGCGCAAAGGCTGGGTCTGGCGGACCGGGTCTCCTTCGTGGGGCGGGTCTCCGCAGCAGAGGCCAGGGACTGGCAACGCGCCCTGGATGTCTTCGTCGCCCCGCGACAGGACCGTCCCGTCACCCGGTCGGTCACGCCCCTGAAGGTGATCGAGGCGGCCGCCTGCGGCACGCCGGTCGTGGCATCGAGGCTGCCGGCCATGCAGGAGAGCGTCACCCACGGAGTCACGGGGCTGCTGGTTCCGCCTGAGAATCCCGACACATTCGCCGATGCGGTGCTCAGGTTGTGGGCTGATCGGGGGATGTCGCTTAAACTCGGTGAGGCCGCCCGCCAGGCAGTGCTTGAACATCGCACCTGGTCGGCCGTGGCAGCACACACGTTGGCGCGATATGAGCAGCTCGTGAGAGCTGCCGAACAAGAGGACGACAAGATGCAGATTCGGAGGAGTTCATGAGCGAGACCACGAACTCAGCCTCCGATTCGACAATCAGCGACTCCCCCGATTCCGCTGTGTACGACTCTTCCCGCCTGCAGCAGGTCGGTGCACGGCCGCCCTTGCTGGAGTACCTGGTCAAGCTATGGGGCGCGCGCCACTTCGTGGTCTACGATGCGCGGGTCCGGCTCTCGGTGAGTCAGGATCACACCATTCTGGGCAAGGTATGGCTCGTGCTCAATCCCTTGTTCTTCGGGTTGACCTTCTACCTGATCTTCGGCCTGCTGCTGCAGACCAACCGGGGGATCGAGAACTTCACCGGGTTCATCATCATCGGCTTCATGATGTTCATCTACACGGTGCGGTCCTTCAACGCGGGGGCCAAATCCATCGCCAACGGGCGAAACCTGATCAAGGGCTTCTCCTTCCCCCGTGCTGCCATCCCGTTGTCGATCAATCTCCGCGAGTTCATGAGCCAGCTGTACGTGCTGGCCGTGATGTGCGTGCTGGTCCTGCTGGTTCCGCCAACAGAGCACTTCGGGCCCATCTGGCTGCTGATCATCCCGATCTTCATTCTGCAGACCATCTTCAACTGGGGGCTGGGCATGCTCGCGGCGCCCCTGGTCCATAGGATCCCGGACTTCGGCAACGTCCTGTCCCTCTCGTCGCGGGTGTGGATGTACTCCTCGGGGTTGTTCTACGACCCCTCCAGGTTCACGGACAACCCCACCATCCTGGCGATCTTCCACATGAACCCCCTGTACCAGGTCCTGGAGATGGCCCGCGGGGTGATGCTCTACGACACCGCACCCCCGCTGAGCCAGTGGGCCATGCTGGTGGTGTGGTGCCTGGGCATCTGGCTGGTCGGTCTCATCGTCTTCTGGTTCAACGAGGAGAGCTACGCCAATGAACAGCGTTGAACCCGCGGTCGTGGTCGACGATGTCTCCATGGTCTACAACGTGACCAGCACGGGAGCCGAGGACGAGGAGCAGATCCCCGGTGTTCAGCGGATCATGCGCCGGGCCCTCGGGCGGCCCGCGATCGTGAAGAACCAGGCGCTCACGGATGTCCGGCTGCTGATCGAGCAGAAGGAGTTCGTGGGGTTCATCGGCAGGAACGGGTCCGGGAAGTCGACCCTCATGAACATCGTGGCAGGCCAGATGAATCCCACCTCCGGCCGGGTATGGGCCATCGACAAACCCTCGAAGCTGGGCGTGAGCGTCTCCCTGGTCCCTGCCCTGTCCGGCGACCGGAACATCCGCCTGGGCTGCCTGGCGCAGGGCATGAGCCCTCAGCAGGTGGACGAGGTCTTCGATGAGCTGGTGGAGATCGCGGCCCTGGGCAAGGCCCTGCACTGGCCTATGAAGGCCTACTCCTCGGGTATGGCGGCGCGCCTGCGCTTCGCCGTCGCCACCGCAACGAATCCCCATGTGCTGATCCTGGATGAGGCTCTGAGCACTGGCGACGCCCAGTTCCAGGCCCGCGGGCAGGCCCGGATGGAGGAGATCCGGGAGAACGCCGGCTGCGTCATGTTCGTCTCCCACACCATGAGCGAGATCAAGCACATGTGCTCCCGGGTGGTGTGGATAGACGCCGGCGAGGTCGTGATGGACGGGAACACGCAAGACGTGGTCAGGGAATACGACGAGTACATGTCCATGCTGGCGGCGGGCAATCTGCTCAGCGCCCAGAGCTTCAGGGATGAACACCGTGCCGCTCATCGGGCCGTCGAGCTGGTGGATCTGAACCGATGACCCGCCCGTCGCTCGACCTCGCGACCCTCCGCACCGCTGTATGGCATCTGCGCCAAGGCGGCGCGGACCAGCTGCGTACCTATCTCCGGCGTCGCCGGGTGAGCGGCCAGAACCAGCTGACCACCGTCGTCGAGCGGCCCGATCAGCCGCAGCGCCTGAGCTTCGCGGAGGCCACGCCCCCAGAGCAGTGGGATCGGCCCTTCTCCGACGTAACGGTGGCCACGATCCTCGACGACTTCTCGGAGCAGGCCTTCGGGTACGAGTGGAACCAGGTGCCGCTGAGCCGTGAAGGCTGGCGGGAGCAACTGGACCGGCACGAACCGCACCTGCTGTTCGTCGAATCGGCTTGGCACGGCAACCAGGACCAGTGGCAGTACCAGCTGACCGGCACCTCGGGCGTCAAGCAACCGTTCAAGGACCTCATGGCCGAGGTCGCGGCACGCGGTATCCCCACGGTGTTCTGGAACAAGGAAGACCCGGTCCACTACGCGGACTTCATCGAATGCGCGGGATATTTCGACGTCGTCTTCACCACGGACAGCAATCTCCTGGAGCAGTACCGGCGGGACCTGGGCCATGATCGTGTCGGGGTCCTGCCCTTCGCCGCCCAGCCGGCCGTTCATTCGCCGGCGCGCCCGCAGCACGGCTTCCACGATCGTGACGTGGCATTCGGCGGAATGTACTTCACGCACAAGTTCGCCGAGCGTCGCGAGCAGATGGACATCCTGCTCGGAGGTGCCGCCGATGTGTCTCCCAAGATGAACCGGGGCCTGGAGATCTTCTCCCGGTACCTGGGCGAGGACCCGCGCTATCAGTTCCCGGCACCGATGGACCGGCATGTGGTCGGTTCGCTGAACTACCGGCAGATGCTGACCGCCTATCAGGCCTACAAGGTCTTCCTCAACGTCAATTCCGTGGTCGACTCGCCCTCCATGTGCGCCCGCCGGATCTTCGAGATCGTCTCCCGAGGCACCCCGGTGGTCTCCACCCCTTCCGCAGCGGTGCACGAGTACTTCGACGCCGACGAGCTTCCCGTGGCACACGACCGCGACGAGGCCGGTGACGTCATCCGCACCCTGGTACGCAGCCCCGAATGGGCGGATCGTATGGTCCGGCGCGCCCAGCGCAAGGTCTGGTCCGCGCACACCTACACCCATCGAGTCGCCCAGATGCTGGACATGGCGCTCGGCGACCGTGAGGGCCCGGCATCCGGGACTGCTGCGGATACCACCGTGTCGGCGGTGCTCTGCACCAACCGGCCGCAGAACCTTCCGGAGGCGCTGCGGTTGATGGGCGCTCAGGTCGATGTGGACCTGGAGCTCGTGGTCGTCTGCCACGGCTTCGACCCCGCGGAGCATGGCCTCCGCGATATGGCCAGTGCCTACGGCATCGATGATCTGAAGGTCATCGCAGCCCCCTCCGAATGGTCGCTGGGGGAGTGCTTCAACAACGGCGTCGCCGCCTCCCGGGGCGCCGTGGTCACCAAGGTGGACGACGACGACTGGTACGGCCCCCACTACCTCCACGATCAGCTGGCCGTGCTGAGAGTGACCGGAGCGGACGTGGTGGGCAAACAGGCCAGTTACATGTACGTCCGCGGTTTCGACGTCACCCTGCTGCGGTTCGCGGAACGAGAGCACCGGTGGACCGACTTCGTCTTGGGACCCACCCTGATGGCGCACCGCTCCGTCTTCGAACGTCATCCGTTCCAGGCCCGGACCACCGGTGAGGACAGCGCGTTCCTGGCCGACGTCTCCCAGGCCGGCGGCCGGATATATGCAGCCGACCGGTTCAACTTCCGCCAGTACCGCGGGGGAGAGGCCCATACCTGGACCGTGCCGGATCAGCACATCCTCTCCACGGGCGTCGTCATGTCCGTCGGCGACTGGATCGAGCATATCCGTGTGTGACTAGTGCCTTTAGCCGAATAATCTCCCCCATCCCCCATATGCTGGTGAACCGAACCAGCAATGAACACGTAAGGACCCCCTCCATGACGTACACCCCGGACACCGTCGTCTTCGTCGGACTCGGCTACATCGGCCTGCCCACCGCAGTCACCCTGGCCAACAGCGGAGTCAAGGTCAAAGGCGTAGACGTCAACTACGACGTGGTGGAGCGGATCTCCCGCGGTGAGGTCACCATCGTGGAGCCGGGCCTGGAACAGCAGCTCCAGAAAGCGGTCAACTCCGGGAACCTGGTGGCCTCCACCCACATGCCGCACGGTGACGTGTACGTGATCGCGGTTCCCACCCCGTTCAAGGAGCACCACGAAGGCGACACCTCCTACATCGAGGCCGCAGCCGAGAACATCGCCCCGTTGCTCGAAGGCGACGAGCTGGTGATCCTCGAATCGACCTCTCCGCCGCTGACCACCCGCAAGCTCGCCGAGGTACTAGTGGCGGCCCGTCCCGACCTCACCGTGGACCCCGAGGAGGCCGCAGCGGGGGAGAAGAAGCTCATCCACCTGGCGTACTGCCCCGAGCGCATCCTGCCCGGCAAAGCCATGGAAGAACTCGTAACCAACGACCGCATCATCGGCGGTATGACCCCCGAGGCGGCCAAGCGGGGCATCGCGGTCTATGAGAGCTTCTGCCAGGGACAGCTCCTCGAGACCGACGACGTCACCGCGGAGATGGCCAAGCTCACCGAGAACTCCTTCCGCGACGTGAACATCGCGTTCGCCAATGAACTGTCCCTGATCTCGGACAAGCTGGGCATCGACGTGTGGGAGCTCATCGGTCTGGCCAACCACCACCCCCGGGTCAACATCCTCCAGCCGGGCCCCGGCGTGGGCGGTCACTGCATTGCCGTGGACCCCTGGTTCATCGTCTCCTCGGATCGGGAGCACTCGAACCTCATCCGCACGGCGCGAGAGGTCAATGACGGCAAGCCGCACTGGGTGATCGGCAAGGTCAGGGATGCGATCGCAGGGCGATCGGAACCCGTTGTGGCCGCACTCGGCCTGGCCTTCAAGGCGAACATCGACGACCTGCGCGAGTCCCCGGCGCTGAACATCACCAAGGTCCTGGCCCAGACCTTGAGCGACGCCGAGGTCCTGGCCGTCGAACCCAATGTGTCCGAGCTCCCCAAGGCACTGGCCGACCTGGACAACGTCAAGCTGACCGACTGCCACGAGGCGATCGAGCGCGCCGACGTGGTGCTGGTGCTCGTCGATCACGACGAGTTCAAGGGTGTTCCCGCGACCGCCCTGGCCGGGAAGACCGTGGTCGACACCAAGGGCCTCTGGCGCTGAGCATCACTGGCAGTCTCACGGAAGCTGCCACAGGGTACCCCCGATGCCCTGCCCCCGAAGATAGGACAGCAGGTTGTACGACGACGAACGCCGCTCCCCCCGGCAGGCCAAGAACCTGATCGCTGCTGAAGTCAGCCGCAATCCGATGCGCATCGTGACGCGTTTGGAAGAGCAGCAGGCCCAGGTCCGAAAGCTGCAGGCGCAAGTGCGCCGAGCCCAGTCGGATCTGAAGTCCGCCATGGTCTCCAAAGGCAAGATGGGCCGCGAACTGCGGGAGGCCACCAGCGAACTGGGCAGGCTTCGTGCGGGTGCGGCGACATCAAGCACGGAGCTCAAGCAGCCTGAGCCGTCCCTTGACGAGACATCGGCCGACGACCGGCCCGAGGACCGGACCGCGATCCAACCGGCGGAAGTGCTCACCGAGCCTGCCGATGCTCAGCTCAGCCCGGATGCGGAGCAGGACAGCGCACCCGTCCCCCAGGCGGAAGTGCCGCCTCGGCAATTGCTGTCGGAGATGACTCTCGATCAACTCCTGGAACGGCTCGAAGAGCATCCCGACTCTGGACGTCTGGCGGCTTGCCTCAACCGGCTCTGGTATGGCCATGGCGCCTTGGAGCAATGCCTGACGCTGCTGATCCGGCATTCGGATCTGGTGTCCGCGATGACCGGAGCGCAGCAGCAGCTGGCCGATCGCATCTGGGGTACCGCGGTCCTGGAGGAGAACCTGGAGCGTGTCGTACCCCCGCGAGCGAGCGGACCGGCGTACCTGCCGGAACGGGACCGGGTCATGTACTGCGCGTACTCCACGCCGGCCTTCCACTCCAACGGGTACAGCGTCCGAACCCAGGGGGTTGTCACGGGCCTGCGCGCTGCCGGAGCCGATGTGTTCGTGGTCGGCCGTAGCGGCTATCCGTGGGACATCCGCGGCGTCCAGGGCACACCGGCTAAGCGTCGTCGTCATACCACCGTCGTCGACGGCGTGGAGTACGTCCACCTTCCGGAGGGTAGCCTCCCGTCGATGCGCGTGGACGACTACATCCAGGTCGCCGCCGACTCGTTCGTCCGTGAAGCCCGCCTCAAGCGGCCCTCGCTCATCCATGCGGCCTCCAACTACCTCAACGCACTGCCCGCCTTGATCGCAGCCCGCCGTCTGGGACTGCCGTTCGTGTACGAGGTGCGCGGCCTCTGGGAGGTCACCGAGGCCTCGACCAAGGACGGATGGGCCGAGTCCGAGCGCTACGCATGGCAGGCCAGGATGGAGGCCTACGTGGCCTCTCACGCCGACTCCGTGCTGGCGATCACGCAGGAGACCAGAGATGAGCTGATTCGTCGAGGTGTACCCGCCGAGCGGATCGAGATCCTCCCCAACGGCGTGAATACCGACTCGTTCCTGCCGCTCCCGCGCGACGAGGTGTACGCGAAATCCCACGGCATCTCTGCCGAGGTTCCGGTGATCGGATTCGCCGGCTCCTTCGTGGAGTACGAAGGCCTCGATCTCCTGCTGCAGGCCGCGAACATCCTGCGCGGCCGCAAGGTCGGGTTCCAGATCGCCCTGGCCGGTGGAGGCGGGGTCTATCCGCAGCTCAAGAGCTACAAGGAGCGGAACAAACTCGGTTCGCGCGTGCGCTTCGTCGGGAGGCGGCCGCCCGAGGAGATCCCTCGGTTCCTTTCCTGCGTGGACATCGTCGCCTGCCCTCGCAAGTCCCTGCCGGTCACCGAGATGGTCTCCCCGCTCAAGCCGCTCGAAGCCTTCGCGGCTTCCAAGCCCGTAGTCCTGTCCGATGTCTCTCCGCATCGGGTACTGGCTGGTGAAGACGACCAGCGCGGTCTGCTCTTCGAGCCGGGTAACGCCAAGTCTCTGGCCAATGCGCTGCAACAGCTGATCGAGGATGCCGAACTACGCACTGCTAAGGGGCGGGCGGGCCGGCTCTGGGCGGTTGACGAGCGGCAGTGGTCCACCCTCGGTCAGCATATTCGTGATGTGCACCATAAGGCCGCCGAAGTGGCGGGTCGACAAGCCACTCCCGGTAAAGCCATCGGCGAGCTGCGGATCGGCCTGATCGCGGATGAGTTCACGACCAAGACGCTGCAGCGCGCGGCGCAGATCGTGATCCTGGACCGCGACGACTTCGAGCAGCAGATACAGGACGCCGGCCTGGACCTCGTGCTCATCGAATCGGCCTGGAACGGCAACGACGGCCAGTGGCATCGCAGGGTGGGGTTCTACTCCGAGGAGGAGGACGCCTCCCTGACCCTTTTGCTGGAGCAGTGCCGCAGTGCGGGGATTCCGACCCTGTTCTGGAACAAGGAGGATCCGGTCCATATCCAGCGGTTCCGGCGTACCGGGGCCCGCACCGATCATGTCTTCACCACTGACGCGGAGATGATCGGCGAGTATCTGAAGACAGCTCACAGCATGGACGACGGTGCGGCAGTCACGGCGTCGTCGTTGCCGTTCTACGCGGATCCTCTGGTGCACAACCCGCTGCCCAGCGCTCGGCCCTATGAGAACACGATCGCCTACGCCGGTACCTTCTACGGTGAACGTTATGCACATCGTTCACAGCAGCTGGAACAGCTGCTGCGCACCGCTCAGGAGGCTTCTGACGGCGGGCTGGTGATCTACGATCGTCAGCTCGCCATCCCCGATTCGCCGTACCGCTTCCCTCAGGAATTCGCCGGCGCTGTGCGCGGCTCGCTGCCCTATGACGAGGTGCTGGACAGCTACAAGTCGCACATCGCCAATCTGAACGTGAATTCGGTGGCGGAGTCACCCACCATGTTCTCGCGCCGGGTGGTCGAGATCGCCGCGAGCGGTGGCGTGGTCATGTCCGCATGGTCCAGGGGCATCACCGAGACCTTCGCCGGGCAGATCCCGAACACCAACAATGAGATGTACTGGCGGGCCTACCTGGGCGCCTGGACTCATGACCCGGAGGAGCACCTGGCCGAAGCGTGGCTGCAGATGCGAGCCATTCTGCGCAGCCACACCGTTGACACCGCTCTCATCCTCATGGCCCGCACGGCGGGCGTCCCGGTCCAAGGCTTGAGCCTCCCGGCATGGGGCTGCGATCTGGCGGCGGAGAACGCCGACCGCGTCCTGGCCCAGTCCGTGCTCCCGGGCGCGGTACGGGTGGACGACGTGACCTCGGAGCTTGCCCGGCGGGCGGAGCGGCTGGGAATCCGGGTCCTGGGCACCGAGGAGCCACTCCCCGGCGACATTCAGTGGTGGGCGCTTCTGCCTTTCGCCTTCTCACGGACCTGGGCCGAGGATCTGCTCTCTGCCACCCGATGGGGCTCCTGGGAGGCGCTCGGCTGCCGATACAGGGGATCGGATGCCCATGACGGACGGATCATCGCCCAGCCTGGGTCTTCACCCGAGGACCTGCAGGGAGGCATGGTGCCGGTGAACAACTCGGCTCCCGAGGTGGACGCCCTCAGGGAAAGCCCGCAGATGCTCTGCCTGACATTGCCGAGCCCGTCCTCGCCCGCACCGGACGACGAGAACACGGCCAATGCCCGTAGTGCGGGCCGCTCCCTCTCCTCCGGATCCGACCCGCAACAGGCCGGCTGCGTGCTCATCGCCGGCCACGACCTGAAGTTCGCTCAGTCGTGGATCGATCACCTCCAGGAGCAGGGCGTGGAGGTGCTGCTCGACGAGTGGGAGAACCACGCGGACCACGATGAGGAGCGGTCGCTCGATCTTCTGCGCCGGGCGGACACCGTCTTCTGCGAGTGGGGCCTGGGCAACGCCGTCTGGTACAGCCGCCATGTCACTCGCGGGCAGCGTCTGGTGGTACGGGTCCATGCTCAGGAACTGCGCCGCCCTTACCTACGGCGGATCCGGCACGCCGCAGTCGACGAATACATCTTCGTGGGCGAGCTCATGCGCGATGCCGCCGTACGCAGCCACGGAATCCCACGGAACAAGACGCTGGTGATCCCGAATATCGTTCGTGCTGAACGGCTGGATCGCCCCAAATCCGCTGAGGCCGAGTTCACCCTGGGACTGGTGGGCATCGTGCCCCAGGTCAAGCGCCTGGACCGGGCCGTGACGGTCATCGAGTCACTGGTGGCCGAGGATCCGCGCTGGACTCTGCGGGTCAAGGGCAAACGACCCGAAGACTACGCGTGGATGCTCAAGCGCGAAGACGAGATGGCCTGGTACCAGGAGTGCTACAGGCGGATCGAGCGGCTCAACGAGCGTGCAGGGCGTCAAGCCGTGGTCTTCGACCCCCACGGCGATGACATGCCTGACTGGTTCCAGGGAATCGGGTACGGAGTATCCGTGAGCGACCGCGAGTCCTTCCATCTCACCCTCCCGGACGGTGCTGCGTCCGGTGCTGCACCCGTCTCGATTGCCTGGCCGGGTGCTGATCGGATCTACCCGCGAGAGTGGCTCGTAGCCGGTCTTGACCAGATGGCTCAGCGGATCCTGGAACTCCATCACGCCCCAGAGGAGCGGATTGAGATGGTCGGCCGGGCCGCGGACTTCGTGAACGCCAACCTGGACACGGCGGTGGTGCACGCAGCCCTCGACCGCGCACTGACCAGGACGGAAAGGAACCTGCGATGACGAGTCAGAACAACGGGCAGGAGATGCCCGATGAGCAGATCCAGGCTCTTCAGGCTCTGCTCAGCGCGCAAAGCCGCGAGATAGAAGCACTGAACAAGGAACTGGTCACCAGCTATAAGAAGGAGATCGTCTTCTTCGGCAATCTGGAGCAGCGGGATCGTGAGTTCAAGGAAGCCGAAAGGACCAGCCTGAAGAAGATCTGGTGGCTCGAATCGGAATGGAACAAGTCCAAGAGAGCACTGGTCAGGGCTGAAAAGGAACTGGCATCGGTGAAGGCAGAATTGCACGTTGCGCGCGGGCAGCGGGACGCGCTACGGGCTTCGCTCAGTGGACGCGTCCAGCGAGCCTACTGGTCAGCCCGGAAGAGGGTTGTGCGAGGAGGTAAGGCGTGAAGCGGGAGCAGGCACAACTGCGGAAGACAAGGGTGCGCCGGCGAATCGGGCAACTCGAGGAGCGCAAGGCCCTGGCGGAGAAGGACCGCCACTGGTACCAGTCCGAATCCTTCGCCCGCACCGTCCGCCGCGGTGATTGGGGCGACCTTGCTCCAGTCAGGGATCCGGAGGATTTCAGCGCGCTGATGGATCGGGTGCTCCGCCGTGACGAGGTGGCCGACCTGCAACGATTGGCAGCGGACCTCCCGGAGCATCTCGGCACCCGCTCGTTGAACCCGCATCCCGTGCGGATCGCCATGATCGCCGATCAGTTCCTATACGACTCCCTGAACGGAACCGCGGACGTCACGTACCTGACGCCCGAGAACTTCCAGGACGAGGCCCTGAAGTCCGATCTGCTGCTCATCGCCTCGACCTGGCGCGGTCTTCACAATGAATGGATGGGAGCCACGGTCTCTCAAGGTCCCATCAGAAGCCAGGTGATCCCCGCATTCCGCGACGCCGGGGTGCCTGTGGCCTTCTACTCCAAAGAGGACCCGCCCAACTACATCCGGTTCCTCCCTCTGGCACGCGAAGCGGACTACATCTTCACGTCGGCCGAAGAAGTCGTGGACGACTACCGCCGCGATTGCCCGGATGTGAAGGAAGTCCGTGCTCTGACATTCGGCGTGAATCCGCTCGTTCACAATCCCGTGGGGTCACGGCGGCATCGGAGACAAGAGGTCCTGTTCGCAGGTTCCTGGCTCGACCACAAATACCCGCTACGGAAGAAGTCGGCCCGCCACATTTTCGACGGGGTCATCGACTCCGGCCGGGACCTGCTGATCCTCGACCGCAACTCGACTCTCGGCGACAGCAAATATTTCTACCCTCAGCAATACTTGGAGTTCGTGGGCCCTGGGGTTCCGCACACAGACCTGATGCGGATCCAGCGACTGGTGGACGTGCAGATCAACCTCAACTCCGTGACGGATTCAGCGACCATGTTCGCCAACCGCGCGGTGGAGCTGCAGGCCATGGGTGCTGCGGTGATCTCCAACTACAGCCGGGCGCTGAACAACATGTTCCCGAATATTCTCATCACGGACTCGGCCTTCGAGACCCGGGCGATGCTCGAGCAACTGCACGGGGATGAGCTGTATCGGCTGCAGGCTCAAGGGGTGCACCGCGCCTTCTTCGAGCACACCTCGCACCAGCGCGTGGCAGAGCTTCTGCAGACCGTCGGCTTACCGACCACCAGGACCCACGGCAAGGCGCTCATGGTCGCCGAGGAAGTGACCGAGACGGTACGACGTATCGCCGCCGAGCAGACGATGGATGTCGACGTCATGTCGATCAGCGAGCTCAGGCATGCTCGTGCAGGCGGTCCCACGGAGCACACCGTCATCCTCCCGATCCGCGAGGACTACCGGTATCACCACGACTACGCCCGGTCTCAGGTCGCGGCCTTCGCCTACGCGGACGTGGACTTCGTGGCGAAGAACGGATATGAGTCTTCCGGCCGGGTTGTGTCCAAGGACGACCACGAGCCGATCGGGCACGCGGATGACCCGTTCCGAGCCGGGGTGTGGCAGACCTCATCGGTGACTGACCGCTGGCTGCAGTCCGGTGTCATCGAGGGCTCCGGATACGGTACGGACCCCTTCGGCGTCGATACCTGGCCGGAAGGGCGGCGAACTCGGTCGGATGCGGGGGGGAGTTCCGCTCGAAGCCCTGAACTCACCGTGGTAGTGCCGGTGTACAACAACGGCCGGCATCTGGAGAACAAGTGCTTCCGCTCCCTCCAGCGGTCCTCGATCTTCGAGCGGATGGAGATCCTGCTGGTCGATGACGGCTCCACAGATGGGATCACCCCGCTGGTGGTCCAGGACCTCGAGCGACGCTTCCCGCAGGTGAAGGCATACTTCAACCCGCCGGGAGGTTCCGGCAGCGCCTCCAGGCCACGCAATCAGGGCCTGGAAATGGCCTCGGCGCCGTACATCACCTACCTGGATCCGGACAACGAAGCTGTCAACGACGGCTTTGCAAGGCTCCTGGACATCGTCAAGGAGTCGGCATCGGACTTCGCCATCGGTGACATGCTCAAGTTCGCCCGGACGCGGCGGTATGTCGCGAATTCCGCGATCCTGAACAAGGCTCTGGGAGGTCGCGGCGTCCAGATAGCCATGAGACTGCCCAGCAGCACGATGTCGGATATCAACTTCCAGCCCATGAGTATCCAGGCTCTGGTCGCCAGCACGCCATGGCTACGGGGCACCGGTATCACGCAACCGATCGGCGCTCTGGGGCAGGACTCGCTCGCCTTCCAGCAGATGCTCCACGCTGCGGAGCAGATCGATATCGTGAACTTCCCGATCCACGTGTATTACGGGGCCGTCGACAACTCCGTCGTGAACTCAGTGTCACCCGGGTTTTTCCGCAAGTACATCCCCCTTGAGTCGGCTCGGGTGCGGTGGCTCGAGAGTTCTGGACTGATGGACGACTACATCAAGTTCAGGGCCCGGCCGTTCTTCGAGAAATGGTTCGTGCACAAGTACAACAACTTCGTACAGGCAGAGGACAGGGAGGCTTGCCGAGCGGTCCTGCGCGAGCTCGCGGCGACGTACGGCATTCAGCTGGAGTTCTCGGATCCGCAGGATCCGACCAGCGATCTCTACATGGTCGCGGTGCCCGAGGCCGAGGAGCCCGCTGACGGCGACGTCGAACTCTCAGAGGACACCACCGCCCAGGGGACGGGACTGGAAGGGAACCTGAATGGTCAACCTCAGGGCGGCTGAACGCCAGGCTCTCGGCACGCACTTCGTCGCGGGGCCCCAGGATGAGGAGCTCGTTGCAAAGCTCTGCGGGGGCGAGCTGACGCTGCCTCCGCACAAGAAGTGGCAGCTGCCGGAGGAACTCAGCTGGACAGAAGATCCCTTCTCCGACAACAACTGGCAGTTCCAGTACCACATGTTGCGCTGGCTGGATCCCCTGCGGCGAGCCGGGCAGAACGGAAATGCACAGGCAGCCGAGACCTGGGAGCGCTATGCGCGGTCCTGGATCGAATCCAATCCACCCGGCAACAGCAAGTCCCGGTGGGCTTGGATCGACATGACCGATGGCATCCGCGCCATGGAGCTGTGCCATGGGCTGTGCGTGGTGGGGGAGCAGGACTGGCTCGTCCGAAGCCTGGAGCAGCATCGGGATTGGCTCTCGGATCCGGCACACATCAAGCATGGCAATCACGGGCTGCACCAGACCCTGGGATTGTTCGTGGTGTCCGCTGTCCTCGAGGACCAGGCCGGTCTGGACCTGGCCGTCGACTGGCTCGGGAGTCGGCTCCGCGATGCGTGGGATGAGCAGGGCGTCAATGAAGAGGGCTCCCTGGCGTACCACCGCATGAATTACCTGTGGTGGCAGGAGGCCATGACCCGCCTGGACCTAGAGGGCATCGACCGTCCAGAGGGCGCTCAGCGACTCCAGCTGGCCCCTGAGGAAATGGCGCATGCCACGTCCCCGCTCGGGCGGTTGGCCCGGATCGGGGACACCAATGCAGCCTCCATCCGGGATATCGACCACCCTTACGCCGATTTCGTGACGTCGGGGGGAACCCGCGGAGCTGCTCCGGCGAAGACCACGGCGATCTACGACCGCGGCTATGCCTACATCCGCAGCGGATGGGGCCAGGACCGGCCATTCGCAGAAGAGACCTACCTGACCGTGGTCTTCGGCCCTCAGGACAAGGTCCACGGCCACGTCGACGGCGGCAGCCTGACCTACTGCTCCCAGGGCGTGCAGTGGCTGCATGACGCTGGACGCTATTACTACGGCCGCCATGCGATGCAGGACTACATGAAGTCCCGGGCGGCGCATTCCCTCGTGGTACTTCCTGAGCGCACTCCCGACAAGTCGAGGACGGTGGAGCTGATCCACAGTCAGGTGACCGAGGACTTGACGGACCTGCTGCTGTCGGACAGGTGCTACGAGGGCGTGAGCATCACCCGACGCGTCGTGTACCTCAGGCACTGGGATCTCACCGTGGTCCTGGATCGTGTTGAGTCCGTGGAGCCGGTGCAGGCCGAGCAGCGCTGGCACTGCGGCAGGCACGTCAGTGCGACTGCCCTCAGTACTGGCTTCGCTTTGTCTCATCAGGACAGCACTTTCCACGTCTCCGCGTTGACGAGAGGCCAGCGCAAAGACGTCCGGAGCGGCGAGAAGAAACCCATGGTCGGCTGGACCGCCACCGGTTGGCGCAGAAGCGCTCCAGTGGACGTGGCCACGGTCTACGACGGGGGAACGGATCTGGTTTTCGGTGCGTTGCTGGGCACGTGGACGCCCATGGCCGTGGACCTGCTGACCCAGCAGCTGACCGGCTCCTCCGACGTCACCGTCGCGGTGCATGAGCTCATACCCGCGGCGCTCCTCCGCGCACCCTGGCCCGGCGCACGGGCGGCGAGCTCTCGTCGCCGACCTTCGGCGCTCGAAGTCTCCGCCGAGGTAGTGGGATCGGACACCGTGAGAATCGTGGCCGACGGCCCGGGAAGGTACTTCGCCTTCGACCTGTACGACGGAAAGCAACCCGTCCAGCGGGTCCCCTGGCTGTCCAGGGGCGAGCAGACCTTCGACCTCAGCGGTATCGCCGATCCGCGCCTGAGTGTCAAGAACCGGACTACGCCGGCCGATCTGCAGCAGGTCTCGGTGACGGGGTCCGATTGGCCGATCGAAACGGCAAGCCCAGGAACAGCCCGCCCCTCAGACCGCAGGCGATAGAGCGAGAGCGAATCATGGTGAATCTTGAATCAGCGAAACGCCAGGCCATCGGCCATCACTTCATGGCTCGCAAGGACGACGACGCGGTCGCAGCCGGGTTGCTCAGCGGGAGCCTGACCATGCCGCCCCATAAGGAATGGGCGCTTCCTGCTGACCCGACCTGGTCGGAGAACCCCTTCGACGACAACAACTGGCAGTTCCAGTACCACATGCTGCGCTGGCTCGACCCCCTCCGTCGCACGGCTCAGGCGGGGGACCAGAAGTCGGCCGAAGCTTGGGCACGGTATGCGCGCTCCTGGATCCAGACGAACCCCCCGGGAAAAGGCGGATCCCGCTGGCCGTGGACCGACATGGCCGATGGGGTCCGGGCCATGGAACTCAGCTTCGGACTGCTGGCGGTTGGCGAACAGGAATGGCTCATCAGGAGCCTGGAACAGCACCGAGACTGGTTGCAGGATCCCAAGCACATCAAACACGGCAACCATGCGCTGCATCAGATTCTCGGGCTGTTCGTGGTATCCGCCGTCCTGGAGGACACGACGGCCATGGACACGGCCGTGTCCTGGCTGGGAGATCGTCTTCGTAAGTCCTGGGACGAGGAAGGAGTCAGCGAAGAGGGCTCCGTGGCGTACCACCGTCTGAACTACTCATGGTGGCAGGAGGCGATGACCCGCCTGGACCTGGAAGGAGTGGAGCGACCGGAGGGAGCGCACCGCCTAGACCTGGTCCCCGAGGTGCTGAGCCACGCGACCACCCCGCTCGGGTACCTGGCGCGCATCGGTGACACCAACACCTCTAAGCTGCGAGGCATCACGCACCCTGCTGCCGAGTACGCCCAATCCTTCGGTCGCCGAGGCACCGCGCCGTCCGCCACGACGGCCGTCTACGACCAGGGTTATGCCTTCGTCCGCAGCGGCTGGGGTCAGGAAAGGCCGTTCGTGCAAGAGACGTATCTGGCGGCGACGTTCGGCCGGCAGAACAAGATCCACGGTCACAGCGATGGCGGCGGGATCACCTTCTGCGCCGACGGCGTGCAGTGGCTCGACAACGGCGGCCGCTACTACTACGGACAGGACCCGCTGCAGGAGTACATGAAGTCGCGGAGGTCGCACAGCCTCATCGTCGTCCCCGGGCGAGAAGCACGCCGAGATCAACCGGTTCTGCTTACTCACCACGAGGACACAGACGATTACACCGATTTCACCTTCTCGGACACCAGCTATTCCGGCGTGCAGATCGACCGCAGGATCACGTACCTGAAGAAGTGGGATCTGACCTTGATTCTGGATCGGGTGCAGTCCGACTCGCCCGTCAAGGCCGAGCAACGCTGGCACTGCGGACAGGGCGTCAAGGCTACGGCTCTCAGTTCGGGATTCGCCCTGAAAAGGGCCAAGAAGACCCTGCATGTGGCGTCGCTGACCGACGGGCAGCGCAAAGACGTCCGAAACGGCCAGATGAAGCCGCTGATCGGATGGACATCAACCGGGTGGCGCACCAGCGCGCCCGTCGATGTCGGCACGGTGTACGACCGGGGGACGGACATGACCTTCGGCGCCCTGCTCGGTGCCTGGAGTTCTCCCGCCGTCCAGCTCCTGAAGCAGCGGCTCAAGGATGTCAACGATATCGCTGTCGACATTCACGAGCTGGTGCCCGCAGCGCTTCTACGCGAGCCATGGCAAGGGGCGGAGGTACCTCCGCGGAAGAGAGGCTCGCCGTCCCTGGACGCCGAGCTCGACTGGGTCACGGAGGACACTCTGCGGATCAATGCCGCAGGCCCCGGTACGCACTTCAAGTTCGATGTCTACGGTGACGAGGGCCCTCTCTTTATCGGCAGCTGGTCGCGCGGACACGAGCTGACGCTACAGGTTCCCGCCTCCTCGCAGCCCCGGGTGCAGGTCTGGAATCGGATATCGCCCACCGTGACGCAGAGCATTCTGGCCCAGACGCCGATGCAGGGGCCGGGCGTGCCGGAGTCCCTCAGCGAACCATCCGCCCTTGACGAGCCGATGGATCAGCCGGGCTTGCCGGATCTTGTCAGCGAATCGCCCCTCTCCGACGAACCGATGTCCCGGACCCTGGTTTTGATCGAGACCATGTTCTGCGACAACGAGCAGGACGAGAACGTGCTCGCCACATATTTCGAGCGATTCAAGATCTCCCTGTCGTCCCTGCTGGCACAGCAAATTCCAGACAACGCCGAACTGCTGGTCACCATCTACATCTCCTCGGACAAGCAGAAGTGGATCCACAGGACACGCCGGATCATCGAATCCGCATCACACTCTCCCCGAGCCAGATACCGCATCCATGAATACGACCATCCGGCAGAAGGCTATCCTCAGCGCGACCATATCGATTGGCTGAAGAACCCCAACAAGCAGGGCCCATACCGGGGCGGGCACTTCACCGCAGCTCACTCGGACATCCGCTTCGAGGAGTACGGACGTTTGATTCGAGCGGCGATCGATGACGACGACCTGATGCTGAGGCACCATGTGGGGTCCCTCGTGCGCATGGCAACCGCGGCTCAAGCCGAATTCCCCGACGACCCGATCATGGCTCTGGGCCCGCTGCACACCTACATCGGGTACGTCGAGGGCGCCCACGTTCGTTTCCAGGATGTGGACATGCGGCGCAGCATGGGTGGAAACCGATGCTTCGTGATCGCGCGGCCATCCGAGGTGGACTTGGTCCCGCTCTCACCATGGTCCATACCCGAGATCATCGACATCTATCAGGGCTTCGTGGCCGAGAAGAGAGGTTTCCGTCTCTCTTACGTCCGGGAACACAGTGCCGGCCTCGTCTATATGCGATGGGGTTCCAACCTGTCCGCACATATGAAGGACATCCATGTCCTCGAGAAGCACGGAGAGTTCACGCTCGACCGCGTCGAAGACATCTTGGCTCTGGATGGCGCACAGGCCGAAGGCGACAACGATATGACCTTCGGGCTCCTCGCTCCGGATCTCCGGCTGACGGTCAAACGGAGCGGCGACAGAGTGAACGTCGTCACGAACTTCGACAAGCTCCGGCTCAGAAACGCGCAGATCTGCTTCTACCTGATGTCTGGCGGGAAACGCGTGGCCGTCAGGGGCTACAGCGAGGTGGCCCGCGCGACGTTCCCGCAGGCGCCCGGCAAGGTGCAAATCATCGGCTTCATCCGATTCCAGGGTGAAATCATCGCTCGAGTCGCATCGGAGCGCATATGAAGACCAGAACTCGGGAGATCCCCCTCGGCCAGCGCCAGGCGTCGAGGTACGGCAAAGACCCGGTGTATCGATGGAACACAGCTGAGGACTTCCACAGTGCGGCTGTTCGAGAAGACGGCGTGCACGTCATCGGCGGCCCCGGCGGGTCCGAGCTGGAGCTTCTGCTAGGCGGGCAGCCGTTCGAGCAGCTCGCCGGACCTGTCCTGGTCGTCTTCTCCGGTGCCGTTACGAAGCGGTCCGAAAGAGTGCCGCCGTTCTTCTCCGGGCGGGGCATCGCGGAAAGGTCCGAGGTGCCTTTCATCGCGATCTCGGACCCTGCGCTGAACCTGGCGCCGGACTTGAACATCGCCTGGTACGCGGGAACACAGGCGCAGGATGTCCAAAGCCAGGTCGAGACCGCGCTCTCGCCGCTCAGTGAGCGTCTCGGGCGAGATCTCTGGATGGTCGGCGGATCAGCGGGGGCCTTCGCGGCCCTGGAGCTGGGGCACCGCTTCGGGCGCAACTGTTCTGTCTTCGTCTGGAATCCTCAGACGGATGTCGCCGAGTATTCTCCGCCTCTTGTCAAGGCGTACGCCACCCGCGCCTTCCCCTCCCACGCCCGTGACCTCACAGGCCCGCAATGGAAGCAGAAGCTGCGTGATGTGATGAGCTTCTACGGACGCCGGCGATCTCTCCTCGACTTCCTGCCGTCACACGCTCCGGCTCGGTTGTTCTACCTGCAGAGTGCGAGCGACTGGCACGTCCAGAAGCACTGCGGTCCCTATCTGGATGCCCAGGACTACCGCCGACTCTCAGCCGGCCTATGGGCCAGGAGCGCGGACCAAGTCGTTTGGATGGCGGACACGGGACAGGGTCACGCTCCGCCGTCGACGGACAAGGTCGTGGAGATCCTGAAACGGCTCTTCCACACAGACACCACCGTCCTCCAGGTGACGCATGAATGGCGCAGGACTGAGCTGTTCCCCGCCTACGACACGAAGACCTGTCCAGACGACCTGCGCCCTGTCGCCGCGTGGTTGGAACGCACCTTGGAGATCGGCCTTGAGGGTGCTTCGGTCATTGCCTCGAGCCGTACGATCGCGCCCGGTACCGGCGGCCTCCGCGCCGACATGGGTTTCCTCGATCCATCGGGCGCCAGACTGGGGCGGGCAGCTCAGTTCCCCGTCCCAGGACAGTGGACCGGCGAGATGCCGCCGGGGACTTCGCAGCTGAACATTTCCTTTCGAGATGGCCTCGACCATCTCCTGTTCGAGCACGACTTGAAGCTTGAAGGCGGGATGACCTCATGACCAAGAACATCTATGCACATATCACTTCGGTGAATCGGGACCGGGGGAACCTGGGGGATCTCATGGGATTGGCGGATTCAAGCGGTGAGCGCAAGGAAC
>NZ_ML708632.1 GCF_008831305.1 Kocuria coralli
GATGGCCCGCCAGTGGGTGAGGATCACCCTGGCCTGGGCCCAAGTGATCTCA
Source organism: Kocuria coralli (assembly GCF_008831305.1). Lineage (GTDB taxonomy): Bacteria > Actinomycetota > Actinomycetes > Actinomycetales > Micrococcaceae > Kocuria > Kocuria coralli. The sequence continues at coordinate 53 of NZ_ML708632.1, forward strand.
CCGGCTTCCAAAGCGGCCAGGGTGCGGGGCAGATCGGTGGCGAAGATCAACGCCTCAGCCACCGTGGCCCGTGCGGTACCGGCTGGCAGCATCAGAGCCACCGCGATTTCTGCGGCCACATCACCGGCCACCACATCCACCGACCCCTGGGCCAGAGCCGCCGCTGTCCAGGGGCCGGCGGCAGCTAGGCGCTGGGGCAGGGTTTCGCCCCGGCGTGCTAACGCCGCCTCGTACAGGTCTGCGGTTAACCGCAACAGCCGGCCCCTGGCGGCGGCCTCCACCCGCGCGGCCGCCTGAATACCGGCCACCAGCTGCCGGGCGGTCTCCCCATCGAGGAACGACAGCTCCAAAGGCTCCTGGGCTGAGGCGCTACAGGCGGCGCTGGGTGTGGGGGCGTCGGCGTCGTTGTTTCGCCCATCACCTTCGACACCGCCGAGGGAACCGGCGATGGGGCCCTGCCCCAGACCGGAAGGAACCCCGTTCCTCTCAGCGTCTTCGAAGGACCCGAACCCCTTCTGACCTGCCCCGTTCATGCTCCCAGAATCCCACGAGGGTCAGACAACACAAGCCCGAAAACAACCCAGAACAGACCCCCGGAAACAATTCACAAAAGGAAATTTCTATCGCTCACAACCCCACCGAAGACGGACCTCCACCCTCGCGCGTCGCCACGTCGGAACCCGAAATAGAACGCCCGGAAAGTCCTGCACAAACCGCCCACCACGTTGACCAATACCCCCTAGGGGTATAGTCTGACCGAAGTTGACCCCCATCGAAGGAGCGAACTCATGAGCACCACGACCACCGAGTACCAGGTCACCGGAATGAGCTGCGGGCACTGCGAGTCCGCAGTCCGGGAGGAAGTCTCGGCGATCCCCGGCGTGACCGGGATCGACGTCAGTGCAGCAACAGGCCGTCTGACCGTGACTGCCGAGCAGCCCATCGACGACGCAGCTGTCATCGCGGCGGTCGACGAGGCCGGCTACGAAGCCGCCAGGAGCTGAGATGAAAGCACCCGTGCGGCTCGGCCTGTACGGGCTGGTTCTGGTGATCGTGTTCGCCGTGGCAGGGTTCACGGCGAACGCGGTCGTCCCGGAGGAGACCGTGCGGAGCTGGGCAGAAGACACCGAGCAGAGCCCTCACCAGGCAGAAGGCCATGGCGAAGGTGACGACCCCGAGGTGGCCGGGGGTGGAGGGCACTCCACGGAGGAGGCTGCGCCGGGCCTCGGCATCGCGGAGGACGGCTACCGGCTCACTACCGTGAACGCGCCTGCGGAGACCGGCTCGGAGGGCGAACTCTCCTTGACCGTGACCGGACCCGACGGGAATCCGGTGACGGACTTCCAGCGCGAACACGAGGAGGAGCTGCACCTGATCGCCGTCCGCGCTGACGGTCAGCACTTCCGCCACGTCCACCCCGAGATGAACGCCGACGGCACCTGGTCGGCCCCCTGGGAATGGGATGCAGCTGGTTCCTACCGGGTGTTCGCTGACTTCGTACCCGGCGAGACCGGCGATGGCGTCACCTTGTCGACCACGGTCCAGGTGGCCGGCGACTACACCCCTGCTCCGGCCGGAGGCACGGTGACCGAGGCATCCGTCGACGGGTTCGACGTCGACGTCACCGGCGACCTCGTCGCCGGCGAGGCGTCGGAACTGACCTTGAACATCACCCGTGACGGGCAGCCGGTGACCGGCCTGCAGCCGTACCTGGGCGCCTTCGGGCACCTCGTGGCACTGCGCGACGGCGACCTGGCCTACCTGCACGTCCACCCCCAGGGGAATGCCCCGCAGGGCGGCGAGACATCAGGGCCGGAGATCGTCTTCGAGGCCACCGCGCCCACTGAAGGCCGCTACCTGCTGTACCTGGACTTCCAGGTCGACGGGCAGGTCCACACCGCCCCGCTGGTGCTCGACACCACGACCGGAAGCGGGACCGCCGACGAGTCCGGCGCCGAACACGAGGAAGGAGCAGGCCATGACCACTGAGAACACCAGCACGCACCTGGCCGGCGTCGAGCTGCAGATCGGCGGCATGACCTGCGCGTCCTGCGCGAACCGGATCGAGAAGAAGCTCAACAAGCTCGACGGTGTCACCGCGAGCGTGAACTACGCGACCGAGAAGGCCAGCGTCACCGCCCCCGAGGACTACGACCCGCAGTTGCTGATCGCCGAGATCGAGAAGACCGGCTACACCGCGGCCCTTCCGTCCCCTCCCCAGGAGTCCGGCGCGGAAGGCGACGACGACGGCGAATCGCCCGAGGACCGGGAACTGCGATCTCTGCGGCAGCGACTCATCGGCTCGGCGGTCCTGGCCGTCCCGGTCATCGCCATGGCGATGATTCCGACGCTGCAGTTCGACTATTGGGGCTTCGCGTCACTGGTCCTGGCCGCACCCGTGGTGGTGTGGGCCGGGTGGCCCTTCCACAAGGCGGCATGGATCAACCTGCGTCACGGCGCAGCCACCATGGACACCCTCATCTCCGTGGGCACCACCGCGGCGATGCTGTGGTCGATCGTCGCGCTGTTCTTCGGCACCGCGGGGCAGCCGGGTGTCGTCCATCCCTTCGAGCTGACCATCTCCCGCTCCGACGGCCTCGGTCACATCTACCTCGAGGTCGCGGCCGGGGTGATCACGTTCATCCTGATGGGCCGTTACTTCGAGAAGCGCTCCAAGCGCCGCGCCGGGGCCGCTCTGCGCGCGCTCCTGGAACTCGGGGCGAAGGAGGTCTCGGTCCTCCGCGGCGGCAAGGAGGAGCGCGTTCCCATCGACCAGCTTTCGGTGGGCGATGAGTTCGTGGTCCGGCCGGGCGAGAAGATCGCCACCGACGGGATCATCGTCTCGGGCAACTCGGCCATCGACGCGTCCATGCTCACCGGGGAATCCGTGCCCGTCGAAGTCACCGAGGGCGACGAGGTCACCGGTGCCACCGTCAACGCCGGCGGCCGCCTGGTCGTGAAAGCGACTCGCATCGGCTCGGACACCCAGCTGGCGCAGATGGCGAAGATGGTCGAGGACGCCCAGTCCGGCAAGGCCGAGATCCAGCGCCTGGCCGATCGGGTCTCCGGGGTGTTCGTGCCGATCGCGATCGCCATCGCCGTGGCCACCCTGGGTGCGTGGATCGGCGCGGGCTTCCCGCTCTCGGCCGGCTTCACCGCCGCCGTCGCCGTGCTGATCATCGCCTGCCCCTGCGCTCTCGGCCTGGCGACGCCGACCGCGCTGCTGGTCGGCACCGGGCGCGGCGCGCAGATGGGCGTGCTCATCAAGGGCCCCGAGACGCTGGAATCCACCCGCAGGGTCGACACGATCGTGCTCGACAAGACCGGCACCGTCACCACCGGCAAGATGACGCTCACCGACGTCATCCCCGCCGACGGGGTCGACAGGACCGAACTGCTGCGCCTGGCGGGCGGGCTGGAGGGCTACTCCGAGCACCCCATCGCCCAGGCCATCGCCGTCGGCGCCACCGCCGAGGCCGGTGAGCTTCCGGCCCCGGAGTCCTTCGAGAACATCGAGGGCAAGGGCGTGCAGGGCGTCGTCGACGGCCGCGCCGTCCTGGCCGGCCGGGAGACGCTGCTGGCGGACTGGGCGATCCACCTCGACCATGACCTCAAGTCCGCCAAGCAGGCCGCCGAGACCGAGGGCAAGACCGCGATCGCCGTCGGCTGGGACGGTCAGGCTCGGGGGGTGCTGGTCGTCTCCGACCAGATCAAGCCCACCAGTGCCCAGGCCATCACCCAGTTCAAGGAGCTCGGGCTGACTCCGGTGCTGCTGACCGGTGACAATCAGGCCGTGGCCGAGCAGGTCGCCGCCGAGGTCGGTATCGAGAAGGTCATCGCCGAGGTCATGCCCAAGGACAAGGTCGACGTCGTCGCCCGGCTCCAGGGCGAGGGCAAGGTCGTGGCCATGGTCGGCGACGGCGTCAACGACGCTCCCGCCCTGGCCCAGGCCGATCTCGGCCTGGCGATGGGCACCGGCACCGACGTGGCCATCGAGGCCGCCGACATCACCCTGGTCCGTGGCGATCTGCGCGCCGCCGCGGATGCGATCCGGCTGGCCCGGCGCACGCTGCGGACGATCAAGACGAACCTGTTCTGGGCCTTCGCCTACAACTCCGCCGCGATCCCGCTGGCCGCCTTCGGCCTGCTCAACCCGATGCTCGCGGGAGCGGCGATGGCGCTGTCGAGCGTGTTCGTCGTCTCGAACAGCCTCCGGCTGCGGACCTTCAAGGCCCGCGCGGACGACGCCGCAGCGGCCGCAACACCCTCACCGCGGTGAGTGGTAAGCGCGGTGAGTAGTGAGTTGGGCCGCTCATCAGCACTGACGAGCGGCCCAACTCACTACTCGGCGGGTATTTCAGCGGCTGTTACAGTCACGGAAGCATGAGCTCCGATGCGATCGCCCGCACCTCCGGCGGTCTGGTACGGGGGCTGGATCGAGGCGACTCGAGGGTCTTCTACGGCATCCCGTACGCCGCCCCGCCCTCCGGCGACCTCGCCTTCGAACTCCCGCGACCACCGGCGCCGTGGGCGGGAGTGCGGGATGCGACGGCGCCCACCGCGACGGCCCAGCAGATGAACGTCAAGGGGAGCACGATCCCCGAACCGTCCGTTCCCGGGCTGGATATCCTCACCGTCAACGTGTTCACGCCGCCCGGTATTGCACCCGAGGCGGGGTGGCCCGTGCTGGCCTACATCCACGGCGGCGCGTACACCTCGGGCTCCCCCGTGAGCCCCTGGTACGACGGCGCCGCGTTCAACCGAGACGGCGTCATCGTCGTGACCATCGGATACCGCCTGGGGGTCCCCGGCTTCGGGGAGTTCACCGACGCGCCGTCGAACCGGGCCGTCCACGACTGGCTGGCCGCTCTGGCCTGGATCCGTGGCAACATCGCGGCGTTCGGCGGCGACCCAGGTCGCCTCACGCTGGCCGGCCAGTCCGCCGGTGCCGGTGCGGTCCTCACTCTGCTCGGCGTCGAGGGGATCGAGGCGTTCGTCCACCGCGCGATCGCGGTCTCCCCGATCCTGGCCATGACCACCCCGGACCGGGCCCGCGGGACCACGGCCGAGGCCGCCGAGCTCCTGGCCGCGGAACCGTGCGCGAAGTCCTTCGCCACGCTCCCCAGGCTCGGTATGGACCAGGTGCCGTCGCGGCTGCGCAACACCTTCGGCGCAGCGGCAAGAGCCTCCACCCCTGAGACCGATCCCGTGACCCTCCTTCGCAAGACCTCCCGCTCCCTGGAGTTCGCACCGGTGCTCGACGGCGATCTCCTCACCCGCCCCATCGCCGAGGGCGCGAGGAGGTCGCGGGTTCCGCTGCTCATCGGCGCCACGGCCCACGAGATGAACACAGACATCCCGCCCTTCTTCGGCGCCTGCGACCACACCTCGCTCACGCGCCTGGGCCTGCCCGACGAGGAGGCCCGTCAATACCTCAGCCTCCGCGGCGGCGATCCGGAGGGCTGGCGGCAGCTGCTCAGCGATCTCATGTTCCGGGCGGTCGTCCCGGCCGTAGCCGAGGGACGGGAGAGCACCTGGGCCTGCGACTTCGGCTATCCCGCCCGCGGAGAGCTCAACCCGGGCTACGCCTTCCACTGCACGGACCTGCCCTTCGTCTGGGACTGCCTCGGGGCCGAAGGCGTCTCGCGAGCGCTCGGAGCCGCACCGCCGCAGGACCTGGCCGACGAGGTCCACGGCGCCTGGGTCTCGTTCATCGCCGGTGGTGGACCCGGCTGGCCCCCTTACGCGGAGATGCGCAGCGTGCGCCGCTTCGGCCACCCGGAGTCGACGACGGTCCCGGACGGCTACGCGGCGGAGAGCCGCCTGGCCGGCCTGCTGTAGCGCAGAGACGTTCCTGGAGGTTCTACCAGGGGGTCCCGTACCGTTGGGTCAGTACTGCGACGTCGTCCTCGGTCAGCCAGCGCGCGGGTGCGTCGAAGAGCTGGACGTACAAACGGCAGGCCTCCTCGACCTCGACGGCGCGATCCAGGGCCTGGGCCAGGTCGCGTCCTGAGACGATCAGCCCGTGATTGGCCAGCAGAGCCCCGTGGAAGAGCCCCTCCACGCTGGCCAGCTCCTCACCGAGTTCCTTCGAGCCCGGGGGTGCATAGGCCACCGACGGCACCCTGCCCACCCGCATCACCAGATATGGCGTGACGGGAGGAAGGGCCGAACGTTCGGAAGCGGGCCGCAGGCACGACGCGGCCATGGCCTGGGCCGAGTGCAGGTGGATCACCGCCCGCGCCTCGGGATCTTTCGCATACATCGCCTCGTGCAAGGGGTATTCCTTCGAGGCCCGGGGGCCTGAGAGCTGCACCCCCTCCGCCGACATGACGGCCAGCTGCTCGGGGTCCAGCGCACTCAGCGAGACCCCGGTAGGAGACATGTATGTCACCCCCTCGGCGCGTACTGAGAGGTTTCCGGACGCTCCGGGGCTCAGCCCCAGTTCCACTACGCGGCGTCCGACTCTGGCCGCGTCCACCGTGGCCTCCGGTATCGTGCTCATGCCTTCATATCCCATGCTCGGGTCAGTAAGTCCTCTCCGCCGAAGTTCCCGGACTTCAGCACCAGGGGCAACGGCGGGGTCTGCTCGGCGGAGTCGCCTTCCCCTCCGGTAGCCCCGCGTTCGGCAAGTGCCCAAGCGACACCGGGGTCCAGGGTCCTTCCCATCCGCAGCGACCGGATTCCCAGTGCTTCGATGACCGCACCGCTGGTCTCCCCGCCTGCTACCACCAGCCCCTGCACCGATTCCTCCTGGCTGAGCGCCCTGGCCACCCGGGCGAGGCACTCTTCGATGAGCGGGGCATCCTCCAGGCTGCCGAGGTCCTCGGGCGATGCCGTCGCATAGACGGTCACGGCGTCGGCGGGATCACCGGCGAGGATCTCCTCGGCCAAGGCCTCCGAGTAGCCGGCCACGTCCTCTCTGAGCCGGTTCAGGTCGAGCTGTATCCCACGGCCCCGTTCGAGGGCGTGCCGGACCTGCGCCTGGGTGGTCTTCGAGGCGCTGCCGGCCAGGGTGATGCGCCGGCCGCGGGCGGGGCCGACGGAGATCGCCCCGCTGGCACGGGGCCCCGCGAGCCCCTGGGCCAGGCCTGAGCCCCCGGTCAGCAGGGTGAGCCCGTTGGCGGCCCGGGCGACTGTTCTCAGGTGCTCATCGGTTACGGCATCCACCACCACGTACCGCGCGCCGTCGGCCTCGGCTCGGCGAAGCCCGTCCCGGACCGCTTCCGTCCCCTCCATCACGGTGGTGAGGGGCAGCAGGGCGATCCTCGACCCCTCCCGCAGTTGCGGCTGCAGCAGCCGGATGAGATTCGAGTCCCGCATCGGGGTCAGGGGGTGATCCCGAAGGGAGCTCTCCTGGAGCGGCTTCTCGTGGACGAACAGGTTGCCCTGGTAGACGGTCCGCCCAGTCGCGGGGAAGGACGGGACCACCACGGTCATCGAGGTGCCCAGTTCATCCATCAGGGCCTCTGCCACCGGGCCGATATTGCCCTGCGGCGTCGAGTCGAACGTCGAGCAGTACTTGAAGTAGAACCGTCCGCAACCCTGCTGCCGCAGCCAGCGAACCGCGGCCAGCGAACGGCCGACGGCGTCTCCGGGCGGTGCGGTGCGGGTCTTCAGCGCGACGACGATCGCGTCGGCTTGCAGGCTCGGTCCGTCGGGGCCGGCTCCACGGGTTGCGCCACCGGCCTCTGCCAGGAGCGTTCCCTCCTCGGGGACGACGACCGTTTCGTAGCCGGCGTCGGTGAGCATGATCGCCAGGTCGGTCGCACCGGTCAGGTCATCGGCGATAGCGCCGAGCGGCATAGACATTGCTTCTCAGGCCTCCTCAGACGATTCCGGCCAGGACCATCAGGTTCAGCACGACGAAACCGACGACGCCGGAAATCGCCGAGGCGACGCCGATCGAACGGATGCCCTGGCCCACTGTCATGTTCGACAGGGTGGTGGTCACCCAGAAGCCGGAGCTGTTGGCGTGCTTCATGATCTGCGCACCGCACGCGCAGGCCAGGTAGACCACGATCGGTGCGAGATCCAAGGAGCCGATCAGCGGTTCCATGATGGCCGCTGCGGTCATCACCCCCAGGATGTTCGAGCCCGTGATGGTGCACACGGCCGCGGCCACCAGGAAGGGGATGAAGATCGGCGAGATGCCCACCGTCTGGATCCCTTCGGCGACGTTCTCGGCCACTCCGGTCTCACGGATGATCAACGCCAGCGCACCGCCCACGCCGGTAAGGGCCAGCGGCATCGCCGCGATGCGGAGCCCGCCCTCGAACATGTCGTTGATGACCTCCTTGTCCTTCCACCGGGCGCCGAACAGGGGCAGGACGGTCAGGCAGCCCAGGAACAGCGCCACGGCGGGGGCACCGACGAAGGAGATGATCTCGTAGGGCAGCGACCCTTCCGGGAGGACCGGAGCGACGAAGGCGGCGATCGTGATCAGCAGGATGGGAGCGAGCACCGGCGTCAGCGCCGCAGCCAGGGACATCTTCTGGAGGTCGATCTTGGTCGCGGTTCCGCCCCCGCCATGGCCCGCCCCGGAGCCCTCGCCTGCATCGCCCTCGGTGACCTCGGCGACGAACTCGGCCTTGGGATCGACATGGGTCTTGATCGTGGTCAGGTACAGCGTCGCAGCGATGATCCCCGGGATGCCGACGGCCAGGCCGTACAGGATGGCTTCACCGGTGCTGACGCCCAGGAGGGAGGCAGAAGCCAGGGGGCCGGGCCCGGGAGGAATCACCGAGGTCATCACGTAGGCCCCGATATAGAGGATGGGCCCGAGCTTCATCATGCTGATGCCGGTCCTGGCCGCCACCATGGAGACCACGGGAATCAGCATGATGACCGCGGAGTCGGCGATCAGCGGGATGCCGATCAAGGAGGAGGCCAGGGCGATGGCCCAGGGGACCCGCTTCTCGGAGAACAGGTTCAGGGCTGAGTCGGTGATCTTCAGCGCGGCTCCGCTGAGCTCGAGCAGTTTGCCGAGCACGCAGCCGAAGATCACCAGAAGGCCCACGCTGGCCATGGTGTTGCCGAAGCCCTCGTTGATCATCTCGATGGTGGCGCCTCCGCCCATCCCCAGGGCCAGGCCGAGGGCGACGACGACGATGAAGAGCGTGGCGACCGGATGGACCTTGAACTTGGCGATGAGCAGGACCAGCGCGATCACGGCAGCGAGAAACGCCGAGAGGACATACACGTCGGACATGACGATTCCTTAGCTTGATGTAAACAGTCGAAATGAGCTGCGCGATGCGCCCGGCCTGGTGGCCCGGACCCTTGGCAGCGGTGAGGTCAGATGTCGGAGAGGGCGATCAGCTCGCCCGCCGGTACGTCCCGGATCAGGCTCTGACCGGCAGCGGTGTACAGCGGGGCGATATCGGGGTCGGGGTCGTGACGACGATCGACGAGCACCGGGGTGACGCCGTCGACGTCGTGGTGATGGCCGCCCATGTGCAGCACCGTTCCCGCGGGCAGATCGCGTTCGGCGCGTCCCGCCAGGAGGGTCTGCCCCGTGGGCATGCGTTCTGAGACCGCCCGGCCCGCAGCGGCGGCGGCGATGGTCTGCACCGTCTCGACGCCCATCAGGTGATAGGGGAGGTACAGGCAGGCGTAGTGGCCGTCGCGGCTGACCACATGTCCCTTGCCGCGAAGGATCTCCCAGGTCTCGGTGTCGTGGGTTCTCACCACGACGAACACTCCCCCGGCGAAACTGGCCTCGCCGCGCAGCCGGAGCACGCTGAAGACGTCCACGATCCCGGCGGAGTGGAGGAGGCCGCCGTCCTCGCGCAGGGAGTAGATGTCAGCCAGTTCGTTGATCCGGGCCACCGGGTAGTGCATCCGTTCCACGTCCGCCACCGCCCCGGTCCAGGAGGCGACGACGGCCATCTCGCAGTAGTCGGCGGCCGCCTTGCGGGAGAGCGAGTCGACCAGGGCGGCCCGGCGCTCCAGCGTGTCCCGGAGATCGTCACCGAGTTCGAGCAGCTGGTTCATCTCCGGCACCACGATCTGCTCGTCCAGGTACTGCAGGATCCCGGTGGACGGGTCGAGGACCAGGTCGTATTCGCCGGACTTGCCGATGGCCACGACGTCCAGTCCCCACCCGGAGACGCGTTCGTACCACTCGACGAGGTTGGCGGGCTGATCCCCATGAGCGGGCGTGTAGACCACCGAGTGCTCACGAGCCTTTCGCGCCAGCTCGACCCCGCAGACAGATTCGACCTCTTTGCTGACCATGACGACATGACGCCCCGCGGAGATCGCCTTCTCGGCGGCCTCCGCACCGGAGCGCGGGCTGCCGGTGGCCTCGACGAGAACGTCATAGTCCGTATGCCCCAGCATCTCGAGGGAGGGCACCACGGCGACGTCCTGCCGTCCGAGGGCCTCGAGCTGGTCGGCACTCGTGCAGACGTGCAGCTGTGACCGCGGCATACCCAGCTGGTCGCACAGCGCGAGAACGGCGTCGGTGTCGAGGTCGCACAGCACGCTCGCGGTCACTTGCGTGTTCCGGAGGCTCTGAGCGAGCAGCGTTCTCGCGAAACCGCCGGCTGCGCCTGTCAGCGCGAATCGGACTGGGGAGGCAGTGGTCACGTCAGCTCGCTTTCCCGGGATCAATGTGGCCCGCGTCTCATGTTGTATAGAATCTGACCACAGAATCACATATTTAGCAACTGATGCATCATATTTTCACATGCCATATCCTGGTGGCCGACATCGAGGAGGTTGCGTGATCCCTGATCAACGGCGGCAGGCGCTACTGAGAGCGCTACGTGAATCCGGTGTGCTCAGCATCCGGGAGCTGTGTGACCTGCTCAAAGTTTCACATATGACCATCCGGCGGGACATCGCCACCCTGGAGGCCGAAGGGCTCGTGGAGGCGGTCGCCGGTGGCGTGCGCAGCGTTCAGTCGCTCCGCAGCGAACCGACCTATCAGGACAAGTCCTCCACCAAGATCGCCGCCAAGACGGCCATGGCGGAACGCGCCGCAGAGTTCGTCCAGAGCGGCCAGACCCTCTTCCTGGACGCGGGAACCTCGCTGGGCCACCTGGTCCCCCACCTGGCGGGGCTCGAGGACCTGACGGTGGTCACCAACGACTTGACCACGGCGGTGCATCTGAGCGACCTGGAGAACATCGTGCTCTTCCAGATCGGCGGCCATATCGATCGGCGCAATCGCTCGACGGTGGGGGCGTTCGCCGCCGAGATGCTGGCGCATTTCAACTTCGACCTGGCCCTGATCTCCACGAGTTCATGGGACCTCGCGCATGGGGTGAGCACGCCGTCGGAGCTCAAGGTCGGCGTGAAGAGGGCCGCCATCGCCCAGGCGAAGACGACCATGCTCGTCGCAGGGTCGGAGAAATACGGCCTGGTGGGCACTTTCGGCGTAGCGCCGCTGAACGCCTTCGACCACGTGCTGACCGACCCAGACCTGCCGGAGAGCGAGATCGAACGCATCCACCGGGCGGAGATCGACCTCATTCTCAGCGAGCCGGCGTAGACCAAGGGGCCCTGCTGGAGATCATCCGCGGTACGACAGGGGCTGCCTGAACCGCGGAGTTACGACGCCGGCCCGGCTCCGCCCTCATCCACCGCAGGGCTCAGGAGTGGCTGGAGCAGCTCCGCGAGCGCGGTCTCGGTCTCCATCGGAGTGAGGGCGCCGTCCCGGCGGAGGATGCGCCAGGTCGTGGCATCGCACAGGGCGACGACCTGCGCGATACGGCGTGCGCGCAATGCGCCCTCCAGCGGCAGCCGATCGGCGAAGACTCCCTGGCACCAGGCGACGTGGTAGGACCGACCCCGGGCGGCCAGCTCGGGGAGACCGGGAACCAAGGGCGCCTCGGAGTACATCTTCAGGATCAGGTCGCCGTAGCGCTCGTAGTGCTGTACGAGGGCGGCGAGCACCGACCCGGGAGAGGCCGCCCCAGCGCTCGTACGCGCTTCGACGATCCGCTCGAGTTCACGTTCCGCGACCCCCACCATGAGCGCCGCCTTGCCCCCGAACCGGCGGATGACGGTCTGCACGGTCACGCCCGCATCCGCGGCGACGTCCTCGAGCCGGACGTGCTCGTAGGGGGTGTCCGCGAAGCGCGCGAGCATCGCGTCGAGGATGCGCTCGCCGGTCCTCTCCGCCGCCTCGGCGCGTGTGGTCATCCGGTAGGGCCGGCTTCGTTCGTGCGGGTCCGTCGTCTCTCGACTTTTCACGTGACCCAAACTAACATCAATTTCATGTCACCCGAATTAATAGCGAATTACGGCACGCACCTGGTGCCCACCCGCCTCGGGCGCCTCTCCGTGCGTTCAGTCGGCCCGGCGGACGGTCTCCCCACCGTGCTGTGGCCGTCGATGTTCGTCGACGGCCGCACCTGGGACAGGGCGCTGCCCCTACTGCGCCGCGACGAGCCCGGCCGGCGTTTCCTAGTGGTCGACCCGCCCGGACTCGGCCGCAGCGAGCCCCTGCGCACCCGCAGCACGATCGCCGAAGCCGCCGCAGCCGCCAGGGACATGCTCGACGCACTCGCCGTGCGGGCACCCGTCGACTGGGTGGGCAACGCCTTCGGCGGTCACGTGGGCTACGAGCTCGCGGCCGAGCCGGGCGCACTGCGCTCCTTCGTGGCCATCAGCGCGCCCGCCGAGCCGATCTCCCCGGCGCTGCGCCGGCAGATCCTGCTGCTGAAACCGCTGCTGCGGACCTTCGGCGCGGTGGGTCCGGTACGCACGGCGGTAATCACCGCGATGCTGACGGATGCCTCGTCCGCCAACCCCGAGATCCGCGGCATCGTGGCCGAGAGCCTGGCCCGGCCGGAGAGGGCGAGCCTGGCACTCGCATTGCGCTCCTTCATCCTCGACCGGGTGGACGTCTCCGCACTGCTGCCTCGCATCTGCGTCCCGAGCCTCTATCTCGCCGGTGACGACCGTGGTGACTGGTCTCCCGCTGACGCCGCTCGTGCAGCCGCGCTCACTCCCGGAGCCGAGGCACGCACGATCTCCGGGGCGCGCACGCTCGTACCGCTCGAGCAGCCGCAGGCGGTGGCCCGCGAGCTGAGCGCTTTCTGGCACAGCCTCGCTTAGCGGGATCCCGGACCAGGGTCTCCCGCCAGGGCCCCTGGCACGAGGTCCGGGCGATACCATGAGCCATGTCCACGGACTCAGTTGCACGGCCGCGGGGGCTCGCCCGGCACGCTCCCGTCCTGGCGCTGAGCGCGGCTTGCCTCTACCTCCTGATCGTTGCGGCCCTCCACGTGCTCCAGCCGGAGACCGACCCGTTCACCGAACCGGTCAGCGCCTACGCCCACGGTCGCGGCGGCCCGGCATTACAGGTCGGGATTTTCAGCGCCGGTGCCGGCGCCCTGGCACTCGTCGTCGCAATAATCCCCCTCCTCGCCCGCACCCGTTCGCGGGCTCGCCTCGCCCTCGGGACCGTCACCCTCGGGATCTACGGCATCGCCCAGCTCGCTCAGGCGTTCTTCCCCATCGACGACGACGGCGCCACGACCGCCATCGGCGCCGTGCACAACGCCCTGGGCAATCTGGTCTTCTTCATCCAGCCCGTGGCCGCCGTGCTGGTCGGCACGACCCTCGCACACCTGGGCGGCAGCCGCGCCCCCGCTGTCCTGGGATGGCTGCTCGCCGCGATGGTGGTGATGGTGCTGCTGGCGGCCAACGTGGTCGGGTTCTTCGGCCTGGCTCAGCGCCTGTACCTGACGACGGCGGCGGTATGGGTGATCATGAGCGCCGTCGCCGTCCGGGTGATCGTGGCCCTCGGGCCGCCCCCTGCTTCCCGGCTCACACGAGGGTGATCCAGTAGTCCCAGAAGCGGTAGGCGATCAGGCCGGCGATGATGAGATACCAGGCCGTGAGGATCGCACCGCGGTATTCCGTGAGAACCGAGAGTGCACGGCGGATCCCGGCGTTCCCTATGGTCCGCAGGGGTTGGAGGTTGGCCACGCTGACGTACCAGAAGACGGGGATGGTCACGATCCACACGATCATGCAGTACGGGCACAGCGCGCCGATGACGAAAACGCTCTGATAGATCAGCCAGTGCACGAATATGACGGCGAAACTCACCCCCGCCTGGACGAGGGCCCAGAACCAGCGGGCGAAGACCGCCCCGGCCAGACAAACGGCGCCGATCGCGGCGACGACGGCGAACCCGGCGATGCCGAGAACGGGGTTGGGGATGCCGAACGCCTCTGCCTGAGGGGTATTCATCACCGACCCGCAGGAGAGCACCGGGCTGATGTCGCATGTGGGGACATAGGCCGGGTCCGCGATCAGGGTGATCTTCTCGACCAGCAGGATCACCGCAGCGACCAGGCCGACGAACCCGCCGACGACCAGCAGCACCCCCAGCCCTCGCCGGGTACTCGCCGAGGACTCAGCTGCCAACCCCTCTGCTCCGAGGCGGACAGGGGAATCCTCAATCACGGAGCGCGGCATCGAAGGCCTCCTCCAGGTCGGCGATGCTCGCGGGCTGGAGGACGTCACCGTCGAGGAAGAACGTCGGCGTACCGGTGACCCCGAGCGCCTGCCCGTCCGCCTCGCTCTGCTCGATGCGGTCGAGGGTGGCGGGGTCGTCGTAGGAGGCGGCGAACCGTTCCATGTCCAGGCCCAGGTCCTCGGCGTAGCCGAAGAAAGCCTGGCGCTGCGAGGTCTGCCGGTGCCCCCAGTCCTCGGCGGTCTCGAACAGGCGCTGGTACATGGCCTCGAACTCCCCCTGGTCGGCGGCGGCCTCGGCGGCCAGCGCTGCATCGAGGGAGTTGCCGTGCAGGGGCATATGCCGCACGACGAAGGTGACCCGGTCTCCGTATTCTTCGCGCAGGTCCTCGACCACGGGGTAGAGCGCCAGGCAGCCCTCGCACTCGAAGTCGAGGAACTCCACGAAGACCGCTTCCCCACCCTCCGATAGGCGCGGGCTGTCGTCGCGCACCAGCAGTTCGGCGCGCTCCTCGCCGGTGGCGGTCTGCGAACGCGACTCCCCACCCCCGAGGATGAGGAAGCCGGCCAGGACGAGCACTGCGGTGCCGATCATCGCCAGGGACAGTTTCACGCTACGGCTCATCGGATACCCGCCTCCACCGGACCGGAGGAGGACCTCGCGGTGAGGCCTCCCGTGCCGACCGGCCGGGAGCCCCCCGTCGAGCGCGCCGCCCGGATGCCATTGGCGATGACGAGGACCTCCGCGATCTCGTGCACGAGGACCACCGCGGCCAGCCCTAGCACGCCGAACAGAGCCAGGGGGAACAGCACGACGATGATCGCCAATGCGAGGGCGATGTTGCCCGTCATGATCGCCCGGCCCCTGCGGGCGTGGGCCAGCGCGCCGGGAATCAGCCGAATGTCGGTGCCGGTGAAGGCGACGTCGGCGGATTCCACCGCGGCCGCCGAACCGGTGGCGCCCATCGCGATGCCCACCGTGGCCGAGGCCAGCGCGGGTGCATCGTTGATGCCGTCGCCGATCATCGCGGTCGGCGTCAGCTCGGACGACCGGCGAACGTAGGCGGCCTTGCCGGCCGGGAGCTGCTCGGCATGCACCTCGTCGACCCCGGCTTGGACGGCGAGCGCCTCAGCGGTGCGGGCGTTGTCTCCGGTGAGCATCACCGTCGAGATGCCCTGGGCATTCAACGCGGCGATCGCCTCAGCGGCTTCGGGACGCAGCTCGTCGCGGATGCCGATCGCGCCGGCCACCAGGCCGTCGACCTCGACGACGATGACGCTCATGCCCTGCCCGGCCAGATCCGCGGCCTGCGCGGTGAGCGCCCCCGGGTCGATCCACCGCGAACTGCCGACCCGCACGCGGCGTCCTCCCACGCCCCCCGAGAGGCCATGGCCGGGATGCTCCTGCACTCCGGCGGCTTCCGGGACGGACGGTGCCGCGACGGTGACGGCCTCGGCCAGAGGGTGGGTACTGGTGCTCTCCAGCGCCGCTGCGAGGCCGAGCACCTCCGCCTCCGGATGGTCCGCCGTGGTGCGCACGGCCACGACCAGGGGCCGGTTGCGGGTCAGAGTACCGGTCTTGTCGAAGGCGACCCGGCGGATCGTGCCGAGCTGCTCGAAGGCGGCGCCGGATTTGATGACCACACCGAACCTGCTCGCCGAGCCGATCGCGGAGATCACGGTGACCGGGACCGCGATCGCCAGGGCGCACGGCGATGCGGCGACCAGCACCACCAGGGCTCGCTCGATCCAGGTGCCCGGATCGCCCACCACGAATCCGAACACCACGACCAGCACGGCGACGATCAGCACCAGCGGAACCAGGGGCCGGGCGATCTTGTCCGCCAGCCGGGCCCGCTCGCCCTTGTTCGCGTGCGCCTGCTCGACCAGGTGGACGATCCTGGTCAGCGAGTTGTCGCGACCATCGGCGGTGGCCTCGATAGTCATGGTGCCCGAGCCGTTCACCGATCCCGCCAGCACATCGTCCCCGGGGCCGGCCGCGACCGGAATGGATTCCCCGGTGATCGCCGAGGTATCCACCCAGGACCGGCCGGAGGAGACCACCCCGTCCGTCGCTATCCGCTCCCCGGCGCCCACGACCAGGACATCGCGTTCGCGAACATCCGGGGCGGGGACCACCACCTCGCCGGCCCCGGGTCGGGAGACGCGGGCGGTCTCGGGAATCAGGGAGAGCAGGGCGCGCAGGCCCCGCTGGGCACGGTCCATCGCCCGGTCCTCCAGTGCCTCGGCGATGGAGAACAGGAACGCCAGCGCGGCGGCCTCACCGACGTGTCCCAGCAGGACGGCCCCGCCGGCGGCGATGGTCATCAGCAGCCCCACCCCCAGACGTCCACGTCCCCGTGCCGTGACCAGTCGCTTGACCGTGCCGGGCACGAACGTCCAGGCGCCCAGGACCAGCCCGAGGGCGAAGGCGGCCACCGCCAGGGGCCGCAGTCCGGCCCACTCCAGAACGAGACCGGTCACCCACAGCAGGCCCGATGCGATCGGCAGGGCGAGAGAGCGGTCCCGCCACCAGGGCCCCCAAACCTCGTGCTCCCCTCCGTGCCCCGCACGCTCAGACGGGCCGCAGCAGGCGTCGACCGGCTCCGCGGTCACGGGCTCTACGGTCACCGGCGCCTCGCCGCCGCAGCACTCCCTGCTCACCGCACGGCCTCCGGCCCGGCCCCCTCGGGTTGCCGAGCACCAGGACCGCAGCAAACCGGCACGTCGTGCTCCGCCTCCGGGCACGGTACGCCGTCATCCACGGCCAGCACCACATCCACCAGCTCCTGCAGCGCCCGCGTCAGCCTCTGGTCGGCGATCTCGTAGCGGGTCCTGCGCCCTTCCGGCACGGCGACGACGATCCCGCAGCCGCGCAGGCACGCCAGGTGATTCGACACGTTCGTGCGCGAGAGCTCCAGGTCTCGCGCCAGCTGCGCCGGATGACCCGGCTCGGTCAGCAAGGACAGCAGGATCCGCGATCGGGAGGGATCGGCCATCGCCCGGCCCAGCCGGTTCATCACGTCCACCCGCGAAGCTATGGTCAGCATGTACTGACCATACACCAGGTGCTGACCTATGGATCCACCTCATTGCCGCGCGAACGGCACAGACGTGGACGGCCCCGAGGCCGAGCAGCCGGCCGGACGGCAGTCAGGCGGGGCGGGGAGGCTCCGAGGTGGAGGACCGGATCACCAGCCGGGTGGGGACCACCGTGGTCTCGGGCTCCTTGTCCGGATCGGCGAGCCGGCGGAGGAGGATCTCGCCGCACGCACGGCCGACGTCATACCCGCAGCCGTCGATCGTGGTGAGGTCGAGGAACCGCGAGCGCGCGAGCAGGGAGTCGTCGTAGCCCGCCAACGCCATGCCCGAGGGCACCTCGAATCCTCTCTCGCGCAACGCTGCCCGCGCCCCCAGGGCCATCGTGTCGTTCGCCGCGAAGATGGCGGTCACACCGGGGTGGCGATCCAGGAGCTCCAGGGTGCCCAGGTAGCCGCCCTCCTCGTTGGTCCCGTGCCCTTCCCCCGCGTAGAGAGGGCCCTCCCCCTCGCGGGCCGAATCCTCGATATAGGCCTGCAGGCGGGCCGCGGCCACTCCACCCGCTCCCGTCACATGACCGATCCTGCGGTGGCCGCGCTCGCGAAGATGGTTCATGAGCAGCCGCACCCCGAGCGCCTCGTCGGCGCGCACGTGATCGGCGCCGGCGATGTCATGGAGCCGGTGTCCTTCGAGCACGGTGGGAACACCCGGGAAGTCGAAGGAGCGCCCGGGTTCGCCCGCGACCAGAAGGGCGTCGACCTGGGTATCGAGGAACCCCTCGATGGCGTTCAGCGTCCGGTCACCCATCCGGTAGTGCTCGCGCACCGCCACCTGGAACCCCTCCGGCCCCATCACCTCACGCACCCCGGTCAGCAGGGCTACGAACCAGGGGTTCTGGAAGTCGTCGATCACCAGGCCCACCATCCGGGAGCGGTTGGCTGCCAGCATGGCGGCGGCACGGCTCGGCCGGTAGCCGAGGCGTTCGATGGCCTCCCTCACCGCGGTCCGCTTCGCCTCGGCCACCAGGGGCGAGTCGTTCAGGACGAGGGAGACGAGCGATTTCGAGACGCCGGCCTCGCGGGCGACGTCGTAGATCGTCGGTCGCGGCGGGCGACGTGCTGGGTTCGTGGCCATGATCCCTGCCGATTCTGCCACACCCGCACCAGCCTCCACCGGCGTTGACAGTGCGTTCCCGCCGTGCTTTGATCGAGCTACTTGGAGCGCTCCAAGAAAACTGATCGAGGAGGATCACGTGACCATCGGTGTAGCCGTCATCGGCGCCGGGATGGCGGGCAAGGCCCATATTGCCGCCTACCGCGTAGCGCCCACCCTGTACGAATCCACGCTGCCGGACCTGCGCTATGTCGCCATCGGGGACATCAACGCCGAACTGGGCGCCGCCACGGCCAAGCGCTACGGGTACGAGCGCTCGGTCACCGACTGGCGGGAGATCGCCGAGGACCCCTCGATCGACGTGGTCAGCGTCGTCATCGCCAACAGCCTGCACCTCGAGGTGGTCAAGGGACTGCTGGAGGCCGGCAAGCACGTCCTGTGCGAGAAGCCCCTCAGCGACACCCTCGAATCCGCCCGGGAGATGGCCCGGCTGGCCGATGAGGCCAGCAGCATCGCTCGCATCGGGCTCACCTTCCGGCGCCAGCCCGGGCTGGCCGCGATCAGGCAGTGGATCGACGACGGCACCCTGGGCAAGGTCCTGCACTACAGCGGGCGCTACTGGTGCGACTACGGCTGCAACCCGCAGGGTCCGATGAGCTGGCGCTACCGGGGCCCCATGGGCTCCGGCGCCCTGGCCGATGTCGGCAGCCACCTCACCTACCTGTCCGAGTTCCTGTGCGGCGACATGCGCTCCGTCGCCGGGGGCACCCTGGGTACCGCGATCACCGAACGGCCCCTGCCGCTGGGCGCCGTCGTCGGCCATGGCCTGGCCGCCGTGTCAGACGACTACGAGCCCGTCACCAACGACGACTACGCCTCCTACACGGCGCAGTTCGACGACTGCATGGGGACTCTCGAGGTCTCCCGCGTGGCGGCGGGCTACCCGAACGCGCTGAACATCGAGGTGTTCTGCGAGAACGGCGCCGCCAGCTTCCATCAGGACACCCCGTCGCAGGTCCGTCTGTACCGTCACGACGACATGCCCGGCAAGAACGGATACCGGACCGTCAACCTCGGTTCCGACCACCCCTACATCGCGGGCGGGCTGCCGATGGACGTCTCGGGCGTCGGCTTCGGCCAGAACGAGGGCTTCGCCTTCCAGGCCCGGGCCTTCCTCGAGGAGGTCGCCGGCATCGACGAGGAGCACTCGCTGCCCCGCAACGCGTCCTTCGACGAGGGCGTGCACAACATGGAGATCCTGGCCGCCGTCGCGGAGTCGGCCGCCGACGAAGGGAAGAAGGTGACGCTGTGAAGCTCGGTGTCTACAACGCGATCCTGCACGACCGGCCCCTCGGCGAAGCCCTCAAGGTGATCGCCGATCTCGGCCTCGATGGCATCGAGATCAACTCCGGCGGCTTCCTGCCCCCGGTCCACATCCAGGAGCTCGACGAGATCGCCGCGGATCCCGCCGTCGCGAAGAAGTACCTGGCGCAGTTCGAGCGCACGGGCGTGAGCATCGCGGGCCTGAACTGCAACGGCAACCCCCTGCACCCCAACCCCGAGATCGGCGCCAAGCACGCCGAGGACCTGCGCCGCTCGATCCGCGCCGCGGCCGCGCTCGGGCAGGACCGCGTGGTGACCATGTCCGGCCTGCCAGGCGGTGAGCCCGGCGCGACCCGGCCCAACTGGATCGTGAACGCCTGGAACTCCGCCGCCCTGGACGTGCTGGACTACCAGTGGGAGATCGCCGCCGCGTTCTGGTCGGAGATCGACCAGCTGGCCAAGGACCACGGCGTCAAGGTGGCCTTGGAGCTGCATCCGCAGAACGTCGTGTTCAACGCCCGCGATGCCCGCAAGCTGATCGAACTGACCGGCGCGACGAACGTGGGAGTCGAGCTGGATGCCTCGCATCTGTTCTGGCAGCAGGCCGACCCGGTCGCCGTCGTCCGGGATCTGGGGCCGCTGATCTTCCACGCCGCCGCGAAGGACATCCGGATCAATCCCGAGCACGCCCGCCTCAACGGCGTCCTGGACAACGGCTTCCGTCGGCTCTCCCCGGACGAGCCGCGGACCAACCTGGGCGGCTCCGAGTGGGCGAACGAATGGCCGCAGGATTCCTCCTGGGACTTCGTGGCCCTCGGCAAGGGCCATGACAGCGCGTATTGGGCCGAGTTCATCGCGGCGCTCTACGAGATCGATCCCGGCATGTGCCTCAATATCGAGCACGAGGACACCGAGCTGGGGCCGATCGAGGGCCTTGAGGTGGCAGCGGCCGTCCTGAAGGACGCGTGGGGCAGCTACCAGGGCACCAACCCGGAGGCCACAAGGGAGTAACGGCTGCCGTTAGGCCCTGCGGTGCTGCAGCACCGCAGGGCCTTGCCGTGCTCATCCGCTATCTGTGGTCCTCGAACCACCGTGCGGCGTAGTCCACGAGCTGGCGAGCGGGGAGTATCTGAGCGTTGGCCTCCCCCACGCTGCCAGTACGCACGAGTCCGGTGTCGGATGCGAAGGCATCCACGACCTCGACGAAGTCATGGTCGTGGACGTCGAGTTCGTCGTAGACCACCCATTCGCGGCGGCCGTCGACGAGCATGGCAACGCCGTTCGTGGAGTTCTGCTTACCGGGGTAGTCGGCCCGGTGCTCGGCGAGGTGCAACATGGTGGTCTTCGCCGCCGTCACCCCGAGCAGGAGGATCCTGGCGTCGAGTTCGACGAGCCTGCCGAGCGGGGAGCCCTCCCCCGAGGGCGAGTCGAGCGGGTGCCTCGCCGTGATCTGCTCGGCCAGCGGGCCTAGTGCCGTGATCGAGCGATGCGGGTGCGGACTGCGCAGCGCTCCCGGCTCGGTGCGGAAGAGTTCGGCGACCGCGCCCATAGTCTGGCTCGGTGTCCTCGCTGGGTCGTACAGAGGGAGGTTCTCGCGGATCGTGGGCCACCACTGCTCGGGGGCCTCATTCAGCACGGCGGGGTCGCACAGCTGCCATGACTGCGTCGGCATCACGAGCGTGCCGTCAGGTCCGACTGCCTCGCGCAGCGCCGCGAGCACCGCCTGAGGGCCCCCGACGACCCAGCCAAGCGACTTCAGCGAGGTGTGGACCATGACCGTCGACCCGAGCCGGACGCCGAGTTCACGGAGATCTGCGGTGATCCGGGCGGCGGTGATCGGCTCAGATGAGGCTGATTGTTGGAGCGATGACATCGAAGGCCTTTCGTATGGTCTGCAGTAAAACGGCGTACTGGTTCGTCAAGGACTCGTGATGCGTCGGATGCCCTCGATGAGGTCGGTTACTTCGGCGGGATCGCGGTCCAGGGTGCGGTGCACGGCGAAGCCTTCGATGAGGGCATCCAGCAGCCTCGACGTGCGAGGGTCGAAGTGCGCTTCCAAGGTTTCCCTCGCTCGCGCCATCCACCGTTCCGTGATGTCACGGAAGGCGGGGTCGCGGGCGGCGAGGGTGTAGAGCTCGTACGTGACGATCTGTTCTTCCAGATCGCCTCCCGGAATGTCGGCGAGAATGCCCTCGACGACCCCGTCGAGGGCCTCGGAACGGTTGCGAGCATCGGACAGCCGCTGTGCGAAGCGTTCAGCAGCCCGGTCCGCGAAACGGCTGAATGCCTCGTGGAGCAGGTCGTCCATCCCCGTGAAGTGGTAGGTCATCGAGCCGAGCGGCACTCCTGCCGCGGCGGCTACCTTGCGATGCGAGGTGCCCCGAACACCCTCGGTGGCGATGACGCCGAGAGCTGCGTCGATAATCCGGTCGCGCCGTCCGGGGTCGGCCTGCCCGCTCGCCCTCGCGTTCATGATGCCTCAGATCTCCCAGATGATGCGGGCGGGGTTGCCGCGAAGTACTCCATCATGCGGACGATCGTACCAGCAGGATGTACGGTCGTACATGTGAGGGGCCGGCATCTGTCGGCCGTCAAGGAAGACGAAGGGTCAGGACGATGTGCGACGACACGGTGACCGGGACGGAGGAGGCGATACTGGGCCTCCGCAGCCGGGCCGAGATCGATGCCTGGGTCACGAGGGCGCTGCGTGAGCTGACGGGTTCGGCACCTGTGCGCCGGCTGTTCCGCGCCGGGCGCATCGATGCGGTCTACGCAGTGGAGACGGAGGACGGCAGGCGACTGGTCCTCAAGGTGCACCGACCGCCCGTCGACCTCGATGCGCGACGCGCCATTGCCGAAGCACAGCGAGCCCTCGCCCGGGCCGGCTTCCCCTGTCCCGAGCCTGTTGCCGGCCCCACGCTGCTGGATGGAAAGACCGTCACCGTCGAGACCCTGCTCGAGAGCGGCGCTACGCACACGGGCAATGATCCCGTCGTCCGGGCTGCGACGGCAGCGGGCCTGGCCGAGCAGATGCGGATCCTCCGCGCAGTGCCGGCACTCGAGCACGCCGTGAGTGACCCGCCGGCCTGGTGCCGTTACCAGTCCAGTCCGTGGCCCGTGCCCCACGACCCCGTCTTCGACTTCACCAGCACCCCTCCCGGCTACGAATGGCTCGACGACATCGCCGGGCGCGCCTCCGGAATCCTGGTCCGGGACCTGGCGCGGGAGGGGCGGGACGTCGTCGTTGGGCATGCCGACTGGTATTGCGGCAATCTGCGTTTCGACGACGGCCGGCTCTGCGCCGCCTTCGACTGGGACCTCGTCGCCGACAGCGCACCGGTCCTGGCCGGCCTCTCGGCCGGCGGCTACCGCACCGACCGCACGCCGACCCCGGGGGATGTAGCTGCATTCCTGGCCGACTTCGAGACCGCCTGGACGCACCCGTTCACCGACGCGGAACGATCGACGGCATTCGCGGCCGCAATCTGGATGATTGCTTTCAACGCCCGGTGCGACCTCGACAACCTCAGGCGCTGTATCGACGACGGGACGGCACTGCGCGCACTGCAGGAGCATGACGAAAAGTACCTCGAACAGCTGACGTAGATCCCTGCTCACATACAAAAGTACGAACGAACCAAGAAGCTGCGTCATCGGTGCCGTCGCCGGTGCCGCGCACCCGCATTCCCCGCACGACATCACCTATCCCGCATGAGAACCGGAGGCTGCACGCGTCCGGGAAGGAGTTCACGGATGACCCTCGAAGAACAGCGCACCCGGATCCTCTCCGGCGCGGTCTACGACGACCTTACCGACGAGCTGGTCCAGGCACGCGAAGACGCCGTGGTGGCCACCGACCGGTACAACGCCAGCTTCGGGCAACCGGCCCAGGTCCGCGAGAAGCTGCTGCGCGATCTCATCGAGCACGCCGGGCCGGGCGCCTTCTTCACCCCCACGTTCCGGTGCGAGTTCGGCTTCAACATCTCCGTGGGGACGAACTTTTACGCCAACTTCGACTGCGTCATGCTCGACGGCGGCGGCATCACCATCGGTGACCACGTCCTCCTGGGCCCCAGGGTCAGCATCTACACCTCCAACCACGCTCTCGACCCGGAAGAACGCGCAGCCGGGGCCTGCGTCGCCCGGCCGGTCGTCATAGGCGACCGCGTCTGGATCGGCGGCGGGACCACCATCAACCCTGGCGTGACCATCGGCGACGGCGCCGTGATCGGCTCCGGATCGGTCATCACCCGCGACGTCCCCGCCCGCACCGTCGCAGCCGGCGTTCCCGCCCGAATTATCCGGGAGATCACCGATGCCGATCGCACCGGATACCTCGGCGCCCACTGACAGGAGGCACACTCGTGGTGAAGGACCTCGTCGGTCGAGGCCCGCACCGGAAACGGCCGAGGATCGGCTGAATCCTCGCCGCACAGCCAAGGAGCCACCATTGCACCCGCAACCCGCCGCAGACCCGCCTTCCGGGGACTGCACGTTGCTCATCGAAATCCCCGGGATCCGCTGGGACGCTGCGGATGCGCATCGGGCGAGGCGGCGGGTGCCGGATCTCGAGGTCGACATCCTGACGGCTGTCTCGGCCGAGGAGACGTGGTTCTACATCCCGGATCAGAGCACCCAAGAGCTCGACGACGCGCGGCAGGCGGGCGGATTGCTCGCGACGATGCTCGGTCTGGGCCCCGACGCGCTGCCCGAGTTCCGTTGCCGCCGCCTCACAGGGCTCCTCAAGCTGGGAGACGCCTCCCACGGCAGGCAGCAGTCATGGCACTACACCTCGCAGACGGACGTTCCGGAGACCACCGAGGAGGAGTTCAACCGGTGGTTCGACCGGGAACACCTGCCGCAGCTCGCGGGCCTCGGGGGCACCGTGCACGCGGCGCGCTACCGCACCGACGGGTCGCCCCGTTATCTCGCCTGCTACGACCTGACCGCTCGCGAGGTCCAGGGCAGCCCCGAGTGGCGCGCTGCGATCGAGAGCCCCTGGCGCGATCGGATGCATCACCAGTTCATCGGTCCCCGGCGCCTGATGCTCCGGCGGCTGCACTAGGGCCGGGGACTTCGAGTGGCACTGAGAGGGTCTCCTTCAGCGTGGCAACCCGATCTATCGTGGCCGCATGGACAATCGAGCAGAGGTGCGGGAGTTCCTCTCTTCAAGGCGCGCCCGCTTGAGCCCGGCGCAGGTGAGCCTGCCTGCGGGCACGAACAGGCGGGTCGAGGGCTTGCGCCGCAGCGAAGTCGCCACCCTGGCGGGAGTGAGCGTCGAGTACTACACCCGGATCGAGCGCGGTGCGATCTCCGGCGCCTCCCCTGAGGTGCTGGACGCGATTGCGAAAGCGCTGCTGCTCGACGACGCCGAGCGCGCGCACCTGTTCGACCTGGCCCATGCGGCCAGCCCCGTCGCCCGACCGGTACGCCGGCGCAGCTCGACGTGCTGGACCCCGCACGCCAGCCTCCAGTGGATGCTCGACGGCTTCACGGCCGGGCCGGCGTTCGTGCGGAACGGGCGGATGGACCTGCTGGCCGTCAACCGCCTGGCACGAGCGTTCTACCGGGACGTCTACGACATGCCAGGACAGCCGCCCAACCTCGCTCGATTCACCTTCCTGGACGAGCGGGCCTATACGTTCTATCCCGACTGGGAGAAGTTCGCCGAGGTGACCGTGGCGATCCTGCGCACCGAGGCGGGCCGCGACCCGCACAACAAGGAGCTCCACGACCTCATCGGCGAACTCGGCACCAGGAGCGGCGAGTTCCGGACCCGCTGGGGCCGGCACAATGTGCGCCATCACGGCACCGGATCGAAGACGTTCAACCATCCCGTTGTGGGCGAGATGACCCTCGCCTACGAGGGCATGGCGCTCGAAGCCGAGCCCGGCCTCACACTGACTTTCTACACGGCGGAGCCGGCCTCCCCGGCGGAGGAGCGGATGAGGCTGCTCGCATCCTGGTCCGCGAGCGAGTACGGCGAAGCCGGAGCCGCGGCGAACGACGTGGCCGAGGAGAGGCGGTAGCGCCGTCGTCGTGCCCGACGACGGCGGCCTCAGCCCCGCCGGCCCCTCACAGGGTGTGGGTGTCGATGACGAAGCGGTAGCGCACGTCCGCTGAGAGCACGCGCTCCCAGGCGTCGTTGATGCCGTCGGCGGCGACCAGTTCCGTCTCGGGGTGGATGCCGTGCTCGGCGCAGAAATCGAGCATCTCCTGGATCTCCGCGATGCCGCCCGTGGTGGATCCCGAGAGCGAGCGACGGCGGGGAACGAGCGAGAACGCGGGCACGGAGAACGGCTCCGAGGGGGCGCCCACGTTCACCAGCGTCCCGTCGACGTCGAGCAGGCCCAGGTACGCGGCGATGTCGAGACCCGCGGAGACGGTGTTCACGATCAGGTCGAGGCTGTCGGTCAGTTCGGCCAGCGCGTCCGCGTCGGTGGTGTCGAAGTAGCGGGTCGCGCCGAAAGCCAGGGCGTCGTCCTTCTTCTTGGTGCCGCGCGAGAGCACGGTCACCTCGGCCCCCAGTGCGACGGCGAGCTTGACGCCCATATGCCCGAGTCCGCCCATGCCGATGATCGCGACCCTCTTGCCGGGGCCGGCGTTCCAGTGCCGCAGCGGCGAGTAGGTGGTGATGCCCGCGCACAGCAGCGGCGCGGCCCTCGCGGGGTCGAGGCCCGCGGGGATGTTCAGCACGAAGTCCTCGTTCGTGACGACGGCCTGGGAGTACCCGCCCTGGGTGATCGTGCCGTCCACGTCGACGCCGTTGTAGGTCTGGATATTGCCGTTGAGGCAGTACTGGTCGTGGCCCTGCTCGCACTGCGCGCAGCTACGGCACGAGTTCGACTGGCAGCCCACGCCCACGGTGTCGCCGACCTGGTGCTTGGTCACCTCGCTGCCAACCTCGGTCACGCGCCCGACGATCTCGTGGCCGACGACCTGCGGGTAGGCGATCGGGCCCCAGTCACCACGGATGGTGTGGATGTCCGAATGGCAGATGCCGGCGTAGTCGATGTCGATCAGCACATCGTGCGGCCCGACGTCGCGGCGCTCGACGGTCATGGGCTCCAACGGCGCGGTGGCACTGGTGGCTCCGTAGGCTTTGACAGTTCGCATCAGCGGATACTCCTTCGGCAGTGGGACCTGAGGCAATGTTCCCAGTGAACACTACGGCTGGACGCCGAGGGAGGCCCCGCCGATGGGGGTACTAGGAGTGCCTGCCTGGGCTGCCTTGGGCGGCCGGGGCCATCCTGGGCCGGAGACGCCCTCTCGGGGTCGTCCTGGGCCGACCGGTCGTTTTGCTCGCCCATCAGCTTTGATGCGCACTCAGATCGGCCGATCGCCCGGCAACGGCACTCAGAATGACCACTCGACCCGGCACCACGGCAGGGCGAGGGATTCTGCGGTAGATGGATTCCACGGCAGACTTGAACCCATGGTGCACACGCCGAGATTCATGCAGTCCACGGACGACGACGGCGCAGGGCGCCCGCTCGACGGCGCTCGGCGAGTGGCCGAGGACCTCGTTCCCGCCGGCGACGGGCGCTGAGATGGCCGACTTCAAGGACGAGCTGTCGCCCGAACTCGTCGCCCGTCTCGGCCATGACATCGCGAGCGTCTCGGCGTCGTTCGACCGGGCGACGTTCGAGCAGTTCGCGGCCACCGGCCTCGGCGAGCTCGAGCTGAAAGCCCGTAGCGACTGGATCGCCCGCGCCCTGACGGCCACGATGCCGCCGTCCGCCGAGGAGGCCGACCGGGTCATCCGCGCCGCCCTGGACGCCGGGGGCTTCCAGGGGTGGGCTTCCATGCCCGTCAACGCGTACGTCGCCTCGGCCATGCTGGACCGTCCCGACGTCGCGCTCCCGCTCCTGGCCGCGCTCACTCCCCGCTACACCGCCGAGTTCGCGATCCGGCCCTTCCTCGAATCCCACCCCGACCTCACGATGGACCATCTCCGGTCGTGGACCACCGACCCGGACGAGCATGTCCGCCGGCTCGTCTCGGAGGGCACCCGGCCGCGGCTGCCCTGGGGGCAACGGCTCTCTCGCTTCATCGCCGACCCCTCCCCCACGCTGGAACTCCTGGACGCCCTGGTCGACGACGAGTCCCTCTACGTACGCCGATCCGTGGCGAACCACCTCAACGACATCAGCAAGGACCACCCCGACGTCGCCCTGGAGACCGCCCGCCGGTGGTCGGACAGCACCACGCGGGGCGACTTCGTGGTGCGCCACAGCCTCCGGACCCTCGTGAAACGAGGAGACCCGGCCGCTCTCGCCCTCCTCGGATTCGACTACGACGCCCCGATCGAGATCACCGACTTCTCCTGCTCACCGTCCACCGTCCCCATCGGGGACGCGGTCGCCCTCACCTTCACGCTGCGCGCCGCCGCCCCGGTGAAAGCGGCGATCGACTACCTGGTCCACTACCAGGGGGTTCGCGGACCCAAGGCGGGCAAGGTGTTCAAACTGACCGTCCGGGATCTCCCCGCGGATCAGCCGGTCCGCTTCTCCCGCCAGCACCGGTTCGCCCACGTCTCGATCCGCAAGATCCACCCCGGTCCGCACCGTATCGAGGTCCAGGTCAACGGACGCATCCTTGGCGCAGCCGAGGTCGACGTCGTCGTCCCGCCGTCAACCAGCCCAGAGCCGTCAACCAGCCCGGAATCGAGGCCCCGATGAGCAAGCGCATCCTGACAGTCGTCACGAACGTCGACCACTACGACGCCGACCCCGCGCACCCGACCGGCCTGTGGCTGTCCGAGCTGACGCATGCCTACGACGTCTTCGCCGGACGGGGTTTCCAGCAGACCCTGGTCAGCCCGGCCGGAGGGAAATCGCCGCTCGAGCCCCGTTCGCTGAAGTTCCCCAACTACGACAGGTCCGCCAAGGCCTGGCACGGAGACCCCGCGCGAATGGCACTGTTGGAAGACACGGCCGCCCCGGACCAGATCGACCCGGCGGACTACGACGCGATCTACTTCACCGGCGGTCATGCCGTGATGTTCGACTTCCCCGGCAGCGCGGGTCTGCAGCGGATCACGCGGGAGATCTTCGAACGCGGCGGCGTGGTGGGCGCGGTCTGCCACGGTTACTGCGGTCTGCTCGAGACCAAGCTCTCCGACGGCAGCCATCTGGTAGCCGGCCGCCGCCTCACCGGGTTCTCCTGGCGTGAGGAGGTGCTGGCCCGCGTCGACGGACTCGTGCCCTACAACGTCGAGAAGCGGATGAAGGAGCGCGCAGCGGACTACTCGAAGGCGCTGCTGCCGTTCGTGTCCAACACGGTCGTCGACGGCAGGCTCGTCACCGGCCAGAACCCCGGCTCGGCCAAGGAGACCGCGGCCAAGCTCGCCGCTCTGCTCTGATCGTCGCGGCGACCACGCGCAGATCCCGACCCGGTCTGATCCCATCCGATCCGACTCGATCCGAAAGGCAGGAACCCATGCAGACCGTGCTCGGCTCAGGCGGCCAGATCGCCGAGGAACTCACCCGCGAACTGCGCCGGAACTTCACCGACGATATCCGCCTGGTGAGCAGGAACCCCCGCAAGGTCCACGAGGCCGATCAGCTCGTGCCCGCCGACCTCATGGACGCCGGGGCCACGGATAAGGCGGTGGCGGGCAGCGACGTCGTATTCCTCACCGTGGGCCTGCCGATGGACTCCGTCATGTGGGAGCAGCGGTTCCCGGCCATGATGGCGAACACGATCGCAGCCTGCCGGAAGCACGGCAGCAAGCTCGTCTTCTTCGACAACACCTACATGTACCCGCAGACGTCGGTGCCGCAGACGGAGGACACGGCCTTCGAGCCCGCCGGACGCAAGGCGGCCGTCCGGGCGCAGATCGCGACGGCGCTGCTGGCCGAGATGGAAGCCGGCACGATCGAGGCGGTGATCTGCCGGGCCCCCGAGTTCTACGGCCCCGGCAAGACCCAGAGCCTGACCAACTCCGCCGTCTTCAACCGCATCGGGCAGGGCAAGCGGCCGATGGTGCCGCTGAACGCCCAGACCAGGCGCTCCCTGATCTGGACTCCGGATGCCAGCCGCGCCATGGCGCTCATCGGCAACACACCCGACGCCTTCGGGCAGACCTGGCACCTCCCGATCGACCCGGACCGCCTCACCTACCGGGAGATGATCGGCCTCGCCTCCCAGGTCACCGGGCGGAAGATCCCCTACGTCACGGTCCCCCGGTGGGCCTTCAAGGCCGGAGGACTGCTCAACCCGGCGGTCAAGGAGGCGGAGGAGCTGCTGCCGCGCTACCGGCAGGACAACATCTTCGACTCCGCGAAGTTCCAGACGCGATTCCCCCGCTTCCGGGTCACGAGCTATCGGGAGGGCATCGCGCAGATCCTCGAAGAGGGATAACGGCCCCCGCTGAGGGCGGACTCGCTGTCCCCGGCGTCGTCTGTCATGACGGACCCCACCGAGACGCTGTTATGAGGCGAGGACCTCGCCGATGATGCGGGCGGCCTCCGGGAAGGAACCGGGGTCGGGTCCGGAGTAGTTCAGGCGCAGATACCGGCCGGCGGGTTCTGCGGGGAACCAGTCGTCCCCGGCAGCGACGACGACTCCACGGGCCTCGCAGTCCCGGGCCAGCTGTCCGAGATCGGTGGTGTCCGGCAACTGAACCCAGAGATTCAGGCCGCCGTGCGGCACGGAGTCGATGTGCGCGTCGGGGACATGCTCACGCAGGGCATCGACGAGGAGATCGCGACGGGCGGCGAGCTGGCTGCGGAGGGAACGAAGGTGTGTGCGCCAGGCGGGTTGGGTGACGACGTCGAGCGCCGCTTGCTGGAGCACGCCGCTGACGTACATCGACTGGGCCTGCGTGTCGGCGAGGATGCGCTCCCGGGCCGGGCCACGGGCGATGAGGCCGGCGACGCGGATCGATGGAGAGACGCTCTTGGTCAGCGATCGCAGGTAGACGACGTGCCCGCTGTCCTCGCGGGCGGCGACCGGCGTCGGAGCTGCGGTGATGCCGAAGTCATGAGCCCAGTCGTCCTCGATCAGGAAGGCCCCGTGCTCGCGGACGATGTCGAGCACCCTCGTGGCGAGATCGGCGCTCCATCGGGCGCCGGAAGGGTTGGCGAAGTTCGGCTGGGCGTAGAAAGCGCGTGCGCCGGTTCGGGCGAAGGCCCGGTCGACGTCGTCGGGATCCGGGCCGTGCCGCCCGGAGGGGACCGGAACGAGCTGCACGCCGACCTGCCTGGCGGCTAGGATCGCGCCCCAGTAGCTGGGCGATTCGATCAGCAGCGGCCGTCCCGCTCCCACGAGCGTCCGGAACAGGGTGCTGAGGCCGCTCTGGCTCCCCGGGATGATCACCACGTCGCTCGCCACCGGCTGACTCGCGCCCGGTAGGGCGCCGGCACCGAGTTCTGCGGCGAACCAGGACTGCAGTTCCGGAAGCCCCGCAGCGGGCGGACGGGTGAGGGCGAGGTCGCTACGCGAGCTACGCGTGATGGCCGTTCGGACGAGCCGTTCGGGCAGCAGTTCCTTGTCGGGGTAGCCGGCGTGCAGCGCGATCACGTCGTTGGGTGCCGTACGCATCGCGGCCGTCACGGGCGGGAGGTGGTGCCGGGGAGCGCCGAGCGCAGCGGTCTGCCATCCGTAGTCGTGGGGCCGGGGCACGCGCACCTTGCGAACGAACGTTCCCACGCCCGGCCGCGACTCGATGACCCCCTGCCCGATGAGGGTCCGGAGCGCCTTCTGCACGGTCACCGGGCTCACCCCGTATTCGGTGACCAAGGACCGCGTTGACGGCAGCTGCGCACCGGCCGGTGCAGTGGTGATCCATTCGCGAAGGGCCGTCACGATCCGATCACTGCTACTATTTGACATGAATATAAATAGTACCGCTACTCTCCATAGAGCACCACCGCTACCGGAATCGCATGCAGGACTGTGGTGGGGGCTGCTCGGAGTCACGGCCTTTTCGTTCACCGTGCCCTTCACCCGCGTCGCGGTCGAGAACGGGCACATGTCGGCGCTGTTCGTCGGCTCCGGCCGCGCGGTCGTCGCTGCGCTGCTCGCCGGCACTGCGCTCTTTCTCACCCGCCAGAAGCTCCCCCGCGGGAGACAGTGGCTGCAGGTCGCCGTCGTCGCGGGTGGAGCAGTGGTCGGCTTCCCACTGCTCACCTCGTTCGCGCTGACGACCGCCCCTGCAAGCCATGGAGCCGTGGTGATCGCGCTGCTGCCCGCGGCGACAGCGGTGATCGCCGTTCTGCGTACGGGTGAGCACCCGGCCCTCTCGTTCTGGATCGCTGCCGCGTTCGGCGCCGTTGCGGCGGTGGTGTTCGCCGTGGTCCAAGGCGGCGGCCTCGGCGGGCTGCATGTCTCGGACCTGCTGTTATTCGCTGCGGTGATCGTCTGCGCGATCGGCTATGCCGAAGGCGGGCTCCTGTCCCGGTCGCTGGGGTCATGGCAGACGATTTCGTGGGCGCTCGTGCTCGCCTCGCCGCTGATGATCCTCCTGACCGGCATCGCCGTCGCGCGGCAGCCGCCCACGGGAGCACCGGCCGAATGGGGCGCGTTCGCCTACCTCGCGGCCGTGAGCATGTTCCTGGGGTTCTTCGCCTGGTATCGAGGGCTCGCGATCGGCCCTATGGCGCAGGTGAGCCAGGTCCAGCTCGCTCAGCCGGTCATGAGCATCCTCTGGGCGGGACTGCTGCTGGGTGAGCGCATCGGCTGGCAGACCGTCGTCGGCGGTGTCGCCGTGATCGGATGCGCGCTGCTCGCCGTGCGCGCCCGCAATCGTGGAAGTCGGGATTGATCTATGAGGCATACGATCTCGGCTCGGTCCCCACTTCCCCTGCATAGGCTTGACCTTGCCCCTGAGGTCAGGGTCTACGTTCTTGGCGGGAGGCATGATGCGCATCGGTGAACTCGCGGCCCGCGCCGGGGTGACGGTCAAGGCGGTCCGGTACTACGAGCGCCTGGGGCTGGTGGAACCCGCCCGGGAGGCGAACGGGTACCGGTCCTTCACCGAGGATCACCTGCGTGCCGTGGCCGAGATCCGTCAGCTGAGCGAGATCGGGATCTCACCACTCAGAGCGGCGCCGTTCATCGAGTGCCTGGACACCGGTCATGAGCACTCCGATCAGTGCGTGAGTTCCCTGGCGGTCTACCGCGACACGATCGTTGAGCTCGACCGCATGATCGCGGCGCTCTCCTCCCGCCGACAGATCCTGCAGGAACGCCTCGATCAAGGGGCGGGCCGTTCGTTCGAGAAGGAGACGACGATGACCGACTACACCACTCTGCCCGACGGCTTGCCCGTGCCGGAGGACGACAGCGCCGCCGACCACCTGCCGGGTCAGCGGATGCCGCAGCTCGAGCTCCCCGTCAGCGACGGCGGCACCGTCGACCTTGCGGGGCTCGGGACTGGCCGCACGGTGATCTACCTGTATCCACTGACCGGCCAGCCGGGCGTGGATCTGCCCGAGGGGTGGGACGCGATCCCCGGGGCTCGGGGCTGCTCGACCGAGGCGTGCGACTTCCGCGACCATTTCGAGGACCTCCGCCGCGCGGGCGCCCAGCGGGTGTTCGGGCTCTCGAGTCAGGACCCGGCGTATCAGCAGGAGGTGGTCGAGCGGCTGAGGCTGCCGTTCGCCATGATCTCCGACGACGCCCTGGCGCTGGCGGATGCACTGCGCCTGCCCACGTTCTCCGCACCCGGCCACGACCGGCTCTACGCCCGGCTGACGCTGATCGTCGGGGACGGGAGAATCGAGCACGTGTTCTACCCGATCTTCCCGCCGAACGCCCACGCCCAGCAGGTGCTGGACTGGCTCATTCAGGCCAAGTCTGAGGAGACCGAACTATGAGCCCTTCCCCCGCCGGAACGCCGGCCCGTGTTGCGACCGTCATCCAGCACCTCGCCTTCGAGGACACCGGCATCCTCGGATCGCTGCTGCACGAGCGCGGCTACACGATCCAGACAGTGGGGCCTGCCTCATCAGATGGTCTGCCCGCCGTCGTGGACGGGGATCTGCTGGTGGTCCTGGGCGGGCCGGTCGGGGTGTACGAGGAGGATCGGTACCCGTTCCTGAGCGCCGAGAAACGGATCGTGCGGGATTGGCTCGCCGGCGGGAAACCACTGCTGGGAGTCTGTCTCGGTGCACAGCTGATCGCCGAGGCGCTCGGGGCTCAGGTGACCGGCACCGGGCGCAAGGAGATCGGCTTCGGCCCGCTCACCCTCACCCCTGCCGGTCAGGACAGCGTCCTCGCACCGCTGTCGCCGGAGGGAACGACGGCGATTCCGGTGCTGCACTGGCACGGGGACCAGTTCGAGATCCCGGAGGGCGCCGTCAGGCTCGCAGAGACGCCGGGCTTCCCGAATCAGGCGTTCACGTGGGGTGATCAAGTCCTGGCGCTGCAGTTCCATCTCGAAGCCGAGCACCACCGGATCGAGGAATGGCTCATCGGGCACGCCGCCGAGATCAACGCGGCGGGAATAGACCCGCGCACCATCCGAGCCGACGCCGCACAGCACGGCCCGGCTCTCGAGACGGCAGCGCGTGCCGTGCTCAGGGCTTGGCTAGTGTCGCGTGTCGTTAGTTCCTGAAT
>NZ_ML708633.1 GCF_008831305.1 Kocuria coralli
ACACCGCCGCACACCACACCACACCGTGAGCCCCCGTAACACACCATGTTACGGGGGCTCACCCATATCTGCATACAAATGCCTACGGGTCGCACGGCCTGAAGCCAGTTCATGGCCCCGTGAATGGATCATCTCTTTTGAGCATTCGCTCTGAACTGCGGTTCTCTTGGGTAGCCCGCTACCAGAACCGATGTCCCTCTCGTAGGGGCTTCCAGGGTCGGTATCGGTACTAGATACGGACAAATAGGTGCGAATATGGCAAAGCCGTGGGGTCTTCTATCTCGCTTACGTGAAGCGCGATAGAAGACCCCACGGCTTTTTGTCTTTCCGCTCAAGCGTTATGAGGCGATGGTGCTGGATTCGGGTGCTTGAAGGGTGTCCTCGCGACGACCGTAGAGCTTGTTGACCACGACGGCAATGGCGCCGTCGCCGGTGACGTTGCACGCCGTGCCGAAGGAGTCGATGGCGACGTAGGTGGCGATCATGATCGAGATCATGGTGTCGTCGAAGCCCAGCATCGATCCCAGGACTCCTACGGCAGCCATGATGGCGCCGCCTGGCACGCCGGGGGCGGCCACCATGGTGATGCCGAGCATCAGGATGAAACCGATGTACGTCATGGGGTCGATCTCGCGGCCCATGAAGATCATGACGGCCACGCTGAAGAGCACGATCTTCAAGGTGGAGCCTGCTAGATGGATGGTGGCGCACAGGGGAACGGTGAAGCCGGCCACGTCCTCGCGGACACCGTTGCGAAGGGTGCATTGCAAGGTGACGGGAATGGTGGCGGCCGAGGACGATGTTCCGAGTGCCGTGAAGTAGGCCGGCAGCATATTGCGCAGCAGTTTGAAGGGATTGCGGCCGGAGACGGCACCTGCAATGGCGTACTGCACAAGCAAGTAGAGCAGGGTGAGGGCGAACGCCACGATCACTACGCGAATGAACGTCGTGATCACGGTCCCGATCTCTCCGTTCATCGTCAGTCCCAGAAAGGCACCGAAGACATAGACCGGAAGCAGGGGCACGATCGCGGAGACCACGATCTTCATGACGATGCTGCGCAGTTCGTCCAGCCCTCGATGCAGGGTCTCGCCCTTGATGAAGGTGATCCCCACACCGATGCAGAAGGCCAGGAGAAGCGCCGTCATGATCTCCATGGGCGCCGGCATGGCGATCTCGAAATACGGCGTCAAGGACTGTTCGGAGGGATCGGTCAGGGCGGATACGTTGCGCTCACCGAGGAGAGTGGGGAACAACGCCGTGGCGGTCCCATAGGCCAGGAATCCAGCCACGACGGTGGAGAGGTAGGCAACGCCGGCTGTGATCAGGAGCCAGCGGCCTGCGCCACGGCCCAGGTCGGCGATGGCGGGGGCCACCAGGGCAAGGATCAGCACGGGGATGATGAAACCGAGGAATCCGCTGAACAGTGCGTTGAAGGTGACGAAGACGCGGGCCAGGCCCTCAGGGAAGAACAGGCCGCAGAGGACGCCGAGGATGATGCCTGCGATCACCCTGGGGAGAAGTGGTGCGAAAATGCGCTTGAGCATGGGTAGATCATCCGCGCACTGACCGCCGGACGCAAAAGTGGTGCCAGGAGTTGACCTGTGCCCATGCTCACTCGCCTCGTGAGCTCGTAGACACCTCTCCTGAGGGTCAAACCACGGTCGACGGTTTCCCGGGCTTGTAGACTGGGCCCACTGCGCCTGGCACCGGCGATGATCCAGCGCGGACGCCAAGCGTTGTGCCCATAGAGATTTAGCCGCCACGAGATCGTGGTGTGATGAGGAGTGACATGTCCGATTCCCGGTCCCAGGGCCGAAACGGCGGCGACGGCGAACGTTCCCGCGATTTCCGCAGCGGCGGCGACCGTGGTGGTTACCGGGGCGGCCGGTCGTCCGGCGGCGATCGTGGTGGTTACCGCTCGAGGAACTCCGGTCCGGGCGGGCGCCGTGAGGACGACCGCCGAGGAGGAGACCGGCGGGACGCTCAGCGCGGTGATCGCCGTGAGGACAACCGCGGAGGACGCCCCGGCGGCGCGGGTAACCGTCAGGGCGGCGAGCGCTGGCAGCCCCGCTATCAGGACCGTGACGGTTCCCAGTCGAATTCCCGCAACCGCTGGGACTCGGATCGCAGGAACGAGCGCAGGACCGAGCGATTCGGCAGGCGGGACCAGCAGGACGGCTCGCGCCGCGGGGAGGGCCGAGAGGACCGCCGGGACGAACGCTCCAGCGACAACCGGGGCAGCCGTGACGACCGTGGTCGGGATCGGCGTGATGACCGGCGCGACTTCCGCGGGGACAACCGCCGGAAGAGCTGGCGCGACGACCGCGGAGGCCAGCGGCGCGATGATCGAGGATACGGTCGTGGCGACGGCAGCGGCCATGGCGAGCGCGACGGCAGGCGGAACGATCGCACTGGTGGTGGCTCTCCTGACCGTCGTCGGCAGGGGTCGGATGGCTTCCGCCGCGATGACCGCCGCGATGACCGCCGTGATGGTGGCCGTGACGGTCGTCGGGACGAGCGGGGCCAGGGTCGCCGTGATGACCGCCGTGATGACCGCCGTGATGACCGGCGCGACTTCCGCGGGGACAACCGCCGGAAGAGCTGGCGTGATGACCGCGGCGGTCAGCGCCGTGACGGCCGGGATGCCCGCGACGGGCGCGAACGAGGCCACGGGCCTCGCGGGGATCGCCCATACGACCGCAGGGACGACCGCCGGGGGCAGGAACGATTCCAGGATGCCGAGCGCAAGCCTCGTATCCCCGCACCTGAGCTCGACGAGGACATCACCGGCGAGGAACTGGATCGCGGAACCCAGCATCAGATCCGGTCGCTGGAGCCTTCGAATGCCGAGGCGGTCTCCAAGCATCTGGTCATGGTGGGACGTTATATCTACGACGACCCCGCCTTCGCTCTGCAGCATGCCCGATACGCGGTCAGCCGGGCCGGGCGCGTGGCCGCTGTGCGGGAGGCAGCGGCCGTCGCCGCCTATGAGAACGAGGAGTTCCACGAGGCGCTCAAGGAGTTCCGGACCTACCGGCGGATGACCGGCGACGACGCCCATCTGCCCCTGATGGTGGACTGCGAACGGGCCCTCGGGAAACCGGAGAAGGCGCTCGAACTCGCTACCTCGGAGGCTGTGGAGAACCTGGAGTCCAGCGCCAAGGTGGAACTGGCCATCGTCGTCGCGGGCATCCGCCGAGACCAGGGCGACCTGGAAGGGTCGCTGAAGGCCCTGGAGATCCCGCAGCTGGACCGCAACCGCGGATTCTCCTACAGCCCGCGCCTGTTCCGGGCCTACGCCGAGGCACTGCGCGGGCTCGGTCGAGGCCGTGAGGCTGCGGCCTGGGACCGCCAGGCCGTGGTGGCCGAGGCGGCGCTGGGCATGGGTCAGTTCAGCGAGCCCGAGATCTTCGACCTCGTGGGCGAGGACGCCGAGCGGGAGGAGGGCGTGGCGATCGAGGACGCTGTGTCGGATGCAGAGACAGCCGCCGCGGACGACGCCCCCGAGCAGAACGACGGCGAGCAGAACGAGCCGGCGCAGGAAGAGACCGAACAGGACGACACCGAGCAGGAGGAAGAGCGGAACCGTGGCGAGTGAACGGCTGATCGACCAGTTCGACGCGGTCCTCTCGGATCTCGACGGCGTCGTCTATGCGGGACCCGACGCCATCCCGGGCGCCCCGGAAGCCCTGGAGGAGGTCAAGTCAGGTGGCCGCCCCGTCATCTTCGTGACCAACAATGCGTCACGGTCCGTGGACCAGGTGGCTGAGCACCTCACCGAGCTGGGTGTCGAGACCACCGGTGAGGCGGTGATCAGTTCGGCCCAGGCGGCTGCGGGAGTGCTGAAGGAGCGGCTGGCCGCCGGGACGAACGTGCTGATCACGGGCTCCCAGGCGCTGGCGCAGCTGATCGAGGAAGCCGGGCTGAACCCGGTGTGGTCCCAGGAGGAGGAGCCTCGCGCCGTGGTGCAGGGCTTCGACCCCGGCCTGGGATGGAAGGACCTCGCAGAAGCCGCGTACGTCCTGGCCGACCGCGGCGTGCTGTGGATGGCCACCAACACGGATGCCTCCATCCCGCAGCAGCGGGGTATCGCCCCGGGCAACGGCACCCTGGTGGACGCGGTCTCCGCGGCCACCCGGCGCACCCCCGAGGTCGCGGGCAAGCCGGAGGCGCCGATCTTCGTTGCGGGGGCCCAGCGGGTGGGCTCCACCGCCCCCGTGGTGATCGGCGATCGGCTCGACACCGACATTCTCGGCGGCAACCGCGCCGGGTTCGCGACCATCGCGGTGCTCACCGGCGTGGACACACCGGAGTCCATCCTGGGAGCCGTGACGGAGCAGCGGCCCCGATACATCATCAAGACCCTGGCGGGGCTCTTCGAGCCCATGCCGTCGGTGCACATCGAGATCGGCGACGACGGTTCCGACGACGGCCTGTCCGGACACTGGGTGGAGGCGACGTCGGCCGGCGTCACCGCCCGCGCCCAGGGCGAGAGCGTGGTCGTCTCCGGTGACGACGACGATCTCGACGCCTGGCGGGCCGCCTGCGCCGCCTGGTGGAAACTCCACCCCGACGTCACGGAGCCCACCCGGCCACGGGTGGTCTGGGAGCACCCGTGAGCGAGGCCGGCGCACTGGAGGAGCCCGTCGTCCCGACCGGCCACAGCGGTGCCGACCGCGCCCTGGCGGAACTGGAGGGCATCTCCTCCCAACCCGTCGCGGAGCACCCCGGCTTGTATCAGCGTGCGCACGACCGGCTCACCGATGTCTTGGAGGCACCCGTGAACGCCGTACCGGCCCACCATGGGTGAAGGCGCCCGGCTCGACAAGGAGCTGGTCGGCCGGGGACTGGCGCGGTCGCGCACTCAGGCCGCCCGGTGGATCGAGGACGGCAGGGTGACGGTGGACGGGGTCACCGTCACCAAAACCTCCGTCAAGGTGAGCCGGGATGCCGAGCTGGTCGTCGCACCGGGGGAGTCACCCGAGTACGCGAGCCGGGCGGGGCACAAGCTCGCCGGCGCGCTGGATGCCTTCCCCGAGGTGACGGTCCGGGGGCTGCGCTGCCTGGATGCCGGTGCCTCGACCGGCGGGTTCACGGACGTTCTGCTGCGCCGTGGTGCCCGTGAGGTGGTGGCTGTGGACGTGGGGCACGGCCAGCTGGTGCGATCGCTGCGGGAGGATCCCCGGGTCATCGTCCACGAGGGGCTGAACGTGCGGTACATGGCACCGGAGACCATCGGCGGCCGCGCGGCGCTCACGGTGTGCGACCTCTCGTTCATCTCCCTCAGGCTCGTGGTCGAGCCGTTGGCCGGATGCACCGAACCCGGTGGCGACCTCATCCTGATGGTCAAGCCCCAGTTCGAGGTCGGAGCCGAGAGGCTGGGGCGCACGGGCGTGGTGACCAGCGACCAGCAGCGCCGAGAGGCGGTCGACGCCGTCGCCCGGGCGGCGGAATCGGCGGGGCTGCACGAACGAGGACGCGTGCGTTCTCCCTTACCTGGCCAGGATGGAAATCACGAGTTCTTCCTCTGGCTGCGCCGCGACGGACGGGCGTGATCCTGCGACGTCGGCGGGAACACGTAGGCTTGAGCCCATGAATGTTGACGTGCCCGGTGACCATGTGACGGGCACCCGTCGTGTCCTGGTGCTGGCGCACATGGGACGAGCCGAAGCCCGCCTGGCCGCGGAGCAGACCGTGCAGCAGCTCCACGAGGCCGGTCTCCGGCCCGTCCTGACCGAGGACGACCGCCGGGCTCTGGCCGATGCCACCAACGGGCAGGCGATGCCCGCCGTGGATCTATTGCCCACCGACTGCTCCCTGCGCGAGCTCGAACTGGTCATGGTGCTCGGCGGTGACGGCTCGATCCTCCGCGCGGCCGAGCTCATCCGGGAGGTGGACGTCCCGCTGCTCGGGGTGAACCTGGGTCACGTGGGCTTCCTGGCCGAATCCGAGCGGGCGGGCCTGGCCGAGACCGTGGAGGCCGTCGTGGACGGCCGGTACACGGTGGAGAACCGGATGGCGCTGGACGTCGTCGTCTGGCAGGACGGCAAGAAGCTGCTGCACACCTGGGCGCTCAACGAGGCCTCGGTGGAGAAGGGCGACCGCGAGAAGATGCTCGAGGTGGTCACGGAGATCGACCGGCGGCCCATCTCGAGCTTCGGCTGCGACGGCGTCATCCTGGCCACCCCCACGGGCTCCACCGCCTACGCCTTCTCGGCGGGCGGCCCCGTGGTCTGGCCCGAGGTCGAGGCGCTGCTGATGGTGCCGTTGTCCGCCCACGCCCTGTTCTCCCGCCCGATGGTGGTGGCACCCACCTCCATGATGGCCGTGGAGGTCCTCACCCGGACGGATGCCCGCGGCGTGCTGTGGTGCGACGGCCGGCGCACCGTCGACCTGCCCCCGGGCTCCCGCATCGAGGTCACGCGCTCGCCGCGGGCGGTGACCTTGGCACGCATGCACATGACGCCCTTCTCGGAGCGCCTGGTGCGCAAGTTCGAGCTGCCCACCGTCGGCTGGCGCGGTCCGCGAGGCCAGGCACCCGACCCCGGCTCGCCCACCACTGCGCTGCCGATCATGCAGCCGGCCTATCCCGCTCGCCAGGTCG
This sequence comes from Kocuria coralli, assembly GCF_008831305.1. GTDB lineage: Bacteria > Actinomycetota > Actinomycetes > Actinomycetales > Micrococcaceae > Kocuria > Kocuria coralli. The sequence goes on from NZ_ML708633.1 coordinate 6,608, forward strand.
AGGGCCAGCGGATACCCGTGGGCCGCGAGATCGTGCAGGACCCGTACGACGACGCCGACCGTCAGGGCGGCGGCGAACCGGATGGTGGCCGGCGGTGATCGAGGAGATCCACATCCGCGATCTCGGCGTCATCCCCGATGCCGTGCTGCCCCTGGGGCCTGGCCTGAGCATCCTCTCGGGCGAGACCGGGGCCGGAAAGACCATGGTGGTCACCGCCCTGGGCATGCTGCTGGGTCGCCGCTCGGATGCCGGGTCGGTGCGCACCGGGGCGGACAGGGCGCTGGCCGAGGCCGTGGTCACCGTCCCGGCGTCGCACACGGCGGTGAAACTGGTCGAGGACGCCGGGGGAGACGTCGACTACGAGCCGGCCGCCGAGGACGGTGCGGCCGATTCCGCCACGCTGCAGCTGAGCCGCACCGTCGCCGCCGGGGGACGGTCCCGTGCGCACGTCGGTGGCCGCAGCGCCCCGGTGGCCCGGCTGGGCGAACTGGGGGAGACCCTGGTGGCCGTGCACGGTCAGTCCGATCAGCTGCGGCTGACCTCGGCCACCGCCCAGCGTCACGCCCTGGACACCTACGCCGCCATGCACGCCTCGGGGGACTTCCCCCAGCTGCTGGCCGCCTACCGGGAGACCCTGAGCGAGTACGAGTCGGTCAGCACCGAGCTGCGGGAGATCCGCGAGAAGGTCCGCGAGCGGGCGCTGGAGGCGCAGAGCCTGCAGATGGCCCTGGAGGAGATCGACGGCGTGGCCCCGCAGCCGGGGGAGGACGCCGAACTCGACGCGGAGTCCCAGAAGCTCACCCACCTCGAAGCACTGCGGACGGCCGCCACCACCGCCCATGCCGCCCTGAACGGCGACGACCTCGACCCGGACTCGCCGGCCGCCGTCGTGCTGATCGCCACGGCGCAGAACGCCCTGGACCAGGAATCCGAGGCCGATCCCGACCTGGAGGAGCTGGCCGCCCGGGTCCGCGAGCTGTCGGTGCTGGTCAACGACGTCGCCGCCGACCTCTCGGGCTACGCCTCCGGCCTGGACGAGGACGGACCCGCCCGGCTGGCGGAGGTCGAGTCCCGCCGTGCCGCACTGCGCTCGCTGACCCGCACCTACGGGGCCGACATCGCGGAGGTCCTGGAGTTCGCCGAGACGGCGCGTACCCGCCTGGAGGGCCTGGTCGAGGACCCGCAGCGGGAGGAGCACCTTGCGGAGCAGCAGACCGAGCTGCGTCAGCAGCTGGAGACCCACGCCGCCGCCCTGACCGACCGGCGCCAGGCCGCCGCGGAGGCGCTGTGCGCCGCCGTCGGGGGAGAGCTGGCCGCCCTGGCCATGCCGAACGCGGCCCTGGTGGTCGAGGTGACGCCGTCGGAGTCCTTCGACCGCAACGGCAGTGACCGCGTCGAGTTCCTGCTGCGCTCCCACGCCGAGGCCGCCCCGCGCCCGCTGGGCAAGGGTGCCTCCGGCGGCGAGCTCTCCCGTCTGATGCTCGCCCTGGAAGTGGTCCTGGCTGCTGTGGACCCCGTCCCGACCTTCGTCTTCGACGAGGTGGACTCGGGCGTCGGGGGCAAGGCCGCGGTGGAGATCGGGCGCCGTCTGAAGATGCTCGCCCAGCACGTCCAGGTCCTGGTGGTCACCCACCTGCCCCAGGTGGCCGCCTTCGCCGATCAGCACATCCTGGTCTCCAAGAGCCAGGACTCGGTCGTGTCCGAGGTCCGCGTGCTCACGGACGAGGAACGCGTGGTCGAACTGGCGCGTATGCTCGCCGGCCATGAAGACTCCCGGGCGGCCCGGGAACACGCCCGGGAACTGCTCCGCGACGCAGTGCTACCGGCGTCACAAAGCTCCTGACAGATTTTCCCTCATATCCGAACCCCGCCAGTGATAGGCTCGAATTCCGTGGTGAACGCTAACGATGCCGCCTCGACGGCAGGCCAGACGCAGACCGAGACCTCAGCCCCCGCGAAGGTCACCCGACAGATCTTCGTCACGGGAGGTGTCGCTTCCTCCCTGGGCAAGGGACTGACGGCATCCTCTCTGGGCATGATCCTGAAGGCACGGGGCCTGAAGGTCACCATGCAGAAGCTCGATCCCTATCTCAACGTGGATCCGGGCACCATGAACCCCTTCCAGCACGGTGAGGTCTTCGTCACCGACGATGGCGCGGAGACCGATCTGGACATCGGTCACTACGAGCGCTTCCTGGACGAGGACCTGGACGCCTCCTCGAACGTGACGACCGGCCAGGTGTATTCGAGCGTGATCGCCAAGGAGCGCCGCGGCGAGTACCTGGGCCAGACCGTGCAGGTCATTCCGCACATCACGGACGAGCTCAAGGCCCGGATGCGCTGGCACGCAGACCACCCGCCCGAAGGCGAGGAGGGGCCGGACGTCATCATCACGGAGATCGGCGGCACGGTCGGCGACATCGAGTCCCAGCCGTTCATCGAGGCCGCCCGCCAGGTCCGCCGGGACATCGGGCGCAAGAACGTGTTCTACCTGCACGTCTCCCTGATCCCGTTCATCGGCCCCTCGGGCGAACTCAAGACCAAGCCGACCCAGCACTCCGTGGCGGCGCTGCGCAACCTCGGCATCCAGCCGGACGCCCTGGTGCTGCGCTGCGACCGCGACGTGCCCGACGGCATGCGCCGGAAGGTGGGCGATGCGTGCGACGTCGACGTCGACGCGGTGATCTCCTGCCCCGACGCCCCCTCGATCTACGACATCCCCAAGACCCTGCACTCGCAGAGCCTGGACTCCTACATCCTGGACTGGTTCGGCGTGGGGTACGGCGAGGCCGACTTCCAGCAGTGGAACCGCCTGCTCTCGGCGGTGCACGAACCCGCCCACCACGTGACCGTGGGCCTGGTGGGCAAGTACATCGACCTGCCCGACGCGTACCTGTCGGTCTCCGAGGCGCTGCGCGCCGGAGGCTTCGCCAACAACGCCCGCGTGAAGCTCAAGTGGGTGGCCTCGGACCTCTGCGAGACCCCCGAAGGCGCGGCCCGGGAACTGGGCGACGTGGACGCGATCTGCGTGCCCGGCGGCTTCGGCATCCGCGGTCTCGAGGGCAAGCTCGGGGCGCTCACCTTCGCCCGTACCACCGGCCTGCCGACCCTGGGCCTGTGCCTGGGCCTGCAGTGCATGGTCATGGAGTACGCGCGCAACCAGGCGGGCCTGCCCGAGGCCTCCTCGACCGAGTTCGACCCGGACACCTCCACCCCGGTGATCGCCACCATGGAGGAGCAGAAGGCCTTCGTGGAAGGCGCCGGGGATCTGGGCGGCACCATGCGCCTGGGCCTGTACCCGGCGCGGCTCAAGGAGGGCTCCGTCGTCGCGGGCGCCTACGGCATGAACGACGTCGAGGAGCGCCACCGCCACCGCTACGAGGTCAACAACGCCTACCGGCAGCAGCTGGAGGAGGCGGGCCTGGTCTTCGGCGGCACCTCCCCGGACGGCACGCTGGTGGAGTTCGTGGAGCTGTCCGCCGAGGTGCACCCGTACTACGTCTCCACGCAGGCCCACCCGGAACTGCTCTCGCGCCCCACCCGGTCGCATCCGCTGTTCGACGGGCTGGTCAAGGCCGCTCTCAAGCGCCAGGCGGCCCGCACCGAGGAACCCGCGCAGGACTGATCCCGGTGCCCGCCGGGTGCCGAATCCGGCGGGCGGCCGCCCTGGAAGGACTGAACATGGAATTCGCCGATCTGGACCCCGCACAGCTGGCCGACACTGTCGATCCGCGCCACGTGCTCAGCTCCGAGACGGTCTACGAGGGGCGGATCTGGGACGTCCGGTCCGAGCGCTTCGAACTGAGCGAGGGCGGTCCTCGGATGACCCGGGACTTTATCACCCACCCGGGTGCCGTGACGGTGGTGGCCCTGGACGACCAGGACCGGATCCACCTGATCCGCCAGTACCGGCACCCGGTGCGGATGACCCAGTGGGAGATCCCCGCCGGCATCCTGGACGTCGAGGGCGAACGTCCCGAGGTCACGGCCCGGCGCGAGCTGGCGGAGGAGGCCGACCTGGAGGCCGAGGACCTGCGGGTCCTGGCCGACTTCCACAACAGCCCGGGCTCGTCGGCCGAGACCATCCGGGTGTTCCTGGCCCGCGGGCTGCGGGAGGTACCCGAGGACCAGCGCCACGAGCGCTCGGACGAGGAGTCCGAGATCGTCGGCGCCAGGGTGCCGCTGGATGACGTGGTGGCCGCCATCCTGGCCGGCCGGGTAACCTGCCCGAACCTTGTGGTCGGCGCCCTGGCCGCCTACGCCGCCCGGGCGGCGGGCTGGTCGACGCTGCGCGACCCCTCCGTGGCCTGGCCGGCGCATCCGGAACTGCGTTCCAACGGCGGGGTGACGGCGCGCTCCATCGTTCCGCCGGACCAGCGCTGACCCCTCCGCAGATGCCTGCGCCCGCGACGCCGACACCGCTCGAGCGGGGGGTCGATCGTTACCTCCAGCACCTGGTCGTCGAGCGCGGCGCGGCCGGCAACACCCTCGCCGCCTACCGGCGGGACCTCTCCCGGTACGCGCAGTTCGTGCAGGAGACAGCGGATCCGCCGCGGGCCGTCGTCGTCGACGATCCGGCGTCGATCACCCCGGCCCATGTCTCGGCTTTCGTACGTTATCTGCAGCGCCCCGCCGAAGGCGATGCCGGCGACGCTGCGGGGGCCGGGCTGAGCGCTCGCAGCGCCGCGCGTGCGGTGGTCGCGGTCCGGGGTGCTCACCGGTTCTGGGCGCTGGAGGGACTGACGACGACGGATCCCGCGGCGGAGGTCTCCCCTCCGACTCCGGGCATGCGGCTGCCCAAGGCCATCCCGGTGGAGGCCGTGACCCGTTTACTGGAGGCGCCCGATCCGTCCACGCCGGCGGGCCTGCGCGACCGCGCGCTGCTGGAGACCATGTACTCCACAGGTGCGCGCGTCTCGGAGGCCATCGGACTGGACGTGGACGACCTCTCGGCCGTCGTCCGGGGCGCCGAGAGTACGGACGCCGAACCGGGTGCCCTACCGTTCATCCGGCTCTTCGGCAAAGGATCCAAACAGCGAATGGTGCCCCTGGGCGGGCCGGCGGTGACCGCCCTGAACGCGTGGCTGGTGCGCGGGCGGCCCGCGCTCTCCGCCAAGGGGAAGGCGTCCGCGGCGGTCTTCCTCAATGCCCGGGGCGGGCGGATCAGCCGGCAGACGGCCTGGAACACCATCAAAGCAGCGGCCGAGCGGTCGGGGCTGACCGAGGAGGGCGTGGAGATCACCCCGCACACCCTGCGGCACTCGTTCGCTACGCACCTGCTGGAAGGGGGAGCCGACCTGCGGGTGGTCCAGGAGCTGCTGGGCCACGCCTCCGTGACGACCACCCAGGTCTACACGCTGGTCACCGCCGACTCCCTGCGCGAGGTCTGGGCCACCGCCCACCCGAGAGCCCGCTGATCGGGCTCTGGCTCATCGCTGACGTGCAAATGACCGTCAGTGCGAGCGTTTTGCGGTCATTTGCACGTCAGCGATGAGTCAGGCCGCCTGAAAGGGCGTGACCGAGGGGCAGCCGCGCCTGTGGATAACCTCCCTGCATCTCCCGTGCGCCTTAGATTCGCCCTGTGAAGCTACCGCGTGCCCGACCTCGCTGCCCGCGCCCGGCAGTCGCCCGGACCTCCGACTGGGGTCGGCGGCCGCGGGATCTGGCCGCCGATCCGCGCATGCTGCGCCTTGCTCACGGTCACTGGGCCCGCTGGCCGGACGGCATCCAGCCCTTCGAACTCGGACACTGGGAGAAGGCCGCGCTCCTGCAGCGCAGTCTGGGCCCGAACATCGCGGTATCCCATCTCAGCGCGGGCAAGCTGTGGGGACTGCCCCTGTCCACTGGCATGACCTGGGTCCACGGCCTGCTCGGTGAGCCGCCGGCCACCCCGCGGCATGACCTCCGCCCGCACCTTGCCTTCGCCTCCGGACGCCGCAACCAGGATGCGGGCGGGTATGTGCTGCACCGAGGGCTGGGGCTGGAACCCGTGCAAGGCCTGTGGGGATGCGACGTCACCTCCGCGCTGGAGACCTTGCTCGCGCTGCAACCGGTCCTGCCCGGCTGGCGCGGGGTGACGGTGGTGGATTTCCTCCTGGCCCACGGCCTCTCCATGGGACGGCGGGAACCACTGACCACGGCGCGGTTCGGCGAGTTGCTGGAGCAGGTGCCGGCTGGCACACCCGGGCTGCGGTCCGTAAAACGGGCTCTGACCCGCGCCTCGGAGCGGATGTGGTCTCCCATGGAAACGGTTCTCCGTCTGTTAGTCGAGGACGCCGGATTCCCCCGGCCCCTGGGCAACGTCGAGGTCATGCTTCCGGACCGAAGCGCCGCCTACATCGACCTGGCCTGGCCGGAGCAGATGGTCGGCCTCGAGTACAACGGGTCGGTGCACTACCAGAACGCCCAGGCCTACGACGAGGAGATGCATCGCCTGAACCAGCTGGAGGAATGCGGCTGGGCGGTCCGCACCGTCGTCGTCAACGATCTGAAGTTGCCGACGCGGCTGAGCAGCATGTTCGCGTGGCTGGATCTGCATCTGAAACGCCGCTGACGTGCTTGTGGCCATGGATCGCGGAGATCCATGGCCACAAGCACGTAAGCGCCGCATGAGGAGGCGCGGCTCAGGCCACGTGGCGCTCGTCCGGGCCGTTGTAGTCCGAGAGCGGGCGGATCAGCGAGTTGGAGGCCCTCTGCTCGATGATGTGCGCCGCCCACCCGGTGATGCGGGCGCAGACGAACAGCGGCGTGAACGTGGGGATGTCGAAGCCCATGAGCCAGTAGGTCGGCCCGGCCGGGTAGTCCAGGTTGGGCTTGATGGACTTGGCCTCGTCCATGGACTTGGCCAGCCCGTTGTATAGGCCCAGCAGCTCGGGACGGTCGTAGTGCTCGATCATGCGGAACAGGGCGTCCTGCATGGTGGGCACCCGGGAGTCGCCGTGCTTGTACACGCGGTGCCCGAAGCCCATGACCTTCTTCTTCTGCGCCAGAGCGTCGTCCATCCAGGCCTTGGCGCGGCCCTCCGCCTCCTCGGCGGACTCGTCCGTGCGGATGCCCAGCTCCTCGAACGTGTGCATGACGGCCTCGTTGGCGCCGCCGTGGAGCGGGCCCTTCAGGGCGCCGATCGCGGCGGTCACCGCGGAATGCAGGTCCGCCAGGGTAGAGGTCACCACCCGGGCGGTGAAGGTCGAGGCGTTGAAGGAGTGCTCGGCGTAGAGGATCATCGAGACGTTGAAGGCCTCGACCACCTCGGGTGCCGCTTCCTCGCCGAAGGCCATCCACAGGAAGTTCTGCGAGTAGTTCAGGTCCTCGCGCGGCTCGATCGGCTCCTGGCCATGACGACGACGCTGGTCGTAGCACACCACCGCCGGCATGGCCGCGAGCAGGGCCTTGGCCTTCTCCAACTCGGCCTCGGGCGAGGAGTCCTCGGCCTTGGGGTGCTGCGCCCCCAGCACGGAGGCGGCGGTGCGGCACACGTCCATGGGATGGCAGTCGGTGGGCAGGGCGTCGATGATCGCCTTCAGCTCGGGCGTCAGCGCCCGGTTGGCCCGCTCGAGCGCCGTGAACTCCTCGAGCTCCTCGTCGGAGGGCAGCTCGCCATTCCACAGGAGGAGGGCCACCTGCTCGAAGGAGCAATTGGCCGCCAGCTCCTGCACGGGATATCCGCGGTAGAGCAGGGAGTTGGAGTCCGGGTTGACCTTGGAGACCGCGGTGACGTCCGCGACGACGCCGGCCAGGCCCTTCTTGATCTCAGTGTTCTCGCTCATGATCGTCCTCCGGGGACCTCGAAGTTGAAGACGTCGCTGTCGAACGCGCTGTAGCCGTCGTAGTCGACCGTCTCGTATAGCCGGGACCGCGTCTGCATGTTCTCGACCTCCGCCTGCTGGGTGCCATCGGCCTTGATGGTCTCCAGCAGGCGTTCGATCGCCCCCATGGCTGCCCGCTGCAGTGAAACCGGATAGATCACCATTGATACCCCCGCGGAGTGCAGCTGATCAACGGTGAACAGCTCGGACTTGCCGAACTCGGTCATATTGGCCAGCACCGGAACGGGCACCGCAGCGGCCACGGCCTCGAACTCGGACAGGTCCTTGAGGGCCTCCGGGAAGATGGCGTCCGCACCGGCCTCGACGAGCGCCTGGGCGCGCTCGATGGCGACCTCGAGGGGCTCCACGGCGCGGATGTCGGTCCGCGCCATGATCACGAAGTTCGGGTCCCTGCGGGCCTGCGCCGCGGCCTGGATCCGCTTGACGGCGGTCTCCAGATCGACGACGGACTTGCCGTCCAGGTGGCCGCACCGCTTGGGGTTGAACTGGTCCTCGATGTGACAGCCGGAGACCCCGGCGTTCTCCAGTTCCTGGATGGTGCGGGCCACGTTCATGGGCTCGCCGAATCCGGTGTCGGCGTCGATGAGCGTGGGCAGATCGGTCGAGCGCGCGATCTGCGCCCCGCGCTGGGCCACCTCGGTCAGGGTGGTCAGCCCGATGTCGGGCAGCCCCAGCTCGTTGGCCAGCACTCCGCCGGAGATGTAGACGCCGTCGAAACCCTTGTCCTGGATCACCTTGGTGGCCAGCGGCGTGAAGGTCCCGGGGAACTGCAGGCAGCGATCCTCGGCGAGCAGCTCGCGGAAGCGGATCCGCTTGGCCTCAGCGGTGACGTGCGAGTACAGCATCAGAAGATCCCCTTCGAACCGGTCTCCAGCTCGACCGCGGCGGTCACATTGAGGGCGTCCAGATCACCGGCGCCCAGCTCGGGCAGGTTCTCGGCGGCCTGGATGAACCGCTCCAGCTCGGCCTCGGCCACCAGGCCGTCGGCCAGGGCGCGCAGCTTGCCCAGGTACTGCTCGCGGGCGAACGGGCGGGCGCCCAGCGGGTGGGCGTCGGCGACGGCGATCTCGTCCACGATCGTGGAGCCGTCCTTGAGCGTGATCTCCGCGCGGCCGCCGAAGGCCTTCTCCGAGATGTCCAGGGAGTGGTAGCGGCGCGTCCACTCCGGGTCCTCCTCGGTGGTGATCTTGTGCCACAGCTCGACGGTGTCGGGCCGGCCGGCGCGCTCCGGCGCGTAGGAGTCGACGTGGTGCCAGGAGCCGTCCTGCAGCGCCACCGTGAAGATGTAGGGGATCGAATGGTCCAGGGTCTCCCGGGTGGCGCGCGGATCGTACTTCTGGGGGTCGTTGGCCCCGGAGCCGATCACGTAGTGCGTGTGGTGGGAGGTGTGCAGCACGATCCGCTCCACAGCGGCGGGATCGGCGATCTCCGGGTGCTCGGCGTGCAGCTTGCGCGCCAGGTCGATCCAGGCCTGGGCCTGGTACTCCGCGGAGTGCTCCTTGGTGTAGGAGTCCAGGATCGCCCGTTTGGCCTCGCCCGGGGCGGGCAGCGGAACCTCGTAGGCGGCGTCCTTGCCGTCCAGGAGCCAGGCGATCACGCCGTCCTCGCCCTCCCAGATCGGGGTGGGGGAGGTCTGGCCGCGCATGGCGCGGTCCACGGCCTCCACGGCCATCTTCCCGGCGAACGCGGGGGCATGGGCCTTCCAGGTGGAGATCTCGCCCTTGCGCGACTGGCGGGTGGCGGTGGTGGTGTGCAGGGCCTGGCCGATCGCGTGGAAGATCGTGAGGGTGTCCAGGCCGAGCAGGGTGCCGATACCGGCGGCTGCGGACGGGCCGAGGTGGGCCACGTGGTCGATCTTGTGCTGGTGCAGGCAGATCGCCTTGACCAGGTCCACCTGGATCTCGTACCCGGTGGCCAGACCGCGGACCAGGTCACGGCCATTGGCCCCCGTGTGCTGGGCGACGGCGAGGATCGGCGGGATGTTGTCGCCGGGGTGGGAGTACTCGGCGGCCAGGAAGGTGTCGTGGTAGTCCAGCTCGCGCACGGCCACGCCGTTGGCCCATGCGGCCCACTCGGGGGAGACCTTGGTCTGCGCGGCGTCGACGCCGAACACGCCCGAGCCGGTGCCTCCGGGGCCCGGCCGGTGCGCGAGGGCCTGGTCGCGTGCGGAGACGATGGGCCCGCGGTTGAGGGAGGCGATGGCCACGGAGGCGTTGTCCAGCACGCGGTTGATCACCATGTCGGTGACCTCCTGGGTGACCTCGACCGGGTCGGCGGCCACCTCGGCGACCTTCCACGCGAGCTGATCCTCCTGGGCCAGGTTGTCTGAGGACGGGTGGACCCGCACGGAGTGGTTGACGGTCATGGAGTTTCCTCTCGTGTTGCGGTGCTTCCCGCCGCTGTGGCGGGAGCTTTGGCCAGGGCCGAGTTCAGGGCGTTGTTGAGGTGCAGCCGGACGGCGGCCTCCGCCAGCTGCGCCGAGCCGGTGGAGACGGCCCGTGCGATCTGGGCGTGCTCGCGCGCTGCGGCGGCCAGGCGGGAAGGGTCCTGGGCGGCCAGGCGCCGCACCCTGGCCAGCTGCATCCGGACGGTGGACGAGGCGGCGTCGAGCCAGGGGTTGGCGGCTGCGGCGTCGATGGCCCGGTCCATCTGCTCGACCAGCTCGTAGTAGGCGGCCGGAGGGTCGTCCTGCGAGGAGTGCCGAGGGGAGTCGAAGCGCCCCGCCACGTCCTCGAGACGGTCGGCGAGCGCTGCGAACTCGGCCGGGTCGCCGCGCAGCGCGGCCAGGCGGGCGGCCTGGATGTCCAGGGCCTCGCGCACCTCGAACAGCGGGGTGATGTCATCGGTCGTCACATCGGAGACGACGACGCCGCGGCCGCCCTGCTGCTCGGCCAGCCCTTCGGCGGCGAGGCGGCCGATGGCCTCGCGGACGGGCGTCCGGGAGATCCCGAAGCGCTGCGACTGCTCCACCTCGGCCAGGACCCGCCCGGGAGGAAGGTCGCCGTCGAGGATCTCCGCCCGCAGCTGGTTGTAGACGCGCTGGCTGGCTCTCATCGGGATCCTCCTCTCCTCCTTGAGTGACGTACGTCCAATGTATACATAATTGCCACATAAAGCACGAAGGCTCACAAAACCCCCGGAAAATCCGCGACAACTGTATACACAGGGGTAGCGGTACGTGATGGGTGTCACTACCCTGGCGATGAGTGCACCGGGCTGCGGAGCCCGCCATCGCAGTGAGAGGACCCCGCCATGAGCAACCAGAACGCAGAGCCCGGCCACGAGGCGGGCAGCCGCGACGCAAGCCAGGACGAGAGCCGGGGCGTGGACGGCGCGGACGATCGAGGCCTGCCGGGCGATGGAACCTACGCGGCGGAGTTCACCCGCAGCGTCGAGGACCCCGAGGGATTCTGGCTCGAGGCCGCCGAACGCCTGGACTGGGAGAGCGCCCCCACGCGGGCGCTGGACGATTCCCGGGCTCCGATTTACCGATGGTTCCCCGACGGCGTCCTGAACACGTGCCACAACGCGGTCGACCGTCACGTGGCGGCCGGCCACGGCGACCGCGCGGCGATCGTCTACGACTCCGCCGTGCTCGGACTGCGGGAGACGATCACCTACGCCCAGCTGCAGGAGCGGGTGGCCGCCTTCGCCGGCGCGCTCGCAGCGGCCGGCGTCGGCAAGGGCGACCGGGTGCTGATCTACCTGCCCATGATCCCCGAGGCCGCGGTCGCCATGCTGGCCACGGCCCGCCTGGGTGCGGTGCATTCGGTGGTCTTCGGCGGGTTCGCCCCCAAGGAACTCGCGGTGCGCATCGACGACTGCCAGCCGGCCGTCGTCGTGACCGCCTCCGGGGGTGTGGAGCCCAAGCGCCGGATCGAGTACCTGCCCGCCGTCGAGGAGGCCATCTCGGTGGCCGAGCGCACCCCGGCCACCGTGCTGGTGCACGAGCGGGAGGGGTTCGAGCACTCCGTCGAGCAGATGCGCGCCCCGGCCGACGAGCAGGGCTCCGGGGTGGCCTGGGTCTCCTGGTCCGAGGCCGTGGCGCAGGCCGAGCCGGCCGGCTGCGTGCCCGTGGCCGCCACGGACCCGCTCTACGTCCTCTACACCTCCGGGACCACCGGCACGCCCAAGGGCGTGGTGCGCGACAACGGCGGGCATGCCACCGCCCTGGCCTGGTCGATGCAGAACATTTACGACATCGCCCCTGGCGAGGTCATGTGCACGGCCTCCGATGTCGGCTGGGTGGTGGGGCACTCCTATATCGTCTACGCCCCGCTCATCGCCGGTGCCACGACCGTCCTCTACGAGGGCAAGCCGGTGGGCACCCCCGACGCCGGGGCGTTCTGGAGGCTGATCCAGGACCACCGGGTCAACTCGTTCTTCACCGCTCCCACCGCGCTGCGCGCCATCCGCCGGCAGGATCCCGAGGGAGAGCTGGTCGGCGATTACGACATCTCCAGCCTGCGGGCTCTCTACGTGGCCGGAGAGCGCCTGGATCCGGAGACCTGGGCCTGGGCGGGCCGGGCCCTGGGAGTGCCGGTCGTCGACCACTGGTGGCAGACCGAGACCGGGTGGGCGATCTGCGGCAACCCGATGGGCCTGGAGGCACTCGAGCTGAAGTCCGGTTCTCCCACGGTGCCGATCCCCGGCTATCAGGTGGAGATCCTGGACCCGCTGGGCGAACCCGTGGAACGGGGTGCGGAGGGCAATATCGCGATCCGGCTGCCCCTGCCCCCCGGAACCCTGGCCACCCTGTGGGGTAACGACCAGCGCTTCATCGACTCCTACCTCACGGTCTTCGAGGGCTACTACGCCACCGGGGACTCGGGCCTGATGGACCAGGACGGCTACGTCTACGTCATGGGCCGCACCGACGACGTCATCAACGTCTCCGGCCACCGTCTGTCCACGGGCGCCATGGAGCAGGTGCTCTCGTCGCATCCGGCGGTGGCAGAGTGCGCGGTGATCGGGGTGGCCGACGAGCTCAAGGGTCAGCGGCCCTCCGGGTACGTGGTGCTCAAGCAGGGAGTGGACATCGACGCCGAGCAGCTGAGCCAGGAACTGGTGGCCATGGTCCGCCAGCAGATCGGCGCCGTGGCGGACCTCAAGGACATCGCCGCCGTGGAGGCCCTGCCCAAGACGCGGTCGGGCAAGATCCTGCGCAAGACCATGCGCCAGATCGCCGACGGCGTGGAGGCCCCGGTTCCCTCGACCATCGAGGACCCCGCGGTCCTGGAGGCGCTGTCCGGCGTGCTGCGTCCATCGCGCTGAGAAGGGGCTCCGGGCGATCTCTCCCCGGCCGGGTTCTGCGCGAGACCGTCCCCGGCGGTAGTCTGGGCCGGAACGTGTGCGCTGACCGCGGCCTGCTTCCAGGACCGTCGCCGGTCGAACCGCTCAGGCAGCGCAGCGCCGTGGACGCATAACCCCGAAGTGCCGAGGAGAGAATCCGAGTGAGCAGCAAGAGCGAGGGCCGGTTTCCGGGTCTGAACGACGCCGAGGCGGGCAAAGTAGGCCCCACTGGTCGTCCGCTGCGGACCTTCCCGGACCCTGCACCGCTGGATACGCACGGCCCGGCGCGGATCATCGCGATGGTCAACCAGAAGGGCGGCGTGGGCAAGACGACGTCGACCATCAACCTGGGCGCGGCCCTGGCCGAATGCGGGCGCAAGGTGCTCATGGTGGACTTCGACCCCCAGGGGGCGCTGTCCGCGGGCTTCGGGGTCAGCCCCCACGAACTGGACCAGACCATCTACAACGTGATGATGGAACGCGGCGTGGATCCCTGGGACGTGATCCTGGAGACCGAGGTGGACAACATCGACCTCATGCCCGCCAACATCGACCTGTCGGCGGCCGAGGTGCAGCTGGTCTCCGAGGTGGCCCGCGAACAGGTGCTGGCATCGGCCCTGCGCAAGGTCGAGGAGCACTACGACGTGATCCTGATCGACTGCCAGCCGTCCTTGGGCCTGCTGACCGTCAATGCCCTGACGGCCTCCCACGGGGTGATCATCCCGCTGATCTGCGAGTTCTTCGCCCTGCGCGCCGTGGCCCTGCTGGTGGACTCGATCGAGAAGGTCCAGGACCGGCTGAACCCCAAGCTGACCATCGACGGCGTGGTGGCCACCATGTTCGACTCCCGGACCCTGCACTCGCGGGAGGTGCTGGACCGGATCGTGGAGGCCTTCGGGGACAAGGTCTTCGACACCGTCATCAAGCGCACCGTGAAGTTCCCGGACGCCACCGTGGCCGCCGAGCCCATCCTGTCCTTCGCCTCCAACCACGCCGGGGCGGAGGCCTACCGGCAGCTGGCCCGCGAGCTGATCTCCCGCGGCGGCGCTCCCTGATGAGCGTCCTGGCTCCTGAGACGGAGTCCGGTGACCTGTCGGAGGGGCTCGCCACCGGGTTCGCGGTGGAGCTGGAGAATTTCGCCGGCCCGTTCGAGGTGCTGCTGGGCCTGATCGGCAAGCACGAACTGGACATCACCACTGTGGCGCTGTCCGTGGTGACCGACGAGTTCCTGGACTACGTGCGCGCCCTGCGCCTGGAGAACTCGCCCGCCGCCCTGGACGCCGCCTCGGAGTTCCTGGTGGTGGCCGCGACCCTGCTCGATCTGAAGGCGGCCCGGCTGCTGCCGCGCGGGGAGGTCTCCGACGAGGAGGACCTGGCCCTGCTGGAGGCCCGCGACCTGCTCTTCGCCCGGCTGCTGCAGTACAAGGCGTTCAAGGACGTCTCCCAGCTGATGGGGGAGTCCATGCGGGCCGAGGCCGGCCGGCAGGCCCGCTCGGTTCCCCTGGATCCGGAGTTCGCCTCCCTGCTGCCGGAGCTGGTGTGGCGCACCACCCCGGAGCAGTTCGCGCAGATCGCGCGGAAGGCGTTCGAGACCAAGGCGGAGACCCCCACCGAGGTGGGAACGGACCATCTGCACGGTTTCACGGTCACCGTGCGGCAGGAGGCCGAGGAGCTCCGGCTGCTCCTGGAGGACGGCGCCGAGCACGGTTTCCGGTCGCTGATCGCCCAGGCGGAGTCCGTGCTGGTCGTGGTGGTGCGGTTCCTGGCCCTGCTCGAACTCTTCCGCGACCGCGCCGTGGAACTGCGCCAGGAGCACGTCCTCGACGAGCTGTGGGTGACCTGGGTGGCCGGCGCCGACTGGTCCTCCGACAGGCTTTCCGACGAGCACGACCGTCCGGTACTGCCCGACGAGGACCCCGCCGGACCCGCGACCGCCCAGGAGGTGCGCTCGTGAGCACGGAGGCCAACCCCGCCACCGGCCCGGTGGACGTCGACACCCTGCCGGGTGGCCTGGCGGCCGCGCTCGAAGCGATCCTGATGGTGGCCGACCGGCCCGTCAGCGAGTTCGACCTCTCCGAGGTCCTCGGGGTGCCCGTCGCCGAGATCCGCGCGACCCTGGACTCGCTGCGCGCCGAATACGACGGCCTGCGCCCGCGTGGCGCCCAGGAGCGCGACGGCGGGCGCCATCCCAGCATCGACCCCGCCAGTGCCGCCCCGACCCGTGCCGACCAGGAGGGCGGGGCCGGCGAACCTGATGCCGTGGTCCCGCGGGGCTTCGAATTGCGCAAGGTCGGGGGCGGCTGGCGCTTCTACTCCCGCAGCGAGTTCGCCTCCGTGGTCCAGGCCTTCGTCCTCGAGGGTCAGACCTCCAAGCTGAGCCAGGCGGCGACGGAGACGCTCGCCGTCGTCGCCTATCGCCAGCCGGTGAGCCGCGCGAGAGTCTCGGCGATCCGCGGGGTGAACGTGGACGGGGTGATCCGCACGCTGGTGGCCCGCGGCCTGCTGGCCGAGGTGGACCGCGATCCCATCACCGGGGCGCTGCTGTACGCCACCACGCCCTACTTCCTGGAGAAGCTGGGCCTCGACTCGCTCGAGGAGCTGCCCCGGATCTCACCGCACCTGCCCGGCGTCGACCAGCTCGACGAGTTCCAGGACTAGGGCTAGGGCCACGGGAGGGCCGGAGCCCGGCTACCCGCGGCGAGACCACACCCTCCTGCTGAGACCACACCTTGTTGCCGAGACCACACGCTAGAACGTGTGATGTCGCCAACAGGGTGAGAAGTCGAGCGGGCCGGTAGACTGGGGGCTTTGCGGCGCCCATGCCCCGGATTCACCGTGATCGAACCGGGACTGCAGCACGTCCTCCCCGACGACGACGGCGCCACCGCGCGGCCCGGATGAGCCATCCCCCGCGCGAATTCCACCGCGGATATCGCGGTGCGCATCACGGCGAATTTCCACCACAGACCTGAACAGGACAGTGAGACATGGCTGAGAACAACAGGAACTCCGGGCGTACCGGCGGCGGCAATCGCGGCGGTCGCCCAGGACAGGGCGGCCCACGGCAGGGCGGTCCGGGGCGGGGCGGCAAGCCCGGCGCCGGCAAGTCCGGAGGCCCGGGCTTCAAGGGCGGCAAGCCCGGGGGCAAGGGGTCCGCGGGCAGGCCGAATGCGGGCAAGCCCGGTACGCAGAACGCCAAGGGCGGCAAGCCCGGAGCCAAGGGCCCGGCAGGCAAGGGCACCGGACCGAAGGGCGCCGGTCCTAAAGGAGCTGGGCCCAAGAAGGGCCAGCCCGCGACGAGCGGTCCCCGCCCCTACGCCTCGACCGACCGCTATGGCCGGAAGATGCCGGACAAGGTGGCGATCTACGGGCCGCACCGCCGTCGTCGTCCCAAGAACCCGCCGGTGGACCGGCTCGAGGTCCACGACGCCGAGGGCGTGCGCCTGCAGAAGCTGCTGGCCAACGCCGGGGTGGCCTCGCGCCGGGTGTGCGAGGAGATGATCACCGAGAGCCGCGTGACGGTCGACGGCGACGTGGTCACCGAGCTCGGTGTGCGCGTGGATCCCAAGACCGCCGAGATCACCGTGGACGGCCTGCCCATCCAGCTCGACGACAAGCTCGTCTACTACGCGTTCAACAAGCCCGAGGGCGTGGTCTGCACGATGGACGACCAGGAGGGCCGCCAGTGCATCTCCGACTTCCTGATCCCGCACCGCCACCAGCAGCGGGTCTTCCACGTCGGGCGCCTGGACATCGAGACCGAGGGTCTGCTGCTGCTGACCAACGACGGCGAGCTGACCAACCGGCTGACCCATCCCTCCTACGAGGTGCCCAAGACCTACCTGGTGCAGGTCCGCGGCCCCATGGAGAAGGGCATCGGCGACCAGATGAAGGAGGGCCTGATGCTCGAGGACGGCATCGCCAAGGTCGACTCCTTCCGCCTGGTGGACTCGGTCCCCGGCCACATCCTGGTGGAGGTCGTGCTGCACTCGGGCCGCAACCGGATCGTGCGCCGTCTGTTCGACGCCGTGGGGCACCCGGTCGAGCGCCTGGTGCGCACCCAGGTGGGACCCATCCGCATCGGCGATCAGAAGCAGGGCGTGGTCCGGGACCTGTCCAAGACGGAGGTCGGCCACCTGCTGGCCTCCGTGGGATTGAGCTCCTGACATGACGGATCCAGCGGTGCCGGGGCGCAGCCGCGGCCCGGCGTCCGATGCGGGTTCCCCGGAGGTGGCCTCCGTGCTGATCGTCGGGGCGGGGCTGCTCGGCGCCTCGATCGGGCTGGGGCTGCGCAACCTGGGCGTGGAGACCTGGCTGCGGGACGCCTCGCCCACCGCGGAAGCCGTGGGGGAGGACATCGGCGCGGGCCTGAGCGAACGGGCCTGGGGCGCCAGGATGGCCGAACCCCAGCTGGTGGTCGTGGCCTCCCCGCCGGATGTCACGGTCGAGCTGGTGGCGGCCGCGCTGACGGAATTCCCCCACACGGTGGTGACCGACGTGGCCTCGGTCAAGGGCTCGATACTGCGCGGCCTCGAGGAGGCCGGCGCCGACCTGAGCCGCTACGTGGGCTCCCACCCCATGGCCGGGCGGGAGAAGTCCGGGCCGGTGGCCGCCCGCGGTGAGCTGTTCACCTCGATGCCCTGGGTGCTGTGCTCCTCCGAGCACACCGCCCCGTCCACCCGGCGGCTGGTCAAGGGCCTGGCCATCGAGCTGGGGGCGACCGTCACGGAGATGCCGGCCGAGGAGCACGACGACACCGTGGCGCTGATCTCCCATCTGCCCCAGGTGATGTCCTCCCTGCTCGCCTCCCGGCTGCAGGACACCCCGCTGCACCGCCTGTCCCTGGCGGGGCAGGGCCTGCGGGACACCACCCGGATCGCGGCCTCGGACCCGGGGCTGTGGGTGCAGATCCTCACGGCCAACGCCGGCGCGATCGTCCCGGCCCTCCACGGGGTCCGGGAGGACCTGGAGCGGCTGATCGAGACTATGGAGGCGCCCACGGCGCCGGGATCGCGCCTGGACGTCGCCCAGCTGATCGCCGAGGGCAACGCCGGGCAGGCCCGGATCCCGGGCAAGCACGGCGGGGCGCCCAAGGCTTTCGCCCAGCTCACCGTGCTGGTGGACGACCGTCCCGGCACGATCGCGCACCTGCTCACGTTCATCGGCGAGATCGGGATCAACCTGGAAGACTTGCGTCTGGACCACTCACCCGGTCAGCCGGTGGGTCTGGCGGAGGTCTCGGTCGAGCCCAACCGCCGCGATGAACTTGTGGAAGCCCTCACGACGAACGGATGGAAGGTGGTCCAGTGACCGAGCCAGCACAGGCGCCGATTCAGGTGGTCGTAGCCATCGACGGGCCCTCGGGCTCCGGCAAGTCCACGGTGTCCAAGGAGATCGCCCGCCGCCTGAACCTGGGGTACCTGGACACCGGCGCGATGTACCGCGCGGTGACGTGGTGGGCCATGCACGAGGGCACGGACTTCGCGGAGCCCTCCGCCGTCGTCGAAGCCGCGCGCAACGCCCCGGTGGAGATCTCCACGGATCCCGATCACCAGTTCGTGCGGGTGGGCGGCACCGACGTCACGGACGCGATCCGCACGCCGGAGGTGACCTCCCAGGTCTCCTCCGTGGCCACGGTGCCGGCGGCGCGCGAGGTGCTGGTGCAGCGGCAGCGAGGCATCATCGCCGACTCCGGGCGCCGGATCGTGGCCGAGGGCCGGGACATCACCACCGTCGTGGCCCCCGACGCCGAGGCGCGGATCCTGCTCGTGGCCTCCGAGCAGGCGCGCATGAACCGCCGCGGGGCGCAGCTGGGCGGCTCCCAGGACGCGGAGGCCCTGAGACAGCAGGTGGTGGGCCGCGACGCCAAGGACTCGACCGTGGTGAACTTCTCCACCGCCGCCGACGGCGTCGTCACCCTGGACAACTCCGAGCTGACCCTCGAACAGTCCGTGACGGCCGTGATGGACCTGGTCCTGCGCGCCGTTCCGGACCTCGCCTGAGCACAGGCACCAGACTTTGACCGACCCCCTGCGAGAGGAGGGTGCTCGATGACCGAGAACCCCGCCCCCAAACCGACGTCGACCTCCGCCCCGGGCCTCGAACCGTGGCAGCGCCCGGTCGACCCCTATGTGGAGTCCGTCCTGGGCGGTGACGACGACGATGTGATCGAGCGTCTCAACGCCATCGACGACGACGAAGCCGACCAGCGTGCCGAGGCCCTGCGCGCCGGCCTGGACGACTACGACCTGGACGACGAGGACCTGGCCCTGCTCGAGGCCTGGGAGGACGACTCCCTGGGCGTCCTGACCCGCAAGCCCGCGCCGGTGGTGGCCGTGGTGGGCCGCCCGAACGTGGGCAAGTCCACGCTGGTCAACCGCGTGATCGGCCGCCGCGAGGCCGTGGTGGAGGACGTGCCCGGAGTGACCCGCGACCGCGTCTCCTACAGCGCCGAATGGCTCGGCCGCCCGTTCACCATGGTGGACACCGGCGGCTGGGAGTCCGATGCCCGCGGGATCGACAAGACCGTGGCCGACCAGGCCGAGCTGGCCGTGCAGCGCGCCGACGCTGTGCTGCTGGTGCTGGACGCCACCGTGGGCGTGACCGCCTCGGACGAGGCGATCGTGAAGATGCTGCGCGGCGCCGGGCGCCCCGTGATCCTGGTGGCCAACAAGTGCGACTCGCCCGCCCTGGAGCTGCAGGCCACCGAGCTGTGGTCGCTGGGCATGGGGGAGCCGTACCCGGTCTCCGCCCTGCACGGCAAGGGCGCCGGCGACCTGCTGGACGCCCTGTTCGAGGTGCTGCCGCAGTTCTCCGAGGTGGCCGAGCCCGAGGTGGTGGGCGGTCCGCGGCGCGTGGCGCTGGTGGGCCGGCCCAACGTGGGCAAGTCCTCGCTGCTGAACAAGCTGGCGGGCTCCGAGCGGGTGGTGGTCAACGAACTGGCCGGGACCACCCGCGATCCCGTGGACGAGATGATCGAGCTGGGTGGCCGCCCCTGGCGCTTCGTGGACACCGCCGGCATCCGCCGCCGGGTGCACATGCAGAAGGGCGCGGACTACTACGCCTCGCTGCGCACCCAGTCCGCCCTGGAGCGGACCGAGGTGGCCGTGGTGCTCCTGGACGTCTCCGAGCCCCTGGCGGAGCAGGACGTGCGCATCCTGCAGATGGCCATCGACTCCGGCCGCGCCCTGGTGCTGGCCTTCAACAAGTGGGACCTGCTGGACGAGGAGCGGCGCTACTACCTGGACCGCGAGATCGAGAAGGACCTGGCCCATGTGGCCTGGGCGCCCCGAGTGAACATCTCGGCGAAGACCGGCTGGCACAAGGACAAGCTCGTCCCCGCTCTGGAGAAGTCCCTGGACTCCTGGGACACCCGCATCCCGACCGGTCGGCTCAACTCGTTCCTGGGCGAACTGGTCGCGGCCCACCCGCACCCGCTGCGCGGGGGCAAGCAGCCGCGCATCCTGTTCGGCACCCAGGCGTCCTCCCGCCCGCCCAAGTTCGTGCTGTTCACCACGGGCTTCCTGGATCCGGGATACCGCCGGTTCATCACCCGGCGGCTGCGGGAGACCTTCGGCTTCGAGGGCACCCCGATCGAGGTGGCCATGCGCGTCCGCGAGCGGCGGTCCCGCAGACGCTGAGCTCTCCGCTGAAAGGGCCTGTGCCGTCGACGACGGTGCAGGCCTTTTCTCGTCGGGGGAGGCCGCGGTTCATGGCGGCGGGTTACGCGGCGGACACCTGGCGCTGATATGAAGAAGTCGGCATGACAATGCGGCGGGGGTCACGTAATGGACACCTGCCGCCGTAAGCTAGTGCCACGCTGTGCCCGGCCGATGAGGCGTGGGGCAGCAGCCCGCATCAACTGCAGCAGGGACTGACGCCGGCCTCTCAACAAGGGTCGCCAGGAGGCAGTCCCGGAAGAAGGAGCGCCCGTGTTCGAGAAGATCCTGGTGGCCAACCGCGGCGAGATCGCCGTTCGCGCCTTTAGAGCGGCCTATGAGCTCGGTGCCAAGACCGTGGCTGTCTACCCGTTCGAGGACCGGAACTCGATTCACCGGCAGAAGGCGGACGAGGCCTACCGGATCGGCACCGAAGGGCACCCCGTCAAGGCGTACCTGAACGTCGACGAGATCATCCGCGTGGCCAAGGAGTCCGGTGCCGACGCCGTGTACCCGGGCTACGGCTTCCTCTCCGAGAACCCCGGCCTGGCCAAGGCCTGCGCCGAGAACGGCATCACCTTCATCGGCCCCTCCGCTGACGTGCTGGACCTGGCTGGCAACAAGGTCGCCGCGCTGAAGGCCGCCAAGAAGGCGGGCATCCCCACGCTGGTGGACTCGGAGCCGTCGTCGGACCCCGAAGAGCTGATCGCCGCGGCCGACGAGATCGGCTTCCCGATCTTCGTCAAGGCCGTCGCCGGCGGTGGTGGTCGCGGCATGCGCCGCGTGGAGACCCCCGCCGAGCTGCCCGACGCCCTCGAATCCGCCATGAGGGAGGCCGGCACCGCGTTCGGCGATCCCACCGTGTTCCTCGAGCAGGCCGTGCTGCGCCCGCGGCACATCGAGGTCCAGGTGCTGGCCGACAGTACGGGCGAGACCGTGCACCTGTTCGAGCGCGACTGCTCGCTGCAGCGCCGCCACCAGAAGGTCGTCGAGATCGCTCCGGCACCCAACCTGGACCCGGAGGTGCGCGATGCCCTGCACAAGGACGCCGTCGCATTCGCCAAGGAGCTCGGCTACGTCAACGCCGGCACGGTCGAGTTCCTGCTCGACACCGTGGGGGAGCGGGCCGGCGAGCACGTGTTCATCGAGATGAACCCGCGTATCCAGGTCGAGCACACGGTGACCGAGGAGGTCACCGACGTCGACCTAGTCCAGGCGCAGATGCGCATCGCCGCGGGGGAGACCCTGGCCGACATCGGGATCAGGCAGGACGAGCTGCAGGTCCGCGGCTTCGCGATGCAGAGCCGGATCACCACCGAGGACCCGGCCAACGGCTTCCGTCCCGACGTCGGGAAGGTGACCGCCTACCGCTCCGCCGGTGGCGCGGGCGTCCGCCTGGACGGCGGAACCCTGTACTCGGGTGCGGAGATCTCGCCTCACTTCGACTCCATGCTGGTCAAGCTCACCTGCCGCGGCCGCGACTACCAGACCGCCGTGCACCGCGCGCGGCGTGCGCTGGCCGAGTTCCGTATCCGCGGCGTGGCCACCAATATCCCGTTCCTGCAGTCGGTGCTCGAGGACCCGGAGTTCCTGGCGGGCAACGTGACCACGGACTTCATCGAGCGCCGTCCCGAGCTGCTCGAGGCCCGCGGCTCCGCGGACCGCGGTACCCGCGCACTGACCTACCTGGCCGAGGTCACGGTCAACAAGCCCAACGGTGAGCGCATCGAGGGCATCGACCCTCGGACCAAGCTGCCCCGCTTCCCCGACGACAAGGTCGAGGACCCGGACCGCTCGCCGTTCGACGGCCCCGGTCAGTCCGCGCCCCCGGCGGGCTGGCGCAAGGTACTGCTGGAGGAGGGCCCCGAGGGCTTTGCGGCCAAGCTGCGCGCGCAGACCGTCGTCGGTGTCACAGACACGACCTTCCGCGATGCCCACCAGTCCCTGCTGGCCACCCGTATTCGCACCCGTGACCTGCTCGCCGCCGCGCCGGCCTACGCGCACACGCTGCCGCAGCTGTTCTCGGTCGAGGCCTGGGGCGGTGCGACCTACGACGTCGCCCTGCGATTCCTGGCCGAGGATCCCTGGGAGCGGCTGCGCCTGCTGCGCGAGGCGATGCCGAACATCCCGATCCAGATGCTGCTGCGCGGCCGCAACACGGTGGGCTACACCCCGTACCCCACCGAGGTGACCGACGCGTTCGTGCAGGAGGCGGCCGAGACCGGTGTGGACATCTTCCGCATCTTCGACGCGCTCAACGACGTCTCCCAGATGGCCCCGGCGATCGCCGCCGTGCGCAAGACCGGCACCGCGGTGGCCGAGGTGGCGCTGTGCTACACCTCCGACCTGCTGGATCCGGAGGAGAAGGTCTACACGCTCGACTACTACCTGGACCTGGCCCAGCAGTGCGTCGACGCCGGTGCCCACATCCTGGCGATCAAGGACATGGCCGGGCTGCTGCGCCCGGAGGCGGCGCGCCGCCTGGTCTCCGCGCTGCGTGAGCGCTTCGACCTGCCCGTCCACCTGCACACCCACGACACCGCCGGTGGGCAGGTCGGCACGCTGCTGACCGCCATCGACGCGGGCGTGGACGCGGTCGACGTCGCCTCGGCGACCATGGCGGGCACGACGTCGCAGCCCTCCGCCTCCGCCCTCGTGGCCGCACTGGCGCACACCGAGCGGGACACGGGGATCTCCCTGCAGGCCGTCTCCGACCTGGAGCCGTACTGGGAGACCATCCGCGGGATCTACAAGCCGTTCGAGTCCGGGCTGTCCGGGCCGACCGGCCGCGTGTACCGGCACGAGATCCCGGGCGGCCAGCTGTCGAACCTGCGCCAGCAGGCGATCGCGCTGGGCCTGGGGGAGAAGTTCGAGCAGGTCGAGGACATGTACTACGCGGCCGACCGGATGCTGGGGCACCTGGTGAAGGTCACGCCGTCGTCGAAGGTCGTGGGCGACCTCGCCCTGCAGCTGGTGGGCATGAACGTGGACCCGGCCGAGTTCGAGGAGAGCCCGCAGAAGTTCGACATCCCGGACTCGGTGATCGGCTTCCTCAACGGCGAGCTGGGCACCCCGCCCGCCGGATGGCCGGAGCCGTTCCGCACCAAGGCGCTGGAGGGCCGGCACGAGAAGCCCGCCGTGGCGGACCTGTCGGACGAGGACCTGGCGGGACTCAACGGCGAATCGGCCGTGCGGCGCGCGACCCTGAACCGGCTGCTGTTCCCCGGCCCCACCCGCGACTTCGAGGCGCAGCAGAAGCAGTACGGCGACGTCTCCGTGCTGCACACCCGCGACTTCCTGTACGGGCTCATGCCCGATCGCGAGCACGTGATCTCGCTGGGCAAGGGCGTGCGCCTGCTGGTGACCCTGCAGGCCATCGGCCCGGCCGACGACAAGGGCATGCGCACCGTGATGGTGACCCTCAACGGCCAGATGCGCATGCTGGAGATCCGCGATACCTCGGTGGCCACCGACCACGTGGAGGCCGAGAAGGCGGATGCCTCCAAGCCGGGCCATGTGGCGGCTCCGTTCGCCGGGTCGATCACGGCGACGGTGTCCGCGGGCGACGAGGTCTCCGCGGGCGATCGGGTGGCCACCATCGAGGCCATGAAGATGGAGGCCTCCGTGACCACCCAGGTGGGCGGCAAGGTCACCCGCGTGGTCGTCCCGGGGCCGTCGCCGGTCGACGGCGGCGACCTGGTGGTGGAGATCGAGCCTGCTTCGTGAGGTTCGGCGAGGTTTCGCGTGAGTCACCGCTCACGGTGATCTGAGTACGTGTCCCAACGGCCCGGCGATGTGAAATCGCCGGGCCGTTGGGGTAATGTGTAGCGGGTGCTCGGGGCGATCCCGGTGATCGTGACGGGCATCTTGGACGGTCCGCCGTCCACGGGTTGTGGCGCAGCTTGGTAGCGCACCTCACTGGGGGTGAGGGGGTCGCAGGTTCAAATCCTGTCAACCCGACTTTTTGTCCTGAGTTGCGACATCGTTTACGGACGTGTCGCGGCTCAGGACTTTTTGTTTTCTGCCGGCGCTCTGGAGAGCTCTTTGAGCTCCGGCTTGGGCTGTCAGTGGTGTCTCCTAGGCTTGCCGCATGGGGCGCGAACGCAGCTACAGCGATGAGCAGTTGGTCCGTGCCATCGCATTGTCGAGTTCCTGGCGAGCGACGTTGCGCCAACTGGGGCTGGTGGCGACCTCCGCGGGCGCTATGAGGTCGGTGCGCGCCCGCGCAGACGATCTTGGCCTCGACTACCGGCACTTCAAAGGGCAGCGCCGGTGGACAAATGACCAGCTTCGCACGGCGATCGCTGTCTCGGGAACCTGGTCCGAGGTCGTGGATGCGCTCGGCCTTTTAGGCGGATCTGCCTTGGCCACGGTGAAAGGTCACGCATTACGGCTCGGTCTTGATACCGCGCACCTCACGGTGCCCCCATTGTCGGCCGTTGCGGGAGAATGCCGACCTGACGTCGCTCATCTCAGTCGCGCGGGTTCACTTCTTGCAGCTGCGTGGTTCACATTGTGCGGACAGGAGGTCTCCTGGCCTCTCGAGCCCAGTCGGTACGATCTCCTAGTTCGCGCTCAGGCAGCAGTGCGCAAAGTGCAGGTGAAGACGACGACGGTACGCGCAGGGCATACCTGGAAGGTGTACCTCTCGACTGCGCGCCGTGAACGTAAGACATACGACCCGGATGAGATCGACGACTTCTTCATCATTGATGGTGACCTGAACTACTTCCTCATCCCAGTCTCTGCTGTCGGCGGGTTGCACCTGATCCACGTCGGCGCTTATGACCGCTACCGAATGGCCTCAGGAATCTGAACGGCACCCAGGGCGCTTCACATCCTCACGGATCAGAGGCTACGAACAAAGTAAACGGGGGCGGAGCGAATGGTCTGTTCGCTTTCGTTTTCAGCCGCTTCAGTTCCGGCAGTCTGCACCCCTGATGGCTTCCGGTTGTTCTTGTCGTCTTATTCGATTCAGTGGATGCCGTGTCGTGCTAGGTACGCCTGGTGGCCCTCGATGAGCGCGCGCTGCGCCGTCCCCAGGTGCGGTTCCGCCAGCAGGTTTCCCGGCGAGGTCGGCGATTCCCACAGCGCGTCGATCTCGACGACCGCACCATCGTGCAGCTGGGCCAGTGCAGCGAGTCGGCGTCGGCTGCCCGGCGGTGGTACATGGATCTGACGCACCGCCTGCCAGGGCAGTGACTTCGCAGCACCAAGGAAGCCGCACCAGATGAATCGATCCGGCTGGATCTCCAGGCGGGCTCTGCGCCCCATCCAGAGGTTGAGCCATCCGCCGGCGAACAGCAGAACGGGTGCGAACAAGAAGATGAGAAACATGGATTCCCGCATCGCGATGGCGAGGATCATGAAGCATGCGAGTGCGAGAACTCCCATGGCGATCAAAACCCAGCCGACGACGACTGAAACTTTGCCCTGCCTGCGAACTATCTGGTTCACCGCGCTCCTTCTGCCAACGGTTCGCGTCGGCTTCGTTCACTTCCACGAGTGCTTCGTCTTCGCATAGTCTTGCAAACCATGCTGCATATGGGTTGACACCGCTATCGATGCGGCCTGGCGATATCGAGGCCGGCGAACGGGGAGAGGAACACGGCCCGCTTCAAGACCTTGTTTCCTCGCCGGGAGGGCGACTCGCCTCGGATCGAGGTGCCCGGCGGTCGGGAAGTGTTTCCCGACGATCTCTTCAACAGCTGCGGCGATGTCGTCGTCGAAGCCGCAAAGCATGGAGAGTTCCGCGATCTGCTCGTCGGCGACTTTGATCGAGCGGAGCGTCGCCGGGGGACTGCTGCACGGAGAGGTGTCAGTTGCGGTTAGGCCGCCAGGGTGACGGTCGGGTTCATGATGGTCTCGTATTCGATGGGGGTCAACCGGCCCAGGCGGGCCTGCCGCCGGCGCCGGTGGTAGGTCCGTTCGATCCAGGTGATGATCGCGATGCGCAGCTCATCGCGGGTTCGCCAGCGGCGGCGGTCCAGGACGTTCTTCTGCAGCAGCGCGAAGAAGGACTCCATCGCTGCGTTATCACCCGCGGCCCCGACCTGGCCCATCGATCCGAGCAGGTGGTGCTCGTTCAGGGCGTGCACGAATGACCTGGCGCGGAACTGCGATCCCCGGTCCGAGTGGACGATGCAACCGGCCACTTCACCCCGACGCGTGACCGCGCTGACCA
>NZ_ML708634.1 GCF_008831305.1 Kocuria coralli
GTTCCTTGCGCCCACCGCTTGAATCCGCCAATCATAATAGTACTCTGAATCTACATAAACATCATATGGAAATGAAGGCGAGAAAACTAAATTGCGCGCTCGATCTGCGCAGCGACTGCTCGCCCCAGGGGGATGGGCACTGCATTACCGATCTGTCGGGCGATCGCAGACTTCGATCCCACAAAACGATGCGTGCACGGGAACCCTTGAAGGAGCGCCGCTTCATAGTGCGTGATGGCTCGATCCTCGGTCGGGTGCAAGTAGCGCCCTTTTTCCGGCTTGAAGAACTCTGTTCGGATCGTGACTGAGGGCCGGTCGCCCCGCAGGCGACCCATGACATCGCCGGATCCGGAAATATGCCTTCTCCAACACGGCGCCTGCAGTTCTGCCGGCAGATCGAAACGGTTTCCACCTTTCGGTATATTCGCAAATCGATTCAAGGAGATCTCTTCGTAATTCCGGCTCCAGTGGAGGTCCCTGGGCGCGAATGCTCCGGGGAAAACCCGACCATCCAGTTCCAGACGCCGCTCCTCGAACACCTCATCACGGTCAGGCGCCTTCGGCACATGAGCAAACCGCTGGGAGACCGTCACGTGCTTCTCCCTCCCTTCAACCCCCGTTGCAGAGTGCGTAGCCGTGGGGAAACCCGGGAACGCGAGATCTCGGTGATGCCCGATAAGGAGCGCACGCTTGCGGGCTTGAGGCGCACCGAAGTCGGCGGCATTCAAGATGTCATGCTCGAATGCGTAGTCCTGAAGCGAACCACCGGAACGCGTGGCATCGACGAACTGCTGGAACTGGGTGGACTTCGCGAACGCCGCAACGTTCTCCACGACGAAGTACTTAGGGCGAACGAGAGTCAGAGTTCTCGCGTACTGCTCCCAGAGCGAATTGCGCTTGTCCTCCACGTCTTGCTTGCCGAGCGTGGAGAATCCCTGACAGGGAGGCCCTCCTACGACCACATCGACACCGTCTGGAACGCGGTCCGCGCTCAACCAGTCCTGGATGGAGCCGGTAAAGACGATCCCCTCACCGAACGTGGTCTCGAAGGAAGCAGCGGCGGACGGGTCCATTTCCACTGCAGAAACCGTCCGGAATCGGTCGGAAGCAGCATGGAAACCAGCAGTCAGACCCCCGGCACCTGCGAACAGGTCGAGAACGCGTATTTTACTACCTGTCATGGACATAGATCCTAGCCGGCCCATGGGACACTCGTGGCCGCCGCGCCGGCGACGACCATAGACGTGCACCTGCACAAGGATATGCAACAGGTCACGGATAGACTCGGTCACAGTGAATACGAGCACAAGGCCAGCGACGCAGCCGGAGCTCTCCTGCGTTCCGAGCAGCGAGCTGCAAGTGCGGGAGGGACTCATGAACGAGGAACTCGGCCTCCGAGCCCACGGAGGGAGGTCCCACGATGAGCGATGAGCGCGAAAGAGAGTTCACTGTAGAGACATTGGACCGTTACATGCGCGCCGAGGTCGAGACGCGCCACGTGCTCTCGGAGATGCCCCGCTGCGAAATGATCATCGACCCACGAGCGTCTAGGCTCGTGCTCCGCACGCCGGATGCGGGGTCCTATCCAGAGACCGGCGCTTACCGCAGACTCGCATTCGAAGTCGTGGAGGAGCCGGGCGAATCCGGCGTCTGGGCGGAGCTCACCGTCGACGCATCCGGGATGGCCTACGAGGCATACTCGCTGGTTATGTCTGTCGTCGATCAGCTCGAGGCGGGCCGTCCTCTGAAGCACGCGCTCGACGAGTCCCTCGCGACGTTCAAGGAGCTGCTGACCAAGCGTTGGAAGCTCAGCGAAGACCAGGAGATCGGGCTCTTCGGGGAGCTTGGGCTCTTCGCACATCTCGTCGCCGAACTCGGGGAGGAAGCCGCGACCTCATCATGGCTCGGCCCCGAGAACGAGGAGCACGACTTCGTACTTCCGGACTTCGACGCGGAAGTCAAGACGACGCGTAACGAGACGAGGGCACATGTTATCGGTGGTCTCGGGCAGCTCGCGCCCTCGCCAGCACGGCCGCTGTACCTCGTTTCCGTCCAGGTGACTGCAGCCGGGGCGGCCTCCGAAGGGCAGACCCTTCCCGAACGGGTGAACAAGGTTCGCGCGATGCTCGACAGTTCTGCTCGAGTGTTCGATGAGCATCTCGCTTCGCTGGGTTGGGATCCGCGCACCGCAGCCGATCTTTATACGCAGGGGTACTTCGCGCGCAGCGAACCACGAGTATATCTGGTCGATATCGATTTTCCCGCGATCACGCACGAGGGGATCGCGTCGATCGTGCAACGACCTGAGCTTGTCGTAGGTGCCGTATACCGTATCGATGTTACAGCGATCGAAGCTTCAACGCCTCCGTCGCAATTATCGGGATACTGCGAGAGGAGCAGCAGTGATTCGTGAGCACGAGTACACGAGGGCGATTGTCAAGGCGCTCGGCGGAATGGACGAGTACGGCCCCGAGCCGTTGCTTTCCGAGGTCGCATATGTATTGAGGAAATCGGGTCGAGACATCGACGAGGAAAATCTCATCGCTATACTCACCGACGACAACACCAATTCCAAGGAGCGCACGGATTTCCATCTCGCACTCAGCAGATGGGATGCCGCGCCGGACGCCGAGTGGGCCAGCGGCACCGAGCCCGCTACGTGGCATCGCCGGGCACGTGTGCTCGAAGCTCTCGGCTTCTCGAAAGCTGCCGCAGAGCGGGTCAACGCGGCGCTCCCCCCGGTGCTCTCGCACGATGTGTTCCTGCAGGATCCCGAGTGGGACCCTTGGTACACGCCGGAACGTCAGCGGGCGCATTCGTTCTACTGGAAGCAGTACGAGAAGCTCCTCCGGAAGAAAGTCGGCGCGGGTGTCACTTCCATCGATACTGCTACGACGAATGTGGTCTCCCGGCTCGCGGATCCCGTGGCCGAGATACCGTACCAGGCCAAAGGGCTCGTCGTCGGCCATGTACAAAGCGGCAAAACCGCCAACTTCACCGGTGTCGTCGCGAAGGCCATCGATGCCGGATACCGCCTGATCATCGTGCTCACCGGTACCGTCGAACTGCTGCGCGCGCAGACCCAGCGCCGGCTCGATATGGAGCTCATCGGAAAGGAAAACATTCTCGGCGGTCGGGACGAGAACGACTTCAATGCGATCGAGGATATCGACTACGCGGGCGACTCGGATGCCGATTGGACTGCTGGGAAGTTCGTCGAGCACGGAATCGATTTCAGTACGACTCGTGAGATCCCGGCCATCCGGCGACTTACGGGAAAAGGCTTCGACTACAAGAGCCTCCGCGCAGGACTCAGCGCACTCGATTTCCGCAGCGGGAACGAGCTGCGGAATCCGCACAAACAGGTCTGGGCCGAGGAAAACCTGTACGACACCGACGTCCGCATGGTGGTTGTGAAGAAGAACAAAACGGTGCTGACGAAGCTCGTGCAGGATCTGCGGAACGTAACCGCCAGGCTCGATGAGATCCCAGCCCTGATCATCGATGATGAGGCGGACCAGGCCTCGGTGAACACCATCAATCCTTCGAAGGCTAAGTCCTTGGAAAAGGACCGCACAGCCATCAACGGCCTCATCTCCGAGCTGTTGGGTGAGTTGAAGCGCGGCCAGTACATCGGATACACCGCCACCCCGTTCGCGAATGTGTTCGTGTCGCCGGACGACTCTGAGGATATCTTCCCCAAGGATTTCATTCTCAGCTTGACGCCGCCGAATGCTTACATGGGCGGGAGCAAGTTCCACGATCTCAAACCTCACGATATGGACCTCAAGCAGGATCCCCATTACTCGAACGAGGCCGCGTATGTGCGGAACCTGGTAGCCGAGACCAGGCTCGAGGAGGAGAGCGAGATAAGAGAAGCTCTCTCAGCGTTCGTACTCACCGGCGCCATCAAGCTCTGGCGGGAATCGCGCGGTGACGACGTGAATGCGAAGCACCACACGATGCTCGTGCACGAGTCCGTGAAGCAGATCGAGCATCGGGAACTCGCCAATCGGATCGTCAAAATCTGGCACAGCACCGGCTTCTCATCTCCGCAGGGCCGTGCCGTGATGGAAAAGCTGTTCGAGTCTGATTTTCGCGTGGTCACGAACGCCCGGGAGTGGGGGCAGCAGCTTCCATTTGACTTCGAGGAGCTCGTTCCCTTCATCGGAGAAGCCCTGAACCTCATCACGATCGCGCTGAGCCCCGTCGTCATCGTGAACGGAGATAAGGAGAACGAATACCAGCAGGTCGATTTCGACTCCCAGCGCGTCTGGCGGATCCTGGTCGGTGGCGCGAAGCTCAGCCGTGGATTCACCATCGAAGGGCTTACTGTTACCTACTACCGCAGACGCACGCTCCAAGCAGACAGTCTGATGCAGATGGGGCGCTGGTTCGGGTACCGGAATGGATACGAGGATCTTGTGCGCCTCTACATCGCCCGGAACGTCCCGACCGGTCGTGGAACCAAACGATACGACCTCTATGAAGCCTTCCAGGCGATCGTCGAGGACGAGGAAGAGTTCCGGGAGCAGCTCAGGGAGTTCGATGGTCTCGATGACGACGGGGAACCGATGGTGCGGCCGATCGATGTGCCTCCTATGGTCTTCCAGCAGCTTCCGTGGCTGAAACCGACTAGCCCGAACAAGATGTACAACGCGGAGCTGCAGTTCATGGGCGAGGGCGGCAGCCTCAAGGACTTCCCGCGTCAGCCGGAGCGTGGAGACGGTCGCTGGAACCGGGCCCATTTCGAGGCTGTCGCCGACTGGGTCGGACAGCTGGGGCCGATGCGGGAGTTCGGATACTACGACTCAACACGGAATCGTCGACAGTCGTTCGGAGCACGAGTCATGATCGTCAGCGCCGAGGAGATGATCGAACGCCTGGGGCAATTCGAGTGGGTACCAGGGTTTGACTTCAGGCCATCTATCGAGATGATGAAGCAGGCGATCAGTGCAAGGACGCTTGAAGACTGGGCAGTACTCGTGCCGTACCTCGGCAAGTCTCCGGTGATCCGCTGCGTCGGAGACGTCGAGATTCCAGTCCTTGAACGCAAACGGCGTCTAGACCGTCCGGGGTTCTCCGGCAGCTCGTTCCGCCAGCGTGGTGCGATCGAGCGTATTGCAGGGAACACTGACGCATACGGGGGGCCAGCAGCAGAGGAGCTCAGCACTCGGACCCGAGGGGCGCTGCTCCTCACGTTCGCCGCCGACCCTGCGGACGACGCGGAACGAGACCCCGGGCTGCTGCCGGATCCCACCGCGCCCGAGGACATCGCGACGTTGTTCTCTTTCGCCTTACCGAAGGAGGCAGCTCCTCGCGGCCGTATAGGGTTCACCGTGCGGAAACGCGGCGCTGGCGCAATTATCAAGAAGTTCTGAAAACGCAATGAGCAACGCAGTCCGGGGCGAGGTGTCCGCAGGCACCTCTCGATCAATGCGTTCAAATCGGCGTCGTGACACCCGACCGGAGCTCGCAGTCCGATCAGAACTCCACAGGCGCGGGCTGCGCTTCCGAGTCGACTACGCGCCGTTGACGGAGCGTCCACGAAGGCGCGCCGACATCGTGTTCACTCGCAAGCACGTCGCCGTATTCGTCGACGGCTGTTTCTGGCACGGTTGCCCCATTCACGCCACCTATCCTAAATCCAACACGGGCTACTGGCTGCCGAAGCTCGCAAGGAACATCGAGCGCGACCGTGAGACGGATGCCGAGCTCAAAGACCGTGGATGGCGTGTTGTAAGGGTCTGGGAACACATGCCGCCCGCCGACGCCGCCGACATGATCGAGGAAGCGCTGACCAAGGCATCCGGACATAGCCGGTGAACAGTTAAGAAATCTGATTCAAACCTGTAGCGCTATTCGTCTTCAACCGGCGTCGTACATTTTTCCTGACGCGTCTGTCTACCACTACTGGACGTTTCGGGCTGTCGAGCAGAAGCCACGCGATCGCCAGCGGCGTGCGACGGTTGTCGCGCGCGATCTTAACGACCGAGTCGCTTCCGCCCGAACGGTAGGCGGTGACGATCCGAGTGCGCTCATCCGGGGTGTAGGGCAGACCGTGGAACGGAGCAAGCGAGGCATCGTCATCGACGGCTTCCGCGCCGAAGAGAGCGAGTGCGAGGCTCTTGGCGATCGAAGCCTTTTCTCGACAGAGCGTTGCGGCGATCTCACCGATGCCGGCGCCGTCGCAGTACGCCTCGAATGCTGCAAGGTCGTCAGTATCGAGCGGACCTGACAGGCCGGGTTGACAGGGCGAATGGAGGATACGATCAGGCTCCGAAGAAGGCGCAGACGAATCGGGGAGTGCGACATCAGCGATGGGGGCGTTTGCAGGGGAGGATTCCTCCGTCGTCCGATCTCCTTGCGCGAAGACATCAGGAACGTTCTCGGTGCTGAGCCCAGGTTCAGCCGAGCCGAGTGATGGTTCATCGCTCGTGGTGCTTTCTTGGTCGGTGGTAGAGGGCCGCACTGAAGTGGAGCGAAAAGCCGAAGCCGATAGAGCCGCACGGAGCTTGGCAAGAGCTTCCGGAGGTGTGCTCCGAACCCTCGGTGCGTCGTTTGTGTCCCCATCGGAGTCGGAGTAGAGCGCCGCGAAAAGCGCTCTGTCGATCTGCTCGAGGTGATCGTGCGTCGTCGCGCGCAGATGCGAAGTCCGCGTGAAGTTGGACTCGACGAGGATGTAGAGGAGCATCGCGATCGCGGTAGCCTGCGGCGAATCTTCGCCGCCAAGCTGCTCGGCGTGCGCTGAGTTCATTACCAGCAACCGTCGGTCGAGATCGACCTTGAAGATGTCATCCCTCGAGATTTCCTCCCACACGATGGATGCGGGTGCATGTCCGGTGCGCCAGCCGAATGATTCGCCGAGTTGCTGCAGAAGCAGAGCGGGGAGCCCTCCCGAGACCTCGGTCAGTGGTTTCTCGGTAGTCCGCTTCGTCGATTCCTTCCACGCGGTACGGGAGTCATCGAGGTACCCCGCGATCGAGATCCCGGATTCCGGGTCGATCGCATCCTGCAGCGCGTTCGAATAGTCCGGCAGGAGGATCACGCCGTTCTTCTCCGGATTCGGAGTCACATACGGCAAGAGCTTGTCTGCGATATCGATCGCGACGCGAGCGAGACGGAGTTCGCTCTTCGCGACGGCAAGACCCTGCCAGCCGGCTTCGACTGTCAATAGGCGGGCGTTGCGGTACACGTAGAGCCCCTGCCAGTCCTCCCGTTTCCCGGGGAGGCCACGGTCCATGCCTTTCGGTGGCAGTACGTGGCAGGTCGCCGCAATCGGGGAACCGTCGGGAAGCGCGCCTTCGAGGGTTCGAGGATAGCCCGCGTGACCGCTTATCTGGTATCCGAACGGATTCACAGGCTCGATGCGGCGGGGGATTCCGGCTGAGAGTTCGGCGGCATCGAACAGATCGATCTCGATCCTCAGGTCGCCGGCCTCGAGCATGCGGTGGAAAACGAGGCCCAGGAAAGCACGAGTCGATTCGAGTCTATGATCGAGCCATTCCTGACGAGTCCCCCGGGAAACGGAGTCAGAAGCTGCACGGATACCGGTCCATTCGATGACCGTCCCGGATTCCGACGGGTCCGACTCGTAGCCGAAAGCGTATCCGGACTCCGCCCCGCGCCGGTCGAGAACCCGGATGCCGAGCGTTCCGTCGGGCGAATCCCCAGGGTCCAGGCTCGCGGCCGATACGCTCAGCCCAGCGTCGGTCTGGACTGCTGAGTACACCCTGAGACAGTTCGCGTGCCTCATCGAAGCGGCCTTCAACCCGATGCCGAAATGACCGAGATCCGTACCTTTGTAGTCGCGTCTCCCCCCGAGTCTGAAAGCTTCGACAAGTGTCTCCTCGGACATCCCCGTGCCGTCGTCCCGGATCTGCACGGCGATGAGGCGGACATCCTCGAGAACGAACCGGATGCGCACGCGCGAGGCCCGGGCATCGATGCTGTTGTCGATGATGTCTGCCAACGCGCTCTCAAAGCTGTGCCCTCCGCCGATCGCGTGGAGGACATCCGTGGATGCTGGCAGCGAAATCCACCCATCGGGCGCGGAATCGGTGGGGGGCGAGCTTCGGGAAAGAAATGACATAGTGAAATCCTATGAAATGCCGACGACAGGGCTACATCCATCCATCGATTCTTTATGAATTGTGTAGATGATGATATGCACTCTCATTCGCCGCTGAGGGCATCGATCATCCAAAATCCGCTGAATACCGCGATGCGAAGCCGGTCGATGACCTGGTTCAAGCAGCTCTCAGGTGCGACCACTAGGAGTCCGGCAGAGTCCGTGGCGTGAAGGGTATGGATCAATAAAGCGGGACAGCTCGGGCTCGTCGATGCCAGCATGAGCGTGGGCCACCAGCTGGTAACTGGTGGCCCACGCTCGTGCGCTGGGGGCTCAGCGGGACAGGCCGCCGAGGGCGGTGCCGCGGTAGCCCAGCTGCCAGCGTATCCCTCAGCTCCACTGCCATAGAGGGTATGAAGGCACCAATAGACCCCAGCATCCTTAGGGCACGAAAAAGCCCCCGCCGTGACCTGGTCACAACGGGGGCGAACGATGAGGAGTGGGCCCTGCGGGGCTCGAACCCGCGACCCATGGATTATCAGACCAGGGTGTTTGAGCGGTCCACCGTCGTCGTCCTCATGTTGAGGGCTCTGCTGAGCGAAGCCCGACACCTTCGAGCAGTAGGTGGCCACGCCCTGCTCTGGCTGGCTTTAGGCATCGCCTCCGCGGGGCCCAGGTATCCAGCTACATCGCACGAACCAGGCGACTCGTAGGCGCTGTAGATCCATGCGCATATGTCTCCACAGCGGGCACGCTGTGCCGCTCCTCGGGATTGAATCCCCAAATTTCCGTCTGAGAGCTGTCGCGTTTCGCATTCGATCCGACCTGGGGTGACTCTGGATGAATGGTCATTAGTTCAGGGGAGTGGAACAACGCGGTTTCCGAGTTCAGTGTGTGGCTGAAAGCCGGCGGGCGTAGCCCGGGGACCATCCATCTACGGTGCTGGTGGATCTCACATCTGGCCGACTTCGCGCACCCCACCGGGCCATGGGAGATCACCGCGGAGACGATTCTCCATTGGGCCTCCTCCCACAATTGGAAGCCGAACACTCGCAGGTCAGCACGGGCCGCCGTCCGTCGGTTCTTCGAGTGGGCACGCCTACTCCGCTACCGCACCGACAACCCATCAGAGCTGATGCTCAGTGTGCCGATCCCCCGCCCCACCCCAAGGCCAACACCGATACAGACACTGTTAGCGGCGTTGAAAAGGGCTCGCGATGATCGAGATCGCCTCATGCTGCTACTGGCCAGCTACGCCGGCCTTAGACGCACCGAAATCGCCCAAGTCCATGCCGATCACATCGAGAACGGATTCTTGACCGTTCAGGGCAAGGGCGGCCAACAACGAATCGTCCCCATCCACCCGGTCCTGGCATCACTCTTGGAAATGATCAAACGACGCGGAGGGTGGGCCTTCCCTGGACGATTCACCGGACACTGCCATCCCGACTTCATAGGCCGCAGACTCTCCCGCCTACTGGGCCCAGGTTGGACTGGCCATACCCTCCGGCACTTTTTCGCCAGCCATACCTACTGGAACTCCCGAGATCTCCGCTCAGTGCAGGAACTGCTCGGGCACGCCTCAATCGCCACCACCCAGATCTACGTCGGTGCCGACCGCCAAGCCCTGATCAATGTTGTCGGCAGCCTGCCGACCCTGGATGTCAAGGACTTATCAAACGCTAGCTAGCTCTGTACCGAACTTCCCTGCCCGATTCACCGGCCACGACTACCCGGACTACGCGAGAAAAACTCTCGCAACTACTTGGTCCGGATGGACAGCCTGCACGTCGCGCCATCGATTTGGTCTGTTCCTGGCCACGCCTCCGTGGCTCCTATCCAGGCCCATATCGGTGTGGACGCCGGTGCTATGCCACGGGTAGTCCTGCAACTAGCTAGTGACCTCATGCAGTTGATCAGCTCGCCCCAGGACACCTTCGTGATTCCACAGGCACCGGATGTTCGACTACGGCATGATCAGGACATGACGACCAAGGACGAATGGGTCAATCGCCTACGTGAAGCGCTAAGCACGGGCTCACTAGTCGACCTTGCAAACGGGCAAGAAGTCGACCTCGACGACGAAGGGCACTGGCCCGCAGACCGCAGAGTTCCAGCCGAAGCACTACGAACAGTGTTACTCGACCACGATCTGCCCGCTGATCCGCACGGCTTGAGAATCCGCGGCGCCATGATCGACGGCATGCTCGACTTGCAATACTCCAACATCCCATACCGACTGACCCTGCAAGACTGCTTCCTCCCCGAAGGCCTCCTAGCTGAGGGAAGTCATCTGCGCTGGCCGGACCTATCCAGAACCAGGCTCAGCAGCCTGAACTTGGACGATGGCATGATCGACGGCACCCTTAACTTGGACAAAACAGCCATTGAGGGCGGGGTCCGCGCCATCGGAGCCACCATCACCGGCCAACTCGAGCTCAACGGTGCGACCCTGTCCAACCCCGACGGCTACGCTCTCATCCTTGATGGGGCGACGATCAACGGCGGCCTCTTCGCCAACGGGGGGTTCACCGCCACCGGCGAACTCCGCGCCCCGGGGGCCACCATCACCGGCGCACTCGACCTCACCGACGCGGCCCTGTCCAACCCCGACGGCTACGCCCTCCTCCTTGATGGGGCGACGATCAACGGCGACATATTCGCCTGCGGGAAGTTCACCGCCATCGGCGGGATTCGCGCCCCGGGAGCCACCATCACCGGCACACTCCACCTCACCGACGCGGCCCTGTCCAACCCCGACAGCTACGCCCTCCTCCTTGATGGGGCGACTATCAACGGCGACAT
Organism: Kocuria coralli; assembly: GCF_008831305.1. Lineage (GTDB taxonomy): Bacteria > Actinomycetota > Actinomycetes > Actinomycetales > Micrococcaceae > Kocuria > Kocuria coralli. The sequence continues at coordinate 10,877 of NZ_ML708634.1, forward strand.
AGTCGCCTGCGGGAAGTTCACCGCCACCGGCGGGATCTGCATCCTAGCGGCCACCATCACCGGCGCACTCAACCTCACCGACGCGGCCCTGTCCAACCCCGAGGACTATGCCCTCAGCCTTGATGGGGTGACTGTCGGCGCCCTATTCGCCAGGGGCGACTTCACCGCCACCGGTGAGGTCCGCGCCCCGGGAGCCACCATCACCGGCCAACTCGACCTCACCAACGCGACCCTCTCCAACCCACACGGCCAAGCCCTCCACCTTGATGGGGCGACTATCAGGGGAGACCTATTCGCCAGGGGGCACTTCACCGCCACCGGCGGGATCCGCGCCCCGGGAGCCACAATCACCGGTCAACTCGACCTCACCAACGCGACCCTCTCCAACCCCCACGGACACGCCCTCAACCTGGAGAGGGCGACTGTCGATAGCCTGCATCTAGGAGGAATCCACTCATGGGAAGGAGGCCTGAATCTCGATTTCTGTGAAGTCACAGTAATTGACTTCGAAAAGAAAACCAAACTTGATAAGTACACAGAACCAGGATTTATTTACCCGAGTCCGGTATCCGCAATTGGATGGCGGGTGCAGGATATTCATGGCGACCTTGCCGAAGATTGGAAAGTAGCAAGAGACTGGCTGGACACCGCGCCGAATTTCGCATCCCAGCCGTGGGAGGAACTCGCAAGAGTATACGACCGCAAGGGAGACCCATCTAGCGCAAAGCATCTTCGATGGAATGCCGCCCATCGGGTCACTAAGAACAGTCCGCCCCTATCGGGAGCGTGGCGATGGTTATACGCGGCGACAGTCGGGTATGGCTACTACCCCCTACTGGCGGTCGGATGGATTATCGCCCTTGTCATAGGTGCCTCGCTGCTGACGTTTATGAACCCAGGCGGGTTTGTCCCAACGGCACCGACCGCGAGAGCGACCATCACAGTTGAAAGTGAGACATCAGCTCCAGAGGCCACCTCAATCGGGCTTGAATCTTCCCCCCCGAATGAGTGCCCAGCATTGGATAAACCAGTCACTGCGGCGAGCCCCGAGCAATGCAAAGTTGGGGGATATCCCGAACTGGAACCCATCTCATATGCCATTGCGACCGTGACACCTGCCGCTGCTCTCTCCGCCCCTGCCTGGACGCCGCAGCTCACGTGGCTGAACTGGACTTTAACCGGTATGAAACTGTTCGGATGGGTCATGACAATCTTCCTGCTGGCCGGGCTGACAGGGATCCTTCGCAAGAAGTGAACCGCTGTTAGACCAGTGAGTTGAAACCTGGTCACTGATGGAGGGGTCGCTTCTTGGGGGCTGCCGCCGCCCCCAAACCCCTACGCCAGGGACCCGGTCCCTGGACCCTCGTTGCGCGCGTACTCTCCGCTGCGCTCCGAGCACACACGCTGATAGGAGCAGGTAGTCACGTCAGGTTATCTGTAGCTCAGGGCCGTCAACGCCTACGGAAGCCCATTGCTATAGACCGTTGACGATGGTGTCAGGGGTACCGAAGTGGGACATGAGAGACTGAGATTATGAGTGATCCTGACTACGACCAGCTAGCCACGGACGCGGAGAATGGCCTTTTCACTCCCACGCCCGGGACTACACCTCTCTATGGGGAGGCCGCCCGGCAGGCGGGCCGCCAAATGGTTCGTCGGGCACTGGCGGGGAAGCCCCCGTTCGACGACAACGCAGACGTATCCCCCGACTGTCAGCGTTGATGCGTTGAGCGCTTGCTGAACTGTGAACGGGTCGGCCAAGTGTCAGGGAGCTGAAGTCGGTCCCGGTCCAGTCACCGGATTGGCCTCGACAATGACGCTTGCTGTGTCCCACAGCGATTGCGCTTCAGCCCGAAGCTCCCTTTCAGCAGACCCTTGCACCTTACAAAGAGTAGTTGCGTACTTTCCGATGCCATTCAAGGATGCGCCTAAGATGTGAAAATCCGTGTCACCGACGATCCACCTGTCATGGAGGGACGCCATGCGGAGTTCTTTATCTGTATCCCCGTTGGCCCTTTTCCAAGTTTTCAAGTACACGCCAAGTTTTAGCCTGCGCCTGTCTTCGCGAGGCTTATTAGTTACAAGAAACTTGTTGACACTTGTATACTGCAATAGGTCACTGATCTGCTGCACGTCAAGGTAGGCATCAACGATCATCGCCTGACCACGTTCGGCGATGTGATCAATGGCTCGACTGTAGTCGAGCGCCTTATCTTCCCCTCCCAATACGAGCACATCATATTCATCTTCATGTGGCGCTTCATGACCGCGCAGCAGCGCAAGCCCCAGTTCCGATACCTCATAAGTTCGCTGCTCATCTCGAGTTATCCAACCCAAACGCAGCATGTGCGCTAAGAACCCCTCTCGCGGTGTTCCCTTCGCGTACTCTGCGGGTCGCCCAGGGGTCCCGGGGATGGTTTCATACCCCCATATTGAGGGGAGTTTTACGATGCCGGCAGCATTGGCTGCTTGCATGAATGTTGAACTCATCCCCAGAGGTCCTTTGATTGATGAGGCATTCTCTAGCATGATCCTAGAAAAGCCAAAGTCTACGTTCGGAAGCACGCCTGCGTAGGGGCTTGTCTTTGGTACTCTTCGGGATGGTGTGGGCGGGATGGCCTCCCGTAGCAACTTTCCCGGAACTGCCGGTTTCCGCCCGGGTGCACGACGCCACTCTTTAAGCTGCTCATGCGTGGGCCGCACTCCACCCCTGTTTGCTGCATGGACGTACTGCAAAACGCGCACCTGGTCATCATTCAGTATTTGCACAAAATGCTCCTTACATCAAGGTCTGCATGCGATTAGGATTATCCCGATCACGATACATGAACCAGCCACTTTCACGTTAATTAGTACATTCCCTGTCGTTTGGAGTCACTTTTCGAGTCGCCCGTAGAGGATCGCCAACTGTGTCTCCTTTTCGGAGAGGCGCGCCCTGAGCTCACGGGTCTCTTGTCGGTGGCGTTCCTGCTGAGTGCGCAGCTGGTTTCGGAGTGCTGCGATGATGGCTGATTCTCCGGTCGCATGGATTTCCCAGGTTGCCTCAGCGGCCTGGGTTTGTTGGGTGCGGAGTTGGTTGATTTGTTGGGAGAGGTCGGGGTGCTGGTGGAGAAACTTGGTGGAAACTCCGGAGGCGCGGGCTACGGCGGCGAAGGTGATCTGACCGCCGTCTTTGATGAGCACGCGGATGCCGTGTTCGGCTGCTTTCTCCGCGTTTTCGGTGCGACGCTTGGCTGCTGCACGCAGGGCTTGTGCCCGTTGTTCTGCACCAGATGTTTCATTCACGGGTGACTCCTGGATTTGAGCTGATGGTGCAGTTCCGCACGTTGTGCGGGGTCGGTGACCAAGGTGAGGTTGGTGCGGTTGCTGGAACCGGCACCGGCCACCGCCTCCCCGTCCGGTTCGTGTTCTAGTCGGGTGATGATCGCTTCCAGCGAGGCAAGTTCGCGCCGACGCCCCGTTAGCCAGATGTTGGTTTCAGGCATGGGCTCCCCGTGGCGTTTCTCGTACTGGGAGATTCGGGTTGAGATCAGGGTCTTGAGACGGTCTCGTTGTGCTTGGTGTTCGGGAAGATGCGTCCGATCTGTGGCGAAGGACCCGCAGGGTAGACAGGCGTTGCCTTTGTCGCAGGTCTGTGTGGGTGGAAGCATGCACAGCCCGTTGGGTAGGACACGGTCTGCTCTCTGGTCGAGTTGAGCGATGTCCAGCAGATCGCGTGGGGTGATGTTGAGATCACGTCCATCGGCACCGATCTTCTTGTACCGCAGGAACTCTGCTTCTTCTGTGGCGGCGAGGGTGGCAGCGTAGCGCATTGTCATTTCAGGGCTCTTGTGGCCGAGGTATCGCTGCACGACGTGGACGGGGACTCGGGACTGATGCGCGGGTAGGTGTCACTTGAACTGTGGCGCTGGAGAGCGCCGCAGGGAAGGATGTGCACCATGCCCGCACCGTATCCCCAGGAGTTCCGTGACGACGTCGTCCGCGTTGCGAGGAACCGTGAACCTGGCCAGAGGCTCTCGGCGATCGCGAAGGACTTCGGGATCTCCGAGTCCTGCCTGACGAACTGGATGCGCCAAGCTGACGTCGAAGTCGGTGCCCGGCCCGGCAAGACCCGCGAGGAGTCCTCCGAGCTGCGCGACCTCCGCCGGCGCAACCGGCTGCTGGAGCAGGAGAACGAGGTCCTGCGCCGCGCTGCCGCCTACCTCTCGCAGGCGAATCTGCCGGGAAAAGGCTCTACCCGCTCGTNTGCCGCCTACCTCTCGCAGGCGAATCTGCCGGGAAAAGGCTCTACCCGCTCGTGAGTGAGCTCGCCGCCGATGGGGTCCCTGTCGCGGTGTCCTTGCGGGTGTTGAAGCTCTCCCGCCAGCCCTACTACCGCTGGCGGAAACAGCAGGTCGCCGAGTCCGAGCTGGTCGAGGCCTACCGGGCGAACGCGCTGTTCGACGCCCACCGTGACGATCCCGAGTTCGGCTACCGGTTCCTCGCCGGCGAAGCGGAATCCGCTGGCCAGCGCATGTGCGAGCGGACCGCGTGGCGGATCTGCCGAGACAACCAGTGGTGGTCCGTGTTCGGCAAGAAGCGCGGCAAGAACGGCAAGCGCCCCGGCCCGCCCGTGCACGACGACCTTGTCCAGCGGGACTTCTCCGCAGATGACGTCAACGCGCTCTGGCTGACCGACATTACCGAGCACTGGACCGGCGAGGGGAAGCTCTACCTCTGCGCGATCAAGGACGTGTTCTCCGGCCGGATCGTCGGCTACTCCATCAGCGACCGGATGAAGGCCCGCCTCGCGGTGAACGCCCTGAACAACGCGGTATCCCGGCGTCGTGATGCGGCTGGTTGCATCGTGCATTCGGATCGCGGATCTCAGGGCGGATTCAACTGGTCGTCGCAACACCTCGTGACCTCGGAGGTGTGTGATGGTTCGTCGTCAACAGGCAGCGGATCGAGCGATACGACCAAAGCTGCGCTCTCCCGGACACCCGAAGTTCCAGCGGCATATTGAGGTCGCGTTCTGGTCCGAGATCGCTGCGGGGCTGCTGCCCATCGAAGCCGCAGCCGTGGTCGGCGTGGCGCAAGCGGTCGGCCAGCGCTGGTTCCGCAACGCTGGCGGCATGCCGCCATTCGACCTGGCCTTCACCCCCACAGGCCGCTTCTTGTCCTTCGCCGAGCGCGAAGAGATCGCGCTGCTCAGGGCGCAGGACAAAGGAGTGCGCGAGATCGCTCGAGCCATAGGCCGTGACCCCGGAACTGTCTCGCGCGAACTGCGTCGCAACGCAGCGACTCGAGGAGGGAAGTCCGAGTATCGCGCCTCGGTCGCGCAGTGGAAGGCCGACATCGCAGCCAGACGACCGAAGGCTGCGAAGCTGCTTACCAATACGCGGTTGCGGACATACGTCCAAGAGCGACTCACAGGCGAGATCACCACACCGGACGGGACAGTGGTCAGGGGCCCGGAGCCACCCCGATTCACCGGGAACAACAAGCCCCATCGCAAGCACCGTGCCTGGTCCACGGCGTGGAGTCCGGAGCAGATCAGCAACCGTCTCAGGGTCGACTTCCCCGATGATGAGTCCATGCGCATCAGTCACGAGGCGATCTACCAGTCGCTCTACATCCAGGGACGAGGAGCGCTGAAGAGAGAGCTGGTCTGGTGCCTACGCACTGGCCGCGCATTGCGGGCACCTCGGGAGCGATCACGACGAAAGGCGTGGGCCCACGTCACGCCCGAGACGTTGATCAGCGAACGGCCCGCGGAGGCAGACGACCGAGCTGTTCCTGGCCACTGGGAAGGCGACCTTTTGATCGGGCTGGAGCGCTCAGCGATCGGCACCGTCGTCGACCGCACCACGAGGTTCACAATGCTGGTCCACCTTCCGCGCGAAGAGGGCTACCGACACAAGGAGACACCGAAGAACGGGCCCGCGCTTGCCGGCTACGGCGCGCTCACGATGAAGAACGCGTTGGCGAACACGATGTCGACGTTGCCGGACGAGCTGGCGAGATCGCTGACCTGGGACCGTGGGAAGGAGATGTCCGCTCACGCGAGGTTCACCGTCGAGACCGGTATCCCCGTCTTCTTCGCCGACCCCCAGTCGCCGTGGCAACGCGGCACGAACGAGAACACCAACGGACTGCTGCGCCAGTACTTCCCGAAGGGCACAGATCTCTCCCGCTGGAGCGAAGAGGAGATCGCAGCCGTCGCTCACGCACTCAACACCAGACCCCGCAAGACCCTTGGTTGGAAGACGCCCGCTGAGGCGTTCAATGAGCAGCTACTATCGCTCCAACAGCCCAGTGTTGCATCGACTGGTTGAACCTGGTCAGTTTCGAGCGCGGAGCTTCGTGCACGCCCTGAACCGCCATCACCTCATCGGATCGATGGGGAAAGTCGGTGCTGCCGGGGACAACGCCGCGATGGAGTCCTTCTTCGCCCTGCTCCAGAAGAACGTCCTGGACCGCAGAAGGTGGCGGACTCGAGAAGATCTCCGGATCGCGATCATCACCTGGATCGAGCGGACCTACCACCGACGCCGCCGGCAGGCCCGCCTGGGCCGATTGACCCCCATCGAATACGAGACCATCATGAACCCCACCGTCAGCCTGGCGGCCTAACCCCAACTGACACCTGATCGCGCATCAGTCCCTGTGGACGAAGACACCCGAGCAGGTGCTGGAGAAAGCGAAACCTAAACCAACTTCAGAAACGCGACACTAGGACCACGCCGCCAAACCGTTACGGATAACTAGGCAGCGCGGGGCGGTGAGGGCGGTGACGTTGGGCGTGCAGGTGATAGTTCCATAGTGGTGAGGTGCGTGAAGTGCCGGCGATCAAGGAGGAGAGGTGGAGTGAAGGGGGTGAGATCTCTATAGGTGCGCGGTGATCAGCTCGTCCCAGTGCGTGGTGGCTCGACGGGAGAGCATGGACCGGCGCATGGTCCATCCCGGCGGTGTGGCTAAGCCTCCCCATCCCAGCCCGAGGGCAGTCCTGCCGCAGTAGCGGTTGACGTCCTCAATCAACCCGGCCAGGCCGTCGCCGGAAGGCCCGGTGCGGAAGATCTCGAAGGCCTGTTGGGCTCCTGCGGGGTAGAGGTCGGTGAGCATCACCCCGGCGCGCACGAACCGCGCCCCGTGGCTGAAGTCGATCCGTTCCAGCAGCGCGTGGCTGGCTTTGGTCAATACGATCGGGTCACTGGTGGGTTGCTCTAGTCTCACCGTGGCCGTGGGATACCAGCCCCCGCCCGGGGCGTAGTGGGACGTGCCGGCGAAGGCCTGGAGGACCTTGGCTGATTTCCCGTGCTTCTCCAGCCGGGCAGCACCACGCTGGGAATAGATACTCAGCACCTGCCGCAGCTGCCGCTCGGTAGTCATCGGCTCACTGAACGATCGGCTAAAGATCAACTGATCTTTGATCTCCCGCTCCTCCTCCAGCTCGATCGCTCTCACCCCGTGAAGCTCGAGAACGGTGCGCATCAACACCACGGTGAACCGGTCGCGGATCCACACCGGGTCGACCTCCATCAGATCGGCCACGGTGTGAATGTTCCGACCCTCCAGCCTGCTCCCCAGCCGCGAAGCGATCCCCCACACCGCAGTCGTCGGCAGCGCCGCCATCAAATACGCCCTGGCTGCATCAGGGATCCGCTCCCACACGCACACTCCCTCGAAGTCCGGCAAGCGCTTAGCCGTCAATGTGGCGAGTTTGGCCCTCGTTTTCGTCTTAGCGATCCCCACGCACACCGGCAGGCCGATCAGCCGGCGGATCTCGGTCTTGATCTCCACCGCCAGGCGCCGAGGGGTGCGGGTGCGGATCTCCAGGAACGCTTCATCAATCGAGTACGGCTCCAGGTGCGCTGCATACCGGCTCAGCAACGTCATCATGCGCCCGGACAGTGAGCCGTATAGCTCGTAGTTCGAGCTGAAGACCTTCAGCCGGCCCGCAGCAGGGTGGGCCTTGACCTCGAACCAGGCATCACCGTTGTGGAACCCCAGCGCCTTCGCGGGCGCGTTGCAGGCTACGACCATCCCGTCGTTATTAGACAGCACGATGATCGGCTGCCCTTCCAGGGCCGGGTCGACGACCGCCTCACACGCGGCATACATGCTGTTGACGTCAACGTGGAGGATCCACCGCTCCCCCAGCAAACGCCGGCCGTCCGCACCGCGGGCTGTACCTACTTCATCCGGTGTAGCGCCCACGTGACCACGCCCCAGATCCGCGCGTCCATTGCGTCCGTGACCAAGAGGTCCGGGTACTCGGGATTCTCCGGGTGCAAACGCACGTCGTCCCCGTCGGTGATCAGACGTTTGATCATCTGCTGCCCGTCGACGACGGCGACCACCACCATCCCGTTCACCGGTGTGATCCCTCGATCCACCACGGCGATATCCCCATCGTCAAGCCCGGCGTCGATCATCGAGTGGCCCTCCACCGAGACGTAGAACGTCGACACCGCATCACGGACCAGCAAGTCACGAGGGTCAAGTTCATCGGTCGCATAGTCCTGCGCCGGCGAGGGGAAACCGCACGAGATCCGCTCCAGCGCCACCGGGCGAACGGGAAGCAGGGCCCCGGCGGTCACCGGCCGAGGGGAATTGGCGATCATGGTCATAAGCATATTAGAACATGTGTTCGAAGGTTCAACGACTGGGAAGCTGCCCGGGCGGCCTATGAGGACCTGGCTCTTGAGGCGATCGTCACCAGTGGTTACGTGGATGGCAGACGGTCTGGAAACTACACCGCCGGTACACCGCCGACCCGTGCCGTGACGTCGATTGGAATCTATCCATCGATGCGACGATCACCCGTCATGGTCGGCCGGAGGGTCCGTGCGAAGCCGCGCCCGTGACGGACCTCCCTGAGGGATGATGCTAGCTAACACGCCCTGAATCGGATTTCGGCGACCACGGCGTCGAGGTCGTAGCCGGGCCGGACATAGACCAGTTGCACCCCGTGCCGCTTGCAGAGTCGGAGCTTGCGGGCGTCGCGCTTCTGGACTGCTTTGTACGCCTCCGGGCCACCGAAGAAATCGACTGGTCCATCATGCTGAGCGCCTTGGAACTCAACACCGACGGCTATCTCCGGTAAGTAGACATCGAGGTGCTGGCGTCCGAGCCACTCTGGGGATGCATGCTGCTCCACCGTCTGCTCCGGGAAGGCGTCGCGTAGTTCGTAGAAGAGTCGTTTCTCGGACACCCAGCCCTCACCGACGCGCGGCAATCCAGCATCCTCGCGGACCATGTTCTCGGCCTTGCGTGCCAGCCCGCGACAGTAGTTCACGACGTGTGCTGCCTTTGAGAACTCGTAGTGCGTCAGATCGAGTCCCTTTGATGCGTGGTAGCCCACCGCCGAACCTACGTAGACCGAGTATGGGCGTTTCGGCGACACCCCGGCCCAGACAAGCAAAAGCTCCACTCTGTCATCTTCAGTCATGTCTGCGACCAAGAGCCCCGCCGCGCGCCGGACATGCTCGATGTGCTCTCGCCCGTACGTGGTGATGCGCGGCCCCAGCAGCGCCAGAGCGTCGGCGGCGGTATAGGGCAGGCAAGCGGCGACCTTCAACGACAACAGGCGCTCGGTATGGAACGAAGCCCGTTCGAGGTTCGTCGGTGGGTACATCTCGACAGCCTCCCGGTAGCGACCCATGAGCGTCAGAGCGTCAGCGGCCCACCATCGCGCGTACCAAGTGTCATCATCCGGACCGGCGTCAGCCAACAGCCGTCTGATTTGTTTAAATGTCTGAGCCGGAGGAAGTGTCAAGACATCCTCCGGGACGAGGACTGTCATCGATCAGTTCGGGGTTGGACACAGTGCATGGACTTAGTCTTGCCTATTTTGCCCGCCCCGTTTGGAAGGATGGCCCCATGCAAGATGAAAACTGGCTGGTAGATGAGACCGGTACCCCCGATTCGGTATGGGGGTCGGTTGTGCTCAAACGAAGCCTCAATCAGGACCTCGTACAGCGGGCGCAAGACGGCAAGCTCAACGCACGTGACCTCGACATCGCACTGAGCCTGACAACCTTTGTTCACGACGAATACCAAGAATTTGGGACCAGTGGTCACAATGTGTTGGAGGACAGGGATATCGCCGTCGCTCAGCGTGCTCTCCTCGCGGTGCTCTCACGTCTAGGCATCCCGTTCAGCCTGCCATGGCGCGACTTCACCAGGTTCAAGGATTACTGGCTCAGGAACGGTGGGTACGGTAGCTGGCGGGCGCGGCGAGAGATTCTGGCAGGCTTCTTCGATCCGGTGTTCGAGGCACTGGAGAACCTGCACGAAGACGGGACTGGCGGCGTTGTTGAAGCCGTCTCTCCGCACACTGGCACAGGATGGCCACGTGTAGACCTTGAACTGGCAGCATTGCGCGAGAGGTTCGCCACCGCCCGCACGTCACCGGACTACCGCGATGTGGGTAACAGGTGTGTGGCGGTTCTGGAGGCAGTTGGGGAGGTGGTCTACGACGAGGAGAAACACCTACGCGAGGGTGAAGAATTTCCGTCCCGTGAGAAGTCGAAGCAGCGCCTGGAACGCTACGTCGAAGAATCGCTCGCTGGCAAAGAGAATGCCAAGGTACGCGGCCTGGCGACCAAGGTCATCGAGCTCGCCCACAGTATCAAGCATCAGCCTGAGCCCACACGCCGAAACTCGGGCATAACCGCCGACGCCACCGTGTTGCTCGTGAACATCTTGCGACGGGCGGAGCAGGACTTCTAAGGCGCTTCTCCTAGATGCGTAGCAGAGTCAAGATCACCGCGATCGCTACCCGGCCTCAAGCTGGACGCACCTGGTCGCAAGCACACGCTATTGCTTCATGGGATTGAATGCCCGAGCGACCACGTTGCGCCCGCTGTAAGCCTCCGCATCAAAGTGGCTCTTCAGACGTGTTGGGGATGGGCGTGCAACACAACTGTGGGCAGTGCCCTCGATGGTCGGGTGAGGACGGTTTCGTTCTCACCCGATTTTCGTTTCAGGGGGATCTTGTGACGACCACGATCACGTTGACGCCGACACTGACGCTCAGTGTTGCCGATCGACGCATGCCGCAATCAACGATCAAGGACGTGTGGTCCGCGATCGCTCAGCACACCCGTGCGACCGGGCGGGCCTCGACCATCGTCGTACTCGATGGGTCCGAGCAGCTGCGCCTGTGGCGCCTGGCTCCGGACGGGGCCCGCACTCAGCTGGATGTCGAGCCCGGGGCGAGGACCGAGACGGCGGATTTCACGCTCTCGCTCTCGCCGTGGATGATGTCCGTTCCGCGTGCGAACGGGCCCGATGTCCGCGAGGTCTCCACCCTGGCGGTCGCCCGGGCTCAGGCAGGTGAGGCGGCCACGGCCGGCGGGGTGGAGCTGATCCTGCAAACCGCCGGCACCGATGCCGACACCGCCGAGACGGTAGCCCCGGCCCAGCCCGAGACCATCGAAGCGATCCAGGACCTCCAGGACGAGGAAGCGGATCTGTTCGATGAGCTGGCCGATGATGAGCCGGAAGCCGCACCGGATGAGTACACCCGCCGGTTCCGACGACGAGCGATCATCGGCGGGACCGCTCTGGCCCTGTTCCTGGGATGCTCCCTGGCCGCCGGTGGATGGGCACTGGTGGCCGGGACACCCCAGGCCCCACCGGCGGCAGCCCCGACGACGGCCGCACCGTCTCCGAATGAGTCACAGGCCACGGATGACCCGTCGCGGGCGGCTCCGATCGAGTCCCAGGCACAAGCCCCGGCCGGGTTTTCTGGCACCGCGACGTGGGAGGTCATTGGTGCTACAGATCAAAGATCCGGGCTCTCGAGGGCCGGAACCGAAGCGGGGGCGGTCTCCGGTCGCACTCTCGACCTGGTCGACACCGACTCCGGGGAGTTGCTGGAATCCCTGACCCTGCCCCACACACCCGCAGGCGGGCCCTACCCGCTGGCCTCGCCCACCAGTCAGGGCGGGATGATGCTGCCCGCCGATGGCTCCGTGATGACCTGGAGCCCGAGCAGCGGCCTGATGGACATCGAGCTGCCCGAAGACCACCGGCTGGTCACCCGCGGCACCACGGCATTCACAGTGCCGCAGAACCACGACACCCGCCCGGAGGCGATCCAACTGCTGACCCCTGGCGGGCTGACAGAGATCACCTCCCCCGGTGGTTCGTCCTCCCCGATCGGCCCCGCCGAGGAAGGGTTCCTGTGGGCCTCCAACTCCGACGGCGGCACCCTGATCAGGGCCACCAACGAGGGCGAGGTGGAGGACCAGACCCGGTTGATCGGCCCGGCCAGTAACACCACGATCTCGCAATGGCTGGGAGCCAACGACGACTACGCGGCCGCGATCTGGGCCAACAACGGCACCGGCAGCACGATGACGATCCACGACGCCGAAACCGGCCGTGTGGTCGATTCCCTGGACATGGGATCCACCGGCGCAGGTGCTGGGCTGCGCATCGTTCCCTCGCACGAGGGAGATCACCTGATGGTCGGAGCCAGGATGGTCGATCTGTCCACCGGCCGGATCGGTGAGCAAGTCGAAGGGATCTCCACGAGCAACCGATCGCTACGGGCTGTGCCCGGGGGCTGGATCGCCTCGCAGACCGATGGCACCCCGATGTTGATCTCCACCGATGGCCAGGTCCAGGCCTCCCCCGCCCCCAGTGAATCCCTGCTGGGCATCGCAGACTCCGGCGACCTCGTCGTCGACCAGCGCGGCGCTCTGGCCGCGTTCACCCCCGCCCCCGATGAAGGAGAAAGCAATGAGTGACACCACCGCTGATCTCGGCCCCGACGCCTACGTCTCTTACACCAAATACCTCATCCTCGATTCCTCGCCTGCTCAAGCAGGGCTCGTTCACCCCGCTTTCGATCATCCGCTCCTCGGCATCGACCTGTGCTTCCAATACGTCCGCCCGTTCCCTGCGGCTGACCTCAACAGTGAACCAATCGGCATCATTCCTGACGATCATCGCCTCCGCGTGGGCTTCGATCCGACAACCGGGTTCACCTTCTCAGTTGAATCATCAACGGAGACCGCCGCACAGCTCTGGGCATTCGAGGAAGCCTTCACCTACCCGTGGTCGGAACACTCGCCCACCCTCGGGAGCGACACGCTTCGCCGCGTCCTGCTCGACCTCGGCGACGCCGTCGCACCGGATGCCCGTCTCCAGGAAATCGCCTACACGTTCTCCTGCACTCCAGTCCGCGACGCGGCCACACCGGCTCACTTCCCCGAAGCGCTCACCGCGCCCTTCACACCCACCCCTACCGAAGGAGAAAGCAATGAGTGACCCCGCCCCCGAGACCCAAGACCATGAGGGCGAGATCGGTCAGCCTGTGGATGCGAGGAACAGCCCGTGGCTGGCGGGTCTGCACGCGTTCCAGGACACGTTCAACGACCAGGCGACCGATCACGAGGACCTGGCCCTGTGGGAGCCCGGTATCTCTTCACAGGCCGCCCAGATCGGGCTATCGGCTAAGGGCAGCGATCATGCCGCCGTGGTGGTCCGCTACAACAGCGCTCTGGATGCGGTGGAGCTGTCCGACCAGGACATGAACTCGATGACCGCCTACGGGGCCTCCCAGCGACTGGGCAAGCCCCTGGACGAGACCATCGCCCTGGTCCAAGCCACCGGCGCGGCCCTCAAGGACGGCGTCACCGCCCACCGCGAAGCCACCGCCCACATCGGCCAGACCGAACGGGCTGCCGAGGTCCCCGAGGCTGACCACGACGTCCCAGGTGCCTCACACGGTGCGGTGCCACGGCACCGGCAGTCGGTCCTGACGCCGTCCTCGACGTCGACCCAGCAGCCCGTGGCCTCCCACGCACCCAGTGCGGCCGAGGTCACCCAGTCCATCACCCATCCCACGACCCACATCCTGAACTGAGAAGGAGAGCACGATGCGCACCTCAACCCGACGACTGATCACCCTGGCAGCGATCACCCCCGCCGTGGCGTTTTTTTCCCTCGCCCCGGCGCTGGCCGATGACTCCACCGAACTGCCGATCGACCCGGCACCGATCGAGGACGACGGCCAGCCCCTGGACCCGCCCGGCATCGAGCCTGGGGATCCCACCGAGGACCCCCACCCCGGCACGGGCGATCCCGGCATTCCGGACCCCGGCGCCGAAGACCCCACCGGCGAGGCCCCCGGAACCGAGGATCCCGGCACGGAGGTTCCCGGCACCGACCCGGCACTGGCACCCGAGCCGGAACCGGCACCGGGCGATGAGGGCGTGCCGGAGCCGGTTGCCCCCGAGGCTCCAGCCCCTGAGTCCCCTGCCCCGATAGAGACCCCGGCACCGGTCGTTCCGTCGCAGCCGGCACCGGTTGCACCGGCACCTGCCGAGCAGCCTGCCGCCCCGGCAGTACCGGCAGCGCCTGCGGCACCGGCACAGGAACCGGCAGCCGAGGTCGCGGCACCGGCAGCGCCTGCCGCGCCATCGGTTTCCCTTCCGGCACCGGTTCCGGCGGCAACGGAATCGGCACCGCGGCCGTCATCGGCTCCGGTGACTCCTCAGCGGCACGTTGCTGCGGCACCGGCACAGGATGCGGCAGCGTCGGCCTGGTCGACCTCGACCGCACCGGAACCTGCCGTGCTGGGACCGATCTCTGCCGCTGATGATCCCGGAGCTGTCCCGCAGGACCCGGGGATGCTGGCCAGCGGGCAGTACATCATCGCCCCCGGCGACACCCTCAGCGAGATCGCTGAGCGCTACGGGATCGAAGGCGGATGGCAGGCCCTGTGGGAAGCCAACCGCGACGTGATCGAGGACCCGGACCTGATCTACCCCGGGCAGATCATCACCCTGGACCTGAGCTGACTGACAGGCAGCTCCCCTAGACCTCAGCCCTTCAGCCACCGATCCCCCCGGCTGGAGGGCTGAGCTATGCCCACAGCACCTATCCCAGACCCATGGACTGCTCAGTGGCACTGATTGACAACCTTCAAGCAAAACAACCACACACACCTCTGGCACCGCGGTGCACTGCCGTGGACTTCCGTCCACGCCCGCACTACGGGCCACCGGGCTGACTCGATGGTTGGGCATGGCTTCACCCCTTCGCTGCGCAGCATGCCATCAGCCCCTGGATCCCTCGGCTAGGGCATCTCAACGGTTTTGCTCTGACCGGTGCCGCTTCCGCGCCCATGCCCGCAAACGCCGCGGGCAGCATGAAGCGGATCCGCTACCAGCGTCCACCGCGGACGAGCTGCGTCGACGTGACCGGCAGCTGGCCGGGAAAGAGCGGGTAATCACCCGCCTGCGGGCCACCCGGGACGCTGCGCGGCATCGGGCCCGTGCAGCCGAGTCCGAGGCGGCAGCTCAGGCACGGCGGGCTGAGACGGCGATCGCCGCCACCAGCTCCGAGCAGCTGAAGCTGCGTAAGGACAATGCCGCCCTCCGGCAGGAGGTCGCTGCCTTGAGCCGGCAGGTTGCCGATGCCGCCAGCACTGCCGGGGAGGTCGACCGGCTCCAGGCTGCCATCGCCGAACTATCTGCCGGCAATGAGCTGGCGGCAGAGATCCGCCGGCAATGGGATGCCCTCGCCGTTCGCATCGCCCGGCAAGCCTCCGGCAGCTCCTTGCCGGCTGCCGGGCTGGACCACGAGGTCCTGACCACCTGGCAGCGCTACCGCAAGGCCACCCGGCAAGCCGCCGGCCAACCGGCAGCACCAACGCGCCGGCGCCGTCCGGCAGCCCGTCCCGCGGCTCGCCCTGCCGCTACCGCGACACCTGATGAGAGGAACCAGCGTTGACCGTCTCGATATCCAAGATGTCCGTGCAGTACTACCTGGAGCAGGTCGCCATCGGTGACGCCGCGACCGCCGGCACCGGCAGCAGGGACCTCACCCGCTACTACACCTCCGCCGGCGCCCCACCGGGCCGGTGGATCGGTGCCGGCACCGCCGGGCTCGGCATGGATGCCGGCACGAAGGTCACCGCCCGTGCCGCACGGCTACTCCTCCAAGACTCCAAGCACCCCGAGACCGGCAAGCAGCTAGGCCGCGCCCCGATCGCCCGGCAGCAGGCCCCGGCAGGGGCGAAGACCGCTGCCGGCAAGACCGCTAAGTCCGACCGGGCCCCGGTAGCCGGGTTCGATCTGACGTTCTCGGTGCCGAAGTCGGTTTCCGTGCTGTGGGCGATGGCCGATGAGGACACCAAGGCCGCCGTGCATGCCGCTCACCGGGCGGCGATGGATCAGACCCTGTCCTGGCTGGATGAGCGGGTGATCCAAACCCGAGCCGGTCACGCCGGCGTCGCTAAAGTCCCCACCCGAGGACTGATCGCCACAGCCTTCGATCACTGGGACTCCCGCGCCGGGGACCCGCAGCTGCACACCCACGTGGTGGTCGCCAACCGGGTCCAGCGCGCCTCCGATGGCGCCTGGGTGACCTTGGACTCGGTCTCCTTGCACAAGAACATCGTCACCGCCTCCGAACGGTTCAACGGCCTACTGTTCGACGAGCTGGCCCGCACCCTGGGCACCCGTGCCGAGATCCGCGATGAGGCCACCACCGGACACGGCGGCGTGGCCATGGCGGATAAGAACGCCCGCATCGAACTGGCCGGGATCCCCGATGATCTGATCACCGAGTTCTCCACCCGGACTCAGGCGATCGAGGCCGAGACCGATCGGCTTATCGCACAGTGGCAGCTCGACCATGGGCAACGGCCAGGGGAGGCCGATCTGTTGCGGATCCGTCAGCAGGCCACGCTGGCCACCCGTACCGCCAAGGACACCGAGTCCATGCGATCCCTCGACGAGAAGTCCTTCACCTGGCAACAACGCGCCTTTACCGCCGGCCACGACCCGCAAGACATCGTCGCGGCCTCCACGGGCTTGGAGCCAACGATCACCACCGCCGGCGACGTCCAGCCCGAGACCATCGAGGCAGTCACCACCCGGGTGCTCACCGTCGTCTCCGCTCAACGGGCGACGTTCACCCGCGCCAATGTCCATGCCGAGGTCTCCCGGGCCCTGGCCGCCGTACGCTGCCACAGCCCCCAGGCCCGGGACGAACTGCTGGATACCGTCACCGACCGCGCCCTGGAGCGCACCGTGCAACTGACACCGCACCGCTTCCACACCACCGACGAGATCCACCCCGGGCTGGCCACGAACACCGATCACGCATTCAACGACGCCGGCGCGTACACCACGGCCGAGCACCTCTCGGCCGAGCAGCGGCTGATCGCGGCCGCCACGAACACCACCGCCCCGGCGGTGACCGACGTCGAGGCAGCCGAAGGGATCCTGGACGAGGTGCGGGTCGGTAAGGAAGGCCACCGGTTGGCTGAGGATCAGCGGGCGGCGGCGTTGAGGATCGCCATCGCACCGCAGTCGCTGGTGGGGTTGATCGGGCCTGCCGGCACCGGCAAAACCACCTGTCTCTCCGCCCTCAGGTCAGTGTGGGAGGCCGAGCACGGGCCCGGCAGCATCGTGGGCCTGGCGCCTTCGGCGGTGGCAGCCTCCGTGCTGGGCCAGGAGATCGACGTCCCCACGGACAACGTCACGAAATGGTTGTGGGAGTCCGAGGGCCCCGGTGCGCAGCGCCGACAGGAACAGCTGGTCCAGGTACAGCAGCAGATGGACCGCCTTCTGGCCGAGGTGGCTGGTCAGCCCACGGATGCGCAGCAGCGGTCCTTCCGCCAGCTTAACGCCACCTTGACCCA
Organism: Kocuria coralli; assembly: GCF_008831305.1. Lineage (GTDB taxonomy): Bacteria > Actinomycetota > Actinomycetes > Actinomycetales > Micrococcaceae > Kocuria > Kocuria coralli. Next base: position 28,530 of record NZ_ML708634.1, read on the forward strand.
GCTGGAGACCACCGCGGATAAGTACCAGATGCGCCCCGGGCAGCTGGTCATCGTCGACGAGGCCTCCATGGCCGGCACCCAGGCCCTGGACCGGCTACGCGATCAAGCCCAACGCACCGGGGCGAAACTACTCGCCGTCGGAGACCCCTCCCAGCTGGGCGCGATCGACGCCGGCGGGATGCTGGGCTGGATCGAACGCCACCAACACAACCCCGGCGTCACCGCAGCGTCGCTGACCTCCGTATGGCGGTTCAAGAACACCTGGGAGGCCTCCAACTCCCTCGCCTTGCGCCATGGTGATCACTCGGCCATCGACGTTCTGGTCGACCACGGCAGGATCACCCAGGTCGAAGACCCCGAGGACGTCGAGCCGGCCGCGTTCGATCAATGGGTCACCGCCCGGGGCCAGGGCAGCGCCCTGCTGATCGCCGGTACCCAGGACTCCGTGAACCGCCTCAACACCCAAGCCCAGGACCTGCTGCGCAGCCAAGGCGAGGTCGACCACACCACCACCGCGGTGTTGGCCGATGAGACGGTGGCCGGGGTCGGTGACCGGATCCTCACCCGCCGCAACGAGCGCCAGGTGCTCGATGATCGCGGGGACTTCATCAAAAACGGTGACCTGCTCACCGTCACCGACGTCCGCGCTGACGGCACCCTCGACGCGATCCGCGACAACGGGGCCACCGTCCACCTGCCCCGGGGCGTTCTCGAGAACACCCAGCTCGGTTACGCGGCCACCGCCCACCGCTGCCAGGGGGTCACCGTTGACCGGGCGATCTCCGCCGTGGACCCGCAGACCACTTCCCGGGAGACGTTCTACGTGGCTATGACCCGCGGGGCGTACTCCAACACCGCCGTGCTCCCACCCCCGGCCGCTGAGGATGCGGATACGCCGGATCCGTGGCGGATGATCCGCGAAGTCACCCCCAAGACCGCCCGGCAGCAGCTGGGCCAGGTCCTGGACCGCACCGATACGGAGCTGACCGCCCACGAGGTCCGCGACCACGCCCACGGCTGGGACAACGACCTGGCCCGGCTCACCGATGAGCTGCGCTACGTAGGCCAGGCGATCGCCACCCGCCAAGCCGTGGAATGGGTCACCACCAGCAACGGCCCCGACGCTGTCACCGAGTGGGCGAATACCGAGCATTGGCCGGCCCTGGTCAACGCCGTGGCCGAGGGCCACCAGCTCCCCGACGCTACTCCGGAGACCCCTAGGGAGGCTCTGGCGGCTGTGAGAGCGACCGTGGCGGTCGATCCCCCGACCCGGTACAACGGGGCCGTGGCGATCCCCGCCCCTGGCAACGCCCAGGAGCTGCGGACCACCAACGAGGTCCTGGACAAGATCGACGCCAGGATCGACGTTCTACGGGCCCAGACCGCCCAGGAGCCCTGGCGGACCCACCTGGCCACCGCACAGGCGGCCCAGGTCGACGCGGCCCTGATCGCCCGGGCGATCCTCAACTACGACGACCTCAAAACGGTCCTCCCCGAAAAACCACCACAGGATCTACGTGCCCGTCCCGCATACGAAGCATCCCGGGCGGACCCGTACTCAGCCCCGCAGGGGGATGGCCCGGCGCCGCCGTCTGCCGATAGGCCCATGGTCGACGACCCGGCCACAACGATGCCGGGGACGGATCCTCGCACGATGGAACTGAGACCCTGAACTGAGGTGATCCATTTGGATCACCTGCCCTGCACATGTGTGGGCTGCTCAGCGGGACAGACCGCCACAGCGCGGAGCTGCTGGAACCCAACTGCAAAAACCAACGATGCCCTAAACAAGATCGACGCCAGAATCGACGTCCTCACACCCAGACCACCCGGGAGCCCTAGCGAACCCGCCTGGCCACGGTTCTCTCAATTCAGGTTGACGCGGTCTTGATAGCCTGAGCGATCCTCAACTGGGACGACCCCAGCACGGTCCTCCCCGAGAAACCACCACGGGATTTTCGTGCCCAGTCGGCATACCTCGCAGCACATCGCGTAGTCGCTCTCGCACGAGAACGAGTCACAGGTGAAGTAATAGCCTCCGCTCCGCCTCAGCCACTGATTGTCCTGTAGACAAAACGAGCATATTCGAGGTATTCCATCAATAGGTGAGGTTTTTCTATTCAGGTTCCCGGCCAGACGGGTCCTCATCCACGGCGTCGCCTGGGTAAGGTTCTTCATCAGGAAGAATAATTGATCCCGGTTCAAGTTTTGTAGAACCCTTAAATAACGACTCTTCTACCCGGAATACGCGGCTAGCCATCGTGCCCTCATCCATGCGATGTTTACCTGTCAAGCGTATGAAACCCCCCTCGGTGATCGTCGCACCCCCCAGGTTCACGGAACCCTTCTCGGTGATCGTCGCACCCAGCAGGTCCACGTAACCCTCCTTGGTGATCGTCGCACCCAGCAGGTCCACGT
>NZ_ML708635.1 GCF_008831305.1 Kocuria coralli
CGCAGCAGCCGGCCCCTGGCGGCGGCCTCTATCCGGGCGGCAGCCTGAATACCGGCCACCAACCCCTCAGCAGTGGCACCATCGAGGAACGACAGCTCCGAGGGTTCCTGGGTAGGGGCAGTACCGGCAGCGCTGAACGTGGGGGCGTCATCGATACCCTCAGCCTCACCGGCGGGGGTGTGCGCTGGGCCCTGCCCCAGACCGCGATGGACCCCGTTCCCTTCAGCGTCTTCGAAGGGCCCGAACCCCTTCTGACCTGCCCCGTTCATGCTCCCAGCCTCNGAATTTCCTATAGCAAAATCTGGGAGTCATCGCCGCACCCACCGCCGCCGGATTCTGTCCGCCGTCGCACCCGTATTCGTCGAACCATATTCATGGGAACGACCCTCCAGGTGTGCGCAACCTGCGGCGCGATTACGGTGGAGTCATGTCCCACGACGACGCAGCCTCCATCTCCGAGCTAGCCCGACGATTGAACGCCCAGCTGGAAGCCATCGATCCCGTCGTCCTGGAGCTGGCCCGTTCGGCGAAGAACGTCTCGGTGCTCTCGGGGGCCGGGATCTCCGCGGAATCGGGGGTACCGACCTTCCGGGCACCCGAAACGGGCCTCTGGGCGCGCTACTCCCCCCAGGAGCTGGCCACCCCGGAAGCCTGGGAGGAGAATCCCGACCTGGTCTGGTCCTGGTACATCCAGCGAGCCCGTATGGTTCGCGGGGTGCAGCCGAACGCCGGGCACGCGGCCCTGGCCAGATGGGCAGCGTACGCGAACGTGAGTATCAGCACGCAGAACATCGACGACCTCCACGAGCGAGCCGGTTCCAAGGTGCTCGCGCACCTTCACGGATCCCTCTTCGAGTTCTGCTGCGAGGCCTGCGGGCGTCCCGCGGATCGCTGGCAGGTCGGGGATCTGCGCCTGGACTCCCCCGTCGACGACGACCCGCAGCCCGCACCGCCGCCGGAATGCCTGGAGTGCGACTCCCGGATCCGGCCTCGCGTCGTCTGGTTCGGGGAGTCCCTTCCCATGGATGCCTTTGCGGCCGCGGAGCAGGCCATGGCCGATTCCGACCTGGTTCTGGTGGTGGGCACCTCCGGCATCGTTCAGCCGGCGGCCTCCCTCCCGCTGACCGCCCTGGGGCTGGGGATCCCCGTGGTGGAGATCAACCCGGAGCCCACCGATTTCTCCGCCTACGCCGACTACACCGTGCGCCTGCCCTCCGGCACCGCCCTGCCTCTCATCACAGCCGGTTTGTGAATACCCCGGGGCTGGAGTTCACTGGATCGGAGGTCCAAACGCCGCGGCTTGACCAGCCGCCTCGAGAGGAGCAGCATCCGCATGTCCACTTCACCCCACGTGGTTCTCAACGATGACAACACCATCCCTCAGCTGGGATTCGGTACCTGGCAGGTCGATGCCGACGTCGCCCAGGAGTCAGTGGCCGCTGCCCTGGAGACCGGCTACCGTCACATCGACACCGCCGCTGCCTACGGCAATGAAGACGGCGTGGGCCGCGCGATCGCCGAGTCCGGGGTCTCCCGGGAGGAGATCTTCGTGACCACGAAACTGTGGAACGAGGACCAGGGGTACGACGCCGCACTGGCCGCCTTCGACAAGTCCCTGGAACGCCTCGGTACCGACTACGTCGACCTCTATCTGATCCACTGGCCCTGCCCCGCCAAGGGCCTGTACCGCGACAGCTGGAAAGCCCTGGTGGAACTGCGCAACAGCGGTAGGGCCCGCTCCATCGGCGTCTCCAATTTCCCGGCACCCCTCCTCGAGGAGCTCGTGGCCACCGGGGAGGCCCCGGCCGTGAACCAGATCGAGCTGCACCCCTATTTCCCGCAGGTCGACCTGCGGGCCGCCAACGCCTCCCGCGGTGTGCTCACCGAGGCCTGGTCGCCCCTGGGGCAGGGCGGAGAGCTCCTCACCGATCCCGTGGTGACGGAGATCGCCGAGGAAGCCGGGGCCACTCCGGCGCAGACCGTGCTGGCCTGGCACCTGGCCATCGGCAACGTCGTCTTCCCCAAGTCCGTGACCCCCGACCGGATCCGGGAGAACTGGGGCGCCCTGGACGTAGTCCTGGACGAGGAGCAGCTGGAACGCCTGACCGGCCTCGGCCGTGACAACGGCCGCCTGGGAGGGGACCCCGCGCAGGTCAACTGACCCGCCGACGCCACCCCCAGCAGGTGCTACGAAAGGTGAAATACCCGTAGACTGACCCACTATGGGCCCCGCCTCACATCACGAGCACCACGCCGGCAGGCAGGAGACGGTTACTCCGGCGGACCGGCGCGAACGCGGGCGCCACAGAGCCGCCCCTCGGACCGAGACCGGTCGGCGAGGGCCCGGCTGGCTCCGGATCCTGCTTCCCGCCCTGGCCCTGGTCGTCTGGGTTGCAGTCATCGGCCTGGGCGGTCCGTTCTTCGGGCGGATCAGCGACGTCGTCGAGTCGACGCAGTCGTCGTTCCTCCCGGAGACGGCGGAGTCCACCCAGGTCTCCGAGCGCGCCGCGGATTTCACGGACAGTCAGTTCATCCCCGCCATCGCCGTGGCCCAGCGTGACGGAGGGCTGACAGAGGAAGACCAGGAGTGGGCTGAAGGTCTCAGCGGATCACTGGTCGACCGCGGGTTCGCCGAGGAGGCGGGTTCACCACCCGTGGACTCCGACGACGGCGCCGCGGTGCAGATCTTCGTGCCCATGGGCGAGACCACCTATGACGAGCAGGTCTCCGGCCTGCGCGCCGCGATGGCGGACTCCGCACCGCAGGGCCTGAACACCTACGTGACGGGCCCCGCAGGGTTCGCCACGGAACTGGCGGAGGGCTTCGCGGGCATCGACGGCGTCCTGCTGCTGGTGGCGCTGGCCGCGGTGTTCCTGATCCTGGTGGTCGTCTACCGGTCACCCTTCCTGCCGGTCATCGTGCTGGTCACGGCCATGGCGGCCCTGTGCGCGGCGATCATCGTGGTCTACCTGCTCGCGTCGGGCGGCCTGATCACGATCGACGGCCAGGTGCAGGGGATCCTGTTCATCCTGGTGGTGGGAGCCGCCACGGACTACTGCCTCTTGTACACGGCCCGGTATCGAGAAGCGCTGCGGGAGCACCGCAGCAAGGCAGTCGCCACCCGGGCGGCACTACGGGGGACGATCGAGCCGGTGCTGGCCTCCGGCGGCACCGTCATCGCCGGGCTGCTGTGCCTGATGTTCTCCGACCTGGGGTCCACGCAGGCCCTCGGCCCGGCCGCCGCGACCGGCATCGCCTTCTCCATGCTCGCGGCCCTGACGTTCCTCCCGGCCGTGCTCTACCTCCTCGGGCGGGCGGGCTTCTGGCCCAGCCGGCCCCGGTACGACCCCGACCGTCCGGATGCCGTGCGGGTGGTGGATCACGGCGGGTCCGCGGGCCTGCCGACCGTGACGGGCAAAGGACTGTGGGCGAGGGTCGGCCGCTTCGTCTCACGCCGTTTCCGGACGATCTGGATCGCCCTCACGATCGCCCTGCTGGCCATGGCGGCCTTCGCCCCCACCCTGCAGGCCTCCGGGCTCAAGCAGTCGGAGACGCTGATCGGCGACTCACCCGCTTCCGACGGCCAGGACGCCCTGTCGGCCCACTTCCCCGGCGGGACCGGATCGCCCATCACGGTGATCGCCCCGGAGGGCGCTCAGGATCAGGTGGCGGAGCGAGCCGGACAGCTGACGATCACCGATTCCATCACCGCGACCGCCCAGGACTCACCCTCCGGAAGCCTCCCCTTGGGGGACACCGCACAGGAAGGCCCTCCCGGCGGTCCGTTCGAGGGCGTCGAGCCCACGGTCTCCGAGGGCGACGTCGAAATCCAGATCACCCTGTCCGTGGCCCCCGACTCCGATGAGGCCACAGCTGCGGTGACCGACCTGCGCACGGAGCTGAAGGAGATCGATCCGTCGATCCTGGTGGGCGGGGAGACGGCCACCGCAATGGACACCCAGGCGGCGTCCATCCACGACCGGAACCTCATCATCCCCATCATCCTGGTGGTGGTCACCGTGATCCTGATGCTGCTGCTGCGCTCGATCCTGGCACCGGTGCTGCTGATCGTCCTGACCGTGATCTCATTCGCCTCGGCCCTGGGCGTCTCCGCGGTGCTCTTCAACCACGTCTTCGGCTTCCCCGGCTCAGATGCCTCCGTGCCGCTGTACGCCTTCGTCTTCCTGGTGGCCCTGGGGATCGACTACAACATCTTCCTGATGTCACGCGTGCGGGAGGAGTCCCTGGTGCACGGGACCCGCGCCGGCATCCTCCGCGGACTGGTGCTCACCGGCGGTGTGATCACCTCTGCGGGGATCGTGCTAGCTGCGACCTTCGCCGCCCTGTCCGTCATCCCGATCGTGTTCATGGTGCAGCTGGCGTTCATCGTGGCCTTCGGGGTGCTGCTGGACGCCCTGCTCGTCCGCTCCCTGCTGGTGCCCGCCCTGACCTACGACATGGGCCGGGTCATCTGGTGGCCCCTGCAGCGGAGGATCCGGGGCTGAGAACCACTCACGACGAACGCCGAGGGGGCCGGACTCCAGTGCTGGAGTCCGGCCCCCTCGGCGTTGGCTCAGGGATTTATTCAGGGGAGGGCCACCGCAGCGGCTCCCCGAACACGCGCCTCAAGCGGCGTCGTGACGGATCACCGGGATCTCCTCGGTGATCGGGCCGTCTGCATCGTGACGCCCGTCCACGGCAACCGCCCCGCGGCCTGCCGTCTCCCCGGCATGCTGCGCGTCCGCGTAGGCGTCGGCATAAGCCACGCTGCGGTCCGGGTTGCGGTAGTTGATCTTGCGCTCGGCCTCGTTGAGGTCCCACCCGAAACGGTAGGCCATGGCGGGAACGGCGCGGTTGGCGACGCCGCAGCCCAGAGCCACGCCGGCCCAGGCGACGGGCAGCGCAGCGGCGATGTCGACGAAGTACGCGGAGGAGGTGATCAGCGTGGCGGCGGCGACCACCAGGGAGACGGAACCTCCGACGGCGAGCACCACCAGGGCCTTCGCATGCTGTCGTGCGGAGACCAGCAGGGCCAGGGTGATCACGAGCGCCCCGGCCACGGCACCGGCCGGCATGGAGGCCGCCGTTTCAGCGGCGGTCAGGCTCTCTCCGGGGATGACGGGGGCCGGGCGGCCCACCACCTGCTGCAGCATGAAGCACAGGGCCGTGGCCACGACGGCGGTCACGGCGAATCCCGCAGCGTCTCGGGCGGACCGGCGGACCACGACGAGCCAGGCGGTCAGCGCTGCGATGAGCGCGAAGATCATGGGGGCGGTGAAGGCGCCGTGCACGAAGCCGGCAGCCGCCAGCATCATGGACGACCGCACAGGTTCGAGGGCCGCGAGGACCTGAGACTCAGCGGCACCGATCTGCGGAGTGAAGCTCACGATCCGGCCAAGTGTCCCGATCGCCAGGATGACGATCATCGGGACGATGACCCAGTGCTCCAACTGCGGTAGCCGCCATGTCGTCCGGTCCGGCGAGGGGGAAGTGGACTGCGCCGGGAAAGACATTCTTAGATTGTGGCATCACTAAGAAGAATCTCTAAACGCCACGTCGAAGTTGAACAACATCGCGGGAATATTTTCACGATCCTCTCAGGAAGATCGACCCCCGCACCCGCCTCACTTGCCCCGCGTGTGAGCAGCGTCACCACTGACGGGAGGGCAGGGCGGCTGATGAGCCGAGTAGGTGAGCCAGGGAACCGTGGCCTCCTGAGCGCGGTCTTCCGTTACGGACGGCACGGACGGCGTCGGCGCGGACGGAACGCTGGTCGCTGCCGGCGAGGGTGCCGAGACCGGGATGCCGACCGTGGCCGCGATGGCCTCGGGAGCCGCATCCTGGACGGACTGCGCTTCGGGGACCTCTACGGAGGGGCCGACTGGGGCCTCCGAGCGATCCGGAGAGCCCGCGGCGGGCGTCGGATCCGGCGTCGCCGCGGCGTCCTGGGCAGCGGGAGCCATCACCTTGACGGACGTGTCGTCGGCGTCTTCCGGTGCGGACGAGCCGGAGGCTGTAGGACCGGAGGCCGCGGGGGCGCGCTTCTCCGCCTCGACGGAGGAGGGCAAGGGACTCGAGGTTTCCGCCGCGGCCTCCGGAGTCTCCGGATCGACCGCTTCGGCGGACGGGGACGGCGCCGGGTCCGAACCCGGGCCCCCGAACTGCTGACCGCTGCCGGTACCGTGCCCGACGGCTGCGCCCGCAGCGGAGTCCAGCCATGTCGCGCCGGCCACGGGCCAGGCCTCCTCCGGGGAGGCCAGGGCCGGCTGCGTGAAAGTGGTTGCCTGCGGCGCCAGCCCGGTCGAGGCTGCGACAGTCGTGCTGTTCTCCAGGACCTGGTACGGGGGAACGAGATCGGTCTTCAGGGTCTCCGCAGTGGTCGTCGGCGCGACAGTGGTGATCAGACCAGCGATCACCAGGCCTGCCGCCATAGTCACGTACACCGGGACGCCCGCGGAGGATCCACCGCTTCTCGGTCCCCAGATGATGTGGAGCCTCGAGTCGCGATGACGCCCATGGCCCCTGATAGATCTGCGTTGATCTCCGGATGGTTTTCTGCCCACGTTTTCCCCCGTTTGATGCGCTCCGCCGGCACAGCTCCGCGTGAAACCACTCCCCAGTGGTTCCACGCTCTCCACGCTGTTTCGGCAGGCCTTCGTTGACCATACGAATCCGCCTGCCGTCTGTCACCTATTTATGGGACAGGTTGCCGAAACCAGATGAGAATTCAGAGTAAATTTTAGTGACGCATCACGCTGAGGCTCAAGCACTTTACGCTCTGTCGTAACGTTGGCCATCACCCCTGGACAACGAGCGCGAACCCTGTGTTCACCCCGTGGACATGAGATATACACCACTCTACTCTTGCAGGTGACTCAATAGCCTGCCCCGGTCGTACGAGGCCCCGGGGACTGGAATGCCGACAGCAAAGGAGCTGAGCATGTCCACCTATACGTCCCCCACCTCGGTGGCGGGTCATACCGCCAACACGGGTGCGGTTCTGAGGATCACGATGGTCGCCGCCCTCGGCGGCTTCCTGTTCGGTTACGACTCCGCGGTCATCAACGGCGCCACCGGTGCGATGCGCGAGTACTTCGACGTCGGCGCCACCGCCCTGGGCAGCGCCGTGGCCTCCGCACTGCTGGGTGCCGCCCTGGGTGCCGCCCTGGGCGGACGGCTGGCGGACAAACTGGGGCGCGTCCGGGTCATGCGGATCGCGGCCGTCCTGTTCCTGATCTCCTCGATCTTCTGCGCCATCGACCCGTTCTTCGGTGCGGATACCGGCGGGTTCGCCTGGCTGGTGGCCTGGCGCGTGATCGGCGGCGTCGGCGTCGGCGTCGCCTCGATCATCGCCCCGGCGTATATCGCGGAGGTCGCTCCCGCGGACATCCGCGGCCGTCTGGGATCGCTGCAGCAGATGGGCATCGTGCTCGGCATCTTCGCCTCCCAGATCGCCAACCGCGTCATCGTCGCCATGGCCGGCTCCTCCGACGCCTCCTGGCTCTTCGGCCTGGACGCCTGGAGGTGGATGTTCCTCCTGGAGGCCGTGCCGGCCATCATCTACCTGATCGGCGCCTACACCATCCCTGAATCGCCGCGCTGGCTCGTAGCCCAGGGCCGGCGGGACGAGGCGATGGCCATCATGACCAAGCTCCAGGGCGAAGGGCCGGCCGTCCACCGCCTGTCCGTCATCGACCGCACCCTGGACAAGGAGCACAAGCCGAGGTTCAAGGACCTGGCGGGCAAGGCCTTCGGGCTCAAGCCGGTCATGTGGGTGGGCATCGGCGTCGCCGCACTGCAGCAGCTGGTCGGCATCAACGTGATCTTCTACTACTCCAACCAGCTGTGGCAGTCGGTCGGATTCCAGGAAGGCGACGCCTTCACGATCTCCACGATCACCTCCGTGACCAACGTGGTCGTCACGGTCGCCGCGATCATGCTCGTGGACAAGATCGGGCGCAAGCGCCTGCTGCTGATCGGCTCGATCGGCATGGCGATCACGCTGGGAACCATGGCGGGGGTCTTCGCCACCGCGACGGTCACGGATTCCGGACCCGTCCTGGGCGATGCGGCCGGGATGGTCGCACTGGTCGCGGCCAACCTGTACGTGATCTTCTTCGGCATCTCCTGGGGACCGGTCATGTGGGTGCTGCTGGGCGAGATGTTCCCCAACAAGATCCGCGGAGCCGCCCTGGCCGTTGCCGGCTTCGTCCAGTGGATGGCGAACTGGCTGGTGACGGTCACCTTCCCGGCGATCTCCGAGGTCTCCCTGGTCTTCGCCTACGGGTTGTACGCCTTCTTCGCCTTCATATCGATCTTCTTCGTGATCAAAGTCGTACGAGAAACCAAGGGCATGGAGCTGGAGGACATGCAGAACTGACCTGCATCCAGCCCTGATCACCGGTGACGGGATGACCGGTGATCAGGGCCGGACGGCGGTGATCACCTCCAGCAGCTGCTCCTGGCCCACCGCCCACGCCCGGCTGCCGGGGATCACCCAGTCGACATGGCCCGCACTCGGCAGGATCACGCTCTCGGCATCGTGCCCGGCATCCTCCGAGGCGGCCGCGTAGTTGGCGGTCTGGGCCACGGGTACCACGGCGTCGTTGCTGCTGTGGCAGCAGACGAACTCGACGTCCTCGGGAATGTTGCGGATGGGCGAGGCCAGCTCGTAGGTGTGCGGAACCTGCGACGGCGTCCCTCCCAGGAGGTTGACCATGTGCCGGTGACCCAGTCGCTGCGCGTAGGCGAGGTCGTACACCCCCGCGAAAGAGACACATGCGGCAGGCCGGAGCGCCGGACGACCGCCGGGCTGCTCTGACTCGTCCAGGTGCCGGGAGGCGGCCCACGCAGCCAGGTGTCCCCCGGCGCTGTGGCCCGCCAGGAAGAACCGCTCCCGGTCGATCCTCCGGCCGATGTGCTCGGCCAGGCCGGGCACGAAGTCCATGGCGGCCGCGACGTCGGCGAAGGTGTTGGGCCACCCTCCCCCGCCGCCGATGCCCCTGTACTCCACGTTCCACGTGGCGACGCCGTAGGAAGCCATGTTGCGAGCCACGTCCCGCAGGTACCCCAGTGTCGAGGTGGCCTGCCAGCTCCCTCCGTGCAGGATCATCAGAACGGGGACCTTGACCTCCTCCGGCAGCCCCTGGGGGACGATCAGCTCGCCGTACTGCCGCCGGTGCTCGCCGCCGTAGGCGATGACCACCGGCGCACCGACCGTGTATCTCCGAGCGGCGTCGACCTCGAGCGGCGGCTCGGTGCGCATGGTCGTCGGGGCGGGGCTCGCCGTCTCCGTTCCCGTCGCCGACGGTGATCCCGACGACGGTGATGGCGATCCGGCGGACTCCGCCGCCTCCCCGGCTCCCGCTCCGGCGAGCTCGGACCCCCCGGCGCAGCCGGTGATCGTCAGCAGGGCCGCAGCACCGAGTCCGCCCAGCACCCGCCGGCGTTCGAGCACGGTCGGACCGGCGGAAAGCGGGACGGAAAACGTCCGTGACCTGGGACGCTGGGCGGTGAATGGCTGTCGGGGGTCGGGCGGAGACTGCATTGCAGCCCATCCTGGTCCCTGATACCCGGGGACGCACAAGTATGCAGAATAATGTCGCGTGGGATCGGCCATATATGCCCATGAGGGCATGTCATCCGGACGGGCTCGCCCGGCGCGGCTCAGCTGCGCAGGGGGTTCGCGGCCTCATCGGCGGCCATTCTCGCCAGCCACCACACGATGACGGCGGCCACCGCCGGGACGAGCGCCGCGATCACGAAGATGACCGGAATGGGCACCACGATCGACAACGGCCCCACCACCGCCATGGACACCGGCAGCAGAAGCAACGAGACGAAGAAGTCCAGGCTGGAGATGCGGCCCAGCATCCACCCCGGCACGCGCCGCTGCAGGAGGGTCCCCCACAGCACCTGGCCGATGCCGTCCGAGGCTCCTACGACGATCAGGATCGCCACCATGGCCAGCCAGGAGCTGGTGTAGCCCACGAAGGCCAGGGGCAGTGTCCCGAAACCCCAGACCAGCACGATCATCGTGAGATAGCGGCGGGGATAGGGCAGCCCGGCCACGATCATCGCGCCCAGGCTCGATGCGACGCCCATGACGCCCAGGAGCAGTCCGACCTCGGCGGCCCCGCCGCCCAGGCTGTCGCGGACCACGAAGGGCAGCAGGATCTCGAGCGGCCCCAGGAAGAAGAAGATCGCGATCACGGCGAAGACCAGGGTGCCCAGCAGCCAGGGGGTCTTCACGGTATAGCGGACGCCTTCGCGCATATCGGCCAGCACCCGGCCGAATGCACCGCCGCGCCCTCCCGGCGTTTCGGCGGGCAGGGCGGTCCCTGCCGGGTCCACGCCGGAACCGGTGATCTTGATGGACCCGGTATCCGTGGTGGCCCCCTCCGGGTCTCCCTGAGGGCCGAGGTGCTCCAGCGGGGGGACCTTGAGTCCCAGCAGGATGACCACGGCGATCAGTCCGCAGATCGCCACGACGGCGAATCCGGCCCACGGGCCCCAGGCAGCGGCGAGCAGACCGGCCAGCGCCGGGCCCGCGGCGGCCTGCAGCAGAGGCCGGGCGGAGCCCTCCACCCCATTGGCCGCCAGCAGCTTGTCGGGCGGCAGGAGACGCGGGAGCGAGGCCGAGTAGGAGGGATAGAACATGGCCACCCCGGAGAAGATCACGAAGGAGGCGGCCGCCAGCTGCCAGGTGGCCAGATTCCCGGTGGCGCTCAGCACGGTCACGACCGAGACGACCGAAGTGACCACGACGACCACTCCGAGAAGCACGCGGTGAGGGGGCAGCCGGTCGGCGGCCCCTCCGCCGATCAGCGCGAACACCACCAGCCCGGCTGCTCCGATGGCGGTGACGGTGGACAGCGCGACGGGGTCGCCGCCGTCGGCCATGACCTGGAAGACCGTGGACAGCGCCCAGGTGCCCTGCCCCAGCACCATGGCGAGCATGGCGACGGCCAGACGCGGGTACCCCGAATATCCGAAGGGCGCGACGGCGCGACGGGCGGCTCGTGCCGTGGCCCCGCCGGCCGCTCGGATGCGTCTCTTGTCCGTACTCACGGCTAGGCAGTCTATGGGTGATCCGGTCCTGCCGGGAATGCCGGACGGGCCCGGTGCGGCCCGGCTGCGCTCAGGGGGTGCGCTGCTGCGGCCGTACGAAGGGGAAGGCCAGGACGTCGCGGATGGTGGTGCCCGTGAGCACCATGACCAGCCGGTCCAGCCCGATGCCGAGCCCTCCCGTGGGCGGCATGCCCAGCTCCAATGCGGCCAGGAAGTCCTCGTCGATCTCCATGGCCTCAGGGTCTCCCGCGGCGGCCTTGAGCGACTGCTGCGTGAAGCGGCGCCGCTGCTCGAGGGGATCGGTCATCTCCGAATAGGCCGTGCCCAGCTCCATGCCGCCGATCACCAGGTCCCATCGCTCCACCAGCCCCGGTTCGCTCCGGTGCGGGGCGGTCAGCGGAGAGGTCTCCACGGGGAAGTCGCAGTAGAACGTCGGCTCGATCGTGCTGGGTTCCACCAGTTCGCCGTACAGCTCCTCCAGCACGGCTCCCGGGCCCATGGCGGGTCCCACGGGGACGCCGTGCTCGCGCGCGATGCGCAGGAGCACGTCGATATCGGTGTCCACGGAGACGTCCTGGCCGACGGCCTCCGACACCGATTCCGTGACGGTACGCACCCTCCAGGGCCCGGAGATGTCGACCAGGGGCGGTGACCCGTGCTCGCTCGGCTCGGTGTCCCCGGGACGCCCGGTCTCCCCAGCCGTCCGCTCCCGGTGCACGTCTGCCAGGGGCAGGACGGGGGACCCGTAGAGCGCCGTGGCGGCCGCCTTGACCATGGCTTCGGTCAGATGCCGCATGGAGGTGTAGTCCCCCCACGGCACGTAGGCCTCCAGTGCGGTGAACTCCGGGTTGTGGGTGGCGTCGGCGCCCTCGTTGCGAAAGTTTCGCGCGATCTCGAACAGCGGCCCGTAGCCTCCCACCAGCAGGCGCTTGAGGTAGAGCTCGGGAGCGATCCGCAGGGACCGGCCCATGCCGTAGGCGTTGATCCAGGTGCGGAACGGGCGCGCGGACGCGCCGCCGTGCACGGTGTTGAGCACGGGGGTCTCGACCTCCCGCAGTCCGGCGTCCAGCAGGAACCGGCGCACCGTCTGGATCACGGTGGTGCGCTGGTGCAGCAGGGTCAGACGGTCCGGGTGGACCACCAGGTCCAGCGAGCGCTGGCGCGATCTGGACTCGGGGTCCTCGAATGCCTCGAAGGGCACCGGGCGCAAGGACTTCGCCGCCACGGTCAAGGATCGTGCGAGCAACGACGGCGTGCCGTTGCGCGATCGCCCCGAGACGCCGTCCACCACCACGATGTCGCCCAGATCCACGGTGCGGGTCAGCAGATCGAACGAATCCCGGCCCACGGCGGCGCGCTCGAGGACCACCTGGAGCCCGGCGTCGCCCTCGGAGAGGGTGAGGAACTCGACCCCGCCGTGGTCCCGGCGGTGACGCACGCGGCCGGAGACCCGGACCTCGCTGCCCGGCGCCTCCAGGGCCGCGACCCCCGCGGAGAGGGGCTGGACATCCCCGATCCCCACGGGCCAGGGGGAGCGGCCCGCCTCGGCCAGGCGCTGCGCATGCTGCTCGCGATGCTGCTGCTCGGGCGTCCGCCGCGGGCCGAGGCCATCCAGGAGGGACGCGTCCGAGGCGGGTTCGAGCAAACGCTGCCCGATCGTATGCACCTGGTCCAGTTGCTCGGGGTTCAGGCGGTGCTCCTCATGTCCCTGGACCCCGCGCCCGCCGCGGTGCCATGGGTCCGGGACGAAGCCCTCGGCCGTCCCGGCCGCCAGGGCCACCCGGGGCAGGGTGAGCAGGTTCTCGTAGATCGCATAACGGGGCACCCACTCCGGGTGGAACTTGTCGTTGAACCGGTAGAGGCGCTCGAGCTGGAAGAACCGGTCCAGGCGCCCCAGCACGCCCGAGTTGAACCGGGTCAGCATGCCCGCCCCCAGGCGGTCGGCGTCGGCGAACACGGAGCGGAACATGGCGAAGTTCAGCGACACCCGCGCCACGCCCAGCTGCTCGGCCTGGCGCATGAGCTCCGCGATCATCAGCTCCGAGGTTCCGTTGGGGGCGTGGGGGCTGCGCCGCATCACGTCCAGGGACAGCCCGCGCCTCCCCCAGGGAACGAACGACAGCAGTCCCACGGGCTCACCGGACGGGGTGCGGGCGACGACGACCAGGTTGGTCCCGTCGGCCGGGTCGCCCCACCGGTTGAGCGCCATGGAGAATCCGCGGTCCGGTTCGCCTCCCCGCCACTGATCCGCGAGCGCCCCCAGCGCCGCCAGGTCCTCCGGTTCCAGGTCCCCATGGCGATCGACCGTCACGGCCAGCCCGTCCCGCCGGGCACGGCGCACCGCGCGCCGGACCTCGGTCATCCCGGTGGACCCGAGGGTGAAACGGTCCGCGTGCAGTACGGCCTCGTCGCCCATCGCGGTCACGGCCAGCCCGGCGCCGTCCGCACCCGGGCTCGCGTAGGCCCGGGCACCCGCCTCCGAGGCGGAGATGACGCCCAGCAGCAGCCCGTAGCGGCGGGCATGGGTCCTCCACGCCCCGATCGCGGCGGGCCACGCCTGCGGGTCTCCCACCGGGTCGCCGGAGGCGAGGCTGACGCCCCCGATGCTCCTGAACGTCACGGCGGCCTGCCCTCCGGGGGCGAAGACCACCTCCTTGTCGCGGCGGGTCGCGAACCAGCCCAGGGAGTTCGCCTCGCCCCAGCGGGCGAGCAGTTCGCGCAGGGCGACTTCGCCGTCGCCGGTCCAGCGTTCGGTCCGCCGGCCCGCCCGCAGGAGGGACCAGACGGCGACGAGCAGGGTGCTGGAGAGGAGGACCGCCGTGAGCTCCGGGATCCAGGGCGGCACCGTGTCGATATGCGGCCACCCGCCGCGGTGGGTTCCCATGGCCGCCCACATCACGCGGCGCAGCTCGCGCAGCTGCAGCCACGACTGCCCCGTGGAGACCACGATCATGGCCTGGGCCAGCACCATGGTCGCCGCCACGCCCACGGCGGCGATGGCGGCGGCCACCCAGGCGGCTCCGGGTCTCGTGCGAGCGGGGAAGGCCCTCCTGGCCCGAACGGCCGCGGCCAGGGTCAGCCCGCCCACCAGGATGCCCGTGATCTCGAGCGCCACGTGGACCCCGTACGGGAGGATCCCGTGAGCACCCAGGCTCCAGATCCAGCGGTCCAGGAGGATCAGCAGCGACACCACCATGCCCAGGGCGCTGAAGAGCGCCACCGCCACCAGGGCGAGCCGCATCCGGCGCATGAGGGCCGCGGCGACCAGGGCGACCAGGATCGCGGAGACCAGCGACGGCGTGACGGGGACGTTGAGCGCCCCGAAGACCACCACCGGCACGACGGAGAACGGGCCGGTGATCCGCAGGATCCAGAGGGCGCCCGCGACGACGGCGGCCGCCGTCCAGATCCAGGTGAGCCAGCGGGCCAGGCGCTCACCCACGGGGTCGGGCTTCTCGAGCGGTTCGGAGAGCACAGGACCCTCCTTTCCGGGTCGTGCGGTCTGAGAGCTTCTGTTTACCACGCGACGATGCGAGGACCTGCCCGCCGGGCGCATACTCCTGATGGAGGCTCGCCTCCGCCGAATACCCGATCCAGTCACCGAGGGTTTTGTAGCGATACGGAGCCTCGAAATCGAGGACGCGATGCTCTCCATCACCGGAATGCCCGTACTGATCGTCTCCTTCGTCCTGTTCGTGGTGATGCTCGCGGTGGCCCTGGTGGTGCTGCCGAGGCGTCGTCGCCCGGGTCTCCGTAAATACGTCGAGCAAGCCGTCACGATCCTCCTGGTCGTCTTCCTGGCCCTGTCCACCACGTTCCTCTACCTGAACCGCGACAATCACTGGTACGGGGCCTGGGGCGATCTTTTCGCGAACAACGACATCGGGGCGGTCAGCACCACTGATTTCGGTTCCGCCGTCGCCCAGAATGCGAGTTACAAGGAGACGACCGGCGGTGACCTCACGGATCTGCAGCGCGATCCCCAGTCCAATCCCGCGCTGGGGGAGGTCAGCTCGAAGGACAGCACCGGTCAATGGCTGAACGTGACCATGGCCCCGTCGTCGGGCAGCAAGACCCAGTTGTCGGTCGACGCCCTGGTCTGGTTGCCTCCCGGGTACGTCGGGACCCCGGACCGTTCCTACCCCGTCGTCGTCGCTTTCCCGGGAGTTCCGGGGTCTCCCGGCACTTATCAGAATGGGCTGCGGATCGACGATCTGATCCTGGACAACGTGGATTCCGGCTCCATGCAGGCCCCGATCGTGGTGGTTCCCGACGTCTTCCCGGACAACGCCGACACGGAGTGCGTGGACGGTGCCGCCGGGAAGTGGGAGACCTGGATCAGCACCGACATGCGCACCTGGATCACCACCAACCTGCGGACCGTCCCGGATCGCCAGGCCTGGGCCGTCAGCGGCTACAGCGCGGGCGGCTGGTGCGCGGCCATGATCTCCCTCCGTCACCCCGATCAGTACGCCTGGGGTATCTCGCTGGCGGGATACTTCGACGTCGAGTACACCCCCGGCCAGGTCCAGAACGATCCGGACGATCCCCGGTACCAGCTGGATCAGCTCGCCGGGAAGAAGAAGCCCGACGTGGCGCTGTGGGCCTTCGCGGGCGGTCAGGACCAGCCCGCCCTCGATGCCCTGCACGGTTTCCAGTCCCATGTGAGCGCCCCGACCTCCCTGATCGCGACGACCTCGGAGGCCGGCGGCCACCGCACCCCGGTCTGGGTCACGCCGCAGCAGGACTCCCTGAAGTGGCTGGGGCAGGTATCGCCCTGGTTCGCCGCCGACGGCTCATGACGGGGTTCCTGCTCGGCACGGTCGCAGCCGGACTGGCCGGTTTCGACCCCGCATCCTTCCTGATCGCTCTGGGAGCCCTGGGAGCCGGAGTACGACGACGGGCGATCATCACCTTCACTGCCGTGATCGTCGGGGGTACCGCCCTGTGGGGGCTCGTGCTCTCGAGCCTGCTCGGCCCGCGGATCGGCGACCTCCACTGGCTGCACCTGGCGCGCTCCGGGGACCTGGCGGCGGGAATCGAGCTGGCACTGGCCGTCGTCGTCCTGGGCTGGGGGATCAGCCGGGTGGTACGCGCCCGGCGGAGAGCCGCAGCGACCCCCGACGCCGGACCCGGCGGTCGGGACGGGGGCCGGAGGCGGTCCGGGAACAGCCGCGGGCTGGCGATGATCGGGGCTGGGTTCGTGGCCGTCGTCGCCGGGGATCCCGCCTTCGACCTCCAGGTGATCGAGAGCGGCCGGGTCCCCGTACCGCTGGGGGCTGCCGGGTGGCTGCTGTGGTCGGTGCTCTCCCAGTTCCCGCTCGTGATCCTCGCCGTGGCCGTCGCCGCGGGCCGGTACCGCCGGCTGGCACGCATCATGCGTTCGGAGTGGCTGCGGGCCGCCCCGGCGATCGGCCTGCTGGCCACGGCGCTGATCCTGGCGGCCGGCCTGCTGCTGGCCCTCGACGCCGCCGACCGTCTCCTGACGGGGCAGTTCCTGTGGAATCCGCGCGTGCGCTGAGCCCGTGCCCGGCGGCGGACGCCGGGGCGGCGGAAGGTCAGGTCCGGGCCGACGGCTGCGGCCCCACGCTCGTGAGGCATACCTGCCGGGCCGCCGCCCAGGCCCTGTGGCGCACGTTCACGAAGTCCTGGTGCTCCACGCCGTCCATCAGGACCACCCGCCCGGGGTTGCCCGTCGTGGTGTGCTTCTCGAGGTAGTCGCGCAGGGTGGCCACCGGCACCACGGAGTCGGCCCTGCCGTGCAGCACGTTGACGGGCAGCTCCAGGGGCAGGCGGTCGATCGGCGACATGGCCTGGTAGCGGTCCGGGACTTCCTCGGGGCGGCCTCCCAGGACGTCGACCACCCAATGGTCCCGGTCCTCGTTCACCGCCTTCTCGAGGTCCAGCACGCCGGCCAGCGAGGTCGTGCTGCGCACCCGGATCCGTCCGGTCCCGCCCGGCCGGCCGCCGCCGGGCATGGAGGGCGGCAGCTGCTCCCGTGCGGCGACCCACGCGGCCAGATGCCCTCCGGCGCTGTGGCCGGTCACGTGCACCCGGTCGAGGTCCGGGGTGAAGTCGGCGTGCTCGCCCAGCCGCTCCACGAAGTCCAGGCCGTCCGATACGTCGTCGAAGGTCATGGGCCAGCCACCCGGGTCCGGTGTGCCGCGGTAGGTGGGCAGCCACACGGCGACGCCGTAACGGGCGAGGTCGCGCGCCACGGTCTCGCAGTACGACGGCGAGGACTTGTCGGTCCAGCCACCGCCGTGGAAGAAGACCACGACCGGGTAGGCGGGCCGTTGCCGGTTCGCGCTCCAGTGAGCGGGGTCGGGGAGGAAGAGCCGTCCCCACTGCCGGTCGGGGTCCTCTCCCCATTGGATCCGGCCCGCATCGAGAGGTGCTCCGCCCCGCTGGCGGCCGGCCACCACAGCGGAACGCGCCTGCCCCGGGGTCACGACGGAAGAACCCGCCATACCGGTGGCGCCCACCAGGGCCAGGCCGCCCATGGCGATCAGACCCCTCCGCGAGACCTTCTGCGAGGCCCTCCGCGAGACCTTCCGCGGGATCGGAGTCATCTCACGGTCCGCCCACGCAGTCCAGCAGGGCCAGCCGGGCCCGGGCCCACGGCCAGCCGAAGACGTCGGACCAGTCGCCGTGCCCCACGCCCGGCAGGAGCTCGACGATGCCGGGGTTGCCCGTGGCGCGGAGCTCGTCCAGGAAGCCCTGGACCGCTTCGACGGGAATGACGTCGTCGGCCAGGCCGTGCAGCGCGTTGATGGGGATCTCCAGGGGAAGGCGGTCGATCGGGGAGGCCAGGTCGTACCGCTGCGGGTCGTCCTCCGGGGTGACGCCGCCCATCAGGCTGCGCACCAGGTCGCCGCCGTCCAGGTTCTCCGCCAGAACGAGGTCGTACAGGCCCGCCATGGACGTGACGCTGCGCGCGTTGACCGTGGCATCGGCACCCGGAGCCCCGGGCGGCAGCTTGTCGCGTCCGGCGGCCCACGTGGCCAGATGACCGCCGGCGCTGTGCCCCAGCAGATGCACTTGAGAGAGATCCGGCCGGAACCGGCCCTGGTCCGCGAGCTCCGGGACGAATTCGATGGCGTCGGAAACGTCCTGGAAGGTCGCGGGCCAGCCTCCGGGCCCATCGAGCCCGCGATAGGTGGGGACCCACACGGCCAGCCCGTAGCGTGCGAGATCCTGGGCGATATCGGCCAGGTAGCTCGGGTCGGACTCGTCGTGCCAGGACCCTCCGTGGAACATGACGACCACCGGATGCTCCGGCTGCGCTTCGCCGCCGGACCATTCCGCGGGGTCGGGTACGAACAGCCAGCCCGTCTGCCGCTCTTCGTCCTCGCCCCAGGTCAGTCGCCCGCGATCCACCGGCTGCCCCGCCCGGCGATGCCCCGCGACCACCTGGGAGTCGGCGGTCCCCGTTCCCACCGGCGTGGTCAAGGTCAGGGCCAGGCCACCCCCGGCCAGCAGTCCGGCCGCGCCACGCAGCGCGTTCCGCCTGGTCAGAACGCGCGGCCGGTCCTTGGCGGGCGGCGAGGGCACGGCGGGCGCTGCCTTGTGCTTGGGCACGGGCGGCACCTCCTGGACGAGGATCCGCTGTGCGGATCATGAAAGCATGGGCGATGCGAAGGCCGCCGCCCGTCACCCGGCCCGCGCGGGCTCGGAAAGGCTCAGCGGGATCGGCCGGTGACGGCAGGCCGGTTCACGTCCCCCTGACCACCGGACGGTCCTGCGGATCTTGCGATTCGCGTCCCCAATCGGACCAGGAGCCATCGTAGACCGTGACGTCCCGGCGGCCGGCCACCACCGCCGCGAGCGCACCCACGCACGCGGTCACCCCGGACCCGCAGCTGAAGGCCACGCGCTCGCGACCACCCAGCGAATCGTCGAACCGCCGCGCGAGCTCGTCCTGCTCAAGGAGGAACCCGCCGGGAGCCAGCTCGGAGAACGGCATGTTCACGGCCCCGGGCATGTGCCCGCTGCGCAGGCCCGGGCGCGGCTCCGGCGCGGTGCCGGCGAAACGTTCGGCGCTGCGCACGTCCACGACGGCGGCGGCCGGATCCTGCAACCGGGCGGCCACCTCGGCGTCGTCGATGAACGCCCCTTCGGCGATGGTGATCCTGGGCGGATCGACGTGCGGAGGATCGAGGTCCAGGGGCCCTTCCAGCTGCCCGGCGGCCACCCAGGCCGGGAAGCCGCCGTCGAGCACGTAGGGGGTGCCCACGCCCGTGGCCCGCAGCATCCACCACGCGCGGGCGGAGGAGAACATCCCCGCCCGGTCGTAGGCGACCACCACTGTGTCCTGCCCGATGCCCAGACGGCCCAGCCGCTCGGCGAAGTCCCCGGCGGGGAGCATGGTGTGCGGGAGCTCCGTCTCGGAGGACATCTCGCCGTCCAGATCGAAGCGGCGCGCTCCCGGGATCCCGGTATCGGCGCCCCGGTGGTCCATCGCGGAGGCGTCGACCACCACCACGCGGTCCAGGTTCCGGGCCAGCCAGCCGACGCTGACCGTGGGGCCCTCCGGAAGATCTGCCGTGTCCGGTGTTCGGGAAGGAAGTGTCATACCCCGATCATCCCACCGCCCATGCCCGGCGGAACACCCGGTGCCAAAACACTGGACGAAGCCGGGCAGGAGACGCACACTACTACCGCTGAGGACCAACACCCGCTGGCCCGCTGATCGAAGGAGGCCACCGTGGGTACCGACGCCCGGGCCCGGGAACGGCTCGGCGACTGGTTCTTCCAGGGCACGCGGCCCTCCGCCGCCTATGCCGGGCCGCATCAGCGCCCCGACCGTACGGAGAGGACCCATCCCTGGTGGAAGGTCATGTGCCTGACCGGGGTCGACTACTTCTCCACCCTGGGATATCAGCCCGGAATCGCCATCCTCGCGGCGGGCCTGCTGTCGCCCATGGCCACGCTGGTCCTGGTGCTCGTGACCCTGTGCGGCGCTCTGCCCGTCTACCGCTGGGTGGCCGCGGTGTCTCCCCGCGGGGCGGGCTCCATCCACATGCTCGAACGCCTGCTGCCGCGCTGGACCGGCAAGATCACGGTCCTGGTGCTGCTCGGGTTCACCTGCACGGACTTCGTCATCACCATCACGCTGTCCTCCGCCGATGCGGCGGTGCACATCGTGGAGAACCCCTATCTTCCGGACGGCGCCTCCCGCTGGCAGTTCTGGGTCACCATGGGGCTCCTGCTCCTCCTGGCCGCGGTGTTCCTGGGCGGATTCTCGGAGGCGATCAAGGTGGCCCTGGTCCTGGTGCCCCTCTACCTGCTGGTCAACCTGGTGGTGGTCGCCGGCGGGCTGGTGCGGATCCTGCAGAGCCCCGAGCTGTTCTCGAACTGGTGGTCCGCGGCCATGACCTCGCACTCCTCCCCGCTGGCCGCCGTCGCCGTGGCACTGCTGGTCTTCCCCAAGCTCGCGCTGGGGCTCTCCGGATTCGAGACGGGCGTGGCCGTGATGCCGCAGCTCGACGGGCACCGGAGGGAACACCGGGACGGGCGCAAGCGTCGGCAGCCGGCCGCGACGAGCATCCGGGCCAAGGTCGCCGGGGCCCACCGGCTGCTGACCACCTCCGCGCTGATCATGGCGTTCTTCCTGATGACCACCTCCTTCATCTGCACCGTGCTGATCCCGGCGGCCGCGCTCGAGGGCGGGGGCGCCGCCAACGGGCGCGCGCTGGCCTATCTGGCCCACGACATGTTCGGAGAGGTCTTCGGCACCGTCTACGACGCCTCCACCGTGCTGATCCTCTGGTTCGCGGGCGCATCGGCGATGGCCGGGATGCTCAACCTCATCCCCCGGTACCTTCCCCGGTACGGGATGGCCCCCGAATGGACCCGTGCCACGCGGCCACTGGTGGTCGCCGTCCTGTCCGCCGCGGTGATCGTGACCTGGATCTTCGGCGCCAGCGTGGACGCCCAGGGCAACGCCTATGCCACGGGGGTCCTGGCACTCATCACCTCGGCAGCGGTGGCGGTGACCCTGTCCGCCCGATCGCACGGCCGCCGCAAGACCTCGATGGCCTTCGGCGCAGTGGCCCTGGTCTTCGTCTACACCTTCGTTGACAACATCATCACCAGGCCCGACGGCCTGCACATCGCCCTGGTCTTCGTGACCGTGCTGCTCACGGTGTCCTTCGCGTCCCGGGTGTGGCGCGCCTCCGAACTGCGGGTCAACCAGATCGAATGGGACGACCGGGCCCTGGCCTGGATCGGTGAGACGACCGGACGGACGGTGCGCCTGATCGCTCAGAGGCCGGAGGCCGTGAGGGCCGTGGACTATTCCCGGAAGCTGCTGGACGAATGGAGATGGCACGGGCTGATGGACGGCCCCGAGGTGCTCTTCGTCGAGGTCAACGTCCGTGACCCGTCCGACTTCGAGGACGATCTCAAGGTCTGCGCCCGCGAGGTCGACGGCTACCGCGTGCTGCACGTGGACGGCTCATCCGTGGCGACCTGCCTGGCCGCCCTGGCACTGGACATCGGCGAGCGCACGGGCCGGGTCGCCCACGTGTACGTGGAATGGTCGTCCGGGGCGGCCGCCCTCAACCACATCCGGTTCCTGCTCTTCGGGCGCGGGCAGACCGCGACCACGCTCCACGAGGTCCTCCGGCGCACGGTCCACGACGACGACGTACGTCCCGTCGTGCACGTGATGTAACCCGCCGGTCGTACCGACCGCTGCAACCAACCTCACCGGCCGCACCGACCACGGCGACCGCGGCGGCGGCCGGGGCGAGGCGTTACTGTCGTCCCCCGTGGGTATTTTTCTGACCGGCATGTTCGCCGGGCTGGCGCTGATCATCGCCATCGGGGCGCAGAACGCCTGGGTGCTGCGGCAGGGCATCCGGCGCGAGCACGTGGCGGTCGTCGTCGTGGTGTGCGCCCTGGCGGACATCGCCCTGATCACGGTGGGCACGCTGGGCATCGGCACGATCGTGGAGCGGCTCCCCTGGGCGCTGACGGCCCTGCGCTGGGGCGGGGCGGCCTACCTGATCTGGTTCGCGATCCGGTCCCTCCGCTCGGCCTTCACCGACCAGTCCCTCTCGCAGGCCGGCGACGCACGGGCCGCGAAGTCCGGCCGCCAGGTGCTGATGACCACCCTGGCTCTGACCTTCCTGAACCCGCATGTCTACCTGGACACCGTGGTGATGCTCGGCAACCTGGCGAATCAGCAAGGGGACATGCGCTGGGTCTTCTCGGCCGGCGCCGCCGGCGGTTCCATCCTGTGGTTCTCGATCCTGGGAGTGGGCGCCCGTGCACTGGCCAGGCCCTTGAACCGCCCGGGGACGTGGAAGGTCATCGACATCGGCGTGGCTTTGGTGATGCTGCTGATCGCCGCCAAGCTCGTGCTCACCGGCTGACGACGCCGGGCCCGTGCTGTCCGAGCTTGTGCTGTCAGAGGCGCCAGGCACTATACGTCCATGGGTACACACACAGCCAAAGGCGGACATGCCTGGGAGGCCACCGTCTTCGCGGGGCTGAGCGTGGACGGGTTCATCGCCCGCACGGATCACGACATCGAGTGGCTCGAGAACCTCCCCGCCGCCGAGCACGCACCGGCTCAGCCGCATCCCGAGATCCCCGACATCGAGGCGCTGCTGGCCGTCTCGGACCACATGGTCATGGGCCGGGCCACCTTCGAGAAGGTGCTGAGCATCGGGTTCTGGCCCTACGACCCCGTCCAGGTGATCGTGCTCAGCTCCACCCTGACCGGGCCCCAGCCCCACGGGGTCCTCGTGGCGAGCACCTTCGACGAGGCGGTCGCGATGCTCGACCGGCACCGGGCGCGCCAGGTCTACGTGGACGGCGGACGCACCGTCCAGAGCTTCATGGCGGCGGGTCTGGTACAGCACATCGTGCTCAACTACGTCCCCGTCATGATCGGGACCGGCATCCGCCTCTTCGGCGCCCTGCCCCGTGATCTCCACCTGGTCCACCGCGGCACCGCCGTGTCCGACGCCGGCATGGTGAGCTCCCGGTACGAGGTCCTCGAGCGCTGAGCGGGCGACGCCGAGCACATGGCACTGGGCAGGTGACGCTGGGCAGGTGACGCCCCGCACGTGACTCTGCGCCGGTCCTGGTAGCCAGCGCACAGAGTGAGCACAGCTCGGCCGTGAGCCCGCCACAGGAGGCCTCCCTAGGTTGAATGTCGAAACCAGCCGCGACGGACCGAACGGCCGTCGCGCTGAAGACGCACCCACCAGGAGGCCGCCCGTGCTGTTCCGCAAGAGCAAACCGACCGAAGAGACTCCCACCTCCAGCCAGCCCGGAGCGGAGGACGACGCTGCCGAGTCCGAGACCTACCTCGATCCGTTCGGGATCGAGATGCAGGTCAAGGACGGCAAGCACACCTACCAGGGCCGCGAGCTGCCCCGCCAGGACGAGGAGGTGGTCGACCAGGGGCTCGGCTTCGACCTGCAGACGCTGGTCAACCGCCGCAGCATCCTCTCCGCCGTGGGACTCGGCGCAGCCGCATTCGGCCTGGCTGCGTGCTCGCCCAACTCGAGCTCCGCCGGCTCCAGCGGATCCGGCTCGGCCACCGGCTCCGCCTCTGCGAGCGCAACGGCGGCCGGGACCATCGACGTCGACTCCGAGATCCCCGACGAGACCGCCGGCCCCTACCCGGGCGACGGCTCCAACGGCGCGGACGTGCTGGAGCAGTCCGGGGTGGTGCGCAGCGACATCCGCTCGAGCTTCAACGGCGCATCCGGCACTGCCGAGGGCATCCCCATGACCCTGGAGCTGACCATCGCGGACATGGCCAACGGGAACAAGCCCTTCACCGGCGCCGCCGTCTACGTGTGGCACTGCAACCGCGACGGCGAGTACTCGATGTACTCGGAGAACATCGTGGACGAGAACTACCTGCGCGGCGTGCAGATCGTGGACCAGCAGGGCAAGGTCACGTTCACCAGCATCTTCCCCGCCTGCTACTCCGGGCGGTGGCCGCACATCCACTTCGAGGTCTACCCCGACGAGGCCTCCATCACCGATTCCGCCAACGCGATCTCCACGTCGCAGGTCGCCCTCCCGCAGGACGTGTGCGACACCGTGTACGCCACCACGGGATACGAGCAGTCCGTGACCAATCTGGCGGGGATCTCCCTGTCCGCCGACAACGTCTTCGGCGAGGACGAGGGGGCCAGCCAGATGGCCACGGTGACGGGGAACGCGTCCTCCGGCTACAAGGTGTCCTTGACAGCCGGAGTGGACACCGGCACGGAACCCACCGGCGGCTCCATGCCCGCTGACGGCGGTGGCGGGCCCGGCGGCGGGGGTGCGCCGATGGGTGCACCCGGAGCCTGAGCGCTCCGCCCCGGCCCGGGCGCGCAGCCCCGGCCGCGTCTGTTCAGCGCGTGGTGCCGCCCCCGGGTCTCCCCGAGG
Organism: Kocuria coralli; assembly: GCF_008831305.1. Classification (GTDB taxonomy): domain Bacteria; phylum Actinomycetota; class Actinomycetes; order Actinomycetales; family Micrococcaceae; genus Kocuria; species Kocuria coralli. The sequence goes on from NZ_ML708635.1 coordinate 24,475, forward strand.
GCGGCACCACGCCTTGCAGGCAGCCTTCCGTCAGAGATCCTGTGCCACGGCGGGCGCCCTGACCGTCGTCGCGAGCGATCGGCTGGTCAGGCGGGAGGCCAGCGGCACCATGGCCACGCCCAGGGTGGCGACGACGATCGCACCCGCCACGCTGACCGGGGAGAACAGCACTCCCGCCCCCAGCACGGGCGCCTGGACGATCACCGCGCTGCCCACCGCCACCAGCAGCAGGGCGAACATGGGCCGGGTGACGGTCAGCCGCCGGACCCTGTCGATGCTCGACACGGGCATGCCCAGCAGATGCAGGTTGGCCCAGACCTCGCGCCGATCGGCGATCGAGGCCATCTGGTCGATCAGGACGGCGCAGGCCACGGTGAAGAACCCGTACAGCACGGTGAGAATCGCCCCGGTGCGCATGTCCGTGACCAGGTGCTCCACTCCCGGCTGCCCTTGGCCCTGCGCCATCACGGCCAGGCCCCCGCCCACCGTCACGGCCACGAAGGCCAGCAGGACCACCGACTGGAGCTGACGCCAGGCGGCCCGGGGATCGGCCAGCAGCGTCCTGGCGGCGATCAGGCGCTCGGGTGTCCTGGCGGTGCGCTGCATCCTGCGCGCGGAGCGGCCCACGATCCACGGACCCGCGAGCGACATGGCCAGCATGGGAACGCCGAACAGCAGGCCGCAGGCCACCATGGCGACCACGATCTCCGGGCCGTTGATGAACTGCCGCCACAGCGCCACCACCGCCAGGATGGCCACTACGGCGATGGCCAGCCGGATCCAGTGCATGCTGGGGACGTCCCGCCGCGTCCTGACCGCCAGCGGGGAGATCGCCACCCGGCGAAGCCCCAGCGCGGAGCTGACGGCGGCCAGGAGGACCAGCAGCAGCCAGCACAGCAGGATCGCCGGAACCGGCAGCACCATGGCCACGGCGCCGACCTGCCGACCGTCCACGTGCAGCTGCCCCAGGAGCGGGACCAGCAGGGCGTAGAGACCACCGCCCAGGATCACGCCCGCGACGGCCTGGGAGATCGCCTCGCCCAGGACCAGCGCTCGTAGCGTCCAGCTGGAGGCGCCCACGAGGCGCAGGCCGGACAGGCGTGCGTCCTTACGGCGTGTGGACAAGCGGGCGGCGGCCGAAGCCAGGTTGATCAGGGGGAGCGCCAGGATGAACAGCGCCACCGAGGAGAGCATCCGGTAGGTGAAGCCCATGGTGGGCTCGGCGAACTCCAGCTGCCAGTACATGACCACGCCCGCGATCACGGAGACCAGCAGCCCGCTCACCAGGGCGTAGGCACCGACGGGCAGGAGCCAGGAGCGGACGTCCCGGATGCTCTTCCGCGCGAACAGGGCGACCACCGGGAGCGGGAGCACCGGGCGCCGGCCGGCCGGATGACCCGTGGCCGCGGCGGCAGCCGGCGCTGCGGGCCGGGATGAACCGGCCCAGGGGGTCTCGGACGCAGGCGCCTCAGGTCCGGGCGCCTCAGGTCCGGGCGCCTCGGGGCCGGGTGCTCCGGGTCCGGGCGTTCCGGGGTAAGGGGTTTTGGGTCGAGAGGTCACGGGGTCGGGTGTCACGGTGCCATCACCCCGGTCACGGCGGTGTCGCTGACCACCTGCCCGTCCCGCAGCCGCACGGTGCGCCCGCACCGCGCGGCCACGGACTCGTCGTGGGTGACCACCACCAGCGTCGTACCGTGCTCGGCCGAGGACTCGAGCAGAGCGTGCAGGACCTCCCCCGAGGTCACGGAGTCCAGGGCGCCGGTGGGTTCGTCGGCGAAGACCACGTCCGGCCCGCAGACCTGGGCCCGGGCCACCGCGACCCGTTGCGCCTGCCCTCCGGACAGCTCCCCCAGTCGGCGGTCCTCCATGCCTGCCAGTCCCAGGCGGTTCAACCAGGCGGAGACCGTCTGCTGGGCGCTGGCCCGGTCCACGCCGCAGAGCATCAGGGGCAGAGCCACGTTCTCGACGACGGTCAGCTCGCTGAGCATGAGTCCTTGCTGGAAGACGAACCCGAAGTGCCGGAGCCGGACGTCGGCCCGCTGCTCGGAGCTGAGGGCGTGGATGGAGACGGGCCGGTCGGCGCCGTGGAAGATCACCTCACCGGACTGGGCGACGTCGATTCCGGCGAGCGCGTGCAGGAGGGTGGTCTTGCCCGACCCGGAGGGCCCCATGATCGCCACCGACTCTCCACGGTCGATGGTGATGGACAGGTGGTCCAGGGCGGGTGTCGGCCCGTAGTGCTGGGACAGATCGAGTGCTTGCAACTGTGGATAGCTCATGCCTCAACGGTGCGCCCGCGGTGCGTCCCCCCACATCGGGCAGGGGGATGCACTTTTTATGGCAGGGGTCGTGCCGAGGACCGAGCGTCCTGCCCCGGCGTCATCCCGGGGTCTGAGCCCGTTAGGTCAGGATGATGGCGGGCGCCGCCGTCTTGCCCGTGGAAAAGTCCCCATCCGGTGCACAAAGTTATCCACAAGTGTGGAGAACCTTGTGCACACGATGAGCCGGAAATGACCGCGAACAGCTCGATCCGCGTCATGCCGCTCTCCACAGGGTTGTTCACACCTGTGGAATTACACGGATGGGAGTTGTCCACGGGTGTGGATGAACCCTGTGGATGAGACGGATGGAGCGGGCCTGGATCGGCCCCGTCCAGCCTTGCTCAGCCCCGGCGGCCGTTCCTCACGGCGCGCTTGCGCAGGAACAAGATGACGGCCATGACCGCGGTACCGGTGATGAGTCCGCCCAGATGGCCCTGCCAGGAGATGCCCGGGACTATGAAGCCGAAGACCACGTTGATGCCGATCAGCACCACGATCGTGGTCAGGTTCGAGCGGTGCTGCCTGGGCCCCCACAGCGCGATGGCCAGCACGGCGCCGAACAGCCCGAAGATCGCACCGGAGGCTCCCACCGTGAGGGTGTAGGCGGGAGACAGCAGGATGACGCCGATCGACCCGCCGAGCATCGAGGCGAAGTAGAGGATCAGGAATCTCGCCCTGCCCAGGCCGCCCTCCAGCATCCGGCCGAATATCCACAGCGTGTACATGTTCAGCAGCAGATGCGCGGGGTTGGACATCGAGTGGGCGAAACCACTGGTCACGATCCGCCACGGCTCGTCGAAGGCCACGACCGGCGCCAGGCCCAGCCAGTAGGTCGCGTTGATGTTCACCAGCTGCAGCAACCACATCAGGGCGTAGACGCCCACGTTGATCCCGATCAGCGTCCACGTCACGAGCATGGGGTTCGAGTTGGCCGCCGTCCCGCCCAAGGGCGTACGGACTGCGCGCTGCTGCGCCTGCCCCTCGCGCATACAGGCGGGGCAATGCACGCCCACCGCCGCCTGGGTCTGGCACTGGCCGCAGACGGGGCGGCCGCAACGCTGGCAGGTGACCCCCGTGGGCCGGTCGTGATGCCACGCGCACACCAGCTGCGGGCCGCGATTCTGCTGCGGGCCGTTGACGCCGTATCCGGGCTGATCCATGGCTGCTGTCCTTAAGAGTGGGCGGGGTTCATGAACATAGATGCGGACCCCGACTACGGCTCAGGGCCCCGCCAGCAGCGGGGCCCTGAGGGAAGGTCAAGAGTGGGTCAGCTCAGAGCTGCTCGATGTCGATCGAGGTGATCACGCAGTCCTCGACCGGGCGGTCCATGCCGCCGGTGGTGACGTTGTTGAGCTCGTCGACCACCTTGCGGGAGGCGTCGTCGTCGACCTCACCGAAGATGGTGTGCTTGCCGTTGAGCCAATCGGTGCTGGTGGTGGTGATGAAGAACTGGGAGCCGTTCGTGCCCTGGCCGCCGCGCTTGCCGGCGTTGGCCATGGCCAGCAGGTAGGGCTTGCTGAAGGAGAGCTCGGGGTGGATCTCGTCGTCGAAGGTGTAGCCGGGGCCGCCGACGCCCTGACCCAGCGGATCGCCGCCCTGGATCATGAAGTCCTTGATGATGCGGTGGAAGATGACGTCCTTGTACAGCGGACCTTCACCCTTCTGCCGGGTGCTGGGATCCACCCACTCCTGGGAGCCGTCGGCCAGGCCGATGAAGTTCTTCACCGTCTTGGGGGCGTGGTTTCCGAAGAGGTTCACGACGATGTCGCCGTGGTTGGTATGAATCGTCGCCTTAGCAGTGGCAATAGCAGTCATACGGATCAGTATGGCATGGGGATTGCAGGTGCGAACTGACGACGACGCCGGGGGTGCGACGTTCAGCGCACAGTGAAAATCCGGGCCTGAGTGCGCATCTGAGGCGTGTAAGCCGCCTGTGTATCGTGCTTGGAAACATGTGTGCCCGTATGCTGGATCAGGAGACTCGTCACCCGAGGAGGGAGCTTCCATGAGCTTGTTCAAGAGCAAGGCCCAGAAGAAGGCCAAGGCACAGCAGAACGTCGTCGAAAACCGCGTGGTCGACGCCGGTGACTGGCTAGCCAAGGAGATCGGCGCCGTCGCGCCCGCCCTGCAGAAGGGCGTGAAGTCCGGTGCGGCCACCCTGGCCGGCGGCGTGCACGCAGCAGGCCCGTACGTGCAGGACGGCCTGGGCCGCGCCCAGGAGGTCGCCGACAAGGCCAAGAAGAACGCCTCCCCCGCCGTCGCGAAGGTCACCGCGGCCACCGAGGACGCCGTGGCCAAGGTCAAGAGCACCCCGCAGGCCGAGCGTGCCGCCAAGGTGGTTCACGACGGCAAGGACGCGGCGACCGAGCGCTACAACGCCGCTGCAGCACTGCTGGCCGGCAAGTTCGCCAACGCCAACACCTCTGAGCAGCTCGAGGCCGTCGTCACGCGCCTCACCGGCGACAAGAAGGCCGTCAAGAAGGCCCAGAAGGCCGCCGCCAAGGTGGCCAAGGACTACGCCAAGGAGCAGAAGAAGGCTCAGAAGTCCGGCAAGGGCTGGCTCGTGCTCGGCCTGGTCGTCGCCGGCGCCGTCGCGGGTGTGGCCGCCTACCGCGCTTCGCGCCCCGTTCAGGATCCGTGGAAGACCCCGGCTTCCACCTCCCCGCGCGTGACCGCATCGCCGGTCGACCCCAGCACCACCGTGGCCGCCGGCTCCGGCGTGAAGGTGGACGACGCCAAGGAGTCCACCTCCCCGGTCGACGCCGCCAAGTCCGTGGCCGAGGATGCCAAGAACACCGCCAAGGACATCAAGGAGCAGATCCAGGGCAAGGACGACGACAAGTCCTGATCTGATCACTCCCAGAAGGAGCCCCGCACCCTGTTTGGGTGCGGGGCTCCTTCGTCTTGGGCGCCTTTCTACCGGCCTCTATCCCGGCCTACCGGCGGAGATGCGAGTTGGACCGCCCATAAGCGGCCCTTCCCTGCCGAGATGGGAGTTGAGTCGCCCATCAGGGCTGATGGGCGACTCAACTCCCATCTCGTGTACCGGTGGCCGCAAACGTCCATGAATTGAAGTGGGATGACCGACCATGACGCAGGATCTACGGCCGTTTTCCACAGTTTCGGGCGGAAAGTTCCATCGGCTGGGCAGCGCACTTATGGTCGATACACATTCGCGTCCGCCCGGTTCTCCATTCACGACGGCGAGTTCTGGTGGTGTGCTGATAGCCCGTCGAGGAGGCCAATTCTCATGTCCCGCCGCACAGGTGTAGCCGCCCTTTCAACTATGGCCGTTCTGACCTGGGCATTAGTGGCTCTTCAGAGTTGAGTGTGGGGTGAGG
>NZ_ML708636.1 GCF_008831305.1 Kocuria coralli
GAGTTGACAACTATAGGAGCGTCAACGCCTTGGCCGAGGCCTTCAACTCGCTGTTCAAGGCCGAGTGCATCCGCAACCCGATGATGCGCCCTAAGGGCGGGTGGGCGTCGGTCCGCGACGTCGAGATCGCGGTCGCCGAGTACGTCGACTGGTACAACCACCGGCGCCTGCACGGCGAGATCGGACACATCCCGCCCGCCGAGTTCGAGGCCGCCCACTGGGCATCCCACAAGCCCGTCAGCTACGTTGAAGAACAGGTTCCCGTCGGAGCCGGTTCCAGATAACCGAGCCTCCACAAAACCCGGGGCGCTTCAGGGGACGAGGTGTTCCGCCAACTGGTTCTGGCGCGGATCATTGAGCCGACGAGCAAGTTCGACTCGTTGCGTGTGCTCGCCGAGGCCGGCATCAGCACCGTGTCCTACCCGACGATCACGCGTCGGCTTCGGGTCTATGCCGCCGAGGGATGGCGTGAGCAGCTCGCCGCAGCTTGCGCGCGGCACGCGAACCTGGGTCCGGCCACGCTCGTGCTCTATGACGTGACGACGCTGTATTTCGAGACGCACGAGGGTGATGGGTTTCGTGAGTCGGGGTTCTCCAAGGAGCGGCGCCTGGAGCCACAGATCACCGTGGGACTGCTCACTGACGCTGCCGGGTTCCCGCTGATGGTCAACGCGTTCGAGGGCAACAAGGCCGAGACCACGACGATGGTGCCCACGCTCAAGGCGTTCATGACCACCCACCACCTACGCGACGTGGTGATCGTGGCCGACGCGGGGATGATCTCCGAGGCGAACATGCGCGCGATCGAAGCCGAGGGCCTGTCCTTCATCCTGGGCGCGAAGACCCCCCAGGTGCCCTACCCGATCTCCCAGTGGTATCGCGAGCACCCCGACCAGCAGATCCCCGATGGGCACGTCTTCACCCAACCGTGGCCTGCCAGTCCCTCGGACAAGCGCCGTGACCAGGTCTTCTACTACCAGTACTCAGCCGACCGCGCCCGGCGCACCCTGCACGGTATCGACGCCCAGGTTCGCAAGGCCGAGGACGCCGTCGCGGGGCGCACCTCGGTTAAGCGCAACCGGTTCGTCCACCTCACAGGTGCGAGCAAGTCGGTGAACCGGGAACTGGAAGCCAAAGCGCGTTCCCTGGCCGGGATCAAGGGCTACGTCACGAACATCGCCGACCCCAACCCCGAGATGGTCATCGGTGCCTACCGGCGTCTGCTGCAGATCGAGAAGTCGTTCCGCATGGCCAAGTCCGACCTCGCGGCCAGGCCCATCTTCGCCCGCACCCGCGACAGCATCGAAGCCCACTTGACCATCGTGTTCGCCGCGATCGCCGTGGGCAGGTGGATCGAGGAGACCACTGGGTGGTCCCTGAAGAAGTTCGTCAAGACCGCCCGCCGCTACCGCACCTACGAAATCGAAGCCAGCGGCCACACGATCGAAGCCGCCGAACCACTACCCGCCGACCTCGCCACCGTCCTCGAGGCCATCAAGACCCGCGCCGCTGGACACTAACCTGATCAAAGTCGGGCCGTGTCGCGGGTGAGGACAGCAGCCCGCGGACGTTCTCGATGACGACCCATTCGGGCTGGAGCACGTCGATGGCCGCGGCCATNCGACGGTGGAAACGTCCTGGCACGGGAACCCGCCGATGAGGATGTCCACGGGCTCGACCTGGCTCCAGTCGATGGCCGTAATGTCACCGAGGTTCGGGGCCACGGGCCAGTGGCGGGAGAAGACACGGGCGACGGGCTCGTTGAGTTCGGAGAACCACACGGTCCTGGCATTGAAGACGTGCTCGACGGCGAGGTCGAGGCCGCCGTAGCCGCTGAACAGCGACCCGATCCTGAGTTCTGAGCCGCCGCTGGCGTCGAGGTCGTGCATGAAGTCCGCTCCGGTGACGGTCGTCCCCGGCATCGCCTCGTCACGAAGCTGATGCCGAGCTGGTCACCTGTCAGGTGCACGGCTCCGACACACCCGCCGCTCACCGAGCCCTGATCGACTCCGCGAGTCGCGCCACTGCCTCCGGTCTCTGCTCGCGCCCTGTTCGAGGTCACACGCGTCTTGCAGATCGAGGTTGAAGGTCCCGAATCAACGCAGAGTTGACACTGCGGGCGGGCGCGGGGGTGTGAATGCCTCTGCGGTCCGTGAGGGCCTCGTTGTCTGTCACGGGTATCGACGCGGTGTGGTAACTTCAGGTTGGCATTGTCTAATTGGAGTTTACCTTTGGGGTGGGGTTGTCGATCGAGGTTCCGGGGTCTTCGCACTTGGTGCTGGCTTCCGGGGTCGTGCATCTGGACGAGCAGGCGGCGGTGTTCGAGGCGATGCTTGTCGGCTGGGAGCGGCAGCAGAAGTCGCGTCTACTGTCGGAGGCGACGATCGAGCCCCGGATCGCGCTGCTGCGACGGTTCACCGAGTTCGCGGGGTCGTTCCCGTGGGAGTGGAACGCGGGCGACGTGGAGGACTTCACGGTCTCACTGATGAGCGGCGGCGCGCGGTTGGCGCCGTCGACAATCCGCGGCTATCACCTGACGTTGCGGATGTTCTGCGACTACCTGCTCGACGGGCGCTATGGGTGGACGGCCGAGTGCGAGCATCGGTTCGGGGCGATCCCGTCGCAGGTCTGTCACGACTTCAACACGGTCGCGCATCTGAGCGAGTACGAGGGGCGGCCGGGCCGGCGGCCGTTCACCTACGACGAGTTGCAGCACCTGTTCGACTTTCTCGATACCCGCGTTGAGCGGGTGCAACGCTCGGGCCGCAAGGGCGCGTGGGCCGCGTTGCGGGACGCGCAGATGATCAAGACCTGTTACGCCTACGGGTTGCGCCGTCGGGAGCTCTGCAACCTCGACGTTGCGGACCTGCGCCCGAACCCGCACATGCGCCAGTGGGGCAGATACGGGGCGGTGCATGTCCGCTACGGCAAGGGCGTGCGCGGCGGCACACCGCGCCGGCGCACGGTGCTCACCGTCCCGGAGTTCGACTGGGCCGTCGACGGGCTGCGGCAGTGGGTCGAGCAGGCCCGTCCGCTGCTGGAGCCGGGGACGAGGGACGCGCTCTGGCTGACTGAGCGCGGGCAGCGAATCTCGGTGAAGACGATGGATCACCGCTTCGCCTGGCTGCGCGAGCAGGCCGGGCTCGACGCGGACCTGTCGCTGCACTGCCTGCGGCACTCGTATGTCACGCATCTGATCGAGTTCGGCTACCCGGAGCGGTTTGTCACCGAGCAGGTCGGCCACTCCTACGCCTCCACGACGGCGATCTACACGTCGGTGTCGAACGACTTCAAGACCAAGACCCTCAAGGCCGCGCTCGCGCGCGTTTACGAATCTACGGAGGAACGATGACGAGGAAGCTGACGATGCTCTGGCATCTGCGCCAGCTCATGGCCGCGAAGGGGATGTTCCAGACCACCGACCTGATGGAGCCGCTGCACGAGCGCGGCGTCGAGCTGTCCCGTCAGATGGTGCACCGGATCGTCACCAAGCCGCCGCAGCGGATCAACACCGACCTGCTCGCTGCGCTCTGCGACATCCTGGAATGCACCCCCTCCGACCTGCTTGAACTGCACGTCGACCACCAGCGCGCGACGAAGACGGTCAATGATCGCGGAGGTCCCGGGATCGGCGACCTGCGGCCAGTTCGTGCCCGAGTGCGCCGCCCTGACGGCATCGAGGAGTGACCGAGTCCCGGTTTCGGGAATGCGTGCGCTGCAGGCTGGTCGGCACGACGGTGATGCTGCCGACCGGGCCGATTTGCTACCGCTGCCGACGCAACATCGCCTACCACCCCGCGGTCTGTCCCGAGTGCTTCGAGCTACGCCCGATCGCCTACCCCTCGATGTCGAGCTACGGGGTCCTGGTCTGCGCAGGATGCGCGGGCGAGGAGTCGGTGTTCGCCTGCGCCGAGTGCGGCCGCGAGGACCACCCCTACGGCGCCACTCGCTGCGCCCGCTGCATCCTCGCCGAGCGCCTGGCCGAGCTGCTCACCGACCCCGGCACCGGGACGATACATGCCGGACTGCGGCCCCTCCACGACGAACTGGCCGCCGCAACCCGCCCGCAGAGCGTCATCACCTGGCTGAAGAAGCCGCCCGCGACCGGCGCGGAGCTCCTCGGACGCATGGCCCGCGGCGAGCTGCCGATCAGTCACGACACGTTCCGGGCGCTGCCCGCCGACCGCTCACACAACTATCTTCGCGAGCTGCTCACCAGCGCTGGAGTCCTGGCCCCGTATCACCCGCCGATCGAGCAGATCGAGCGATGGCTCGCTGACCTTCTTGACGGCCTCGACCACGACACCGCAGCCGTCATCTCCCGCTACGGACGCTGGCATCATCTGCGTCGGCTTCGCGGCCTGGCCGAGCGCGGGACTCTCAGCAAGGCATCGATCTATAGCGCACGTTCGAAGATCAACGGCGCGATCCGGCTCGCCCAGTGGGCAGCCGCGCGCGGAATCACAGTCGATCAACTCACCCAGACGGAACTCGAGCGCTACCTCGCCGATCATCCTGGTGGACGCACCAGCGAGCAGTCCTTCGTCGCCTGGCTGCGCCGCACTCGCACGAACACCCGCGTCAACATCCCATGGCGCGAGGAGACGATCCCCCAGGTCGTCGTGTCCGACGCCGACCGCTGGAACCAGATCAACCTCCTGCTCCACGACGACACGATCGGCCTCTACGCCCGCATCGGCGGCCTGTTCACGCTGCTGTTCGCCCAGCCCCTCGAAACGATCGTCGCGATGCGCACCGACCAGATCACCATCGAAGAGGACGGCCCGGTCCTCGTCGCCTTCGACGCCATCCCGATCGAGATGCCACCCGGAATGGACGAACTGATCCGCCGCTACCTCGGCACACCTCGCACGCCGTCGATCGCGAGCCGGGACCACGGCTGGCTGTTCCCCGGCAGACACCCCGGCCGTCACATGGTCCGAGAAAACTTCCGCGCCAAGCTCGTCGCCAACGGCATCCGACCCGGCCAGTCCCGTCACGTCGCGATGTTCGCCCTCGCCGGCGAAGTCCCGGCCCCGATCCTCGCCGAACTCGTCGGCATCGCCGACAAGACCGCCGTCAAATGGGCGGCCCTCGCCGCCCGCGACTGGGCCGGCTACATCACCGACCGCAACGAAGCCTTCAGGTCGACGAACAGAACTCATAGGATTGAGAACGAGATCCCAGGCGCGGACACGACATCTCTACCCGCGCAGAGCTGAGGCACTGATGGCCGTTCCTGCGACCAAGGATGATCTTCTCGCAGCGATCGAGAAGACCTTCACACAACTAGACAAGGACCTGGACCGGGTCCCTGCCGCTGCCACGCGGCAAGCTGTCCTGGATGGGCACGTGAAAGGGACCACGATGAGTCCCGCGGACCTCGTGGCCTACCTGATCGGCTGGAACCAGCAGGTCCTCACCTGGCACCGCCGACGCGCCGAAGGGCTGCCCGACGAGTTCCCCGCTCCCGACATCAAATGGAATGAACTCGGCCAGCTCGCTCAGCGCTACTACGCCGAACACGAAACCGACACCTGGGAGAGCCTGCGCACCCAACTCGTCGAGGCGAAGAACCAGATCATCACACTGGTCAAGGGCTACTCGAACGACGAACTCTACGGCGATCCCTGGTACGGCAAATGGACCATGGGTCGGATGATCTCCTTCAATACCTCATCGCCCTATGCCAACGCCCGCGGTCGCATTCGAGCCTGGCTCCGCACCCTCTGAACCGGCCCGCCCACGCTCGCACGCGGAGCATTCGCTCCACTCAAATACGACACCTGCACCAGTAGACCGAGCATTCCCGCGGCCGAGATCACCGGGTGCGGGTGCTCACCTGCCCGGCAGGCGCGGAGGTGAGCATGACGGTTTCGATGCGTGTGATGTCGGCGGGTGATGGCTACAAGTACCTGCTCAAGACGGTTGCGGCAGCCGACGGGAACAGACCACTCTCCACGCCGCTCACGCGCTACTACATGGAGGAAGGCACCCCGCCTGGTCGTTGGCTCGGCGCGGGCGTAGCGGCCCTCGGCAAGGGCGAGATTCAGGTGGGTGACCGAGTATCGGAGCACCAGCTCCAGCTCCTGATGGGAACTGGCCATGATCCGATCACCGACGAGCCGCTCGGTCGTGCCTTCGCGACCTACAAGAGCCAGGAAGAGCGGATCGAGGCGCGGATCGCCGACCTCGACCCGACGATGACGCCTGGGGCCAAGGGCGAGGCCGTCGCGCAGATCGTTGCCGAGGAGACTGCCCGGAGCACGCGACGCGCGGTGGCGGGCTTCGACTTCACCTTCTCCATCCCGAAGTCCGCGAGCGTGTTGTGGGCAGTCGCCGATGCCGGAGTGCAGGCACTGATCGGCGAGGCGCATCATCGAGCGGTTGCGGAGGTGGTTGCGTTCATGGAACGTGAGGTTGCAGCCACCCGCACGGGCGCAACCGCCGGGGACGGCGCGGTTGCGCAGGTCGATGTCACCGGGCTCATCGCGACCGCGTTCGATCACTTCGACTCTCGCGCCGGCGACCCTCACCTCCACACGCACGTCGTCATCAGCAACAAGGCCAAGACCGTCCTCGATGGGAAGTGGCGCTCGCTTGACGGCCGACCGATGCACGCCGCCGTCGTCGCGCTCTCCGAGCTACACGAAGCGGTGTTCGCTGACCACATGACCCGCACCTTCGGCGTCTCCTGGGAGGCGCGCGAGATGGGCCGGGACCGGAACCCAGCGTGGGCGATCACCGGCGTGCCGGAGGAGCTGGTCGCGGAGTTCTCCACCCGCGCCCGCCACATCGACGCGGAGAAGAACCGGCTCATCGACGAGTACGTTGCCCAGCACGGACGCCAACCATCGAACGCGACGATCCTCAAACTGCGAGCCCAAGCCACACTCGCGACCCGCCCCGAGAAGCAGGTCCGATCCCTTGCTGACCTGACCGCCGAGTGGCGAACGCGAGCGAGCAAGACCCTGGGCCAGGACGCGACGTCGTGGGCGCGCGAGGTCACCGACAACGACAAGCCGATGCTCCTGCGTGCCGACGACGTGCCGCTCGACGTGATCGGCGAGCTGGGGCGTACGGTCGTCGAGGTGGTCGGTGAGAAGCGGTCGACCTGGCGGCGATGGAATCTCATGGCCGAGGCGTCCCGGCAGACGATGGGGTGGCGGTTCGCCACCATGCAGGACCGGGGAGCGATCGTCGCGATGATCGCCGACGCCGCCGAGCTCGGCTCGCTGCGGCTGACGCCACCTGAGCTCGCCACCTCGCCGGTCGTGTTCCGTCGCCCCGACGGCACCTCGGTGTTCCGTCCGAAGAGCTCGACCGTGTTCACCTCCGAGTCCCAGCTCGCGGCCGAGGACAGACTCCTCGAACGAGCAGCCAACCTCGGCGGGCCGACGGTGACGCTTGCCACGGTCGAGAAGATCACGTACAGACCCGACGCGGACGGTCGGATGCTCGGCGATGACCAAGCCGATGCCTTGACCCGGATCGCGGTGTCGGGTCGGATGCTCGATGTCCTCGTCGGTCCCGCCGGGGCGGGCAAGACAACCGCTATGAACGCGCTCCGCCGCGCGTGGGAAGCCGAGCACGGCTCCGGGGCCGTCGTCGGGCTCGCGCCGTCGGCGGTTGCTGCCCAGGTTCTCGCCGAAGACCTTGGGATCGAGACTGAGAACACGGCGAAGTGGTGGCAGAACCACCTCGTCCACGGCACCACCTTCGAGGCGGGCGAGCTCGTCATCATCGACGAAGCATCCCTCGCAGGCACCCTGTCACTGGACCGCATCACCCACCTCGCCCAAGACGCTGGCGCGAAGGTGCTGCTGGTCGGCGACTACGCCCAACTGCAATCCGTGGACGCCGGTGGAGCGTTCGCGATGATCGCCAGAGACCGGGCCGACACCCCTGAACTGGTCGATGTTCACCGCTTGACCCACGCCTGGGAGAAGACCGCCTCACTCGAGCTTCGTCACGGGCGTACGGCCGCTATCGACACCTACCTCGCCCACGAGCGCATCACCGACGGCGACGCCGAGGCCGTGACCGATGCCGCCTACAACGCCTGGCGCGCCGACCGCGACGCGGGACTGGTCTCGGTACTGATCGCCGAAACCCACGAAGACGTGACCATGCTGAACCGACGCGCCCGAGCCGACCTGATCCTCAACAAGACCCTGAAACCCGACCGCGAAGTCGAGCTGCGCGACGGCACCGCCGCCGGCGTCGGGGACACCATCATCACGCGCCTCAACAACCGGAACCTCCGCACCCTGGCCGGACGGGACTGGGTACGCAACGGCGACATCTGGACCATCACCGCCGTCGGCGACGACGGGACCATCACCATCGCACGCGACTACGGGACCGGCACCACCGTCCGCGACGACGGAACCATCAGGGCTCGCAGGCGTGGGCGCAGGTTCGGCGGCAGCATCGTCCTCCCAGCGGCGTACGTGGCCGAGCATGTCGATCTCGGCTATGCAGTCACCGCCTACCGCGCCCAAGGCATCACGACCGACACCGCGCGCGTGTTGGTCGAGCCGACCTCGACGAGGGAGACCTTCTACGTTGCGATGACCCGAGGACGGCACTCGAACCACGCCTACGTGACCCTCGACCGCGCCGACGACCACGCGCAGCCACACCCTGGCGACGACCCGCATGCCACCGCGCGAAGCGTGCTCTACGGAGTTCTGCAGCACAGCGGAGCCGAGCTCTCGGCGCACGAGACCCTCGTCGCCGAGCACGAGCTGTGGGGCTCGATCGCCCAGCTCGCCGCCGAGTACGAGACCATCGCCGCCGCAGCCCAACACGACCGCTGGGCGACCCTCGTCCGTGGCTCCGGGCTTACCGATGAACAGGCCGAGGGCGCCATTGAGTCCGAAGCGTTCGGTCCACTCGCGGCCGAGCTTCGCCGGGCTGAAGCGAACCATCACAGCGTCGATGCGTTGCTGCCGCGTCTCGTGGCCGCACGAGGGTTCGGCGACGCTGACGACATCGCCGCCGTCCTCCACTACCGGGTCGAGCGCGCGACCGCCCGGCCCGCAGGCTCCGGCAGGACCCGCAAGCCGCCGCGACTCATCGCCGGCCTTATCCCACAGGCGCACGGAGTCATCGACACCGAGATGCGGACAGCGCTCGACGAACGCGAATCACTGATCGAGCACCGCGCCGACTCCGTACTCGAAGTTGCGCTGACCGAGAGCGCACCGTGGACGACTGCACTCGGAACGCCGCCTACCGACCGACGACGAGCCGCGGCCTGGCGCAAGTCTGCACGAGTGGTCGCCGTCTACCGCGACCGCTACCGCATCACCGACGACGCGCCCCTCGGCGCCCCGCCCGAATCAGCCGCGCAGAAGATCGACGCTGCGAGGGCGCGATCCGCGCTCGACCACGTACGTCAGCTGGCCGCTGATGAGAGCCGTCAGGCAGAGGCCGGTCTCCAGTCCGCAAGGCGCGACCAGTCCGGCCCCGGGCGCAGCATCTGACCCTTCCCAATGTCGGGGCCGCGGCGTAGCCTTGAAGGTGAGGCGGATTTCTCCTTACCTTTGGGCCGCTCGCGGCAGACCTTCGGGTCACTCTCCACGCACCGTCTCGACAACGACTCGCGTGTTGAGAGGAGCCCATCATGATCCGCCTACTGTGGACAGCCAGCGCCGAGGTCCGCTACTTCCTGCGCCGATACATGCCGAGCAACGATCTGCTCGACCTGATCCGCACCCGGAAGGGACTGAAGTGGGGCGTGCCAGCGATGCTCCTCGCCGGCCCCTACCTGGCCGCCGCCTTCTGGTGCACCACGCTCATCGAGAGTGGCGGCCCAGGGTGGCTCCACCTCGTAGTCCTGCTCTGCATCTGGAACGCTCTCAAGATGCTGGCCATTGGCACCTTCAGCGTCGTCCTCCTCACGAAGGCTCGCGTCCATGAGTACCGCGCGCAGCGGCAGGAACGCTCCGCCTCAGCCTGGATCCACCGGCGTTGACTTGTGAGCGGTGATTTTGGTGGTTCGCGGTGGGGCTCGGGTAGTGGGCGTGGCGGGTCTGCCGGTCTGTTCCGGCTCTTCCACTTGAGGTCCTTGGGGTTGCGCCCTTTGTGGGCTGGTTGGTCAGATCGCGATGGCGGGGGGTGGGCCGGTCGCGGTCGCGGTTGACCAGAGCAGTTGCCATCGGGGCGCCCAGGGCCAGTGGGTGGGTAGGTGCAGGACGAGCCGTCGGGCGGTGGTGGCGATCCGGGCGGGGATGTTGATGAGCCGGGTCCGCAGGGTGGCCCATCGGGCGGTGTGCATCGCGGCGGCGGCTGCGGTGGCGCGGGCGATGTTGAACGCGATCACCGCGCAGGCGACCCAGGCGGCGTTGGCTGCGTACTTCCCCGATGGCAGGTGGGCCAGCGGTCCGTCCTTGAGTTCGGCGATGACCTGCTCGACCAGGGCGTGGTCGCGGTGACGCTGATCGGCCTGGACCATGGGCAGGGTGGTGTTGGTGATGAAGGCGTGGTGGCGGTAGGTCGCGAACAGTTCGCCCTGCTCGCTGCCATCGGAGGTCAGCGGCTGGCGTCGCTTGACCCGGCGCACGATCAGCCGGCAGTCCACGTGCTGGTGCTTGCGGCGGGAGGTGAACGCGATGAACGGGACCTCGGCGACCTCCGCGTCGGAGATCCAGCGTTGCTCGGTTTCGTCATAGACGGCGTTGGGGTACTCGATCGCTTGCCACGCGTCGGGATCGATGCTGGTGATCGCGGCGGTCACGCTCGGTGTCATCCGGGCAGTGACCGAGAACCACGCCGCGTGCCGGATCGCGGTGCCCACGAACGCCCACCCGTAGTAAGCCGAGTCCGCCCGGCACATGATCTGTCCGGTGACCCCGGCGGCCCGGGCGGTCGTGATGGCCTGGGCCAGCATCCGCCCGGCCCCGGCAGCGGAAGCGGTGTTGCCCCTGCGCAGCCGGGCGCGGGCGATGACCGGTGAGGCGGTCGGGGTCGAGATCGTGGCGAGCTGGATGTTGAGACCGCGGACCTTGGTGTACCCGAAGGCGGCACCCTGCTTGGCGTAGCCGTGGACCTCCCGGACGGTGTCATCGACATCGACGAACGCGATCCCCTCGGCATCGGCCCCGGCGAGCAGACCCGGCACCCGCACGCTCAGCCCGGCCAGCACGGCGGCGCTGACCTTGTCGAGCTGCTGGACATGCCCGTAGGTGAACGAACGCAGGAACGTGCCCAGCGTCGAGGGCGCCCGGATGCCGTCGAACAACCTGCCCATCGCGCCGTGACGCAGCAGGTCCAGGTCGTCGATGGAGTCCGCGCCCGCGAGCATCCCTGCAACCACGCTGGCCGTCTTGACCCCGGCGTTGGGCGAGGGCACCGTCACCCCCTCGAGCAGCTCATACAGGCCAGCCGCTTCGGCCAACCGCAGCGCCGGGACCAGACCCCCGGCCGACACCAGATTCGGATCATCGAACACCGGCCGGATCGTGTGCGAAGCTCTCACTTACGAGGTGCCCTTCTTGAGCGGCTGGGTGTGGACGTCGCAATCGACATCCTCCCCGCTCAGAAGGGCACTCTCGTGCTACGCCACGCACGCACCACCCACCACCACCGGTGGATCAGGGCTCAGGTCAACCGAGAACTAGATTTCGTGAGCCTCAATCGCCGCAATCATCTGATTGCCAGACCCACTGATGTCATTGACTAATGTATCAATCATGACGCATCCCGGATTAGAAGCCGCGTATGCGTGGATGTTTGCGTCATACTGCTCGAAGTATCGGCGATTGACCTCTTTCCCCAACCGGTCCTTCCGAGAAAGCTGCTCTCTTTGCGACGACCGCGTCCAGCACGTCTCGAAGTCAGCCTCACAAACTAAGGTAAGCGCACTCTGGTAATAGTCTCCCAACTGCACGAGGAGACTCTCGAACGCAGCACGCTCGACGCCTAGGTAGTCGAGCCACGACACAAGACTCACGAAGCCCCGATCGCAAACGACAATATCGTTATGCTGCAGGGATTCTGACACTATGCCAAGCCGTTCAAACTCGACTGCGATCCGGAGCAGAATCTCCGCATTAGGGTCGGGACGCTGATCCTCTCGTTCAAGAATTTTCGCGATATCCACCAACTGCGATTCAGCCTTCCGGCCGACGACACGAATCGAGGCATTTGGAAGTCGCCGTCTTAACTCGCTGATCAGTGTCGATTTTCCTGAGCCGTCGTATCCCTCAAAGACGACTACCTTGCCAGCCCTGCGCGCCACGTCATTACCAAACGCCATATGATTCCCCCGTCCAGTGCTCATTTACCCTTGCCTGCACCATATTCCCCAAGTTACTCTCGATGTCTCCAAGAATGATTCTTGGGTCGATCGCTATCCTTAGATAACCGGCGAAGGCAACGTTGTAAACCCCTCCCGCATGAAGTTGCGTGTCCCAGCTTCGAGCGCCCAGGTTCGCGATAATGTTCAGGGTGCTGTAGTGAGTAACGATCAGCAGGAACTGCTCGTTACTCTGCAGAACGCGATGTAGACCCCTCGCGACCCGTAGTATCTGAAGTTCGACGCTCTCCTCGTTGAATCGTGGACAGAGGAACCGCTCACCGTAGGAAAGCTGAAGGTAGCCTGGGTGCTCTCGAGCGACGTACTCCTCCGTTACTGACTCAAGCTCCCCAGAGTGATACGCGCGGAATTCGGGAACCAGCTCAACTTGCGACTGGGGGAAGAGATGTTCAGCAGTCTGTGTACAACGAAGCAGAGGTGATGAGAGCACCTTTTGCCCGTCGAAGCCGCCTAGATCCCGCCTGGTTTGGCGGAGCTGCGCTTGGTAGCCCTGTGCAAGTGGTGCGTCGTACAGTCGACCCCAGAGACCCTCCTGGGCGCGCGTGCTCGAAGCGTGTCGGACGAGCACGAGTTCAGTTCTTGGAGATTGATGCTTGTGCGACTCGAACTTCATCGGTTCACGCCCGAGTGATCGTGACATCTGGGTAGACTCTCACTCCACTGCGAGCGGACACCTCTAGTTCGACTGGCTGGGACGGCGAATAGTACTTCGCGACGGTCTGCAGCACAAACAATGTGGCAAATCCAGCCGGCACCACAGCGGGCATTGGCCCGGACACTGCCATGGCCCCTGTCGCCGCTGCGGCGGTGCTAGTCGCATAGGAGAGAAATCCCTGAACGACACCAGAGACTTTTTCAATCGTCCGAGTGAGATCGGTCGCGCCTGAGATGAACTGCGGGCGAAGCCCGAAGACACCGATATCTTTCCCGACATGTTTCCGGATCTCCACTGCGTAGCGACGCAGCGATTCCACAAGCTCGGCTTGCCGCGACTGGTCTTGAGGCGAAGCGCGCCAATGCGCCAGGGACTCGAAGTACCGGTCACACGTGGGAGATCTTCGAATTGCTAGTAGCGCGTCACCACTCACTGTACGGAGGTGGTCAACACGCGGCAGACGAAGCACCAAGTCGACGTGCTCATCGGATTGCACACCTCCGACGGTCAGATCATCGGTGGCCACCAGCGCATCGTCTCGCCATAGGTCCATAGCGGCGACGAAGTAGTTCCACCGCGGGCTCCCCGGGGAGGTAAGAATCGTGTCTGCGAGGCTCCGATTGTATAGTTCACACGCGATCGTGTAGAACATGCGTAGGTCACGCTCGGCCGAGCTTCCAACTCGCGACTTAGCTTGGTCTAGAAGAGCTCCCATGCTCTCAATACGGCCACAGTCATGGCCGAGTAGTCGCTCTCCGGAGACTTGAATGAGCTGGCTGAGGAGGAGCCCATCCGAGTTCAAAAGCTTGCCGGATCGCTCCAAGCCCGCTTCTAGTTCGCCCCCGATCCATTCCCTGCTTCGATTCCAGAAGCCCAGAAAGTCATCTGGATCCACCTGGTACTCCAGAATGGGAGGTGCGTCCGAAGTCATGTATCGCGAGAATGCTGCTCCGAAATCCCTCGAATTGTCAGCAGACATCCAATGCTCGGGTACGAACTTTGTTCTATCTAATCGCTCCGCCACGTCGCTGGCGCCCTGAATAAACCCGCGGCGATCATCTCTCGTCATGCGCTCTAGCTGCTCTGAAAGTGACTTACCTTCCTGGCGGAGGTACGGGACGACGAACCCGTTTCTTAATCCCGTTTCGAGCCAAGAGTCGCGTGACTGATATCTCTTCTGGTGCGCGCCGACACGCGCACCCTGCAGTAAATAATGGTCCGGGATCGCTATGGTCGGCTGAAGGAGCAAATTATAAAGGAGGCTGCGATCGAAGACATCTTGCGACACGGCGAAATGGTAAAAGCCATGTCCGGCCGAGAAAAGAACTGCTTCATTCTCTTCCATTCCCTCCTCCTCTCCTGGCACCGGCGCGCCCGGCAGCGGCAACTTATCCGACGGGCATCACAATACCGTCGCCACGGTCGCCGGGTGGGTTGGACGTCAGATGGCTCACCGATCCCGGTTCTCAGGCCCGAGGCCGTAGTCGCTAGCTAGAGGTTCTTACGGCGACACTTCTACCGCGGCCACCTCTGGTCGCTGTGCTGCGAATGACCGCAGCCCTTCTCAGGTACGAGCCCAGCCTCGACCAGGGCCGCGCGCACAGACTTGCGATCTACACCCATCCGACGGCCGATCGCTCGCATCGAGACCCCGGCTCGGGCGAGGCACACGGCCTCTGCTTTCTCGTCGATCCCCAGCCCCGGGCGGCGGCTCGGCACGTTGCGGCGGCGCAGGTGGGAGAACACCGTTGCGCGGTGGATGCCGTACCTCTCAGCGAGCGCCTTGACGCTCATCCCGGCCAGGTAGTCGCCGACGAGCGCGTCCACCTCGGAGGCGGTGAGAAAAGTTTGAGCCGTCTCGACAGTCCTCACAACAGGGCCACGATCGTCCTTCGGAGCGCCATTCTGGGGGCGCCGAGAGACCTCGTAGACCCCACGGTCTATGCGGTTGACCAGGGTTTTCGTCTTGGGGGCGGAGTTGCCGAACGTACTACTCAGGCACCCCAAATGGGTCAGGTTTGAACTTTCGACTAAGGGACCGCCCTTGGTCGAAGTTCGGGCCTGGCCCAGTTTTCTTGCCTCGGCGGCCCACGTGAGCGCGTCGGCTTGCAACCCATCGATGCTCAGCCCGTCGTACGGTGTCCTGTAGCCGACCCGAACGTCGTTGTCCTCATCGACGTAGATCGCCTTGAACAGCGCCTGGTTGCACAGCCGACGGTTCGCGTCGTCGGCTGTCTTGTAGATGTCGGCCGCGTTCGACAGCAGGGTCGATTTGTCGCGCGTCAGACTATGTGGCAGGGGTAGTTAGTTGCTGAGGTAACGTCCCTATCGAAAGGTCTGAATCATGAGTCGTCCCCCGACGATCCCGGCGGAGAAGAAGCTCCGCATCGTGTTGTCCGTGCTGCAGGGTGAGATATCTATTGCTGAGGCGGCCCGTCGTGAGAAGGTGTCTGAGCAGGCGATCGGGAACTGGAAGCGTCAGTTCCTCGAGGGCGGGAAGGCCGGCATCGAGGCGGGCAAGTCCAAGCCCTCGACGCGGGAGCAGCAGCTCGAAGACGAGGTCGCCGAGCTGACCCAGGCCCTCGGTGAGGCGGCGGTCGAGATCCGTGTGTGGAAAAAGAGCGCCGAGGGCCGTCTGGGCCCTTCGAGGACCTCGAGGTGATCCGTGTGGAGGCGGGCATGTCGACTGCGAGGTTCTGCAAGCTGATCGACATGCCCGAGCGCACCTGGCGGCGCTGGCAGGCCAAGGCGAAGGCCGAGCAACCGGTGAAGGGTCCGTGGCCACAGCCGGCGCGGGATGCGGCCCGGCCGCTGGTCACCGCGCATGCGCTGGCGAAGCCGGAGTGGGGTCATCGGAAGATCTGGGCGATGACCCGCCACGACGGGCATAAAGTGTCGCAGACGACCGTGCTGCGGCTGCTGCGCGATGACGGGCTGATCCTGCCGTCGGAATATCAGAAGCAGCGTCGGGAGCTGGCGAAAGACCGCAAGGCCGCGTTCGCGAGGAACCCGACGGGACCGAATCAGGTGTGGCAGCTGGACTTCAGCGAGGTCGAGACCACCACCGGCGGGACGTGGCGGATCGCGGGGTGCAGGGACTGGTTCTCCAAGGTCGAGCATCCGTTTCACACGTCACCGACGGCGAATCAGCATGACGCGATCGCAGCGATCGAGCTCGCCCTCGCCGACTACGAGGTCATGTTCGGGCACCCGCTCGTCGACCAGTGCGAGGTCGATGCCGAGACCGGGGAGCTGCTGCCCGTCGTCACGATCGTCACGGACAATGGTGGCCCGTTCCGGTCGCTGAACTTCGAGCTGTTCATCATGCGCCACCCCGAGCTGCGGCACGTGCGCACCCGAGTGAAATCACCCGGGCAGAACGGGTCCCGCGAACGCGGGTTCGGGACGCTGAAATACGAGCGGCTGTTCCTCGACGACATCCCCGACGCGCTCACGCTCGTCGAACGCGCCGAGGACTACCGCATCGAGTACAACGAGATCCGTCCTCACGAGGCCATCGCCTGGAACCGGCCGATGGAGGTGCACCTGGGCCTGGCCGACCCCACCATCCCCAACTTCGAACGAGAACAAATCCTGCCAACTCCTTGACGCGGGACACAGTGGGATCTCGATCCGTAGCGTCGATCCCCAGCCCGGGGTCGTCTCCACGTCCATGGTTCCGTCGAGCGCCGCCACTCGCTCCACGATGGGACGCAGTGTGTCGTTGTCCGCCGTCACCGCGGTTCCCCCGTCGTCACGGACCTCCATCAGCAGGTTGCGGCCATCGCAGTCCCAGCCGATCCGGGCGCGTGCTGCGTCCGCGCGGTCCATGAGCGAGAGCACTGCTGTGCGGGAGATGGCGCGGGCTTCCCGAGCGACCGGGCCCGGCAGCGCCCGTCCTCGCGCAGGAGGCTCGGCGAACTGGACCTGCAGTGGCCCGGAGCGGATCAGAGGACGCAGTTCGGTGCGCAGGCGCGAGAATGCCTCGGCTACCGGCTCGAGCACGCTCTCGCGCTGCGCATGGACCGAACGAGCACGGATGAGTGCGGAGGAGGCGATCTCCGTGGCCTCCCTGCGCGCGGCAGCATCCGCGAGTCGGCCGGAGCGGAGCACGGCGAGGATCGATTCGAGGGTGATCGCATGCTGATCGGCCTGCTCGGTCAGGGCACGGTCCCGCGACAGGGAGCGGGCACGTTCCAGCGGGGTCGGGAGGTCGCTCACTCCGCTACTCTAGCCCGACCTGGGAGACCCATCCGATTGAACGGGGCGCCCCGCTCATCGGGCAGCAGTGGAGCGCCGCGGACCGGCCCAAGATGGTCGACATGGAAGAACGAGGCATTCAGGATTCGCTGACGCGGATCGTCAACGAGATCGAGGGGGCAGCTGCCCTTCCCGACGCGCCCGCGCTCGCGGCCGCCGTCGAGCTGACGGCGAACGCCCGGCGGGTCTTCGTCCACGGCGCTGGACGCTCCGGGCTCGCGCTGCGGATGACGGCCATGCGCCTCATGCACCTCGGACTGGAGGTCCACGTCGTCGGTGAGACGACGACCCCGGCGATCGGAGAGGGCGATCTGCTCCTGACCGCCAGCGGTTCCGGAACGACCTCGGGGGTGGTGAGCGCGGCTGAGACGGCGCGATCCGTCGGTGCCCGCGTCATCGGGATCACGACCGACCCCGAGTCACCGCTTGCTCAGCTGTCCCACGCCGTCCTGGTCATCCGTGCGGCGACGAAGACAGACCGGTCCGAGCAGCAGTCGGCCCAGTATGCCGGCAGCCTCTTCGAGCAGCTCCTCGTCCTCGTCGGCGACGCTCTGTTCGACGTCCTGTGGCAGAAGAGCGGACAGAGTGCGGATGCGCTCTGGCCCCGTCATGCCAATCTCGAATGACCTTTCTTCCCCGTTCCATCATCGACACCACCACGAGAAAGAGACACCCTGACATGCGTCTGCAGTTCGCCATGGACACCCTGACCACCGAGTCCGCCCTCGACCTCGCCGCGAAGGCCGCCCCCTACGTCGACATCCTCGAGCTCGGCACCCCTCTGATCAAGAGCGAGGGCCTCGCGGTGATCACGGCGGTCAAGGCCGCCCACCCCGACAAGACCGTCTTCGCCGATCTCAAGACCATGGATGCCGGCGAGCTGGAAGCTGACATCGCCTTCGCTGCCGGAGCCGATCTGGTCACCGTGCTCGGCGTCGCCGGTGACAGCACGATCGCCGGAGCGGTCACCGCGGCGACCAAGCACGGCAAGGGCGTCGTCGTCGATCTGATCGGCGTGTCCGACAAGGCCGCACGGGCCCGAGAGGTCGTCGCCCTCGGCGCCGTCTTCGTCGAGATGCACGCCGGCCTCGACGAGCAGGCGGAAGACGGCTACAGCCTCGACGCCCTGCTCGCCGCCGGCAAGGCCGCCGAGGTCCCGTTCTCCGTCGCCGGCGGCGTCAGTGCGGACTCCGTCGAGGCCGTCCAGCAGGCGGGAGCAGACGTGGCCGTCGCGGGCAGCGCCATCTACAGCGCATCGGACGTCGCCGCCGCGGCCGCCGCCATCCGCGCCGCCATCCGTTGACCACCGCCCAACGCATCCCGTGGTGAGGGGGCAGGTGACGGCACGCCCAGACCCTGTCCCCTCCCACCGGATGCGGTGGACTGATGCCGCAGACGATCCCCGCGTGGCGCAGAGCGCCACATGACCCTCCTCCCCGCAGGACGTGGCCGGCATCGGCGACGGTCGGAGGTCCGCTCGATCCCGGCGAGGGCTGCTGTCATGACGCGCATACGCCGGACTCCCCGCAACGGCTCGACCGACAGCAGCGGACTCCGGCTCATCGACCGCCGTCGGGGCCTCGGAGCACACGATCTCATCGAGCGTCCGGCGCGGGCGGCGGCGATGCTCTCGCAGAAGCGCTCGATCCGCGTCATGGTGATCGTGACGTGCCGGGCGGCGCCGCGGCGCATCCGGACGGCCCCGCCGTGGGCGATGTCGCTGCGGCCCCCTCGGACCTTCTCCGCGCCGGCCCCGGTGGTGGACCGGCACTCGTCCACGTGACACTCCCGCTGGAGCTCCCCGCCAGGACCGGCGCCGGGTGACACCGGTCCCTCCGCGACCTGCCCGCGCCGGCGGCCCTGGCACCCGTGATCGCCCCCCCTCGCCTCGCGAGGCGATCCGGAGCGGGAGGTGAGGGGCGTCAGGAGCGTCGCAGCGACCTGCCCCGTCTCCCCCGATCACGCCCCTGTGCACTCGTCACCGCCGCTGAGCTCCGGCATGCCGGCCCCACCTTCCCCGGGCCCGCGCCCGGGCATCGTCCAGGCCGGGATCGGCGACGGATCCGTGCACAGAGCCGGCCCGCGACCGCCGCAGGAGCGACGATCGCGGGCCGGGTGTATGACATCCCTGAATCAGGCGGGGATCATGCCATGCGGGTCGATGATGAACTTCTCCGAGACACCGGTGTCGAAGGCGGCGTAGGCGTCGGGGGCCTCGTCGAGGCTGATGACCTTGGTGTTGAGCATGTCGCTCAGGTACGGCATGCGGTCCCACAGGATCGACATCATCAGCTCACGGTTGTAGTGCATGATCGGGGCCTGGCCGCCGGAGATCCGAGGCGACTTGATCCACGCCTTGCCGAAGTCGAGCGAGAAGGTTCCCTCCTGCTCGGCCTTGGAGGAGGCCAGCGGGTCGGGGCCGTAGACGCCGACGATGCCGGTGGCACCGCCTGCGCGGGTGGCGTCCATGACCTGGTTGATGGCGTGGGCCGGGCTCATGTCCTCGGCCTCGCGGCCGATCCCGTGGGCTTCGTTGCCGACGTAGTCGACGGCGCAGTCCACCATGGGTTCGCCGAGGATGGCCTCGATCTGATCGGTCAGCGGCACGTCCTGGTTGAGGTCGATGGTCTCGCAGCCGTTGTTCTTCATCAGGTCCAGCCGGTCCTGATGGTAGTCACCGACGATGATGCAGGAAGCGCCCAGGAGACGGGCCGCCGCGGCGCCGCAGCGTCCCACAGGTCCGGCGCCGGCGATGTAGACGGTCGAGCCGGGCTTCGCCCCGGCCTCCATGAGGCCGTGGAACGCGGTGGGCAGGATGTCCGAGAGAAGGGCGAGGTCACGGATCTTCTCCATGGCCTGGTCCTTGTCCGGGAAGCGGAGCAGCTGGAAGTCGGCGTAGGGGACGAACATGTACTCCGCCTGCCCGCCCTGGAAATCACCCAGGTTGAACCCGTAGGCGCCGCAGGACACGTCGGGGTTCACGGTCTCGCACACCTCGGTGTGGCGGGCGCGGCAGTTGCGGCATCGGCCGCAGGCGACGTTGAAGGGGACCGAGACCAGGTCGCCTTCGGAGAGGAACTCGACGTCGGAGCCGACCTCGACGACCTCGCCGGTCATCTCGTGCCCCATCACCATGCCCTGGGGGACGGGGAAGGAACCGCGGTAGATGTGCAGGTCGGAGCCGCAGATATTGGTGGCGACGATCTTGAGGATGACGCCGTGCGGGGCGCTCTTGCCGTTCGGCATCTCGAGCTTCGGGAAGTCGAGGGTTTCGACGCGCATGTCCTTGACGTTCTGGAACACGACGGCACGGTTGCTGCTTGCCATGACGATCTCCTCCAGTTGTGGATGGCCCGGTCGCGGAAGTGCCACGGTCATGTGGATGCCCGTCGCCCGCGACCTCGGCCCTCGTCGAGCTTAGGCGAGGAGGAATCTCGCCGTCCACCGAGGTGCCCGCCCTGGCTGCGGCGATAGGCACCACGGGCAGGTGGACCGTGGAGGACCGGGCCATGCTCCGACCGATCGGTGGAACGTATTGCTAGTCTCGCCGGCATGGTCGAAGCACGCAGGTCCTCATCGTCGGACTCCTCACCCGTTCAGCCCGACGTGCTGGTGCTCGGCGCGCGCGAGCACAACCTCCAGGACATCGACCTGGCGGTCCCCCGCGACGCTCTGGTGGTGTTCACCGGCGTCTCCGGCTCGGGAAAGTCCTCCCTGGCCTTCGGAACCCTGTTCGCGGAGTCCCAGCGCCGTTACCTCGAGTCCGTCGCCCCCTACGCCCGTCGCCTCATCGACCAGGCAGGCGTCCCGGACGTCGACTCCATCACGGGCATGCCGCCGGCCGTCGCTCTTCAGCAGCAGCGCGGGGGCCGCAGCGCGCGGTCCTCGGTGGGCAGCATCACCACGCTCTCCTCGCTGGTGCGCATGCTCTACTCCCGGGCCGGCCACTACCCCGATGACCAGCCGATGCTCTACGCCGAGGACTTCTCCGCCAACACCGTGCAGGGCGCATGCCCGGAGTGCCACGGCATCGGCCGCGTGTACGAGGTCACCGAGGACACGATGGTCCCGGACCCCTCACTGACGATCCGCGAGCGGGCCATCGCCTCCTGGCCGACGGCCTGGCACGGTCATCAGCTGCGCGATGTGCTCGTCGCGCTCGGCTACGACGTCGATGTTCCCTGGAAGGATCTGCCGAAGGAGGATCGGGACTGGATCCTCTACACGGACGAGACGCCGTACGTCCCGGTCCACTCGCGCCTGACGCTCGCCGAGGCCCGGGCCGCGATCGCGGCTGGCGTCGAGCCGAGCTACTCGGGCACCTTCGTCGGTGCGCGCCGATACGTGCTCGACACGTTCGCGAACACCAAGAGCGGGTCGATGAAGCGGCGCGTGGCACAGTTCCTCACGGCCGCGCCCTGCCCTGCCTGCCACGGCAAGCGGCTGAAGCCGGAGGCTCTGTCGGTGACCTTCGAGGGCCTCGATGTCGCTGATCTCTCCGATCTGCCCCTCGCGGAGCTCTCGACGTTGATCGACGAGGCAGTCGAGCGGGCCACCGGCGATCTCGACGGGACTGAGACTGCCGGTCAGGCACTGGACGAGGCAGCCCGACGCGACGCTGTGCAGCAGCGCGTCGACGCTGGCGGATCAGCCCATGAGGCAGCCCCCGACGTACGCAGGACGCCGAACCACTCGGTGGAGAAGCTGGCCGCGATAGCGCGCCTGGGCGCAGAACTCGTCAACAGACTGCGGCCCATCATTGACCTCGGTCTGGGGTATCTCTCCCTGAGCCGCACCACCCCCACCCTCTCGGGTGGGGAGCTACAGCGACTGCGGCTCGCGACCCAGCTGACCTCCGAACTGTTCGGTGTGGTCTACGTGCTCGATGAGCCTTCCGCAGGGCTTCATCCGCAGGATGTCAGCGCGCTGCTCGGCATCCTCGACGGGCTCAAGCGCCGAGGCAACAGCCTGTTCGTCGTGGAGCATTCGGTGGACGTGATGCGGCACGCGGACTGGCTGGTCGACATCGGTCCCGGCGCGGGCGAGCGCGGCGGCCGCGTCATCTACAGCGGTCCCACCCAGGGACTCGCCGCGGTGGAGGAGTCCGTGACTCGCGGGTATGTCTTCGGGGGCAGCGGCCTGCCTCACCGGACCCCCCGGGAGCCAGAGGGATGGCTGCGGCTCGAGCACGTCACGCGCAACAACCTGCGCGACGTGTCGATCTCCCTTCCGATCGGGGCATTCACTGCCGTCACCGGAGTCTCCGGATCGGGCAAGTCGAGCCTGGTCAGCCAGGCACTGCCTGCGCTGCTCGGGGAGCGATTGGGGCGGGCTGTCCAGGCGGACGACGCTGCGGCCGCCGAGGGGGACGAGCTGTTGCTGTCGGACGAGCCCGAGGAGCTCGGGGGAACGGTCCAGGGAGACCTCTCTGGGGTGCGCCGCGTCGTGAGCATTGATCAGAAGCCCATCGGCCGCACCCCGCGCTCGAACGTCGCCACCTACACCGGCCTGTTCGACCACGTGAGGCGGAGGTTCGCCGAGACGCCCGAGGCTCGCGCGCGGGGTTATAAGCCGGGCCGATTCTCCTTCAACGTCACCGGCGGCCGCTGCCCCACCTGCGAGGGCGAGGGGTCGGTCATGGTGGAACTGCTCTTCCTCCCCTCGGTCTACACCGAGTGCCCCGACTGCCACGGAACCCGCTACCAGTCCAGCACTTTGGAGATCCTCTGGCGTGGCCGGAACATCGCGGAGATCCTCGCCATGAGCGTCGAGGAGGCGCACGAGTTCTTCGACGGCGAGTTCGACATCATGCGCTCGCTCACGGCACTGATCGACGTGGGCCTGGGCTACTTGCGTCTCGGGCAGCCGGCGACCGAGCTCTCTGGTGGTGAGGCGCAGCGCGTCAAGCTCGCCACCGAACTCCAACGTTCCCAGCGCGGGGACACCCTCTACGTCCTCGACGAGCCGACCTCGGGACTGCACTGCGCCGACTCCGACCGGCTCGTGGCTCATCTACAGACCCTCGTAGAAGCAGGCAACACCGTCGTCGCGGTCGAGCTCGACATGCGCGTGGTCGCCGCGGCCGACCACGTCATCGACCTCGGGCCCGGCGCGGGAGACGACGGCGGCACCGTGGTCGCCTCAGGCACCCCCGCGCAGGTCGCCTCGTCCGGAGCCGGTGCGTCGGCACCGTACCTCGAGGCCGCGCTCCGGGAGGCCGCCTCCCGGACGTGAGCGTCGTACGGCTGCGACGAGGGCGATGACCTCGTCGCAGGGAGCGCATCGGACGAGCAGGCTGCGTCACCTGATCGGTGACCTTCGCCGTGTGCCTTCCCCGCGCAGTCAGCAGGCGCTCCGCCCCGTCTGCGGATGAGGTCGGGAACCGGTGACCCTCGAACGACGCTGACCGGACGTCCTGCGGCGGCGTCGACGTCCTCGTGCCCCCGGCGTCCCGGCGTCCCGGACGAGATGGCGACGTGCGGCCCGTCCCTGACCAACGATGTCTATACTGGAAAGCGGGTCCGGCGCTCACACCCGGCCAGGCCCCGGTGAAGAACGACAACCGTCGATGACGGCAGGTCATCGTCGACCACAGGGCCGAAGCTTCTTCACCGTCTCCCAGGATCCGGCCCGAGAATCGGCAGCCAACACCTGTCGGCACTCCGATGAGCGCAACGACGACTGCACGCGAGTCGTCCTGCACCCGAACCGCGCTGCCCGGACGGACAGCGTGCGGCTCGCCCGCGAGGGCAGAGCGTCATCTTTCGCAGAACTGAGCAGAACATGGCAGACGAATTGCACGGCAAGCGGATAGCGATCCTGGCCGCGGACGGCGTCGAGCGCGTGGAGCTCGAACAGCCCAGACAGGCTCTGCAGGACGCGGGGGCCACCACCGAGCTGCTGTCGCTGCACGAGGGCGAGATCAAGGCCCGCAAGAACGACCTGGATGAGGCCGGAACGTTCCCGGTCGATGCCCTGGTGAAGTCCGCCTCGGCCGACGACTACGACGCCCTGCTGCTTCCGGGCGGCACGGTCAACCCCGACCAGTTGCGCGTGGACACCGACGCAGTCGGGTTCGTGCGCGACGTCATGGTCGCCGGCAAGCCCGTTGCCGCGATCTGCCACGGACCGTGGACGTTGATCGAGGCCGGTGTCGTGGAGGGTCGGACGCTGACCTCGTACCCGAGCATCCGCACCGACCTGCGCAATGCCGGGGCGAACGTCGTCGACGAAGAGGTGGCGCGCGACGGGAACCTGATTACCAGCCGCTCGCCCGAGGATCTCCCGGCCTTCAACGCCGCGATGGTCGAGCTGTTCAGCCAGGACAAGTGAGGACACCATGATCAACTCTGCATTGTCGGTCGTCGTGCACGCCAAGCCCGGGAAGGAGCAGGACGTCGCGGACTTCCTCCGCAGCGCCCGTCCCATCGTCGAGCAGGAGGAGGGCACGCGGGCCTGGTTCGCTCTGCAGTTCGACGAATCGACCTTCGGGATCTTCGACGTGTTCCCCGACGACGAGGCCCGCCAGACCCACCTCTCGGGTGGTGTCGGTCAGGCACTTGCTGCACAGGGAGCAGATCTGTTCAGCACCGAACCGAGCATCCAGAACGTCGACGTGATCGCGTACAAGCTGCCCGGCGAGACCTCCTAGTGTCGCGTTTCTGAAGTTGGTTT
>NZ_ML708637.1 GCF_008831305.1 Kocuria coralli
CCTCACCCCACACTCAACTCTGAAGAGCCCGATAACGCCCCAGTCTGTGGTCTTGAACCATTCGATGATTCCACCTAAGTCATGTGGGTTAGAGGTGCGAAGGGACGCCAAAAACTGAGATTCCTGCTTTGAGTACGCAACGCCACTCGACGCAGCCGGGACAGACTGCGCACGCATGACGACGGCCCCGTGACGCGCACGAGAAATCATTACGGAGAGCACACGTGCCTCTTCGGCGAGGGCGTCCTTCGTAGTCGCACGAAA
Source organism: Kocuria coralli (assembly GCF_008831305.1). Taxonomy (GTDB): domain Bacteria; phylum Actinomycetota; class Actinomycetes; order Actinomycetales; family Micrococcaceae; genus Kocuria; species Kocuria coralli. The sequence continues at coordinate 265 of NZ_ML708637.1, forward strand.
ATCGGGGATACACCCCTCTTCGGCTCCGATCACGATAACCCAGTCAAACTGCTGCCCCTTGCCGACATGACCGGTGAGGAGATGAACGCCAGGCACAGTGATAAGCGTGGTGTTATCGCCCACGCGGATTCTCGATTTGACCGCGGCCGGGCTGTGGCCGTCAGCTAGGAGATCGTGGCACCAGATGAGGGCGTCGACGAGTGCTTCACGCCCGCTCGGATCCTGGATACTTTCGAGATTTGCGGCTACACGAAGAAACTCAAGTGGATCGGCCGCCTTGGCGAGTTCTCTGATATCAATTTGTGAAAGCATTGCTTTCATCACCCTGGCGGTATCTGTGTCGAGGACTCCGTCGTCCCATCGATGGTACGGAAGGCCGCTTGCGATGATCGCCTCGTCTGCGAAGCGCCGCCGCGAGGCGATGCGCGAAATAATGCCGATCCGGTGCATGGGCGCTCTGGTGAGCACGGCTCTGGAAAGTTTCGTTGCCCACTCTGCTTCCTCGGCCACAGTGGCGAAGGTGGCGATGCCAGCGAGCCCTCCGCCAGGCCAGGATTCCGGTGCGGCGCTGTTCAGTTGTTGGCCGCCAGTCCTTGGAGCGAGCGAGTTGACCATGCGGAGTACGGCTGGCGAGGAGCGGTGAGAGTCTGAGAACTCGATAACTTCGTCGCACTCGGCCCGAACCGCTCGGTTGATCTCAATCGGGCGGGCACCAGCGAAGCCGTAGATTCCCTGAGCGAGGTCACCGGCGTAGGTCGTCCTCTGATCACCGATGCGATTGACAATCCGGAGTTGCTGCGGAGTGAGGTCTTGGAACTCGTCAACGACTACAGCAGCAAAATGGTTACGGTACAAATCGGCGACACCGTCGTTCTGGAGGATAAGTTCCGCAAGCCGGGGCAAGTCGTCGTAGGTTAGCCTATTTTCATTTTTTCGCAGTCGCTCGATTTCAAGAGCGTGATTATTGCCTGCGTCGGCGAGACGGCGTTCCACCTCTAAGTCATCGACGGGTTCCTGCTTGATCTGGCGAAATAGTTCCTGCACGACGCCGATGGCTTTGTAATGGAGTCCACGTCGTCGGCATTGCTCGCCGATCCAGTCATTTTCAGGCAACACGGCTTCCGGATCGATACCGATAACGGTGGCGTGCGCGCGGATAATACGGGTGGAGAGGCCGTGAAAGTTCGAGATGCTAACGCGGTCGCGGAGCTGCGCAGGCGGGATGTATGTCTGGATCCGTTCGCGGATGTTGTCGCGCGCCCGGTTGGAAAACGTCGTAACGAGGATCTTCCGCGGTGGGACGATTACCCCGCGCTCGAGGAGTCCCTGGATGCGCAAGGCAAGTGCCTCGGTTTTTCCGCATCCCGCGGGCGCGATCGCGAGTAGGTTTAGCTGACGGTGGTCGCGGATTCGCAGTTGCGCCGATGTAGGCGTGACCATCTCAGGCTCCCGCGATCTGGCTCAGCAAGTCATTGACGCTGGAGACCCGTGGAGCCGTCGCGGTGTCCAGCAGCGGCGAGACTACGATTGCGGCCTTCACCTTGTATTTTTTTCTCCGGCAGAACGCCGCGACATCCGCATCAAGGTAAGTGCCGTCTGAACCCGTAGGTTGACAGTTTGTCAGCTCATTGGAGCTAAATAGACTAGATGCCTGCAGGGCAGACCAGACCACAGCCGCACCGAGCGCCGCGACGTACTCGTCTTCCAGATCTATTCGGGACACCCAGACTGAATGCTGGTTCAAGTCTGCACTATCAATGCCGAGCTTGTCGGCAGTCGCAACCTCTGCGTCTTCATCGACCAGCATCGAGATGGGGATCTTGAAGCCAGTCGGCCCAAAGAGCTTTTCCACTGCCCCCATATCCCCGGCACCGCCGGTTTCGATGACCGATACGCCGAGCCGGTCGAGATTGCGGTCCGTGAGGTCAGCGACACGCTCAAGGATGATCCGGTCGGAGATGCCTTCAACCGCCACGACACGACGTGCGGTAAGTGGCTCGAGTTTGTCGCGCACCCACCAGCGGACACTGAGTTTTTCGTCGACCGAAAGAAAGCCCCTGACCGGCTGCACCACGATGCCGCCAGCCCGAACGACGACGATGGAGTCCGGATCAAACGCACCGACAATGTCCGCTGAGTGCGTCGCGATGATCTTTTGGTTCCGGTTAGCTTGCAGGAGTCGGGCGAGGCTGCGCTGACTGGTCGGATGAAGGTGGATCTCCGGTTCGTCGATCCCAACCATGTTGGCACCCACACTCATCAGGTCGTAGAGGGCAATGGCATAGAGAGCGCGGGTGCCGTCGGACTGCTCAGAGAGGTTGTGCGGCGTACCGTTCTTGTCGACTTGGAGACGGACGTCACTTAGTACATCGTTTTCGACGGCCGAGCCAGGTACAAAGGAAAGTTCGTCTCTTTCAAGCCTCTCCGGCAACGCGCGAGAAAGTTGGTTGGCGAGGTCGGTACGCAGACCGGTCAGCACATTGGAGCTTTTTAGTTTTTCGACGAGCGAGGTCGTAATCGCGTCGAAGCTTGCCTGCTCCGCGCCGAGATCGACGGCTTGGAGTATGTCATCGAGGGCGGACTTGCGGTTTTCGCGGAGGTCGCGCGTTTGAGCGGTTGCGCTCAGGAACTTCCAGCCCAAGCCAAGCAGCTGGTCACGGGACAGCTGCCGACCTGTTCCTCCTCCGGGGGCCGCGCGCTCGACCGTAAGCGTCTCATTCGTGTCAATAGCTGCGACAAGCCGGATGGTCAGGCTCTCGCGGCCAGTGGTCGCATCGATCGTAATCTCGTCGGGGAACAGGGCCTTGTCGTCACCGGTGAAGCCGGCGATGTCAGCCTCGATAATGAGCGGCTGCTCACGGTCGCGGAAGTCATCCGCGCAGATATGCGAGTAGAGCTGTGCAGTGCTCGCGCCGAGAAGCAGGTCAAGACAGCGTAGCAAGGAGGACTTTCCTACGTCATTCGCCCCGACGAGCACCAGGTGATCCCTGATTTCGATCTCCAGATCAACGAGCCGGCCGTGGTTCTGGACTTGCAGACGGGTCAGCCTCATATGTCGCTCTCCATCGCGCGTTGATTTAGCATGCGTGTCGGCGCCTCTGTCGACCACCAGAAGATGCTGAGGGCATGCGTTACCTCCCACGCGCGGCCGTTGACGGACATCCATGTTGTATTCATTAGCAATGATCACACGCTACGGCGACGTACCTAGACATTGCCTCCCCACGCTTGGAGTCCGTCTGGCGGTGGGGACCTGGTCGTGCTCGCAACACTGGCTCTGGGGAGGGGCCAGCCGTGTGTGTTCCCGCCTCCCAGACGCGCAAGAGGCAATCTCTACCTCAACACCGTGATGATCAGGCCGCATCGGTCGGACGGGAGTACCAGTAGGTGCAAGAACTCCCGTAGATAGTTGTCCGAGAACCGGCCTTATGTCAGGTTGCACTACTCGCTGATCTCGTGACTAAGGGATCGTGTGGCCCCACCCCTCTGTCTCTGTGGCGCTTTGGCGAAAGCCAGCAGGTACTGCCTCGACCGGCTCAGACCCTCCAGCGGGGTGATGACCACCGTGTCGCCGGGCGCCGGTCGGCTTCTCGGAAGTTTGCCGTCGTGGGTTGGTCAGCGTCACCCCGAGGCTGGCGAGGATCACCAGGGCGATGGCCAGGTTGCGCAGCACCCCGGATTCCTGGCCGAGCAGGATCCAGCCGAACAGGGCGGCGAAGGCCGGCTCCAGGCTGAGTAGGATGCTGAAGACCGGGGCGGGGAGGCGGCGCAGTGCGGAGAGCTCCAGGGTGTAGGGGATCACCGAGGCCAGCAGCGCGGTCACCAGCGCCAGACCCAACAGCACCGGGTCATTGAACGCCCCGATGGCCCCGGGTGCTCCGAAGGGTGCGACCACGAGGGCGGCCACGACCAGTGCTGCGGCCAGGCCTCCCGCCCCAGGCACCAGTTGCCCCACCCGGGCACTGGTCAGCACGTATCCGGCCCAGAACACCCCGGCCACCAGGGCCAGCACCACCCCGACCGGGTCCAGGGGCGTGCCCAGCGCGCTGTCCAGGCCCAACAGGGCCATCCCCCCGAGGGCGAGGGCCACCCACAGCCCGTCCAGCAGTCGGCGGGCCATGACCGCGGCCAGTACCAGCGGGCCGAGGAACTCGATGGACACCGCCGCCCCGAGCGGGATCCGTTCCAGGGAGGCGTAGAAGAAGCCATTCATGCATCCCAGCGCCGCGCCGAAGAGCACCACTGCCGTCCACTGCTTCCGGGTCCACGTCCGGACCTGCGGCCGGACCAGGACCAGCAGGATGACGGCGGCGATTCCCAGCCGTAACGTGGTCACTCCCCACGCCCCCAGGTGCGGGAACAGCTGCACGGCCACGGCGGCACCGAACTGCAGCGAGATGCAGGAACCGATCACCAGCCCGACGCCGGCCAGCGTGTTCCGCGCGGAGGACTGTTGGATGTCTGGCCCGGCCGGCGTCGGCGGCGCGGAGGCGGAAGGGGCGCCCGAGGTGGGGGCGGCCGACGCCGGGGCGCCCGTCGACGGTATCTTCGCCGGCCGGCGGGCGGGGGCAATCAGGGGCAACGGGTTAGTCGAGGGAGTCACGGATCCATGCTCGTCGACCCGTATTGTGCAGTCCAGCAACTCTTTCTTACATCTACTGTTGAGCCTAGCTACACAGTATGATCGACCCCATGTTGTCACTGCCCCGCCTACGGCTGCTGCGGGAGGTACACCGCACCGGCTCGCTCACGGCCGCCGCGCGAACCCTGAACTACACCCCCTCGGCGGTCTCCCAACAGCTCAAGCTGCTCGAGCGGGAGGCCGGCACGTCTCTGCTGGAACCGGTCGGCCGCGGAGTGCGGTTGACCCCGGCCGCCGAGGGACTGGTCGGGCACACGGAGCGGATCCTGGCCCACCTGGAGGAGGCCGAGGCCGACCTGGCCGCAGCCCAGGATGAGGTGCGCGGGCCCCTGCGCGTGGCGGCCTTCCAGAGCGCGATGCTCACGGTGGCCCCCACCGTCCTGGACGCCCTGGCCCGTGACCACCCCGACCTGCACGTGACCATCACCCAGCGCGAGGTGGAGGACGCCTTCGAGGGGCTGCTCGCCCACGAGTTCGACCTGATCATCAGCGAGGAGTACCTCGGGATACCGGACCCCCTGCGCGAGGGCGTGGACCGTGTAGAGCTGCTGCGCGATCCCCTCCACCTGGCCCTGCCGCCGGAGGGCCCGTGGTCGGCCCGCCCCCGGCACCTGTCCGACCTCGGGCAGGCTCCGTGGGCCCTCGACCCGGTCGACACGCCCACCGGCGCCTGGGCGCGGGCCGTGTGCCGGCAAGCCGGTTTCGAACCACAGGTGCGCATTGACACCCTCAATCCGCTGCTCCAGGTCGACTTCGTCCGCTCCGGCCACGCCGTGGCCTTCGTCCCGGCCCTGCTAGGGAGCCGGCACCTGAACGGTGTTCGTTCCGTGGGGTTGGCCGGGGCGCCCTATCGACTCCTGTCCATCCAAGTGCGCTCCGGTCGCACCCGGCACCCCGCCGTCGTCGCCTGCCGAGTAGCCATCGTTGAGGCCGTAACGCAGATGAGCGCGGATACACCGCAGTGGGCCCTGTGAAGTGACCCCGTCATCGTCGGGGCGACCATCGGGTTCGTCACCATCGTGGTCGGGGTCTGCCTCGCGCTCCGGGGCACCGGCACACGGCGAAACCCCAACTGCCACGCCGCTCGCGCCAGCAGTGGAGACGCTTCCCAGGCGAATAGCGGCATCTAAGGGACGCGCATATGGGTTCTACGCCTACCGTTGCAGCGGTGGCGTATCGGCGCCTGACGAGCCGAAGGGCGAGCTCAGGCCGGACCGTGTCCTTGGATCTCCATTTGCTGCAGGATTGTGGCCGAGATTTCCTCCACCGACATGGAGGCCGAGTTGAGGTGCGGGATCCCGTTCAGGACGTACATCTCCTCGGCGTTGCGCAGCTCCCAGGTGCACTGTGCGAGGCCGCGAACCTGCCCTTCGCCCCGATTCAGCGCCCCGAGGACCTATTCACCGATCCGCACCTGGCACAGCCCGTGGCCATGCCGGAGGTGACGCTGTCCAACGGCCAGAAGTTGCCGCTGCCGGCCCTGCCGATCGAGATGGACGGCCATCGGCTGGGGGTGCGCCTGGATCTCCCGCAGGCCGGTGAGCACAGCACGGACATCGCCACGGAGCTGGGCTACGACCCCCAGAAAGTGGAGGACCTCGTCACGGCCGGTGTGATCTCAGCCCCGATGAACGAGCAGCACCCGACCCCCAGCCGATCCTGACGCCACCGCACCACCACATCAAGTTCGTGGGTTCCGGGGTCGGTGCCACGGGACCCACGGACTTGCTCACGTCCGCCGTCCCTCTAAGCGAGATTGCCGAGGATCACTCCCTAGCAGTCGCCTAGGGGCCCCGACTGCTCCAACCCTCAACGCTGGGACCGAGGCGAAAGACCGGGTGTGATTGTTGCCCGCATGCCCCGTCTGCAAGGGGGCGCCCACCCATGTGCCCTCATATGCACCACGGGGTCCGCAGCACCCTCAGACCGTCGTCGGTTGCGGCAACTCACGGATCCGCCGGTAGAGCGTGGCCCTGGACATCCCCAGGTCGCGGGCGACCTGGGTGGCCGGCTCCCCGGACTCGATCAGCCGGAGCGCGTTGCGGATCTGGGAGTCGGTGAACGTCTGGCGACGCCCGCCGAGGTCCTTGCCGGCAGCCCGGCGCTTGGCCACCGAGTCGGTGATCCGCTCCCGCTTGATCTCCAATTCCATCTGCGCCAGAGCGGCCATGACGGTGAAGACCATCGACCCCATCGGGGTCGCGGTGTCCACGTCACCCCCACCGAGGTTGAGCACCCGCAGCCCCGCCCCCCTACCCCGCAGCGCTTCGGCCAGGGCCAGCATGTTCTGGGTCGACCGCCCCAGGCGGTCCAGCGTGGTGATCACCAAAGTGTCACCCTCCTCGAGCGCTGCCACCGCCCTGTCGAAGGCCGGACGGGAAGCACGCCCTCCAGACACTCCACTGTCGACATAGATGTCAGCGCGCCGAACGCCGGCAGCCAGCAAGTCAGACACTTGACGGTCCGCGTCCTGCTGCCGCGTCGACACCCGAGCGTATCCAATTCGCTTCCCCATGCCTGCCTCATCTGTCTCGCAACCAACGTTGAGTATCCGATTCTAGGGGTATGGATAAAGCACAAGGATGCGAGACAGGCCGATCCGCAGAAACATGCGGGCGCAAATTTACAGGACGAGACGTCTCGCATCCCATCCCCTTTGAACACCCCCAGAAGGCTTCTCGCCGTTCGCGGCACGCGGGTCGCGGCCCGGTCACCAGTTATCGGCCGTCGACTTCTTCAATCCAGCCGAGAGTTTCGCTTTCTGCTGGATAGAATCGAAACTTCTATCCAGTAGAATCCGTTTGTGGCCGTGGAGAACGCGGTGCAACGCAGATCGTTCCGTGGAGGTGTGGTGACGTGGCCAAGGGTGCAACCGAGGAGCGCAAGAAGGTCGATGCGGTGGAGCGGGCGCTGTCGATCCTGGATGTCTTCAGTGAGAACGATGTCCGCCTGTCCTTGACCGAGATCGCCCGGCGCACCGGGTTGTATCCGAGCACCACGCTGCGTCTGGCCGGGTCCTTGGAGTACTGGGGGTATCTGCGCCGAGACGCGGACGGGCATTTCCGGTTGGGCCCGACGGTGCTGCGGCTGGGCTCGCTGTACCGGGACTCCTTCGATCTGGGGGAGGTGATCCGCCCGGCGCTGAAGCGTTTGAGCGAGGCCTCCGGGGAGACGGCGGCGTTCTACGTCCGGGAGGGCGAGGATCGGGTGTGCCTGTACCGTCATCACTCCAAGCACCCGCTGCGCCACCACATCGAAGAAGGGGTGCGCCTTCCCCTGGACCGCGGTGCCGGGGGGCACGTGCTGATGGCCTACACGGGCGGGGACACCGAGATCCACCGGCAGGTGCGGGCGGAGGGTTACCGCGCCTCTTTCGGGGAGCGGGACCCGGAGACGGTCGCGGTGTCGGTGCCGGTCTTCGGCGTCGGGGGCGCCTTTCTGGGTGCGCTGACCTTGGTGGGCACGCGCACCCGCATCACCGAGGAGTCCGTTCCGGGACTGATCGAGCTGCTGCGGGGCGAGGCCGCCCAGCTGCAGGAGGAGCTGGACGGCCGCCGCACCGCCAGGGCCTGACCCTCAGCGCTGTGGTTTGACCAGCAGCACGGGCGCCTCGGCGCTGAGCAGGATCTCCTGCGCCAGGCTGCCCATGAGCAGCTTGCCCACCGCGGAGCGGTGCCGGGTGCCCACCACGATGACCTGAGCATCTTCGGCGGCGGCTACGTCGAGCACCGCGTGCGCCGGGCTCTGCTGGGCCGGCACCTCGTGCATCGCCCACTGCTGGATGCTCTCCCCCATGCCGTGGAGCCGCTGCTGGGCGGCCGTCTCGGCGTCGGCGCTGGTGGCCACCACATGCAGTGGCACCTGTCGGCGTGCGGCTTCGGCCACGCCGTGGTTGAGGGCCGCGTCGCTTTCCTCGGTTGCTCCGTAGGCCACGATCACACTCATCTTCTACCCCGTTCCTTTGTCTGTGCTTGACATCACAATACCCTCGTTGTTCTACTGTACGATAGTCAATGCTACTAGATAGAATTCTAGTGGCTCCGGCGAGGAGGGGATCATGATCAAGAAACTCGGGAAGTGGGTCGCGCTGGGCGCGCTCGTACCGGTGGTGGCCTTGGCGGGGATCGACGCGCATCAGGCCGGCACGGTCTCGGGCGCCCGGACCGGGCTGACCATCATCGCCCCGGCCTCGGCCGGGGGCGGCTGGGACACGGTCGCGCGGGAGCTGCAGGCGGCGATGCGCGAGAACGGGGTGGTGAGCAACCCGCAGGTCGTGAACATGCCCGGGGCGGCCGGGACCATCGGGCTGAACCAGCTGATGCAGATGCACGGGCGCGAGGACGTCGTGCTGGTCACCGGCACCACCATGGTCGGCGGCATCGAGGTCAACGGGCTGGGCCAGGACCTGACCGAAACGGTGCCGCTGCGCCGGCTGGCCGATGACTACATGGTGCTCGCCGTCCCGGCCTCCTCCCCGCACCAGACGCTGGAGGAGTTCGTGGCCGCCTGGCAGGCCGACCCGGGGGCGCTGTCCATCGGCGGGGGCTCCCTGGGCGGGACCGAGCACGTCCTGTCCGGGTTGATGGGTCAGGCTGCAGGGATCGATCCGGAGGACATCAACTACATCTCCTACTCCGGCGGCGGAGAGATCCTCACCTCGATGCTGTCCACCAGCATCGACGCCGGGATCTCCAGCTACGTCGAGTTCGGCTCCCAGATCGAGTCCGGGGACATGCGCGCCCTGGCGATCTCCGCCCCCGAACCCGTGGAGGGCCTGGAGGTGCCAACCTTCCACGAGGCCGGCCTGGAAGTGGATCTGATCAACTGGCGCGGGGTCGTGGCCGCCCCCGGTGTCGCCGGCGAGGACCTGGCCGAGCTCAACGCGATCATCGACGAGACCGTGGCCACCGACGAGTGGCGCAACGCACTCGAGCGCAACCGCTGGGACAGCGAGGAGAACACCGCCGAGCAGTTCGCCGCCTTCATCGCCGAAGAGACCACCCGCATCCGCTCCGTCATCGAGGAAGCAGGACTGTAGTCATGAACACCCACGACACCCCGACGCAGGCCGGGGCCGCCACCGACCAGCTCCCCCCGGAACCGACCCTGGATCCGCCGGAGGCCCTGGAGGAGGACCAACCGGTGCGCCTGGACGAGCTGGCGGTCCCAGCCCTGCTGGTGGCCATCGGCGGCTACCTGACCTACGGGCTGGTCACGATGGAGGTCCCGGCCTCGGCCTCCTGGCCGGGCCCCGGGTTCTTCCCGACCATCATCACCGGTCTGCTCTTTGTGGTCGCGGCCGCGATGACCGTGCAGATCTTGCGCGCCCACCGGCGCACCCACCCGTCCGAGCGTGCCCGTGACGAGGGACCGCCCACGGACTGGAAGGCCACCGGCACCATCGTGGCCGCCTTCCTCCTCTTCGCCGCCGTGCTGGTGCCCCTGGGCTGGATCCTGGCCGGCACCGTGCTGTTCTGGGGTGTGGCGCGCGGTCTGGGCAGCCGCCGCCCGGTCTTCGACCTGCTCGTGGCCCTGGGCACGTCCTGCCTGATCCAACTGGCGTTCTCCGCGGGACTCGGTCTTCGGCTCCCGCCCGGCATCTTGGGATGGTTCTGACCATGGATTCACTGCCTCTGCTGCTCGAGGGGTTCGCCGCGGCGCTGACCCCGATGAATCTGCTCTACGTGTTCTTCGGAGCGATGCTCGGCACCGCCGTGGGCGTGCTGCCCGGCCTGGGCTCCTCCATGGCGGTGGCCCTGCTGCTGCCGGTGACCTTCACCCTGGACCCCACCGGGGCGTTCATCATGTTCGCCGGGGTCTACTTCGGCGGATTGTTCGGTGACTCGATCTCCGGGATCCTGCTCAACACCCCAGGCAACTCCTCGGCGATCGCCTCCACCTTCGAAGGCCACAAAATGGCCCTGTCCGGCCGCGCCGCCCAGGCGCTGGCCACCGCGGCCATCGGGGCGTTCTCCGGCGGACTGATCGCCACCACCCTGGTGGCCTTCGGCGCCCCGCTGATGGCCGAGATGGCGACCTTGTTCGGTCCGGCCGAGTACTTCGCCCTGGCCGTGTTCGCCTTCGTGGCGATCTCCGCGGTCGTGGCCGACTCCGTGCTCAAAGGCCTGGCCGCGCTGCTGATCGGGCTGGCCATCGCCTTCGTCGGCATCGACGCCCAGTCCGGGGCCTCCCGCTTCACCCTGGGCATCCCGCAGTTCTTCGACGGCATCAGCATCATCGTGGTCACCGTGGGCATGCTCGCCCTGGGCGAGGTGTTCTACATCGCCTCCCGCCGCCACCACCCCACCACCGCCCTGATCACCACCCAGGGACGGCCCTGGCTGAGCCTGCGCGAGATGCGCCAGGCCGCCCCGGCCTGGCTGCGCGGCACCGCCTACGGGCTGCCCTTCGGCGTGATCCCCGTGGGCGGATCCGAGATCCCCACCTTCCTGGCCTACGGCACCGAACGCCGACTGGACCGCCGCCGCCGCCACCCCATGTTCGGCCGCGGCGCCATCCAGGGCGTGGCCGCCCCCGAGGCCGCCGGCAACGCCACCGCCGGCACCGCCATGGGCGCCCTGCTCACCCTCGGGCTGCCCACCTCCAGCACGGCCGCGATCATGCTCGCCGCCTTCGTCCAGTACGGCATGCAACCCGGACCGCTGCTGTTCGAGACCAACGGGGACCTGGTCTGGACCCTGCTGGCCAGCCTGTTCATCGGCCTGGTCGTGCTGCTGATCCTCAACCTGCCCTTCGCCCCCCTGTGGGCGAAACTGCTGGTGGTGCCCCGGCAGTACCTCTACTCCGGGATCGCCCTGTTCGCCGCCTTGGGCGTCTACGCCTCCGGGGGGTCCCTGGCCGACGTGTTCCTGCTCATCGGCATCGGCCTGATCGGTTTCCTGCTGCGCCGCTATGGGCTGCCCCTGGCCCCGGTGCTCATCGCGGTGGTCCTGGGTCCGCTGGCCGAGACCGAGCTGCGCCGCACCCTGGCCATCAGCGAAGGCGATGCCACCGCCCTGATCAGCAGCGGCATCACCATCACCCTCTACACCCTGCTCGCCGCCGCGATGATCGCCGTCGCCATCGTGCGCCTGCGCCAACGCTCCCGCGTCGACGTCTGAGCCCAGCCAGCACCCCACACCAGGGCGCCCCCGGCACCACGCCGGGGGCGCCCTGTCCACGTCCTGCCCCCGGGGGCCACCACGGCACCGGTGGGGCAGCACGGGGTGCGGCCCCACCGGCCCTATGAGCTGATCTCCCTTTCAGGCTCTGTGCTGCCGGCACCGGGAGCCGTCGATGGCCGTCGACCTCCACGGGCGCCCGAGCCGATCGACCAGCACTCCCATTCAGGGCGCAGCGCTGCCGGACGACGGTGCCACCGACGCCCACCGAGGGTGCGAGATCGATGGCCCCTGCCCCTCGGGTTCTTCGTCGGTGATGCGCAACGCCTCAGCATCCGTATCACCGACGACCCACCACTCATCCCTGCCCTGCCCCGCCCCGGGCCGCAGCGCTGTCACCGCGGAGACAGTCTCCGTCGCCGCCGGCGGTGTCGCCGCCATGCCCGGCCTCCACTTGGTGGCCACAGTTGCCGGCCCGGTGGCGCGGACCGACCGAGACCACCCCCTGGCCCTGACCGTGGCCGGCCCCGCCAGGCGGTCCCCGGACACACGAAAACCGTGGGCCCCGGAGGCGGTTGCCTCGGGGCCCACGGCTGGGTGTGCTGGTGTCAGGTCAGGTCGGGTGGGGTGCCTGGTGCGGCTCCTGCACCGGGGCCGAGATCACCCCGGCCTCGATCAGCTCCTCCACCTGCTGCGGGTCATACCCCAGCTCCGCAGCGAGGGTCGCGCTGTGCTCACCGGCCTGCGGCAGATCCAGGCGCACCCCCAGCCGGTGACCGTCCATCTCGATCGGCAGGGCCGGCAGCGGCAGCTTCCGGCCGTTGGACAGCGTCACCTCCGGCATCGCCCCGGGCTGTGCCAGGTGCGGATCGGTGAACAGATCCTCGGGACGCTGGATCGGGGCGAACGGCAGGTTCGCGGCCTCGCACAGCGCCGAGGCCTCCTCCTGGGTCAGCTGGGCCAGCCGATCCCGGATCACCGGCAGGATCCGGTCCCGGGCCGCCACGCGGGCGGGGTTGGTGGCCAGGGACTGGTCCTGGGCCAGCTCCTCCAGGCCGAAGGCTGCGCAGAAGGAGCGCCAGTGCGTGTCACTGACCACGCCGATGAAGATTTTCTCATCCCGGGTGGCGAAGACCTCGTAGACCGCCCAGGCCGACAGGCGGGCGGGCATGGGTGAGGCGGCGACCCCGGTGACCCCGTACTGGGCCATGTGCTGGCCGACGAGGAAGACGTTGTTCTCGTACAACGAGCTGCGCACCTGCTGGCCGCGCCCGGTGCGGGTCCGCTCCAGCAGGGCCGCCATCACCGCCATCGCCCCGAAGAGACCGCCCATGATGTCGTTGACCGAGGTCCCGGCCCGCAGCGGCTGGCCGGGGGGTCCGGTCATGTAGGCCAAACCGCCCATCATCTGCACCACTTCATCCAGGGCGGCCCTCTGTTCGTAAGGACCTTGGAGGAAGCCCTTCATCGACAGGTACACCAGGCCCGGGTTGGTCTTCGACAGGTCCTCATACCCCAGGCCCATGGCCTCCAGTCCGCCGGGGCGGAAGTTCTCCGTGACCACATCGGCCTGGTCGATCAGCTCCCGGACCAACTCGAGACCAGCGGGACTTTTGAGGTCCACGGCCAGGGACTTCTTGTTCCGGTTGAACATCGGGAAGTACCCGGCCCCGGATCCGGGCAGGTACCGGGTCTTGTCCCCAGCCCCGACCGGTTCGATCTTGATCACCTCGGCCCCCAGATCGGCCAGCGCCAGACCCGCGGCCGGACCCATGACCATGTGGGAGAACTCCACGACCTTGATCCCGGTCAACGGCAGCTGGTTCATCGGGTGACCTCCTGGCTTCCGGCATAGACGAAGCCGTTGTGCACCCCGGCATCGGGCACATGGCCGTACAACGGCTCCCCCGGCAGCCCCTCCCGGATGATCTCCCGGGCCTCGATCAAGGCCTCCAGGTCCACCCCGGTGCGCAACCCCATCGACTCCAGCAGATAGACCAGGTCCTCGGTCACGATGTTGCCGCTGGCCCCGGGTGCGTAAGGGCACCCGCCCAACCCGGCCTGCGAGGAGTCCAGGGTCCGCACCCCGGCGTCCAGGGCGGCCACGACATTGGCCAGACCCTGTCCGCGAGTGTTGTGCAGGTGCGCCCCGCCGGCCCGCTCACCCAACTCCCGGCGCAAGGCGGTGAACATCCGTCTGACCTGCGCCGGATTGGCGCTGCCCGTGGTGTCCGACAGGCCCACGCTGTCGGCGCCGGCCTCGGCACACGCCCGGGCGATCTCCAGGACCTCGTCCTCCGGAACGGGCCCCTGGATCGTGCACCCGAAAGCCGTGGAGACACCAACCTCCAAGCTCACCGGCTCATCGCGGGAGGCCAGGAAGCCGGCCACCCGGCTGACTTCCCTGATCGCCTCTTCCGGGGTCTTGCCGATGTTCGCCAGGCTGTGCGCCCGGGAGGCGGAGATCGGCATGGTCAGCGCCTGAGCCCCGGCCGCCACCGCGTCCTGGGCCCCGCGCAGATTGGGCACCAGCGCCAGGACGTTCAGCCCCTCGATCCCCCGGGCATGAGCCACCACCTGCCCCGTGTCCGCCATCTGCGGCAGACGCTTGGGCGAGACGAAGGAACCGACCTCGATCTCCCGCAGCCCGGCACCGGCCAGCGCGTCGACCCACCGGAACTTGAGCTCCGTGGGCATCGTACGGTCCACGCTCTGCAAACCATCACGCGGTCCCACCTCGCTGACCAGGACATCGATCTCTTCTGTGCGCATGCCGGAGCTCCTCCACCCTCACCCACCTGGTTTCACCAGATAGAACTCATGTCTACTAGATAGAATAGTAGCGATGTGGTGCAGCGGAGGTCAAGAAGTCGAGTGTGCTGCCTCACATGCACTGGAGGGTCGCTGGCGCAGCCTCTCGGGCAGGAAGATCGAGGGGGCCGTGTCGACGGCCCACCCCGCCCATGCAGTGCTGCGGCAAAAGGCCCTCGACGCCCAAGGTGCCGTGGGCAATAACCAGTTACTCTGCGTCAGTTCCCTCGTTCGGAACTGCATCGCCGGCCGTGAGTGATTCCGGCGGTCGGGGCGGAAGGTGACGGTACAGGGTGGTGCGGGTGATCCCGGTCTTCGCCACGATCTGAGCCATCGTGTGCCCGGTCTCGCGTAGATGCACTGCGTAGGCCAGCTTGTCCGCATCCACCACCGAAGGCCGCCCGATCCGCCGCCCCTTGGCCGTGGCCACCGACCGGGCGTGGGCGGCGCGCTCGAGGGTGTAGGTGCGCTCCATCTGCCCGAACAGCGCCAGCAGTACCACCGCCAGCTGCGCCATCGGGTCATTGGGGTTGGTGGAGTCGACCTTGATCGGATCCGCCAAATTGCGCACCCCCACCCCTCGCTCGGCGAGATCGTGGATCAGGTTCAGGGTGTCGCGCACGGTGCGCCCGAGCCGGTCCAGGGTGTGCACCACGATCACATCGCCCTCCCGGGCGTAGGCCAACGCCGCCGTCAGCCCGGGGCGGTCGGGGGTGGCCCCAGACTTCTTGTCCACATAGATCCGCTCCGGCGCGATCCCGACCGCCCGGAGGGCATCGATCTGCCGCTCGAGGTCCTGTTTGGCGGTCGAGACCCGCGCGTAGCCCAAATCCATGGGCACAGCGTACCGAAAGTTATTCCCGTACGGGATGAGCGGAACACTAGTTTTGGTCTGACTTGTGGGACAGGAAT
This sequence comes from Kocuria coralli, assembly GCF_008831305.1. Classification (GTDB taxonomy): domain Bacteria; phylum Actinomycetota; class Actinomycetes; order Actinomycetales; family Micrococcaceae; genus Kocuria; species Kocuria coralli. The sequence continues at coordinate 15,751 of NZ_ML708637.1, forward strand.
CGCCGACGCGGCACATCAAGCGGGGACCTCGCGATCGGCTGTCCCACTACCAAGGAAGTGGGACGCCCATCTTGAGCCGGCGACCCACGACCGACTCGAGCTCAAGAAGAGATCTCGCATCCTGTCGGGGGTAGAGCTCGGTGCGTACATTTCTGTGGTGGGCCATTCCCCTTTGCAACCACACCTGATTGCCTGATCCATAGAGGATCTGGAACGAGGGAAGAGGGGACACGTGCGGGGATCAAAGACGCAGGGGCTGCTGACGGGAATGGCCGCCCCGACAGCTCTGGCGGCTGCTGGTTGCTTCGCGGCGGGGTACACGCTCCTGGGGCTGGTGCTTGTCGTGCTGACTCTTGGCCTGGTCTATGCCGGGTGGCGCGCCGTGAAGCGCGGCCGGACGACCGAAGCAATGGAAGCCAAAGCCGAATACGACCGGCTGCACAAGAGAGAGCATCACGACGAGTCCAACTGAGCCGCCGACGCCCCGGGTGGGGTACCCCCGATCGGAAAGCCGGCGCACCCGTCCGGGTTCAGCAGGCCGAGGCCGGCACGCGCTCCGAGCCCCGCCTTCGTAGTACTTCGTGAGATCCGTCGTGGGGTGTCGTGCTCCGCACTTCGGACAAGCAAACCGATAGGGGAGATCGTGGCCACGGGAAAAGCGCCGATCAGCGGAAGCATCGCCATCGTCTTAGGCGTTCTGGCTGTGGCCCTCCTGGTCATCGCGATTTTCGACGGAGTCACCTGGAGCACGGTGGTGGGCGCGTTCCTCAACTTCACGCTCTTCGTCATGGTGTGGCGAGGAGCGAAGAAGCAGGACCGGGAGTACCAAGAGCGCATGGAACGCTTGGAAGAGCGCCTGAAAGGCGATTAGCTCCACCCCCTCAGCCCGGGAATCGGCCCCATACTCGTCGACTCCCAGCGGTCCAGCTGATCGGAGCACACACTCTCGAGGCCGACATTTAGTCCTGTTAGAAGCGCGCCACTTATCACTGCGGTTCACACATGCGGGCGCCATTTCTCGCGACGAGACGTCTCGCATCCCTTGGCTTGGGAGACAACGTGCCGAATCAGGGCGCACGCCTCCGGGATGGTGAGGTAAGCAAACTACGAAGCAAACACTCATGGCAGAGCTTCAACGAAGGCGGCCACGAGTGCGCCGAATCCCGAGGCCCTCTATCGCCTCACACCCTGTTCTCTTGGGTACGCCCCGTATGCGACGCGAGCTTGGTCGTAGTACTCATCATCAAGCGCCCGATTTTTGAAAGGCCAAGATACACGTGCAGATATCTTTGAGGCATGCCCCCCGTCGTGATCCTCGATACCAACGCCCTATACGGCCGGAAGCCGTTCACGCAAGCGAACAGCGCTCTGCTACTAGCCCTTTCCGAGTTCGGCCACGTCCGGCTGGTCATCCCCGAGGTGGTCTTACTCGAGCTCTCGAGGCAATGGGCCGAGGAGGTGCAAGACAACGCGGCCATCGCCCGTACAGGGATGAAAAAACTCAACGAGGCACTCGTGGACGTCGAGGTCGAGCGGGTTACGCTCCATCTCCCTGAGCCTGACCGCTCCGTGTACTACGACTACGTCGAGAAACTGTTCCACGCTAAGCGCGCCGAAGTCCCGCCGCCGCCTGAAGTGTCGGTAAGAGATCTCCTGGTTAAAGAGATCGAGGTCAGGAAGCCGTTCGCAAGGCAGGGCACGGGGTTCCGTGATGCACTGATCTGGGAGACCGTCCGTGAGATCTGCGACGGCCTCGAAGATCCAGGAACACGGATCGTATTCGTCACGAACAACCATAAGGACTTCTGCGACAAGAAGGGCGGCAACCTGCACCCGGATCTGAGGCAGGACCTTGCCGAGGGTCAGCGCTTCGACATTGTGCCTTCGCTCCATCACTTGCTGGAGCACGAGGCAGTCGCCCCACTGGTGAAGACCTTCCGCGTGCTCGAGGGGACCTTTACCCCGGAGCGCCTCGCGGAGATCGTCGACCGCGCGGTCACCGACCTGCACGGGGTCAACGTCGAAGAGGCACTCGGCGTCTACATCGGCGATGGCATGTACGAGGTGCCGGTCAGCACGGGGCTCGATAGCGCCGCCTTCGAGGAGATCATGTATGAGGAGGACACCATTGCCTCCGAGATCTACCGTGCAGGTGACGAGCTGACAATCCGTGTGACGGTCGTTGCCGACTGCAGCTTCGAGGGCTTCGTCGACAAGGGTGAGTATTTTGCCCACGAGGAGGATGCCAGCTATTCCTTCTTGGAGAACTGGAATGACTACGTCTTCCGGGCCTCGGTGCGACGCCGACTGCGCTTCACGTTCAGTGCGGCTTTCACCGAGGACACCCGGGACGACGTCGTCCTCTCCCTCGACGAGGCCGAGGAGCTCTGAGCGCGGGCAGGCTTACCGCTCCCGCCGATGAGACCGACTTCTGAACGCGGTAGCAGTCACTCAGCGCATGCGCTCGGCCAGCTGGTCGAAGAACTCGGCAACCATCTTGTCTGCACCCTTCTTCATCAGCTCGGCTCCGCCGAACCGGTAGACCTCGTAGCCGGAGAGCCTGAGCCGACGGTCCTCGGCAACCATCTCGCTGTAGAGGGTCGGGTTCGCGGTATCACCATTCGCGTAGTGCTGCTTCCCGTCGACCTCGAGGACCACGCGATGCCTGCTAGAGAAAAGGATGAGGAAGTCCATCCGTTGCCTTGCCAGCGGACTCCCACTCTGGCCGGCAGCACGCCGGGCCAACTGGGTCGCGGGATCGAAGTGCAGGTAGACCTGAGGGATTAAAGCTGGCATGTCGAACTGGCCATCCTTGTAACGCCTCGCATAGGTGTCGAAGACGAGGAGCTCGACCAGGTTGTCGCCCAGGGAAGCCCGCAGGCGATTGTGCAGGTCCAGTCCGACAGCCCGCGGTGACATATCGTCGGCGAAGCCCTGCCGCTCTCGCCACCACTGAATTAGATTGCTGTACGTCAGGCCGTCGGCCGGGATCGGCTGGTCGTAGACGAGGCAGAACTCGCCGTTGCGGACGATTGCGATGTCATTGTTGACGGCATCACGGAGTACAAGCTCGGGCTTGGGGCCCTTCGCCGCGAAGATCAGGTTCTTGGCCGGCGTGCCAACTCCTCCGCCGCGGTCGTATTCGGCGAGTAACGCAGTCAGATCGTCGAGCAGCCCACCAGTCACCTCGAGCTCGGCGACCATGCGGCGTGCCAGAGCCACGAGTCGAGGGAGATCCCAGCCCCCTGTGTATCCCTGGATGACGTCGCGCTTGTACTTCTCGTCGGCTGGCTTGCAGTCGGCTATCGGCCATGGCAGCCGAAGCTCCTCGGCCAGCACAATCTCGAGATCGCTCCGCGTGTAGGTGTGGATGAACGCTTCTTCGATGGCGCTCCGGAACGACCGTGAGGACACCTTCACCGGCACCCGTGGGGCGTCGGCCAAGACTGCATCGAGAAACTCAAATCCGCTCACAGCACCATTGTTCCCATCTATGGCGACAGACGCTTGGCCCTAGCTCACCTTGATGACACTGCTCGGCATGGCGCGGAGCGAGACCAGGTAGTCATCTCCGGCCTGCGTCAACTTCCAGTACACGGACTTGTCGCTCACCGTGCGCTTCTTCGTGCCAGTGGTGATCAAGCGGAGCGCGCGCAGTTGAACGATGATCGCGCCCCAAGCCCTGTCCGAAACCTCTGCGGACTCTCTCGACCAACCAGTTGTCCAGTTCTCCGGATCACTTTGGATCTCGCTGAGCATGTGTTTGTTGAAGGTCGCCCTAAGCGTCGGTTCGGGGGCCTCGTCGATCATAAAGGGCCCCAAGACGTCCATGATCTCGTCCCAGGTGTACGTGAGATCGCCCTCCTCTTCTACGTTTTCGAAGGCGTTCCGCCCCTTGTGCTTCAGCGAGAGTTCGACTTCTTCTTGACCATGGGCAAACGAGTCGTCAATCTGCGCAGAGGTTGTCACAGCGCTTTCGACTTCCTTCTTCTCGAACTGGGCAATCTTCGCGTTCAGCTCAGCGATCTCGGCGCGGGTCTCCGGCGTCATCGCCTGGTCTCCGCGTACCCAGCCCGGGCGGGGATTTGTCTTGGTCAGATGGAGGAGTCCTCGCGTGACTTTCGAGCCGAGGTCTTCCGCGTTCTTCCAGTCCTTGGTCATCCTCTTCTGCACCTTGGTGCGGAACTCGGCGAGCTTCTCGGCCGCCTTGCTGTCCTTGTCGGTCTTGCCCACCGGGATTTCGTCAGGCTCGGCCGGCACGAACGCCATCACCGGGACGCCGAGCTCGATCGCGTAGTCGTACTCTTTCTCGGTGTAGCTGATGCCCTCCTCGGTCACCGATCCGTACCGGCCACCAAGGATCACCAAGTAGTAGTCGCTCTGCTCGATAACGCCCTGGATGAGCGTCCACTGGTCTGTGTTCCCCGCGGGGAAGAGTTCCATTCCTGCGGGCAGGCAGTCCATCTCGAGTAGCGCCTGCATCACCTCGCGGCGCTCATCGATGAGGTCAGTGAAGGTCGAGCTGATGAATACCTGGTAGCGCCGGTCCATGTTTTGCATGGTAGCCGGGCAATCAGACACATCTAGGTCGAGGACCCATCGTTCTTGAACTGACCGATCGGCATAATGCCCTCGATATACTCAGCGGCATGAGCGACTACTGGGGTTGTCCGAAGTGCGGGCACGCAACGCTGCGATACGAGGACAAGGACGGCCACGTAAATGTAGCTACCTGCGAGTACAACAAGTGTGACTACTTCGATGCAGGTATCGCGGAGTAGATCGCCTCGAGAGCAGGCGGCTGACCTCGCCGTGCTCTTCACCCGGAAGGACTAACTCCATGGCCTCTTACGTTTGCCCTAGCTGTGACACTGACTTTGGCTACCCACAAGGCCTTGCCGTACACCAGGAACTGGGTTGCGAGTGGGGAGACGAAGATGGCGGTACGAAGTACTGCTGCGGGATGCTCTACGAAGACGGCGAAACTACCTGCCGCAGCTGCGGCGAGCCCTTTTAAACCCGGTCTCATGACTCCGCTCCCTGACGCAGCCGACGGACGTTGATGAAGGTGACGGCGAGTAGGAGGAGCGGGAGCATAGCTGCATCGGTGCGGTCGTAGCGGATCCCGAGGCACTGGCAGCGCGGCATCCAGGAGACGGTGCGCTTCACGTCCCAGCGCTGCGGGGCCAGGTGGGACTTGGCCTCGATCCCGTGCCGGGAGGTGCGGACTTCAACGCCCCGCCGATGCAGGTAGCGGCGGCACCGCGGGTAGTCGTAGGGCTTGTCCGCGTGCAGTTTTCCGACCTGCGGCGGGGCCATCCCGAACGACCGCGCCGGCCGCGCACACTCGGGTTGGTCTGCAGCAACGGCTCAAACAGTCGGCTGTCATCGGTGCTCGCCGCGAATGCCAGCACGTGAAGTGGAAGCCCAGCTGCGTCGGTGAGGGATCCAATTCGGCAGTCCTGATGCTCCGCATGATGACTTTGGCGCCACCGAGCTGGCCCCATCGGGGCTAGTTGCGTCATGTTGTCAGCCATCCAAGGCAAGATGGACTCCGTGAATCCAAGCTTGCGTGACCCCCTCGATAGCGCTGCGCTCCGTAAGGCACGGGGTGCGTTCTTCACGCCACCCGGGATTGCCTCCTTCGTTGCTGACTGGGCTGTCCGTTCAACTGATGACGCTGTACTGGAACCGTCCGCAGGCGATGCAGAGTTTCTAGTACATGCTGTAGCGCAACTAGGGAAGCTCGGGGCAAAGTCACCCGAAGTTCACGGTATCGAGTTGCACCAGTGGAGCGCAGATTTAGGAATCAAACGAGTTACCGACGCCGGTGGCCGCGTCAACATGACAGTTGGTGACTTCTTTGACGCCCCCGCCGACGCTCAGTATTCCGCGGTGGTCGGTAACCCTCCGTACATCCGCTTTCAGGATTTCTCCGGAGAATCCCGCGCCAAAGCCCGGGCTGCGGCGCTCCGCGGCGGCGTCGCGCTGTCTGGACTGGCATCGTCGTGGGCTGCTTTCACCGTCCATGGAGCGTTAAGTCTTCGGCAGGGCGGTCGTCTGGGATACGTCCTTCCCGCTGAACTCCTCCACGCAAACTATGCGGCCCCCGTGCGACGCTTCCTCTTCGAAAATTTCGCTCAAGTGGACCTCATCTTGTTCGAAGAACGCGTGTTTGCGGAAGCAGAAACCGAAGCCCTACTGCTCCTTGCCGACGGATACGGTGGTTCTACAGATCATGCCCGCATCCGGCAGGTGAGGGATGCGGCGGCCCTGCTAGTTGACATGCCAGTAGCCGCGACATGGGCGCCCTCTGACCCAGCAGCCAAATGGTCTGGCTCCACAGTCAGCCCGGAGGCGGCGAGTATTTACTCCAAACTAGTCCTCAATGACACATTCACCACGCTTAAAAACTGGGGCGAGACCACTCTTGGCATGGTCACCGGAAACAACAAGTACTTCGCCCTTACTCCCGCTCGTGTCGCGGAACTTGGTCTAAGCCCAAGTGATGTCCTACGGCTCTCACCTCCCGGGTCGAGCCACCTGCGTGGGCTGGAGTTTTCGGGCTCTTCAGAGTTGAGTGTGGGCGCG
>NZ_ML708638.1 GCF_008831305.1 Kocuria coralli
ACACCGCCGCACACCACACCACACCGTGAAGGGCTGCATGGCTCTCACCCCGCGACCGATAAAACGATCACGAGGCGAGAAACCCAGCAGCCCTTCACTCATACCCAGAACCTGCACCACCACCAGCAGGCCAGCCCCCTCACGCGTCGGATGATGCCGATGGTCGATGTCGGAGCGCGCCGATACCCTGTGTTCGAACGAGACCGATAGAGACGGGCTGGTGTTTCCGGAACCCGGCCCAAGATCTCCAGCAGGATCAGGTGGTGCCATGCGACGTCCCACGCGACTCCAGGGGCCGGGCGGCCCCGTGCTGTTCACCCCTGAACGCGAAACGGTGGAGGTGGCTCCTGGCGCGGTTCACGTCCCGGGCTGGCTGAGCCCGGAGGAGCAGCTTAATCTGGTCCGGCGCTGCCGAGGGTGGGTTCAGGGCTCCCGGTCGCTTCAGAACCGCACACTGCCCGGAGGGGGCGTGATGTCCGTGAAGTCCACGGTGCTGGGACGCACCTGGGCGGAGCCATGGCACGGACAGGACCATGAGGCCGATGCGAGCGACCCGCTCCCGGGGGACCTGCTGGAGCTCGGCCAGCGCGGTGTGGCCTCCGCGTACGGTCAGGACTCTCCGGAGGCGGCTTCTTTCATGCCGACCACGGCTCTGATCAACTTCTACGACGCCCACGCCCATATGGGCATGCACCAGGACCTGGATGAGACGGGGCCCGACCCCATCGTCTCCGTGTCACTGGGCGATACCTGCGTCTTCAGGTTCGGCAATTCGGAGCACCGCGGGCCTCCGTACCACGACGTCGAACTGCACAGCGGCGACCTCTTCGTGTTCGGACGTTCGTCCCGCTGGGCGTTTCACGGAGTGCCGGGAGTTCAGACGGGCTCGGGCGACCCTGGTCTGGGCCTGCGTCACGGCGGCCGTCTGAATATCACGGTGCGCAGCCTTCGAGATCGCAACTAGCTTGGGAGTCCTGAGAGATGGAACTGGACGGACACGCGCAGCAGCGAAGCGAGCGCCCGGGTGAACCGGGCTTTTCCGATGCCTATCGCGGGCTGGCCGAAGAGCTGGCCTCCGGCGTCGCCGTCGTGGCCGCGAGACATCGCAACCGCGACCATGCGGTCACGGTCACCGGCTGGCTCGACGTGTCCTGGGATCCCCCCACCATGGCCGTGAGCCTGTTCGAGGAGGCGCGGATCTGCGAGGCCGTCGAGCAGGCCCCGAGCTGGACTTTGTCCGTGCTGCATCGTGGACAGCAGGGCATCGCGTCGTGGCTGGCCTCCCCGGGCAACCCGGTGGACGGCTTGCTGAACACCGTCGCCTTCCGCAGGACCGAATACAGCGGGACCGTGGTGATCGACGAGTCACTCGCCTGGTTCGAGGTGGTGACCGAGCAGATCCACACGGCAGCGACGCATCGGCTGATCGTGGGACGCGTCGTCGCCATGGGGCGGGGTCGTGCGCCCGGGGGCCGGGGGAACGGCGCCACCCCCGAACTCCCCTTGGTGCACTGGGCGCGTTCATTTCATGGGCTTTTATGACGATCCCTGGTGCTCGTCCCGGGTTTGACTAGGGTGGTGGAAATGGTGGACCAAGAGACAGAAGACCAGCAGCCGCCCTCGAGCCCTGTCGCGGACTATGTGGTGCCTTCCGGTGAGCTCGGTGCCGTGGGGGTGCAGAGGGCGGACTACAGCTCCGTCTTCGGCTATCACCCGGCCGGCGTCGCCGTCATCACGGCCCGGGGGCCCGAAGGCCCCGTGGGGCTGACGGTCTCGTCGGTCTCCTCGGTCTCGGCCGACCCTCCCATCATCGGGTTCTCCCTGCAGGCCCGGAGCGGTTCAGCCGCACTGGTCGCACAGGCCGACTCGCTCCTGGTCCATCTCCTCGACGCCCCGAACATCGGCCTGGCCCGTGCCTTCGCGACGCACGGTGCACCGCGTTTCGGCGACGCCATGGACTGGAAGTGGCTGCCGACCGGGGAGCCGCTCCTGAAAGGCGTCGGGCGGGTCCTCCGCGTCCATCCGCTCGCGCGCATTCAGGCGGGTCCAGCTCTGGTGTTCGACGCCGGCGTCGTGCAGATTCTGGGGACGGAGCCGAACGGCGCCCCCATGGTCTACCACAAGCGGCAGTTCCACAGCCTCTCGGCGGAGTCGGTGGTGGACTACGAGATCTGAGCCGGCATGTCTGTGATCAGTATCACATGATGAGTACGCTCCACTAGTTGACGCATCACGCATCACTTCCTAATGTATGTGATGTGTCAACTAAAAGATGCCGCGCCGTCGAGATCCGGCGTCCTCGGCATCGTGCAAGCTGGGATGCCCGCTCCGACAGGACGTCCCGCGAGGAAGGAACATCATGAGCACCCTAGACCGTCTCGTACCCGGCGCCTGGACCTTCGACCCGGTTCATTCCGAGGTCGGCTTCACCGTCCGCCACGCAGGCATCTCCAAGGTGCACGGCACCTTCCGCGAGGTCACCGCCTCCCTGAACGTTGGTGAGCAGGTGGAGGACTCCACCATCGAGGCCACCGTCCAGACCGCGTCCGTGGACACCGCCAACTCGGACCGTGACGTCCACCTGCGCAGCGAGGACTTCTTCAACGTGGAGAAGTTCCCCACCATGACCTTCACGTCCTCCAGCGTCGAGCTCGCCGGGGGCGAAGGGACCATCACGGGCGAGCTGACCCTCAATGGGGTCACCAAGGTGGTGGAACTGGAGACCGAGTTCAACGGCGTGGTCGTGGACGCGTTCGGTGCCACCCGCGCCGGATTCGAGGCCAAGGCCACGATCTCCCGCAAGGAGTTCGGCCTGACCTGGAACGCCGCCATCGAGGCCGGCGGCATGCTGGTCTCCGACAAGGTCGTGATCAATCTGGACGTCGCCTTCACCGCACCGGAGGCCTGACCCGGACCGACGGCCCGGCGTAGGCGGCTGAGCGCAGCACGTTCGGGCCGCTCTCGGCCGTCAGCCGGTGACCGTCAGCCGGTGAGACGAGCCGCTCCGCGGTCCCGTGAACCCGCTTGGGGGAGCTCACGGGGCCGCGGAGCTTTTTCGCAGGAGGCCTCTATTCGCCGCTCGCTAGGAGAAGAGGCGGACCAGCCACCAGACGAGAGGGATGAGTACCAGCAGCCCCAGGGCCAGTCTGCGCACTCGCACCTCGACGGCGGCGGGGCTCAGCTTGCGCCGTGGCCCGTCCGCGGCCTGCCGCCGGTCTTTGTCGATCTCGTCCTTGAGCGGGTCCGGGCTCTCTCCGTCACCGGGGCGGTCCCGGGACGGGCGGTCTGGCCGTTCCGGGCTCAACGCCACCTCGTGGTCATGATCAAGCCGACCATCATGAGCCCGATACCGATGGCGACGTTGCCGTAGCCGATGGTCGGAATGGGCCAGGTGTAGTCCATGAGGTACCAGACGATCAGCCACAGGAGGCCGATCACGATCAGGCCGAACATGATGATCTTGTACCAGGTCGGCGTCTGGTCGCTGTCCGCACCCGAGCTGCGAACCCCACGGGTGATCTGGCCGGCCACCTCCTCGGCGGTGTCCTCGCGCGACTCCTGGGGCTCGCCCTCTTCGACCCGGCCCACGGCCTTCTTGGCATCGGCGCGCTGGGAACGCTCCCATTCCTTGCGCCGGTGCTCGGGCAGGGCCTCGACGGCCAGGCGGGTCAGTTCGTCGTCCACCGGCACGTTCGGGGTGGCCTCTTCTGCGGTGGCGCGCTTGCGCCCCACGAGGCGCCTCTTGGACTCGGACACTGCGGGTGTTCCTCCTGCGGACGAATGTGCCGCATCAGCCGGTGGGGCACGGGCCGGCCAGGGGACTGATGACGGCGACGACGGCCCCATCCTACCGCCCGCTACCTGCACGCGCGCCGGGTGTCCGCAGGGACCGGGGTGATGCCGGGGGTCATGGCCGTGGAACACGCAGTGGCGCGCGGCCAGTAGGCTGGTAGACCTGAATACCCCGTACGTTCGCCCAGGAGGCCACCGTGACCGTCAAGGTCCTCGTCGTCGATAACTACGACAGTTTCGTTTATACGCTGGTCGGCTACCTCGAGGAACTGGGCGCCAGCACCACGGTGATCCGTAACGACGAGCTGGACGACGCCGCGGTGCGCGCCCTGGCGGACGAGCACCGCGGGATCCTTCTGTCCCCGGGGCCGGGGGCGCCTGCTGATGCGGGCGTGTGCGCGGCACTGGTGCTGCACGCGGAGGCCACCGGGAAGCCGCTGCTGGGAGTATGCCTGGGCCACCAGACCCTGGCGGAGGTCTACGGCGGAACCGTGGCGCATGCCGTGCAGCTGATGCACGGCAAGACCTCAGAGGTCGTGCACGGCAGCTCCGGGCTCTTCGAGGGGGTGGACTCGCCGTTCACCGCCACGCGCTACCACTCCCTGAGCGTGGTGCCCGACACCGTGCCCGGCTGCCTGGAGGTATCGGCAGTGACCGACGACGGCGCGATCATGGGCCTCACTCACCGGAAGGCGCCCCTGTACGGGGTGCAGTTCCACCCCGAATCGGTCCTGACCCAGGGCGGCTACCGGATGCTCGGCAACTGGCTCGAACTCTGCGGGCTGGAGGGCGCGGCGGCCGCATCGGCGAAGCTGTCACCGCTCATCACCCGCTGATCCCGTCAGGCATCCGGGGCGGTGCTGGATCCGCCGGATGATTCCCCACCGTTGGGACCGTTGGCGCTGCTGGAGTCGTCATCGCCACCCGAGCCGTCGGGCGAGGAGCCGCCCTCCTCGCCCGCCGCGCTGGTGCTGTCGCCGCCGTTGGTCGGCCGGGGCGAGCTGGTGGGCTGGCTCGTGGGAGTGTCGCTCGGTTCCTCGGTGGGCTCCTCCGACGGGCTCTCGCTGGGCTCTTCGGTCGGAGAGGCCGTCTCGGTCGGCTCCGAGGTGGGCGAGGGGGGAGGCGGCGGTGCGGTCGCCACGGTCAGGGTGATCGTGGTCCCCTGGTCCACGTCGGTTCCGCCAGGGGTCGACTGCCTCAGCACGGTGCCGGCGGCGGCCGACGACGTCTGCTCGGTGACCACCTGGACGGGCAGCTGCACGTCCCCGTCTTCGATGGCGGCCACGGCGTTGTCACGCGACATGCCCACCACGTCGGGGACCGTGACCTGGCCCGTGGAGAGGATGATCTCCACCTCGCTGTCACGGCTGACCTCGGTGCCGCCCTCCGGGTCGGTGCTGACGACCAGCCCGGAGCCGATGGTGGGGTGGTTGACGCTGCGCGTCCCGCCGGCTGCCAGGCCGGCGGCGTCCAGCATCTCGCGGGCGTAGATCTCGGACTGGCCCGCGAGGTCATCCGGGACGGTGACCATCCCGGATCCGTCGGAGACCGTCAAGGTCACCGTGGAACCGGTCTCGACGTCCTCACCCGAGGCCGGATCCGTGGAGACCACTTGATCCGCCGGGACGTCGTCGTTGTTCTCGTGCTCGACCTCCGTGGCCAGGCCGAGTTCGTTGAGTTCGGCCTCGGCGTCGTCCAGGGACTTCCCGACGACGTCGGGCACGGTCACCTGGTCGGGCCCGCGTGTCAGCAAGTAGGCGGCGGTAGCACCGCCTCCCAGGAGCAGCACCAGCAGCAGGGCCACCAGCCACACCCTCTTGCGACGCCGGGGCCTGCCAGAGCCGTCGCCGGCCCTGGCACCGGCGGGCGGTCCGTCGACGCTGCCGGGCGGCGCGAACAAGGAATCGTTCGCCGGCTGTTCGTCACCGGCGCCGGGTGCCCCCTTCGCACCGGCTCCGCCGGAGCCTCCGCTGCCGCCGGATCCACCGGATCCTCCGGCGCCGCCAGCGGCGTTCGAGGCACTGCTGGCATTGGCATTCGCGGCCGAAGCGGCGGTGGCCGCAGAACCGGCCTGCGCCCCTCCGGAGGAACGGGCGGCACCGGCTGCGCCCGCGCCGGCCGCGGCACCTGCACCAGCACCCGCTCCAGCACCCGCTCCAGCAATGGGGAAGACCGGCGGCGCGGCGCGAGTGCCGTCGTCGTCGGTCTGCTCCGGATCCCGTGCGGGCGGGGCGATGACCGTGGTGGCATCCACGTCAGCGTGCTCTCGCAGGGGCTCCAGGGCCTTCTGCATCTCCTCCGCGGACTGGAAGCGCTGGTCGCGGGCCTTGGCCAGGCCCTTGGCCGTGAAGTCGTCGAAGACGGAGTGCAGGCGGGGGGTGAGCTCCGAGGGCGCCGGAGGGGCGTCGCGGACGTGCTGGGCCGCGATGTCGACGGAGGCCTCTCCCACGAAAGGGGCGCGCCCGGTCAGCATCTCGAAGAACACGCAGGCGGCGGAATACAGGTCGGAGCGAGCGTCGACGTTCTCGCCGCGGGCCTGTTCGGGGGAGAGATACTGCGCGGTGCCCAGGACGGCCTGGGTCTGGGTCAGGGCGGCCTGGGTGTCCTCGACGGCCCGGGCGATCCCGAAGTCCATGACCTTGACCCGCCGGTCGGGGGTGATCACCACGTTGGCGGGTTTGATGTCGCGGTGCACGATGCCCGAGCGGTGGCTGTACGCCAGTGCGTCCAGGATCCCCAGCATCGCGTCCACCGACTCCCGCGGCGACAGCTCGCCTTCGCGGATCAGCTCGCGCAGTGTCCGGCCGGGCACGTACTCCATCACGATGTAGGGGCAGGCGATGTCCGACGGCTGCTCCGGTGCGATCTCACCGGTGTCGTAGACCGAGGTGATCGTGTGGTGGTTCAGCCCGGCGACCGCCTGGGCCTCACGCTGAAAGCGCTGCTGAAAGGAGTCGTCGCGGGCCAGCTCCGGCTTGAGGACCTTGATCGCGACCTTGCGGCCCAGCCGCCGGTCCAGGGCGAGGTGCACGGTGGCCATGCCGCCGCGTCCGATGGTCTCGCCGATCTCGTACCGGTTGTTGATCACAGGGGGGATGGGTGACTGCGCCATGGTCAGCCTTCCGTGGTGAGCGCACTGTCCGCCGCAGATGTGGGGGCACCTGTCGGGGCTGCGATATTCGATGGACTCGTCTGATCTGCCGGGCTCTGGGTTCCGGCTCCGCCGGCGGCCTCGGTGGGCTGCTCCGGGGCGGGGGAAGACGTGTCAGGGGAATCCTGGCCGCCGGGGCTGCCGTTCGTGGCGGTCTCCCCCGGGGCGGGTGACTCGGACGGGACGACCTCCAGGTTGATCGTGGAGCCGACTTCCACCTCCGACCCCGGCTCAGGGGTGGAGCCGGTGACGGTCGAGGGCTCCCCGGTCGAACTCTCGTCGTAGTAGACGTCGATGTTGACGCCCAGCGCGGTGACCTCGTCGATCACGGACTGCATCTGCTGTCCCACCATGTCGTCGGGCAGCGTGACGGTGTCCGGCCCGGTGGAATGGGACACGGTGACCGTGTCCCCCCGGTCCAGGGTGCCGGTGGGGGAGACATCGGTGACCTCGTTGCTCGGGGTGTCCGAGCTGCTCTCGCCCTCGATCTCCACGTTCAGGCCCAGGTCGTTGAGCTCGCCGACCACGGTGTCCAGGTCCCGTCCGACGTAGTCGGCGGCATCGATGGTGACCGTGGCGGGGCCGTCCGTGACGGTGGACTGGGACGTGGAGGTGGAGACCGTCCCGCGGGGCGACGGCGTACCGGACTCGCCGAAGCTGCGGACGCCCAGGATGATCACGGCTGCCAGCAGCGCCGCGATCACCACGCCCACGACGATCATGGGCCAGAGCCTGCGACCCGAGGAAGCCGATTCGTCACCGGACGCACCGGCCGGGGGCGTGGCCGTGCTCTTGGGCGGAGGCGCACCCGTGTCGCCGCTGGCGCTGGCCTCGGACAGCGAGTTGCCCACATCCTGCTCCGCGGCGATCGCCAGCTCGGCGGTGGATGCGCTCGGTGCGGTCCGGCCGGCCCCTGAGGCTCCCAGAGCCTCGGCGCCGGAGACCTGCGTGGAGATCCGGGTGTCGCTGTCGCGGGTGCGCAGGGCCTCGGTCGGGGCGTCGTCGAGATCCAGGAACTCGCGCATGCCGGGAACCGCGTTGGCCGCGGCGACCAGGTCGCCGCGCCGGATGGAGTCCACGGCCCCGGCCAGTGCCCCCGCCGTCGAGGGACGCCCGGCGGGGTCCTTGGACAGCATGGACATGATCAGGGCCCGCGCGCCGTCCGGGACGGACTTGGGCAGCGGCGGCGGGGGATCGTTGACCTGAGCGAGCGCGATGGCGATTTGCGACTCTCCCGTGAAGGGGCGGCGCCCGGCCAGGCACTCGTATCCGATGACACCCAGCGAGTAGATGTCGGAGGAGCCCATAACGGTCTGCCCCGTGGCCTGTTCGGGCGAGAGGTACTGGGCCGTGCCCATGACCTGTCCCGTCGCCGTGAGCGGTACCTGGTCGGCGACGCGGGCGATGCCGAAGTCCGTGACCTTGACCCGCTTCTCCGGGGTGATCATCAGGTTGCCGGGCTTCACGTCGCGATGGACCAGCCCCTGGGCGTGCGCGGCGGCCAGAGCGCGGGCGGTCTGGCCGATGTAGTTCAGGACGTCGTCGACGGGCAGCGTGCGATCGCGGTCGATGATGTTGGACAGCGGCTCACCGGGCACGAGCTCCATGACCAGATAGGCCGAGCCGTCGTTCTCGCCGTAGTCGTAGACGTTGGCCACGCCGGGGTGATTGAGCAGCGCGGTATGCCGGGCCTCGGCGCGGAAGCGCTGCAGGAAGGTGGGGTCCCCGGTGTACTCCTCCTTGAGGATCTTGACCGCGACCGTCCGGCCCAGGACCTTGTCCTTGGCCTTCCAGACCTCTCCCATGCCACCGATCGCGATGCGCTCGGTCAGAGCGTACCGTCCGCCCAGGACGGTCTTCGATGAGGGCCTCATCCGTTCAACACCGCCTCCATCATTTGCTGGGCACTGGGAGTGGCCAGTGAGGCCGCACCCGGTTCGACATCTTCGTACACGACCGCGATGGCCACCTGCGGGTCATCGGCCGGGGCGAAACCCGTGAACCACGAATCGGTGGAGCCTGCCGTCCCGACCTCCGCGGTGCCGGTCTTTCCCGCCACCGAG
Organism: Kocuria coralli; assembly: GCF_008831305.1. Classification (GTDB taxonomy): domain Bacteria; phylum Actinomycetota; class Actinomycetes; order Actinomycetales; family Micrococcaceae; genus Kocuria; species Kocuria coralli. The sequence goes on from NZ_ML708638.1 coordinate 9,007, forward strand.
TACCCCGGGACCTGGGCACCGCTCGCAATGCCATTGTCCACGGCGCTGACCATCAGGTCCTTGACCGTGCCGGCCACGTCCGAGGATGTCGAGCGCTGCATCTGCTCCGCCTGGAAGCTGTCGATGACCGACAGGTCCGACGAACGCACCTCTTCGATGAGGTTCGGCCGCATCAGGACGCCGTCGTTGGCGATCGCCGAGGAGATCATGGCCACCTGCAGCGGGGTGGAGCGCACGTCGTACTGGCCGATCGCCGACATCGCCAGGCTGGCATCGTCCAGGTCGGTGGGGAAGGTGGAGTGCGACACGTTCAGGGGGATGCTCAGATCCTGGCCGTAGCCGAAGTTCTCCGCGGTCTCCCGGATGCGATCCTGGCCCAGGTCCATGGCGATCTGGGCGAAGGGGGTGTTGCAGGAATTATTCAACGCGAACTCGAGATCCGCCTCGGTCCTGGACGCACAGGGCCCCCCGACGTAGTTGGGCAAGGGAATGTTGGTGTTCGGCAGCTCCAGGTCCTGCGGGTTGGGAATCACCGTGTCGGTGTCGTACTCCCCGGACTCCAGTGCCGCCACCGTGTCGACGATCTTGAAGGTGGAGGCCGGTGAGTACAGATCCCCGCCGATGGCGCGGTTGACCAGGGGCTGGTTGGGGTCGCCGTTGAGCCGCTGGGCCGTCTCGATGACACCCGCGGAGTCGCGCGAGGACATCTCGTTGGGGTCGAAGGACGGCGACGACGCCATGGCCAGGATCCGTCCCGTGGAGGGCTCCAGGGCCACGATGGAGCCGTTGCGGCCCTCGAGCAGGCTGGCCGCCAGTTCCTGCAGCTGCGGATCCACCGTCATCTCCACGGACGCCCCCGTCGGCTGGTTGCCCGACAGCGTGGCCATCACGCGGTCGTAGAACTGGCTGTCGGACTCACCCGACAACTGCTCGCCCATGGCGCTCTCCAGCCCGGTGGATCCGTAGATGGGGGAGAAGTAGCCCGTGAGCGGCGCGTACGCCTCTCCGTCGCGGTACTCCCGCTGATAGGCGTAGTCGCCGTCGGCGGGCACGGAGTAGGCGACCTCCTCGCCGCCGGCCAGGATGGAGCCGCGATCGCGCCCGAACTGCTCGTAGAGGGCGCGGGTGTTCCAGGCGTTGGCCGCCAGGGAGCGCTGCTGGAAGAACATGATGAAGGTCAGGGCCAGGAGCAGGACGGCGAAGAGCGCCACGGCTGCCACCCATACGTGCCGGATCGCTCGATTCATGACTGCGCCCCCTTTTCCTTGCTCTGCTTGTCCGTGATGGCCGTGTGCGCCCGTTGTCCTTCCGAGGACTTCGACGACGCCGATCCGGCGGCGCGGTCCTCCGCCTCGCGGGCCCGGCGTTCCTCGCGTTCCCGGCGGGCCTCTTCCTGCCGTGCCCGGCGCCGCTGCGCCCGTTCGGCCCGTTCGCTCTCCTGGATCTCGGCGCGCTGCTGCTCTTCGCGCTCGTGGGCCTCGAACGCGGCGATGTCCTCCTCGCTGGCGGGCCCCGTCAGTACGGGCCGGCGCGCGGAATGGGAGATCGCCAGCAGCAGGGCCGCGATGATCCAGTTCGACAGCAGCGATGAGCCGCCCGCGGACATGAACGGCGTGGTCAGACCCGTCAGGGGGATGACCCTGGTGACGCCCCCGATCACCACGAACAGCTGGATCACCATGATCGAGGCCAGGCCGCCGGCCAGCAGCTTCCCGAACGCGTCCGGCGTGCCCAGCGAGGCGCGGAAGCCCCGGGAGATCAGCAGGAAGAACAGCATCAGGATGGCCGCCAGGCCGATCAGCCCGAGTTCTTCCCCGAAGGCGGTGATGATCATGTCCGAGTTGGCGAAGGACACCAGGTCCGGGCGGCCCTGGCCGAGGCCCTGCCCGAAGAGGCCGCCCGAGGCCAGCCCGAAGATGCCCTGGACGATCTGGCGCGAGCCGCCCACAGGGGCGTCGTAGATGGCGGGGTCGAAAGCGTGCCACCAGGCGTCGAGGCGTGCGGCCACGTGCCCGAAGGTCTGCGAGGCGACCACGCCGCCGGCGGCCACGAACAGCAGCCCCAGCACGATCCAGCTCAGGCGCCCCGTGGCCAGGTAGAGCATGGCCACGAACAGGCCGAAGAACAGGATGGCGGTGCCCAGGTCGCGCTGGAAGACGAGGACCCCGATCGAGACCAGCCAGGCCGCGAACATGGGGGCCAGGTCCCGGAAGCGGGGCAGCCGGACGGGGCCGATCTTCGGCCCTGCCAGAAGGATGACATCGCGGTTGGTCGAGAGGTAGCCGGCGAAGAAGATCGCCAGCGTGATCTTGGCGATCTCCCCGGGCTGGAACGAACGACCGCCGATGGAGATCCAGATCCGAGCCCCGTTGATCTCCGTCCCCAGCCCCGGCAGCAGGGGGAGGATCAGCAGGAGCGCCGAGGCCAGGAGGGAGATGTAGGTGAAGCGCCGCAGGTACCGATGGTCCCGCAGGAGGATCAGGACCAGGATGGCGGCGAACATGCCGATCGCGGTCCACAGCACCTGGTTGGTGCCGGCGGTGGAATCCATCAGGAGGTCGATCCGGTGGATCATCGCGATGCCGAGTCCGTTGAGCGTCACGACGATCGGGAGGATATAGGGGTCCGCGTAGCGGGCCCGGAGCCACAGGACGGCATGCAGCACCAGGCTGCCGACGATCAGCACGCCGGCCGTCCGGTAGACGTGCGAGGGATCCTCGCCGGCGCGCTGCGGATCCACCAGGATGTTGGCGCCGATGCCGATCACCCAGGCGACCACCAGCAGGACGAGCTCGGTGACGCGGCGTCGTCGCTGGACGGGAGCGGCACCGCTGGTACCGCCCTGCTGCCCGGGGCGCTGGGAGGTCTCGGGGGTCTCGCGGATGGGCGCAGCACTCATGACTGATCACCGCCCGCTGCTGCGGAGGTCTCCTGCGGCTCGGGGAACCGCACGGTGCCCGAGCCGTGGGGGCTGGGGGAATCACCGGGTTCGGCGTCCGCGAGGGAGTCGGATCGCAGGCCGTCCACGATGCCCTGGGCATGGGCGAGGTCGTCGGCGGGGATCGTGTTCTCGACCCTGGAACGTGCGTAGGAGTCCAGCTCGGAGACCTCGATGTCCGAGGTGTCCTCGATCCGGGACAGCTGGATGGGCCCGAGGCTCTGGGAGACCCCGTTGTAGATCGCGACGCGGCCTTCGGACTCGCCGACGTAGTACCGGCTCTGGATCCACGCGCTGGCGCTCATGGCGCCCACGACGACGGCCACCGCGACCAGGAGGGCGACGATGCCCGTGACGATCCAGCGGGTGCGGCGCTGCCTGCCGTCCGCGAGTGCCAGGTCCACCTCGGAGATGTCGGCCAGCTGCTCCGCGGCCTTGGTGCGCAACAGCGTGGCCCGGCGGGCCATCGCCGAATCGCTCACCGTAGGAATGCGTCCCGTCTGGGTGGCGTTGGCGGCTGCGCCCACCAGGATGTGCGGATGCAGGTCCAGGCCCTCGCGCAGCGCCGCCGCCGAGGAAGGCCCGTCGGGGGTGTCGCCGTCGTCGGCGATGGCGCGCTGGACCGGATTGGCCCAGGGCATGCCCGACGTGTCCGACCGCGGTGCGCTCGTGCTCCGGTCGGCATCGCTCATCTCGTCGGAGGTCAGGTTGCTCTGCGGGTCGGGCAGGGCGCCGCGGACAGGGCTGTCCAGGCCGTTGAGGTCGGCGGCGTCGACCACCTCCAGCACCACCACCGTGACGTTGTCCGGTGCGCCGCGTTCCAGGGTCAGGTCGACCAGGGCCTGGGCGATCTCGTCCAGGTCGGCGTCGGCTGACAGGATGTGCTGGATGGTGTCCGGGCGCATCACGGCGTTCAGTCCGTCCGAGCACAGCAGCCAGCGTTCTCCGGCGACGGCGTCCAGGAGCTCGGACTCCAGCTCGGGGGAGGCGTCCACGTCGCCCAGTACGCGCATCAGGACGTTGCGGTGAGGGTGCGACTCCACGTCCTCGGGCCGCAGGCGGCCTTCGTCGATCAGCCGCTGGACGAACGTGTGGTCCGTGGTGATCTGCTGGAAGTCGTCGCCGCGCAGCCGGTAGGCCCTGGAGTCGCCGATATGACACAGGGAGATGAGGTCGCCGTCGATGATCAGCGAGGTCACCGTGGTGCCCATGCCGCCCAGCCGGGGGTGCTGGTGGACCAGCTCGGCCAGGTTCTGATTGGCGTTCTGGATCTCGTCCGCCAGCACGGTGGTGGCGTCGCCGTCGTAACCGCCGCGGTCCAGGTGCGTCAGGTCGATGACCGCCGAGGCCGAGGCGACGTCGCCGCCGACATGGCCGCCCATGCCGTCGGCGACGACGGCGAAGTGGTGCCCCGCGTAGCCGGAGTCGTCGTTCTTGGAACGAACCCGGCCGACATCGGACCTGGCGGCGAAACGGAAAGCTAAGGCCATGCGTCAGGCCCTCAGTTCCAGGATGGACTTGCCCACTCTGAACGGCCGTCCGGGCTCCACGGGAACCGCGCGGGTCAGGCGCTGCTCGTCCACGTAGGTGCCGTTGGTCGAACCGAGGTCCTCCAGGAACCAGCGCGAGCCCTGCGGGAACAGGCGGGCATGGCGGCCGGAGGCGTAGTCGTCCTCCAGGGGGACCGTGCACTCCGGGGAGCGCCCCATGAGGACCGGGGCGTTGCCCAGGTGATGGGTCTGTCCGCTGGTGGGGCCCTGGAGGACCACCAGGGTCTGGGGCAGCTGCCGTGGGGCCTGCTGCTGAGGCGCCGGGGGCGCGCTCTGGGCCGCCGCGGGGCGGGCCTGCTGCCGGCCGGGGCCGGGGCTGGTCCTGCGGCGCCGGTCGATCGTCAGATCGCGTCCCTGGGAGAGGACGATGCCCACGATGAAGACCCACAGCAGGGCCAGGAAGCCATACCGGAGGAGGGTCACGGTCAGTTCAGACATTCAGTGGTTCCTCCTCGGAGCGACCAGGCGGAAGACGATGCGGGTGCGCCCCATGGCGATGACGGACCCGTTGACCAGCTCCGCGCGGCCGCGCACGCGCTCGCCGTCGACATGGGATCCGTTGGTGGAGCCCAGGTCCACGGCCAGCCAGTGGTCGCCCTCGTGGCGGATCTCCAGATGGCGGCGCGAGACCCCCGTGTCCTCGATGGTCACGTCGGCATCGGCGGAGCGTCCCAGGACGACGGACTCGGCGTCGAGGGCGAGCCGCCGCCCGTCGATGTCGAGGACGGGTACCCAGTGCTGCGGTGGGTGCTCGGGCTGCGACCAGTCATCGCGGTAGTCGTCATCGCGGAAGTCGGGAGCAGAGGCGGGCGCGCCGGGCGCCCGCGGGGCTGCCGCGGGGGGCGCCTGCTGGGCCACCGGCTGCTCCGCCCTGGCGCCGCGTGGTGCCGCGGCGGGCTCCGTCGTGCGCTGTGCGGAGGACGAGATGACGAACTGGCCGCGTTCCACGTCCGGGTTGCGGGTGAAGGAGACCCGGACCGCGCCCTGGAGGGTGTAGGTCTGCGAGCGGGCGTGCCGGATCACGACCTCGCACAGTTCCTCCGCCAAAGGGGTGCCCCATTCCTGGGCCCGGGGGAAGTCGTCGTCGGAGAACTCCACGACGAAGACGTTCGGTGCCATGGTGCGCCCGGCCGAGATGGTGAAGGACTGCTCGTCCAGTTCACGGCGCAGGGAGCTGGCGATCTCCACGGCTTCGATCCGCTTGCGGGAACCGGTGGAAAAGGCAGTACGGACCGCGCGTTCGATACCGCGTTCCAGGTTGTCCAGGAAACCCAAGCGCCCTCCTTCCCGTCTGCTTCCGACCATCGGCACGTGCCAGCGGTGACCGATGAGGCCTAGGGGCCGCTGACGCGACGGTCGGCGGGAACCCGCCGCACCGACCGCGATGTGCTCCAAGGATAGTAGACGGTCGCCCTGATGCCTTCTCTGAAAGAACGCGCAACGGCGGCCGGGTCATCGATCGCCGGCGCGTCCCCCGTGACTCGGCGGAAGATCACGGGGGACGGAGAGGGCCGACCGGGGGCTGTCAGTGCTGCTGATTCCCGTAGTCGCCGATCGTCGCCAGGCGCATGGTGGCCTTGAGCGCGAGGATCTCGTCGACCACCGACTGGTCCACCCCGGATGTGCAGTCCGTGACGAGGTAGCCCGTGTGCCCCTCCGTCACCAGGCGCTGGCCGTCCACGTTCACCCCATGCTCGGACAGCACGGTGTTGACGGCGGTGAGCACCCCGGGGACGTTCTCGTGGACATGCAGCAGCCGGACTCCCGCCCGAACCGGGCGCAGCTGGACCTGCGGGAAGTTCACGGACAGGGAGGTGGAGCCCTGCTCGAGGTAGTCGAGCATCTTGGCGGCCACGAAGTTGCCGATGTTCTCCTGGGCCTCGGCCGTGGAGCCGCCGACGTGCGGGGTCAGGATGACGTTCGGGATGCCCTGCAACGGAGAGGTGAAGGGGTCCCCCGACGCCTTGGGCTCCTCCGGGTAGACGTCGATGCCGGCACCGGCGATGTGCCCGGACTTGAGGGCGTCACGCAGGGCCTCCATGTCGACCACGTGGCCGCGCGAGAGGTTCAGGAAGAGGGTCCGGGGACGCATCTTCTCGAATTCGCTGCGCCCGATCAGGTCCTCGTTGGAGAGACGGCCGTCCACGTGGACCGAGATGGTCTCCGACTTCTCGAACAGCTCGTCCATGGAGTTGCACTTCTTGGCGTTGCCCATGGGCAGCTCGTCGCGGAGGTCGTAGAAGTAGACCTGCATGCCCATGGCCTCGGCCAGCACGGACAGCTGCTTGCCGATATTGCCGTAACCGATCAGGCCCAGGGTCCGGCCGCGGACCTCGTGGGCGCCCTTGGCCGACTTGTCCCAGTTGCCCGCGTGCATGGCGGCGTTCTTGTCCGTGAGATGGCGGGCCATGGCGATGATCTCGCTGACGGCCAGTTCCACGACGGAACGGGTGTTGGAGTACGGCGCGTTGAAGCACGGCGTGGCGGATGCGGTGGCGGCCGCCAGATCGATCTGGTTGGTGCCGATGCAGAACGCGCCGACCGCCATGAGATTGGGGCGGGCCTCGAAGACAGCACGGCTGACCGTGGTCTTGGACCGGATGCCCAGGAGATCCACGCCCTCCAGCGCGTCGATCAGCTCGGCCTCGTCCAGCGCCCCCTTACGGGTCTCGACCTCTATGCCGTGGCGGCGGAGGATGTCTTCGGCGTCGGTATGAATGTTCTCCAGGAGCAGCGCTTTCACGGCTCCGAGTTTAACCCCCAGCCTCTTTCAGCCGCGCAGGTCGATGCCGAACACCCGTTTGACGGCCGTCACAACGTGCCGCCCGTAGCGCTGCCCCGACGGCGTCGAGGAAAAGGGCAGGAACCGCCCTGGATGATCGGGGTGGGTGATCTTGCCGTGGGTGGGCCCGGAGGTCACGACGACGAAGCCCGCCGAGCGCAGGCGCTGCAGCAGCTCCCGCTGATTGGTGGGATAGCGCGTCCCCTTGCCCCGGGAGGCCGAGGGCCCGGAGCCCGGCTCCTGCGGCAGGGGTGCCTGAGGGCGCCGTGCGAGCGCCCACCCCGCCCGGTAGATCCCCACGATCTGGGCGTCGGCGCGCTGGATCTGCACGCACAGATCACCGCGCAGGAAGTAGTCCGTGCGGCCCAGGTCCGCCGACCAGGAGTCGTCCGGGTCCTGGATCACCCATTGCAGGTCCGCCAGGGTGGCGTCCCAGGCGCCGACGACGTGCACGTCCCCCTCCGGGGCGTCGAGCCGAAGCTGCTCCCCGGTGGGCACGGGACGGCCGCTGACCACCGAGTACAGGGAGTCGCGGTGGTCCAGGGACCGGCTGGTATTGGCCTCCAGCGCGGACTCGATGCGCCGTGCCAGCTGTGCGCGGTCACGGGCCGCGCGCTGCGCCGCGAGGCGGGAGCGGCCGGCCTGCTGCTCCGACGGAGCGGGCCCCGGACGCCCCGGACGGAACGACGGTGTATCCCCTTCCGCCGGCGCGGGCCTGCCCGCCAGCCGCCGGGCGTGGTCGCGCGTCGCGGCCGTGATGTCGACCGGCCGGACGGACAGCGCCGGATCCTTGCGTCCTGCCATCCGGGCGGGGGTGGGCGCAGGGCCCGGCTTCCGGGTCCGCGGGAGAGGCGAGGGCCCGCCGGAGCTGCCGGACCGGGACGTGCTGGGCATGGCCTTCTCCTCTTCCGGTGAGCCCCCGGTAAGCTCGGGGCCGTGCAGTGCGACTATCACGACCGGGGACTGTGCCGTTCGTGCACCCTGATCGACCAACCCTACGCGCTGCAGCTGGCGCAGAAGACGGCCGGGGTGCGGGAGCTCCTGGCCGGTCGCGGCGCCGATACCCGGGAGCTGGAATGGCTGGAGCCCGTCCCCAGCGCGGAGGCCGGTTTCCGCAACAAGGCCAAGATGGTGGTCGCGGGATCCGCGGGACGGCCGACCCTGGGGATCCTGGACCCCCGGGGACGCGGGATCGACCTGAGGCATTGCCCTCTTTATCCCATCTCCGTGGCCCGGGCGCTGGAGAGCGTCGCGCGGTTCACCGGGGAGCTGCGCCTCCTGCCCTACGACGTCCCCAAGGGCCGCGGCGAGCTCAAGCACATCCTGCTGACCGTCTCGCCCGACGACGAGCTCATGCTCCGCTTCGTGCTGCGCTCCGACCGCCAGCTGCCCCGCATCCGCGAGAACCTCGGCCGCCTGCAGGACGAGCTGCCCGGCCTGCGCGTCGTCTCGGCCAACTTCCAGCCGGAGCACAAAGCCGTGCTGGAGGGCTCTGACGAGGTGATGCTGACCGAGCAGGACAGTCTGCTCATGAGGGTCAACGACATCCCGCTGCGGCTGCGCACGCGGTCCTTCTTCCAGACGAACACCCGGGTGGCCGCCGCCCTGTACCGTCGTGCCGCCGTGTGGGCCGATCGCATCAGCCCCTCCCGGGTGCTGGATCTCTACTGCGGGGTGGGCGGGTTCGCCCTGCACCTGAGCGCGCCGGACCGGAGGGTCCTGGGCGTGGAGGTCTCCCGGGGTGCGGTAGCGGCAGCGCGTCAGGCGGCGGCGGATCTCGGCCTGGCCGGCCGGGGGCCGGGGTCGGCGCGATTCGAGGTCGGCGACGCCACCGCCTGGGACGCGCCGCTCGGCGGAGCCCCGGACGGGGGCGACCGGCCGGTCGAGGCGGCCGACCTCGTCGTCGTGAATCCTCCCCGGCGCGGGCTGGGCGCGGAGCTGTCGGCGCGGCTGGAGCGGAGCGAGGCCCGGGACCTCATCTATTCCAGCTGCAATGCCAGGTCCCTGGCCCGTGATCTGGCCGCGATGCCGTCCTGGCGGGCGGTCGAGGGCCAGGTGCTGGACATGTTCCCGCACACCGGGCACTACGAGGTCGCCATGCGGCTCGAACGCCGCTGAGCGTCCTCGCGTCGGAGACCGGCCGTACGGGGCGAACCCTCGCTGTCGTCCCGCATCAGCCGCTGATGCGGGACGACAGCGAGGGTTCGCGGAACGCGACCGGCGCCGTGCCGGGACGGCGCTCAGCCTTGCACGGGACCCCGGGCGGCATCGAGGTGGGCACGGGCCGCCTGCTCGAGATGCACCAGGTCCGAGGCCACCGTGACGACCGTGAACCCCTGCTCGATCCGGGAGCGTGCGGTCGCGCCGTCGGGGGTGTGGATGGCCGCGACGACACCGGCGCCGCGGGCCGCTTCGAGCACCCTGGCGAGCGCGGCGTTGAAGGCATCGGCCACCTCGGGGTCGTTGGGGAACCTCCCGCCGACGGCGAGGCAGAGGTCGGACGGCCCGACGTAGACGCCGTCGATGCCCTCGACCGCGCAGATCTCCTCGACGTTCTCGAGGCCTTCGGGGGTCTCGATCATCACGAGGAGCAGCACGGAGTCGTCCGACTCGGCGGGGACGGGCCCGATGCGCAGCCCGGACCGCATCGGGCCGTAGGAGCGGAGGCCCCGGGAGGGGTACCGGGCTGCCCGGACGGCTTTACGGGCGTCCTCCGCATCGTTGACGAGGGGCACGATGACCCCGCGGGCCCCGGCGTCGAGGGCCTGCCCGATCACGGCGGCGTCGTTGGCCTCGACGCGGACGATGCCCGCGGGGCCGTGCGCTGCGTCGATGGCCATGAGGTTGGCCAGGATGCCCGAGTAGCCGAGCAGGCCGTGCTGCCCGTCGATGGCGACATAGTCGTAGCCGGCCAGGGCCAGACGTTCAGCGGATACGGGGCTGTCGAGAACGGTCCAGTACCCGATCGTCGTCTCACCGGCCTTGGCGCGGCGGATCTTCTCTGCTCCGGGGTGTTCCATCAGGTGATTCTCCTTGTCGATACGTCGTGGATACGTCTGAAACGGCTCGGTCCGGGCGGGCGGGCACGTGCAGTGCGGCCGCGCCGGTCGTCAGGTGAGCCGGCTCAGCGGTTGTAGGCGGGCATCGGCCCGCGCAGGGCGGCGCCGGCCTCGTCGCACGCGGTGAGAACGTCCTCCGGGAGGGGGCCGCGTGCCAGCGCCTCCAGGTTGGACAGGAGCTGCGAGGGCTTCGAGCCGCCGAGCAGCAGGGAGTCGGTGACGGGCTGGGAGACGAGCCAGCGCAGCGCGAGTTCGATCAGTGGCAGGCCGGCCTCCTCCGCGATCTCCTGCAGCCGCCCGATCGCGCGGAACAGGTCCTCGTTCCAGTACCGCTCCGTGTACATCGCGGCGAGACGGGAACCGGCGAACCTGCCGTGCTCGCCCGGCCCGCCCTCGAACGAGTGCCGCCCGGTGAGCAGGCCGCCTCCGAGCGGGTTGTAGACCATCGTGGAGAGGCCGTGCGAGACGGCGTACTCCGCGTACTCGTCCTCGATCCGACGCGCAACCAGGTTGTACAGCTGCTGGGCGACGGCCGGCCCCGGTATCTCCAGGGCGCGCGCGGCTGCATCCAGGTCGGCGATCTGCCAGGCGGCGTAGTTGGACACCCCCCAGGCCGTGATCGTGCCGTCGTCCAGGAACTCCGCCAGCGTCTCCAGGGTCTCCTCGATGGGGGTCGCCCGGTCCGGCTGGTGGAGGTAGAACAGGTCGATGTTATCCCGGCCCAGGCGGCCGAGGCTGCCCCCGAGGCTCTTCCGGAGGCCTTCGCGGGACAACGGTGCGTGGTCCCCGGCGTCCGGGTGCGGCATGCCCGCCTTGGTGCACAGGACCAGGTCGTCGTAGCCGGGGAGGATGCCGCCGAGGATCCTCTCGGTCTCCCCTCCCGCGTATCCGTTGGCGGTGTCGATCACGGTCACCCCGGCGTCGACGGCGGTGCGGACCATCTCTGCGGAGGTCTCGCGGTCGACGGTGTCGCCGAAGGTCATGGTGCCCAGGACGAATCGTGACGTGCGTGCCTCGATCCCGGGAATGGTGGCGCTGTCCATGTGTTCTCGTCTCCTCGTGTGCTGTCGGTTGGGCGGGATCCGGATCAGGCGTCCGGGGGAAGGACCTCGTGGGCGGGCGTCTCCGCCCGCAGGACGGCGACGACGTCGCGCGCGACGCTCGTGCCCATGCGGGCGTTCGTCGCGTGGCTGAAGGCCCCGATATGAGGGGTCAGGATGGTGTTCGGCGCTCCGAGCAGCGGAGAGTCGCGCAAGGGCTCGCGGGTGAAGGCATCGGCGGCGTATCCCCGCAGCGTCCCCTCGGCCAGGGCACCGGCCACGGCGGCCTCGTCGACGAGGTCTCCGCGCGCGGCGTTGATGAGGTAGCCGCCTTCGAGGAGCCGGAGTTGCTCCGCTCCGATGATCGGCGGGCCCCCGCCGGGCATGTGGAGCGTGACCAGGTCGCTGCATTCGAGCAGCTCGGCGATGCTGCCCGCCCGCTCGGTCTCTCCGAAGGAATCGGCGGGAGCGTAGGGATCGAAGGCCACGAGCCGGGTGCCGAACGCGGCGGCCCGCCGGCCGACCGCTCGGCCGATCCTGCCGTAGCCCACGATCCCGACCGTGAGCTCGCCGAGCTCGGGTCCCGCGAAGGTCTCCCACTCGCCGCGGCGGATGCTCGCATCCGCGTCGCCGATGCGTCGCATCAGGTTGAGCATGAGCCCGAGGACCAGGTCGGCCACGGCCTCGGCGTTCGCATTGGGCACGTTGACCACGCGGATACCCCGGGCGGCCGCCGCGGCGACGTCGATATTGTCGACGCCGACCCCGTGCTTCGCGATCACGCGCAGGTCGGTGGCCGTGGAGATGGCCTCCGCGTCCACCTCGTCGAGGCCGACCACGACGGCCGCCATGCCGTCGAGCTCGTCGCGGACCTGGGCGGAGGTGAGCGGCCCCGGGCGGGACGGCCGGCACAGGGTCAGGCCGGCGTCGGCGAGGACCTCGGCGGGGCCGGCCGACCACTTCCCGAAACTGGGCGACAGGATGAGGACGTTCGTCATGGGCGTTCCTTCCAGAACTCGATTCAGAACTCGATGCCGAACTGCTCGAGCAGCGTGATGGTGGCGACGAAGAGCACGGCCAGGGTGGAGATCCCCAGCAGGATGGTCGATCGTGCGGTGCGGAAGTCGCGAGCCGCGGTCTTCCCCCGGAGGTACCAGACCGCGATGACCACCGCCACGAGGAAGAAGGCGCCGCCGAATCCGCCGATCATGACCATGATGAGCGGTGACTGGACGCCGAGGAACGTCGCCGCCCAGATGATCGGCATGACGATCGTGAAGATGCGGATCAGGGTGGTGCGAACGCGCACGTTCGACCAGTCGTACGCGCCGAGCACGGCGAGGTTGTTGGCCCACAGACGAGGTACCGAGGCGGTCGAGGCGAGGAAGGTCGAGCCCAGGACGCCCACGGCGCCGATGAGGAACAGGTACTCCGCCCACGGCCCCAGGGTGTCCGTGTACATCCGCATGAGGGTCGTGATGACCTCGTTGCCCTCGGGGCGGAGGGCCTGAGGATGCAGGACGGAAGCACCCATGATGTAGAAGGACAGGGTGCACAGCGTCGTGATGATCCAGGCGACGAGGAGGTCGAGCTGCATGACCTTGACCCACCCGCGGGCGCGCTCGCGCCATTCGGGCGTGCCGTCGTCGGGGCCGGTCCAGCGGGCGTAGCCCTTCTCGATGCACCAGTACGTGTGGGACTGCCGCACCGTTAGGTGACATCTG
>NZ_ML708639.1 GCF_008831305.1 Kocuria coralli
CGAGTTGACAACTATAGGAGCGTCAACGCACCCGGTGACGTCTTCGAGGACATCGCCGCCAGCTACGCCTTCCTGCGCGACGGAGGTTTCATCGCATGAGCTCCCCCATCGGAGTCGGCTTCATCGGAGTCGGCGTCATCTCTGACACCTACCTGGAGAACCTGAACTCGTTCCCGGACGTGGAGGTGCTGATCCTCGGCGATCTCGACACCGAGCGCGCCGCCAGCCAGGCCGCCAAGCACGACGTGCCCGCTTCGGGCACCGCCGCCGACGTGCTCGCCCACCCCGGCGTGCAGGTGGTCGTGAACCTGACCATCCCCGCCGTGCATGCGGAGATCTCCTCCGCGGCGATCGCCGCCGGCAAGCACGTGTGGACGGAGAAGCCGCTGGGCATGGACCGCACCTCGACCGCTGCCCTGCTGCAGCAGGCGGACGCGGCGGGCCTTCGTGTCGGCTGCGCGCCGGATACCGTGCTGGGACCCGGCTTCCAGACCGCCAAGCGCGCGATCCAGAGCGGAGTCATCGGCACCCCGCTGTTCGCGCAGACCTCCATGCAGTACCAGGGTCCCGAGGTGTTCCACCCGAACCCCGGCTTCCTCTTCGCCAGGGGCGCCGGCCCGCTGCTGGACATCGGCCCGTACTACTTCACCGCGCTCGTGAGCCTCTTCGGCACCGTGGACAAGGTCGTCGCTCTGGGCCAGCGGGCCCAGCTCGAGCGCGCCATCCGGGTGGGAGACCGGGCGGGCGAGACCTTCCCCGTGGAGGTCCCTTCCACCATCTCGGTGCTCACCGCCTTCGAGGCGGGGCAGCAGGCCACCTCGCTGGTCAGCTTCGACTCCCCGCTCGCCCGTCAGGGCGTCGTGGAGATCCACGGCTCCGAGGGCTCGCTCGTGGTCCCCGACCCGAACATGTTCGAGGGCCGCGTCGCCTTCGTCCGGCCCTTCGAGGAATTCGGCGAGACGCCTCCCGAGCAGGAGTGGATCGAGATCCCGCAGACCGGGAAGGTCACCGGGCGCGGTCTGGGCCTGCTGGATATGGTCCGGGCCATCCACGAGGACCGGCCGCACGTGGCCAGCGGCGAGCTGGGCTACCACGTCCTGGACATCATGCTCTCCGCAGAGGAGTCGGCGGCCTCCGGCGATTTCAGGACGGTCGAGAGCTCGGTGCAGCCCGTACCCGCCGTGCCGGCCGAGTTCGACCCCTTCGAGAAGACCCTCTAGCCGGACGCGCGTCTTCACCCCTGCGTCGTTGACGTGCATATGACCGTGGAACTCCATGTTCCACGGTCATATGCACGTCACGGATGCGAAATCCTCGGGCCCCGAAAGGTTCCTCCCAGCCCATGTATGCCCTTCTCCTCGCGATCATCTACCTCGCCTTCATCAGTCTCGGCCTCCCGGATTCCCTCGTGGGCGCCGGCTGGCCGGTCATGCACGACGAGCTCGGGGTGCCCGTGGCTTTCGCCGGCATCCTCACGATGATCATCGCCGGAGGCACCATCGTCTCCAGCCTCCTCTCGGAGCGTCTCACCCTTCGCCTCGGAGCCGGGCTGGTCACCGCCATCAGCGTGGGGATGACGGCGGCGGCGCTGATCGGCTTCTCGGTATCGGGGTCGTTCTGGATGCTGTGCCTGTGGGCCATTCCCTACGGCCTGGGCGCAGGCGCCGTCGACGCCGCCCTCAACAACTACGTGGCCCTGCACTACGCGGCCCGTCACATGAACTGGCTGCACAGCTTCTGGGGCGTGGGCGCCTCCATCAGCCCGTTCATCATGAGCTACGCCATCAGCTCGGGCTTCGGCTGGTCGGGCGCCTACCGGAGCATCGGGATCATCCAGATCGTTCTCACCGTCCTGCTCTTCCTCAGCCTCACGCTCTGGACCAGGGTCAATCGGGAGCCCTCGCACGAGCACGCAGACCCTGACGACGAGCCGGCCGGCAACGGGAAACACGTGCCCCTGGGCACCGCCCTGCGCATTCCGGGCGTCGCCCTCATCCTGATCGCCTTCTTCGCGTACTGCGCGCTGGAGAGCACGGCGATCCTGTGGGCATCGACCTACCTGGTATCCGAACGCGGGGTCTCGCCGGCGACGGCGGCGGCCTTCGCCTCGCTCTACCTCCTCGGCATCACCGGGGGTCGGTTCCTGGCCGGCTTCTTCGCCGACCACATAGGAGACCGAACGCTCATCCGCGGCGGCTTCCTGACCGTGGCGGCGGGCGTCATCATGATCCTGCTGCCCCTGCCGACCGATGTGGTGGCACTGGCGGGACTCGTCATCGCCGGGCTCGGCAGCGCGCCGATCTATCCGGCGATCATCCATTCCACACCGGTGAACTTCGGCCGCCGCAACTCCCAGGCCATCATCGGCATCCAGATGGCCGCGGCCTACAGCGGGGCCACCTTCATGCCACCACTGTTCGGTGCGCTCTCCGCCTGGGCCGGCCTATGGATCTTCCCCGTGTTCCTCGCGGTCCTGGTGGCCCTCGGGCTGGCCATGTCGGAACGCCTGAACCGGATCGTGGCACGCCGTTCGCAGCTCGCGGACCAGGAGACCCCCAGGCGCTCGTCCTGAAGGCGGGGCCTCCGCCCGCACACTGTAGTCATGACCTCTGCCCGTTTCTCCGTCGCCGCAGCATGGACGCTGCTGGGGCTGGCCTTTCTGTCCGCGACGGGGACCGGGCTCCTTCTGAACGCCGCGCCGTCCTGGTCCAGCGCCGAAACCCGGATCGTCGGTGCCGTGAACGGGTTCCACGCCCCCGTCCCGGACGCCGTCGCCCGCGGGATCGACACGCTCTTCGGCACCCCGGTGGCCCTGACGATCACCGTCGTCCTGGCAGCCGTCGTCGGCAGGATCTCCCGTTCGTGGACGACGGCGCTGCGCACCGGCGCTCTCATCGCGCTGCCGTGGTCGCTCGTATACCTCGTCAAGCTCCTGGTCCGCAGACCACGTCCCGCTGCCGCCGACCTTCCGTATGCCTCCGGCATCGAGCCCTCGTCCTGGAGCTTCCCGAGCGGTCACACAGCCGTCTCCGCTGCACTGATGGTCACGGTGGTCCTGCTGGTCCCCGTGGGGCTACGGCTCGCCGCGATCGCCATCGCCTGCGTGGTGATCCTGGCCACCGCGTGGTCGCGGGTCTACCTCGGAGTGCACTACCCCACCGACGTGATGACCTCGATGATCCTCGTGCCCGTCGCCGTGATCGCGCTGCACCGCATCACCGGCCGGCGGAGTTCCCCTCCGCATCCCGTGCCGCGCCGGATTCATGGTCCGGATCAGCGGCGGAGGCCGAGATCTCGCCCGTGACCACCGTCTCGAGCCGATCGGAGTCGGCCTCCGAGTCATCCAGCGCCTGATCGAGCTCGGACTGGTCGCCGCCGTCGAAATCACGGTCCGGGTCCTCGCGCTGCTCCTCGAGATCGTGGATGCGCTCCCGCCGCTCGGACTCCTGGGGGAACCGCTTGCGGGACTTCACCCACCAGCTGACCAGGACCACCACCAGCACCAGGCCCAGATAGCCGAGGACGGGGTAGACGTAGGTCATCAAGGTGTCGAACCCGATGAAACTGACCCCGTAGCCCACCGCGCACAGGCCCAGGAAGACAGGGGTGTACCGGTCCGGCCGCGAAGCGGTCACGCGCTTGCCGAGGGCGTAGAACATGCCGATCGCGGTGTTGTAGATCATGATGAAGATGACGAAGGTCATGATGAAGGCCATCACCGGATGCATCGATTCGAAGAGGCTCAGCATCGGCACGTCGTTGCCTGCGACTCTCTCGATGTTCGCCAGCAGGGTGAAAGCGGCCATGGCCAGGAGAACCGTATAGATGACCCCGCCGAGCAGGCCCCCTCGACCGGTGGCCTTCAGATTGCTGTGGGCGCCGCCGATCACCAGGGACATCGACACCCCGAGCAGCAGGGACAGCCCGTTGTAGTTCAGCGCCGAGAGCCACCACGGGCTGACCGGGGAGTCCTCCGCCATCGCCACTTCGCTGAGCCGCCCGAAATCCTCGGGAAGATTGAACAGGGTGTAGCCGAAGGCCACCAGGATGGCGACGATCAGCAGCGGAGTGACGGCGCTGATGATGTTGCTGACCTTGTCCACGTCCAGCAGACCGGTCGTGCCGACCAGGACCAGCATGATCAGGGAGCCGATCCAGGTCGGCAGCCCGAACTGCTGCTCGAGATTGGAGCCCGCGCCGGCGAGCATCACGAAACCGATGCAGAAGAGCGTGGCGATCACGGCGAGGTCCATCGCGCGGGAAATCGCAGGGTGGGCGATCTCCTTGAAGACGCGGTTGTGCTCCTCGGCCACGAAATAACTGCCCAGCTGGAGGATCACCGCCCCCGCCGCGGTCATGACGACGCCGGCGACGAGCACTCCCCACAGGCCGGTCAGCCCGAAGGAGATGAAGTACTGGACCACTTCGAGACCCGTCGCGAACCCCGCACCCACGAGGAGTCCCACGAAGGCGAGGGAGATCTTGATCTGTTCTTTCATCGTCCTGCCTTCCTTTGACCGGTGATCGAGCGATAGGCAGGCTGCTCACGCTACCTGAAGCGTACTGATGGTCCTCGCCGAGGCCCGGCGGAAGGCGTTCCCGCCATGCAGTGCGACGCCCTGGGAGGAACGCCTCTACCCCCATCTACCCCTCCTACCCCCATCTCGGTATACGGATGCCCTCTCACGGCCGATTCCCCCGGCCGCTCCCCCGGAGATCATGAAGCCCCGGGTCGGCACGAGGCCGCCCCGATAGCAAAGGAGAAGATCATGACCACCCTCACCTTCGGACGGCCGATCAGCGCGGCCGACCTGGCCGGCTTCCACGGCGGGGCGCAGTGCGTCATCACGATCACATCGATGGGTCACGTGATCATGGAAGGCCACTGCTCCGGTGTGGAGATCAAGAGCGAGGGATAAGCCTGAGCCGAGGGGACGAGACCGGATACCCCAGTTCGAGTACGGCGTTGCCGCCTCTGGGCCGATGCCCGGCCTCTTCCCCGAGGAAAGGATGGATGTCGCAGGGCGGCACCGGGTCGCCCTCTCACCCCCAGGAGGACGACCATGAACACCCTCACCTTCGGCCGGGAGATCACCGACGCTGAGCTCTCCGCCTTCCACGGCGGAAGCTGCACCGTGAGGATCACGCGGAACGGCAACGGCCAGGTCACCCAGGTCGACACCATCGGCGGCTGCCAGAACGTCCAGATCAACATCCAGGCCTGACGCTCGGCGGAGCCCGGTGCCCCCATGGGCCGGGCTCCGCCGTCGGCTTCTCCCTTTCCTGAAAAGGCGCTTCTCGAAAAAACCGACCGGGAAGCCCCTGAAGAGCCCCCCGCAAAGCCCGCAGAAAGGAAGTTCTGACATGCCGCGTGTGCCCGTCGTCCTTCAGACCGCAGAGACAGACTGCGGTCCCGCCTGCCTGACCGCGGTGCTGCGCGGCGCCGGCGAGAGGGCCTCCCTGGTGCAGCTCCGCAACCTCACGGACCCGGGACGGGACGGCACCTCGGCGCTCACACTGCGGGACACCGCCGCCCTGTGGGGCATGCAGGTGCACGCGACGATGGCCTCCCCGGAAGAGCTCTCCGACCGGGTCGAGGAGGTCCCCCTCCCGGCGATCGTGCACCTGTCCCGGCAGCACTACGTCGTCGCGGACAAGATCCTGACGCGGTCGGGCGGTTCACGGACCGAGGTACGGGTCATGGATCCCGCCGTCGGCCGGCGTCGGATGGGACGCGAGGAGATCCGTGCCCAGGCCAGCGGACTGCTGCTCGTCCCGGGTCGGGTGGAGACACCGGCGGAGCCGCCGCCGGATCCGCCGCACCGATCCACCCTGCTCAAGGAGCTCCTGGGCGCGGTCCGCGCCGATCTCGTCCGCGCCGTCCTGCTCTCCGTGCTCCTGGCCGTCGGGGGTCTGGGGCTGCCGGTGCTCACCGCCGTGATCGTCGACGGCATGATCGCCGCCGACTCGCCGCCGCACCGATGGCTGTATGCGGGGCTGGGGCTCGCCCTGGCCATGGGGCTGGTCTCCCTGGCGCGGTACCTGATCCTCGCCGGGCTGCAGCACCGGCTCGCGGCGAGCCTGAGCACCCGAGTCGCCACGACGCTGTTCACCCGTGAGCTGCGCTTCTTCGACCGCCGTTCAGTGGGCGACCTCTTCGGCAGGATCGAGTCCGCCCATGCCGTCCACGCCCTGCTCAGCGTGACCCTGCTGGGGGCGGCGCTGGACGCGGTGCTGACCATCGGGTTCCTCACGACCCTGGCGGTGATCGCCCCGCCCTTGGCCGGCGTCACCGCCCTGACGGTCTTCCTCACGCTCGGCGTGACGCTCATCCTGGCTCGCCGTTGCGCCGCCCTGCGCCGGGAGGAGATCCTGGTGACCGCCGACTCCTCTACGCTGCTGGTCGACAGCATCACGGGTGTCTCCACACTGCGCGCCTACGGTGCGGAGGAACGCGTGCTGGGGACCTGGGCGGGCCTGCTGGATCGCCGTCTCCGACTCACCCTGACGAGCGCGCGGCTGGGGGCGGTCTCCCTGAGCCTGCTCACCGGCGTCACGATCGCCACTCCCCTGGTGGTCCTGATCCTGGCCTCCACCGCCGGCATGGTGACCCCCGGCCAGGCGCTGGGCCTCATGGCCGTCGCCTCGGCGGCACTCGCCCCGGTGACCTCGCTGGGCACGCAGCTGCTCCAGGCCGCCGATCTCAGACCCCTGCTGGACCGGCTCGACGACGTGGAGACAGCCGACGCGGAACGCCGCGGCCAGACGGACCCCGGTCGTCTCCGCGGCGAGTTCGCCCTGGAGGGGCTGGGCTTCGGCTACAGCCGCGATTCCGGGCAAGTTCTCGGGCCCATCGACGCACGCATCGAGGCCGGCGCCAAGATCGGCGTGCTCGGGCCCACCGGATGCGGGAAGAGCACCCTGGCGCACCTGCTGTGCGGGCTCTACACGCCAACCCGCGGGACGGTGCGCATCGACGGGCTCGACCTGCGGGACCTGGACCTCCAACGGGTACGGGAGCAGATCGGCGTGGTCTTCCAGGACAACTGGCTCGGGGCGGGGAGCATCCGCGAAGCGGTACTCGCCGCTCGTGAGGGCTACTCCGACGAGGACGTCTGGCGGGCCCTCGTGAAGGCTCAGGTGGCGGAGGAGGTCGCCGCGCTGCCCCTGGGTCTGGAGACCCGCCTCGGCTCCGGCGGCCAGGGGCTCTCCGGCGGGCAGAGGCAGCGACTGGCCATCGCCCGCGCCCTGCTCTCCGACCCGGTGATCCTCATCCTCGACGAGGCCACCAGCGCCCTCGACGCACGTACCGAAGGGCTCATCGACGCCACCCTCGCGCAGTTGCGCATGACCCGGGTGATCATCACCCACCGCCTGGGAGTCGTGGCGGATGCCGACGAGCTCTGGATCATCGACGACGGCGGCCTCGTGGAGCGCGGCACCCCCTCCGAGCTGCGGGCTTCCGCCGGGCACTACGCCGCGCTGCTCTCCCGGTCATCAGCCCTGAGCGTCACCTGACATACAACGGATGGTTGATGCGGACGCTCATCGGATACACGAAAATGAGAACTCATAGGCCTCATCTTCCGTGCGGCCCCTGAACGAGGAGGCTCCCGATGTCCGAAGACAGCAGCGGTCCGGTCGAACTCATCGCGGCCCAGGTATCCGTCCAGGATGCCAACGGCGTCCGGATCCCGGGGTGGGCGGTCAGACAGGACGTGGTCGTGACGCATGCGGGAGGCCTGCAGCCCCCGCTCACCGCCGTCGTGAACGGAGACCCCGTCGAAGCAGAGGTGGTCCACGAGGCCACGATCGAGCTGGACAGCGAACAGCCGTGGACCGCCCTGGAGCTCCCGGAGGGCAGCATCGCCGTCCAGGGTGAGCGCTTCCCACCGGGGCTGGCCGCCGGCGTCGACGACCGTCCCGGGTTCGGTGCCCGGCGGGCCTTCTGGTGCATCATGTTCCCCCAGATGAGAGGCTGCCGGTAATCGCCGTACGGCCCTTCCCCCGCGGCCAGCGCGCCGTCCGGGCCGTCGTCGTCGCGGCGGCGCTGGTCGTGGACCTGTGGGTGTGGGGAGGCGACACGGAGACCTGGGACGGCGGGAGGGCACCGGCAACGCTGATCGTGGCCGTCATGGCCGCGAGCCATCTGTGCCTGGTCCTCTGGCGATCGCCCGTCCCGGGCTACGCGGCGCTATGGCTGCTGTCCCTGTCCGGCATGTGGGTGCCCGCGGTGGAGACCTTCGCGGGCTACCTCGTGGCGCTCTACCTCATGGCCAGGATGACGGATCGTCATGTCGCGGTCGCGGCCCTCATGGGCTCGGTGGTTCCGATCGCCGCCAATACGGCCTCCGGGGCTTCCTTTCACGAGAATGTCGACGCCGTGTTCCTGCTGATGAACTCCGGACTGTGGGTGCTGCTGATGCTGAGCGTATGGGGCGTGGGCAGGGTGATCGCGCGCAGCGACCTGCGGCTGACCACGGAACGACGATGGGCTGAGGAGACCACGGCGGAGGCACTCGCGATGGAACGCCTGCGGCTGAGCCGGGAACTCCACGACATCGTCGCTCACAGCCTCACCGGCATCGTCCTCCAGTCCGCGGGAGCACGGGCGGGGCTCGTGCGCGGGACGGCCCAGGGGCACCAGGTCGAAGAAGCGCTCCAGAACATCCAGACGGCCGCCGAGCAGAGCATGCGGGAGCTCCACCGGCTGCTCGGGATGCTCAGGGAACCCGGACAGCCGGATGCGCAGGGGGACGGGATCGAGCAGGTGGACGGTCTGATCGCGACCGCCCGGGCCTCCGGGCTCGACGTCGTCGTCCGGACCTCCGGTGACCCGCTGGCGCTCGACCCGAGCATCGCCCACACCGTCTACCGCGTAGTGCAGGAGGGTCTGTCCAACGCGATGAAGCACTCGGGCGACGGGTCCCGGGTGGAGGTCACCACCGACTGGGCCCCGGAGACCCTTGCCGTCTCGGTCATGAGCACGAGCGGCCTGTCCTCCCCCGCAGCACCCAGCGGCGGCTTCGGTCTCGTCGGCCTGCGCGAGCGGGTGGTCGTCAGCGGAGGCACCTTCGAGGCGGGCCCCACCGCGCAGGGCTTCCTGCTGCACACCACGCTGCCCGCCGCCGGTCAGCACCGGATCCCGGTCGAAAAGAATGCCGAGGAGAACTGAGGAGGACCGATGACCACCGCATACATCGTCGACGACCAGCCCCTGGTCCGCGCGGGGATCGGCATGCTGCTCTCCGGCGAGACCGACATCGAGGTCATCGGGGAGGCCGCCTCGGCGGACGAGGCCCTGAGGGAGGTCCGCCGGCTGCGTCCCGACGTGGTGCTGATGGACATCCGGATGCCGGGTATGGACGGCGTGACGGCCACCCGTGAGCTGGTCGCCGACGCCGAGGCCGACCGCCTGATCCGGGTGCTGGTGATGACGACGTTCGACGACGAGGACGTGGTGATCGAGGCCCTCCAGGCCGGTGCGAGCGGGTACCTGCTCAAACACGCCTCGCCGACGGAGATCGCCGATGCCGTGCGCCGCGTGGCATCGGGCGACACCTGGCTCGATGCCACCGCCGCCACCCGGCTCGTGGACAAGCTGCGCCCGAGAGGATGCGACCCCACGGACATCACCGCACTGCTGACCCCGCGCGAACAGGAAGTGCTGCGCATGGTCGCAGCCGGCCTGTCCAATACAGACATCCGCGATTGCCTGGTGCTCAGCGAGGCCACGGTCAAGACCCATGTGGCGCGCATCCTGCTCAAGACCGGATCCAGAGATCGTGCCGCTGCCGTGGCCCTGGCCTACCGCAGCGGCTTCGTCCGCCCTGAGGACCCCGTCCCGTCGTGAACGGCCGTTGACCTGCAATCGTTCCTCCGCAGGCATTCCCCGCAGTCATCCAGTCATCCCGTTGGAGTAGGACGATGACCGCCGGCGGCTGACGCCGCGCGCGGCCTTCTCGACGATGCTGGTCGTACCGACCATCAACAGGAGGAATCATGAACTCGGTACTGACCAGGAGGCTCCCCCTCGTCCTCGCGGGCGTCCTCGCCGCCTCCATCGCCACGGCGGCGCCCTCGGCAGCCACCGATCAGGACACGGGGAGCTCCGGCGCAGCCACGTCCACCACCTCCGCCGACCGCCTCGTGCCTCCGCGCAAGCCCGACGGGCCGCCGCGCGAGGGCATCTTCCCGCCCCCGGATCGCTGCCTCTGGGCTCCGTTGAAGGGTCGTCTCCTGCCCCCGCCGTGGACGTGCGGGCCGGATATCCCGCCTCCCAACCTCTGCGAGCTACGCCCGGGGCACTGCGAGATCTACCTCCCGCCGGACCCCATCATCCCGGCTCCCCCGGTTCCGGTCATCAAGTCCGCGGCGTGGACCGATGCCTACCCCGACCTCCCCATGGGCCCGGGGCCGTACAACCCGATACCGGACATGCGCCAGGACCTGATCGCCGTGTAGTCCCCCTCAGCCCTGGACCTCAGACGGCAACATCATCGAACCGCCGGCTTCCCGGATCGAGAGCTGGGGTCGTCCCCCTAGCCTGGAAAGGCGGGTGGCCACAGCGTCGCCCGCCTTGGGTAGGCCGTCACGGACAGCCCGTGGCGGACGGATAGACGAAGAAGGGTCTCCATGCGAACTGTCGTGATCACGGGTGCAGCCTCGGGCATCGGACGAGCCCTCGCCGAACGGCTGAGGAATGAAGGGGACCGCGTTATCACGGTCGATCTCCATGACGCCGATGTCACCGTCGATCTGAGCACCGCTGAGGGCCGCTCCGCTCTCGTCGAGCAGGTCGCCGAGCTTTCGGGAGGCACGATCGACGCCGTCGTCGCCAACGCCGGTCTCATCCGCCCGGAACCGGTGACGGTCGCGGTGAACTACTTCGGTGCGATCGCCACTCTCGAGGGCCTGCGCCCGCTCCTGGAGCGTTCCTCCGCCCCTCGAGCCGTACTCACCACCTCCCTGGCCGCCGTCATGGACGTCTACGAGGATCTGGTCGAGAGCTGCCTCGCCGGCGACGAGGAGGAAGCCCTGGCCATCGCCGAGAAGTACTCAGGGGGCGAGAACATCGGCAACAACCTCTACGCCTCCACCAAGGCCGCCGAAGCGCGCTGGGTACGGCTCAACGCGCCGAACCCCGAATGGGCGGGTGCCGGTATCGCCCTCAACGCCGTGGGACCCGGCATCGTCGAGACTCCCATGGTGGCCGACTCCATCGCCGATGACGCATCCCGGGCGAGCACCGCGTAGTTCGTGCCCATGCCCCTCAACGGTTTCATGGCCCCCGAAGCGCCCGCCGCCCTGCTCCGCTGGCTGATCTCGGAGGAGAACACTCACGTCACCGGCCAGGTCGTCTTCATAGACGGCGGGACGGACGCGATCTTCCGGGGCGCCTCGAATCTGCGGAAGAACTGACCTTCCGACCGGTGCCGGCCCGCTCCGCATCGTCGCCGAGACCGTCCCCGAGGACGGCTGGACGGGATTCAGCGCGGGTCGGCGACCTCGAGGATCACCTTGCCGAGATGGCCGCCGTCGGCGAGGATCTTGTGCCCCCGGGCGGCTTCGGCCAGCGGGAGCCGAGCCTCCACCGGCACGCGGATCTCGCCCGTCTCCAGCAGCGGCCACACCAGCTCTCGGGTGCGCGCCAGGATGCGGCCCTTGTCCTGCGGCGCGCGGGAGCGCACCGTCGTCCCGATGACCCGGGCGCGTTTGCGCATCAGGGCGCCCACATCCAGGGATCCGACGCTCCCGCCCATCGTGGCGATGATGACGAGTCTCCCGAACTCGTTGAGCATGCCCACGTTGTCCTCCAGTGCGGGACCTCCGACGATATCGAGGATGACGTCGGCCCCTCCGGCGTCCTTCACCGCGGCGGGCACATCGGTCGTGTGACGATTCCACGCCATGTCGGCGCCCAGTTCGACGGCCGAGTCCACGGCGGCGTCGGAGCCGACCGTGGTGAGCACCCGGGCGCCCATGCCGCGGGTGAACTGGAGCGAGAAGCTGCCGATACCGCCCGTTCCGCCGTGGACCAGCACCGTCTGCTGCTCGGTGCTCGGCGGGTCGACGGGCAAGTCCGCTTCGAGCATCAGGTTCGACACGACCGTCGCGGCGACCTCGATGACGCCGGCGGCGTCGGTGAGCGGCAGGGCCCGCGGGGCCGGCAGCACCTGCGCTTCCGGAACGGCGACGACCTCGGCGTAGCCGCCCCCGGCCAGCAGCGCCACGACGGCCTCGCCGGTGTCTCTTCGGTAGCCGGACACCTCGAGGCCGGGCAGCGGCGACGCCCCGGGAGGCGGCGGATACTTGCCCGCCACCTGCATGAGGTCGGCTCGATTCACCCCGGCGGCGACGACGTCGATCAGCACCTCCCCCTCGGAGGGCACCGGCTCGGGCACCTCGACGAGTTCCAGCTCATGATCGTCGGTGATAGCCATAGCTCGCATGCCATCCACTCTACGGCGCCCCGGATGACGGTTCAGTGGAGAGGCCGGTCGCTGAACAACGCCAGTACGACTGCGCGGCTGGTCTCCGCTCCTCCTTCGCGAGAGTCGGAACGAGACCCGTGGCGCTTCAGTCGCCGGTGTTGAGGTCGACGGGCGTCGACCTGTGCCGCCAGTACCCGACCATACGCACCCGTGCTCGATCAACGCCGCGTACACGACGTAAGTGGGTGGTGACCGTCCGCATCGAACGCGCTTCCGCACCGCCCCACGCGTAGACGTTGCCCGCCGGGAAATCGAGCGCTTGCACGGCATCCGTGAGAAGTGTCGACGTGCCGGCGGGCGCATCACCACGGACACTCCAGGTGACGTGGATGTCGTGCCGGGTGGGAAGAGGGAGCCGGTCGGCGTCGTCTCCGATTTCGATGAACACATGGGCCGGGGTGTGCTCGGGCAGGTTCTCGAGGATCACGCAGATCGCCGGGAGACCCGTCTCGTCAGCTACAAGCAATAGCCAGTCGGTGTCAGCAGGCGGATCGTAGGCGGTTCGGGGCCCCCACAGAGCCACCGGATCGCCGGGCCGGGCATTCGCCGCCCATTGTGCCGAGAGACCGGGCTCGGCGTGAACGTCGTCTCCGAGACCGTGGAGGACGAAGAGCATATCCATCTCGCCGTCCTCGGGCCGCCAGTCGCGCACGGTGTAGTAGGCCCCGACCGGTCGGTTCTCGTCGGTGAACTCCCCGAAGTCCTCACGGGAGAATGAGGCGTCCACGGTGAGTTCGGTGCGCCCAGCGGGCGGGGTCATCACGTAGATGAACTGGTCGTGCCCGCCCGGCTCGAACGAGGCGAGGTCGCCTCCGCCGAAGGTGATCTGCCGGAAGATCGGGGTGAGCTGCTCCATCCGGATGACCGAGGTGACGTAGGTGCGGATCGCATCGACTTGTCGCGCTTGGGCTTCCGGGGTGGTCAGCTCCGTAACGCCTAGCGTGGTCCTGGCGGTGGTGATGACTTCGAGGGTGAGTGACTCCAGGTCCGTGAGGCTCCTCGCCGCTCGGGAGAACGGCACCCAGCCGTCACGATGTGCCCCGTCACGAGCCGTCGTACGCAGGCTCAACCCGTCGACATGGATAGCCGTAAGCTTGGCGCCGCGGGAATCATCGGCGATGTGCGCCCGGCAGATGACCTCGACGGCGTCCGCGTAGGTGGCGTTGTAGTGCTCGGTCAATCTCGGATTGACGTCCGCCACCTGCTCAGCGATGGGTGGCTGAGCGACCGGATCGGGTTCATTGGACACCATAAGGCGTGCTCCTCAAGACCGTGCATGTAGTGGTGGAACGCGGTGGGTACCTGGCCCGATCCATGCCTGACACACCGGATCAACTAAGGTTCGCCTTCCCAACTGTAGGAAGCACCCAAGCGGTTTGCAATCGCGCATACTCGACGCCTGATAAACGAAAACGGACACCTTAAGGGCTCCGGAGCGACTCCAGGAAGGCTCCGGGCGTTGTCCCCATGACCCGGCGGAAGGCGACGATGAACGTGCTGGGGTGGGCATATCCGAGTTGCCGCGATGTCTCCTGGACATCGCTACCGGTCGAGAGCAGTTTGAGCGCGTGATGGATGCGCAAGACTCGGCGCCATTGCGTGAACGACAGGCCCGTCAAGGCGTGGAATCTGCGCGCGATCGTACGATCACTGATGCCCAGCTGCCGAGCCCATGCCTCAAGACCTCGACTGTCGGAAGGGTCGGTCAGCAGCGCTTCCAGGATGGGTGCGATCCTGGCATCTCCAGGCAGGCGCAGAGCCACGTTCCGCCCGGTCGGCTCGAGCACGTCGAAGACCACCCCCTCGGCACGATTGCGCTCCTCCGCGCTGAGATCCGGGGACGCCAGATGCACGAGCAGAGCCTGCAAGAGCGGTGACATCGTGACCACGGTCGCCTCGGGGAAGATCGTGCGCGCAGTCCTGGGCTCGAATACCGCCTCATGGAATTCGACGTTCGCAGTGGACCGGCCCGCATGCATCTCACCGGCCGGGATCCACAGCCCGAATCCTTCCGTGACAGTGAAGATCAGTTCGCCTACGCAGGCCGTCAATGACCCGCCACGCACCCACACCAGCTCGTGCACGGGGTGCGAGTGCCGGCGCCACTCCTGCGGGCCAGCAGGGAGGCTCGAACCGGCGCGGATCGCAGACCATTCACGATCAGCCGGGACTGCCTGGTTGACCTCGCAGATCAGTGTTCCGTCCTCGCGCTGCCACGCGCCCGAGCCCATGTCCGCTTCCAGGGTCATGACAGGATCCTATGGCTCGCAAGCGCTTCACGAGCGACGGTCGAGGATATCCTCCTGGCCCCGCACTCCTGGAGAATCCGGATCGGATGTCACCTCGCCCGTACTGCAGCCACTGACACCTTTCCCCGACCCATTGCCTGATGACGCCTGATACAAGTGAGCTGGATGATGCCATTTCAGTGCATTATGATGCACTACATGGATCACGAAGCAGAGCTGCTGGCGCGTGCCATCGGCGCTCGAGTGAAGCACGAACGCAAAGGGCGCGGCTGGACCCTGGATCAGCTCGCCGCCGCCGCGGGGGTGAGCCGCCGCATGCTCGTGAATGTCGAGCACGGGTCGGTGAATCCGAGCGTAGGCACACTGCTGCGGCTCTCGGAGGCACTCGGCATCGGGCTGCCGGCCCTGGTGGAGCCGCCGACGCCGCGCGCGGCGAAACTCACTCGCCAGGGTGAAGGCGCGGTGCTGTGGACTGGCGACCGAGGCGGGCGAGGCGTACTCGTCGCGGGCACGGAGCCGCCGGATGTCCTGGAGCTGTGGGATTGGACCCTCGCTCCCGGCGAGCGCCATGAGAGCGAACCGCATAGCGATGGCACGCGTGAGCTGCTGCATATCCAGGAGGGCTCGGTGACGGTCGCCGTCGGTGATGAGCGCTTCGAACTCCACCGGGGCGATGCACTGACCTTCCGCGGAGACACCACCCACTCCTATACGAACCCCACTTCAGAGCCGGCCCGGTTCTCACTCACGGTCTTCGAGCCGGGAGTAGGAGCGGCACACCAAACGGAGACATCGAATGCCTGACACCATGACCCCCGACGAGTTCCTGGCCGCCTCAACGGTGGAGCCTGCCGTGTTCGCGTTGCGCCCGGACTATCGCGCCATGCTCGTCGTTATCGACGGCCTCACCCCCGCGATCACCGCCCATGAGGGCGGGACGGCTGTGGACGAGCTCATCACGGCCGCCGAGACCCACGCGGCCCGCCTGCTCTCCACGTCCGCTGTGGATGAGCTACCGCATATCGCGGCGTGGCGAGAGGCATATCGCGGGTTCGGGGCGAAGCCGCAGCGCACCCGCAACAGCCTCGAGGGCCTCACCCGCCGCGCCGCGAAAGGCCTGCCACGGGTGAACGCGCTCACCGATGTCTACAACGCGATCTCGGTGCTGCATCAGATCCCCCTCGGCGGTGAGGATTTCCGCGGCTACAGGGGTCCGGCACGCCTGATCCGCGCGACCGGTGAGGAGCCGTTCGACACCACCGCGCACGGGGAGCCCGCCACTGAGTACCCCGATGCCGGTGAGGTGGTCTGGTGCGACGACGCCGGCGTGACCTGCCGGCGGTGGAACTGGCGGCAGGGCCGCCGCACCGGGCTGAGTGATGAGACGCAGACGGCGTTCTTCATTCTCGATGCCCTTGCTCCCGCCACCGACGAGGATCTGGCCGCCACTGCGGACTCACTGGCGGAGGCGCTGCCCGGCCTCGGTTCTCGGGTGCGGGTAACGCGGCGCCTGATCGGGGCACCGTGATCGGGGCACGCACGACGGCGGGGGTACCGCCGTGGTCGATGGCGGTCGCGGCGATGCTCGCCGTCCAGCTCTCCAACGCGCTGTCGGTCCCGGTGATCGAACAGGTTGGCGCGGGGGCAACAGCGTGGCTGCGCATGTGCTTCGGGGCCGTGTTCCTCTGGATGATCGCCCGTCCCGCACTCCGTTCCCTGCGCGGCAAGGACATTCCCGCACTGATCGCCCTGGGAGTGGTGACGGGGTTCATGACGACGTTCTTCCTCGCCGCCGTCGAGCGCATCCCGCTCGGTACTGCGGTTGCGATCGAGTTCCTCGGGCCCTTGACTGTTGCGGGCCTGATGAGCAAGCACCACAACGCCCTCGTCTGGCCGCTGCTCGCCCTGGTCGGCGTCGTGTTACTGACGGAACCGTGGCACGGGCGCATCGATCTTGCCGGGGTCGGGTTCGCCCTCGCCGCCGGCACCTGCTGGGGGTTGTACAACCTGCTCACCCAGCACGTCGGCGACCGGTTCTCGGGCATCAGCGGTCTCTCGCTCACGATTCCAGTAGCTTCCCTCGCCACGCTTCCGGTCGGGTTGCCGCAGGTCATCGGGGGTGAGTTCTCATGGTGGGTGCTCGCGGTTGCGGCAGGGATCGCGCTGATCACTCCGGTGATCGCGTTCGGGCTCGAGATGCTCGCCCTACGCCGTATGACCCATACGGCGTTCGGCACGCTGCTGTCGATCGAGCCCGCGTTCGGCATCCTCATCGGCCTGCTCGTCCTCTCCCAGCAGCCGACGCTGATGCAATTAGCCGGCATCGGTCTCGTCATCGTCGCGGGCACCGCCGCGCAGCGTGGCAGCAAACGTCCTGTGAGCCCCACACAGCCGGTTACCTGAAGCGGCACCGCCACTGAATCGATCCGACGTGCGCCTTGAGGGACGGGCTCGCGTCATGCACGAACCGGGCCCGAGCCCAGAGCTGGTGGATCGCCCGTTCCTGGTCCGCGGGTGTCAACGTCGGCCAGGTCTCGTGCAGGTTCTGGCCGCGAACCTCCCGGCTCACGATCCAACCGTGCCCCTCCGCAGTGCCTTCCCCGACGATCTCGGGATGTCCGACCTCTCTCGGCAGGGCCCTCACTAGCGCAACCTCGCGAGTCATGGCAACGGGTGTGCGCGCGATCCCCCTCGCAACGCCGTCATCGTTCCACGGTCGGTGAGGCACCGGTGGAACGGCGAGACTTCGACCTGATCAGATTCCTCGAGGGACCCGGGTCCATAACAAAAAACCTCGCCTCGCGATAAAGCGAGGCAAGGTTTGAATGTTTTCCACTCTGGTGGACCTAGTGTCGCGTTTCTGAAGTTGGTTTA
>NZ_ML708640.1 GCF_008831305.1 Kocuria coralli
TTCAGGAACTAACGACACGCGACACTAGGGGCGTTTTGCCGAGCGCTCCCTGTGGAAGGCGAACAGCAGGATCGCGGCCCCGGTTAGTGCCATGGCCGCACCGGCCAGCGCAGGCGTGCGGTAGCCGAGGCCGGCGGCGATAACCACCCCGCCCATCCAGGCACCCAGGGCGTTGGCCACGTTGAGGGCGGCGTGGTTCATCGCGGCGCCCAGCGTGACGGCGTCGCCGGCCACGTCCATGAGGCGCAGCTGCAGGTTGGTCACCAGGATCGAGCCGATCGCCGTCATCGCGAACAGGACGGGCAGGGCCCACCAGCCGCCGGGGATGACCAGCCAGAAGATCAGCATCACGGCGGCGGAACCGGCGGAGCCCAGCACGAGCGACTTGGCGATCGACCAGCGCGCCAGCTCACCGGCCAGCCAGGTGCCCACGGTCATGCCCAGGCCGAAGGACAGCATGAAGAGGGGCACGGTCGAGGCGGGCAGACCACCGACGTCGGTGACCGTGGTGGCGATATAGGAGTAAACCGCGAACATGCCGCCGAAGCCCACGGCACCGGCGATCATGGTCAGCCACACCTGGCCCCGGCGGAAGAAGTCCCGGGCCTCCGCAAGGGCCTTGACGTCCGGATCGCGGGGCGTGCGCGGGACGAAGACCATCACCAGGATCACCGCGAGCAGGGAGATCGCCGCGGCCAGGAAGTAGGTAGAGCGCCAGCCGAAGGTCTGGCCCATCCACGTGGCTGCCGGGACCCCCACCACGTTGGCCACGGACAGCCCGATCATTACGCCTGCCACGGCCCGGCCGCGGTACTCCGAGGACACCAGGCCGGCCGCCACCAGCGACGCCACACCGAAGTATGCCCCGTGCGGCATGCCATCGAAGAACCTGGCCAGGGTGAAGAACTCGTAGCTGGTGGCCAAGCCGCTCAGGATGTTGAACAGCCCGTAGGCTCCCATCAGGGCCAGCAGCAGGCCCTTGCGCGGTAGCCGGGCACCGAAGATCGAGAGCACCGGAACGCCCACCACCACGCCGAGCGCGTAGGCCGAGATGGAGTGGGCCGCCTGCGGTTCCGGGACGCCCAGGCCTTCGGCGATCTGAGGCAGCACGCCCATGGTCATGAACTCGGTGGTGCCGATCGCGAAGCCGCCCATGGACAGCGCCAGGATGGCGATCACCGCGCGCAGGGTCTGGTTGGACCGCCCGGCGCCCTGAGAAGGTGCGGAGGTGCGGTGTGCGGGAGGGGCGGGGGTGGAACTGCGAACCACGGAGGGATCCGATCACTAGGGTGTGGCGACTGGGAGAAGACAAACGACCCCGGTACGGAGCCTGCGGAACAACACGTGATGTTTCACGGTTGTTCCGCTCATGTCCGTTCTTGTTTTTCTGCATGCCCATCCCGACGACGAGTCCTCGGGTACGTCGGGGACCATGGCCAGGGCCGTGGCCGAGGGTCACCGGGTGGTGGAAGTGATCGCGACCAACGGGGACTACGGTACGCCGCCCAGGACACCCGAGGGCGGGGTGGCGGTGTCCGTCGTCGAGAACCGGAGGCGGGAGGCTGCGGCGGCTGCCGCCGAGATCGGGATTCACCGCGTCGAGTGGTTGGGCTACAAGGACTCCGGGATGACGGGGTGGGAGCACAACAACGGCGATGGCTGCTTCAAGCTCGCGGACCTCGACGAGGCCGCGGCCAAGGTGGCCGCGATCCTCGACGACGAGGGCGCCGATGTGCTGGTGGGCTACGACTGGCACGGTGGCTACGGGCACCCGGACCATGTGAAGGTCCACGGGGTGGCCCACCGCGCGGCCGAACTCGCCGCCAGGCGCCCGCGGCTGCTGGAGAACACCATGAACCGCGATGAACTGCGCCGGCGCTTCGAGGCTGCGGTGGCCGCCGGAGCCGATCCGGAGATCCTGCTCGACCCCGATCACCCCGCCGACGACGGCAACGGGTTCGGGTTGCCGGAGGCCGAGCTGCACTGGGCCGTGGAACTGGATGCGGAGCTGCTCGCGCTCAAGCGCCGTGCCCTGGGCCGCCACGCCTCACAGGAGGATGTGCAGCACATGCTGGCCATGCCCGAGCAGCAGTTCGCGGAGGCGTTCGGAACGGAGCACTACCGCGAGGCCGGGCGTCCCGACGGCCTGCAGAAGGCGTGGCCCTTCGGCTGAGCGGGCGACCACTGACCGTCAGCCGCAGCGCGGTCCCGGCGCGTCGCGCTCGCGGACGTGCTCGTGGCTCAGCTCCGCGGGGCCTCTTCGGGATCCAGGGTCTCGTGCGTCTGCAGGTCGTCGAAGGCGAACTGATCGATGTGCGAGTCCATCAGGTAGGCGGAGCGGGCGATCGCGATGCTGCCCACCGCCGAGGTGATCAGCTGCAGGACGATGATCACGATCACCTTGAGGGCGTCCGGGACGGTGGGCTGATGCAGCAGCGCACCCACGACCACCAGGACGATGCCGATGCCGGCTGCCGTTCCCACGGCCGAGATCCGGGTGTAGACGTCCGGGAAGCGCACCAGGCCCAGAGCGGCCGTGGCGAACACCAGGGCACCGGCCACGATCGTGATGTCGCCGAAGACTGTGATGGCCGTACTCATCGTTTCCCCCTGGTCAGCGCTCGGGCGAAGGACACGGCCCCCAGGAATCCGACCAGGGAGGCGACCAGGACGATGTCGAAGGTGAACGAACTCGTGGTCCGCACCCCGATCAGTGCGAGCAGGCCCACCACGCCGAACAGCAGGAGGTCCGCCGCGGCGGCGCGATCGGCATCCGTGGGGCCCCGGAACATGCGATAGGTCGAGGCGACGCAGGCGACGGTCAGGACGACTAAGCCGATGTCGATGCCGATCATGCCGGGGCCCCTTCCCGGCGGACGGCCTTGAGCATCTCGGTTTCCATGATCGCGAGCTCCTCCCGGGAGGCATCGGCGTTGTCGAAGTACAGGGTGTGCACGAACAGCACGCGGGTGCCGTCCGTCGTCGTGTTCCCGATGACCAGGGTGCCCGGGGTGACCGTGATGAGCGCGGCCAGCAGGGTCAGCTCGCCGTCGTTGCGGCAGCGGGTCGGCATCCGGGTGAGGCCGGGGGTGGAGTTCTGCCCCGGGGTCATGTTGTCCTTGATCACCGCCATGCTGGAGACGACGAGCTCCTTGGCGTACCAGAACACGAACAGGAGCAGTCGCAGCGGCCAGGTCAGCCAGGTCATGAGTTCATCACCGCATTCACGTACGAGCTGGGATCGAGCAGTCCCTGGGCCGCGGTCTGGGACAGCGTCAGGAGCAGTTCGGCACCCAGGCCCAGACCCAGGGTCAGCGCTGCCAGGATCACGCCGGGGGCTGCCAGGCCCACCCCGATGCGGGGCGTGGGCTCAGCCAGCTGGCGGACCTGCTTGCGGGTCAGGGTGCCCAGGTTGGTCCCGGCCGGGAAGCCGGGTTCCGCCTCGGGCTGGTCCTCGGCTGTCCGTCCGCCCCAGAAGATCCCGGACCAGATCTTGAGCATGGACAGGATGGTGAACAGGCTGACCACGATCATCACCACGGCGGCGGCGATCTGATCGGCCTCGATCGAGGCCATGATCAACGACAGCTTGGCCACGAAACCGGAGAACGGCGGAAGCCCCGCCAGGGACAGCGCCGCCACGAAGAAGGCGACGGCGATGACCGGCTCGCGTTTGAGGATTTCCGGGACCCGGCCCAGGGTCCCCGTGCCGTACTTGATCTCGATGGCGCCGGTGGACAGGAACAGGGAGGCCTTCACGATCATGTGGTGCAGCAGGTAGAAGATCCCGGCGGTCAGGCCGAACTCCGTGAACAGGGCGACGCCCAGCAGGATGTAGCCGATCTGGCTGACCATGTGGAAGGCCAGGATCGAGCGGGTGGTGTTCTCGCCGACCGCCCCCAGCACCCCGATGATCATGGTCAGGCTGAACAGCAGGACGCCGATCCACAGGAAGCGGGCATCGCCGTCGAAGATCACCGCATATATACGGTAAATGGCATATATGGCGACCTTGGTGTGCAGGCCGGAGAACAGTGCTGTGATGGCCGGTGAGGTCGACGGGTAGGCCCGTGCGAGCCAGCCGTGCACGGGCACCACGGAGGCCTTGATGCTCAGTGCGAAGAGGACGACGCCCACCGAGATCGCCACGGCGCTGTCCTCCCTGGCCAGGCCCGCCAGCTGGGCGATGTTGACCGTCCCGGCGGTGCCGTAGACGAAGCCCACGCCGCCCAGGAAGATCGTGGAGGTCAGCAGGTTGATGGTCACGTACAGGCGGGCCCCGGCGATCTGCCGGTACGGGGCCTTGGCCCGGGAGGCCAGGACGAACAGCCCGTACGACGGCAGGAGCATGACCTCGACGAACACGAAGAGGTTGAAGAGGTCCGCCGTCAGCAGCGCTCCGTTCACGCCCGCGACCAGGACCAGCAGCAGGGGAGCGAAGTAGCGGGACGTCGCGTGGCCCGAGTACAGCGCGAAGATCGCGCAGGTCACCGACAGGATCCCCGTCACGCTGAGCATGAGAGCCGCGAACATGTCGGCTGCGAACGGGATGGCGATGCCGAAGGGCCACAGGGCCACGCCGTGCGCCATGGGATCCGCGTGGGTGAAATGCGCGACCAGCGCGAGACCGCCGGCCGTGGAGGCCACCAGGTTGGCCAGCAGCAGGCTCACGTGCAGCCTGGGCCGGTCGCCGAGGATGCTGAGCAGGCCGGCCGACAGGAACGGGATGCCGATGAAGAACGGGAGCAGGGCCGCGGTCATCGATCGCCTCCCTCGTTCTCGGCGCCGAGGTCGCTCTGGGCCTCGTTGTCGGACTGGTGGGTTCTGCTCCGGCTCAGGCTTTTCTCCCTGCTCAGGTTGAGGCTCTGCGTGGTGATGTCCTCGGCCTCGATGATTCCCTTGGGGAGGGTCGAGACGTCGAACTCGGGATCGTCGTCGTCGCCCTCGGGTTCCGTGGTGTCGTCGTCATCCTTGCCCGTGACGGCCAGGACGAGCATGAAGATCGTGATGGAGAAGGCGATCACGATGGCGGTCAGCACGAAGGCTTGGGGGAGGGGATCGGCCACGATCCCCGTGTCCCCGGGGGTGCCGAACGGTTCCTCGCGCCGGGACGTGCCGCCCGCGGCGATCAGGATCAGGTTTCCCGCGTGCCCGAGCAGGATGAATCCCAGGATGATCCGCAGCATCTCCCGCTGCAGGAACAGGTAGACGGCACCTGCCACCAGGATCCCGATGGTGATGGCGATGGTCATCGGCTGGTCACCTCGTCCTCGATCGTGCGGTCCATTCTGTCGTCCCCCATGTCGTCCAGGGCCAGGAAGGCGTCGTGCTCCTCGTCCTCGGCGTCGTGGCTCGGATGCGTGGGATCGGAGTGCTCGTCATGGCGGCCCAGCAGGTTGAAGGCGGCGAGCATCACGCCCAGCACGCCCAGGTAGACGCCGACGTCGAACAGCAGCGGGGAGGTGAGCTTGACCCCCAGGACCTCCGTGTGAAGGGGAGTCAGGAACGACCCCTCCAGATAGCCCATGAAGCCGGTCCCGGCGGCCACGAGGAAGCCCGCACCGATCAGCCCGAGGTAGGGCCAGCGGATCCGGGCGGCGGCATCCGACGGGGCGGCCAGGTACAGCAGGGCGAAGCCGGCACCGCCCACGAGCGCCGAGATGAAGCCGCCGCCCGGTTCCTGGTGCCCGCGCAGCAGCAGGTACAGCGACAGCACGATGATCAGCGGCCCCAGCACCCTGGTGGTGACCCGCAGGAACACGGAGTTCTCCAGGGAGTCGTAGATCGGGGTCCCCGTGTCCAGCTTGGCCGAACGGATCGCGGAGGGCGCCCGGGAGCGCAGCAGCGCGGCGATCGCGATACCGGCAACGCCCAGCACCGTGACCTCGCCCAGGGTGTCCAGGGCGCGGAAGTCCACCAGGATCGTGTTGACCAGGTTGGCCCCGCCCGTGGCCTCCTCGCCCTGGGTCATGAAGTACTCGGCCGCCTCGGACATCTCACGGCGCCCGGTGAGCGCCCAGACGCCGATCGTCGTGGCGGTGCCCGCCGCGACGGCCACGAGGCCCGCACCCAGGCGCTTCTTCCTCGACTCGCGGGGGAACTTGTTGGGCAGGCGCCGCAGGACCAGGACCAGCACGCACACGGTCAGGATCTCCACCAGCAGCTGGGTCAGCGCCACGTCGGCCGCGCCCAGGATGAAGTACCAGAGCGTCATGGCGAACCCGATGATGCCCGTGACCACGATCGCCGTGTATCGCGTATGGCTGTAGACGGCCGAGGCCACGCCTGCGGCCACCAGGATCAGCAGCAGCCAGTCCTCGGGACGGGACGGGTTCCCGACGACGGAGGGCAGCTCGCCCACCGTCGAGATCCCGGCCACCGCGATGATCGCCAGGCACACAGCGGGAATGCCGAGGTGCCGGGACGGGGAGGTGCTCCCGGTCCAGTTGCCCACCACGGCACCCAGACGGATGATCCCCTGGCGGGTGCGGTCCACGATCGCCAGCCCGGAGACCGGGATGCCCCGCGGCAGCATGAAGACCTCGACCGGGCGGCGGGCCAGTACCAGCCCCGTTCCTACCGCGATCACGACGGCGGACACGGCCAGCTCCGGGTTGAGGCCGTGCCACAGGGCGAGATGAACGTCCACCGGAGTTCCGGCGGTAGCGGTGGCCGCCGGGGCGACCAGGGAATCCAGCAGGAAGGGCAGGACGCCCAGCACCAGTCCGGATGCGGCGCCCAGGGCGGGAACCGCCCAGAAGGCCGCCGGCGCCTCGTGGGCCTCGCGGGTGCCGGCGCTCGCGGGCTCCTCCTTGCCGGCGAAGGCGCCGAGGACGATGCGGGCGGAGTACGCGAGGGTCAGCGCCGACGTCGTCGCCGTGCCCGCGACGAGCAGGACCGGGAACCATACCGGGCCGTGGACCTCGAGGAAGGCCGCGAACATGCCTTCCTTGCTCACGAAGCCCAGGAGAGGAGGCAGCCCGGCCATGGAGGCCGCGCCCAGCACCAGCGCGGTGAAGGTGACGGGCATCCGCGTCCTCAGGTGCTTGAGCTCGCGCATGTCGCGGGTGCCGGCCTGGTGGTCGATCACGCCGATGAGCATGAACAGGGCCGACTTGAACAGGGCGTGGGCGATGGTGTGGATCACGGCGGCCTTGAGGGAGGCCTCCGTCCCCACGCCGATCATGACCACCAGGAGCCCGAGCTGGCTGATGGTCGAATACGCCAGGAGCTCCTTCAAGTCGAAGCGCCGCAGAGCGCCGGCGGCACCCAGTAGGGCGGTGACCAGGCCGCTGGTGACCAGCAGGACCGTCCAGAGGGTCTCACCGGCGAGCGGGGGAGAGAAGCGCAGGAGCAGGTAGATACCCGCCTTGACCATGGCCGCGGCGTGCAGGTACGCGGAGACCGGGGTGATCGCCACCATGGAGTCCGGCAGCCAGGCCTGGAAGGGGAACTGGGCCGATTTGGTGAACGCCGCACCGGCCAGGAGCACCGCGACGGTGGCGGTGAAGGCGGGGTCGTCACGCCAGATCGAGTCCGTGAGGACGTCGCTGATCTGCGTGGTGCCCGTTCCGATGGCCATCGTGGCCACCGCGGCCAGCAGCAGGAGGCCGCCGGCGGCGGTGACCAGCAGCGTCCGGATGGCGGGTTCGCGGGCGCCCGGGCCTGAACGCCCGATCAGGAAGAACGAGCACAGGGTGGTCGCCTCCCAGGCCACGAACAGCACCACCAGGTCGTCGGTCATGACCAGCACCAGCATGGATGCGGCGAACGCCGTCATCAGCAGGTAGAAGGTGCCGTGCTTGCCGTCCCGCCCGAGGTAGCGGGCCGAGTAGGCCAGGATGAGCCCGCCCATGACCAGCACGAGCAGCGCGAAGACCAGGGAGAGGCCGTCCAGGCGCAGGGCGAAGCTGACGTCCAGGGTGGGCATCCAGGCCACGCGCTGTTCGACGGGCCGGGTGAAGTCACCGCCCGTGGCGGTGACGAGGACCGCTGCTGCCGCGAACAGCGGGATGGCTAGGAACCACCCCGCGTTGCGCCCGGCTGCACGTGTGAGCAGGGGCGCCAACACGCAGGTCACGAGGGATATGACGACGCTGGTCAGGATCAAGAGGCCACCTTGTGCGAATGGGCAAGGAAGGTGCCGGGTCGCACAAGGAGGGTTCCTCGCAAGGAGCATCGGCGGGGGAGTGAATCCCCGGTGCGCAGGTCCTTACGAGGTGGATTCTCGTTGGGCGCCAGACGGAGGTCTGTTAATCAGGCGTCGACGACGGAGGGCGGGCTACCCGCCTGCTGCTCACCCCAAGAGGAGACGTAGCCGTTGGTACCCGGCTGCGGCATCAGCCAGAACACAGGCGAGAAGCCGCCGTGGGGTTCTGCATATGGGTAAGACATCCCGGCCATTATTGCATGCCGCCTGATATACGGCGTCTGGTGTGCAGGGCACGGTCCACAGAGCCCGGTGCACCAGCCTGCACGCGGTCCGCAGGTCCTTGGCTACCGCGAACACCGGCGGCGGCATGCTTTACTTCCACCAATGATCTAACCGCCGAAACACCAGGGTCAGGGGTACATCGAATGAGTAAAAAGGAAGTGCTGGGGCCGTTACCGACGATCGACCCCAACGAAACTCAGAACCGCCTGAACGGCTGGAAGATCGTCGGCCCGGGACTGGTGGTCGCCGCCACCGGCGTCGGCGCTGCTGACCTGGTGGCGACGCTGGCTGCGGGTTCCCGGTACGGCTACGCGCTCCTATGGGCCGTGATCGTCGGCACGATCATGAAGATCGTTCTGGTGGAAGGCGCCGGGCGCTATTCGCTTTCCACGGGCCGCACGATCTTCGAGGGCTGGCGCTCGCTCGGGCGCTGGACCACCTGGTACTTCGGCCCGTACATCATGATCTGGGGCTTCGTATACGGGGCGACGGCGATGTCCTCCTCCGCGCTGCCCCTCGCCGCTCTCTTCCCCTGGCTGCCGCTGTGGGCCTGGGCGATACTCTCGGGCCTGATCGGTTTCACCCTGGTGTGGTTCGGCCGCTACGCGGCGGTCGAGAAGGTCACCGCCGTGCTCGTGGGGATCATGTTCGTCGTCGTCGTGGGCCTGGCCATCCTGGCGCTGCCCAATATCCCGAACATGCTCACCGGACTGGTGCCGATCATTCCGGAGGGCGGCGTGGTCTACACGCTGGCTCTGGCAGGCGGTATCGGCGGCACGATCACGCTGGCGGCCTACGGGTACTGGCTGCGGGAGAAGGGCTGGGCCACCCCGCGCTGGATGCGGGTCATGCAGCTGGACAACACCATGGCATATGTCGTCACCGGCATATTCGTACTGGCCATGCTGGTCGTGGGCGCTGAGGTGCTCTACACCGCGGGTCTGACGGTTTCGGCCAGTGACAGCGGACTGCTCGATCTCGACGACGTCCTGCGTGACCGATACGGAGATGTCATCGGGACCCTGTTCCTGGTGGGGTTCTGGGCGGCGTCGTTCTCATCCGTCGTCGGCGTGTGGTCGGGGGTCTCCCTGATGTTCGCCGATTTCTGGGGGAACATCCGGAACAAGCCGGCAGGGCATCCCGATACCCGTCCGGGCGGCAAGTACACGAAGTTCTACCTGCTCTGGCTGACCTTCCCGCCCATGCTCCTCCTGCTGCTGGGCAGGCCGATCTTCCTGATCCTGCTCTACGGCGTGCTGGGTGCGCTGTTCATGCCGTTCCTGGCGATCACGCTGCTGGGCCTGCTCAACACTGACCGTGTTCCCAGGGTCTGGCGCAACGGCTGGTTCACCAATGTGATCCTGGCTGTCTGCGCGTTGCTGTTCATCGTCCTGGGCGTCTACCAGACCTGGGACACCATCCAGGGCGTGTTCAGCTAGGTGTCCGGCTAGCTTTCCTGGCGCTCTCTCGGCTGAAAGGTGCCCGCTGAGCAGGATCTTGGCACCGCTTTAGTTAGTGACTAACATTAGAGGATGGGCCGTTGGGAGCGGACGCACGAGGCGTTGAGGCAGGCGGCGTTCGAGCTGTTCCCCGAGCACGGGTATAGCGCGACGGGAACCGCGCAGATCGCCAGATGTGCAGGCGTGAGCGAGATGACGTTGTTCCGGCACTTCCCGACCAAAGAAGCCCTCGTGGTGGCCGACTCGTTCGATCCGCTGATGGCGGATGCTGTGCGGCTACGCCCTGCCGAGGAGCCGGCGATGCGTGCCCTGGCCGAGGGCATTAGAAGCGCATGGGCGCAGGTCGGGGACGAGGAGGCGCAGGCGCTGCGCGAGCGATTGCGGATCATCGTTCAAACGCCGGTGCTGCGCGGAGCAATCGAACGGGGCAGCGAGGACACGGCCATCGCCCTCGCGGGTGCCTTGGTAGATCGTGGCGTGAGCGAAACGCAGGCGCGGGTGGCGACAGCCGCCGTGATCGCCGGGCTGAGTACCGCGCTGCTGGATTGGGTGCGGACAGATCAAACCGCGCTGGACGCGGCCTTGGGCTCCGCACTCGATGTGCTGGGCGGCGAATGAAATGCTCGCGTTCGACAATGTCACCCGCCTGTTTCGCGGCGGGGCGGGCGTGACCGATCTGACGTTCACTGTCGAGCCGGGTGAGATCGTCGCGTTGATCGGGCTGAACGGTGCGGGCAAGACAACGCTGATGCGGTTGGCACTCGGAATGCTCCGCGCACAGCACGGCACGGTGCGCCTCCTGGGTCATGCATTGGAAGGCATGCATATGGCTGCCTGGGCACGGGTCGGAACGCTGATCGAGGTGCCGCTTGCCTATCCAGAGCTGACCGTGCGCCAGAATCTCCACATCGCGTGCCTGCTTCACGACTGCAATCCGCGACGTGT
Source organism: Kocuria coralli (assembly GCF_008831305.1). Classification (GTDB taxonomy): domain Bacteria; phylum Actinomycetota; class Actinomycetes; order Actinomycetales; family Micrococcaceae; genus Kocuria; species Kocuria coralli. The sequence goes on from NZ_ML708640.1 coordinate 10,840, forward strand.
GGAGGCCTCTATCAGTGCTTGGGGCCTTGATCTCGTGGCCGATCGCCGGTTCCGCCGCCTTTCGCTGGGCAACCGGCAACGCGTCGGCCTCGCTGCAGCTCTCCAGCACGATCCCCGGTTGATCGTGCTGGATGAACCAAGCAACACGCTCGATCCTGCCTCGGTGATCCTGCTGCGCGAGCAACTGGAACACCGTGCATGCGCGGGAGCGGCGATCCTGATCAGCAGCCACCACCTCGACGAGGTGGCGCGGATCGCAGACCGTGTGCTGCTGATGAACGCGGGCCGGCTGATCGGGGAGCTCGACACCGCCGGCAGCGACCTCGAACGCGCGTTCTTCGAGCGCATTCGGCAGGACGACGAAGACCGGATGGCCACGGAGGTGGCGGGATGAACGCGGTCCGTGTCGAAGGGCTCAAGCTATCGCGCTCCCTCGTCGGACTGATCTCCACGCTGGCCATCGTGCTCGGCATGGTCGGCCTGCTCGGCGGGATCACCGCTGGTGTGGCCGGTGGCAACCCCGACCTGATCGCACAGGCCGGGCCGGCCGCCACACTTGTCTGGAGCGGTCTGCTCTCGGGATCGGCGCAGATCACGGCCGTTGTCACCATCCTCGGATTCGGGATCGTTCTGGCCTGGATCTTCGGGCGTGAGTTCACCGACGGCACCATCACCGGCTTATTCGCGCTACCCATCAGCCGCACCCGCATCGCGCTGGCTAAGCTCGCTGTCTACCTGCTCTGGGCCACGTTCGTCAGCACGGCCATCGTGCTCGGCGTTCTCGTCCTCGGGCTGTCGATCGGCTATGGGCCACCGCATAGCGACTCCTGGGCCGCACTCGGGCGGCTCTGGGTACTGGCGATGCTCTCAGCCGGCATCGCCATTCCGGTCGCATGGATCGCCACCCTCACGCACTCCCTGCTCCCCGCCGTCGGCAGCACGATCGCGCTTGTCGTCCTGGCTCAAGCCGGAGCTCTGGCCGGGGCCGGAGGCTGGATGCCGCTCGCCGCACCCGCGCTCTGGGCTATGTCGGGCAGTACGGCTGTTTCTCTCCTGCAGCTCATGCTCACTGCGGAGTTTGCTGTTGTTTTCGGCGCGCTTGCGTGCCTGTCGTGGTCACGTCTCCAGCTCGCTCGCTGAGGGCCGGGTTCCGCCTCTTTCGTGCCCGGCGATTTCGCGCACGAGTGTTTCGTGTTGTCGCTCTGGCTTCGTCTGCCGCAGGGCAGGCCCGAAGACGCCGTCCGGGCGAGTTCAGCAGCCGATGCCGCTGGGGTTTTCGATGCAGTCGTCGGCGTAGTTGCGCACCTCTGCTCGCCAGACGGTGAGCGGCACGGCTTCGCTGGTGACCACACTGGTGCCGTCGACACGAAGCCAAGGGCCGCCGGCTATGGAGTATTCACCCTCGAATGCGGTGGTCAGGGTGACGTCGACATCACCGGTCTCGGTGTACCGGTGGCTCGTATCTGTGACCAGGTCCCAGTCGTCTTCGGAGAGGGGGTAGCCGGATAGCGGGCTGGGCCCGAAGACGGTGCCGTCTCCGTAGTCCCACGTGTATTCGATCGGGTGGACCCTGACCGTGACGGGATATCCGGCCAGTGTGGTGTCGAACTGCTGTCTTTCGGCTTCGGCATAAACGTTCGTGTTGTAGTTCACGAGGGTCGCGGGCTCGGGCTCCACGACGGACAATGCCGGCGCGATATTCAGTCGTTGCAGGTCCTGGACCGTGAAAACGGGCTCTTCAGAGTTGAGTGTGGGCGCG
>NZ_ML708641.1 GCF_008831305.1 Kocuria coralli
CCGCCAGTGCCGAGACCGCGATGTCGTGGGAGCGCAGCTGAGCCACCGCCCAGGCGATCGCGCGGGTGGTGAGCTTGCCCCGCGGCGCGGCCAGTTCGTGGACCTCGCTGAACGTCGTGATCTCGCAGGCATCCTCCCGGCAGCGGTGGATTCGCTTGCGCCAGGCGACCCGCACCGGCACCCCAGCGCAGGGCAGGTCGTGGAGCAGGACCTGCCGGCGGCCGTGACCAGCGGCGAGCACACCGCAAGCCGGGCAGCCCACCAGTGACGGCACGGTCTCCACGGCCAGGGTGAACGAGCGCGGACCACGCTCGACGGCGAGCACGTGGACGTCGGACAGGTCGAAGAGCGCGCACGCGGGCGCGCAGATAGCATGAAACACGTCGAGGCCTTCATGGATCAGGTTGCTTGGTCGCTACCCATCCTGGAGGCCTCGACCCCGACTCAGCCCTCACAACACGGCCCTCGAGAAGCCCGCGCGCCTCCGGCTACCCATGCTCATCTGTGAAGGGCCGGCAAAGTCGCGGCGGGCATCCTGGTTCTGGCATGAGGAGAGCACCTGGTAGACCAGTGGTCGTTCAACGACCTGCGGCTGTTCCGGAAGCTCTCAGGCGCAACCTTCGCCCCTCCGCGGCCTCGTTGACCGGCTCACCGAGCTGGACCTTGCGGAGGGGACGTACCCGCAGCAGGCGCTGGTCGCCCAAGGTCAGTGCCTGATCCCCGGAAACACTACGAGATTGGCCCAGAACCGCCGCAATAGTCGGTTAGTCGCGAAGTCGCAGCATGGGGCGGCCTGACAGGGCGCCTAACCAGTCATCGGCTGTTGGGCGGTCGTACCGAGAGGCGTTGGGAATGCTCTCCGACAACCTATGGACGGCATCCATCCTTGCCCCTAGGTCCGGAAGCGCATCCCCAGGGCGCCAAGAGTAGGAACTGCTTAGGATGCGACCCACTAGAAGCGCTAGTTTGTACCTATCAGAGCTCAGGGTTGCTCGAGAAGAATCGAGCGGATCATCCCAATCAGGAGTGCTCCTCTGTGGCACGACTGGCTTGAAGCTTAGTTTCCGCACTCCATCACAATCTATGAAAAATACAGCTCCACCATTGGTATCAGACCAAAGCACATTCGCCATAGAAATGTCACCAAGAATGAAGCCGTCCCGGTGCAGTAATGCCACAGCGGCTACCGCAGCTTTCGAAATACGGATTCGGGATGCCATGTCAACGACAGGCACCCCCGTCCAAGATGACTTGCGAGGGAACATCAGGTACTGAACTTCACATAGACGCCGGATATCGCTCCCAGCGATTTTAAATGAGCAATAGAAGTCATTTGGCACTGGGCGCATGAGAAAGCCAACGGCCTTACCATCCCGTACGACAATCTGCCGGGGCCAGGCGAAGATACTGTCGCACCGGCCGCGGTCTCGGGGAGCTAAGGCTCGACGCCATGAGACAAGTCGGTACAGCTCACGTTCCTGAACTACAGCTGGGTCGAAATACTCCTTCAGTACCTGGCCGTCCGACAGTTGCCACACTCGCCCCTGCCCGCCGTCACCGAGCTTCGCAACCACGTTCAAAGATGAACGGTCAATCCGCGCTTGCCGCATTAGACTAAGTAACCTGCGCCCGTTGATAGGCAAAGACTGTCCTATCGTCATCGTACGTCTTGACGATAGCGTCAATATCCCAGAGGAAGCGTCCCAGACTCTGAGGCAGCTGTAACGTCCACTCCTCTACGATGCTGTCTGCCGAACCATACTTCACGGGGTTAGCGAAACCATCCGTAGCAAGGAGAAAAGTCTGCCCTGGCGCAACTTCAAAGGAAGTGGTCACCACATCGGGAAAGTGACCTGGCATGGCAGCCGTCTCGGTGTCGAGTATCTCCGGCAGTGGCTCGACTTCGTCACGGGGGAAGATCAGCGGAATGGTGTCCCCGACGAGTGCCAAATCAACCGTAGTGGACGAGGGCCCTTCGAACAGAGCTGCCACGGCAAGTGTTGTCGATAGATCCTCAGGGGTCAGGGCCAATGAAGTTGCGACCTCGTTCATGCGATTTGCGACCTGAGAGAACACACCTTGTGCCCAATAAGTTGTTCCGGTCTGGGTGCAAAGCAATGCTCGGCACGCCTCCTCCACTGCGCACTGAGCTCCGCGGTCAGCCCCGACTGCGGTACCCAGTCCATCGGCAATCGCCACAACCATTACGCCGTCATCTATCTCATGGACAACCTTGATTGCGTCCTGTCTCGGTTCACCATAATACCGGTGAGCGTATCCGCGAACCGAGCCAAAGCGGGTTGTTGATAGTTCGTTGTCCGTGCCCCCAACCACAGCTTCGGGTGGGGCTGCCTGTCCGGATGGCATGCGACCTAAATCGCCCGTTACCCGCGAAGGTCTGCCGACTCTCCGGGCTTCTTTTTCAGGAATATTTTGCGAACCCTGGGATGAATGAGCCTCGGGTGCCATCAGACTGTGTCAAGGTCGAGGGCCGTGAAACCCGGTACTGTGTCTTCCACGATGAGTTTAGGGGCCCCTGAGGCATCATGGGCCGAGCCAGATTTGACGATGGAGCGCGTTAGTGATCCAACGAACTCACGGAGTGCATCGGCCGGCGAAATCGAGTCAGCTGCCATAAAAGCCTTGAACGTGCCTATGCGGCGGATGGCGTCCGGCTCGGCGTCACCCAACCCGAAGGCGACGATGTTGGGGTGGGGACCGAATTCTGGGGATATCAGATCAGTGTATTCCTTACGCCAGTCCTCGTGGGCATTGTGGGCACCGTCCGACAGGAAAAAGCACACCGGGCGCAAAACCGTCATGCCATCGCCCTTTAGCAGTCGGACATCGTCTTCGATCTGCGTGCGGGTAGCGGCGAAGGCTGCGCGAAAGTTCGTCCCGCCGTCGCGGCAGGCGAGTCCTGGCATGGTCTCCAGATCAGACAGATCACTTAAAGGTAACAGGGTCTCCGCGTCGCCAGCGAAGCCAATAAGACTAAGGCGTGTCTTATCAGCAACGACAGGATTAGAAGCGATCTCCTTGTGTAGTTCGACGAGTGCCTGGTTCATGTGGCCGATGCTGTCTTCCATCGACCATGATTCATCGCACACCAAGTAGAACGGCAGGACTTGTTCTGACATACGTTAGCCTCCTGAGTGGCTAGGAAGCAGCGACTTGGGAGCGCTTCCCTGTGTGCTTAAGAGTATGCCCCCTTCCGCAGCTCCTGTCACGGAGACGTCCGCTGCGGCCGTGAGCGGCTTCGTAAAGGACCTCTCCTGGCCAGACTGAGGCAGAGCCGTTTCTCATGGGGGGTGCCTCTATGGTTTTCGTCAAGCAGCCAGGGCCACTGATGACGAGGTCTGAGGGTCGGTCGGGTCTTGGTAGAGGGTGCCGTCGCGCAACATCGCGTACAGGACGTCGGTCCGTCGGCGGGCCAGGGCGATGATCGCCTGGTTGTGGCGTTTGCCCTGGGCGCGTTTCCGGTCGTAGTAGGCCCGTGACGGGCCGTGGTGCAACGAGGCGAAGGCCGAGAGGAACAGCGCCCGTTTGAGCCTCTTGTTCCCACCGCGGGGGGCGTGCTCGCCGCGGATCGAGGTCCCCGAGCGTCTCGTGACGGGGGCGATCCCGGCGTAGGAGGCCAGGTGCCCGGCATCGGCGAAGTCCTTGCCGACGACTTCGGTGAGGATCCTCGCGGCGGTCCTGACGCCGATGCCGGGCATCGAGGTCAGGACCGCCGAAAGAGGGTGGGCCTCCACGAGGGCCTCGACCTGGGTGGCCACCGTGGCCCGCTGGCGGATCAGCGAGGCCAGCTGCCCGGCGAGGATCGGGATCACCGTGGTCGCGGCCTCGGTGCCGGCCACGACCACGGTCTGCTGGGAGAGGGCGTCGAAGATCGCCTCCGTGAGGGGCTCGGCCAGCCGTGGGGCGTGCTTCTTGAGCCGGGCCCGCACGTGCCCGCGACCGGCCGCGGCCAGCTTCCCCGGGGTCGGGTAGCGGCTGAGCAGGTCGGCCACCGCCGGGTGGGTGACCCGCGGCCCCAGCGCCCGCTCCAGGGCCGGATGGATCTGGGTGAGCATCCCGCGCAGCCGGTTGGAGGTGGCGGTGATCTGGGCGGCCAGATCGTCGTCGAAGCCGGCCAGCACCACGAGCTCGGCGATCTGGGCCTCGTCCACCCGGATGTTCCGCAGGGTGTGCGGCATGGTCCGGGCGGCCTCGGCGATGATGGCCGCGTCCCGGGCGTCGGTCTTGGCCGCGCCCGGATGCAGGTCGGCGATCCGGCGCATCGCCAGCCCCGGCAGATACGCCACGGTGACCGACTCCATCGCCTGGGCCACGGCCACCGGCAGCGCCCCGATCGTGGCCGGCTGATCGACCACCATCAGCACCGGCCCGTGCGCGGTGGCCAGCTCCTCGAGGATGGTCCGCAGGCGGGCCTCGTCATTGGGCAAGGCCTTGTCGTAGACCGTCTTCCCGGCCGCGGTCACGGCTACGGCGTGATGGTCGGACTTGCCGACGTCGAGGCCGACGAACACCGCCGGCCGTGGTCGCTCCGACATGGACCCATCCCTTCTCCCGTACTGGCATCTGCTCGTGCTGGCCGGCCGGGAGGTGGTCACGCTCGGCATCCACGTTACGAAGGTCCTCCACAGGAGATCCCGCCTCTATCAGCGATCCGTGACCACCGGACCGGTCCTCGGTGACAACACCCCCCGGATCATCGACGACTGGGGGCAAACGATCATGCCGAGGACCGGCCGGTCAGCACCCCTCCATCCTGCTGGACGGAGGAGCTGGGAAGAAGGTAACGGGGTGCGCGTACTGGATTCTGATGTGGCCAAGGACCCAGCAGGCGACACGGGGCGCCGCCGAGCCCGGGCTCAGTGCTCGTCCGACTTCGTCAGCGATTACCGAGCCCCGGCCACGTCATCCACCCCTTGACAGCACATCCAACGCTTGGTAACTATTGTACACACCTCTGATGGCCAGTTGCGGTGTGACGAAGGAGTCCATGATGGCAACACTTAGTGACCGCGTGAAATTAGCAGCGCAAGGCCTGATCGCTGCCGCAGGCATGGCGCAAGCTGTGGCTGCGACCGACATCCAGAGCCAAGCAGCAACGTTGTATGACCAGTACACAGGTCACTCCGAAGTCCAGCTCAATCGGATCAAACAGGACATTGCCGACGAGATCAGGAAAAGACATAAGCCGGGAATCAGCGGGTCAGTCTAGGGCTGGATGGCCGCAATGGACGATCAGCTGGACGAACAGTCGTTCCGTGATCTCGCAATGAATATATTTTTGCACTCTCCTCACGGTGCCGACAGCCTGATTGATCGCTTGCTTTTCACAAACGACGGCGTGATCGCAACTGCCTCCGAATCTTGTGGAACCCTTGGCTTTGGAATAGCCAGTGGTGTCACTCTGACGGCCGAAGTATTGTCGGTTGTGGAAGATCTCAATCGGCTCATGGTCTACGGACACTACTGGCTCGCGTCCGGAGCGGATAACAACAATTGGTCCCTTGTGTGCGGATTTAAATTCCCGTACGACCAAGTTGACCCGCAGGCCACCGCAAACCTTATCGCCAGGATCATGCGCCACAATGGCGATTTGGTCCTGGCGGTACGTCAGCGACTCGAGAACATTCCACACCGCCCCTACTGGTTACCTGACGCTACGGCGGGGGCTCAAGCGATCGTCCTCGTCGGTCACCTGTCCTGACGTACTGATTTATTACATCGTCACATCACGACTTACTATCAACCGAATTGTTAAGGTCATTTTTCCTGCCTTTTAGAGGCTCGGGAATTACTTAGTAAATTTAGAGGACGCGACCTGTCATATGTTGTGTTCTCAGCCTTGAACAATCAGTCGAACAATCCCTCCGGCGGGGGCTCCAGGGGCAAGGGCCTGACCTTTGGAGAGTGGGCCTGGGCGGTACAACCGTGGAAGGGTCCTTTCTCTTCGAACAGCGTCCGCATGGTGGGCCTTCACAGCTGAGTGTGGGTAGCGG
>NZ_ML708642.1 GCF_008831305.1 Kocuria coralli
CGGCCCAGACTCCTACGGGAGGCAGCAGTGGGGAATATTGCACAATGGGCGCAAGCCTGATGCAGCGACGCCGCGTGAGGGATGACGGCCTTCGGGTTGTAAACCTCTTTCAGCAGGGAAGAAGCTTTTGTGACGGTACCTGTAGAAGAAGCGCCGGCTAACTACGTGCCAGCAGCCGCGGTAATACGTAGGGCGCAAGCGTTGTCCGGAATTATTGGGCGTAAAGAGCTCGTAGGCGGTTTGTCGCGTCTGCTGTGAAAGCCCGGGGCTTAACTCCGGGTGTGCAGTGGGTACGGGCAGACTGGAGTGCAGTAGGGGAGACTGGAATTCCTGGTGTAGCGGTGAAATGCGCAGATATCAGGAGGAACACCGATGGCGAAGGCAGGTCTCTGGGCTGTTACTGACGCTGAGGAGCGAAAGCATGGGGAGCGAACAGGATTAGATACCCTGGTAGTCCATGCCGTAAACGTTGGGCACTAGGTGTGGGGGGCATTCCACGTTCTCCGCGCCGTAGCTAACGCATTAAGTGCCCCGCCTGGGGAGTACGGCCGCAAGGCTAAAACTCAAAGGAATTGACGGGGGCCCGCACAAGCGGCGGAGCATGCGGATTAATTCGATGCAACGCGAAGAACCTTACCAAGGCTTGACATGCACTAGATCGCCTCAGAGATGGGGTTTCCCCTTGTGGGTTGGTGTACAGGTGGTGCATGGTTGTCGTCAGCTCGTGTCGTGAGATGTTGGGTTAAGTCCCGCAACGAGCGCAACCCTCGTTCCATGTTGCCAGCACGCTCCTTCGGGGGTGGTGGGGACTCATGGGAGACTGCCGGGGTCAACTCGGAGGAAGGTGGGGATGACGTCAAATCATCATGCCCCTTATGTCTTGGGCTTCACGCATGCTACAATGGCCGGTACAAAGGGTTGCGATACTGTGAGGTGGAGCTAATCCCAAAAAGCCGGTCTCAGTTCGGATCGTGGTCTGCAACTCGACCACGTGAAGTCGGAGTCGCTAGTAATCGCAGATCAGCAACGCTGCGGTGAATACGTTCCCGGGCCTTGTACACACCGCCCGTCAAGTCACGAAAGTTGGTAACACCCGAAGCCGGTGGCCTAACCCTTGTGGGGGGAGCCGTCGAAGGTGGGACTGGCGATTGGGACTAAGTCGTAACAAGGTAGCCGTACCGGAAGGTGCGGCTGGATCACCTCCTTTCTAAGGAGCATCGACATCCGTGTCGCCGTGTGGCGACCCGCCTCGACCCTTGATGAGCAGGGGTGGGGGTGCGTGGTGTGTGTTCATGGGTGGAATATCAACAAACCATCATCAATATCAAGCGTCCTCCTCCTTTGTGGGGTGGGGGTGTGGGTTGGTGGTGCTGCGTGCTGGGGTGCGACCGTTTGTGGTGGTGTCCTGGTGGGTGGGGAACACTGTTGGGTCCTGGGATAACAGGACCCCCTCGCTCGATCTGATGTGATCTGGATCTGATGTGATCTGATGGTGATCGTCTGTGGTCGGGGACGCTGATTGTTCTGCTGGGTTTTGCTTGGTGGGGTGGTGGGTGTGTGGGGGGTTGGTGTTGTTCTTGGTTGGTCTGCTGGTCTTTACGCCTGGGTTTTTGCTTGGGTGGTGGGGTTGGTGGGTGTGTTGTTTGAGAACTGTATAGTGGACGCGAGCATCTTGTTCTTTATGTGATTGCTCTCCTAAGTGACTGCATGCGGCTGTGTGTTGTGTGTGGTTGCTGGGGGTGATTTTGAGAACGTTACCGCCCGCATCGTTTGGTGTGGGTGGTGTTTTTTGTGTCTGTAGATTGTTAAGGGCGCATGGTGGATGCCTTGGCATCAGGAGCCGATGAAGGACGTGGTAATCTGCGATAAGCCTCGGGGAGTTGATAAACGGGCTGTGATCCGAGGATGTCCGAATGGGGAAACCCCGCTGCCTGTGTGGGTAGTGACTTGTATCTGAATTCATAGGGTGCAAGGGGGAACGCGGGGAAGTGAAACATCTCAGTACCCGTAGGAAGAGAAAACAAGAGTGATTCCGTGAGTAGTGGCGAGCGAAAGCGGATGGGGCTAAACCGTTGGTGTGTGATACCCGGCAGGGGTTGCATCAGCGGGGTTGTGGGATGCGTTGTTCCTCCGTCTGCCGGTGGGGGTGCGTGAGTGCGGGGTGGTAGTCGAAGCATTGTTGAGTGGTGTGCCGTAGAGGGTGTGAGTCCCGTAGACGAAACTGCTGTCCGCCGCGTGTGGCGTTGTCCCGAGTAGCACGGGGCTCGTGGAATCTCGTGTGAATCTGCCAGGACCACCTGGTAAGCCTGAATACTACCTGATGACCGATAGCGGACTAGTACCGTGAGGGAAAGGTGAAAAGTACCCCGGGAGGGGAGTGAAAGAGTACCTGAAACCATGTGCTTACAAGCCGTCAGAGCCTTGTGCCTCCTTTGGGGGTGGTGGGGTGATGGCGTGCCTTTTGAAGAATGAGCCTGCGAGTTAGTGTCATGTCGCGAGGTTAACCCGTGTGGGGTAGTCGTAGCGAAAGCGAGTCTGAATAGGGCGGTTGAGTGGCGTGATCTAGACCCGAAGCGAAGTGATCTACCCATGGCCAGGTTGAAGCGCGTGTAAGAGCGTGTGGAGGACCGAACCCACTTCAGTTGAAAATGGAGGGGATGAGCTGTGGGTAGGGGTGAAAGGCCAATCAAACTTCGTGATAGCTGGTTCTCCCCGAAATGCATTTAGGTGCAGCGTTGCGTGTTTCTTCCCGGAGGTAGAGCTACTGGATGGCTGATGGGCCCTATCAGGTTACTGACGTCAACCAAACTCCGAATGCCGGTGAAGTGAGAGCGTGGCAGTGAGACCGTGGGGGATAAGCTTCATGGTCGAGAGGGAAACAGCCCAGACCACCGACTAAGGCCCCTAAGCGTGTGCTAAGTGGGAAAGGATGTGGAGTTGCTTAGACAACCAGGAGGTTGGCTTAGAAGCAGCCACCCTTGAAAGAGTGCGTAATAGCTCACTGGTCAAGTGATTCCGCGCCGATAATGTAGCGGGGCTCAAGTACACCGCCGAAGTCGTGGCAATACACAATGTTCCTGTAATGGGTGTGTGTTGGGTAGGGGAGCGTCGAGCGGGTGGTGAAGTCGCGGGGTGACCCAGCGGTGGAACCCGTTCGAGTGAGAATGCAGGCATGAGTAGCGAATGACGGGTGAGAAACCCGTCCGCCGGATGATCAAGGGTTCCAGGGTCAAGCTAATCTGCCCTGGGTGAGTCGGGACCTAAGGCGAGGCCGACAGGCGTAGTCGATGGATAACGGGTTGATATTCCCGTACCGGCGAAGAACCGCCCATACTGAGCTGGGGATACTAACCACCGAGCCTGCCCGTTTCACCGTGTCATCCCTTTCGGGGGGTGTGTGGTGTTGTGGTGGGTGGTGTGGGACCTGATCCAGGGAGGTAAGCGTGTTAACAGGTGTGACGCAGGAAGGTAGCCGAGCCAGGCGATGGTTGTCCTGGTCTAAGCGTGTAGGACTCAGGGTTGTTAAATGCGCTCTGTGTGTGTCTGAGACGTGATGGGACCCCTTTGGTGGGGGATTCGGTGATCCTATGCTGCCGAGAAAAGCATCGACGTGAGGTTCTAGCCGCCCGTACCCTAAACCGACACAGGTGATCAGGTAGAGAATACTAAGGCGTTCGAGAGAATCATGGTTAAGGAACTCGGCAAAATGCCCCCGTAACTTCGGGAGAAGGGGGGCCCGGACCCTGAACTGCACGTGCTGTGGTGAGGGGGTAAGGGTCGCAGAGACCAGGGGGAAGCGACTGTTTATCAAAAACACAGGTCCGTGCGAAGTCGTAAGACGATGTATACGGACTGACTCCTGCCCGGTGCTGGAAGGTTAAGAGGACCTGTTAAACCCTTCGGGGTTGAAGCGGAGAATTTAAGCCCCAGTAAACGGCGGTGGTAACTATAACCATCCTAAGGTAGCGAAATTCCTTGTCGGGTAAGTTCCGACCTGCACGAATGGAGTAACGACTTCCCTACTGTCTCAACCATGAACTCGGCGAAATTGCACTACGAGTAAAGATGCTCGTTACGCGCAGCAGGACGGAAAGACCCCGTGACCTTTACTATAGTTTGGTATTGGTGTTTGGTGCGGCTTGTGTAGGATAGGTGGGAGACTGTGAGACTGTCACGCTAGTGATGGTGGAGTCGTTGTTGAAATACCACTCTGGTCGCTCTGGATGTCTAACTTCGGCCCGTGATCCGGGTCAGGGACAGTGCCTGATGGGTAGTTTAACTGGGGCGGTTGCCTCCTAAAGAGTAACGGAGGCGCCCAAAGGTTCCCTCAGCCTGGTTGGCAATCAGGTGTTGAGTGTAAGTGCACAAGGGAGCTTGACTGTGAGAGTGACGGCTCGAGCAGGGACGAAAGTCGGGACTAGTGATCCGGCGGTACATTGTGGAATGGCCGTCGCTCAACGGATAAAAGGTACCTCGGGGATAACAGGCTGATCTTGCCCAAGAGTCCATATCGACGGCATGGTTTGGCACCTCGATGTCGGCTCGTCGCATCCTGGGGCTGGAGTTGGTCCCAAGGGTTGGGCTGTTCGCCCATTAAAGCGGCACGCGAGCTGGGTTCAGAACGTCGTGAGACAGTTCGGTCCCTATCCGCTGCGCGCGTTGGAAATTTGAGAAGGTCTGTCCTTAGTACGAGAGGACCGGGACGGACGAACCTCTGGTGTGTCAGTTGTTCCGCCAGGAGCACCGCTGATTGGCTACGTTCGGGAGAGATAACCGCTGAAAGCATCTAAGCGGGAAGCTTGCTTCGAGATGAGATTTCCATCCAACACTCGTGTTGGTGAAGGTGCCCAGGAGATGACTGGGTTGATAGGCCAGACGTGGAAGCAGCGACTAACGAGTTGTGAAGCTGACTGGTACTAATACACCGAAGATCTACACACACGAAAACATGAGTATGTGCGCGTCCACTATACGGTCCCCGAACAACACACCGGTAACACACTGGTAAGACCACAAACAAGTTTCATAAAAGAATACCGAGTACTGTGAACCGATCACACGACACGGGTGGGGTAACCCACCTGGTTCGGTGATCCACCACAACACACAATCTTGACAAGGCTTGTTCAAAGAGCCTGGTGTGTGGTTGTGGTGGTGCGGTGGTCATAGCATGGGGGAAACGCCCGGTCCCATCCCGAACCCGGAAGCTAAGGCCCATAGCGCTGATGGTACTGCACCCTCAAGGGTGTGGGAGAGTAAGACACCGCCGCACACCACACCACACCGTGA
>NZ_ML708643.1 GCF_008831305.1 Kocuria coralli
ACCTCGAGTCCCTGGTCGAGCAGGTGTGCCGCCCGGTCCGCTGGGACCTGTGCATGAGCCGGCTGACGGAGATGGGCGTGGAGCAGCTCCTCGAGATGCCCCCGGCCGGCACCCTGGTGGGCCTGGCCAAACGCGGTATGAAGGGCGTGCCGGCCGCTGCGGTCAACACTCCCGAGGATCTCGAAGCTGCCCGTAAGATCTTGGCTTGACGCCTCGTCCAGAGCGTCCGCACCTCATTTCGTCCGAAGGAGCTTTCACCTCGTGGTGACTCTCAAGCAGCACACACCGATCGCCCACTCCCGCATCCTGGGTCTCGGCGCCTCCCGCCCGGAAAAGATCATCACCAACGAGGACGTCTGCCAGTGGATCGACTCCTCGGACGAGTGGATCCGCCAGCGCACGGGCATCGTGACCCGCCATCGCGCCGGTGACGACACCTCAGCTCTGGACATGGCCCTGGCCGCCGCCCAGGAGGCCATCGAGGCCGCCGGCATCACCCCGGATCAGCTGGACACCGTCCTGGTCTCCACGATCTCCTTCCCCTACCTGACGCCGTCCATGGCGGCCGTGCTCACGGACCGGCTCGGCGCCACCCCGGCTGCCGCCTACGACATCTCCGCGGCGTGCGCGGGGTACTGCTACGGCATCGGCCAGGCCGACGCCTTCGTGCGGTCGGGACTGAGCCGGTACGTCCTGGTGGTCGGGGTCGAGAAGCTCTCCGACGTGATCGACAACGGCGAACGCTCCATCAGCTTCCTGCTGGGCGACGGAGCCGGTGCCGCCGTCGTGGGCCCCTCCGACGCCCCGGGCATCGGCCCCACCGTCTGGGGCTCGGACGGTTCCAAGCACGAGGCCATCCGCATGACCCACCCGCTCACCGACATCCGCGACGCGGAGATGGGCAGGGCCCGGCCGTTCCGGAAGGACCTGGCCGATTCCGAGACCGGCGAGATGCCCGAGGACGCCCCTCTGTGGCCGACGCTGCGGCAGGACGGCCAGACCGTCTTCCGCTGGGCCTCCTTCGAGGCGGCCAAGAAGGTCACCGAGGCTCTCGATGCCGCCGGCCTGGAGCCGGAGGACCTGGGGGCGTTCATCCCCCATCAGGCGAACATGCGCATCATCGATCAGATGGCCAAGGTGCTCAAGCTGCCCGAGTCCGTGGTGATCGCCCGGGACATCGCCGATGCGGGGAACACCTCGGCGGCCTCGGTGCCGCTGGCGGCCCACCGCCTGCTGCAGGAGCATCCCGAGCTCTCGGGCAAGCCCGCCCTGCAGATCGGATTCGGCGCCGGCCTGGTCTACGCCGCGCAGGTCGTGATCCTGCCCTGAGAACCTGGTCGCTCATGGCGGCGGTCCGATGACGATTCGCCTGTCCTCATGATCGGCCATCCACGACGGTCCAGCGGCCGGGCGGGAGCGACGGATACGACAATGTGTGCGACGCTTTCATCCCGGGGACCGGCCAAGCACGCGAGGCGGGCTCAACGCGTCGTAGAGTGGCACCGCACTGCACTCCGGTCGTCCCGGGCCAGGGTTGGAACCCGGGCCCGACGATCCACCGGTCGTCACCCGTCGACCGAAACCACAGCAGGCCCGGCAACGGGCCGCGAGGAAAGGAATGCCGAGATGGCGAGCAAGGAAGAGATTCTGGCCGGCCTGGCCGAGATCGTGAACGAGGAGACCGGCCTGGAGACCGAGGCCGTTCAGCTCGACAAGAACTTCACCGAGGACCTGGACATCGACTCCATCTCCATGATGACCATCGTGGTCAACTGCGAGGAGAAGTTCGAGGTCACCATCCCGGACGAAGAGGTCAAGAACCTCAAGACCGTCCAGGACGCCGTCGACTTCATCGACAACGCCCAGGGCTGAGTCCTTCACCCGCCGTTTCGCGGTGCGTGCGCGGCCGGCAGGCCCAGGCCGACCGGAGGCTCCCAGCCCCGACGGCCCGCGCACCGCGAATCGCGTGAGGCGAAAGCCCCTCTCCGGACACCAGGAAGTAGTGCAGACATGCCCCGCAAAGTAGTCGTCACCGGTCTGGGTGCCACCACGCCCATCGGTGGCACCGTCCCCGAACTCTGGCAGAACGCCCTGGCCGGCGTCTCTGGCGTATCCAAGATCGAGGAGGAATGGGTCGAGACGTACAACCTCGCCGTGCGGATCGCCGCCTCCGTCTCCACCCCCGCCGCTGATGTCCTGACCCGCGTCGAGGCCAAGCGCCTGGACCCCTCCGGACAGCTCTCCCTGATCTCCGCACGCGAGGCCTGGGCCGATGCCGGGTTCTCCGCGGCGAACGCCGAGGAAGCGGAGGGAGTCGATCCCGAACGCGTGGCCGCCGTCTTCGGCACCGGCATCGGTGGCGCCTGGACCCTGCTCAACGCCTGGGACACCCTGCGCGAGAAGGGCGCGCGCCGGGTCATGCCCCTCACGGTCCCGATGCTCATGCCCAACGGCAACGCCGCGACCGTCAGCATGGAGCTCAAGGCCCGGAGGGCGGCGATCACGGCCGTGTCGGCCTGCGCCTCCGGCACCGAGTCGTTCTATCAGGGCCTGGAGCTGATCCGCAGCGGCAAGGCGGACATCGTCGTCGCCGGCGGAGCTGAATCGGCGAACCACCCCGTCAACTTCGCGGCCTTCGGTGCGATGCAGGCGCTGTCCCGCCGAAACGACGAGCCCGAGCGGGCCTCGCGGCCCTACGACGTGGACCGTGACGGCTTCGTCATGGCCGAGGGCGCGGGCGCCGTGGTCCTGGAATCCGAGGAATTCGCCAAGGCCCGCGGTGCTCGCATCTACTGCGAGCTCGCGGGAGCGGGCCTCTCCGCGGACGCCTTCCACATCACCGCCCCGGACGAGGCCGGCCTGGGTGCCGCACGCGCGCTGACCGAGGCCATGGAGTCCGGTGAGTTCACGGCCGAGGACGTCATCCACGTCAACGCTCACGCGACCTCCACCCCCAAGGGAGACCTCCCCGAGGCGGTGGCCCTGCGCGAGGCCTTCGGCAACACCGTGGACGGCATTCCCGTCTCCGCCACCAAGTCCATGACCGGGCACATGCTCGGCGGTGCGGGCGCCGTGGAGGCCATCCTGGCCATCAAGGCGCTGACCGAGCGCACGGCCCCGCGCACGATCAACCTGGAGAACAAGGACTCGCAGATCGACCTGGACGTGGTCACCACGCCGCGTGAACTCCGCAAGGAGGCCGGCGTGGTCGTGTCCAACTCCTTCGGTTTCGGCGGGCACAACGCCGTCGTCGCGTTCCGGGACTACTGAGACCCCGGAGAGATCGTGGTGATGTCGCAATCGTGATGTCGCAGTGGGGGCTCCGCACCGGTACCGGTGC
>NZ_ML708644.1 GCF_008831305.1 Kocuria coralli
GGAGCTCGACCCCCGCAACCGCTGATCCTGGCTTTCATCGACGAGGTGAGAGCCGAGGGCTACGCAGTCGAGCCGATCCTTCGCGTCCTGCGCCAACAGGGCTTGAGGATCGCTGCGCGGACCTACCGGGCCTGGAAGCGTCCGGCCCGCATCGCTGAACGCACCGTCACAGATGCCCTGGTAGAGGACAGAATCCGCGACCTCGCCTGGACGGTCAATCAGGTCACCGGGCAGATCCAGATGACGCCGGAGGGCCTGTATGGGCGGCGGAAGTGGGTCGCCCTGCTCCGACGTCAGGAAGGCCTCGCCGGCACCTCTCGCGGGGCGGTGGACCGGGCCATGCGGACCTTGGGTCTGGAGGGTGTGCGGCGGGCGAAGAAGCTGTGCACCACCANCAACCCTGTCTCACCAGGGGATTTGATCCACCACAGCGACGCCGGATCTCAAGCCGTATTCAACCGGTGCTCGCAACACCTACTTGATGGAGGTGTTCGATGGGCATCGGCCCGAGGCAGAAGAGAGCAAGACAGTATCGCGGTCAGATTGTCTCTGCTGGGCGTCCTACAGTGGCCTGGCGCGAGGACCGCGTGCGATTCTGGCAGGCCATCGCAACAGGGGCCAAGACGAGGCAAGCCGGTGAGGCTGCTGGTGTCTCCGAGCCGGTAGCTCATCGTTGGTTCAAGCATGCTGGTGGAGTGAATCCGCAACTGACCCCGAGTGTTTCAGGACGCTATATCTCCTCCTCAGAACGGGAAGACATCGCCTTATGGCGAGCCCAAGAGATCGGAGTCCGAGAAATAGCCCGCCGGCTGGGCCGGTCTCCCTCGACGGTCTCACGGGAGTTGTTGCGTAACGCTTCGACCAGGACATATCAGCTGGACTACAAGACCTCGACTGCTCAATGGCACGCCCCTCGGGGTGCCCGCCGCCCGAAGATCGCGAAGATGGTCACCAATGAACGGCTGCGCCAGTATGTTCAGGACAAGCTCAGCGGTGAGATCCGCACCGCCGAAGGTGAGGTCATCGGCCCGGACGGCCCGGTCTGGGATGGGAAGAACAAGCCCCACCGCGGGGACCGTGAGTGGGTCACCGCCTGGAGCCCGCAGCAGATCGCGAAACGGTTACCGCTGGAGTTCCCCGATGACCCGCCCATGAGGATCTCCCATGAGGCGATCTATCAAGCCCTCTACGTCGAATCCCGCGGCGGCTTGGCTCGTCAGCAGTCATGGCACCTGCGCCGAGGACGCACCAAGCGGATGCCCAGGGCCCGCACCCGGCGGCAAGCCTGGGCTCATGTCACCGCCGAAACTGTGCTGGCCAATCGCCCCAAAGAAGCTGAGGACCGCAAGGTTGCTGGTCATGGGGAAGGCGACCTGATCATCGGGTTGAAGCGCTCAGCGGTGGCCACCCTGATTGAGCGCACCACTCGTTACGCGATGCTGGTGCACCTGCCCCGACAGGTCGGCTATGGGCTCATCCCACCGAAGAAAAACGGTCCCGCCCTGGCCGGCTATGGGGCACTGACGATGAAGGATGCCCTGATCAACGTCATGAGCTCAGTACCAGCATCGCTGCGCCGGTCATTGACGTGGGACCGAGGCAAAGAGCTCTCAGCCCATGCTCTTTTCACCGAGGCCACCAAGACCCCGGTGTACTTCGCCGACGCGAAGAGCCCGTGGCAGCGCGGCAGCAACGAACATCTCAACGGGCTGCTGCGGCAGTACTTCCCGAAAGGCACCGACCTCTCACGGTGGAGCACCGCGGAGATCGCTGCGATAGCCACCGCGATGAACAATCGGCCCCGCGGGATCCTGGGCTGGAGGACACCCGCCGAAGCCTTTGAAGATCAGCTACGCTCAGTCCAACAGTCAACTGTTGCGAGCACCGGTTGAATACGGCCAATACACCGCCATTCGACTGACCGAGCACCTCGCCCTCGAGGGCATCGCCCCGTCGATCGGGACCGTCGGCGACGCCTACGATTGTCAGTCTCTTTCTACCCGGTTCCGCAA
>NZ_ML708645.1 GCF_008831305.1 Kocuria coralli
ACCGGGTAGAAAGAGACTGACAGTCGTAGGCGTCGCCGACGGTCCCGATCGAGGGCACGATGCCCTCAAGGTCGAGGTGCTCGGTGTACCGGATCGAGGTGTACTGCGTGGGTTCAATCAGTCGTTGCAACACCAGGTTGTTGGAGTGAGTGTAGCTGCTCCTCGAAGACCTCAGCTGGTGTCTTCCAGGCGAGGCTCTTGCGGGGTCGGTTATTTAGCGCGAGTGCGACTGCTTCGAGGTCTTCGGCGGACCAGCGTGAGAGGTCGGTGCCTTTCGGGAAGTACTGGCGCAGCAGCCCGTTGGTGTTCTCGTTCGTCGGCCTCTGCCAGGGTGAGCGGGGATCGGCGAAAAACACCTTGGTGCCCGTCTCGAGCGCGAACTGGGCATGGGCGGAGAGTTCCTTGCCGCGGTCCCAGGTCAGCGTCTTCCTGAGCTGTTCGGGAAGCTTCGTCATCGACCCGATCAGCGCCTCGTTCATCGCGACTGCGCCATAACCGCCCAGCGCGGGACCGTTTTTAACAGACGGGATCTCGCCATAGCCTTCCAGTCGCGGCAGGTGCACCAGCAGGGTCGAGCGGCTGGAGCGTTCGACGATCGTACCGATCGCGGACCTGCCCGTGCCGATGATCAGGTCGCCCTCCCAATGTCCGGGGGCGGCGCGGTCGGCAGCCTCCGCGGGGCGCTGGGAGAACACGACATCTGCGGTGACATGCCCTTGCGGCCGGTTCTGCGCTCGCGCCCGCGGCTGGCGGAGTGCGCGGCCTGTTCGCAGGCACGTGACGAGCTCGCGTTTGAGCGCGCCTCGACCCTGGATGAACAACGACTGGTAGATCGCCTCATGACTGATTCGCATGGACCCATCATCGGGGAAGTCGACCTTCAGACGGTGCGAGATCTGCTCTGGACTCCACGCCCTCGCCCACCGGCGATCGGCCCGGTGCGGCTTGTTACGACCTTTCCAGTCCGTTGTCACCGGCCCAGCAACGACGGTGCCATCAGCGCCGGTCACCGACCCCTCGAGACGTTCTTGGACGTAGTCACGCAGCCTCTCGTTGGTCGCGAGCTTCGCCAGCTTCGGGCGCTTCGCCGCCTGCTGTGCTTTCCACTGCGCCACCAACGCCCGATACTCCTGCTTCCCGCTGCGCGTGGCAGCGTTGCGGCGCAGCTCGCGAGAGATCGTCCCGGGGTCGCGTCCGATCCTGCGGCCGATCTCGCGCACGCCAACCTGCTTCGCGCGCAACAGCGCGATCTCTTCGCGCTCCTCGAAGGACAGGTAGCGGCCGGTGGGCTCGGTCAGTGAGATCGGTGGCATGCCGCCAGCGTGGCGAAACCAGCGGGTCCCGACCGGGACGGACACGCCCACCTTCAGCGCTGCTTCGGCTGAGGTGATGCCCGTCGCGATCAGACCCCAGAACTGTCGCTGCACTACCCGCGATGGATCAGGCCGCCCGGGCGAACGCATCGCCGGGCGCAGGGCACGATCCGCACGCCACTGCCGACGCGTGCTTTCGGGCACATCGCTGGTCTTTTTGCTCCAATCCACCGTAACCATCGTTGAACACCTCCACGATTGAGAGGTGTTGCGACGACCAGTTGAATCCGC
>NZ_ML708647.1 GCF_008831305.1 Kocuria coralli
CCACGACATCGCGGTCTCGGCACTGGCGGAGATGCTCGGGGTCGCCTGGAACACCGTCTGGGACGCCATCACTCCGGTCATCGAGGACCAGTTGGCCGCGGAGGATCGGCTGGCCGGGGTGAACGCCCTGGGCGTGGACGAGCACCTCTGGCGCCACGTGGGCCCACCCGGCACTGGGCTGGTCACCGGGATCGTGGACCACTCCCGCGGCGAGGACGGCCGGCCCCGGGCGCGCCTGCTGGATCTGGTGCCCGGGCGCACGGGGGCGGCCTACGGCGACTGGCTCTCCGAGCAGGGGCCGGCGTTCACGAGCGGGATCCGCACGGCGACGCTGGATCCGTTCCACGGCTACGCCAATGCCATCCGCGACGAGCTCCCGGAGGCGATCACCGTTCTCGACGCTTTCCATGTGGTCAAGCTCGGCGGGCAGGTCGTCGATGAGGTCCGCCGCCGCGTGCAGCAGGACACTCTGGGTCACCGCGGGAGAGCCGGGGACCCGTTGTACGGGATCCGCCGCACCCTGCAGATCGGCGCCGAGCACCTGACCGAGAGGCAGGTCCGCCGACTCAACGCGAAGCTCGAGGCCGGGGACCCGCATCACGAGGTCACCCTTGCCTGGCATTGCTACCAGAAGCTGCGCGCGGTCTACCACGCCCGCCCCGAGCAGGGGCGCCGGCTCGTCGCAGAGATTCTCGGTGCCTTCCCGTCCTGTCCCATTCCGGAGATCGCCCGGCTCGGACGGACCTTACGCCGGTGGAAGGCCGCGATCCTGGCCTACTTCGATACCGCAGGAGCCTCGAACGGGCCCACGGAAGCGGTCAATGGCGTCATCGAGACCATGCGTCGCGTCGCCCGCGGCTTCCGCAACTTCGACAACTACCGGTTACGGGCTCTGCTCGCTGCAGGCGGTCATCGCCCCTGGCGGAGAACCGCTACCCACACTCAGCTGTGAAGGCCC
>NZ_ML708648.1 GCF_008831305.1 Kocuria coralli
ACCAGGCGGATACCAGTGTGGGGAAGATCGCGAACTTCGTGGACACCCGGGTGGGACTGTCCCCGATCATCAAGGAATTCGGGCGCAAGATCTTCCCCGACCACTGGTCCTTCATGTTCGGTGAAGTCGCCCTGTACTGCTTCATCGTGCTCCTACTCTCGGGCACCTTCCTGGCCTTCTGGTTCGACCCCACCATGGCCACCACCGAATACACCGGCTCCTACGTACCCATGCAAGGCGTGGAGATGTCAGCGGCCTACGCCTCCACCTTGAACATCTCCTTCGACATCCGCGGCGGACTCTTCCTACGCCAACTCCACCACTGGGCCGCGCTACTGTTCTCCGTGGCGATCATGGTCCACATGGCCCGGATCTTCTTCACCGGCGCCTTCCGCCGCCCCCGCGAACTGAACTGGGTGGTCGGCTGCCTGCTGTTCATGATGGCCCTGGTCGCCGGGTTCTCCGGCTACTCCCTCCCCGATGACGTGCTCTCCGGCAACGGCCTGCGCATCGTCGACGGACTGGCCCGCGCCGTGCCCCTGGTCGGCGCCTACGTCTCCATGCTGATCTTCGGCGGGGAGTTCCCCGGCCACGCGATCATCGGGCGGATGTACATCGTGCATGTGTTCATCGTGCCGGTGATCATCCTGGCCCTGATCGTGGTGCACCTGTTCATGGTCGTGGTCCACAAACACACCCAGTTCCCCGGCCCCGGCCGCACCGAGAACAACGTCGTCGGCTTCCCCGTCGGCCCCGTCTACGCCGCCAAAGCCGGAGGCTTCTTCTTCATCGTCTTCGGCGTCCTCGCCGCCATCGCAGCCACCGTCCAGATCAACGCCATCTGGAACTACGGCCCCTACGACCCCTCCCCCGTCCAAGCCGGCTCCCAACCCGACTGGTACAT
>NZ_ML708649.1 GCF_008831305.1 Kocuria coralli
CCCCTTGATCCGGAAGCGCCATTCGTCGTCGGGCAGGTGCGTCTCCAGCAACCGGGCCATGTAGTCGATGGATGCGGGGTAGCCGTGGATGTAGCGGATCTCCCGCTCGGTCACCAGCTTCCAGTGCTCGGCGATCCGCTCGGGCGCCAGCGCCTGGATGCGCAGCACCACCTCGCCCGTGGCGGCCTGGACCAGGTGGTCCTTGGACTCGTCGAATTCCACGGCGCCGCGCAGAAATAACCGCCAGTCATTCAAGTCGTAGCCGGTGTCCTGGTGCCAGGCGGTTTGCACATATGCCCATTCCCCCGCCCCCCGGGCCTTATCCAGGTGGAAAAGAATAGGATTACCCGACGTTCCCGAACTGGCCACGAGTTCCACCTTGGACGGATCCGTGGCAATCATGCGCTCAGTGTTCTCCGACAAGGCCTGACGCGTCAGAACGGGCAGTTCTCCCAGGACCACGAAAGGGTCCTCTCCCCGGTTATTCTTTGCAAACTCCGTCAGCGGCTCATATCCAGGAGTGGAGCCGTAATATTCCGTCGAAGCCGCACTCAGCAGGAGTTCCCGCAGCCGTTCGGACCGCTCCTGCCGCCCCCAGGACGGCACCGTCCGGGCCTTGAGGATCTTGCGCTTGGTCTTGCGGAAAGCCGAGCCGTAGCGGAACTGAGCGGGCACGGCACGGATCAGGCCGGCGAATTTTTCCCGCTGCTCAGCGGGCAGATGCGCTATCTGTTCGCGCACAGAAATCATAGTCTCCCCTAGCCAGCCA
>NZ_ML708650.1 GCF_008831305.1 Kocuria coralli
TTCACCCCGACGCGTGACCGCGCTGACCAGCGCGTTCACCGCGAGACGAGCCTTCATTCGGGAGTCCATCGAGTAGCCCACGATCCGCCCGGAGAAGACATCCTTGATCGCACAGAGATAGAGCTTTCCCTCCTCCGTGGAGTGCTCCGTAATGTCGGTGAGCCAGAGCTCGTTGACGTCATCTGCGGCGAAATCGCGTTTCACGAGGTCCTCGTGGACCGGGGGACCGGGGCGCTTCCCGTTCTTCCCACGCTTCTTGCCGAAGACCGACCACCACTGGTTGTCGCGGCAGATCCGCCACGCCGTCCGCTCGCACATCACCTCGCCGGCCGCGTGGGCCTCGACGGTCAGGAACCGCGATCCGAACTCCGGGTCATCCCGGTGGGCGTCGAACAGGGCGTTCGCCCGATACGCCGCCCGGAGTTCCGAGGCTGTGACCCGGTGTTTCCGCCACCGGTAGTACGGCTGACGGGCGAGCTTCAAGACCCGCAAGGACACCGCGACGGGGATCCCGTCACCGGCGAGCTCGCTCACGAGCGGGTAGAACCTTTTTCCGGCAGATTCGCCTGTGAGAGGTAGGCGGCCGCGCGCCGCAGGACCTCGTTCTCCTGCTCCAGCAACCGGATCCTCTTGCGAGCATCACGCAGCTCGGAGGATTCGTCACGGGTCTTGCCGGGACGGGCACCGTCCTCGACATCTGCTTGGCGCATCCAGTTCGTCAGGCACG
>NZ_ML708651.1 GCF_008831305.1 Kocuria coralli
GCACATCCACGTCGCCGCGGTGCTCGACACCATCGGCGGCATCCTCGCTACCCTCACCGTTCCCACCGATACCGGCGGTTTCAAACAGCTTCTCACCTGGGCGGACTCGTTCGGGAAGATCGTCGCGTTCGGCATCGAGGGCACCGGCTCCTACGGCGCCACCCTCACTTCCTTCCTGCGCCGACACGGACACAAGGTCGTCGAAGCAGGACGCCCTGACCGCCGCCAGCGGCGCATGAACGGGAAGTCAGACACCCTCGACGCGGAAAACGCCGCCCGATCCGTGCTCGCGGGCTTCGCGACGGTCATCCCGAAGACCGCGGACAGCAGCGTCGAGATGATCAGGCAGCTTAAAATCGCGCACGATTCGGCGGTGATCGATCGGTCCGCCGCGATGATCTCGATGAAGGCGTTGCTCGTCCACGCCGACGACACACTGCGCCGGGAGACGAACCGGATGACGCCGATCAAGCTCGCTCGCCACCTCGCAGCACTGCGCCCTCGGAACCTCGAGACGCCCTCAGACTCTCTCCGCCATGCGCTGCGCTCCCTGGCCCGCCGATGGCAGCACCTGGACAGCGAAGCCAAGGAACTCCGGGCGTCGATCGAGGCGCTCGTCAATCGCACCGCACCGCAACTGCTGGAGCAGTTCGGCATCGGCGTCGATACCGCAGCCGAGGTCCTGATCGTCGCCGGCGACAATCCCG
>NZ_ML708652.1 GCF_008831305.1 Kocuria coralli
AAGAAGCTTGCTTCTTGGGGTTGTAGGACACTCTATACGGAGTTACAAAAGAAAGTTATAAATGAAGCGGTCTGGAAAGGCCCGCCAAAGACGGTAACAGCCCGGTAGTTGAAATGGCTTTCCCTCCAGAGTGGATCCTGAGTACGGCGGAACACGTGAAATTCCGTCGGAATCCGGGAGGACCATCTCCCAAGGCTAAATACTCCCTAGTGACCGATAGTGAACCAGTACCGTGAGGGAAAGGTGAAAAGCACCCCGGAAGGGGAGTGAAACAGTTCCTGAAACCGTGTGCCTACAAGTAGTTAGAGCCCGTTAATGGGTGATAGCGTGCCTTTTGTAGAATGAACCGGCGAGTTACGATTTGTTGCAAGGTTAAGCGGAAAAAGCGGAGCCGTAGCGAAAGCGAGTCTGAATAGGGCGCATAAGTAACAGGTCGTAGACCCGAAACCAGGTGATCTACCCATGTCCAGGATGAAGGTAAGGTAATACTTACTGGAGGTCCGAACCCACGCACGTTGAAAAGTGCGGGGATGAGGTGTGGGTAGCGGAGAAATTCCAATCGAACTTGGAGATAGCTGGTTCTCTCCGAAATAGCTTTAGGGCTAGCCTCGAGGTAAAGAGTCATGGAGG
>NZ_ML708653.1 GCF_008831305.1 Kocuria coralli
CGCTAAGCGTGGCGGGTTAGAATGGTCATACAGCCAGGGTAGTATCCCACCATTGCCTCCTCGTATGCTAGCGCACACGTCTCTTCGGCTCCTACCTATCCTGTACAAGCGGTACAAACATTCCATATCAGGTTGCAGTAAAGCTCCACGGGGTCTTTCCGTCCTGTCGCGGGTAACCTGCATCTTCACAGGTACTATAATTTCACCGAGTCTCTCGTTGAGACAGTGCCCAGATCGTTGCGCCTTTCGTGCGGGTCGGAACTTACCCGACAAGGAATTTCGCTACCTTAGGACCGTTATAGTTACGGCCGCCGTTTACTGGGNCCGTTATAGTTACGGCCGCCGTTTACTGGGGCTTCAATTCGTACCTTCGCCGAAGCTAAGCACTCCTCTTAACCTTCCAGCACCGG
This sequence comes from Kocuria coralli, assembly GCF_008831305.1. Classification (GTDB taxonomy): domain Bacteria; phylum Actinomycetota; class Actinomycetes; order Actinomycetales; family Micrococcaceae; genus Kocuria; species Kocuria coralli. The sequence continues at coordinate 411 of NZ_ML708653.1, forward strand.
GCAGGCGTCAGCCCCTATACGTCACCTTACGGTTTTGCAGAGACCTGTGTTTTTGCTAAACAGTCGCCTGGGCCTATTCACTGCGGCTCTCTCGGGCTTGCACCCTAATAGAGCACCCCTTCTCCCGAAGTTACGGGGTC
>NZ_ML708654.1 GCF_008831305.1 Kocuria coralli
CGCGACCGGAACTGGGATCCTCGGTCCGAATGCACGATGCAGCCAGCGACGTCACCGCGGCGGGAAGCGGCGTTGTCCAGGGCGTTCACCGCCAGTCGCGCCTTCATACGGTCGCTGATCGAGTAGCCGACGATCCGGGCTGAGAACACGTCCTTGATGGCGCAGAGGTAGAGCTTGCCCTCGTCGGTCCAGTGCTCGGTGATGTCGGTCAACCACAGTTCGTTGACGTCATCGGCGGAGAAGTCCCGCTTCACGAGATCGTCGTGGACCGGTGGCCCGGGACGCTTCCCGTTCTTGCCGCGCTTCTTCGGCGAACACGGACCACCACTGGTTGTCCCGGCAGATCCTCCATGCCGTGCGCTCACACATCACTTCGCCGGCCCCGGCGGCTTCGCCGACCAGGAACCGGTACCCGTACTCGGGGTCGTCGACGTGGGCGTCCAGTAACGCGTTGGCGCGATATGCCTCAGTCAGCTCAGCCTGGGTGACCTGCTGGTGGCGCCAGCGGTAGTAGGGCTGGCGGGAGAG
>NZ_ML708655.1:0-219 GCF_008831305.1 Kocuria coralli
CCAGACGTGTTGTCATAATTAGAAATAGAATACTTTTATTTAATATAAAAAGTAGTGCAGTTAGGAGAGGATTTAAACTTTGAAAAAATTAGTAAAATCGGCGGTTGTTTTTGCAAGCCTTGTTTTTATTGGCACCTCCGCTACTATGATTACAGAAAAAGCAAGTGCTGCTTCCATTGATCCGGTGCAAAAAGTAGACGGTCAAGCTACTTATATCCC
>NZ_ML708655.1:249-505 GCF_008831305.1 Kocuria coralli
CCCAAAGGAGTTAGAGATGGGACTGCAACGGAAGAACATGACGGCTTTGAAGATGGAACTAATAGCGTACTACAGCAAGTCCCTTTGCTTCGCGCAACAACAGGATACCCTGATGTTAATGCCTATATTAAATCAAACAAATTTTCAACAGCAAAAATAGAAAAACAATTAAAAAGCCAATTTCCTAAATTCAACTATCGTAATGGTTACGGCAAACCAGAAGGAATAGTTATTCATGAAACAGCAAATAATTCAT
>NZ_ML708656.1 GCF_008831305.1 Kocuria coralli
GTTGCGCTGACCGCTTGAATCCGCCATTCGTTTAATCATTATCGCTTTTCTTCGATCCAACAAATCATATGAACAGATAGGTGGCGCTTGATCTGCGCTGTCCTATGCGCTACTTGCCCGACCCGGCCATGAGGTTGGTGCCGGTGATCGGCTTGTGAGGGGAAGGAGCCTTCGGGCTTGGTGTGAGCTGCGCGGTGGAGATGTCTGACGTTCTTTACGAAGCAGCCGGGGCTTCACGGTCCAGGCTGGCGCCTTGCGGCTGCTCATGGCAGGAATCTGATCCCCGGGCATGGCAGAGCGGTCTGGAAGAAAGCGCACATAACCGTTCCGAAGGGAATCCCACCTCGCTGCGTGAAGTGCTGGGTGGCTGTTCCTCTCGGTCTCGCACGGGCCCAGCATGCATCGGCGTCGAGTCTGAGATCCCGGTGGTCGCCTCGCACGGTAAGGGCGCGCCAATCGGAATGCACGACTGCCTAGTGTCGCGTTTCTGAAGTTGGTTTA
>NZ_ML708657.1 GCF_008831305.1 Kocuria coralli
TGGCGGATTCAAGCGGTCAGCGCAACATCTCCTGTGAGATGGGACAGTCACTGACCACAGGAGGATCCGGATGCAGGGCAAGCACGGTCATCTCAGCCGGGAGCAGAAGCAGCTGGCGCTCAGGCTGCACGGGAAGGGCTGGCGGCTGGTCGATATCGCCAAGGAGATCGGCTGCAGCGCGCCGATGGTCGGGGTCATGGCCCGGAGCGGCAGGCACCTCGATGCCAAACCGCTCGGCTGGAAACCACGCCAGGGCTGCCTGACGATCGATGAGCGCGAGCAGATCCTTCTGGGGATCAATCGTGGCGACACATTCACCGCGATCGCCGGGCAGCTGGGGCGAACGGTGTCCACCATCAGCCGTGAGGTCAAGCGCGGCGGAGGCCGCTGCGAATACTCGGCTTGGCGCGCACATGAACGTGCCCGCCAGCAGACTCGTCGGCCGAAGCCGTTCAAGCTCAGGCCCGGCCGACTGCTCGAGGAGGTCGCCAG
>NZ_ML708658.1 GCF_008831305.1 Kocuria coralli
GGCTCTTCAGAGTTGAGTGTGGGGTGAGGCGTCGAGTCCACCGGTGATGAGGAGCATGCGGAGGCGGTAGTGCTCGAAGTTGCGGAAGCCGCGGGCGATGCGGCGGCCGAGTTCGATGATCCCGTTGATGGCCTCGGTACCACCGTTGCTCGCGCCGTCGGTGTCGAAGTAGGCCAGGAACGCGGTCTTCCAGCGTCTCAGGGTCTTTCCGAGCCTGGCGATCTCGGGAATCGGGCAGGTCGGCAGCGAGGCGATGAGTTTTTCGGCAAGCTGGCGTCCTCGTGCAGGCGTGGGCTGGTGGAACACGTCCCGAAGGTCCTGAGCGCAGCGATAGGCGACTTCGACCGCGATGTGATCGGGATGGGCCGTGAACGCAGCTTCCAGGCGAGTCTGCTGGCGAGACGTGAGGCGTTCTCGCCCGGCGCGGAGAACATGGCGGATGCCG
>NZ_ML708659.1 GCF_008831305.1 Kocuria coralli
GCGGTCTTCGAAGGAGACCAGGGTGTAGCGGTGGTATTCGTCGAGGGGTTCGTGGACTTCGATGAATTCGCCGTGGGGTAGTTGCTGGACGCGGCCGGTTTCGCGGCCGTGCAGCACGATCTCGCGGTCTTTGCGTTGTAGGGAGAGGCAGATGCGTCGGGTGATGATGAAGGCGATGGCGGGTCCGAAGAAGAAGAGGAACCGCAGCATGTAGATCACGTCGTTGACGGCCAGGTGGAAGTGCGTCGCGATCAAGTCACCGGTGGCGGCGATCATCAGCACGCCGTAGAACACGATCGCGGCCACGCCGGCACCGGTGCGGGTGGGGGCGTTGCGGGGGCGGTCGAGGATGTTGTGCACCCGGTTGTCCTTGGTGATCCACCGCTCCACCCACGGCCA
>NZ_ML708660.1 GCF_008831305.1 Kocuria coralli
CACATGGAACCGAGGATGCTCATCCAGCCATTGACGTACTTCCGCCGTTTTATGGGTTGCGTAGTTGTCCATGACCAGATGCAGCTCCTGGCCCGGATAGGCCCTGTCGATCTGACGCAAGAACGACAGAAACTCCTGCCGCCGATGCCGTGACTTCACCGCGCCCGTGACCTGACCAGTCGCGACTTCCAGCGCCGCGAACAGCGTCGACGTCCCATGCCGGTGATAGTCATGAGTGCGCTTCTCGGCATCACCCATGCGCATCGGCAACAACGGGGCCGTGCGATCCAGAGCCTGAATCTGAGACTTCTCATCGACACATAACACGACCGCATTCTCCGGTGGCGCCAGGTATAAGCCGATGACATCGGTGACCTTCGCTTCCAGCTGCGGG
>NZ_ML708661.1 GCF_008831305.1 Kocuria coralli
CGAAGATAAACGCACAGAACTTGCAAGCGTAATGACTCATTTAGCGGAAAACTTACGTATTATCGCAGTGCTTTTACAACCATTCTTAACAAGAACTCCGGGCGAAATCTTCTTACAACTAGGTTTACAAGAAGAAAACTTGAAAAAATGGGATAGCATTTATGGATATGGTGAAATTCCAGCAGGCACCACTGTGGTGAAAAAAGGTACGCCAATTTTCCCGAGACTTGATGCAGAAGTGGAAGTTACCTATATTCAAGATGAAATGAAAGGCTCTGCACCAGCGCCTGCCGAAGAAGTGGCGGAAGTTGAAGCACTTGAAACACCGCAAATCGGCATTGAAGACTTCGACAAAATCGATCTTCGTGTTGCAGAAGT
>NZ_ML708662.1 GCF_008831305.1 Kocuria coralli
CCCGCCCAGGGCGCATCAATCACCTCGACCACCACACGGCCGTGACCAGTAGCGATGACTCCGCAGCCGGGACAGCCTTGGACCGGAACGCAGGACTCCACCTCGAGCACCAGGCCCGAGGGAGCCTGCGTGACCGAGACCAGGTGGAGGCCGGGGAAGTCGAGAAGGAGATCGCATCGGTCGCAGCGATCGAGCGCGTCAGGGCATACGCAACTATGGTTAAGCATTGTCGAGGTCCTTGGTGCGAGCAGAGGTAAGAGTCCGCTCATCATCGAGGACCTCGACGTCTATCCCCAGCTACCCCGCACCACCGGCGCGCCCACACTCAACTCTGAAGAGCCCG
>NZ_ML708663.1 GCF_008831305.1 Kocuria coralli
CTGGCTCAGGACGAACGCTGGCGGCGTGCTTAACACATGCAAGTCGAACGCTGAAGCCTGGCACTTGTGTTGGGTGGATGAGTGGCGAACGGGTGAGTAATACGTGAGTGACCTGCCCTTGACTCTGGGATAAGCCTGGGAAACTGGGTCTAATACTGGATACGACCAACGGATGCATGTCCTGTTGGTGGAAAGGGTTTGTACTGGTTTTGGATGGGCTCACGGCCTATCAGCTTGTTGGTGGGGTAATGGCTTACCAAGGCGACGACGGGTAGCCGGCCTGAGAGGGTGACCGGCCACACTGGGACTGAGACACGGCCCA
>NZ_ML708664.1 GCF_008831305.1 Kocuria coralli
CAGTTAGTAATCAATGTGGTTGGAGCGATGGAACGACAATCTTTACATCCGTTAGCTGCGGCAATAACACAAGACTTAGAACCGGAAATCACCGAAAAGTTAACGGAAATAGAAGTGACGGATGTACCTGGTTGGGGAGTTCAAGCGATTTATCGAGAAGGGAATTGGCAAGTTGGAAAGGCTGGGTTTGTTGGGAAAGAAGCAGCGGCAGCATTTTCAAATGGCGCATTTGAACGACTTGCAAGTGAAGGGAAAACGATTGTTTATGTAGCTAAAGACGGCGTAATTCAAGCCATGTTTGCTCTTAAAGATACATGTC
>NZ_ML708665.1 GCF_008831305.1 Kocuria coralli
CCGAAGCCGCATTCGCGAAGCTCGCCGGTATCAGCCCCGTCCCGACCGGGTCCGGGATGACCAGCGGTCGACATCGCATCAACCATGGTGGGCACCGGCAGCTGAACGCCGCGATCTACCGCACCGTGATCGTCCGGATGAGGTTCCATGAGCCGACCATCGCCTACGTCGCGCGTCGGACCGCTGAAGGCAAGAGCAAGCGAGACATCATCCGTTGCTTGAAGCGCTACGTCATTCGCGAGGTCTACCACCTCATTAAGGTCAACCCCCGCACCGGTGAAATCGCGAGTTGACAACTATAGGAGCGTCAACGC
>NZ_ML708666.1 GCF_008831305.1 Kocuria coralli
AATTCTCTTATAACGATCCGCAAAGTTATTTTGTTGGCGGAACAAATAAAGATTTCCAATACGTATTAAAAAATACGACAACCGGTACAGAAGTTAAAAAAGGGTCATTTCAAGGTGGGAATACAGCTAGTTGGATAAATACTTTTGAGGATTTAGAACCTGCAACTGGATACACGCTAACAATTAGCACCCAATACGATAATCTAAATGGTGGATTAGTAAGAGCATGGAATACTAGCTTCAATTTCACCACAGATGATGAATATGTAACTTCGAACTCACTTA
>NZ_ML708667.1 GCF_008831305.1 Kocuria coralli
CACCTTGCAAAAATAGTACTTTGTAATTTTCTGGAATCTCCATCAATTCTCGAATCAAGCTCTCCGCATCATCTAGGATGTTTTGAAATAATTCTGAACGGTGACTCAGCTCCATTACTGACATTCCTGAACCATTATAAGAGAGTAGCTCCCTTTGAACCTTTTCAAGTACCGGTACTGGTAAAACTGCCGGACCTGCCGAAAAATTATAAACACGTTCCACTCAACATCTCTCCTGTCTTCAAATTTCCCCAATTACTTACAAAAATT
>NZ_ML708668.1 GCF_008831305.1 Kocuria coralli
TGTTTCACGACGACCTTTACGTCCATTTTCGTCTGTTACGTTTACCCAATCATGCAAGTTGGCAAGTGGTGATTCGCCTGTTCCTGATGGTTTGATTTCTGTTGCTTTTGGCAGAAGTAGTGGTAGTTCTTCTTCTGGTACAAGCGTTGTTTCCCCGTCTTCCCAGTGGATAACTGGAATTGGTTCACCCCAATAACGTTGTCTACTGAACAACCAGTCGCGCAAACGATACGTGATTTTACGGCTACCGATGCCT
>NZ_ML708669.1 GCF_008831305.1 Kocuria coralli
AATCTTTAAAGAAATATATTATTTTTCAAAGTGCGCAAATTCCGCATATCCAACAAATTTTAAACCAAATTATCACGGAATATTTTTTAGAAGAAGAATTTTCATCACGAATTATCACTCTTTATTTGCCAATTCTGTTCACTGAACTGGTACGTAAATGTGATACATATTTAGCTGATGATCTTACCAACTCACAATCAAGCACCACTTCCACCATGCTCGAAGTTATTAAGCTTATAGAATCCAACTATCG
>NZ_ML708670.1 GCF_008831305.1 Kocuria coralli
TTATCAAAAGAGAGGGGTGGCAAACGGTATTTGGCATTATTAGGTTAAAAAATGTAGAAGGAGAGTGAAACCCATGAAAAAAATAATGCTAGTTTTTATTACACTTATATTAGTTAGTCTACCAATTGCGCAACAAACTGAAGCAAAGGATGCATCTGCATTCAATAAAGAAAATTCAATTTCATCCATGGCACCACCAGCATCTCCGCCTGCAAGTCCTAAGACGCCAATCGAAAAGAAACACGCGGATG
>NZ_ML708671.1 GCF_008831305.1 Kocuria coralli
CTTCCTCACGCTATGTATTCACGTAAGGATACTATCCGACTAAAGATAGTGGGTTCCCCCATTCGGAAATCTCTGGATCAACGCTTACGTACAGCTCCCCAAAGCATATCGGTGTTAGTCCCGTCCTTCTTCGGCTCCTAGTGCCAAGGCATCCACCGTGCGCCCTTTCTAACTTAACCAATTTACTTCTACGAAGTAAAGGTTGTTTTTCTGATTTTCCGTATCAGCGATGATAC
>NZ_ML708672.1 GCF_008831305.1 Kocuria coralli
CTGTTTTAGAAGCTGTTTTTGCATCTAATTTTTTAAGTTCACGTGCAGGAATTCCGGCCACGACTGTTCCAGGAGCTACATCTTTTGTAACGATTGCGCCCGCTGCTACAACTGCGCCTTCTCCAATGCGTACGCCTTCTAAAACAACGACATTGGCGCCTACAACAACATTGTCTTCTACGATAACTGGTTGTGCGGATGGTGGCTCAACTACGCCAGCAAGGACAGAACCT
>NZ_ML708673.1 GCF_008831305.1 Kocuria coralli
AACGTAGACCCAGCGCATAGTTCAATCGAATTTCAAGTAAAACACATGATGGTATCAAAAGTAAAAGGTGCATTTAGCGATTTCACAGCGGATATCGAAATGGATCCAGAAGATTTAACTTCTGCAAAATTAAACTTCTCCGTTGCAGCAGCTTCTGTTGACACTCGCCAAGCGCAACGTGATGGACATTTGAAAAGCGAAGACTTCTTTAATGTAGAAAAATATCC
>NZ_ML708674.1 GCF_008831305.1 Kocuria coralli
ATTAATTATGTCGAATTTTTGTCTTTCGATTGGATACTTTTAAAACTTGATAAGCGATAGCTAAAATCAAGAACCATACTGGTGTAACGAAAAGTGCGATTCTTGTATCTGCGGCAAAACCGAGGATAACTAGTAATCCTCCGAAGAAAACCAAGCTAACCCAGTTCATTACAGGCGATAAAGGCATTTTGAATTTACTTTTTTCTGCGATTTCTGGATGTT
>NZ_ML708675.1 GCF_008831305.1 Kocuria coralli
TTCGATAATTGAGACTCCAAAACAATAAGAAACAATGATTTGTTTTTTGCAAAATATAAAATTAAGCGATCGCTAAGACTTTACCTGAAAAGTCTGGGAAGTGTGCGGGAATCCCCAAGCGCTTCCTAAAGCGAATGCTCCAAACTAATTTAGGAGGTTGGGCACTTGTTAGATGTTAATAATTTTGAGTATATGAAAATCGGTCTGGCATCTCCAGATAA
>NZ_ML708676.1 GCF_008831305.1 Kocuria coralli
CTTGCAATCGCGACCCTTTGTTTTTGCCCGCCTGATAATTGGTATGGCATACTATTTGCTTTATCGGCTAAATCAAGTAAACCAAGTAGTCGTTCTGCTTCTTTAACGGCTTCAGCTTTCTTGGTTTTCCGAGCAAGTGTCGGTGCCAAAATCAAATTATCTAAAACACTTAAGTGAGGAAACAAGTGGAATTCTTGGAAAACAA
>NZ_ML708677.1 GCF_008831305.1 Kocuria coralli
CTTCTTTTTTCACTTCTTTAACCAACTCTTTACGACGTTCTTCCGTTAATTGTGGAATAGATAAACGTAGTACAGAACCATCATTATTAGGTGTTAAACCTAAATCTGATTTCAAAATTGCTTTTTCAATTTCACCTAAAATTGTTTTATCATAGGGTGTAATTAGCAACATTCTAGCTTCAGGAACGCTGATAGAAGCCATTTG
>NZ_ML708678.1 GCF_008831305.1 Kocuria coralli
AGATAGCAAAAGTACCGTTCCAAACATTTCCGCCGAATGCTTGCCAAGTTCCTTCACCAAATAAATTATTCATGAATTTTTGGTAAGCTGGAATTGGGAAGTTGTTAATTAAAACAGCGAAAGACCCTAGAATCATTAGTGGCATAGTTGTGATGAAACCATCACGAATTGCTACTAAATGACGTTGTCCACCAATTTTGGCAGC
>NZ_ML708679.1 GCF_008831305.1 Kocuria coralli
CGTAATGACTCAAAATCATCAAGCGGAAGTAAAAAGCCTTTTTCCGAAAGAGAATGATAAGATTCAACTAATTTCCGAAGAAAAAACAGATATTCCAGACCCTTACGGTGGATCAATTGAGCAATATGAAATTACCTATTACGAACTAAAAAGTGCAATTTCCGAACGTTTTCTATAAGTGAAGCGCTTCACTATCGGAAATTG
>NZ_ML708680.1 GCF_008831305.1 Kocuria coralli
AATGGTTTGCTTCCAAAAAAGCCTCGACTCGCGGCAAGCGGTGATGGGTGTACTCCTTTAATAATTAGATGTTGCGGGTTTGTAATGCCACTTGCGGCTTTTATAGCATGATTTCCCCATAAAATAAATACGAGTGGTTTGTCGTAATTATTCAGTTCTTCTAAAACGTGATCTGTGAACGTTGCCCAGCCTAGTTTTTTGT